>NZ_CP109823.1:0-1355460 GCF_038723655.1 Burkholderia arboris
TTGCGCAACCCAATTCACGGCGACATCGAACGCACGAGCGTTGAGAGCGGGATCACGGGCGGGATGCAACTGGCCTTTGCCGATGCCGTACTGCATTCCGCTGCGCTGACCGCGATCAAAGAAGCTGCGATGCTGGTCGCGACCAGCAAGGGACTCGAATACATCAATGACACGGGTGGCGCGACCTTCGCGGAAATCGACGCATTGCAGACGCACTATGCCGATCTCTGCCGCCTTTATCTGTTCGTTCCGGGGCCCGCCATGGAACGCGCAGCGGCCGTAGTGAAAGCGGTGTTCCGGACGCGGCACGAAGTCAGGTCGAGCTACGTAGATGTTTGACCGGTCGGGAGCCTGTTAGCCGCCGTCGCTCCGACATCGGTGCTCCGCTCACGCTGATAGCCACAGTCACGCCGCCGGCTCCGGCAGTTCATGCACCGAAAGCGGACGTCATTGCCGAGAGTCTCGATTGGCCGTAACGGGTGGTGGATTCAACCGGTCGATCCGGAACGGCGTGAACGTAGGTGATGACCTAGGTCTTCGCGCGGACCGAAACTCGACAGCGATGTTTGCTCGCGATACGAGCCGGCGGTTAACTGATGTTCGGCTGTCACTGCGCCGCGCTCGCTGCGCACGTCCGGCGATTTCACCGCCATTCGCTATGAAACCCATCGCGGTCGTATTGCACGGCCCGACCAGCGCCGGAAAGAGCAGCCTGGCTGCGCGCGCTCCGGGACAGTTCGGACGTGCCCGTGTTTCACATTTCGCTGGACGTGTATGCCGAATTGTCGCGCAGGCGTGACATGCGATCGGACGAAGCGCTCGACCAGGCGCTCAGACATCATCCTCTGAACCTGCAGTCGACGCTCAGCCGCGTTGCGGCCAGTCATTTCGACATCGTCCTCGATCTCGTCCTTCGGGATACACCCGCGCTGGACGCGTGCATTGCTGCACTGTCACCTCGCCGTACCAGCGTCGTTGGCGTTTCGTATCCGTGGGCCATTCTTGAGCAGCGGGAACGTGCGAGGCCGGATCGGGGAGAGGGAATGGCCAGATCCCAGATCGGACACCCTGCCTGTTCACGGCCGTACTCGATGCGCATCGACACGTCGACATGCAGCCCGGAGGAAGGCGCCCACCGTATCCGGGCCCACCGCGACGAACGGGGCGGGTGATTGCGCGTGAAGTGCGACGCGGATGCGCTCAGGCACCGCAGCGGCCATTCCGGAAAGCCCCGCGATGTATCAGCGAACCTTTCCGGTTGAAGGCTCAGGAACAGGAGAAGGTGCTGCAGCCAGCGTCGGCTGCAAGACGTCGCCGCGCCCGGCTGACGTTCCCGCGTGTTCCACCGAACCGTGCGCAGCCGGCAACGCAACCCGCACATAAAGAAACGCGCGCCGTTCGCGATCGGGCAGCACTTGCGGCCCGTAGCTGATCCTCACCGCGCCGTCGTCGATCTCGCCGGCCTGCGCGAAACGCCACGCGCCGGGATCGCTGTCGAGCAGGAATTCGGCGCGTGCATACGCGTGCGGCTCGAACAGCTCGGGAATCGCCACGGTCCGCCCGTCGAGCTTGTCGAGCAACGCTTCGACGACGTTGAAGCCGTAGCCGTCGCGCACGATGTCGCAGATGAAGCTGCCCGCGATGCGCGGATTCAGTTCGATCACGTGCGGCACGCCGTCGTGCACGATGCAGTCGAGATGCACGGGCCCCCACGTGAGCCCGGCGGCGGCGGTCGCACGCGTGCCGACGTCGATCAGCGCGCGCAGCGTATCGGCGTCGAGATCGAGTTCGGACGTATAGCCGCGTTCGAGAAAACCGGCGCCATGCCGCTTCAGCTTGCGCAGCGCGCCGACATAACGGCCGTCGAAATACTCGACGCAGTATTCGCTGCCCTCCAGGAATTCCTCGATGACGACACGTTCGGTCGCAAGCGACGACGCATCGGCCTGCGCGGCGACGAGCGCGTCGAGTTGCGTACGGACTTCAGCGATGTCCTCGCACCGCCGCACGCCGTCACTCGCCGAGCCTTCCGACGGCTTGACGACGACCGGAAAGCGCAACGGCGTAGCCGCCGCCGCGAGCGCTGCCGGCGCGGCCAGCGTGCCCGCGACGAACTGCGCGGCCGGGATGCCGTGTGTGGCGAGCAGCGCCTTCTGGTTCGACTTCGACACGGCGTGCGCGACGTGCCGCGCATCGGGGCCGGGCAGGCCGAGCGCATCGGCGACCCATGCGGCGGTGCGCGCATAGGTGTCGTGCGCGGTCGTCACGCGCAGCGTGTCGATCTCGTCCGGAAAGCGCGTGCGCAGCCAGCCGGCGAGCCGGCCCGCGTCGGGCTCGAGGTTGACCGTCTCGACGCTGCCGGGAAACACGCCGTCGAGACGATGGCCGGGCGCGGTGATGACGGTCACGGCCACCTGGCGTGCAAGGGCGGCGCGCACCAGCGCGACGCTGCTGCCGGTGGCGCGTGCGCCGATCACGATGAGTCGCTTCATGAAGAATCCTTGATCGAGGACGGAAGAAAGGCGCCGGCTAGCGTGCACGTCGGCGCAGGCGTTGCGCTTCGAGGCGCGGCAGCAGGTGCTGGACGACGCGCGGCAGCGTATAGATCGGCAACTGTGCGCACGTGAACACGAGCGCCATGGTCGGCGTCGCGGCCAGCCCGAGCGCGGCCCACATCAGCCCGACGTTGCGATTGGCGACGATCAGCGCAACGTTGAGCCGCGTGCGGACGTCGCCGGGCGTGAGCCCGTAGGCGAGGATCTGGAAACCGGCGTTGACCGCGAACGCCAGGGCAATCGCCGTCAACGCGCGGTGCGGCGCGTCGATGATCGACTGCTGCATGCCGGCCATCGTGCCGAGCGCGAACACCAGCAGCGCGACGACGACGATCGCATCGATCGGTGTCGCAAAACGGTCGAGCCGCGCGCCGGCCACGCGCCGCACGAGCAATGCGACGCCCTCGGCGCTGCCGATCAGCAGCGCGAGCCGCAACGCGAGACTCAGCGGCGAGATCGCCACGGCCGCATCGTGGCTGAACCAGGCCGTCAGCAGCGGCGCGGTCAGCGGCACGAACACCATCGACGCGAGGGTGGCGACGAGCGCGACACTGGCGTCGAGCGACAGCATGCGCGCGATCGTCGACGTGCCGCTCGACGGCGGCGCGCAGTACGCGATCACCAGCGCGACCACCCAGTCGTACGGCATGCCGGCGAGCCGTGCGGCGATGCCGAGCGCGACCGGGCACGCGATCATCGTCATGGCAGGCAGCAGCACCGACACAGCCGGCCGCCGCGCGACCGCGCGCACGGCGCTCGGTTCGACGCGCAGCAGCGTGCCGAGTACGAACAGGAACACGGTGACGGGCATCAACGGCCGCGCGAGATCCGCGAGCGGCGGCACCAGCAGCCCGAGGACGACGCCACATGCGAGCACGGTCGGCCCGCGCCGCACCAGCGCAGCGATCAGCGCGCGCACGGGCGGGCCTCGGAGCGGCGGTGAACGGGGGTGAAGCCGGAGCAGACGGCGGATGGCATGCGGATTCCTCGGAAAAGGCGCGGCCGGCACGGAATATCCGCTAGGCTAATCCGGATGATGAGCGAAGTAAAATGATATAAACTGAATCAGTAACAAGAGAAAGTGATATGAACATTCCTCTGCTCGAAACCTTCCGGGCCGTCGTGCAGGAAGGCAGCGCGTTGCGCGCGGCCGAACGGCTCGGCTGCACGCAGTCGAACGTCACCGCGCGGCTGCGCCAGCTCGAAGAGTCGCTCGGCGCGCCGCTGTTCGACCGGCACGGCAAGCGACTGGTGCTGAACGATGCCGGGCGCCGGCTGATACCGTACTGCGACCGCATCCTGCGCCTCGTCGACGAAGCGACGCAGGTGGTGCGCGACACGCCGGTAGCACGCAGCTTCCGGCTCGGCTCGATGGAAAGCACGGCGGCCACGCGGCTGCCGGCGCTGGCCGCCGCGCTGACGGCGCACGATCCGGCGCTCGGCCTCGTGGTGCAGATCGGCAGCGAGCCGGATCTGGCCGATGCCCTGTTGCGCGGCCGGCTCGACGCCGCGCTCACCGCACGCGCGATCGTCAGGCCCGGGCTGCGTTACGAGCCCGCGTTCGCGGAAGACATGGTGCTGGTGAGCGCGGCCACGGTCACGCGCCGGCAGCTGCTGGCCGACAACGCGGTGCGGCTGCTCGCGTTTCACGACGGCTGCCCGTATCGCGCGGTCGCGGAGCACTGGCTGAAGGCGCGCGGCGTCGCGATCGAATCGGTGTCGTCGTTCGGCACGTTCGGCGCGATCCTCGGCTGCGTGGCGGCCGGGATGGGCGTTGCAATCCTGCCGAAACGGATCACGACCGAGCACGTGGCGCGCAAGGAGTTGCGCACGCATGCGTTCGACGATCTCGACAGCGTGACGACCTACCTCGTCACGCCCGACGAAACGCCCGCGTTGCCGGAGCTCGACGTGTTGCGTACGGTCATCGGCCGGCAGGCGGGCGCGCTGCTCGCCCGCTGATCCGGGCGAGCCGGCGCGCCGTGCCCGCCGCGTCAGGCCGGTGCGACCGCGTGTTCGTCCGCGAAGAAATTGGCCTCGATTTCGCGGATCCGCCGGCAATCCTCGAGCAGCCGCTCGAAGGTCGGGCTGTACAGGCCGACCGTGCCGAGCGCCGTCTGCAGGTCGGTGGTCACGCGCAGCGTGTCGCCGACCTTGATCCATTGCTTGAGCCCGACGAACGACGGCAGCGCCTGGATCGCCTGCCACGTGAAGTCCTGCCGCAGCACGCCGTTGCGCGACGACAGCAGCAGCACGTGCCCGCAGTAGCCGCGAAAATCCGTCGGCGCGACGGCGTCGCCGAACAGCCGCTCCGGATGCATCACGGCTTCGACGGCGGCCGACACGTGGTTCTCGCCGCTGACTGCGCTCGTCAGCCGCGGATCGAGGCTGCCGTGCAACCGCGCATTCAGCTCGACGATTGTCGGGCCGTCGGCCGTATCGAACAGCTCCAGATGGGTCGGCCCGAAGCGTACGTCCAGCGCGTCGAGCACGTCGGCCGCATAGTCGAGCAGCGGCGCATAGCGTGGATCGGCGTGGTTCAGCACCAGCATCTTGTCGAGCCGCGGCGCGTGCGTGCGGTCGCGATGCACTTCCCACAGGCTGACCACGCGATGGCGGCCCTCGAAGGATACCGAATCGACGATGTATTCCTGCCCCTCGGAATAGCTCTGGATCACGATGTCGTCGTTCGGCTGGTTGTAGAGCGAACGGGTGGCCAGCACGTCGCGCGCGGCGGCTTCGACCTGCGCGAGCGTCCGGCAGATCTTCACGCCCGTGACGCCCGCGCTGCGCGCCGGTTTCACCACGAGCGGCAACGTGCCTTGCGCGCGGGCCCATTCGACCGCCTCGTCGACCGACGTGCTGTGAAAGTGCGCCGGCGCACGCAGGCCGGCCTCGCGGATGCGTTCGTTCATCGCGAACTTGTCGCGTCGCGCGGCCGACGTCGCGAGCGGGTTGCGATACGGCACGTCGAGCCGTTCGGCCAGCGTGTCGGCCAGCTCCAGCGCGGCGTCGAGGCCGTGCAGTACCGCGCCGATCCGCAAGTCGCTCAGCTGCGCGAGCGTCGCGTCGATGTCGCCGCGATGCTGGATCTGGCGGATGTAGTCGGACGGCACGAACTGGTTCAGGTAGATGTCCGGCAGATCGGGGTCGCTGATCACGTGTGCGCAACGAATGCCGTACGCACGAAACGCGGGCGCCAGGTAGGCGGCGGTCGACGCGCCGTCGACGATCAGGACGGTATCGATGAAGCGATGCTGCATGGATTCCTCGCTCGGCTGGGGGATCGGTGAAAGGGTGTCGGTCGAAAGCGGTTCAGGCCCGTGTGGCGGGATCGGGGGCGTCGCCGGGCCAGCGCGCGGCCAGCACGATGCAGACGGCGATGAGCGCGGCCGCGACGGCGAACGCGCGCGACGCGCCGGCCACGATCGCCGCGCCCTGGCCGGCGACCAGCGCGCCGAGCGCGGCGACACCGATGGCGGCGCCGACCTGGCGTGCGGTATTGAGGATCGCGGACGCGGTGGCCGAGCGGCCGGCCTCGACGCTGCCGAGCATCGTCGACGTCAGCGCGGGAATCGCGATGCCGCCGCCGATCGCCATCGCCGCGAGCCCCGGCGCCAGCAGCGCGTAGGGCGTGTGTGCGGCGAGCGTCTGCCACAGCCACACGTAGCCGGTGAGCGACACGGCGAGGCCGACGACGACGGTCGTGCGGAACCCGTACCGGACGGCGAGCCGCGCGCTCGCGAGGTTGGCGAGCATGATGATCGTGAGCGGCGCGAGCGCGAGCCCCGATTCGGTCGCGGTGAAGCCGCGACCGCTCTGGAAATAGAGGCTGAGCGAGAAGATCAGCCCGTAGAACGCCGCATTCGTGACCGCGCCGATCGCGAGCACGCCCGGCACGCGCGCGATCCGGAAGAACGCGAGCTGCAGCATCGGCGCGGCCACGCGCCGTTCGATCGCCACGAACAGCATGCCGAGCGCGGCCGACGCGGCCAGGGCGCCGGCAGCATACGGGTCGCCAATGCCGTGGGCGCCGGCGCGGATGATCCCGCCCGTGAGCAGCCCGAGCACGAGCACCGCGACGATCTGGCCGGCCGGATCGAACAGCCGCGTGCGTGCGGCGGCCGAATCCTGCACGTGGCGCAGCGTGAGCCACAGCCCGATCGCGCAAATCGGCAGGTTGATGAAGAAGATCGCGCGCCAGCCGAGCGAGTCGATCAGCAGGCCGCCGAGGGTCGGCCCGGCCGCGCTGATCGCACCGCCCGTCGCGCTCCACCACGCGACGGCCTTCACGCGTGCGGCGGCGTCGTGGGCGCACGCATGCGTGATGAGCGCGAGCGACGTGGGCAGGATCATCGCGGCGCCGACACCCTGCGCGACCCGCGCGGCGATCAGCGCCGCCAGCGACGGCGCGAGCGCGCAGCCGAGCGACGCGAGCAGGAACAGCAGAAGACCGTAGGCGAACAGCCGCCGGCTGCCGAAGCGGTCGGCCAGCGTGCCGGAGGTCAGCAGCAGCGCGGCGAACGACAGCGTGTACGCATCGACGATCCACTGCAGCCCGTGAACGCTCGATCCGAACGCGTGACCGAGGCTCGGAATCGCGACGTTGACGACGGTCACGTCGAGCTGGACGATCGCGAAGCCGAGGCTCGCGGCCGCGACGGTCGGGAGGATCGGGCGCAGCGACGTGCGGTGAGGCGGCGCGGCGGCCGTCTGCGTGCGGTCGAGCGCGTGGGCCTGGTCGCTCATCGGGCCTCCCCGGGCGCGCGGTGCGACGGGCGGCACGCCGGCAACGACGTGTCGTATCCGGAATGATCGAAGGAGCAGCGGCGCGGCGGGGGGTATCGATTCATCTGGCGGGTTCCCGTATGTCGGACGAAGGGCGCCGGCTGCCCGTCGGGCAGCGGTCGCATGGTCGAGTCCGACAGAAAACTAGCATCGACCCGCTGGCGAATACAAATAATAAGCAGCGATTTTTTAACAAGTATTTGTGTTAAAGACCGGTGCGAACGACGCGAACCGGCCACGGCCGCGTTGCTGAACTTATATCGATAATTTTTGTTTGCAATCGAATTAATATCATTTCGCAATGCAATGACGGTCTCCTAGTCTTGTCGAGCGCTTCGCACCGAGGACGGCAGAGCGCGGCGGTGGTGCCATACCGCTCTTCGACCCAAGATCTTTATACGAGAGACCTATGACCTATCTCGCAGATGAACGCATCGCTTTGACCGCAGTGGAGTCGGCTCACATTCGCAAGACGCTCGGCGCGCTGGGCTACGACCCGGCCGGCGGCGCCGGCTATATCAGCGCAGTCCGCAAGCTGGCCTACAACGCGTTTCCCGACCGGATCGTCGACGCATTCGATCGCGCGAAGGCGCCGACCGCGGACGCGCACGGCTCGATCGAGATCGACAACCTGCCGATCGACGAGGGCGTGCAGGGCAGCCCGCGGTTCGAGGAAACCGGCCGCTCGTTCAAGGCCGGCGTGCTGAGCGAGAACGTGCTGGTCGCGCTGAGCACGCTGGCCGGCGAGCCTTATTCGATCGCGCACGAAGGCCGCGAGCTCGTGAACAACCTGACGCCGCACAAGACGAACGCGCGCGACTATACGGGCCTCGGCTCCGAAGTCGAGCTCGACTTCCATATCGAGAATGCCGCGCAGGCGCACATGCCCGAAGGCGACACGTCGCCGTTCGCGCTGCTGCTGCTCGGCGTGCGCAGCGAGGCCGGCGGCGGCCCGTACACGCGGCTCGCCGATGCGCGCCGTGCGCTGCAACTGTTGTCGCCGGACGATATCGCGCAGCTCTACGGCGAGCACTACATCATTCGCGTGCCGTACCGGTGGCGCGGCGCGGCGCCGACACCGCGCGACAACACCGACCTGAGCGCCGTGCTGTCGGGGCCGATCGACGCGCCGCGCGTGACGGTCGCGTTCTATCCGGACATGGTGCTGGCCGTCAACACGCGGGCGCAGGAAGCGCTGGCCAACCTGTATCGCGCGGTGCGCGAGGTGTCGTTCGGCGTGCAGGTGTCGCCGGGCAAGCTGGTGCTGATCAACAACCATTTCACGCTGCATTCGCGCGACCGTTTCGATCCGCAGTACGACGAGAACGACCGTGCGCTCCGTTGGGTGCAGCGCGTGTTCGTCGCGCGCAGCCTGTGGAATTTCCGCGCGTTCACGCCGCTGCAGGCGCGCGTGTTCGATCCGAAGGCGCTGTATGCGGGCGACGCGGTGCCGGTGAGGCAACCGTCGCGCGTCGTGCAACCGGTGCCGCAGCGCGCGGCCGAACTCGAGGCGACGCCTGCGTGACAAACCGCGCCGGCGGCGGCGTGCGCCGAACGTCGCGCCGCCGCCCCCCGTGCCTGCTTCACGCATCATCGAATAACAAAGGATTCCGGAAGACATGAGAAGAACCGCTTTTCCCGTTGTACACATCGCCCGCGTGCTGGCCGCCATCCTGATCGCCGGGCACGTTGCCGCCGCGCAGGCCGCGCCGTTCGACCTGAGCCCCGAGCAGCCGGGCCGGCAGCGCGGCGCCGTGAACCCGGCGGTCGAGCAGGCGTTGCCGGGCGGCTTCAAGTTCGCCGAAGCGAATACGCTGACGATCGGCATCGCGCCGAACCTGCCGCCGCTCAGCACCTATGCGACCGACGCGCGCACGGTGGTCGGTTTCGATCCCGATCTCGCGCAGCTCATCGCGGACAGCGTCGGCCGCAAGCTGAAGATCGTGCCGCTCGCGTGGGCCGACTGGCCGCTCGCGCTGCAGTCCGGCAGGGTCGACGCGGTGATCTCGAACGTGACGGTCACCGAGCAGCGCAAGGAGAAGTTCGACTTCTCGACCTACCGCAAGGATCAGATCGGCTTCTACGTGAAGAGCAACAGCCGGCTCGTCGCGATCCGCGAGCCGAAGGATGTTGCCGGGTTGCGCGTCGTGACCGATTCGGGCACGAACCAGGAAAAGATCCTGCTCGAATGGAACCGGCAGAACATCGCGCGCGGCCTCGCGCCGGTCGAGATCCAGTATTACGCGGATGCCGCGGAACGCTGGGTCGCGCTGCAGTCGGGCCGCGTCGACACGATCTTCAGCGTGAATTCGATGCTCGCGTACCAGGCGTCGCTGCGTGGCGATGCGAAGCTGATCGGCACGGTCAGCGGCGGCTGGCCGCGTACCGCGGACATCGCGATCACGACGAGGAAGGGCAGCGGCCTCGCCGGGCCGCTGACGCTCGCGATCAATGGGCTGATCGCGAACGGCAGCTACCGGAAGGTGCTCGGCCGCTGGAGCCTCGATGCCGAAGCGGTCGACCAGTCGCAGACCAATCCGCCGGGGCTGCCGCGCACCTGAGTGCCGCACGCGGCGCCGCTCACGTAATCGGCCACTGCAGGATCACGATCCCGTCGTTGTAGTCGCGGTCGGCGCCGTCCTCGGCCCCGAGCCAGCCGAGCCAGACCGTGTCGCCGGCCGACAGCGGCGCGAGCCGCGCATCGGTCGCCGATTTCCTGCCGTTGGCCGACGCGTCGATCCGGATCCTGCCGCCTTGCGAGTTCAGCGTGAACTGCCTGACGCCATCGTTGCCGTTGCCGGCGAACGACGCGGCCGGCTCCGGTGCGTCGTCGATGAACAGCTTCAGGTCCTGCCGGTCGGCGGCATTCGCGTAGAAGGTCGCCTTGAAAGCGGTATTCGGCGGCAGCGTGAAGTGGCCGTTGCGGTCGGACGACGGCTTGAAGCCGGGCTGTTTCGTGTCCGGCTGGCTGCCGGCGATCTCGATCGTCGTTTCCCAGCGGAAGTAGCCCGATACGGCGCCGTCGCGATCGAGCACGGCGAAATCGGCCGTGCAGGTGGTGGCACCCGCGGCCAGCACGTCGCTGCGCCAGACATGGTCTTTCATCGGCCGGCACGACGGATGAAGCAGGTCGTCGCCGTCCGGTACCGGCACGGCGGCATCGCGGATTTCCGCTTCGATCGGGGCGACGATGCCGGCGTCCTTCAACGCGAACCGGACGAACAGCACGCTCACTTCGGCGCGCAGCGCCAGCGCGGTTTCGCGCAGATGAAGCTGGTCGCCCGGCGCCAGGCCGGCAAAGAGACGGTTGTCGTTGTGGCCGACCTGCCCGGTCTCGCCGGGGCTCAGCACGTAGATGTGCCGGCCGTCGATCACGGTCGGCGCGTTGGCGTCCCGGCTCGCATCGGGGTAGGCCGACAGCAGCGTGACGGCGTCGATGACCGCGAGGACATCGCAACGAAGACCAGACATGAGCACCTCCTCCGCAACAAGGGAGCGGCACGGGCGGCCGCCGCGCGGCCGCCCGCGTGCCGCGATCAGTTATGGATCGAGATGAACGGATCCCACGAGAAGCAACCCTGGATCTGGCAGTTGCGATCGATGATCTGGAACTGGAAGTGGTAGGTCACGCGGCCGACCTTCAGGCATTCCGACGACCAGTAGTAGTTCGCGACTTTCTGGCAGGTCGGCACTTCCGGCTTGCTGGTGTTCGGCACCGGGATCGACGCTTCCGCGACCCGCGGCGTCGGCGTCGAGATCAGGTCGTTGCCGACGTTGCCGATGAACTTGTAGAACACCACCTGGTTCTCGAAGCCCAGCGACAGGCTCGTTTCGCGCCAGCGGATCAGGTCGCCGACCTGCGCTTTCAGGTCGAGCTCGCCGCCCGCCTGCCCGGAAATGACGTTGTCCTGGTTGGTCACCATATAGACGTAACGCCAGTCGATCAGCGTCGGGGCAGCCGGGTTCTTGCTGGGATTCGGATATTTTTTGAGAATGGTTTCGGTGTCGAACGAAACGAGCACATCGGTTACGCGTGACATGGAAGCTCCCGTTTTAAGTAATGGGACTTATCGTTGCGCGAATTGCTTCGTGCGGTCGCCATCGCCTTGTTCTGCAAGGATTTGTGCCCGATTGGGCCCGTGCTTGAGCGACGGCGAATCCAGATTATCCCGTTTGAATATTCGTGGAAGCTGTAAAGGTAAACAGGGTCGTTAAAATATATTCATTTGGTAATTTTAAAATCGGAATCAATCGATTCGATGCGTTACATAAATATAGCGGCATCGAATACGTTAATTGATGGGCCGATTATTTTCCGGGCAGGGGAGGCCGCTTACCGGTAGGTCCAGAACCGGTGCAGCAGGAACGTCGTCGGCGGGATCAGCAGCGCGATCGCGACGACGCTCATCGCGCGCGACATGTCGAGCGCCGCGGCGCCGCGCGCCAGCAGCAGCGTTTCGGCGAACCCGGCGAGCGTGACCGCGAGGAAGCGCGTCGCGTTGCGCGCGCGTACCGTCGACGAAAAACTCCACAGCGTATTCGCCAGGTACGAGAACGCGGTGGCGCAGACGAACGCGACCGCGTTCGCGGCCACCAGCGTCGCATCGAGCAGCGCGAACATCGCCGCCGCAACCAGCGTGTGAATCGCGGTCGAGCAGAGCCCCGACACGCCGAAGCGCACGAGCCTCGCGCGCTCGGCAGCGAGCAGGCCGATCATGGTGCCCGCGCGTCAGCGCGCACCGACCCGCGCACGGACCGGCTGCACGCGCCGGCGTGCGGCCAGGCGGCGCGCATCGCGTGAAACCGGCAGTTCGATCACCTTGCCGTGCGCCTGGTAGCGGCGGCGGATCAGGTAGACGGGCCGTTGCTTCGACTCGTCGTAGATCCGCCCGACATACTCGCCGACGACGCCGATCCCGATCAGCTCGATGCCGCCGATGAACAGCGTGACCGAGATCAGCGACGCATAGCCGAGCACCGGATTGCCGAACAGCAGCGTGCGCAGGATGATGAACGACCCGTACAGGAACGCGAGCGCGGCGATGCCGAGGCCGATGTAGGTCCAGCTGCGCAGCGGCACGGTGCTGAAGCTGGTGATGCCCTCCAGTGCGAAATTCCACAGCTTCCAGCCGGAAAACTTCGAGTGCCCGGCGCTGCGCGGATCGCGCTGGTATTCGACGATCACGGTCTTGTAGCCGACCCACGCGAACAGCCCCTTCATGAAGCGGTGCCGCTCGGGCAGGTTGCGCAGCGCATTCACGACCTTGCGGTCCATCAGCCGGAAATCGCCGACGTTCTCCGGCAGCTTCACGTCCGACAGCAGGTTGTGCACGCGGTAGTAGATCGCGGCGGCGGTGCGCTTCGCGAACGAATCGCACGCGCGGTTGCTGCGTTTTGCCGCCACGACTTCCGCACCGTCGCGCCAGTGTTCGATCATGACCGGAATCAGGCTGGGCGGATCCTGCAGATCGGCATCGAGCGGGATCACCGCGTCGCCGGCGGCTTCGTCGAGGCCGGCCGTCAGCGCGGCCTCCTTGCCGAAGTTGCGGGTGAGATCGATCACGCGCACGCGCCGCTCGGCGGTGCTGATGCGGACCAGGCGTTCCAGCGTGTCGTCGCGGCTGCCGTCGTTCACGCAGACGATCTCGAAGCGGATTGCGTCGATGGCCGTCAGCAGTGGAATCACGACGTCGAAGAAATGCTCGACGGCCTCGCCTTCGTTATAGAACGGCACGACCAGCGAGACGAGCGGCGTGTAGATGGATTCCCGCATGATGATTCCCCTTGTAATGTCGCTTCACCGGCCGACGCCGATCGTCGGGCGGCCGGTGCGGCGCATTCCGTACGCCGGGCGGTGGTGTGACCGGGCCGGATGGGCGAACCCGGTGTCGGTCGAGGTGTCGCGCGCGTCGGGCATCGACGGCACGTCGTGTCTTTCCTGTGCGATCCGGCTGACGAGCAGCGCGAGCGACGCGAGCGTCACGAGCGGCATGAACTGGAACGACAGGTGCGGTACGACCGCGAGGCCCGCGAGCGGCATCGGCCACAGCAGCATCAGCCATTCGCGATCGAAGTGGCGCCAGCCGCGCGTCCCCGCATAGCGGGCGTACCACGCGATCACGAGGCCGTACCACGTCAGGTCGTAGTCGTACAGATAGGGGCTGACGAGCAGGCAGGCGCACGCGAGGGTCGCGGCGCGCAGCGCGTACGAACATGCGCCGCGCCACGCGTAGACCACGGCAATCGCGGCAGCCGCGGCCGACAGCAGCTGCAGGCCGCGTGCAACTAGCGCGGGCCAGCCGGCCATCGTCGCGAGTGCAAACACGGTCGGCATGCGCGCGAGTTTCGCGTGGCCGGTGCCGACGATCGCGTAGACGTTGGCGATCACGTGCATGAACGTGACCCACGGGGCGAGGCCGAACGCGAGCGTCGCGAGCACGACGCTGACGGCGAGCGTCGCGGCCCACGCGGCCAGCGCACGCCATTGCCCCGCGCACAGCAGCGCGAGCGGGAACAGCACCGCGAGCTGGGGCTTCGTCGTCAGCAAGCCGAAGCAGATCCCGGCGACGACCGGGCGGCGGTTCAGCGCGAGCAGGCCGAGGCCGGCGAGCGTCGCGGTGAAGAGGCTGGTCTGTCCGACGATCACCGTGAGGAACGCGCCGGGGAATGCGAGGGCGCACAGCCACGCGGCATCGCGCTGTACGGTCGCGCGGATCGTCGCCGCGAACAGCGCGTACGTGACCGCGAGCCACAGCACGAGCGCCAGCGTGTACGGTAGCCAGCCGAGCGGCAAGACGAACAGCAGCATCGTGGGCGGATAGAGCCACGGCTGCGTGCCGTCCGCGAGCGTCAACGTCGGGATCGCAAGCTTCTGGACCGCGAACAGCGCGGGGAAATGCCATGCGTCGGCGCCGTGCCCGTGCGCGGCGAGCCATGCGGCGCTCCAGACCGGCGAAAAATCCGGCGACAGCGGGTCCGGCGCGCCGTGGTTCGACAGGATCACGCGGATCAGGTAGATGCCGATGAACAGCAGTTCGGTCAGCAACGCGGCGGCCGCATAGAGGCGTATGCGGTCGCGATTGAACCAGTGCGGGTAGCGGTGCGGGCCGGCGATCGGGAGTTCCGGATGCGCGTCAATGGCGGAATGCGCATGGCGGGCGAACGAAGGCGCTTTCATTGCGTGCTCCGTGACGCCAGTGCCGTGCGGCGCACGACGACGAACAGCACCGCGAGCAGCACGACTGGCCCGATCTGCGGCAGCTTCATCAACCGATTGAACATCTCGAAGATCGGCAACAGCCACGCGAGCACGAGGATGCCCTGGTCGCCGGGAAGCCAGCCTTCGTCGAGACCGTACGCGATCAGGCAAAAGACCGCGATGCCGAGCCACGTCAGTTCGTAGTGCCACAGATAAGGCGTCGTCAGCAGCGTGGCGACCGCCAGCACCGCGCCGCGCAGGCGCATGTCGTGCGTGCGACGCCACACGTTGACGGCCGCGGCGATCGCGAGCAGCGCGACCGCCGCCTGTGCGGCAAGCGCGGCGGCTACCGGTGCGCCCGCGAGCCGCAACGCGGCGAACGGCGTCGGCGACGCGAGCCAGTACGACGCGAGCATGAAATGCTGCTCGCGTACCGTCGACATCGCATGCGTCAACCCGTGCAGCGCGGCCGGGCCGGACAGTGCGACGCCGGCTGCCGCGAACAGCGTCGCGGTGATCGCCGCCGCCGCGAAGGTGCGCCACGCACGCGTCGCGATCAGCACGAACGGGAACACCACGGCCAACTGCGGCTTGATCGCGAGCAGCCCGATCAGCACGCCCGCCACGACCGGACGCTTGCCGAGCAGATGCAGCGCGAGCGCGGCGAGGCCGGCGGTCAGGATGCTGTTCTGCCCGAACAGTGCGGACATGCACACCGCCGAATACGCGGCGGCCACGAGGGCCGCGGCGCGCGGCACGGGAAGATGCGCGCGCAGTCCCGACAACCGCGAGACGGCGAACGCGTAGCATAAAAGACTGCCCGCGAAAAAGAGGAAGTAAGCGGGCAGGAAAGGCACAAGGGCAACCGGCGCGACGAACAGCAGCATCGTCGGCGGATAGAGCCAGGGAAGCGGCCGGTGTTGCAGAAACGCACCGAAGTGCGCGAACTCGGCCTGCACGAATGACGACGTGTCGTAGGCCGATGCGGCATGGCCTTGCAACACGAGATGCGATGCAGTCCAGAAGACCGAGAAGTCGGTGCCTGGACGGGCGATGGCGTTCGACGTGAAGCCGTCGGTCACGACGCCCCACACGACCACCAGTGCGATGAACAGCAGCAGCATGATGCAGCTGTATGGAACGATCCGGTCCGCTGTCAGCCATTGAGCACAGCGTATGGCGCGATCGCGCGTTTCACGATTGGCTGTGTACATGATGCCCCGTTTATCGTTTGGCTGCGTGGTCTGTCGCAGCCGTTTGATGTTGTCGTGCCTGCGGATCGAATCGCGTTGAAACGGCGTTGTCCGGTGAGTTCATTGTTGAAGAAAATATCGCGTGATGCAAACCACGCATGGGCGGCCGGTCTTTAATGTGTTCAGCGATGCGCGTGAAAACCGCCGTTTCTGGTATGAAAAAACGCCGACGCCGGGTTTCGTGTTTCTGGCTTGAAACATTCCGCGATTTTCACCGGGTTCGCATGCCGCCGATCCTGCGGTGCGCGAGCGGCGCCAGGCGTTCGGGAAAATCCCGAGAAAAAATTTCGAGCCCTTTGTGCAGCGCGACGACGGGCGTTCCGGGGGCCTCCGTTCGCGGGGGCGCCTATATCAAATCTGAAACATTTCGATCGTTGCGCCCCTGGCCCGGGGCGGCGTGGATCGCCGGAACCCTTGATGCACCTCGATTTCGCCCGAGATGGTCCGCTCTTTGCGTAAGCGTTGGCACGGCAGTCGACGACGGGATGACCGGCCGGTTCGGACAAAAGACACACGGAACCGGCTTTGGAATCACCTGCGGAAAAGATGGGCCGGAGCGCGTCGGGGAACATGCTGCTCCAGGTCGATGAACCGCGCGAAACGTCGTCGAGTGACCAATGAGACCCGATGTCTTCAGGGCAATAAAAATCGGCATGGCAGTACTTGGGGAATAAAAATGAAAGACCACTGCACATCGCGGATCGCAAGCCGCGTTAAAAACACATTGCGGCTTTGCCGGGAGTTCGTCTCCCGTTCAACTGGATTCCATGCGTCGAACGGCCGTCGTGCCGTTCCGGTCTGTCGGCATGCCCGGTTCATCCGGCTGGTCGGCCCGGCCACGCCTTTCTCGCGCTCCGTTTCACTGATACCCGTTCGCACGGACAGGGGTGTGCATCCCCGTTCCCGCAGCTGAGCGTCGCGTTCCGATTTTTCGTGTAGTGCCGGTGGTGCCCACCCCCGACGTCTTGATTGACGAAGGGAATTACATAGTAGTCCGAAAGGAGAAAGCTCATGCCAAGAATCATCGAAAAGGTAGCCTGGTTCGTCGAGGATCAAGACGGTGTGACGGCCATTGAATACGGCCTGATCGCCGCGCTGATCGCAATCGGCATCATTGCCGCGCTGACGACAATCGGCACGGATCTGAAGACCGTGTTCAGTACGGTCGCCGACGATCTGGACTCGGTAGTGGCAGCAATCTGATGAACGGTACGGCGAGCGGCTCCTCAGGATTGTTCGTCGGCACCACACGGCATCAACAACATGCCTCGACGTATCGATGCCGGATCATTCGATCCAGCCGGCACGCGAGGACTTTGAAAGTGACTACGCAAGGAGATCATCATGTCCAAGTTCGTTCAACAAGTCAGCCGTTTCGTTCGCGATGAAGATGGCGTGACGGCCATCGAATACGGCCTGATCGCCGCCCTGATCGCCATCGGCATCATCGCCGCGCTGTCGACGGTCGGCAAGGACCTCAAGACCGTGTTCACCACGATCGCGGACGACCTCGATTCGGCGGTCGCAGCCATCTGATGGACCATGCCGTGGACGGCTCGGCCGGTGCAGTGCTCGAGCCGTCCCCGGCCATCCGATCAACCAGGAACCGGAGACCACCATGCAAGCCACGATGTGTGTCGTCCGTCGCTGGATCGCCGACGAGCAAGGCGTGACGTCGATCGAATATGCGTTGCTCGCGGCGATGTTCGCCACCGCAGTGCTGGGCAGCGTCGTCACGCTGAAAGGCTCGCTCGCCAATACGTACGAGGTGATTGCAGCGGCCGTGACGTCTGCGGTAACCACCGCGCTGGCAATGGTTTCCTGATTCAACGATTCGATCCGAGAGGTTTGCCATGTTACCTGTTGCGCCGCCTTACCCGGTCCCGTTGTGCGTGACGTTGCTCGCCGTCGCCGCGGCCAGCACGGACATCGCAAGCCGCCGCATTCCGAACCGTCTCGTCGCGGTCGGGCTCGTCGGCGCGCTGGTCGCGCAGTGCATGCTGCACGGCGTCCTGGCAGGCGCACTCGGGTGGCTCGCAGGAGCGGCGACCGGCTTCGGCCTGCTGCTGCCGTTCTATCTGTTGCGCGGGATGGCGGCCGGCGACGTGAAGCTGATGCTCGCGATCGGCGCATGGGTCGGGGCGGAAATGACGTTCTACATCGTGCTGGCCACGTTCCTGGCCGGCGGGATAGGCGCCATCGCGTTCGCGCTGCTGCGCGGCCGGATGCGCCAGATGTGGGCGAACGTCCGCGCGCTGATCGCGCGTCGTTCGCAAGGGGCGCACGCGGAAGCCGCCGGCGGCCCCGTGGAATTCGCATCGGTCGGCACGCTGCCGTATGGCGTGGCGATCGCGGCCGGCACGCTGGGCATGTTGTTCGTGTCGTGCGCATAGCGCGACGCACAAGCAACGAGGACGGAGCGATCATGAACACGAATCACACCGAACCGAGACGCGACGTGCAGGTGGCGCACCTGCCCGATCCGCTGCCGTCTCGGGAAGCCCATACGAAACTGGGCACGCAGTTGCCGACGGCGCCGCGCACGCTCGAGGAAACCGGGCTGAGCATGACGTTCGTCGCCGGGCTCGTGCTGAAGTCGACGCTGGTGCTCGGCCGCCCGTCATACGGCGACCTGGTCGAGCGGCACTGCCTGCCGCTCGCGGTCCTCGACGACGTCTTCGCCTTCCTGGTGCGCGAGCATCTCGTCGAGCTCACCCATCGCGGCGCGACCGATCTCGACGTGACGTTCCGCCTGACCGACGCGGGCCGCGTGCTCGCACTCGAGGAACGGGCGCGCAGCGGCTACAGCGGCCCCGCACCGGTGACGCTCGACGCGTATCTCGAATGCGTGGCCGCTCATTCAGTGCGCAAGCTGCACATCGGCCAGAACGACGTGTGGGCCGTGTTCGAAGGCATCGTGATCGACACGTCGGTGCTCGATGCGGCGGCTGCGGCACTGAATGCCGGCCGTCCGCTGCTGATCTACGGCCCGGCCGGCAGCGGCAAGACCTTCCTCGCCGAACGGCTCGGCTCGCTGATGCACGGCCATGTGCCGGTGCCGCACGCGATCTGCGCGGCCGGCGAAGTGATCCAGATCTACGACCCGCTCGTGCATGTCGAGGTCGGGCAGCCCTCCGGCAACTGGTCGATCGATCGCCGCTGGCGCCTGTGTACGCGGCCGGTCGTGATGTCGGGCGGCGAACTGACGCTCGATGAGCTTGATCTCCGCCGCGACGAAGCCGCCGGCTTCTATCAGGCGCCGCCGCACATGAAAGCCAACATGGGCATGTACGTCGTCGACGATCTCGGTCGCCAGCGCGTCGAGCCACGCGACCTGCTCAATCGCTGGCTGCGCCCGCTCGATCGCGGCGTCGACTTCATGACGCTCGAATCCGGCAACCGCTTCGTGATGCCGTTCGATGTCTGGCCGGTGTTCTCGAGCAACCTGTCGCCGGAACAGCTCGGCGACGACGCGTTCCTGCGTCGCCTCGGTTCGAAGCTGCACGTCGGCGCGATGTCGATCGACGACTACCGCGCCGTGTACAACGCGGCCTGCGCATCGCTGGGGCTCATCTCCGCGAGCGATGCATTCGACTACCTGCTGCATCGGCTGCATCTGCCGACCGGCAAGGCGTTTCTCGCCTGTTTTCCTGCGGACCTGCTGCGTCTCGTGGCCGCCGGCGCACGGTATCGCGGCGATCCGCCCGAAGTGACGCACGACGCACTGTACGACGCATGGGCGAGCTATTTCGGCGCGGCACCCGAACGTGACGGCAGCCATCCGCCGCCCGTCGAGCGCGGTGGCCGCACGTTCGTTACCGGTTGAGCCGTTTCTTTCACGAATCGTCGAGGAGCATTGCCATGAAAAACAGTCGAGCGGTCATGATGCTGGTCGTCGCGATGGTCGCGGGTCTTGCCGCGGTCGTGTTCGCGTCCCACTGGCTGGTGCAGACATCCACGAATTCGGTCACGCCGGTCGCGGTGGCCACCACCGACCTGAACCTGGGCGAACCGCTCGGGCCGAACCAGATCCACCTGGTCAACTGGCCGTCGGGCAGCGTGCCGACGGGCGCGTTCACCGATACGAAAGCCCTTGAAGGGCGCGTGGTGCGCACCAGCCTCTCACGCGACGAGCCGGTGATCGAGTCGAAGCTCGCACCGGTCGGCACCAAGGGCGGGTTGTCCGCGGTCATCGCCGACGGCAGCCGCGCGATCACGGTGCGCGTGAACGACGTGGTCGGCGTCGCGGGCTTCGCGCTGCCGGGCAACTACGTCGACGTGATCGTCAACACGCAGGAACAGCAGGGCAAGACCGACGGACAGAGCATCTCCAAGATCGTGCTCGAACACATCCTCGTGCTCGCCGTCGCGCAGCAGGTCAGCCGCGACGACACTGCACCGAAGGTCGTCAACGCGGTGACGCTGGAAGTCACGCCCGACCAGGCCGAACGGCTCGATCTCGCGCGCAGCGTCGGCACGCTGTCGCTCGTGCTGCGCAACCAGGTCGACCAGAAGACGCTGAACACCGACGGCGCGACCAAGCTGACGCTGCTGGGCAAGGAGCCCGCACCCGAAGCGCCGCCGGCACCTGTCCATGTACGGACGGTACGCGTGCACGTCGCATCGCACGCGGCGCCGGAAGCACGACGCGACTGCGTCGGCGTGCTGACGGGCGTGAAGGGCAGCGTCGAGTGTTTCTGAAACAGATCAATACAGCCAGACAAACAGATCGGCCGCCGGCAACGCGCGGCGGCCTTGGAAGTCGATAACCGGCACGGCGCCGGTCTCTCGGGGGATCAGACGAAATGAAGATCAAACCGCAACGCACAGGTACGAGCCCACTGCGGACACGCGTCGCACGGGGCACGATGATGGCCGCGATCCTCTGTTCGGGATGGCTGACCGTTTATGGCGCACTCGCGCAGGAAGGCGTCGAGTCGGCCGTGCTGACGAAGGGCGGCGCCAGCGCGCCGGCCGCCGTCGGCAAGGGGCCGATGCAGATGACGATCAGCATGGCGCCGGTGCCGGCCGCCGCGCCCGCCGCCTCGGCGGGGCCGCTGCGCGGGCCGAACTGCGTCGGCGCCGTGCGCGAGTCGACCAGCGTCAGCGTGCCGCTCGGCAAGTCGCTGCTGGTGCCGATGCCGGAGCCGGTCCGCAATCGGACGATCGGCAACCCGGCCGTCGCGCAGGCCACGATGGTGTCGCCGCAGACGCTGTACATCCTCGGGCTCGCGGTCGGCACGACCAACATGATCGTGCAGGGCAAGAGCGGCGCCTGCCGCGTGATCGACGTCGCGGTCGGCGCGGATGCCGGCGGCCTGCAGGCATCGCTGCTGCAGCTGATGCCGAACGAGCGCGACATCCACGTATCGACCGCGGCCGGCACGATCGTGCTGGCGGGTACCGTGTCGAGCTCGCAGGCTGCGCAGCAGGCCGTGCAGATCGCCCATGCGTACGGTGACAGCGCCAGCGACCCGGCAGCGGGCGGCAAGGGCGGCGGCGGTGTGCTGAACATGCTGAACGTCACGTCGCCGCAGCAGGTGATGCTCGAGGTGAAGGTGGCCGAGGTGTCGAAGACGCTGATCAACCAGATGGGCAGCGCGTTCAACATCCAGGGCGGGTTCGGTTCGTGGAGCGGCGCGCTGGTCAGCAACCTGCTCGCGGGCGTGGCAAGCGGCGCCGTCTTCAACAAGGCGAACAACAAGCCGTTCAGCATCGCGGCCGACGCGCAGAACACCGACAACCTCGTCAAGATCCTCGCGGAGCCGAACCTCGTGACGATCAGCGGCCAGGAAGCGACGTTCCTCGCCGGCGGCAAGATCTTCATCCCGATCCCGCAGAGCAGCGGCAACGGCACGTCGTCGATCACGCTGCAGGAAGAGGAGTTCGGCGTCGCGCTGAAGTTCACGCCGACGGTGCTCGCCAACGGCCGGATCAGCCTGAAGGTCGCGCCGGAGGTGTCGGAGCTGTCGCAGACGGGCGTCACGCTGAGCGCGACCAACATCGGCGGCACGTCGATCCTGCCGCTGATCACGACGCGGCGCGCCTCGACGACGGTCCAGATGAGCGACGGCGAATCGTTCGCGATCGGCGGGCTGATCAAGGACAACGCGACCGGCGCGCTGAAGGCGATCCCGGGTGTCGGCGAAGTGCCCGTGCTCGGCGCGCTGTTCCGCAGCACGTCGTTCCAGCAGGACCGCACCGAGCTGATCTTCCTGATCACGCCGCACCTGGTGAAGCCGCTGTCGACCGCCGATGTCGCGCTGCCGACCGACAGCTTCTCGAAGCCGAACGAAGCCGACGTGTATGCAACGGGCAACATGGAAGGCCGCGGCGGGGTTCGCAAGGCAGGCGCACAGCCCGCGAACGGCGCAGCAGCTGCACCGCAGGCTCCGGCCGAGGCTCCGGCACCCGCGCCGGCTCCGCAATCGGAAGCGCCCGCCGGTCCCGCCGCCGCGCTGCCCGCGCCGCGCGCGCCGCAAGGTGCCGACGCGCAGTCGCCGGTGCTGGCCGAGCCGCACAAGGTGCCCACGCCGGTGGTCGCCACCGTGCCGCAGCCCGACACGTCGAACGCGGCGCGCATCGCGAACATCGAAGCCACCGCCGCGCGCCTCGCGGCAGCCGGCCCCGATACGCCGGCCAAGCCGGCGGCGCGGCCGAAGCACCGGGTGCCGGCAGCGCAGGCGCAGGTCGCGCGTGCGGGCGCCGAACCCCAGTCCACCGATCGTTGAAGCCATCCAAGGGGACACTCATGAAATCCGCCTACCTCGTATTCGTGCGCCGCGCGGCGCTCGCCGTCCCGCTCGCGTTCGCGCTTGCCGGCTGCATGTCGTCGACCCCGGTGTGGGACAGCCGCTTCGGCGATTCGGTCCGCACCGTGATGCAGGCCCAGATCATCGATCCGCATGCCGGCGAACACCCGGCAGCGGCATCGGGGGTCGACGGCGGCGCAGCCGCGGCCGCGCTCGACAACTACGACAAGTCGTTCAAGCAGACGGTGCCGCCCGCCAATGCATTCGTGATCGGCATCGGCAAGGCCACCCAGTAACGCCAGGACGCTCAGGGAGAACGCCATGAACAGCGCAGCCCGCTATCCGAAAGTCATGCGTCGCAGCCCGCATCGCCAGCGCGGTGCCGTCGCGATCATCGTCGGTCTTGCACTGGCGGTGATGATCGGGTTCGTCGGTCTCGCGCTGGATCTTGGCAAGCTGTACGTCACGCGCAGCGAACTGCAGAACAGCGCCGATGCCTGCGCGCTGTCGGCTGCGCGTGACCTGACTTCGGCCATCAGCCTGTCGGTGGCCGAGGCCGACGGCATCGCCGCCGGCCATCTGAATTTCGTGTTTTTCCAGAACAGCGCGGTGCAGCTGTCGACGAACGCGAACGTCACGTTCAGCGATTCGCTGACCAACCCGTTCCTGACCAAGACCGCGGTCACGACGCCGGCGAACATCAAGTACGTGCAATGCGCGACGAAGCTGAGCAACATCGCGCACTGGTTCATCGAGGTGCTGAACGTGCTGCCGGGCACGAAGCTCGCGAGCGCGGCGGAAGTGTCGGCGAGCGCGATCGCCACCGTCGGCGGCGGGCAGACGACCTGCGCGATCCCGGTGTTCGTGTGCCGCACGACGGGCTCGCCGTCCTACAACGTCGGCGACTGGATCACGTCGCCCTCCGGGTCGTCGTCGACCTACGGGCCCGGCAACTTCGGCTGGGCGGCGCTCGACGGCTCGACGAACGAGACGACGCTCGCGGGCGAGCTGTCGGGCAACACCTGCAACATCACGAGCCCGCCCGACCTGAGCACCACGGGCCTGAAGTCGGCGTCGCTGCGCGCCTGGAATACGCGCTTCGGTATCTACACGAACGGCGCGAACGGCTCGAGCGGCCAGCCCGACTTTACCGGTTACGCGTATGTCGGCCCGAACTACGGGCCGCCCGGAACGGCCGGCATCAAGGGTGATGCCTATACGCAGTTCGTTACCGACCGCACGAATTTCAAGTCGTACCAGGGCGACGGCGCGCCGCCTGCGGGCAGCGGAATCGCCACCAACGGCACCGCGACGGCGAGCAACTACCAGACCTACGGCGGCGACCGGCGCGTCGCGCTCGCACCGGAGGGCGACTGCTCGACGCTGAACGGCAACAGCGGCAAGGTGCACGTCACGCAATGGGACTGCGTGCTGATGCTCGATCCGCTGCCGTTCAGCCCAGGCAAGGGCGGGGTCGTCGCGCACCTCGAGTACCTCGGCTCGTCGGTGTCCGGCAACAATCCGTGCGCGACGCACGGCTTGCCCGGCAGCGGCAGTGCGTCGGGGACCCAGGTTCCGATGCTCGTTCAATAGCGGAGAGACGACCATGAACAAGCCTCCGTTCCGCCGTTCGCGCACCCGCGGCGTCGCCGCCGTCGAGTTCGCGCTCGTGCTGATTCCGATGATCATGCTGTCGACCGGCGTGGCCGAGTTCGGCCGCGCGATCTACCAGTACGAGACGCTGACCAAGTCCACGCGGGATGCGGCGCGCTACCTGTCGGTGTGGCTGCCGACCGACAGCGCCTATCCGGTGTCGCAGGCGCAGTGCCTCGTCGTCTACGGCAGCACGACCTGCGGCTCGTCGGGCACCGAGCTGGTGCCCGGGCTCAAGACGTCGATGGTGACGATCTGCGACGCGCAGCGCACGACCGGCTGCAGCGACGGGTCCGATCCGCCGCAGTTCGCGAACCTGCCGACCTACGACTCGAACAACAACGCGGCGAGCGGCACGGCGACGGGCGCAATCAACGTCGTCGAAGTGAAGATCAAGGGCTACAAGTACCAGCCGATCCCCGCGTACCCGTGGCTGCCGTCGATCACCTTCAACAACATCGTCACCGTGATGAGGCAAGTGTCATGAACGCTCGCCATGCCCCCCCGTCACGCCGGCGCGCCCAACGCGGCGCGACGATCGTCGAGTTCGCGCTGATCGCGTCGGTGCTGATCATGCTGCTGATCGGCATCTTCGAATTCGGCCGCGTGCTGTTCTACTGGAACACCGCGAGCGAAGCCGTGCGTCTCGGCGCGCGCACGGCCGTGGTCTGCGACGTGAATGCCGCCGGCGTCGCGAAGCGCGTGACGGCGCTGCTGCCGCTGCTGTCGAACGCGAACGTGTCGGTGAACTACTCGCCGGCGAACTGCGACGTGAATTCGTGCGCGTTCGTGACCGTCAGCGTCACGAACGTCACCGTCAAGACGATGATCCCGTTCGTGAACGTCACGGTCACCATGCCGCCGTTCACGACGACACTGCCGCGCGAAAGCCTGACTTCCGCGACCGGCGGCACCGCTTGCAACTAATCGAACAGACGAGGCACACGACATGATCAACCTCCTCGTAGCTTCCGACGATACCGCGCGTCTCACGCAGATCGCGCGCCTCGTGGCCGACTGCGGACGCTATCGCGCGACCCGCGCGACCGGCCGCCCGTCGCAGATCGAGCATCGCACCGACGGGCTCGACGCGTTCGATGTCCTGCTGGTCGACGGCACGTCGCTCGAGCCGTCCGAGCTGTCGGCGATCGAGCGCATCTGCCGCGCCCACGCGAACCTGACCTGCATTCTCGTGACGGCGGATGCGTCGCCGCACGTGCTGCTCGACGCGATGCGCGCAGGCGCCCGCGACGTGCTGCAGTGGCCGCTCGAGCCGCAGGCGCTCGCCAACGCGCTCGAACGGGCGGCGGCGCAAAGCACGCGGCGCGACACCGACGATACGCGGATCGTGTCGTTCATGTCGTGCAAGGGCGGGGCCGGCACGAGCTTCGCGGCCAGCAACATCGCGTTCGAGATCGCCGAAGGGTTCAAGCGCCGCGTGCTGCTGATCGACCTGAACCAGCAGTTCGCCGATGCGGCGTTCCTCGTCAGCGACGAAACCCCGCCGTCGACGCTGCCGCAGCTTTGCGCGCAGATCGAGCGGCTCGACAGCGCGTTTCTCGACGCGAGCGTCGCGCACGTGACGGAAAACTTTCACGTGCTCGCGGGCGCCGGCGACCCGGTCAAGGCCGCCGAGATGCGCGAGGACGCGCTCGAATGGATCCTCGGCGTCGCCGCGCCGCGCTATGACTTCGTGATCTTCGACGTCGGCGTCGGCATCAATCCGCTGTCGATGGTCGCGCTGGATCGCAGCGACCAGATCCAGATCGTGCTGCAGCCCGCGATGCCGCACGTGCGCGCCGGCCGCCGGCTGCTGGAGATCCTCGTGTCGCTCGGTTACTCGACCGACCAGTTGCGGCTGATCGTAAACCGCGCGACGCGCGCGAGCGACCGGACCCGCACCGCGCTCGAGGAAGTGCTCGGCCTGCAGGCGGCCTGCACGATTCCCGACGATGCCGATACCGTGCTCGAAGCGATCAACCAGGGCCATCCGGTATCGCGGCTCGCGCGCGGCACGGCGGTCGCGCGTGCGTTGCAGGGGTGTGCGAAACAACTCGTCGACGGGGAAGTGCGCGCCGGGCACAGCGCGGCGAACAGCGAACCGTTGATGTCCAGGCTCTTCGGCCGCAAGGCCACGCCGAAGCTCAAGTCCATGTAAATTTTTCGGGGAACCATCATGTCATTGCGCGAACAGATGTCCTTGCACCGGGCCCAGCCGCTGGTGGCGGGTGGTGAACCGGCCGGTCCGGCACATTCGTCGGTGCGCGACGCATACCAGAAGCTGCGCCGCGAAATCCACCTGGCGGTACTCGAACGCGTCGAGCTCGAGCGCCTGTCGCGGCTGCCGCAGGATACGGTCCGCATGGAAATCGGCGCGCTGATCGCGCGCATCCTCGACGACGGGCGGCTGCCGGCGAACGACATCGAGCGCCGGCAGCTCGCGGTCGACGTGTACGACGAGATGTTCGGCTTCGGCCCGCTCGAAGCGCTGCTGCGCGACCCCGGCATTTCCGACATCCTCGTGAATACGTACCGGCAGGTCTACGTCGAACGTTGCGGCCAGCTCGAACTGACCGACGTGACGTTCTACGACGACGCGCACCTGATGAAGGTGATCGAGAAGATCGTGTCGCGCGTCGGGCGCCGCATCGACGAATCGAGCCCGATGGTCGACGCGCGGCTGCCGGACGGCTCGCGCGTGAACGCGATCATCCCGCCGTCCGCGATCGACGGGCCGCTGATGTCGATCCGGCGTTTCGCGGTCAACCCGCTGAAGATGGACGACCTCGTGCGCTACCACAGCCTGACGCCGCCGATGGCCGAGCTGCTCGACGCGCTGTCGCGCGCGAAGGTGAACGTGCTGGTGTCGGGCGGCACCGGCAGCGGCAAGACGACGCTGCTCAACATCCTGTCCGGCTACATTCCGCGCAACGAGCGGATCGTGACGATCGAGGATGCGGCCGAACTGCAGCTGCAGCAGCCGCACGTGCTGCGCCTCGAAACGCGCCCGCCGAACATCGAGGGCAAGGGCGAGATCACGCAGCGCACGCTGGTGCGCAATGCGCTGCGGATGCGCCCGGACCGGATCATCCTCGGCGAAGTGCGCGGCGCCGAAGCGCTCGACATGCTCAACGCGATGAACACCGGCCACGAAGGCTCGCTCGCGACGATCCACGCGAACACGCCGCGCGACGCGCTGACGCGGCTCGAGAACATGATCAGCGTCTCCGGCCTGACGCTGCCGCCGAAGACGATGCGCCAGCAGATCGCGTCGGCGATCTCGGTGGTCGTGCAGGCGGCGCGGCTGACGGACGGCAAGCGCAAGATCGTCAGCATCCAGGAACTGACCGGGATGGAAGGCGACATCATCAACATGCAGGAGATCTTCACGTTCAAGCGTACGGGCGTGGATCGTGACGGATCGGTCCGCGGCCACTTCTGCGCGACCGGCGTGCGGCCGAAGTTCGTCGAGCGGCTGCAGGCGTTCGGCATCAACCTGCCGGATTCGCTCTACGACCCGTCGCAGCGCTACGAGACGAACTGACGGCCCGTCGCCGCCAGCTCCGGGGAGGCTTCATGAACACGATCTTTTACGGCTTTGTGATTCTCACCTTCGTCGCGGTGGTGCTCGCGATCGAAGGCGCCTATCAATGGTGGAACGCGCGGCACGGCAGCGCCGCGCGCCGGATCGAATCGCGCATTCGCGCGATGTCGGCCGGCGGCAACGTACAGCAGGAGCGGCTGTCGATCCTGAAGAAGCGGATGCTGGACGAATCGAAGCCGTTCGACCGGCTGCTGCTGAGCGTGCCGCGCGTGCAGGCGCTCGATCTCGTGCTTCAGCAGTCGGGCCTCGACTGGACGCTGCCGAAGCTGATCACGCTCAGCGCGCTGTTCGCGGCTTTCGCGTGGCTGGGGATGAGCGTCGCGAGGTTGCCGCAATTCGCCGGGCTGCCGGTCGCGCTGTTCGCCGGATGCCTGCCGATGATGCACGTGATGCGCCGCCGCGCGCGCCGGATGCGCAAGCTCGAACGGCAGTTGCCGGACATCTGCGACATGATCGCGCGCGCGCTGCGTTCCGGTCATTCGTTCACGAGCACGCTCGGGATGGTCGGCGACGAGTTTCCCGATCCGATGGGCGGCGAATTCCGCGTCACGTTCGACGAGGTCAACTACGGCGTGTCGTTGCACGATGCGCTGATGAACCTCACGACGCGCGTGCCGGTGCAGGACCTGCGCTACTTCGTGATCGCGGTGCTGATCCAGCGCGAGACGGGCGGCAACCTGGCCGAGCTGCTCGACAGCATCGCCGCGCTGATCCGCGAGCGCTTCAAGCTGTTCGACAAGGTGCGCGTGCTGTCGGCCGAAGGGCGGCTGTCGGCATGGATTCTCGGGCTGCTGCCGTTCGGTACCGCCGCGGTCATGGCGCTGCTGAACCGCGAATTCCTGTCCGTGCTCTGGGAGGATCCGGCCGGGATCAGGATGGTCGGCACGATGCTCGTGTCGATGCTGTTCGGCCTGTTCTGGATCCGTCGTATTGTCCGCATTCGCGTCTGACGCGCGTGCCGAATAACGAACCGTTGCGAGGTTGTCATGCAAAACCTGAGCGTGATCCAGGCCGTGATGCTGGGCGGCTTGTTCCTCTTCGTGGCCGGCGGCGTGCTCATCGCGATGCTGCTGTTCGCGCCGCGCAGCATCCAGCGCCGGCTCCAGCAGGCCGGCGGGGCCGGGGCGGGCGGGACCGCCGTCGGGGGGACGGGCGACGGCGACGACATGGCGTCGCGCTGGGTCGCGAAGCTGGTCGAGCTGTCCACCCCGATCTCGAAGCTGTCGGTGCCGAAGGAGGGCTGGGAGAATTCGCCCCTGCGCATCCGGCTGATGAACGCCGGCTGGCGCAACCAGAGCTCGGCCGCGCTGTATTTCACGGCGAAGACGGCGCTCGCGCTCGGGTTGCCGTGCGCAGCGCTGCTGGTGCTGATCACGACGTCGCTCGGTGACGAGCGCGCGCTGCTGTCGATCATCCTCGTCGCGTTCGCCGGGATCGGCTACTACATCCCGAACATCGTGCTGTCGCAGCGGGTCAAGGTGCGCCAGCAGAAGATCTTCGAGGATTTCCCGGATGCGCTCGACCTGCTGACGGTGTGCGTCGAAGCGGGGCTCGGGCTCGACGCGGCGCTGATGAAGGTGAGCGAGGAACTGCGCTTCAGCAGCGAGGTGGTCTCAAGCGAACTCGACCTGCTGCTGCTCGAGATGCGCTCAGGCTTCACGAAGGAGACGGCGCTGCGCAATCTCGCGCTGCGGACCGGCGTCGAGGACATCGAGTCGTTCTGCGCGATGCTGATCCAGGCCGACCGCTTCGGCACGAGCATCAGCGAATCGCTGCGCGTGCTGTCGGACATGCTGCGCACGCGGCGCCGGATGCGTGCGGAGGAGCGGGCAGCGAAGATTGCGCTGAAGCTGCTGTTCCCGCTGATCTTCTGCATCTTCCCCGCGCTGATGATGGTGCTGCTCGGCCCGGCAATGATCCACGTGTATCGCGTGCTGCTGCCGACATTCGTTGGCGTCGCACCGTGAGCGGCGAACCGGCGTCGCGCCGGGATCGCCGATGAAGGATGGGCGTGCCGGCCCGCCCCCCGCCGGCCGGCACGGCAACAGGCTTCATGGAGGCTCCCTCCCCAGGCGGCGCCGCGAGACAGGTTGACCATAGCGGCGTCAATGCATCCTGGACCCATGGTCGGCCATGGAACAAGCCGTAGTCCACCGCCTTCGCGGCTGCCCCCTACCGCTAACCTCTGAAGCCGCGTTGCCGGCATGGCGCGATGCGGCTGAAAGCGACGTCGCAGGGATGAACCCCCGCCATCGAGTTAATTGAATCATGCGCGGGATTGTTCATTCTGTTGTCGATTGCAATTGCTTCTCGTTCGTCTTTTGCGAACGGCGGGAATGCGCCGCGTTTGCCGAAATGGCAAATTTGCAGAAAGCATTGTGTAATTGATGGTGGGCGCCCGCCCGCTGGCGGTCGACGAGCCGCTTGCACCGGCGTCTCGAGCGTCGTCCGAAAATCTCCTTGAAATACCTGGCTCGAATTTCTACATTATTCAAAATCAAACTCGCATGACGGAACGGACGAATCCATCGTTACACGTACCGTAAAGCCGAACAAAAACACTTGAAAATCAAGAGACTGCCCGACAATACGGAAAACAGGCCAGTCACGCACGATCAAGGCCGGGGGAAACAATGAGCAAGCAAGCAACGGCAAGCACGCTGCCTGACGCTTCATCGAGCAGGCGCCCATGGGGCTGGGACGGCCCCGCGAATCCGCCGCGCACCTTCCCCGGTCCGCTTCCTCCCGGTTCCTGACCGCAAGCGCCCAACCGCGCCCGCCAGACCGTTTCCGCACCGACCCATCCCGCACGCCGAAGCACACGCGAAGCGGCCCGCGCACGGCCGGCGTGACGACGCGTGTCGTGCATCGGCGGTGCCGGCATAACAAATCGAATGAGAGACACAGCATGGCCATCGATCTGCCTGTCACACGCCGGACGTTTCTGAAGCTGGCCGGGAGCGGCGCGGTCGTCGCGATCTCGATCACCCATTTGCCGGCACTGGCGCTCGGCGCTGCCGAGCCGGCGGAAGACGGCACGAGCGGGCCCAGCTGGGCACCGGTGCCCGGCAAGGCGCGCTGGCGCATCGACGGCATGCCGAAGATCACGGGCCAGAAAATCTATGCGCGCGATTTCAAGTCGCGCGACTTCGTCGGCTGGCCGCAGCAGGAGAGCTGGCTCTATGCGTTGCGGTGCGATCGGGTCGACGCCGTGTACGACGGCTACGACCTGAGCGTGCTGCCCGCGGAATTGCGGCCGATTGCCGTTGTCGACAACGCGTTTCTGACCGCGCGACGGATTCCGCTGGCGCCCGTTCCCGATCCGATCCCGAACCAGGACATCTACTGGCTCGCGCGGACCGGCTACCCGGCGGACTGCTACGGGCAACCGGCCGCGCTGCTGATCTTCGAGAACTTCGATGCCTATCGGCGCGCGAAGAAACTGCTCGATTTCAACCGCGGCGTGATCCGCTACGGCGCGCCGGTCACGCCGCCGACGGCCGCGCAGGCCGTGCCGTATTCCCCCGTGACCGTCTACGTGCGCGACGACGAACGCCGCTTCAACTACGTCGACAACTACCAGGCCGACAGCAGCGGCAAGCCGACCGAACAGTACCTGAAGGAACGCGAGGACGCGGTCGTCAACATCGACGCGACGATCGCCCGCAACGCGGCCGCCGGTACGTGGATCGGCGTGCGCGCGACCGGCAACGACGGATTCGAGACGCCGGCGATGGACCCGATGTTCATGGAGCCCGAAGCGGGGCTCGCGTGGTACGACGCGTCCACCGCGAAAATGAGCCTCGTGCTCGGCACGCAATCGGCGAACGACGATGCGACCGGCGCGATCGGGCTGTTCAAGGACAGCGACGTAACGGTCAAGGAAGCGCACGTCATCGCGTGCTATCCGGGCGGCGGTTTCGGCGGGCGCGACAAATCCTACTTCCCGCTTTATCTGGCGCTCGCCGCGCCGTTCGCGAAGGGCGCGCTGCGCTGGCAGCAATCACGCTACGAGCAGTTCCAGGTCGGGCTGAAGCGCTGCGAAACGCAGTTCTCCGAATCGCTGTGGTTCAACCGCCGCGGCAAGCTCGAAGCGGTCACGTGCGACTTCCTGATGAACGGCGGCGGCAAGAAGAACCTGTCGCCGTACGTCGCGCAGCTCGCCGCGCTGAGCGCGATGAGCTGCTACGAGATCCCGCGCGCCCGCGCGCAGGCGGCCTCGACCTATACGCGGGAAGTGTTCGGCGGGTCGCAGCGCGGCTTCGGCGGGCCGCAGGCGTTCATGGCGATCGAGACGCTGATGGACGAGGCTGCGCGCCGGCTCGGGCTCTCGCCGTTCGCGATACGCCGCGCCAATTTTCTCGGCAACACGCCCGGCCTCGGCAAGGGGCGGGCGATCACGGGCGCGCCGATCCTGTTCGACCTGCAGCTCGACGCGCTGCTCGACCGGCTCGAACAGCATCCGCTGTGGCGCGACCGCGAACGCACCCGTGCGGAACGCGGCGCGCGCAATCTGCGCTACGGCGTCGGGCTCGCGATGGCGAACGAGGCGTACGGCACCTCGGGAGACGGGATGTTCGGGATGGTGCAGATCCTGCCGGACAGCCGGCTGCGCGTGGTCACGCCGTACACCGACATGGGCAACGGCGCGGCCACGACGCTGGGTCTCGCGCCGGCCGAATTTCTCGGGCAAAACGCGCAAACGATTGCGATGAGCGAGATCGGGCCGTTCAACGCGCTCGGGCTCTCGCGGTCGAGCAATCCGTCAACCAATCCGAAGACGGTGCGCTACACGTATGGATCGTCGAGCGCCTGTCTCGGCGCATTCCACCAGTATCACGCGGTGAAGGGCGCGGCGCAGGCGCTGTTCCTGCAAAGCGTGCTGCCGGCGGCGCGGGCGTGGTGGGGCCTGCCGGTCCGCGCCGAGGACGTGCGCTGGGTCGATCGCGCGCTCGTCACGAACGGCGCCGCACCGATTCCGTGGCCGGCGCTGCTCGCCACGATCACGAAGATGGGCCTGCAGACGGTGGCGGCCGTGCATGCGAGCTATGCCGGGTACTTCTGGAAGGGCACCTATCCGTTCGCGTCCGGCAATGCGCAGATCGATTACGACTACGTGGCGGTGGGCCTCGATCCGTATTTCCTGACACCGCTGTCGCGCACGCTGCAGGCGCCGCCGGTCGACACGACGCTCTACGGGCGCACGACCTATGCGCCGTCGGCGTCGCTCGTCGGCGTGTCCGTCGATCCGGCGAGCGGCCGGGTGAAGGTCGAGCGCGTGGTGACGGCCGTGAGCGTCGGCCGGCAGCTGTCGCCGGAGCTCGTCGAAGGACAGTCGCAGGGCGCGGTCGCGATGGGGATCGGCAACGTGCTGACCGAGACGTGTCCGCTCGGGCCGGACGGGCCGGGTGGCGGCCGATGGAACCTCGACCGCTACGAGGTGACGCGCCTGCCCGACATTCCCGCGCAGGAGCTGATCGCGTTGCCGCCGCCCGGCAACGACCCCGCGAATGCCCGCGGCATCGCGGAAGCGGTGATGTGCCCGATCGCACCGGCGCTGCTCAATGCGCTGGCGATGGCGACGGGACGGCGATTCAGGGTCACGCCCGTGACGCCGGACAAGATTCGGGAGGCACTGCAATGAGCGATCCGGTCCGCATGGTCATCAACGGTCAGCCCGTCGAGGCGGCCGCCGCCGACGGCGACATGAACCTCATCGATTTCCTGCACGAGCGGCAGGACCTGACGGGCACGAAGCTGTGCTGCGGCATCGGCGTGTGCCGGGCGTGTACCGTCGGCGTGCGTAACGCACCCGATGCGCCGATGGAAAAGACGCTGTCGTGCTCGACGCCGGTCAGCGCAATGGCCGGCATGCACGTGTACACGATCGAAGGGCTCGCGCAGGGCGGCACGCTGTCGCCGTTGCAGCAGAGCTTTCTCGAATCGTTCGCGTTCCAGTGCGGCTACTGTGCGTCGGGATTCCTGATGGCCGCGACCGCGATGCTCGATCATCTGCGCACGCAGCCCGTGCACGTCGCCGAACTCGACGCGATGATCGAAACATGGGTGGGCGGCAACGTGTGCCGTTGCACCGGCTACGTCAAGTACATCGAGGCCATTCGCAAGGTGGCGATGCGCTACACGAAGGAGGCGGCATGACGATCAGAACCTGCGTCGCGGCGCTGGCGATGCTGCTGGCCGCGCCCGCCTCGTTTGCCGCGGAAGGCGCCGGTGCATCGCTGCACGAATATGCGCAGCAGTGCACCGACGAAATCGGCGAGATTCCCGCGTTCGACTGCAACAGCGGCACGGACGTCCCGATCACCGTCAACGGCAGCGTGCCGGTGCGGTATGTGGCGCACATGACGTGCGACCGCCCGGCGCTGCTGCCGTACGACGCGCCGACGTCCGGGCAATGCACGCCGTATTCGAAGATCCTCGACCTGTCGCACGGCGACACGCAGATCTCGGCGTTTTGCCGCCGCAAGCAGATTCGCGAGAACCGCAGCCCGTACTACGACGAAGTCGACATCGTGCTGCACCATGTGCGCAACGGCAAGACCTGCTGGTTTCATGCGGACAAGGGCGGCACGGGCGGCATGGACGCGTCGCGCGTGCCGCCGCCGAACGAGACGACGCCGCCGCCCGGCCGGCCGTCGGCCGCGGAATTCTGGTGGAAGCCGGCGGCGACCGCGACGAAGCGCTGCGTGTCGTGCCACGATGCGAGCCCGGTGATGTACAGCCCGTGGCTCGGGCAGGTGTGGAACCGCGTGCCGACCGACCCGTGGGGCAAGTACGTGAATCTCGGCGCCGACTTCGCGTCGTGGACGTCGCACGCGATCAGCACGCCCGGCAACACCTGCATCGGCTGCCATCGGATCGGCGACCAGAACAGTTGCAAGATCTACGTGCCGCTCGCGGCGGGGTTGCTGCCGCCGCCGAAAGGCAGCAACCAGCTGGCGAGCAGCTATCCGTTGACGCACTGGATGCCGATCGACAACAACCGCAGCCTCGACGAATGGAACGCGGCCAACGTGAAGTCGGTGAGCGACTTGCTCGAATGCTGTTCGGCGCGGGGCAAGAACGATCCGAAGTGCAGCTTCACGCCGGCGGCGCAGGCGGCGAAATAAGCCGCCCGCACGGCGTCACGGCCGCCCTTCGCTCGGCACTTCCGCCGCCTTGCTCAGCTCGCCCATGATGATCTGCGCGATCACGTTGGCCGGCGCGCGTCCGTCGGGCGCGGCCGCCGTGGTCGCCCACGTGACGATCGTCGTTTTCGTGGCCGGGTCGTAGCCCATGAAGGTGTTGAAGCCCGGTATCTCGCCCGTGTGGCCATAAAACGTGCCGAATCTGGCCAGGCCCATGCAGTAGCTGGGCGACATCGGGTCGGACGCATCGATCGGCGTGCAGCTGGCGAGCCGCTGCGCCTGCAGGTCGGCGCTCAGGTAGCCGCCGCCGACCATCCGCTGCACGTAGGCGGCCAGTTCGGTCACGGTTGAAATGCCGGAGCCGGCCGTCCATGCCCACGACGTGTTGACGCCTGTCACGTCGGTCGGCAGCAGCGTGCCGTTTTTCGCTTCCGCCTGGCGTTCGGGCGACAGCGCGTCGCTGTCGGTCGTCTCCGCATTGGTGCCCCATTGATAGCCGTGCGGCGCGGGCGCCGGCAGCGCCGTATTCGCCTGCGGCGGGAGGAACGTGTTGCTCAGGCCGAGCGGCGCGAACAGGCGCGCGTTCATCGCGTCGGCCGCGCTCATGCCGGTGAGTTGCTCGATGATGAGCCCGAGCAGCACCGTATTCGTGTTCGAGTAGCGAAAATCGGCGCCCGGCGCGAAATAGACCGGCTGGCCTTCGGCGATGTCCAGCAATTCCGTCGTCGTCCAGACCTTGTCCGGCTGCGCATCGAGCGTCTGGTTGAACGCGAGGCTGGTCGAATAGTTGTAGAGGCCGCTGCGCATCCTCAGCAACTGCTCGATCGTGATCATGTTGCCGTTCGGCACGTTGGCGACGAACTTGTCGACGGTGTCGCCCAGGCTCAGCCTGCCTTCCTGCACGAGTTGCAGGATCACCGTGCCGGTCCACGTCTTCGTGATGCTGCCGACGCGAAAATGCGCGCTGGTCGGGATCGGCGTGTTCGTGCCGCGCACGGCCGTGCCGAACGATTCGAGCCAGTTGCCCTGCGGCGACTGCACGTAGACGACGGCGCCGGGCGTCATCGTGTCGGCGAGCAAGGCGTTGATCTGCGGGCGCGCCGCGTTCGCGAACGCGGGCCCGCCGGACGAGGGCGAGCTGTCACCGCCGCAAGCGGACACCGTGAGCCCGATCACGACGGCCGGTGCGACGGCAACCAGGCGCCGCACGAGCCGTTTCGCCGCGCGCGTCAAGCACCGGAAGGTTGCTGAAGTAGCCATGGCGCGGTCCCTCCGGGTTCGTGACGAACTTCGTTTCCACCTTCTCCAAAACTATAGGACAGGCGCATCCCGGACGGCAGCACGCGTTGCTTTCGTCCGGATTCGTCTGGAGATAGCGATCCGGCCCGTTGATCCGGCCGCCCGCGTTACTGGAAGTGATGCACGTAGCGCAGCACCATCCGTGTCCCCTGCGGCCGGTTGCGCGCGTAGGTCTCGAAGTACGCGTTGAGCAACAGGTGGTCGTGCGGCGAGAAGCTGACCATGGCGCCCGGCCCGACCGCGAACACGGCCTCCCGTGTGCCCGGCACGTCCTGCCCGTTTTCCTTCATGTCGGTGGTCTGGCGCAGCCAGTAGCCGTTGAGCCCCAGCCGCAGGCCGGGCCGCACTTCATACTCGGTCGCGAAGTTCACGTGGATCGCCTGGCCGGCCTGCGTCGAGGTCACGTCGGGCCCGAGCGACGTGGCCGGCCGATGGTTGGTCGCATTCCACAGATAGTGGAGCCGCCACGACACGGTCCATCTGGGCGTGAGCCACAGCGTGGCGGCCCAGTACGGATCGAACGACCAGAAATGACTGCCCGGGTTGATCGCGCGCGACGGATCGTATGCGCCGGTCGGCGCAATGAACTGGAATTCCACGCGCTGCGCGAAGCGCGGGCCCTGCGCGCCCATCACCGGGTCGAACTGGATGAACGGGCCGATCAGCAGATCGCCGAAGCCGGCGCGCGCATTCAGCGCGACGTTGCCGATGCCGTCGTCGGTCCGCGCGGACGCGATCCACGGCAGGATCACGTCGAGGCCCGGATGCATGCCCGCGAACGCTAGCGGCGACTGGTAGACGAGCTGGCTCAATCCTGCGAACAGGTCGATGTCCTGCTTCGGCAGCCCGACCTTGTTGCCGGCATTGTCGTTGACGCGGCCGGCCGTGTAGTACTGCAGGTACTGCGTGCCGTACCAGCCGGCGCCGGCCGGCGGCATTCCGTCGAGGAAACTGGTCATGCCGAGGTTGACCGACGGCAGGTCGGTCGCGTTGGCCGGCGCGTGACCGGCGAGGCCGGCGATCGCGAAGCCTGCGACGACGAGCAGGCGAGAGCCGAATTTCATGTTCACCACCTCCTGGTTATTTGTATGTATAACTAATCAAATGGTGCGTAAAAGATCGGGATGATCGGCGATCGCACGATACTGGCCGGCATGGAATACGAGCGGCGCCTTGCCGAATGCATCGAACTGCTCGATCTCGCCGATGAAGAGCAGGTGATCGCCGCCTTCGTAGTGGCCGACGTTGCTGGCAGCATTGCTTGCACGGGAAGGCGTGAGCGGCCCCGCCCGCGTGTTCGACGACGTGTGGGGCGGTTTCTTCAATACGTTCGCCGCACAATCGCACGCGCCCGACGCATTGACCGACGGCCTTGGTGCGCACTGGAAGCTGATGCGCTGCTCGATCAAGCCGCACGCGTCGTGCCGCAGCGCCCATGCGGCGGTCGACGCGACGTTGCAACTCGCGGACGGCCGCACGTTCGATGCCGACGCGCTCGAACGGGTGGTGGTGCGCGCAAGCGCGTTCGTTGCGCGGATGTGTGGCGGTCGCGACCTGTCGACGCTGTCGTCCGCGCAGATGAGCCTGCCGTATGCCGTTGCGGCGGCGCTCGTGTTCGGCGATACCGGGCTCGGCGCCTATCGCGCAGACCGGCGCGCCGACCCGCGCGTGACCGCGCTGCTCGCGCGCATCACGGTCGACGTCGATCCGGCACTCGGCGATCTCGACGAACCGACGGTGACCTTGCAGCGCGCGGACGGGACGCGGGAATCGCGTCACGTTCCGATCGCACTCGGCGATCCGCGCAATCCGCTGCCGGATGCGGCGCTGCTGGCGAAATATCGTGCGCTGGCAAGCACGGCGCTCGACAGTGCGCGCGTCGACGCGTTGCGCGACGTGTGCCTGTCGCTGGATCGGCAGGCAGACGCGCGCGTGCTGAACGAGCGGCTCGCAGGCGATTCGGAAAACCGCGAATGACCGTGCCGATGGGCTTCGAGCGGCAGTGGCGGCTGCAACATTCGCGCGAAAAACGGCCGATCAACGATACGTCAACGCCGAGGATGTGCCGCGTGCGGGGTGCCGGGCCTATGGCAGCGGCGCGCCCCACACCGCCGTCACGTCGCCACCCAGCCGCCATTCGTCGAACGGGCGGCGCGGTGCGATGATTGCCGGCAGGCGACGATCGCGAAAGCGCGCGAAGTACGGCTCGACCCAACTGAGTTCATCGCGAAACGTCCACGGGAACAGGTCCTGCCTGACCGGCGTGATGGCCGCGAAGCTCGCGGGATTCTCCACCGCGGCGATCACGAGATTCGCGAGACGGCCGATCGCACCGTCGTTTTCCCGATAGAGATCGATATGGCGCTGCTGCACGAGCTCCGCCGCGAACACGAGCGGCAGCAGTGCGAACGTGTGGTAGTGCAGCGCACGGTTGCCGCGCTTGACTTCCCGTGCAAGCGAACCGTCCGGGCCGATGTCGCGGATGCCTTCGCGAACGCGCAGCAGCCCCGAATCGACGAGGCTCGCGTTGCCGGTCGCGGTGCCGATCGCGATCAGGTCGAGTCCGGCCCAGTACACGAGGTTGTTGTGCAGGTGGTTGATCGCTTCCGCATCGCGGGTGGCGATCGCGATGCGTTCGAGCCACGGATCGATCGCATCGAGGCGCGCGCGATTCGCATCGCGCACGTCGCGCGGCATGCGCAGGATCACCATCGCGAAATCGGTGCCGGCCCATGAACGCTCGTAATGGCCCTGGTAACCCGAGATCCGGCCCATCAGCGCATCGGCCTGCGCCCAGCTTTCCAGCAGGCTCGATGCGCACGACCAGTCGCCGTGGTCCGCCGCCGTGTTGAGCCGGGCAATGAAATCGCGCATCGGCTTCACGGCGCGCGCATAGCCGGCGGCGTCGTCATAGTAGCCGGGCGGATCGATCGTCGTGACGGCTGGCGGTATGTCGCAGGCGCGGGCCGGTGGCACGGTGCCGAATAGCGCGCCCAGGGAGAGCAACACGGCGAACAGCGGTCGAGTCGACAGGCAGCGCATACGGTCCCCGGTGGTGACGGTCGTGACGCCGGGTGCCCGCGGTCGACGCCGTACCGAGCATCGTGCGGGGCCGCGTGGTCCGCGGCCGTTTCCGGGTCGAACGCAGTCTAGCGTCCCCGTCTTTCATCCGCCTTTCCCGGCGGCAGCCGACCGGATCGATGGCGCGCCTGCGCCGTTTTCGCCGCGCGAGCGCCGGATTCGCGTGCCCGCGCACTTTTTTTGAAGACCGCGCCACATTCGCCCGGTATGATCGCTGCGCTCGCGAACGACGCCACTGGCCATCGGATTCCGGCTCGCGCGCAATCGACATGACCGGCATGACACCACAGGGCGGACGCCGTTCGATGCGTCGCGCCACGATCGGGCCGAATCGGCCACCAGCACGACGGAGCAGGGAACGATGGTAACGGGGACGAGTGCGGCGCGACGCGCGAGGGCGATCGCGGCCGCCGGAGCATGGTGCGTGGCGGCGGCAGGCAGCGCGCCCGCGCAGGCTGCGGATGCGGGAGGCGCGCCGCAGGCCGGCGCGGCGGCAGCCGTGTTGCCGGCAATCGACGTGCAAGGCGTGGCCGACGGCGCGTCCGTCGGGCTCGTCGGGCGGCGCACCGCGACCGGCACGAAGACCGACACGCCGGTGGCCGAGATCCCGCAAACGATCAATATCGTGACCGCACAACAGATCGAGATGACCGGCGCGGCCGACCTGAACCAGGCGCTGCGCTACGTGCCGGGCTTCTCGACGTTCGGCGCCGACAGCCGGACCGACTGGTATGCGGCGCTGCGCGGCTTCACGCCGACGCTGTACGTCGACGGCGTGCCGGCCCTGAATACGGCCGTGATCGCGAACTGGCGCGTCGACCCGTACACGATCGATTCGATCGCGGTACTGCGCGGGCCGACGTCGGTGCTGTACGGCGCAGGCGAGCCCGGCGCGATCGTCGACGCGCAGACGAAGCTCGCCGACGGCGCGCGCGTGCGCGAAGCCGGCGTGCAGATCGGCAACGATGCGCGCAAGCAGGTCATGCTCGATGTCGGCGACCGGCTCGACCCGGACGGCAAGGTGGCATACCGCTTCGTCGGCGTCGCGCGCGACGGCAACGCGGTGACCGGCCCGAACGGTGACCGGCGCGTCGCGCTCGCGCCGTCGTTCCGCTGGCGGCCGAACGCCGACACGTCGCTGACGGTCTCCGCAACGTTCCTGCAGGACAGCGGCGACATATCGTCGAACTTCCTGCCGGCGTCGGGCACGGTATTGCCGAACCCCAACGGCCGCCTGTCGCAGGACACCTACATGGGCGACCCGTCGTTCAACGACTACCGCAAGAAGCAATGGTCGCTCGGTTACGCGCTCGAACACCGCGTGAACGGGATCTGGACGCTGCACCAGGACGTGCGCTGGTCGCACCTGTCGCTCGACGATGCAACGGTGTTCGGCAATGGCTTCGCGCCCCGCAGCACGACGAACATGATGCGTTTCGCGGGGCTGTTCCAGCTCAACTACAGCCGGCTCGACATCGACAATCACGCGCAGGCGCGCTTCGGCACGGGGCCGCTCGAGCATACGCTGCTGTTCGGCCTGCAATTCGACCGGCAGACGACGACCAACAGCGTGTGGCTTGCACTCGCGCCGTCGCTCGACCTGTACCACCCCGTCTACCGGCCGGTGACGGCCGCGATCTTCTCCGGTCCGACGTCGCTCGGCCACATCGACCAGTACACCGCGATGAACACGGTCGGCGTGTATGCGCAGGACCAGATCCGCTGGCAACGCTGGACGCTGACGCTCGGCGGCCGCGAGGATGTCGTGAATGCGCGCTTCGACGACCGGACGGCCGGCACGCAGGCGCAGCAGAACGTCAGTGCGTTTTCCGGGCGCGTCGGGCTCACCTATCAAGGCGACGCCGGGCTGTCGCCGTACCTGAGCTATTCGACGTCGTTCGATCCGGTCATTGGCGTGCGGATGTTCGGCGGCGGCCTGCCGAAACCGACGCGCGGCGCGCAGACCGAGGCCGGGCTGCGCTGGCAGCCGCCCGGCAGGAACCTGATGCTGAACGCGGCCGTCTACCAGATCGACCAGACCAACGTCGTGACGCCGACGCCGGTGAATCTCGACCGGACCGGCACGACGTCCGTGCAGACCGGCAAGGTGCGTTCGCGCGGCATCGAGCTGAGCGCGGTCGGCAAGCTGACGCGCGAGTTGTCGATCGTCGCGTCGTATGCATATCAGGACGTCAAGAACGTGCAGGCGAACGACGCGTCGCTGAACAACTGGCCGGTGTCCGTGCCGCTGCCGCGGCAGATGGCGTCGCTGTGGGCCGACTGGACCTGGCAGACGGGCGCGCTGGCGGGCGTCGGGATCGGCGGCGGCGTGCGCTATCAAAGCGCGTCGGCCGGCGCGCCCGACAATTCGTTGACGGTGCCGAGCGCGACGTTGTACGACCTGGCGTTGCATTACGACATGCCGCACTGGCGTTTCGCACTGAACGTCGCGAACCTGTTCGACCGGCGTTATGTCAGCGGCTGCCAGTCGTACGCCGTGTGCGTGTTCGGCAACGAGCGGACCGTGCTGGCCAGCGCGAAATACAACTGGTGAGCGCGCGCTATCGTGCCGCGGCGGGCAGCAGATATTCGAGGCCGTGCGTGAAACCGCGCGGCGCGACCGTCAGGTGATTTTCGTCGTCGAGTACGTCGACGCGCAGCCGGAGCGACCGGAACTGCCTCGACCGCAAGGACTTCTCCATCTTCCGCGTGTCGGTGACCATGTTGTAGGTCCTGGCAAAACGCGGATCGCCCTTCCGGACTTCCTCGTACTCGCCGACATACATGAACACCTGCGCCGGCAGGTCGCGGTGGCTGGCCGCGTAGGCGGCCTCGACACGCGACATGGCGTGCCGGTCGTACCACAGCGACGGACTGCCGATCAGATAGCCGGAGAACAGGTCAGGTTCGGTCAGCAGGATCCTCATGCCCAGCAGGCCGCCATATGAATGGCCGAGCAAGAATCGCCGGCTTTCGTTGGTCCGGTACTGCTTCGCGATGAACGGCAGAACCTGGTTGCGGAGATACGCCTGATACGCGCCGGCCTGGCCGTGAACGGCATCGGCCGGTGCGTCGGGAGATCCTGCCGACGTGGGCGTGTAGTCGCGTCGCCGGCTCTGCATGCCGCTTTCGCCGCGCGCATAGGACAGGCCGACGAGTATGAATTCCTCGACGACCGGCCCTTCGCCGTTGAGACGGCGGGCAATCTGCTTGACGAGGGGGAACGCATAGTCGGCATCCGTCACGTAAAGGACGGGATAGCGGCGCTGCGGCTGGCTGCCGTAGGACGGCGGCAGCGCGACGAATACCTGATAGTCGCGGCCGGAAACCGGGTCCGGCACGTCGCGGACTTCGGTGTCCGCGACTTCATAGGGCTCGCCGTTGCCGCGCTGCCAGTACGCCGGATGGGTTGCCGTCGTTGCCTGTCCCGCTGCGGCGGCGGAGTGGGCGATCAGGCACATCGCGACGAGGCCCGCATGCAGAAGTGGCTTCATGCCGGACCGCATGCCTCGTTTGGCCCGCATCAACGAGGCGACGATCGAATGGTTCGGGAAACGTGGACGTCGCATGGGGCGTGCTCTTGGCCGAAAGCGCGCAGTTTGCCAAAAAAAGCGCGCTCGCGCGGCGCCGATTCGATTCGTTTGGGCGAACGGGCGGGCGCGATTGGTCAACGACGGCCGGCGCGCCAGGGCCCGGCGATTCCGTTGCCCGGTTGCCGGCGGTGAACCGCGGCCCGTGAAGCCGGCAGCGCGCGACGGGACGCCGTGAACCGGCGCGCTACGCGCCGCGTTGCGGCTCCCGTGCGGCGGTGCGCGCGCCCGCGTGACCCTGGCGCCGCCATTCGGTCGGGGTGATGCCGAACCGCTCGCGGAAGGCGGTCGCGAAATTGGCCGGCGTGGAAAAGCCGATTTCCTTCGCGATGCTGGCGATGCTGAGCGACGTCGAATCCAGCAGGTCCTGCGCGATCCGCAGCCGCTCGTACCGCAGATATTCGAACACCGTCTGGCCGAGATTGTCGCGAAACGCGCGCGACAGCCGCTTTTCGTGCGTGCCGACTGCGCGTGCCAGTTCCTCCACCGTCGGCGGATCGTTCAGCGTGCGCGACAGGTGGCGAATGGCCGCCCGCACGATGATGTCGTCGTCCTTGCCGGCCGCGAACAGGTTGTCCGCCGGTTCCGGACCGGCCGGCCGTTCCCGCTGCGTCCGTGAGAGCTGCACGCGAATCCGCGCGACCACTTCTTCCGGCTCGAACGGCTTCACCACATAGTCGACGCCGCCGATCTCGAGCCCTTCGAGCCGTTCGTGCAATGCGCCGGCCACGGTCAGGAAGATGACGGGAATCCCGGCCGTGAGCGGATCGGCGGCAAGCAGGCGGCACGCGGTGAAGCCGTCCATGCGCGGCATCCGCACGTCCATCAGGATCAGGTCGGGCATCAGCGCCTGCGCGCGCTGGCACGCTTGCGCGCCGTCGGATGCGATGCTGATCCGGCATCCGGTGTCGCGCAGGATGTCGATCAGCAGACGCAGCTGGTCGGGTTGATCGTCGACGACCAGGAGATGGGCGTCGCTCAATGCGGAGATCGATGAAGGCATCGTGCACCTGTTCGGAAAAGGCGGTTGGCTGCGTTTCCACGGGTGGCCTGCCCGGTTCGGGGGAAACGTCGTGAGCCGCTCTATGACGACGCATAAGCGCATCGCACGCTCGCATCGATTCCAGAGGTTGCCGGCACTGCGCGACGGACAACCGGTCGTCGCATGACACGGCATTCGTTTTTTTGATCGCTGAGCCGGTAAGGACGTGGACGATTGCCGTGCTCGCGCCGTGAAGATCGCGACTGCAGGAATCAATGCGAGCGGAATTGTAGGAGCTTCTTTCAAATCCCGCCAGACACTGCGGCTCTATTCGCGTCATCCCGCTTTCCCGATATTTAAAATGGCGGATTGAGACAGGAACGCCGCGCGTTGATATGCGTCAATACTCATGGTTTACGCGAATGCCGGCCACGCAGATCCGCGATCGACTGGATTCCGGATTGTCTTCCCGGGATTGATTTGAATTTAAATCCGCTTTGGCAAAGTATTTATCCGCCTTGTAAAACATTGCGATTAATTTCGGCAGCACGAAATCGTTTGCGAGGCGCGGGTATTTCGCGTAAGTCATTGAATATATTGAATTTCACAATCTATAAAGAATGTCGGCTTCAATAATTCAAGATCGTGTCCCATAATTCGTCCGAACTTTGAATGCCGGGTGGCACAGCGCAACGGAAGGCGCCGCAAGGTGCGCCGGACGTTGTGCGATTCGAGTCCGAAGCATCGATTGATGCCCGCCCGGGCAAATGCTCGTGGCACGGAAATGAAACACCGGTTGCCGAAGATGAAATAAAAGAAGCGGGGTTGGTCGCGGTCGGCGCGACCTCACATCAGAGGTGTTTATAACGACAGGTTGAATCTCCGGATTCAGTCGGGGAAAGGCTCGTCCATAAATAGCATTACGCATTCCTAATGAGGTTTCATGAATAACGGAACGGGCCGTAACTAGACGGCGGGCCCGGAGGCTTCGATCGTCCGGTGGAAACGAACGGTCGATGCGGATCGCCTCCAACGTGGCAGCGCCGGATCACGGAATCGGGTTCCGCACCGAAGTCGCAATCGCAATCGAAGTCGAAGCTGTCAATAAACGTAAGTAGTCCATATTCAAACCAGACGCTACACAACGGAGCAGAAGACCATGAAGAGGAAGCAGATTTCGGTGCTCGCCGCCGCGATGTTCGCGGGCGCGGGTATGCTGAGCGCCGGCGCCGCGCACGCCGACAATTTCGTCGACCGCGGCAACCCGGACAACGCGCTGAACGGGCAGTGCATCGACGGGACCAACCCGCTGTGCGTCAAGACGAAGAACGGGACCTACGTGGCGGTGAGTACCACGAACGTGACGCAGGGCACGAATGCCAAGGCCGGCACCAGCGGCATCGCGATCGGCGACCAGTCGAATGCGAGCAGCAACGGCGGCAGCAGCAGCGGCGGTGCGATTGCGATCGGTGTCGGCTCGCAGGCGCTGGCGAACTCGGCGACCGCGATCGGCACGGTGGCGGTCGCGCAGGGCAACACCGCGCTGGCGATCGGCCGCCAGTCGGCCGCAGTCGGCGATTTCTCGATGGCGCTCGGCAACGTGGCGGATGCGCACGGCACCAGCTCGATCGCGCTCGGCCACTCGGCATTGGCCAGCGGCGACCGCTCGGTCGCAATCGGCGGCGCGAACCCGACGTCGAGCGATGGCGTATCGGCCGGCGCGTCGTACGACGCGGCGACGCAGACGCGCGCGGGCGGCACGCAATCGGTGGCGATCGGCGCGGGTGCGCAGACGAACGACAACAATCAGGTGGCGATCGGGTCGGGCAGCATCGGCGCGAACAACGGCGGCACGCCGGTGTTCGGCGGCACGGCCGCACCGGTCGGCGGCGCGGTATCGTTCGGTGCAATCGGCAGCGAACGCCAGCTCAAGAACGTTGCGGCGGGCGCGGCCGATACGGACGCCGTCAACGTCCAGCAGCTGAAGAACGTGAACAACACGCTCAGCACGGGCATCGGCAATGTCGACGCGCGCGTGACGTCGGTCGGCAATTCGCTGTCGACCACGATCTCGAACGTCGACCAGCGCGTGACCAGCGTCGGCAACAGCCTCAGCACGAGCATCGTCACGGCGACGCAGAACGTCGTGAAGTACACCGACAACACGCATGCGGCGATCGCGCTCGACGGCGTCAACGGCACGACGATCGGCGGTGTCGCGGCCGGCGTGGCCGATACCGACGCCGTCAATGTCGGCCAGCTGAAGGGCAGCGTCACGCCGCTTCAGACGTCCATTTCGACGGCGGCGTCGAACATCGCGAACCTGCAGACCAGCGTGACCGGCATCAACACGTCGCTGAGTACGGCGGCGTCGAACATCGGCGGCCTGCAGGCGGCCGATGCGCGCAACGTGAAGTACGACGGCGCGAGCGGCTTCGACTCGGTGACGTTCGCGGGCACCAACGGCACGACGCTGCACAACGTCGCCGACGGCAAGGACGTACACGACGCCGTCAACGTCGGGCAGCTGAACGGCGGCCTCGCGTCGCTCAGCACGAGCGTGACGAACAACCTCAGTACGACGCTCGGCAACCTGAGCACGTCGATCACCAGCCAGATCAGCAGCGCGACGAAGAACGCCGTGCAGTACGACAGCGACGCGCACAGCGGCGTCACGCTGGGCGGGACGGGGGCGGCGGCGCCGGTCGGCCTGCACAACGTCGCGGACGGCACGGCCGCGAACGATGCGGTGAACGTGGGCCAGCTCGGCAAGGCAACCAGCACGCTCAATCAGTCGATCACGACCGTCGGCAACCAGGTGACGACGAACACGGGCAATATCGCGGCGCTGCAGCAGGATGCGCTCCAGTGGAACCCGGGCATCGGCGCTTACGACGCGAGCCACGGCGGCCACGGCCCGCAGCTCATCAGCAACGTCGCGGCCGGCAAGGCCGGCACCGACGCGGTCAACGTCGACCAGCTGACCGCGGCGATTCACGACGGCACGAGCCAGCTCGATGCGCTGGCCGTGAAATACGACGACGCGAGCAAGCGGCAGGTTTCGCTCGGCGCGGGCAACGGCGGCAGCCCGGTGCGCGTGACCAACGTCGCGGCCGGCAACGTCGCGGCCGGCAGCACCGACGCGGTGAACGGCGCACAGCTGCGCAGCGCGATCGACAGTACCGCGGCCGCACTCGGCGGCGGCGCGACGTCGAATCCGGACGGCTCGATCACCGCTCCGAACTACAAGATCGGCGGCAGCGCGTTCAACAATGTCGGCGACGCACTGACGAACCTAGACGGCCGCGTCGGCAGCAACACGACGACCCTCGCGAATCACGAAACGCGCATCGGCAACGCCGAAACGAATATCGCGGGCAACACGGCGGCGATCGCCGGGCTGCAGCAGGACGCGCTGCAGTTCGATCCGAAGCTCGGCGCGTTCAGCGCGGCGCGCGGCGGTGCACCGACGCAGCTGACGAACGTGGCCGACGGCAATGTCGCCGCGGGCAGCACGGATGCGGTGAACGGCGGCCAGCTGTCGGGCGTGAAAACCGCGCTCGAACAGCAGATCACGCAGGTGTCGAACCAGGCCGGCGAAGCCGTGAAGAACGTCGTCAAGTACGACGTCGACACGAACGGCAACCGGCTGAATTCGGTGTCGCTCGTCGGCGGCGATGCAACGTCGGCGGTCGTGCTGAAGAACGTCGCGGCGGGCACCAGCGATACGGACGCGGTGAACGTGAAGCAGCTGAAGGGCGTGCAGTCGAACCTCAACCAGCTCGGCGCGCTCGCGGTGCAGTACGACGACAGCTCGAAGAGCACGATCACGCTCGGCGGCGCCGGCGGCACGCGCATCACCAACGTGCAGGCAGGCACGCTCAGCGCGACCAGCACCGACGCGGTGAACGGCTCGCAGCTCTACGCGACCAACCAGCAGGTGTCGAAGAACACGACCGACATCTCGAACCTGCAGAGCAACGTCACCAACATCGCGAACGGCAAGGCCGGCCTCGTGCAGCAGCAGGATCCGAACGGCGCGATCACGGTCGGGCAGGGCACGGGCGGCACCAGCGTGAACTTCTCCGGCACGGCGGGCGACCGCGTGCTGACCGGCGTCGCGGCGGGCGTGAACGCCAACGACGCGGTCAACATGGGCCAGTTCAACACCGCGCTGCAGAATGCCGCGGCCAACGACAAGATCCGCGCGGCGGCGACCGATGCGAACACGTCGTGGATCGCGCGTGCCGATGCGGGTTCGATCGGGTCGACGGCGACCGCGACCGGCAAGAATGCGGTGGCGGTTGGCCAGGGCTCCGTCGCCGATCGCGACAATTCGTTCTCGGTCGGTGCGAAGGGCAGCGAGCGCCAGGTCACGAACGTCGCGGCCGGGACGGCGCCGACCGACGCGGTGAACGTGCAGCAGCTGAACGACAACCTGTCGACGGCATCGGCGCAGGCGAAGGGCTACACCGACCAGCGCGTCGGCCAGGTGTACAACGCGTTCAACGACCTGAAGAAGGACATGTACGGCGGCGTCGCGTCGGCGATGGCGGTGGCCGGTTTGCCGCAGCCGACGGGCGCGGGGCGCTCGATGGTGTCGGCGGCGACGTCGAACTATCACGGTCAGCAGGGCTTCGCGGCCGGCTACTCGTACGTGACGGAGAGCAACCGCTGGGTCGTCAAGGCGTCGGTGACGGGCAACACGCGGTCGGACTTCGGCGCGGTGGTCGGCGCGGGTTATCAGTTCTGATGCAGGTCGCGCAGCGTTGAGCGTTGAGCGGTGCGGGCGCCGGGGCATGGATGCAGCGCCCGGTACCCGTGATCGCCCGGTGGCCCGGGGTCCGTTGACGGACCCCGGGCCATTTGCGCAGCGGCCCGCCTGGCGGCAGGCATGCGCCGGTCTGTTCGACCAGGCGGATGAATCCGGGCAGCGCGCGAATCGACGCGCCCGCCGTTGCGCCGATACTCGCGGCGCCGCCGCATGCGCGCGGCGGACGATGCAACGCGCATGCGGTTCCGGGACGCTCAGCGGACGCTGGTTTGCCGCGGCGGCGGAATGTCCTTGAATCGTGGATCGAGCGCGATCCAGAACGCTTGCGTCCGGCCCGGTTCGGTCAGCGCCGGGTCGGGGCGCCAGCCGCGCGCCTGCTTTCGCTCCAGTTGCGCCGTATTGCTGTCCCATACGCGAGACAGCCTGTATCGATCACCCTTCGCGATCAACGCGTCGTCGACCTGTTTCGCGAGGTTTCTCGCGGCGTCCGTTCCCCGATGTTCCCGGGCGACCAGGATATTGATCTGGGCGACTTGTCCCGGCGCGTGCAGCCCGGTTTCCGAATCGTCCATGAAACCCGTGATCACGTCGTCCTTGACCGCGACGACCACCCCGTCATAGTTGCGCGGGTCGAATGCGTCGGGCGGGTAATCCTCCTCGAAACGGGCGGCAAGTGGGCCACGATCGTCCGCGTCTATTTCGAACGGGAATCTGATGAGTTCGTCCCTGGTGTTCGCGTCATGCGGGTCGACCGCTCCCATCGTCGTTCCGTCGGCGTAGTGCCGGCGGCGCGAAAGCTGTGCCGGCGGCGCTTCGCCCGCGCTCTCCAGCGACGCCGTACTTGGACGGCGCTGTCCGGACAAGGGGGCGGGAACTGCGATTGGATCTGGGCTTGCGCGGCAGTATCGACGGTTGGCGCCGGCGCTGGCGCTCAGTGCGAACTGTCGACAGGGCTTTCGCTGTTTCGCGGGCTGGAATCGGGACTCGGGGTGCGCGTCACTTGCATGGCGTTCAGGAAATGAGTGGCGGGTTAACGGAATGTAGGCGGGCCTCGCGCGCCGATCGCCGCCGCATCGGAACCGCGGTCGCCGGATGCGAAGCGAGCGTGACGCTGGCGGCATCGATTGCGGGTTTGCGCGCGCCGCTTCGCATTGCGTCCGGCCGCAATCGACGGACCGAGGTATTTCTGCAGGAGTCGGCGTCAGCACGGCCTTGCCGAAGGGGCGTTCACCCCAGCCCCATGCTAGCGAACAGGTATCGGAGAGCACATGGACAATACGGTCAGCGGGCCGCGTCAGGTTTCATTCGGAAGTCCGCCTGCATCTACGCCGGCGCCGGAGCGCCACGACAGCCCGCCAGCGCAGCCGTCCAGCCCGGCCGGCGGCGCGGTGCTCGAACGGCTGCGCACGATCGGCGCCCGGGCGGATACGCCTTTTTCTCCGCGGCCCGTCAGCCCGCTGACGAAGGCCGACATGAGGTCCGTCGTCACGCCAAGACCCGTCTCCCCGGAGACGGCATCGCCCATCCGCCGGCCGGCGGCATGGCGGATCGGCAACGTGCCCGCAAGCGCCGGCAACACGAGCCCGCCCGGCAGCTTGCCGGAGCCGGGCAGAACGGCTTCTGCTGCGTCGAACGGTCATTCGTCGCCGCATGCGGAAGCGCCGGCCAGCGCGCCGAAACAGCCGGACGAAGACTGGCGCGCGTTCCTGACGCGTACCGGGCATTCGCCTGGGTCGGAGGCACCACCATCGCCGTCCGGCAGCCCTGCGCAGACGAGGGGGCACGAAGACTGGAGCACGTTCCTGACGCGCACCGGGCATGCGCCTGGATCGGCGGCGCCGCCATCGTCATCCGGCAGCCCCGCGCAGACGGGGGGCCATGAAGACTGGAGCACGTTCCTGACGCGTACCGGGCATGCGCCTGGATCGGCGGCGCCGCCATCGTCATCCGGCAGCCCTGCGCAGACGGAGGGCCACGAAGACTGGCGCGCGTTCCTGACGCGCACCGGGCATGCAACGGAACCGGAGGCGGCAACCGAGCCGTCAGGCAGCCATTCGGCGGCGCGTGAAGGCGTGCAGGACAGCTTGCCCGCGAACCCGGCGGGACACGTGCCGGTGGCCGTTGCCGACGTTCCGCTGCAGGCGCCGAAACCGGTTCGTCCCCATGCGACGGCGCACATCTTGCGGGAAGTACCCGATCGTTCGCCCGGTGTGCCCGCGCAGGTCAATCCTGCACCGGCACGCGCCGACGCGCACCGTAATCCACTGCAGGCACTGAGGGACGGGATCCGACGCATCTTGCGCTGAATCGCATGGCCGTCCGCTGCGGATCGCCCGCCACCGTTTCGCATCGCGGCCGCCGCAACGGCACGCTTCTCCTACGATCGCTGTCACGGCCGCATGGGCGCGGCCCAACCCTGGGGAATTTCATGCAAGCTGCGCAGCGCTATCAACATGTCCTCACACAGCATCTCGCGAAGCCGCTCGAGCACGCGACGTCGCTTCCGGCGGCGTTCTACACCGACCCCGAGATCTTCGCCCACGAACGCGCGGTGCTCGACCAACGCCACTGGCGCGTCGCAGCCGCCGGCGGACAGGTTGCCCGGCCCGGCGACGTGCTGCCCGTCACGCTGTCCGGCATGCCGCTCGTCGTCACGCGCGATCGAGACGGCATGCTCGGCTGCTTTCACAACATCTGCAAGCACCGCGGCGTGCCGCTCGTGAGCGAGACGGCAAGCGACGTCCATTCGATCAGGTGCCCGTATCACGCGTGGCGATACGGATTGAACGGCGCGCTGGAACGTGCGAGCCACTTCAACGGGATTCACGACCACCACGTGGATGCTTCGCACCGCGCGTGTCTCGAACTCGATCGCGTGCGAAGCGCGAGCTGGAACGGTCTCGTCTGCGTGAACCCGGGCGGCCGAGCCGCGCCGCTCGCCGATACGCTGGCGGCGCTCGAGCGCCGCTGGCACGACTACGACTTCTCGCAACTGCAGTACGGCGGCGCGCTGCACTATCGCGTGCACGGCAACTGGAAGCTCGTCGTCGAGAACTTTCTCGACAGCTATCACAACCCGTTCGTGCATCCCGCGCTGAACAAGGCGTCGCTGTGGAACGAGCACTACCCGATCGTGGACGCGCACGTCTGCGGCGTCGGCACCCGTATCTACGATGCGGCGACCGCCGGCCACGGCGGCCTGCCGACGTTCGCCGGACTGTCGCCGCAACGCGCGCGCGGCGCCGAGTACCTGCTCGCGAGCCCCACGCTGATGCTCGGCCTGCATGCGGACTACCTGTTCGTGCTGACGGTCGATCCGGTCGACGTGCAGACCACCGACGAGCACGTGTACTTCTTCTTCGTCGGCACGCCGTCCGCCGGCGTACCGGCCACGAATGACGACGGCGATCCGCTGGAAGCGCTCCGCGAGCGCGTGCGCGCGAACTGGGATCGCATCAATCGCGAGGACCTTCCGATGATCGAGGGCATGCACGCGTGCCGCCGCTCGCCCGGCTATCGCGCCGGCCCGTTCTCGCCGTTCCACGAAGGGCCGCTGCATGCGTTCCAGCTCTCGCTCGCGCGCCGGATGGCGCCCGAACCGGCTGTGCCGTCGCAGCCCGCCGAACGGCACGACGCACTCCGCTTCCACCCGATTTCAGTCGAGGCCTGACCATGCAGATTGCATTCAACGGGCCGTCGCACGGCGACCTGGGCGAGCGGCTGTGCGCGCTCATCGGCGCCGACGCGGTGCTGACCGACGAACCGTCGCTTGCGTTCTATTCGAACGACGTGTTCTGGCAACCGGGCGTGGCGCCGCTGGCGATCACGCTGCCGCGCAGCGCCGACGACGTGGTCGCGCTTGCGCGACTCGCGCAGGATCTCGACGTCGCGCTGATTCCGCGCGGCGGCGGCCTGTCGTACGGCAAGGGCTATCTGCCGCCGCACCGCAACTGCATCGTGGTCGACACGCGGCGCATGTCGCGCGTGATCGAAATCGACGAGAAGAGCCGCTTCGTCACCGTCGAAGCCGGCTGCACCTGGGCCGAACTGCACGAGGCGCTGCTGCCCACCGGCTTGCGCACGCCGTACTGGGGGCCGATGTCGGGGATCGGCGGGACGGTCGGGGGCGCACTGTCGCAGAACAGCGCGTTCTACGGATCGAGCCGCCACGGCACGGTGGCCGACAGCGTGCTCGGCGTCACGGCCGTGCTGGCCGACGGCACCTGCGTGACCACCGGATCGGGCGGGCGGCGCGGCGCGAAGCCGTTCACGCGCCACGGCGGCGGCCCCGATTTCACGGGGCTCTTTCTCGGCGACAACGGTGCGTTCGGCATCAAGGTCGCCGCGACGCTGCGCCTGATCGAGCGTACGCCGCATGTCGGCTACCTGTCGGCCGGCTTCGCGACGATGCAGGCGATGGTCGACGCGCAGGTGCGGCTGGCGCAGACCGGCAAGATCGCGGAGAGCTTCGGCATCGACCGCAACAAGGCGCTGCAGTCGGCCGGCGTGAACCGCGCGGCCGACAGCGTGAAGAACCTGCTGGCGGTGGTCGGCGCCGGCACGAGCCTCGCGGCCGGCGTGAAGGACGCGGTGGCGGTCGCCGCGGGCGGCACGCAGTTCCTGACGGCGTATCCGTACACGCTGCACCTGATGGTCGAGGACGAATCGGCGCGACGCCTCGGCGAGGCGCTGGCCGAGGTGCGCGCCATCGTGCTGTACGAGGGCGTCGAGCTGCCCGATTCGGTGCCGCGCGTGATTCGCGCGAAACCGTTCGGCCCGGTGCGCGGCATGCTCGGGCTGAACGGCGAACGCTGGGTACCGTGCCACGCCACGTTCGCACTCGCCGATGCGTTGTACGTGTGCGATGCGATGGCGCGTCACTTTGAAACGTTCGATGCGTTGATGACGCAACACGGGATCAGCCGCTCGCATTTCCTGATGTGCATCGGCAACGAGTTTTTCTTCGAGACCGCGTTCTACTGGCGCGACGAACTCACGCCGCTGCACGTCGCGACGGTCGGGGCGGACGTCACGGCGCCGTGGGCCGACCGGCCAGCCGCGCCCGACGCGCGGGCCGCCGTACAGGCGATTCGCGACGCGACCTATCTCGCGTATGCGGAACTGGGCGGTGCGAGCTGGCAGGTGTCGCGCGACTATCCGTTCGAGCGCGTGCTGGAACCGGGGTCGTGGAACCTGATGCGGCGTGTCAAGGCGAGCCTCGATCCGGATCGGCGAGTCAACCCGGGAGCGCTCGGCGATGGCTGCTGATCCGCGCGAAGGGGCGGCGGCCGGTACGCCCGCCGCCGACGGCGTGACCGGCGCGCAGGTCGCGCTGATGGCGACGCTGTGCGCGTTCTCGGCCGGCAGCCTCTACTACAACCAGGTCATGGCGACTGCGATCGCGTCGAGCTTCGGCGTCGCGCCGGCCACCGCGAGCACGCTGTCGATCTTCGGCCACGTCGGCTACGTGGCCGGCCTCGTGCTGCTCGTGCCGCTCGGCGACCGTTACGAGAAGCGCTCGCTGGTCGCGCGTCTCGCGTGGCTCGGTGCGCTTGCATTGGCCGGTGCGGCGCTTGCGCCGTTCTTCGCGCTGGAGGCGCTCGCCACCCTTGCGAGCGGCGTGTTCGCGACCACCGCGTCGCTGACCGTGCCGTTCGCGGCGACGCTGGCGGCGCCCGCGCGGCGCGGCCGTGTCGTGGGGCGCGTGATGCTCGGGCTGCTGATCGGCATCGTCGCGAGCCGCGTGGTTTCGGGCGCGCTGACCGACGCGCTCGGCTGGCGCGCGATGTTCGCGTTCGCGGCGCTCGCGCAGGCCCTCCTCGCGTGGCTCGTGTCGCGCCGGCTGCCGCGCTCGCCGGCGACGACCGGCGAATCCTATGCGAGCCTGCTTCGCTCGCTGCACGCGCTTTATCGCGACGAACCGCGCCTGCGGCTGTCGGCGTGGCGCGGCGCGCTGCTGTTCGGCGCGTTCAGCGCGCTGTGGGCGAGCTACGCGCTGCATCTGCGGCACACGCATCCGGCATGGGGCGCGGCCGTGGACGGGTTGTTCGGGCTCGCGGGCATCGCCGGTGCGCTGATCGCGCCGGCGATCGGCCGCGCGGCCGACGTGCTCGGACCCGAGCGCGTGTTCGGGCGCGCGCTGGCCTGCCTGTTCGTCGCACTGGTGCTGTTCGCCGCGTGGCCGGGGCAGGTCGCCGTCGAGGCGCTGGCGATCGTGTTGCTCGACATGGGCATCCAGGCCGCGATGGTCTGCAACCAGACCGTGATCTATGCGCTGCGGCCGGCCGCGCGCACGCGCATCAACGGCGTCTACATGATCGTGTACTTCATCGGCGGCACCAGTGGCACGGCGCTGGCCGTGCCGGCGTGGACGACGGCAGGGTGGCCGGGCGTGCTGGCCGTGTGCACGGCATTCGTCGCGGCGGGGGCCGGGTTGCATGCCGGGGCACGGTGGCGTGCGCGTGCGTGGCGCGGCGACCCGACGGTCTGACCGTCTGACGCTGCGCGATCGGGTACGGCCTGGCCCCGCGCGCATGACGGATGCGCCTGCGTCGACCGTCGCAATCAGCGCGGAACAATGGGCGGTCAGACGCGGCAGGACATTCAACGACACGCGCACCGCGCCCGCGATGCGCGGCCCATCCGCGCGTGGGCTCGCCCCCGTCCGTCCCCATCGCATGACGACCGACGTCGAACGCCGCGGACCGGTGTTCCAGTGCGTCGCACGTGTGACCTTCGGGGGCAACGGGTTCCGGAACCAGCACAGGCGCACCGCCACGCGGGTTACATCATCGATGCGAAGACGGATTGGCGGACGCGAAGTGCCGGTCCGCCGCGCGAGCCTGGGTCAGGCGAGGCTTCACGCGCGCAGCCAGATGAATTCACCCGTCGCGATACCTTCGAACATGTCGTCGTTCGATTCGATGATGTTCTGCCGCCAGTACCGGCCGTGCTCGGCGTAGTGCGAGAGGAGGTCGGCGAGGGTCTCGCCGGTCACGTCGTCGGCGAACGGCACGCGCACGATCAGCACGATGCCGCCCGTATCGCTGTCCATGCCGAGCTGTGCCTGGTCCTGCGCATAGATCAGCAGGTTCGCTTCCAGCATCAGCCGGAAGATCGTCAACGTGCGGCCGGCCGTGACCGTGCCGTAATGAAAATTGACGTAGAGCGCGCCCGGGTCGTTGTCGAAGTAATCGAGCCGCACGTCGAAACCCTCGACCTCGATCGTCCGCGTCTGCAGGATGTGGTCGACGTCGGGCAAGCCGACGGCGGCGCACAGTTCGCCGACCAGCGCGGTATAGATATCGATGCTCATCGGCCTTGCGACCCGTCGAAAGAAGTGCCGGCCGTACCGCGCCGCGACCCGACCGGCACAAGGGTCGCGGCGCCGGTTGCCTTCGTCTCGATCACGAGGGCTTCGCGGCCTCCTTGACACCCGAAGAGGCCGCTTTCATTGCCTCGCCGGTCGCCTGCTTCAATTGCATGTTCGACACGGCGCCTGCGATCGCCAGTTGTTCGTTCCCGGCGGCCCCAAGCTGTCCGATGATGCCACCGGTGGCGGCAGCCGAATTCGCGCCTCCCGCGACGCTGCCGACGACGTTGCCAATACTCATGTCCGACTCCTTTCGACGTGTAGAAGAGCCTGTCCGAACGCCGCCGCGATTGCATGCGGGCGACTTTCTCGACAGTACGTTGCAGATCGCGACGGTCCGGTCGCCCGGCGTCGCGGGATTCCGCGCACAAGCGCGAAAACCGGGCGCTACTTCGCGAGTTCCTGCTCGCGAAGCTGCGCGACGAGGCGGCTGGCCGCCATCAGTCCGAGATAGATCTTCGAGCGGTTGCTGCGGTCCAGGTCGGTACCGCCCCGGGCGTCGCCGACCGCCTGGGCACTGAGCTGCAGCGCGCGCTCGAGCTCGATCAGCCGCGGCCCCGAGGCCGGGTCGGCGAGCAGGTTCTGCAGGTTGCCGAAATCCTCGGCGTGGCGTTCGATTGCTTCGTACATGCGAATTCCCCTTGGGCTTCAGTGAATCGACGCTGCGGCGGCCCGGTCGTCCGACGGCAACGGCACCGGATCGACCCGCGCGACGGGCGGTGTGGCGGGCGCCGCCGGCGTGGCGGATGCCGCGCCCGGCGCCGATGCGGCGGCCGTTTCCGGTGCGATGTCGTCAGCGGCGTCGGGCACCGGATAGATGTGCTTCACGCCGTCCGGCGTTTCGGCATACCGCACGTCGCCCGACGACAGCAGCGCGGTGAAATTCCCCTGTTTGGGGGCCGGCGCCGGCAGGTCGATGTCGGTCAACGCGACGCGAATCTGCGTGACGCTCTTGTCGAAATCGCCGCGAATACGCGTCAGCGCACTCTCGACGCGTTGCCGGTCCGCCACCGCGCCGGATACCGTAAACACGCCGTGGCCGTCGTAAGCGACCTGGACGCCGTCGACGTCGACGGCATCGCGAATGCCGCGAGCGATGTCGTCGGCCACCCGATAGCGGCGCACGATGACGGCCGGCTTCATGCGGTCGAACAGTTGCCGCGCGACATGATCGTCGTTCGCCGAGCGGACCATCCCCGTCACCACCGCGCGCGCGGCGCCGTCGCCGCCATCGCGGGCCGCATGTAGCTCGTTCAGGTGCGCGTCGGCCAGCGCGCGGTTCACGCGTTGCTCGAGCAGCACGTCGGGCGGCGCGAGCGCGGCGCGGCTGACGTTGGTCGTCAGCGCGAAGCTGAGGCCGGCCACGCCCGCGCCGACGGCGACACACGCGGCGACGATGCCCGCATAGCGCAGCCGTTTCACGCGCGCGGCGCCGCGCGGCGTGTCGTCGCCTTCGTTCGACGCGCGGGCGGGGCCGGTCAGCAGTGTCGACAGCAACGCGAGGTCGCTCGGCCACGTGTCGTCCGCCCAGCCGATGCACAACGCGATGTCGTCGAACTGCAACGGCACGAAGTCGACCATCCAGACCTTGCAAGGATCCAGCGTCGCAGGCGGTTCGTCGTCGTGCCCGGCGAACGCGTCGCCGCGAGCCGCGCGGGCCGACGCCGCGTCATCGCCGTCGCGCGGCAGGTCTGCCTGCGGTGCAGCGAAGGCGGCGAGCGAATCGTTCGTGTCCGCGTGCTCGAGCCGCTGGCTGCTGACCGCGCCGTTCGATTCGACCACCAGCAGGACGTCGGCACCCCGCCAGTCGGTGAGCTGGATGTCGGCGTCGTCGTCGGCGCCGACGCGATACGCACCGGGCTCCAGATGGACCTGGGCGCCGGCGTGGTGTCCCGTGAGGATGCGCAGCAGTTTCATGGTCGATTCGGATCCGTGCGGTGACGCAGGCGACATGCATCGCAGCGGCGTCGCGTGCTTTCGATACTTTCACTGTAACGGCCGTCGGTTCCGTCGCCCGGCAGACGCGCGAACCGGCGTGCGTGTCTGCGAAGCGGTCAACGAGTCGATGGCGGGTCAGACGGGGTGTCGTCGCCGGGAAGGTCGCGCGCGTCAAGGTTCGACGCGTGCGCACCGGCTTCCAGCGACGCCAGGATGCTGTCGGCGCGCGCCGCGCGCGAGCCGATCGCCGGCCGTTCGAGCGCAAGCAATTGCAATCCCAGCAACAGGTTGAAATGCCGGATGCGGGCGGCCGGTTCGACGGCCGGTGCGGCCCGGTCGGCCGGATGCGATTCTCCGGCGCCCGTGGCGGCGCTGCGCAGCCGGGACCGCTCGACGAGCCGCGCGCGCACCGCGTCGAAACCGGTCGCGCTCGACGGGCCGAGCCAGGTGCGTGCCAGCGTGACTTCACGGGCGACGCGATACATTCGTGCATCGAGTGGCGTTCCGGGGGCCGCGGCGAGCTCGTCGCGCATCGCCAGCAACGCGTCGCAACACGCATCGGCAACGGCCTGTTCGCGCGCACCGCCGGCGTCATGACCGAGTGCGCCGGCCAGCCAGCCGGGTACCGTCGCGTCGTCGAGCAAGGCGGCCGCCGCGCGCCGCGTGCCAGGCTCTCGTTCGCGCTGCTGCTGTTGCCGGCCTTGCTGCTGTTGATTCCCGTCCTGCTGGGACGACTGCTGCTCGCCGCCGCGCTGTCCTCCGCGTCCGCCGTCACGACCGACGCGCAATCCGGACAGCGGGCTCGACGTACCCCGCCGGGTCGTGCCGTGCGGACCCCGTTGCTGCGCCGGTTGCGCGATTGCCTTGCGCGGCATCGCGAAGCGCGCGCGCTTGCCGGCGTTTTTCCGCCGGGCCTGCGCGAGGCGCGCGCGCATCCGGGCGGCCAGCTGCTTGTTCGCCAGCAGCCTCGCGCTCACGTTGCGCGCATGCGCGAACAGCGTGCGGCCGCGAAACAGCGCGGCCTGATGGCTCGCGCGCGCGTCGTCGCGTCCGTGTTCGGCGCGGGTCCGCTCGGTTTGCGCGAGCCCGTCCTGTGCGGCAGCATAAGGATTGTGCGAGATCCGGCTCATCGACATGCCGCTCCGGGGATCGTCGTGACGATGCCATTCATTGCGGCAACGCGGTGCGCATCATCTGGTTGGCGAAATGCAGGACCGAGGACGCCGCGAGCGGGGCCACGATGATGATCGTGATCACCACCGCCACGAGCTTCACGCCATGCGGCAAGGTCTGGTCCTGCATCGACGTGATCGCCTGCAGGAACGAGACGGCGAGCCCGACCGCGGCCGCCACGATGACGACCGGCAGCGAGCAGTAGAGGCACAGCAGCATCCCCTGGGCGGCGGCGCCGATCAGCGCGTCGATTTCCATCGAGAATTCCCGTAAGCAAGCATTCGATATCGATTGCGGCGCGCTACCGGTAGGTCAGCACGAGGCCGTGGATCAGGGTCGACCAGCCATCCATCACGACGAACAGCAGCAGCTTGAACGGAATCGCGACGTTGGTCGGCTGCACCTGGTTCAACCCCATCGCGAGCAGCACGTTGGCGATGATCAGGTCGACCACGATGAACGCCACGTAAAGCAGGAAGCCAATCTTGAACGCTTCCGTGAGCTCGGTGAGCGTGAACGCGGGCGCCAGCACGAACAGGTCGGTGTCCTTCAGTTCGCTCGCGACATCCTTCGGCCAGACCATCGCCGCCGACCGGACGAAGAAGCGCCGCTCGCGCTCGTGCGCGTGGGCTTCGAGGAATTTGCGGAACGGTTCGCGCGCGGCGCTGAACGCCTGCATCACCGCCTGCGAACTCGATGCGCCCGCGACCGGGTCGCTCGGCAGGTTGCGCGACGCGGCGATCGCGACCGGCGCCAGCACATACGCGGACACCAGGATCGCGATGCCGTTGAGCACCATGTTCGGCGGCACCTGCTGCACGCCGAGTGCGTTGCGCAACAGCCCGAGCACCACCACGATCTTCATGTAGCAGGTGACGACCATCGCGATGAACGGCACGATGGTGATCGCGATGACGACGAGCAGCAGCCCGGTGAGGTCACTGTACTGAACCATCGCCGTGCGCCATCCGCAGGATTCGAACGCCGAGACGATCGGCAACCGCGATCAGCTCGCCATGACCGATCGTCTGTCCGTGGGCCACCAGCCTGATCTGTGCGTCGGACACGCGCGTATCGAGCTCGATCACGTAGCCCGGCCGCAGCGACGACAGTTGCGCGAGCGGCAGCGCGACGCTGTCGAGTTCGAACTGCACGGGCAGGTCCAGCTCGCCGATGTCGACGGGGTCGTCCTGGAAATCGTCGGCGAGCGGCGGGTGCGCGTCGTCGGGGTAGTGCAGATCGTCGGTCATGACGGGGTCCTCGCTGATGACAAGCCGGCTGCCGTCGATTTCGACGCCGGTGCAAAGCCGGGTCAGCCCCGGCGTCCCCCACGCGGCGCGCGCGAGAAATGTGTCGCCCCGGGCCAGCGCGGTTTCGACATGCGTCGGCATCGTGCGCAGCAATACGTCGCCGGGGCGCAGCGCCTCGAGCGCGGCGATCGCGATGCGGCGCGCGCCGATCGTGATGCGGCCCGGGATGCGCAGCAGCGGATGGAGGCCGCAGGTGGAGCCCGGTCGCGCATGCGGCGCGTCCTGCGCCGGAGCGTCGGAGGAGCGGCCCGCCTGCATCGACGACAGACGCCGTTCGAGCAGCGCGAGCGTCGCCGCGCCGATGTGCAGCGTCGCGTCGTGACGGTATCCGTCGACCGTGACGGCCACCTCGGCGACGAGTCGATCGGCATCGGTGCCGGTGCCGGGCGCGTTGCGGCCGGCGTGCTGCTGGCCGTGCCGCGCGGCGGCCGCGCCGCCGGTTCGCAGCACGTCGGCGACCCGGCACGTGCCGATACCGGTTTCGAGCAGACGCTCCGTGAGTGGCGCCAGCAGCACGCCGGCGATCGATTGCCGCAGCGCCTGGACCGTGCCGGCGGCCGACCCGCGCGAATCGGACGCGAGCGCCTGCAATGCCGGATAGCGCGCCAGATCGACATCGACCGCGAGGCTTCCCGTGACATGGGCGAGAACGATCCGGCCCGGTTCGTCGCGATGCGTGTCCGGATCGGCCGCCCGCGGCGCGGGTGTCAGCCGCCATCCGGTAACGCCGCCGAATTGCGCGACCAGCGCGTCGACACGCGCGTCGAACAGCACCCGGCTCGCTTGCGCGGCGGCCGGCGTGATCCGCGACAGGCCGCGTGCAAGCGCATCGGCGGGCAGCGCCGGCGCACGGGCGTCGGTTGCGGCAAGGGCGGGCGGCCGCTGCGAAGCGCCGCCGGTGATGCCGTCATTCAGCAATGCCGTTTCGTCGAGCACGATGCGATCGAGGGTTGTCCGTTCAGGCGGTGTCGGAGTGTTCGTCTGCAGATGTGCCGCAAACGAGCCGCGCTTCATGTCGCGTCACCCGATGACGATCTCGATCTGCCGCGGTTCGCCCCATGCGTCGAGGAGTCCGGTCAGTTCGCGATCCAGGAGGCGACTGTGTTGCCAGAGTAGCTGTCTGCTCGACGGGTCTTGCGCGTCGAAACGAAGCTGCAGACAGAGAGGCGAAAGCGACAGGTACAGCGTCGTGTCCGGCAGCACCGCCGGGTCGAGCGGCAGGCACACATCCCAGCTGCCCGATTGCGCGATCGTCCGGTTCGCGCAGAACTCGGCGATCTCGCGCGCGATATGCGCGGTCAATTCGATGAACCGGTTCTGTTGCCGGTAGACGGCGTCGACGACCGGCGCGCTGGCCGCGCCGATCCGCTCGGCCAGCGAGGCGCCTGCGCGCGCATCGCCTGGCGCATCGCCGCGGGTATCCTCGTCGGCACCGGAATCCGGTGCGTCGTACGCATCGTGCCCGTCGTCTTCGGATGCCGCGCCGCCCACGCGCGGCACGGCACGCCGGCGCAGCAGCGCCGCGTAATCGAAGCGGCGCGCGCGGCGCGCACCCGGCGCGTCGACAGGGTCGGTCGCGGGCGGGATGATCCGGGCGGGACGGTGGATCCTGGACATCGCGCGTTACAGCATCACGCGGCCGAGCGGCTGCAGATCGACATGCGAGCCCAGCTCCTGATACGAGTAGACCGGCAGCCAGCCGAGCTGCGCTTCGATCATGCGCCGCACGTAGCGCCGGATATCCATCGACGTCACCAGCGCAACGCCCGTGCGCGGCACCGGGCCGACGAAGGACTGGATGCTGTCGACCAGGAACTTCGCTTCTTCCGGCGGCAGCGCCAGATAGTTGCCGGTCGGCGTCTGCTTGATCGCCTGGCGAATATGCTGCTCGACCGGCATGTCGAACAGCACGGCCGGCAACTGCTTCGCGCCGTTGGCGGCACGATGCGCGAGGAAGCGCGACAGGTCGCCGCGCACGTATTCCGTGAGCATCAGCATGTCCTTTTCCTTCGGCCCCCATGCGATCAGGCTTTCCATGATGTTGCGGGCGTTGCGGATCGACACCTGCTCCTCGAGCAGGCGCCGGAGCACGTCGGCGATCCGCTGCGGCGGCAGCACCTTCTGCACTTCGGCCACGAGCCCCGGGTATTCGCCACCCATCTGGTCGAAGATGTACTGCACCTCCTGGACGCCGACGAACAACGCCGCATGCTGCCGCAGCAACGCGACCGACGCATGCGCGATCAGCTGCTCCGCGCGCCATACGCGGGTCTTCGCGGGCACCGACTTTTCGTCGATCCAGTAGGTTTGCGGGCCGTTCGCGACGAGCGGCATGCCGACGTCGCATTGCGCGATCATCGCGCTGGCGGCTTCGTTGTCCACGGTCTGCGGATCGCCGGGTTCCGGTCCGCGCGCGGCCGCCGCGCCGAGATCGGGCAGCATCACCTTGCCGGCCGGCAGGTCGAGCGACAGTTGCGGCACGTCGTGCATCAGGAATTCGCAGCTCGACGGCGGCACGCGGTCCGACACCCAGATCGTGATGCCGGGAAACGGCAACCCGAGTTCCTCCTGCAACAGCGCGCGCTCGGCTTCGAACGCGCGGTCGAGCGCCGGCTGGTTGATGCGCACGACCAGGTCGGCGGAAATGCGCACGCCGAGCGGCGCGGCGAACGCGGGCGCCTGCGGCAGGATCGCGGGCGAGACCGTTTTCGCGCCGGCCCGCTGCATCGAGCCGAGCGGTTCGTCGACGGACGCGCCGCGCGACGGCTTGCGCTTGCCGAGCCGGTATGCGGCGAAGCCGAGCGCGCCCGACAGCAGCAGGAACAGCGGCCACGGAAAGCCCGGCACCGCCGCGAAAGCGAGCAGCAACAGCGACGCGAACGCCAGCGCGCGCGGGCTGGCCGCGAGTTGCCGGCCGATCTCGGCGCCGAGCGACAGCGATTTGCCTTCGCGCTCGTCCGACACGCGCGTGATCATCACGCCGGCCGCGACCGACAGCAGCAGCGACGGGATCTGCGACACCATCGCGTCGCCGATCGACAGGATCGAGAAACGGTTGGCCGCTTCGCCCGCGGTCATCCCGTGATACGCGACGCCGACCGCGAGGCCGGCCACGATGTTGACGACCGTGATGATCAACCCGGCAATCGCATCGCCCTTGACGAACTTCATCGCACCGTCCATCCCGCCATGCAGCGCGCTTTCGAGCGCGAGCGTCGCGCGCTTGTGACGCGCTTCGTCGGGCGTCAGGTTGTTCGCGCGCAGGTCGGCGTCGATGCTCATCTGCTTGCCGGGCAACGCGTCGAGCGTGAACCGCGCGCCCACTTCGGCAACCCGTTCGGAACCCTTCGCGATCACGATGAACTGCACGACCGTGATGATCACGAACACGACGATCCCGACGACCAGGTTGCCGCCGACCACCAGCTGGCCGAAGCTGTCGATGATGTCGCCGGCCTCCGCGTGCAGCAGGATCGACTTGGTCGACGCGATGTTCAGCGACAGGCGGTACAGCGTCGTGAACAGCAGCAGCGTCGGAAACGCGGACAGCGACACGATGCTCGGCACGTACAGCGTGATCATCAGCAGGGTCGCGCTGATCGCGAGGTTGAGGCTCAGCAGGATGTCGATCAGCAGCGTGGGCAGCGGCAGGATCATCAGCGAGATCATCGCGACGATCAGCGCGAGCAGCGCGATTTCTCCGCCGGCGGGCAGTTTCAGCGACTTGAGCAGGGTAGCCATGTGACGTAACCGGTTGCGTGGATCAGTGCGCGTCGGCGCGGGCGCCCGCATCGGGCCGGCCGCGGGCGGTGCCGAGCGATTCGACCCAGCGCAGGATCACGGCGACCGTCTCGAACAGTTCCTCGGGAATCGGCGCGCCCAGCTCGACCTTGTAGAGCGCGCGCGCAACGGGCGGGTTGCCGACGATCGGCACGTCGGCCAGCTGCGCTTCCCGGCGCAGGCGCGCGGCCTGTGCGTCGAAGCCTTTCGCGATGATCACGGGCAGCGGGTTTTCGTCGGGCGCATAGCGCACGGCGACCGCATAGTGGGTCGGGTTGACGACCATCACGCTCGCCGCGCCAACCTTCGGCCGCGCCGGGCCGTTCGACAGTTCGCGGGCGATCCGGCGGCGCTCGCCCTTGATGACCGGGTCGCCTTCGTCCTGCTTGTGCTGGCGCTTGACCTCGTCCTTGCTCATCTTCTTGCTGCGGATGAACAGCCAGCGCTGCAGTTTCACGTCCGCCGCGCCCATGATGATGAACACCAGCGCGGCCACGCCGAACAGCTTCAGCACGATGACGGCGAGCAGCCGCGACAGTTGCGGCAGCGGCTGGTACAGCGAACCGGCCACCATCGGCATGACCGCGTCGATGGTGCGCCACATCACGAACGACACGATCAGGCCCTTGACGATCATCTTCAGCAGATCGATCAGCGTCCGCACCGAAAAGATCTTCTTGATGCCGGCCACCGGGCTGACCGCGCTGAGCTTGAACGCAACCGGCTTCATCGACACCTGGAAGCCGACCTGCGGCGCCAGCGCCACCACGGCGGCCACGAGCGCGGCCGCGACCGGCACCAGCACGGCGCCGGCCAGCCGGGCGCCCATCTGCTGCAATGCGACCGCCAGCGTGACCATGTCGTGGCCGGACGACACGAAGCCAAGCGCGATATGCAGCGACGAGCGCGTGGCGTCGACGATCATGTCGCCGCACGCGAGCAGCACGATCGCGCCGGTGGCGAGCAGCGCGCCGTCGATCAGGTCGCTGCTTTTCGACACCTCGCCGTCGCGGCGCGCGTCGCGCAGCTTCTTGTCGGTTGGCTGTTCGGTTTTCTCGTCGCTCATCGCGGGCCTGGGTCGGGATCCTGCGTCGATCATAGAGGCCGGCCCGCCGGGCTGCCGGGCAGGCACGAAGCGCTCCGTGCGCAAACGAAGCGGGCTGCGGCGGCCGGGCCGGGCCGGCGGAATGCGCATCCGGCTTCGTTTGCGCACGGAGCGCTTCGCGTCGTCCGCCGGCCACGCGGCACCCCGTTGCTATGGTGGGATGGTCCGTCGGCAACGCCACGCGTCTGCCGCAACGGCGGATGCCCGTATCCATGGAGAGTCAACGTCATGCTCAACAGCCAGCCTGCGCCGTCTTCCGCGAACGCGCTTCCCGACTATCTGCAATGCAGCCACGACGTCGTGTGCGGCCTGATCGATACCGTATCCGCCGCGCTGTTCGCCCATTTTCCGAAGGCAGCCGGCGACACGCTTGATGCCGAGCTCGTGCTGGATGCGCTGCGCGTGTTCCGCCCGGCCGTGGCGGAGATCGGCATGCTCGACGGCGTGCTGCACATCGTGCACGGACGCTGGACCGACGCGGAGCACGCACTGAGCACGGTGATCGATCTGGCGCCGGATTTCGTCTACGCAAAGGCGATGATGGCCTATTGCCTCGCGTCGACGGGCGAGCCGGGCTGGCGCCAATGGGCGCATGGCGCGCTCGAGTCGAAGCCGAACCGCGAGGCGCTGCAGCTGATACGCGCACTCGAGGCGCGCGAGGACCTGAACCACGCGATACGCGACTACCGCGGCGGCGAATTCCGGATTCCGGAGTCGTGCCAGCCGTCCCCGGTCGCCGTGCACGCCGACCCGGCACGGCAGGACGACAGCCGGGCCGCGCCGCCCGCAGCCGGCCCGCAGCTGAATTACCTGCGCGCCTGACCGATGCCGCCCCCGGCGGCGTTCCACATCGCAGAACGAGGAGGGTGAATGAGCCAAGCCATCGCAAGCCAGATGATCGACGCGGCATTGACCGATATCGCGCAGGGCGGCGACGCGGCCAGCGCCGGCGCCGCGGCAAAATTCCAGGCGCTGATGAACCAGCCGCACCTGGTTCCACCCGGCACGCATCACGACGGCGCCGACGGCGGCAGCGTGATCGCCCAGATGCTGACCACGCACGACGCGGCCGCGCAGCATGCGATGGACCGCGTCAGCCAGTTTTCGGAGCAGAGCGCCCACATGGACGTGAAGCAGGTGCTCGCCGAATCGGCCGATGCGGCAATGGAGATGTACCGCGTGCAGTTCGACTTCCAGGCGAAGATGAGCGTGGTGTCGTCGTCCCGGTCGTCGGCCGAAACGCTGATGAAGAACCAGTAGCCATGACGCGCCGGACAGGATGGAAGCGCGACGCGGCGCGGCGGGCCGGCATTGCCCTGATGGTGGCCGGCTGCGCGCTGCTGGCGTCGTGCAAGAAGGAGCTGTACGCGAACCTCAGCGAGCAGGACGTCAACGAGATGGCGGTCGCGCTGCTGGAGCGCGGCGTGAGCGCGGACAAGGCGAGCGCGGACGGCGGCAAGACCTACGTGCTGCAGGTCGAAAGCAGCGACATGGTGCGCGCGATGCAGATCCTCAGGATGCGCGGCCTGCCGCGCAGCAAGTTCGACGATCTCGGCAACCTGTTCAAGAAGGAAGGCCTGGTGTCCACGCCGACCGAGGAGCGCGTGCGCTTCATCTACGGGTTGTCGCAGGAGCTGTCGGCCACGTTGTCGCACATCGACGGCGTGATGTTCGCGCGCGTGCAGATCGTGCTGCCGAACAACGATCCGCTGGCCCAGCAGGTGAAACCGTCATCGGCGGCGGTGTTCATCAAGTACCGGCCGGAATCCGATATCGACGCGCTCGTGCCGCAGATCAAGAACCTCGTCGTGCACAGCGTCGAAGGGCTGTCGTACGACCAGGTGAGCGTGACCGCAGTCGCGGCCGAGCCGGTGGAAATCGCGGCCGCGACGCCTGCGCAGGCGCATCCGCTGCGCTGGCTCGCTGCGGGCGGCGCCGTGCTGCTGCTGGCGATCGGCGGCGCGGCGGCGGCCATGCGGCACCGCGTGCTGAAGCAGCGGCTCAAGCCGGCCGCCGACGTGCTGGGCGACCGGATCGCCGGCTTCGCGTCGCTGCGCCGCAAGCGCGGTTCGCAGGCGTGACCGTGACGTGCCGGCCGCCGTGCGCGACGGGGTGTGCCCGGTCGTGATCCTGTCTTGTCGATGAATGCGATGACCGATCTCTCGTATCGAATGGCCGCGGCCGCGCTGGCGGCGTGGCAGCGCAACGCGCGGAGCGCGCTGCAATGGGCGCATCCGTCGTGGCTGGCCGGTGCGCTCGGTATCGACGCGGCCGCGGCCGATGGGTTGGCGCGCGCGTTGGCCGCGCCCGACGGCTCAGCGGATGCGGGCAGCGGCGCTGCGATCCGCCTGCGTATGCGCGTCGATGCCTGTTCGCTGGCGCTGCTGCGCTGCGTCGGGCTGCCGCTGCCGGACATCCGGGCCGTCGTCGGTCCGGGCGCGCTGCGCGTCGACGCGTTGCCGCCGGCGACCGGCTTGCGCGTGTTGCGCATTCGCGCGCTGCGGTTCCGGCGCGGCGAGATCCGGCGGATCGTCGACAAGCGCATGCGTGCGCGCGTCGCCGAATGGTCGGGACTCGCGCTCGACCGGCTGATCGCCGAGCAGCCGGGCAAACGGCACGCGATTCCCGACATCGAACAGATGGCCGGGCGCGTGCCGGTTCCGCCCGTCACGGCAGTCGATGGCGATGCGCTCGCGCTGGAAGGGCATGCGCTGATCCGGCGCGACCTGGGTCATGCGCATTCGCCGTGCCCGTTGCTGCGTCTCGCACTGCCGGCCGACGCCCACGCGTTGCGCGCCGCGGGCGCGTCCCCTCACTGGGTCGACCGGATTCCGGCCGACCTCGACCGGCACGGCACCGACGCGCTGTTTGCCGAACTCCCTCATCTGTTGCCGGAGTACGCATGGTTATCTGGCTGAGCAAGCCGCGACAGGCCGATCCGTCAGCGGAAGAGTCGTACCCGCGGTTCGGTGCGCAGGGCGACATCCTGCCGCGTGAAACGTTCGGCACGCTGGTCGACATCGAAACGGCCTACCGGCAGGCCGGCGAGGATGCGCGCGCCGAGCTGGATGCCGCGCGCGAAGAGGCCCGGCGCATCGTCGCGGCCGGCCGTGCCGACGCGGACGCGTTGCGGGACGCCGCACGCGCGGAGTTCGCATCGGCCGCGCAGCGCGGTTTCGAGGAAGGCACCGCGCGCGGCGCGGCGGACTGGCTCGTCAACGTCGCCCAGGCAGGCAGCGACGCGCGGGCGGCGCAGGAGCGGATGCGCGCCCGCATGGCCGAGATCGTCGCCGTCGCGGTTGAGCAGATCGTGCGCAGCGAAGGCGCGAGCGCGCTGTTCGAGCGGGCGCTGTCGGCCGTCGACCGGATCGTCGAAGGCTCGACCTGCCTGCACATCGCGGTTCATCCGGACGATCTCGACGATGCGCGTGCCGCGTTCGACGGGCTCGCGAGCCGCTGGCGCGAACTCGGGCGGCCATTGCCGGTCACCGTGGCCGCGGATCGGCGGCTCGCACGCGGCAGTTGTCTGTGCGAATCCGACGTCGGCCTGATCGACGCAAGCGTGTCGACCCAGTTGCGGACGATGCGCGCGGCCATCGCCCGGGCGCTGAAGGCATCCGTGCAGGACGCCGGCGGCCCTACCGGTGACGATCCGGTTGCCGCGTACGACGACCGCAACGACGATGACGGCAACGGCAACGGCAACGGCAACGGCAACGGCAACGGCAACGGCAACGGCAACGGCAACGGCAACGGCAACGGCGACGGCAACGGCGACGGCAACGGCGACGGCAACGGCGACGGCGATGGTGATGGCGCAATGCCGGACGCGGTCGGTATGCCGGTAACGGGCGGCGCGGACGATCCGGCGCCGGCCGCGAGCGCCGGCGCGCAAGCGGAAGAGGCGGGCACATGGCGCTGACCGACCTGCCCGAAGAGGCGACGGCCCACACCGCCGGCAAGCGCATCGCCCCCGTGCGGGACACGCGGCTGCGCGACCTGACCGATGCGATCGAGCGGGAACTGCGCGCGAGCGTGCGCGTGCATCAAAGCGGCAAGATCACGGAGGTGATCGGCACGCTCATCAAGGTCGCGGGCCTCGACCTGCAGCTCGGCGAGCTGTGCGAACTGCGCACGCCGGACGGCGCGCTGCTGCAGCACGGCGAAGTGATCGGCTTCACGCGCGACCATGCGCTCGTGTCGCCGTTCGCGCGGCTCGCGCAAATCTCGCGATCGACGCGCGTCGTGGGGCTCGGCCGGCCGCTTTCCGTCAAAGTGGGCGACGGCCTGCTCGGGCGCGTGATCGACAGTCTCGGCGAGCCGATCGACGGGCTCGGCCCGCTCGGCATGGACGACGCGCCGGCGCGGCCGATCTTCGCGGATCCGCCGAGCCCGATGACGCGCCGCATGATCGAGGACACGATGCCGACCGGCGTACGCGTGATCGACGCGATGACGACCTTCGCGGAAGGCCAGCGGATCGGCATCTTCGCGCCGGCGGGCGTCGGCAAGAGCACGCTGCTCGGCATGCTCGCGCGCGGCGCGCAGTGCGACATCAACGTGATCGCGCTGATCGGCGAACGCGGGCGCGAAGTCCGCGAGTTCGTCGAGCTGATTCTCGGCCCGCACGGCATGGCGCGCTCGGTGGTGGTCTGCGCGACGTCCGACCGCTCGTCCATCGAGCGCGCGAAAGCCGCCTATGTCGCGACCGCGATCGCCGAGCATTTTCGCGACGAGGGCAAGCGCGTGTTGCTGATGATGGACTCGTTGACGCGGTTCGCGCGCGCCGGTCGCGAAATCGGTCTCGCCGCCGGCGAGCCGCCCGCGCGGCGCGGCTTTCCGCCGTCGATCTTCGCCGAGCTGCCGCGCCTGCTCGAACGCGCCGGCATGGGGGAAACCGGCTCGATCACCGCGCTGTACACGGTGCTCGCGGAAGACGAGACGGGCAGCGACCCGATCGCCGAGGAAGTGCGCGGCGTGCTCGACGGCCACCTGATCCTGTCGCGCGAAATCGCGGCGAAGAATCGCTATCCGGCCATCGACGTGCTGGGCAGCCTGTCGCGCGTGATGCCGCAAGTCGTCGCGCCCGGCTATCTCGCGGCGTCGACCCGGCTGCGCGAATTGATGGCCCGGTACCGCGACGTCGAGATGCTGTTGCAGGTCGGCGAATACCAGCCCGGCTCGAATCCGCTGTCCGACGAAGCCATTGCGAAGATCGACGCGATCCATGCGTTCCTGTCGCAGCCCACGGATCACTATGCGGACCCCGCCGATACGGAAATGGCGATGATGCAACTCGCGCAGCCCCGCGCCGGCGGCGCGTACTGATGCGCACGATCTCGCGCCGGATCGCCGCGCTCAAGCGCGCGGGCGCGCGTCGCGAGCGCATGGAGCCCGAGCTGCGCGGCGCGCTCGACGCACACCGGCGCGAGCACGCGGAACTGCAGGCGCGCGTCGAGCGCACGATGGCCCGCCTCGCGGAACTCGACGCGATCGCCGCGCAGCAGCGCGCGCGGATCGCCGGCATGATGACCGGCACGGCGCCGTTCGCGATCGACGATTTCGACGGCTGCCGCCGCTACCTCGAAGTGATCGAAACGCAGGCGCGGGCCACGCAGGCGGAACTCGACACGCATTGCGACGCGATGGCCGCGAAGGACGAACAGGTCGCGCAGGCCCGCCGCGCGATCGCGCAGAACCGCGGCCGCATCGACCTGTGCCGCACGCGCACGACGCAGCTCGAACGGTCGCTCGACCGGATCGAGCTCGACGCCGAGGACGAAGCGGCGGAAGAACTGGCGCTGGCGCGCCGCGGCCGCGCATGAACGACCAGTTTCTGCAGATCGGCCCGCAACTGGTCCAGGACCTGACGGTGCTGGGCGTGTGCTCGATCCGTCTGCTCGTGATCCTGACGCTGTTTCCGCCGACCGCCGACGGCATCCTGCAGGGGCCGTTGCGCAACGGCGTCGCGCTGATCTTCAGCCTCTACGTCGCCGTTGCGCAGCCGGCCGGGTTCGCCGGATCGCTCGCCGGCACGGGGCTGATCGTGGTCGCCGTGCGCGAAGCGCTGATCGGCACCGTGCTCGGGTTTGCCGCCGCGACGGTGTTCTGGGTCGCGGACGCCGCCGGCACCTATCTCGACAACCTCAGCGGCTACAACAACGCGCAGCTGACCAACCCGATGCGCTCGGAAAAATCGACGCCGTCGGGCACGCTGCTCAGTCAGGTCGCGATCGTTGCCTTCTGGTCGCTCGGCGGCATGGAATTCCTGTTGCAGGCGTTGTACGAGTCGTACCGCTGGTGGCCGGTAGCCGCGCAGACGCCCGTCGACATGAATTTCCTCGAGATGTTCGCGATGCACCAGACGGATACGCTGATGCAGATGATCGCCAAGCTCGCCGCGCCGATGGTGTTCGTGATGGTGCTGATCGACCTGGGCGCCAACCTGGCATCCAAGTCCGCGCAAAAGCTCGAGCTCAGCGCGCTCAGCCAGCCGATCAAGGGCGCGGTCGCGGTGCTGATACTCGCGCTGTTCTGCGGCATTTTCGTCAACCAGATCCACGATCAGCTCGATCTGCGCCTGTTCGCCAGCCAGATGCGCGCCGTCGCGCACGGAGCAGGCCCGGCTGCCCGCTAGATCCTCCGCAACGCGCCGGAATTTCAACACTCCTCAAATCGGATCGCGGCGTTAGGTTTGTTGAATGTTCAACAAATCTTCCTCGTCTACATTACTTCCATGGCGCTGTCACGCTGCACGACGTCCCGCATGAACGGGCGCGCGCGGCACGCCGGCGGCGGGTGTCGATCATCGTTTCAGGTCGATGCTCACGATAAACCGATATGGAGTCCGATATGTTTTCAAGCCTCTATTTTCCGCTTGTCTCGGTGCTCGCCTGTCACGACGCGCAGCCCGACCATCTCGACATGCTGCTCGACGGCAGGATCGCGGAGACGATGTCGTACACGAGCCGCTGCGCCGAGCAATGCGATCACGACGAGAGCGGTGCATCGGGCTGCATGCAGATCCAGGCCGATCTGCAAACCATGCTCGGCATCGACGAGGATGCGGAGGATTCGTACCGGGAAGCGCAGAAGATGATCCGCTCGTCCCGCCGCGACCTGCGCATCGCATCGTGCCGCAATGCCGGCTGGCAGGCGTTTTTCCGTCACCGGCTCGGCACCGCGATGTCGTGCTTCATGTCCATCGTCGACGATCCGAGGCTCGAACCGCGCCAGTCGATGGAAGGGCGCTTCGGCGCACTGTGCGTGCTGCTCGAACTGGGGCAGTTGCACGAGGCCGAAGGGCTGCTCGTCGAACTCGAGGTCATGCTCGATGAGCAGACCGCGAGCGGTCGAGCCGCGTTGCCGCAGCTGCCGGTGTGGCGCGAGCTGATCGATACGCTGCGTTACGACCTCGGCGTGCAGAATGCGCTGCGCACCGCGGCGCAGCTTTCCGATCACGTGTTCTGGCAGTCGGGCCTGGCGGCGCGGCCGGCAGCCGGGAAGCGCACGCACGTGCCCGATGCCGGGCCGTTTTCAGCGCTCGCCGCTCGCGTGCGCTCGCCGTTGCTGCGCAGCCGGATCGATTACCTGGATCACCTGCAGCGTCTTGCCGCCGGACAGCGCGAAGCGTCGCCGGCCGCGGTTGCGCATCTGAACTGGGCGATGGCGAACGGCCTCTATGCGTATCAGTACGCGGTGCGGATCGAGATCGCGTTCGCGAGCCTCGCCGGCGGTGCGCCGCAGCTCGCGGAAACCATGCTTGCGCCGCTCGCCGCCGACCGGCGCGCCGCGCAAGGCCGCTGGAAACTGGAGTCGCTGTACTGCCTCGCGAAGACGCGCGCCGCGCAAGGGCGCGACGCCGATGCCGCGCAGCTGTACAGCCGTTATGCCCTCGTCGCGATGCAGTGCCTGCGCGACGCGTCGGCGGTGCTCGCGCCGTTCGCGCATCGGGCGAAGCGCGTCGCCGAGCAGCTCGACGATGTCGGCGCGCGATTGCCGGCGAAGTACCGGCGCGCCTATCGCTACCTGATGGAAAACCTCGAACGCAGCGATCTGTCGGTGCGCGAGGTGGCGGCCGAGATCGGCGTGACCGAGCGTGCGTTGCAGAGCGCGTTCAAGAACAGCCTCGGCTCGACGCCGACCGAAATCATCCGTCAGAAGCGCATGGAGCGGATTCGCGCGGAACTCGAAAGCGACACCGTGCTCGGCACGCCGAGCGTACTGTTTGCCGCAGCGCGTTGGGGGGTGCAAAGCCGCTCGACGCTGGTCAACGGGTACCGGCGCCAGTTCGACGAAGCGCCGTCGGACACGCTCAAGCGCTGAATCCACCGAGGCCATGCCATCCGTGCGGGCCCGATCACCTTCAAATCAGACGGCAATCCACATGACAGTCACTTCGCGTCGCAATCCGTGGGGACGGCGCTTCGCCGCCAGCCTCAAGCTGTGCCTGGTCCTTTCGCTCGCCATCGGCGATGGCGCGCGCCCCGCGATGGCGGCCGACGTGCCGTTCCGCACGTCGGCCGTGCATATCCAGGTGGAAGGCAAGGACCTGAAAGACGTGCTGCGGGATTTCGCAGCGAGCCAGGGGGTCGTCGCGTCGGTGGCCGGCGACGTGCATGGCGCGGTATCGGGACGCTTCGACATGTCGCCGCGGCGCTTTCTCGACACGCTGGCATCGACGTTCGGCTTCGTCTGGTTCTATGACGGCAGCGTGCTGTCGATCAGCAGCGCCAGCGACGTGACGCGCCGCGTGATTCATCTCGACTTCGCCGGCACGCGGGAGCTGCGTTCGACGCTCGCGCAGATGGGGCTCGAGAACAAGCGTTTCCCGGTGGTCTACGACCCGTCGATGGGCGCGGCGCTGGTCACCGGCCCGAGCCAGTACGTCGCGCTGGTCGACAATCTCGCGTCGCGCCTCGATCAGAACGCGAACCGGCGGGTTGGCACCGAAGTGCGGATCTTCCCGCTGAAACACGGCTGGGCGGCCGACCACGACGTCGTGATCGACGGCAAGACCGTCACGGTGCCGGGCGTCGCGCGCGTGCTGGCCGACATGTATCACGCGGGCGGGGACGATGCGAACGGGAACCCGGGGCTCGGCGCGAGCGCGATGACGCCCGGCATGGAACGCCAGACGCCGATGACCGACGCGGCAGGCGGTACCGGCGGCGGCTCGCCGTTCAGCGGCGCCGGCGGCGGCGGGGTCAACCCGCCGTTGCCGGCCTTCTTCGGGCGCGGAGCGGGCAGTGCACCGCAGTTCGGTGCGCAGCCGCCGGCGCAGGGCCGCACGGCGGACGGCGGTTATGCGAACGCCGGCGGCGGCACGGGCGCGGTGCCGGCCGGCGCCGGCATGCTGCCGGTGATCAAGGCCGATCCGCGCACGAACTCCGTGTTGATCCGCGACCTGCCGCAGCGGATCGGCCAGTATCGACCGCTGATCGATCAGCTCGACGTGCGGCGGCGGTTGGTCGAGATCGAAGCGCACATCATCGAGATCGACGATACGGCGCTGCGGCAGCTCGGTGTCGACTGGCGTGCGCACAACAGCCACATCGACATCCAGACCGGCACCGGCTCGACCTCGGCCAACAGCTATGCGAACGGGCAGTTGAACCCCGTCTTCACCGGCACCGATTCGAGTGGCGGCACGCTGCTGAACGCGACACCGGCCGGCCTGTCGCTGACCGCCGTGCTCGGCGACGCCGGGCGTTACCTGATGGCGCGCGTCAACGCGCTCGAGGACAGCAATCTCGCGAAGATCGATGCCAGCCCGAAGGTCGCGACGCTGGACAACGTCGAAGCCGTGATGGACAACAAGAAGCGCTTCTATGTCCGCGTGCAGGGGTATACGTCGGGCGACCTGTATGCGATTTCGACGGGCACGTCGCTGCGCGTGCTGCCGATGGTCGTCGACGAGGACGGGAAGACCCAGATCAAGCTGCAGGTCCACGTCGAGGACGGCATGACGACACCGCAGAAGGTCGACAACATTCCGGTCATCACGACCAGCACGATCAACACCGAGGCGGTCGTGTCGCAGGGAGAAAGCCTGCTGATCGCCGGCTATCGCGTGGACAATACGTCGAACGGCGAGAGCGGCATTCCGGTGCTGTCGAAGATCCCGCTGCTCGGCGGCCTGTTCCGCTATCGCGAGAACCAGCACAGTCACATGGAACGGCTGGTGCTGCTGTCGCCGCGGCTGATCGAGTTCTGACGGCCGGCGCCGGGCGGGGCGGCACGCGCGGCCGCCCCGCGATTGCGCGATCCGGGACATTCGCTCGCGTGCTGCCGCTTCGGCTTGCTCCCTGCATGATCCAATCCGGTATGCCAACCGCCGTGTTGATTCCCAGCCATGCCGACCTCTGTCGATTCGAAGTCTTCGCCGCCGATTCTCCCGTCACAGGTTGACGACGGGAGCGAGGCCGATCAGCGTGTGAAGTCCGGCGGCGCAACCCATGCGTCGCCGCACGGGCCGCTTGGCGGCCTGACCAGGTACAAGGCGAACCTTGCCGGTCTGCCGGCCGAGATCCACCAGGCGATTGCCGGCCAGTTGCCGATGGCGGACCTGTCCAGATTGTCGCGAACCGCGCGCACACTGCATGAGCGGTTGGGCGGCGAAGTCCGGGCATTCGCTTCGTTGCGGAAGGAGATTGACGACACGTCGGATCTTGCGGGCCTGCACCGGTTGACTTCGCGCGTCGCCGCGGAAGTGGTCGGGGAGGGGAAGCCGGCCATCCGTCGGTCGCACGCGGGCGAACGGCAGCCGCTGTTCTTCGTGATCGGCGAGCGAATGTACGTGGCCCTGAAGCACATCGTCGACATGCCGCCGGAACAACGCGCCGGCATGCCGCCGGAACAACTTGCGGCGCAATTCGGGCAATACATCGCGGGTTTCAGCCAGATGCGGCCGCCCGAGCTTGCAGAGGCTGGTGTGTACTACGCGGCAGCGTCCATCGTGAACGCTTTGCCGAGAGGCGCCCAGCAAGCCGTTTTCGATCGCGCTCTCGCCGCGGCGCGCGCTTTCCCGCCGGAGTACCGGAGCCGCATCCTGATCGCGCTGACCGAGGCCACTTTCCGAAGTCCCGATCCGGTGAGCGCCGACTCGCTTCGCGATGCACGAACGAACACGATCACGCTCGCGAACAGTACCGACGGCATGGCGCCGGCCCAACTCAAGCCGATCGTCGAACGGCTCGCGAACCATTCGAAGCTCTTCCTGATGGCGTCGGAGGGCGGCGACTGGCAGTCTCCATTCAATGCGATCGTCGATGCATCGAGCCGGCTGGCGCCGGACGACCGGCAGGCGGTCGGTACCCTGTTGAACGATTCGCTCGACAAGATCGAGTCGAACATCGACCCCGCCGGCATCGACGCCGCCCGCCAGCGTCTGGCCATGCTGACGCCGCCCGCCGCCTAGGTATTGCACGCGGCCTCGCTATCGCTCGTCAGCAGCCGGGACGGCGAGGCCGCGGGCGTACGGAGCAACCGCGCCTTGGCCGGCTCGACGACCTGTTCCATGACCCGCTCGACGACCCGCTCGATCCGGTAGCCGTGCGCGTACATCGTTCGCAGGACGATGCCGCATGCGCCGTCGAGCAGCAACTTCTTGCGCAGCTTGTAGATGTGCTGCTCGAGCGTGCGTCCGACGATTTCCTCGGAACTGCCCCACACGGTCGCGGCGATCGCGCGCCGTGTCACGTAGTTGCCCTGCTGCGAGAACAGCACCCACGCGATCGCAAATTCGCGGGTGGTCAGGCGTACGCCCTTGCCGTTCATTTCCACGCTGCCGTTGCGGCGGCTCAACCGGTAGATGCCCATGCCGATCTCGTCGCCGGCCGGTTGCGGCTTGCCGGATTCCGCGGGGCCGCCGGTGAATCGATGCACCGCGAGCAGGACGCGCAGGCGCAGCTCGCGCGGGTCGACCGGCTTCAGCACGATGTCGTCGGCGCCTGCGCTCAACGCGGCGATCGCCCGGTCGTGCGCGAAGAAATCGCCGATCGCGATCAGCGGCGCGCGCCGGTCGCCGAAACACGCACGCCGTGCCAGGACCGGATGGGACGCGTCCATGCCCGCAGACGCGTCGAACACGATCGCGCTGAACTCCTCCCGATGCAACGCACGCGCCAGATCGACGTCCTCGCGATAGCGCGTGCAGATCACGTTATCGCCGACCAGGCAGGTTTGAATCAGATGAAACAACGCCGAATCGTGGGTATAGATTGCCAGTTTCAATGGGCACCTCGCGAAGACATCTCTCTCTCTTTTACTTGGATGCCCGGGAGGGTACGACCGCGTCCGTCCCGGCCCACGAAAGGTAGGGGGAGGCCCTCGCTAGATGCGTAACATTTTGTTAAATAACCGCCAGAATGACGCGGCGAGGACGGAAGCCGTGCGTTTCTTGAAAAAATGATCGGAACAATTGGGTCGTATTGGGCGATATTGCGCGACGATTCCCGGTTTTTAGCAACACCCAATATTTGGTCAATTGCTCGATTGACGAACAAAATGTCAGACGAATCGGCCGTGCGGGCCTTGTGCCGCAAGGACTTCCGAGAAATCTTACAGGCCGTAAAGTCACGGGTGACTTTGATTGAGGATTGGTCAGTGGTCTGGAATCGGTACCGTCCCGTTTGCCGGTCCAGCGGGCGCATGCCACGGCGGCGGCATCGCGCCGATGCGACCGGATCGCGCCGGCGCATTCGATGTGGCGACGGCGGATGCGCTGTAGATCAGATAGGTCGCCCCATAGGGCACCAGCAGCGTGCTGCCTTCGCGATCGCACAGCGCATCCGACGGCAGGCCGCCGCGGGTGTCGACCTGCTGGATGATCGACGTACGCGTGAAGCGCCCGGTGCGCGTCGCGCTGCCCGGCCGGTGACGCGCGACGTAGCGTGTCCAGACGGGGGTGCCGGCCGTGACCTGCGCGACCGCGTCCGTGCGGACGACGACGTAGCTGCTGTCGTAGGCCGTGAAGTAGCCGCCCGGTGCGACGGTGCCGACGCTCTGGCGCTGCCGGTCGACCAGCGTCGCGAGATCGCCTTCACGCGCCCACAGGCGCACCGCGCCGTCGCGACGGCATTCATAAACGGTCTGGCCGCGTGCGGTCAACACCTGGTCGAGATGCTGGGCCGGGCCGGCCCGCAGCATGGCCGGCAGATCGTCATCGGCCGGCAGGACCGGGGCAGACGCGCAGGCCGCGAGCGTGACCAGCGCGATCGCCGACGCCAGCATGCGTGTTGCTCGCGATTCGATGAAGCGTGAGGACGGGGGCGGGAACATTCGGTTCGTGCCTGCCGTGAATCAGGCGGCCTGCACGCGGTTCGAGCTCAGCGCTTCCATCACCCGGGTGTACGCGTCGGTGCTCCGGTAGCCGGCCGGCTGATCGTCGCTCGCCGCTGCGAGAAAGCGGTCGACGATCGCGATCGCGGTCGGGTGGCCGTTCGCCAGCACCGCGCGGGCGCACCGCTGCCATTCGATATCGCCGAGCATGTACAGGCACCAGCTCTGCAATGCCCAGGAAATCGGCCCGCCGTCGCCGCGCTCGTCGATCTGCCGCAGCACTTGCGACGCTGCGAGCCAGTTCGACGAGCCGATCTCGAGCCGCGCTTCGCAGATGTCGCCGGTCGTGCCGTGCGGGTGCAGCACGCGCAACGCCGGCAGCATCTCCTCGAGCTCGGCACGCGAACCGCAGCGCACGCCCCAGGAAAACATCGTCAGCAGGATATTCGACACGATTTGCGGGTTCGACATGAGGTGTGCTCCGAAGACGTAGTGAGCGTCGCAGCCGGATCCGGCGGACGAACGGGGCGCGTCGATGCGCCGATCGCGCAGCCATGACGGCAACGGGATTGTCGGCGATGCCGCGGGCGCGCCCTCCGGCGTGCGCGAAGCGCTGAATGGGGCGACGAATGTTGCGCGGCGATGAACGGTTGCGCTGCGCGTCGCGACGGGGCGCCGGTCACGCAGCGCGCACGTCGATACGTCGTCGGGCGCCGCCGGGCGCGTCGCCGGAAGGCTGGCCGATTCGGTTCGCGTGACGCGGCTTCGCACCGCTCATCCGGTTCGCGGATGCCTGCCCATAGTCTGACGGTGGATCGGACCGTACGCGAGCGCGCGCCCGATCCGTCTTGGCGATCCACACTTTTCACCGGGAGCAAACACATGAACGACATTACTTCAGGTTGTCTGAGCTCACTCTTCGGCTGTTCATCGACCCAGTCGCCGCAAGGCATGTCCAATGGCGGGAACATGGGGGGTATCGGGCTCCTGCGGAAGCTGAAACAGGACATCGAGAAACTGATCACCGACATGCTCGGCATGAACGGCGGCGCAGACGGCAACACGGGCGGCGTCGACGACAGCATGGGCGGCAACTACGGGAACGGGATGCCGCAGCGTGACGGCGCCATGAACGGGAACAACTTCCAGACCGGTGGCGACTACGGGAGCGAGGTACCGGGCGACGACTTCGGGCAAAGCCAGGGGCAGGGGCTGCGCGACGTCAAATTCAACTCGCCGGCCGGCGGGGAGGCACTGCACCTCAAGATGGACCAGAACGGGAATCTGTTCAACGGCAGCGGCAATTCCGTCGGCCGTTACGATCCGCAGACCCGCCAGCTCTCGTTCAACTCCGGTGCGGGAAAGGAAATCGAACGGCTCATGACGGGCGGCCGAAACATGCTCGGCGTTCCCGACGAATTCGCCCCGAAGAAGGGCCCCGGCGGCAACGCGGTCTTCTCGCCGTCGCAGTTCACCATGAGCGTCGGCGACCTGAACCAGAAGGCCGATTTCTGACCGGACCCGCGGGGAAGCCAGTCACACCGGCAACGCGCCTGCACACGTTCGCTTTGCCATACGCCGTTTCGGATCCGCGGGTGCCCGGCATGTCGCCGGGCCCTAGTCTTTTCATTGCGATCTGGCAGAGCGAGATACCGCCAGAGTTCGCATCAATCAGGCATCACACTGGAATCAGGAGAGTCACATGGGCGCAATTGCAGAAATCGGATCGAAAGTGATCGGAGCCATCGGCGGGATCGGTGGCCAGGAAGGAGGCGGCGGCTCGTCGCCGGTCGACGCGCTGATTCATAGCCTGCTGGGGGGCGGTCTGAAGGCGCTGGAACCTCAGCCTTCCGCCAGCAAGGATTCGTCTTCCTGAACGATTCAATTCCCTGAAAAGGACGCTCATGCAACCCGACCATGAAGAGGTGTCCCGGCTGGGACGTGCGTTGATCGACAGCATCATGGAGGATCGCTTCGACGAAGCCGAGAGTTTGCTGGAACGGCTGTGCGTCGCGCATCCCGCCGCCCGGTCCCAGGTGATATTTCCGGTCGCCATCGCGATCCGGCGCGGCCGCCCGCAGGATGCACTGCATCTCGTCAACGGGTTGCATGAGAACGACCGCCCGGATCTGAAGGCGCTTTGCCTGCACGCACTCGGCGATCCGCTGTGGCACGGCTATGCGCTCGAGCATCAGGACAGCGAGGATCCCGACATCCGCAAGACCATGCGCGGCCTGCTCGAGATCGAACGGCAGGCCCACGGCGTCTGAGCCGCGCGATGAAGCGATTCCGACTGGCAGACCGCGCGGACCTGGCGGTCTTTTACGAGGCCGATGCTGCCTGCTTTCGCGCCGCAGGCAGGGAGGACATGCTTCAGCTCGTCAGCAAGGACGTGTTCGTCTCTCACTACAGCGGGTGCCCGTCCATCGGTTTCGTCTGCGACGGCAACGCGATCGGCGGCATCATCCTCGATCGCGATCACGCGCACCTGGCCGTGCTGCCCGATTACCACGGGCGGTGGGCCATTCTCTGGAAGCCCGCGCTCGAATGGTTGTTCCGCATGACGCCGGAGGCATGGGGGGTCGTGGAAGCCGACAATCGCGTCTGCCTTGAATTCATGACGCGCAACGGCTGGACCGGGGTGCCGGCCAGCGACGGCAGGATCGTCTTTCGCATCACGCCGCGCACGTCGCGGCGGCCCTGACCGGCGCCTGCCCGATCGCACCGTTCACGGATTGCCATGGCAATCCGGTGGTGCGATCAGATATTGTCGAGCACACTGAAGACCTTGTCCGCCGTCTGCTTCGCATCCTTTCCGAGGTTGCTGTTCTCGATCGCTGTCTTGGCTTCCGACACGCCCACGTTCTTGATGACCGTGAGGATTGCCGATACCGGATTGAGACGGCCTTTCGTGATGATGTCGATGACGCTCTTGCCGATGGCCTTGAAGAAGGCGCCGATATACTTGCCGGCCTGCTCGAGCCCCCACTGCAGATTGTCCTTGTTGGTGCCGTCGAGATTCACGTGGGAATCGTTCGTCTCGTCGAGCTTGTGCCCCGTCTTCTCGAGGTGGGCCCAGCCGCCTCCCGGATGCCCGCCGGCGCCGACCACGTCCTGCAACAGTCCCGCTTCCGTGCCGTGACGCGCGTCGCCGTCTTTCGTGAAGCCGTCGATCTTGCCGTTGCCGACCTGCGATGGATCGCGCGCGTCGCCGTTCCGGTTTGCCGAACTCTTGATGTTCGTGAGCAACGCGGCCGCCTTGAACGCCTGGTCGGGATCGTTGTACATGTTGCCGCCGACGAACTTGTTCAGGTTGTCCTTGATGCCCCCCTGGTTGCCCAGGTTTTTCAGCAGCGGGTTGTCGTCGATGATCTGCTGGGCCGTTCGGTTGTCGCCAGGCGGCCGCTTCGTCTGGTCGTTCGGCGCCTGTGTGGCGTAGGGCGCCATCCGGGGATCCGGAGACGCGGCACACGGCTTCTGGTTTTCGGCGGGCGCGGGTGCGGCGGCAGATGTCGTCGTGTCCGTCACGGTCTGCGTCTGCGCGAAATTGACGGGAAGGTCGACCGGCGTCGGCGATACCGACGCCTGCCGGTATTGGCCCTCGGGAATCGGCGGCGACGAGCCGCCCGACTCGGTGGCAAGCAGTGACTCGATGTCCTGCAGGATCGCCTTGATGACGGACGAAATGTCGGCGGGTTTGCCGGTCTCGCCGTTGCGAAACGTTGCGCCGATCGAAACCGGATCGGGGTACCGGGTCGAAATCATTACGCCTCCGTGAGCGAAGTCTGCGCACCGAACGCCGCCCCTCGCCGTTCGGTCGCCGGACGCGTCGATGCCGCGCTGCAGCGGCGTACCCGCCAGATGCAGCGCACGGTTCAAAGACTAGCCGGGCGCGACGCAGGCTGCGCGCGTCACGCGAACATCGGTGCGGAAATCCGAACGTCCAGCCGTGTCATGGCGCGAGCCTCGGCGCATTCGACAGTCATGCCGGTCAACGCAATCAAATCGGTTTCCTTAATAACTGGATGGTTCGACAGAATTCATGCCGGCGAGTCACGTCAGTTTCATGTCCGGTAGCGATAGTAGGCGTATCCCATTACGTGACCGCTCCAGCGAGATGTCGACTCCCGCGCTCAATCGATCGAACGGCATGCCGCCAGCACGGGCTGCCGATCACGCGGCCGATACGCCTGCCACCCCCTCACCGGGCCCGTCGACGCAAACGGATCCGGCGCCGGCGCCCGGCCAGGTCACCGGTGTGCTGGCCGGCCTGACGTCGAAACTGAAATCGCGCGCCAGGGCGGCGGGCCACGCGATCGCCCACCCGAAGCGGCCGAATCTCCCGATGGAGCTCACCGCGCTGTCGGTGCTCAAGGTCGGCACGAAGGGCCGGCCGGTTCTTCCGCATCAGACGAACGATCCCGCCCGCGACGTTGCCGTTCCGCCGCCCGCGTTGTCCGGCGCGACGCGTCCCGATTCGCTCGCCTATGTGCGGCCCGAAGGCGCGATGCGCAAACCGGCGCAATCGATGCAGCAGGCGCTCGGCGGCTTCAGCGCGCACGCGGCCGACACGACACCCGCTGGCGGCGACGACGGCATCGGCGATCCTGCCGCGGCCGCGCGCCGTTGTTTCGCCAGCCGCGACCCGGCCAGCATCGACCGTCTCGTCACGGATCTACGGCACGCGCTCGCATCCGCGCCGGGGCTGCCGCCGGCAGGCCGCGCGTGTCAGGCGGAACTGCTGATCGATGCGCTGGCCGACGTGTGCTACGGACAGCCCGATCTCGCCCGCGACGTGTTGCGTCGCCTGCAGCAAGGCCTGTCGATCCAGTCGCAACCGGCACGCGATGCCGGCTTCATCGACAACCATCTGACGGCGCTTGCGTGGCGAACGGCCCAGAAGCTCGCGGTTACGGCCAGCGGCTACGACTGCGTGCACGCGCTGGCCGGTCGCACCTGGCCGCCGGCGGACGGCGCGGCGCGATATGCGCCGCGCGTGTGGCTGCAGGCCGCCGATCGGCTGGTCGACACGACGCGCTGCGATGCCGATCCCGCGGGCGTCGAACGTCACGCGCGGGCACTGGCCGGCGATACGTCGGCCACGAAGCCCGCGCATGCCGCGTGGCTCGTGCGTGCGGCGTCGCGGCTGTGGCGCAGCCAGAACGCGGACGGGCTGAACGCGTCGGACAAGGGCGCGTTGCTCGCCGGCCGGCAGGGCTTTTTCAGCGATGGCCCCGGCACGCCGTTTGCCGCGACGAAGAACCGGCTCGCGCGTTTCCTGAACCACACGATTCCGCGCGCCACGTCGGACCACTTCGAGCCTGCGCAGGACGAACGCGACGAGGCGGTGCCGGTCGCGGCGCAACGCTCGGCGTTCGCGGCCGCGGTGCGGCCGTTCGGGTACCGGAAGAGCGCCGTCGCGGCGATGCAGGACGGTGTGCCGGGCGCGAGCCTCGGCGCATGGTCGAAGGACGAACAGGTGCTCGACGCCGCGCTTCGCGATGCCTTCGTCGCGATGGACGAACACCCCGCGGTGCGCGAACCTGCGGCTGGCCCCGCGAAGCTGAAGAAGGACAGCCGCGCGATTCACGAAACGGTTGGCGCGGCCGAACTCGCGGTGCTGGCCGAATTGTCGCGTACGCCCGGCGCCGGCCGGCAACCGGTCGGGTACGGGATGAAATTCGACGATGCCACGGTCGGCCTCATCGCCGCACGTGTCGTGCACACGCTCGACGACGCCGCCATCGACCGGCTCGCGCGCCGCGCCGTGCAACGGCCCGGTGCACGCGCAGCGCCCGTTTCCGTTCGGTCGACGCTGCGCGCAGCGCGCGTGCGGCGCATGCTCGCGGCATTCCGCGACACGCTGGCGGGCGCCGACCGAAGTCCACAGGCGCGAGCCGATGCGCTCGAACGCGTGCGCAAGCATCTGATCGGCGGCTCGGACGTGCTCGACGCGAAGAAAATCGGCCTGTGGCGCAAACACGTCGGCGACGACGTGCCGCCCGCCGTTGCCACCCGGTTCGACACGATCGACCGCATCGCGCTCGGGAAAGCGGTGAAGCCGCGCGGCACGACGACGGACGATTACCGCGACGCGGGCGATCGCATCATCGACGCGCTCGAAGGCAGCGGCAAGGCGATCGTCACGGAAGGCGGCGTGATCGGCGCGAGTACGCGCGGCGTCAGCGCGACCGCTGCATCGTTCCCGTGGATTGCACCGCGGCTCAACGTGCAGGCGTCGCACGGACGTCAGTCGGTACTCGAATTCAGCCGCAGCACGGCCGCTTACAAGATCGGCATCGGCACGCAGCGCCGGAACCGCTTCGAGGCCGGCGGCGGCCTTCAGGTGGGGCACAACTTCAGTATCGTGCGTGCGGCCGGCAACGTCGAGGTCGGGCATGAGTGGGACGACACCGAACAATGCACGGTCGACCTGAGCATCGCGCGGCGGCTGCATCCGGTCAACGACGCCTATGACGACTCGGCCGGCAGGCGGCAATTGAAGTCGGTCAACCGCTACCTGTTCGACAACGCCGGCAGGGGCAAGGGCGAACGGGCGCTCTGGAACGAACTCGGCAGCCGCTTCTTCGACAACGATGACTTCTCGGTTGCATGGAACAACCAGACCGCCAGTTTGCGGAAGGTCCAGGTGGCGACCGACCTGCGGGCCGGCGTGAAGATCGGCGCGGGCCAGTACTCGGCGCGCGCGACCGCGGCGCTCGGCGACACCTACCAGTGGGTGCACCGCGCCGAACTCGATTCGGTCGACGCGAGCGGCCAGACGAAGATCGAAGGCCATCGCGTCGGCAGCGGCCATCGGGCCGGCGTGGAGGCCGGCATCAACGTCAGCATCAGCGATCAGTTGCAGAACGCGCAGACGGGCAGCGCCGACCCCGCCGATGTCGCGACCGTGTCGATCTTCTCGCCGAAGCTGATCGGGGTCGAGGTACCGGTGCACGACTCGTTCCATCAGGCGAAGGCGACGCTCGTGCGTGAACGCGGCAGGCTGCAGGTGCGCGCGTCGAATGCCGACACCGAATTCGCGAACTTCACGCAGTACAAGAACGCGCTGCGCAACGATCCGGCCTGGCTGCTCGCGTTCGGCGCGACGCCCGGGCAGCCGCTGCCGGCCGCGGCGGCCGACTACGAGCGGGCGCTCGCGGCCGGCCGCGAACGCATCGAGCAGTACCTGTCGCAGATCGCCGAAAATCGCGTGCAGAACCTGCGCTTCGTGCTGCGGCGGCGCCTGCGCGAACATGCGGCCCGCGAAGCCGACGCGCTCGACGACCGGATCGCGTCGCTGCGCGCCCGGCATCGCGGCGACCCGCCGGAGCACGACATCGACATGTTGCTCGACCGGCGCGATGCGCTGCTCCGGCGCGCCGACTCGTGGTTGCCGACCGAACTGCTGACCGTGCAGGCGACCGACCGGCAAATCACGGCAGGGCTGCGGCTGGGGCTGCAGATCGCGGTGCAGAAAGGCGCGCGCGGCGAGCATGAAGTGGCCGCGCTGAAGCTGTCGCCGCGCGAAGCCGACCGGCTGGACCGGAATTGGCCCCGGCAGCCCGAAGCGCGGGCGTGACGGGCAGCGTCGCCGCCCGGGTAGGCCGCTGCGTTTTGAGGGACGCGCATTCGCAATTGCGGGGACGCTGGCATGAAATGCGACGATCATGAAGTCGCGCAACGGCGATGACCTGTCGTTGCGGCCCATACGTATCACGCGGCGCGCCCGACAAGGACCAACACCGTCCGGAGAGCGACGTGGGCGTATGGGGCCGTGGCGTCAACGGGAACTGGCCGGACTGAATCTCCCGAATTCGTTTGAAACGAATGAATGAAGGCGGATTGTCTTTCCATAAGTTTATCCAGGGTCGCGCGCAATTTATTCTTGCTTGTCGTCTTGCGCCGAAATCGCGACATTAGCGGCTGTTCGATATCGACACTGACGAGGGAATTCGGCAATGAAGCCGTCAAGCATGACAACGTGGGTGACTGGCGCGGACCACGGACGTGTGGCTGCGATGCGCACGCTCGCGCGCGGCGCGCTGGCGTTCGCGACGTTCGCGTTCGCGCAGTCCGTACCGGCGGCCGGCAAGGCCCCCGACAGCAAGCCAACGGTCGTGCTGCAGCGTGTGCCCGTGCCGGACACCGGTCGCGAGATGGGGATGGGGCTTGCCGAATTCCCGCCCGATGCGCTCAAGCCGCGTCATGCGGCCACCGGGCCCGAGCTGTGTTACGTCCTTGAAGGCGAAGTCGTCGTGCAGGTGGACGGCAAGCCGCCGGCGACGTTTCACGCGGGCGAGACGTTCCGGTTGCCGGCCGGCGTCGCGCACGTGACGCGCGCCGGGCCGGCCGGTGCGAAAGTCGTGGCTGCGTGGGTGCGCACGCCGGGCCAACCCTTCAACGTCCCGGCGCGGCACTGATGCCCGTGTCGCCAGTCATCGCGTGGCCGGAATGCGCAATGCGCTGTCCCGATTGCACAATGACGACCGGTGGTTACGCAGGGGCGATTCGACTATTCCTTGGAATCGACTTGTGTCGTTATGTGCAGATCCGGAGAACAAGCACGTAATTCCGACTAAAATGCCTTTCCGGATTCATTGCAATAAGCCAAGGGGTTGCCTGCGACATCGCGACCGTTCAAAAAACGTGTCACTCAACCGGCATGCGCATGACATTCAATGCTTCGAGAGAAACGCGCGGATATGAATGCGCGATCAGCGATCACGGCGACATCGCGTCGCGCCCATTGTCGGGGTGACCGGCTCGACCGGTTGTCCGTCATGCCCACGCGCCGTGCGTGGCCGGCTCGCGACGAGCCCGGTCGCGGGGCGGCACGCGTGGCCGCCACGAAATAACCTGTCCGGACTGTCCCGGTCGACGGTTGCGTCCGGATTCCGCCGCGGCGGATGCGCGCGTCGGGCATTACCGGCGTGCGCCCAGGTGCATCCCTCATCCCCGCGAGCCCCGGATCGGCCTGGACGAACCGGCGGAGCGGGCGCAACGGTGGAGCAGGTTCCCGTCGACATGAAAACCCCGATTTCCTTCGCGCTGAGCGCCGCGCGCCCGAGGGCCGGCGCATGAAGAAACGCTCGTCGCCACCTGCTTCCGCCGCGCATGTCACGCTGTTCGGCCGTTTTGCGCTCGATCGCGACGCACGCGTGCTGTACGCGGAAGGCAGCGCGCTGCCGGTCAACGAGCGCGCGATGGCCGTGCTGATCACGCTGGTCGATGCCGCGGGCAAGATCGTTTCGATCGAGCAGTTTCAGCAACGCCTGCGGCCGGCGTCGTCCGTCATGGCCCATAGCGTGCATGCGCTCGTATCGCAGTTGCGCCGTGCACTGGGCGACGATCGCGGCATGATCGAAACCGTGCCGCGTCGCGGTTACCGCTTCGCCGCCGAGTGGTATGACATTCGCGACCGGCTGGGCACCGCCGACAACGAGCCTCCGGCGGCCGATGCCGATGCCGATGCCGATACGGAGCCGGACCGGCAACAGGCCGGCGATCGCGACGCGTGGCCCGACCGTGGCCCCGACCTCGAAGGGGCGCGAAAGCTGCTGATCGGACGCGATGCCGAACTCTCGGAATTGTCGATGCGCATTGCGCAACACCGGCTGGTCACGCTGATGGGCGCACACGGCAACGGCAAGACGCGGCTCGCGCACGAGACGGCATTGCGCGTCGCGGCATTGTTCCCGGACGGCATCGTCCGCGTCGAGCTGGCCGGGCTGACGCTGCCCGAAGGCGTGCCCGACGCAATCGCGGCGCAGCTTCCGCCACACCCGCACGTCAAACCGGCCGCGCAAGGGCTCGACGGGCTGATCGCGCGACTCGCCGGCCGCCGGATGCTGCTGATCGTGGACGATTGCGACCCGCTCGCGCATGAGGTCGGCGTGTTGATCGACGCATTGCTGACGGCCACCGACGTGTGCGTGATCGTGTGCGCGGAAGCGCCGTTGTTCATCGCAGGCGAATACGTGTTGCCGCTGGCGCCGTTGCGCTTTGCGCTTCGGCCGCCGAACGACGTGTCGCCGGTCATGCCGGACGCGCCGCCTTCGGATGCCTGTCAACTGCTCGCCGCGCAGCTCGACGCATGCGGTGCCCGGTTCGCGAGCGACGCCGCCGGCACGGCGTCGAACGACACGCCGGCCGCGCACGTGCAGCGCCACCTGGAATCGATCTGCCGCGCGTTGAGCGGCAATCCGCTGGCCCTCGACCTGGCGGCGCGCCAGATTGCGGGTGCCTCGCGCGGCCGCACGACGCCGGCCGAAGCCGTCGCGGCGTGGGATGCGCGCTGGCGCCGCTACATCCTGCAGCGAACCGGCGGCCACGAGCTGGCCTTGCCGCCTGCGGCACTGGTGCCGACGGTGGTCGCCCATGCGTATCACGCACTCGATGCCGGCGCGCAGCACGTCCTGCGTTGCGCGAGTCTTTTCGCGGCGTGGTTCGATGTCGCGGACGTTCACGCGGTATCGGCGGAGGGCGACGCCACCCGCGCCCCGGACGACGCATCCGCCATGCAGGCGATCGTGTCGACGCTGATCGATGCCGGCCTGCTGATCGAACACGCGTCGAGCGACGCGCGTCGCCTGTTTCAGGTCCCGGCCGCCGTCCGCCGCTTCACGCTCGGCGTGCCCGCGCACCGGCCCGACCAGGCACGCGCGGCCGCCCGCCATGCGCAACGGATCGCCGAACGGCTCGACGCGGCCGGCCATCGCGCCGGCGAACCCGCGTCTCGCGCGCCCGCACTCGCCGACGTGCGCCGGGCCGTCGGCTGGTCGATCGAGGCACGGCATTTCCACACCGCCGCGCGGTTGCTGCGGCATTCGGGATCGCTGTGGGCTGCCGCGCATCTCACCGGCGAGTGGACGGTCTGGACCGGCCGCGTTCTGGATCACGACCTGTCGCGCTCGATTCTGAAGGTGCGCGATCTCATGCAACTGCAACTGACGCTGGCGCAGGCGATGCAGCAGGCGACGCCGGCGCCGTTGCCGGCCGACACGATCGCCGCGTGGTGGCGCGTCTACGAACTCGCCACCGCCTGTGCCGACGATGCCAGCCGGCTGCATGCGTTGTCGGTCCTGTTGCTGCGTACGCTCGAAGCCGGCTTCAGCGACGATTCACCCGAACTCCTGATGCGCGTGCGGGCACGGATCGCGCAGGAATGCGAAGTGTCGTCGTCGCATCGCAGCTTCGCGTTGCTGCGCGGCGCGCTGCTGACGCTGGACGGCCGCCACGACGAGGCGATTGCGCTGCTTTCGCCGCACGACGAACCGGCGCGGGAGGCGGATTGCGATGCCGACGAAGCCGCCGATGCCGCCGAAGCCGCCGAAGCCGCCGAAGCCGGTGCGCCGGACACGTGCCGTCCCGACTACATCACGTCGGTTGCGGACAACGCGCTCACGATATCGCTGTGGCTCACCGGCGCGCAGGCGATCGCGCATCCGACCTTGTTGCATGCGTTGCAGGGCGCGCGGCAGCAGTCCGATCCGCTGTCGCGTTGCGCGGCCGCGATGATGGCCTGCGTGCTGTTCCTGCTCGAAGGCGACGCGCCGCGCGTCGCGCAACAGGCCCGGCTGCTCGTCGACGTCGCGCAGCGCAACGGGCTGCCGGGCTGGCGCAACATCGGCCGCCACTTCCTGATGTGGGTCGACGCGACCGACGAAACGCACGACGAGACCGGGAAGCTGATCCAGCTTGCGCTGCGCAATCTCGCGCGCGGCCACGTGAGCATCATCGACCTGGCGATACTTGACCGGTTTGCCGGCGCGGTGCTGCAGCTGGCCGGCGGCCCGGCTTTGAACCGCCTGTTCGAACAGACGACCGCGAATCTGCCGGCCAGCGGACGCCGCTGGCTGCTGCCGGAAGCGTTGCGCGTACACGCGGTCGTGCGCCACCGCGCCGGCGTGCCGGCGGACGACGTACGGGCGTTGCTCGACCAGGCAACGCACGAAGCCCGCCGGCAGCGCGCTTCGCTGCTCGAGCGGCGGATCTCGGCGACCGTCGAGCAGATCGTCCCGTCGCGGTAAGCGTCATGCACGAGCGGGCGGCGCCTGCCGCCTGCTTCAGTTCGACTGCATCCGCTGCACGATCAGCCGGACCTGGGCCGCATAGCGGTCGCGTTCCGCTGGTGTTTGCGAATGGTATGCGCCGACCGCCTTCCACGTATTGCCGTACTTGAGCATCATCTTGCGCAGGTGCCACGCGGCGATATAGACGCTCGCGCAAGGATCCATCAACGTGTGCGACGTGATGCCGTACGTCGACAGCGTCGTCAGATGGATCGAGTTGATCTGCATCAGGCCATAGTCGATCGACCCGTTGGTGTTGACGCGCTTCGCGTTGACGTTGTCGTGCGATTCCTGCCATGCGAGCGCGCGCAGAATCGTTTCGTTGACGTGCTGGTAGGCGGCGGCTTCGGCGAAGCATTCGGCATGGGCGACAGGCGTCAGGTACGGCAGCAGCGCCAGAAGCGCGATCGCTCGGATGGCCATGGGTTCGATCGTCGGAAGGATTCGGGAGGATGAGGCATCCATCATGCTCGTACGACTCGGCCGGGTGAGGGGGGCGCACGCGAATCCACGGCGCGCGGTGCGAATTCATTGCGTCGTCGCACGTGATTTCGCATGCGCGCCGGACGGCCGGAGGCATGGCCGCGATCATCGACGTTTGTCCCGTGCCGAACACGCCTGATTCAGGGGAACGACGTCATGCCGAACATCACGCGATCTGCCGGCGGCCTCTCGAACGCGTCTCGCCGCTCGTCTTCGCCGGAGCCAGGCGAATCGGAGCCGGGGGCAGGCTCGGGGCCGGATGTCGATACCCGGTCCCGTGCCGCTGCAGGCATGCCCCCGCCGTTGCCCGGGCGACCGGTCTTTCTCAAGCGCATGCAATCGTCCTCCGTGCGTCGGCCAGACCGCCGTTACGCCACGGCGAGAGGTGCGATCGTCAGGCACATGAACGAAATTTTCAATACCGTCCACGCCCGGGTGGCGCTGACGGCGCCACGCGCGGCGCCATCCCGCAAGCCTCGTCTCTGACACGCACGGCATGCCCGACGCGCAATGACACCGTTTGCCCGCCGGGAGGCGGGCGGGCAACGCGATCGATCGTTCCGTCGATCGCGCTCGCGGCATGCCGCGTCGGGACGCGGGTCGTACCCGTACGCTACTTGGTCTCGGTTGCCTTCAGGATCCCCCCCGAACCGGCCTTGATTGCCTCGGCCTCGGCCTGCGTCAGACTCAGCTTCGACTGATACACCGCCAGTTGCATCTGCGATTCGGAATAGCGCTCCAGCGATGCAGGTTCGCTTTCACGAACCTGCGGCTTTCTCGCGTGTCGTTCCGCCGCAGGATCCATCCGCGGTTTGAGGTCGGCGAGTTTCCCGGCAACGGCGGGCCGGTTCGAAAATCGGGACGGTCTGAGCGTATCGGGCTCGTCCGTCGTTGATGGATGCTGAAGCGGGGCGACGTTCGCGCCGCCAACACGTGATGTCGACATGTCCGGACTCCGGCGTCTCGCATTAAAAGTCCGTTCTAACATGGCCTCGCCGGCCCACGGTCGACGCACGCGAATGATCGTCGCGCGATGCGAATCCCGCTTGATTCCCGCGCATCGACGCGTTGCGCCGAGAGGCCGGACTTCGTGACTTCGTCGACGGTTTCGGCGGCGCGGCGACGCACGCACCGCCGGGCATCGAGCGCCGACACGCAGGTCTCCCACAGGACATCTGGCGCCGTACGCGCGACGGCCGCGGTAACGCAATCGGCGCCGCTCCGACCGCGGACCGATTCTTCCGCGCCCATCGACCGCTCTGCCGACGGGCCCCGGGAACCCGCCGGGTCGCTCGCCGCAAATGCGAGTAGCGCAATCCATCGAGATCGTCCCCATACCCCGACCGGCGGCCCCGCGCGGGTTCGCGCGCCGCCCGGCACACGCGTCCAATGCGAGTTGTCGAATGTGAGCCGCAGCTCATATTCTGAAGTCGTCGGGCGGCAAGGCATGGGGCCTCCGCCGATCACCGCATCAGAGAGTACGACCATGACCGAAACGACCCAAACGATGAAGCTCAACCACCTGAGCTTTCCCTCGGCCGACACGCTGGCGACGGCCCGGTTCTTCGAGCGATACCTCGGCTTCACGATTGCCGGAAGCTGGGACGAATCCTGGATTCTCAAACGTCCGGGCTTCGACGTCGTGATCGATCACGTCGGCGACGGCGTGCCCGCGTGGCCGACGAATTTCCACGTCGGCTTCGAACTGCCGAGCCTCGATGCCGTGCGCGCGCTGTTCGAGCGCTTCACGGCGGAGGGCGTCGCGATGGAGACGGACATCTTCAACAACGGGCGCGGTTCGCGCTTCTTCTGTCGTGCGCCGGGCGGCGTGATGTTCGAGCTGAACACGCGCGCGGATGCCGCACCGGAATATCAAGGCACCTTCGACGACTGACGCGGGGTGGTTCGTACCGCGCTCAACCGCGACCGGCGTTGCGTGCCAGCATGTCGATGAACGCGCGGGTGCGCGAAGGCTCGGTGATCTCCGTCCATTGCAGGTGCGCGTATTTCGGATCGTCGCGCAGGCCGGTGAACTTGACGCGGTTTTTCGCGAATGTCGTGCATGACCACAGCAGTACCGAGTCTCGCGAGCAGAACGCCATCCGCAGCGACTCCCGGTTGCCGTGAGACAGCTCGGTACGCATGAGCCCGCGGCTGATCGTGCGCCAGAGTACCCGCGAGAATACGGTCCAGCGCCCGAAGTTGAGCCAGACGACGTGCGTGGCTCTCGACCACAGCACGTCGCGCACCGCGCTGTAGTTCCCGTCGGCGACCCAGTGGTCCCCGGCGGTTGCGGCCAGCACGGCGCGCTCGAACTGCTCGGGCGGCACGGCGGCCCAGTTGCGACCCCAGTAGAGCCGGTCGAGTTCGATGTAAGGGCAGTCTGCCGCTGCTGCGAGCGCGCTGGAGAAGGTGGATTTCCCCGATCCGCTTGTTCCGACGACGACGACGCGCATGTGTTTGACCGCGGGCAAAGGGCGAAGCCGCGTATTGTGCCCGATGCACGGGAACGGCGCCGCTTGGCCGGTCGACTCATCGCCGTTGGCCAACCGGTTCCGGCCGGCTGCCGATGATTCGACGAGCCGGCCAGGGACCGAACACCGCTTACCGGAGCGACACCACCATGTTCTGCGTGTTGCCGACGGGAACGTAGTCGAACTTGAGGCGCTTGCTGTCCGATTGCGGTACGCCGTCGATGGCAACGACCCGCTTGTTCAGCATCGCGGACTGTTCGAACGCACTGCCGGCGCCGTAGAGCGTGAACTTGCCCGTGCTCCTGGACTGAGGGCTCGACTGAAAGTTGAACAGGCCTTCCGGGTATTGCCGGTTGCTCAGGAAGTCGAAGGGCTTTCCGCCGGAGTAGGTATCGAATTCCACATCGGCATGATCGGCGATGGAAAAAATGGCGGTCGATGCGCTGTCGTAAAACTCGACCGCGTCGGTGACGAACGTCGCCCGTGCGCTGTCCTGGGCCGCAACCCGCACGCTCTTGCGCAACGTGATCTTCTTGCTCTTCACCGCGCTCTTCGCGCTGTTTCCGAACGCGAAACGCGATTCGGCGATCTCCAGCTTGCCGCCGGTCGCTTCCAGGTTCAGCGAATGGTCGTCGCCCGGCGCCCGCGGCAACTCGGTCGGCAGGACGAAATACTCGCTGAACGTCAGCACGACCTCGTCGGCCCGGACCTTCACGGCCGATCGTCCCTTGACAAGCAGCCGCTTCGTGCTGGCGTACAGCCCGCAGTCGACCTGATAGCGGCTGGCGCCGGCCAGCTTCAAGTCGAGGAGGAGGTCGATGTACATGCCGAGCACCAGCGGATCCAGACCGCCGGCGTTCACCTTGTCGAAATGGCTGGCTTCGAACGACGCGTCGGTGAGCGTGAAGTTGACGAACGGATGTCCGATGAGCTTGTACGGATACGGCCCCATCGTGAAATCGACACCCTTCGGATCGCCGGACACACCGCGCAGGACGAGTGCGCCGCTGCGGAGATCGATTTCGGTCGGCGGAATCGCATTGTCGAAATGTCCGCCCCATACCGACGACTGCCTGGAAAGCAGCATCAGCGTTCCCGCGGGGGGGATCATCGTGAAGGACTTGCCGGCTTCCTTGTCGAAGGAGGCGGCACTCAGTTCGTACGGCCCCGGAATGTCGTAGGTCTGGTTTTCGTCTGGATTCCAGATGAAGATTTTCGACATGATGCCCTGAACCGCGCCGGATTTTGTGGAGGCTCGTATTCTTGAGAGAATCGAGTCATGAACAAGAAGGCAAGCAAGTTTTCCCCGGAAGTGCGAGAGCGCGCAGTGCGTCTGGTACGCGAACAGCGTAGCGAACACGCGTCAATGTGGGCGACGGTCGAATCGATTGCGCCGATGATTGGCTGTACGCCGCAGACGCTGCTGGATTGGGTCAAACGTGACGAGGTCGACCGTGGGGAGCGCGATGGCGTGAGCACGGCCGAGCGTGAACGCATCAAGGCCCTGGAACGCGAGGTCAAGGAACTGCGCCGGACCAACGAGATTCTCAAGCTGGCGAGCGCGTTTTTCGCCCAGGCGGAGCTCGACCGCCGTTTCAAGTCCTGAAGGCCTTCATTGATCAGCATCGCGACGCCTTCGGGGTCGAGCCGATCTGCAAGGTCTTGCGGATTGCCCCGTCGGGCTACCGACGCCATGCTGCGCGGCTTCGAGATCCGTCCAAACGCTGCGCCCGCGCCAAACGCGATGAGCTTCTGCAGCCGGAGATCAAGCGTGTCTGGCAGGCCAACATGCAGGTCTATGGCGTGCCGAAGGTCTGGAAGCAGATGAACCGGGAGGGTATCTTGGTCGCACGCTGCACGGTCGGGCGGTTGATGAAGCTGCAGGGCTTGCGAGGCGCAGTTCGCGGCAAGCGAGTTCGCACGACGACTCCCGATTCGAGCGCGCCGCGCCCACTGGATCGGGTCAACCGGCAGTTCAAGGCTGAGCGACCGAATCAGCTTTGGGTGTCGGATTTCACCTACGTCTCGACGTGGCAGGGCTGGCTGTACGTGGCGTTCGTAATCGACGTGTTCGCCCGTCGCATCGTTGGCTGGCGAGTCAGTTCGTCGATGACCACGGACTTTGTTCTGGATGCACTTGAACAGGCGCTGTACGCTCGCCAACCGGGTGACGAAGGGACTTTGATACATCACTCAGATAGAGGGGCGCAATACGTCAGCATTCGCTACAGCGAACGTTTGGCCGAGGCGGGTATCGAGCCGTCCGTCGGCAGTCGTGGCGACAGCTACGATAACGCGCTGGCTGAAACGATCAACGGTCTGTACAAAACGGAACTGATTCATCGGCGCGTCCCGTGGAAAACGAGGGAATCTGTCGAACTGGCAACCCTGGAATGGGTGGCCTGGTACAACCATCATCGGTTGATGGAACCGCTCGGCTATATCCCGCCCGCTGAGGCTGAGGCAAACTACTACAGGCAACTCAGAAATGCCGCTGACGTGCCTGCATTAACTTAAACCAACCAGCCTCCACGATTCTCGGCGCGGTTCAGCCCTCCTGATTGAGTTGAGCGGAATGCGCAGGTGTATCGAATCGACCCGGGTCGCTATTGAATCCTGGCAAGCAATGGCTGATTTTTTATCGGCCTTGATGAAAATCCAGAGATCCGGGTTCTGGTGAAAGAACGAAAACAATATAGAAGGAGTTATTTTAAAAGGCGATTACACTCGATTACACGGACTGTCGCGGTAGCACCGGCATCGGTGACCGTCCGTACGACGGCGGCACCGCCTCAGGCGCGGAGGGCGCCACGAGGCAAGCCATACCCCGGCCGGCGTTTTGTTTCGAGTTGTTCAATTCAGCCGGGCATTGTTGATTGCCGCGTAGCCGGTTTCGGAATATTCGAACCAGGCAGGGAGGCAAAGCTTCCTGAAAATGTTCAATTTTCTTTCGGCGAATTTTCAAGTGAGCGATCAAATTCAATTCAATCAAATTTGGTATTGAATTTGTCGAAATCCGGCCCTATACCTAATGACGCGCACGTGATTGGAATTCTGTCGCGCGGTGTGCGAGCAGGTTTTATGCATGGGCGGAGCAAGACCGTCTTAGTCGTTCCGGCGTGTTTTCCGAATCCTGATTTCGGGAGATCGATATGTTCGATTGTCTGATAGCGGAGGACGTACTATGAGCGCGGCCAAAGGCAGGCTGGTGGTGATCGGATCGGGCATCAAGGCGGTTGCGCACTTTACGCTGGAAGCGCAGGCGCATATCCAGCAGGCGGACATCGTGCTCTATGCGGCGGCCGACCCGGTCACCGACATGTGGATCGAGGCGCAGAACCCCAACGCGTTCGATCTCTACCAGTATTACGCGGACGACAAGGCGCGCGTGATCACGTACGTCCAGATGATCGAGCGGATCATGGCGGAGGTGCGTGCGGGCAAGTACGTGTGCGCGCTGTTCTACGGTCACCCCGGCGTATTCGTGACGCCGTCGCACAATGCGATCGCGATTGCCCGCAACGAAGGCTACGATGCCGTGATGCTGCCGGCGGTTTCGGCCGAGGACTGCCTGTACGCGGACCTGGGCGTGGACCCGAGCGTTCCGGGCATGCAGATCTACGAGGCGACCGATTTCCTGTTGCGGCGTCGCAAGGTGGATACCACCGCCAACTTCATCCTCTGGCAGGTCGGTTGCATCGGCGACCTGGGCTTCAAGTTCGGCGGCTACCGGAACGACAAGTTCGACGTGCTGCTCGACTATCTCGAGGAGATCTATGGCGCCGAGCATCCCGCCATCAACTATGTCGCCAACATGTTTGCCGGGCCGCCGCAGATCGACCGCCACGTGATCGGTGACTACCGCGACCCCGACGTGAAGGCGAAGGTCTCCGGCATCTCGACCTTCTTCATTCCGGCGAAGGACGGCATCCAGTCCGATGCCGGCATGCTCGCCAAGCTTGGCCTCGCCAGAATCAGCGAGGCGCGCCGCAACCCGTTGATCTGCGACCGCGAAGACTATCGCGTACTGGCCGAAATCGCCCGGCGCAACATCCACAATCACAAGGTACCGCCCGGCTACAAGTACAGCTTCGCATCGGAAGCGTTGTACCAGACGCTGCTCACGCTTGCGCTCGACCAGCGTGCCCAGGGCGAGTTCCAGACCAACCCGCGAGCCTACCTCGATTCGCGCGCGGGCCTGACGGCCGAGGAGCGGCGCAACCTGCTGCTCCAGCACACGGGCGTCACCCGGATGATGTTCAAGCGCGATCCGGACAAGGAGGCTGTCCGGTTCGTCGGCGCCGCGCTGCTCGATCCGGAACTGGCCCGCGAATACCGCGATCGTCAGGCCGCTGCCGCGCAAGCGGTTGCCGACCACGAGATTCCGCTCGGCGAGTACGAAGGCGTGGTCGCGTCCTGGTTGCGTCGGCAGGGTTTTGCCGCCACGCCCGCCGCCGTGACCCGGGCCATGGAAGCGGTCCATACCAGCAAGGACGACCTGAGCCTGGCCTGAGCGCCTGCACGCGCTGTCCCACCACCTGAAAAAGAGGAAAAGACCATGGCTTCCTTCGACGTGTCCGGCACCTATATGACCAGCTGGCTGCAGCCGGACGGAAAGACGTACATTCCCGGGCCGGTCGTGATCGATACCGGCAACCAGTCCGTCACGCTCAACGGCGCCGCGATCGCTTCTCCGTCGTTCACCGCAACCGGGGTGAGCTGGGCCGCGACCGGCGGCAATGCGACGTCTGCCAGGCTGACCTTCTACCAGAACGGCGGCGTCAACGGCTTCGTCGGCGTGTTCTCGCAGGGAAGCGACCCGTTGCCGACCGCCAACAACCTGTTCGGCAACGCCGGTGCCGCCACCCAGCAGTTGTCGACGTGGAACGGGACGTACAACCTGTTCAGCCTGACCGCGGACGGCAAGAGCACGCCGCTGAGCGACAAGCTGGTCATCAGCGCGCCGCAGGTCACGTACGGCGGGTCGATCGTGAACAAGCCCGTCTATACCGGCGAGAAGGGGCCGAAAGGCGAGATCGACCAGCTCGCGTGGTTCAGCGCGAACGGCAATCCGCAGAATGCGATCATCCAGTTCTCGAACGCGCAGGCGCCGACGTTGACGCTCTACGGGGAATTGTGGAACAGCGGTGCGCAGCCCACTTACGTCAATCTCTCGGGGACCACCAAATCCAGTTCCGCCCCGCCGAACATCACGGTGGTCGCCGCGCTGATCAGCAACACGTCGACCGAAGTGACGACGGAGGTGACGACCGAGGTCACGACGGAAGTGACGACGGAAGTCACCACCGAGGTGACGACGGAGGTGACCACCGAGGTCATGACGGAAGTCGCGGTGGCGGTGGTCGAGGTGCTGGCGGAGGACGACGACAAGCCGTCACCCGGTTCGACCAAGGCGTCCCTCCCCAAAGAGGATGCCGCGGCGGCGGAGAAGCTGCTCGAAAAGGCCCTGGCGCTTGCGGCGTGAGCCGTGCGACGGGAGGCCCTTCATGGCATCCGATCGCGGCCCTGTCCGGTACCGCAGCGCGGAGACGGTCGAGGTGGCGGGGCGCGCCCTGCCGCTGTCGTCCGTCTTCGCCTACGATACCGCGCGGTGGGATTTGCGTGCGATCGTGGCGGAGTTTTTCGGCACCGACGCGCTCGAGACGCTGCACCTGGATCCTCGCTGGAACCCGCAGAAGACGGACCTCACGCTGCCGCATCACTTCGTGACCCGAAACAGCTGGGACGTCAGCAAGGCCTTGCACGCAGCGGTAGCCGAGCGCTCGATGGCGCTGATCCGGTCGCTCGTCTTCGATCATGTCGACGGATTCGCCGGCCCGATCCGGAGTTGCCAGCCGATTGCGATGATGCGGGTCAACTTCCACGGCTCGCGTGCGATCCTGCGCTTTCATCGTGATGCGGAATACGGGCAGCGGCCGAATCTGGTCAACATCTGGCTGCCGGTGACACGCACCTTCGACAGCAATTCGATGTACGTCGAATCCGCGCCGGGGTTGAGCGACTTCAAGCCCGTCGAGCTTGAATACGGCGAAGGATTCATATTCTACGGCACCGAGATGATGCACGGCACGCTGGACAACCTGAGCGGCGCGACGCGCATCTCGTACGACTTCCGGTTCTCGATATAGCGCCGGGCGTTCAGGCCGCCATTTTGTCGCCGACACCTGCTTCAACGCCTCTTCGACCCACCGCACGTCGCCCGCCTCGCGGGGCGGGCCTGCTTGAACGGTGCCGAGGTGGCGCTGGCGCCCGAAGCGAGGAGCGAGAAGCGAGAAGCGAGAAGCGAGAAGCGAGAAGCGAGAAGCGAGAAGCGAGAAGCGAGAAGCGAGAAGCGAGAAGCGAGAAGCGAGAAGCGAGGAGCGAGGAGCGAGGAGCGAGGAGCGAGGAGCGAGGAGCGGCGCGGCGGCCGGGAATGCCGGCGCGTCAGTCGAGCGGAGGCACCGCGCCATCCTGCAAAGTTTTGACGAGCCTCGCGCGCCGTTTCTCGAGATCCGCGATCTGACGGTCGATGGCTTCGAGGCGTTCCCGCTGGACGTCGGTGATCTGATCGCACGAGCGGGCGCCGTCAATCAGCAGCATGCAGTCCGGAAAGCCGCGAATATCGTCGATGGTGAAACCGGTCGCGATCATGCGCTGAATCTGTTTGACCTGCGTTACCACCTTGTCGGGGAACATGCGATAGCCGTTGGCCGCCCGCACCGACGCGAGCAGGCCGTGCTCGTCGTAGTGCCGGATCGATCGCACGCTCGCGCCGGTGAGTTGGGCAAGCTCGCCGATGGTCAGGCGTGCCTGCGCAGATGGATTTTTCATGAAAGGCAGGTTAGCACGAACCGCTTGACTCTCACACAGGTGTGAGGGTTGAGACTGGGCGTTCCGGCCACTCTTTCAGGAAAACATCATGAAATTCCGATCGCTGATCAACCTGCTGATTGCCGCGATCGCGTGGGCGATGCCGGTCGCATTCGCCAGCGCCGCGGCCGCCGCGCCCGTGAGCTATACGGTCAGCTCGACGGACGGGGCCAAGCTGGCCGTTCAGGAAAGCGGCGACCCGGACGGGCCGCCGGTCATCCTGATCCACGGTCTGCTCGGCAGTCGCCTGAACTGGGACGCCCAGGTGGCGAGCCCCGCATTGCGCCGCTACCGGATCATTACCTACGATCTGCGCGGTCACGGCCTGTCGGACAAGCCGTCCGGCGCGGAACCGTATCGCGACGGAAACCGTTGGGGTGACGATCTTGCGGCGGTCATCCAGGGGGCGCATGCGCGCAAACCCGTCGTGGTCGGCTGGTCGCTCGGCGGCGTCGTGATCTCGAATTACCTCGCCAGGTACGGCGATCACGGGATCGCCGGCGCGGTGTATGTCGACGGCGTGGTGGAGCTTGCGCGGGATCAGATCGTCGCGCATCCCGATGTTTACCGGGACATGAACGCGCCGGATCTGAAAACGCATCTCGACGGCGAACGCACCTTCGTCGGTCTGTGCTTCAACCATCGACCGGACGCCGCCACGTTCGAGCGGCTGCTCGCCAACGCCGCGATGGCATCGTGGGACATGCAGAAGGCCGTCCCGACGATGACGGTCTTCGCGGCCGCGGGGCTCGGCCACGCGCACGTGCCGCTGCTTTTCATCTACGGCGGTCGCGACGCGCTCGTCGATACGGACGCGACGCTGGCGCGCGCGGCTGCGCTGAATCCGCGTGTGGTCAGCAAGGTGTACGCGGAGTCGGGGCACGCGCCGTTCATCGAGGAGGCCGAGCGGTTCAATCGCGATCTGGCCGCGTTCGTCCAGTCAGCGTCGCGGCAATGAATGCGCGTGTCGCGCTGCCCGCATGGCGCAATCCGGGGCGCGCAGGCACGCGATTTCAGGCGGGCGTGGCCGTGGTTCAGGCCGCGTCGCCCACCGCGCGATCGTGAAAGCGCTGGAACGCATCGAGCAGCCGCGCGCGCTGCGCCGCCAGCGACGGATCGCGCCGATCGCGCGGCCGCGCGACATCGACGTGGATTTCGCCGTCGATACGGCCCGGGTTCGGCGCGAGCATCAGCACGCGATCGCCGAGATACAGCGCCTCGTCGAGATCGTGCGTGACGACGATCGCGGCCATTCGGTGCCGGTGGACGACATCGAGCAGCAGCGTCTGCAGGCGCATCCGGGTGATCGCATCGACCGCGCTGAACGGTTCGTCGAGCAACAGCAGATCCGGTTCGCCGAACAGCCCGCGAGCGATCGCGGCGCGTTGCGCCATTCCGCCCGACAACGTGGCCGGCAGTTGCCGCGCGACGCCCGCCAGGCCCACTTCGTCGAGCAACCGGGCAACGCTCGGCGCGCGGCCGCCTCGCGGGCCGGCCGCGAAACCGACGTTGTCCGCGATCGATAGCCACGGCAGCAGCCGCGGCTCCTGGAAGATCACGCCGACGCGCGCGGACGGTCCGGCGAGCGCGCTACCGTCCAGCGTCACGCTGCCGCGAAAGTCGGCGTCGAGCCCGGCGACGATCCGCAGCAGCGTGCTCTTCCCGCAACCGCTCGGGCCGACCACGCAGACGATCTCGCCGCGTGCGACCTGCAGCGCGACGTCGGCGAGGATCGTGCGACCGCCATACAGCTTGCGGACGATCCGCAGGTCGAGCAGCGGCGTATCGGTGCCGGCGGCCGGGCGGGCCGAAGGATGTGCACTCATTTCGACACCTCCCGCGGCACGCTGTCGAACGCATCGCGCCAGCCGAGCCAGCGCAACTCGATGCGGCGCATCGCGCCATCGGTCAGCTTGCCGAGCAACGCGAGCAGCAGGATCGCGCCGAATACGAGATCGGGGCGCCCGGTTTCGCGGCCGTCACTCAACAGGAAACCGAGGCCGCGGGTAGCCGCGATCAGCTCCGCGGCCACCATGAACATCCACGCGAGACTGAGGCCGGTGCGCAGGCCGGTGACGATCTGCGGCAGCGCGGCCGGCAGCAGGATGCGACGGAACAGCGCCAATGGGCCGAGCCGGTACACCGCGCCGAGCTCGACGAGCTTGCGGTCGACGTCGCGAATGCCGGCGACCACCGCAAGATGGACCGGGAAGAATGCGCCGATGGCGATCAGCGTGATCTTCGGCGCTTCGTCGATACCGAGCCACAGCAGCAGCACCGGCACCCATGCGAGCGAAGGAATCGCGCGCAGCGCCTGAAACGTCGGCTCGAGCAGCGCGTCGATCCGACGGCTCAGGCCCATCGCCGCGCCGACGACGAGCGCGAGCCCGGCGCCGGCTGCAAAACCCGCCGCCACCCGCAACGCACTCGCAGCGACATGGCGTGCGACCCGCGTGACGCCCATGCGCGCGAGCGTATCGAGAATCTCGCTGGGCGCCGGGACGAGGCGATCCGGCAGCCAGCCCTGGCGCACGGCGCACTCCAGCAGCGCGAGCGCGGCGAACGGCAGTGCGAGCCCTGCGATGCGCCACCCGCGAAGCGGGTCGCGCCGGCTCGCTTCGGGCGGGGCCGGACGGCGGGGCGCAAGCGCATCGTCCCGGGCAGCGGTGTCCGTCATCGGCGGCCAGCTCAGTGCGATGCAGCGACGATCGGGCGCGCGAACGACGGATCGATCAGCGTATCGACGATCTTCGCGGGATCGACGCCGGGCTTGGTCAGCTGCTCGGCCGTCAGCACGGGCGCGGCGGCCTTCAGCGCCGCGCGCTGGGTATCGCCCGGCACCGGATCGCTGAAGTCGTTGCGCTGGAGCTGCAGCCGCGCGACCGGCAGCGACACCTTCGATTCGTCGGCGACGATCTGCGCGGTTTCGGCCGGATGCGCAACGATCCACTGGCGCGCGCGGTCGTAGACCTTCAGCACGCGCGCAACCGCCTGCGGATACTGGCCGGCGAACGCGTCGCGCACATTCAGGAACCCGTACGTATTGAACGCGACGTTGCGATACAGCAGGCGCGCGCCGTCGTCGAGCTGGGCGGCCGCCATGTGCGGATCGAGCCCGGCCCATGCATCGACCTGACCGTTCGCGAGGGCGGTGCGGCCGTCCGGATGCTGCAGGTTGACGATCTCGACGTCGTCGCGCGTCAGGCCGGCCGTGTGCAGCGCCCGCAGCGTGAACAGGAACGGATCGGTGCCGCGCGTCGCGGCGATTTTCTTGCCCTTCAGGTCGGCAAGCGAGCGGATCGGCGAATCCTTGCGTACGACGAGCGCCGTCCACTCGGGACGCGAGAAGACGTAGACCGTGCGGATCGGATTGCCGTTCGCGCGCGCGAGCACGGACGCCAGCCCGGCGGCCGAACCGAAATCGACCGCGCCGCTGTTCAGGTATTCGAGCGCGCGATTGCTGCCGAGGCTCAGCACCCAGCGAATCGACGTCCGGTCGGCCTTGAACTCGTCGTCGAGCCAGCCGAAGTGGCGGATCACGAGACTCTCGGGCGAGTAGTACGCATAGTCGACGCGGATTTCCGCGGGCGTCGCCGCGTGGGCAGGCATCGATGCGAGACCGGCGAGCGCGGCAATGACGAGGGCCGCGGATTGCCACGCGCGGGACCAGAACAGCTTCATCGGGGAATCTCCGGAAGAGCGGCAATGCGCCGCGAACAGGCAGGGTAGCGGGCTAATGTACCCAAGCACCGGCGATCCGTTAACGAAGAAATCCTCGATTGAACATGCGCGCGGCTGCTAAGCGCACCGGCCGCGCAACTTTATGACGCAGGGCGATTAATTAATCGCTTTATATCGCTTGGGATTGCCGGACCGGGGGGACAGAATTTCGGCTGCCGGGCCTCGCCGGCAGCGGGACCGCCTTCGCGGGATGGCCTGACGCTCCGCGAATGTGCACGCCCGGTTTCCCGCGCCACGCGAACATCGCCGGTCATCCGGCGTGAAATTAAGGAATGCGATGAGTTCGATCCACCTGGACCCGGTCACCCCGGTCTCTTCCCCGATCCGCTCGGCGAGCGACGTCGCGCGCCTGATCAACACGGTCGACAGTTCGGTCAGCCATGCGCGGATGATCGTGCTGCTGGCGCTCGGCGGCGTGTTTCTCGATGCGTATGACCTGACGACGCTGTCTTACGGCATCGACGACGTCGCGCGCGAGTTCGGCCTCACGCCCGCGCTGACCGGGCTGGTCGGGTCGGCGATCATGATCGGCACGATCTTCGGCAGCCTGATCGGCGGCTGGCTGACCGACCGGATCGGCCGCTACCAGGTGTTCATGGCCGACATGCTGTTCTTCGTCGTCGCGGCGATCGCGGCCGGGCTCGCGCCGAACGTCTGGGTGCTGATCGGCGCCCGCTTCGTGATGGGGCTCGGCGTCGGCATCGACCTGCCCGTCGCGATGGCGTTTCTCGCCGAATTCTCGAAGTTCAACGGTCGCGGCAACAAGGCGTCGCGGCTCGCGGCGTGGTGCCCGATGTGGTACGTCGCGTCGTCGGTCTGTTTCCTGCTGATCTTCGGCCTGTATTTCCTGTTGCCGGCCGAGCATGCGGGCTGGCTGTGGCGCGCGTCGCTGATCTTCGGCGCGGTGCCCGCGCTCGTCATCATCCTGTTCCGGAACCGGTTCATGAACGAATCGCCGCTGTGGGCCGCGAACCAGGGCGATCTGGCCAATGCCGCGCGCATCCTGCGCGAATCGTACGGCATTCACGCCCACGAAGCGGAGGATGCGCGACGCGAGCCGGGCCCGCCGCCCGTGCGGATTCGCGTGCTGTTCCAGCGCCCGTATCTCGGGCGCACGATCGTCGCCAGCGTGATGAACCTGTGCATTCCGTTCGAATACACGGCGATCGCGTTCTTCCTGCCGTCGATCCTGTCGCAGTTTCTCGGCGCGGGCGTGTTCGAAACGATCGCGGCCTCGCTCGCGTTGAACGTGCTGTTCGCGTTTACCGGCGGCTTGCTGGGCATGCGCCTCGCGTATCGGTACCCGTCGCGCCATGTCGCGATCGCGGGGTTCGCGCTGCAAACGGTCGCACTCGTCGCGCTCGCGCTGGCGGGGCATCCGCACGGCGCACTCGCGGTTGGCGTCGTGCTGCTGATGCTCGGTACGTGGCTGTTCGCGGAAGGCTTCGGGCCGGGCGCGCAGATGATGATCTATCCGACGCTGTCCTATCCGGCCGCGATCCGCGGCACCGGCGTCGGCTTCGGGCGATCGCTGTGCGGCATCGGCCAGGCGCTGGCGCTGTTCGTGCTGCCGATCCTGCAAGCCCGTCTCGGTACCGACATGTTCTGGGTCGTCGCGATCAGCGCGGTCACGCCGATCGTGTTCCTGCTGATCGTGCGCTACGAACCGACGGCGCGCGACATCGACGACGAAAGCGCCGCGTGAGCGTTGGCGGGAGGGCGCTCGCCGCTCCCCGCAAACACAAACGGCTTCGCCGGGCCGCGCGAAGCCGTTTGCGCTGAGGCCGGTTGCTCCGTACACGGGCATACCGGCCTGGACATTGCCGTTCGTTATGCGCTGACCGCTTCCTGCTCCGCATCGCGCTTGACCTGCTCGATATCGCGAAACTGCGCGGCCGGATGCGTATCCGGCAGCCGCGCCGCGCCGCCGAACAGCTTCTCGCGCAGCGTACCCGGCGCATAGGCGGTCGGATACACGCCGCGCCGCTGCAGCTCCGGAACGAGGTGGCGCACGACATCCTCGAAGGTTTCATGCGCGACCGCATACGCGAGATTGAAGCCGTCCACGTCGGTCGCGGCCACCCATTCCTGCAGGATGTCCGCGACGGTTGCGGCCGACCCGACGAACACCGGGCCCATCCCGCCGATGCCGCCCCAGGTCGCCAGCGCCTCGATCGTCCACGCGGTGTCGCCGCCCGACAGGTGCTCGACCGCCGACACGATCGCATTCGTCTCGACGCGCCGCACGGGATCGGCCGGCGCATACTGGCCGAAGTCGATACCGGTCCAGCCCGACATGAATACCAGCGAGCCGTCGTACGACACATAGCGGCGGTACTCGTCGAACTTGGCCTGCGCTTTCTCGTCGGTTTCGTCGACGATCACCGTGACGAGGTTGTAGATCAGCACGCCGGCCGGATCGCGCCCGGCGGCAGCGGCCTGCGCGCGCACGTCGGCCACGTAGCGCGCGAGCTGGTCGCGGGTCGGCGCGGCGACGAACACGCATTCGGCGTGCCGCGCGGCGAACGCCTTGCCGGGGCCGGACGCACCGGCCTGGAACAGCACCGGCGTGCGCTGCGGCGACGGCTCGCACAGGTGATAGCCGGGCACGTCGAAGAAGCGGCCCTTGTGGCCGATCTCGTGCACCTTCTCGGGATGCGTGAACACGCGGCCGTCCCGATCGCGCACCACCGCGCCATCTTCCCAGCTGCCTTCGAACAGCTTGTACAGCACCTCGACGTATTCGGCCGCGACCGCATAGCGGTCATCGTGCGTGCGCAGGCCGTGATCGCCGACGTTCTTCGCACCGCTCTCCAGGTACGACGTGACGATGTTCCATGCGAGCCGGCCCTTCGTGTGATGGTCGGCCGTCGACAACCGGCGCGCGAACGTGTACGGGTGTTCGAACGTCGTCGACGCGGTGATGCCGATGCCGAGATGCTCGGTCGCCATTGCGATCGGCGCGGCGAGCTGCAGTGGATCGTTGACCGGAATCTGCGCGGCCTGGTGCAGCGCGTGATAGTTGCTGCCCTTGTAGACGTCGTAGTAGCCGATCACGTCCGCGATGAAGATCGCGTCGAAGATCCCGCGTTCGAGCACGCGGGCGAGGTCGGTCCAGTAGTCGAGATCCTTGTACTGCCACGAGCGGTCGCGCGGATGCGCCCACAGGCCCGGCGACTGGTGGCCGACGCAGTTCATCTCGAACGCGTTGAAGCGGATGGGCTTGCTCATCGCGCGACTCCGGCTTCCGTTTCCACGTCGGCGCCCGCACCGTTGCCGACGCGCCAGACGAACGGCGGCGTGCGGCCGTTGATGACCCAGTCGCCGACGATCCGCGCCTTGTAGACGAGCGGATTGTGCGACGACACCGTGCGCGCGTTGCGCCAGTGACGGTCGAGCGCGGCCGTGGTGCGGGTCGCGGATGCGCCGAGCGCGTCGAACAGGCGCGTCGCCGCGCGCAGCACGAGTTCGGACACGACGAGCTGGCTCTGCGCGGATTCGATCTCGGCCGCGACGTTCGCCGCGTGCTCGGCTGCGTCGTCGCCGCCGAAGCGCACCTCGTACGCGAGCTGAAGCGGCTGCGCGGCGCGCAGCGCGAGCGCGTCGGCCGCGTACGCCCACGACGCGATTTCGCCGATCACCTGCTGCAGCTGCGCGTCGTCGCCCGCCCGCGCCGCGTTGCCGTGGCTGTACACGCGCGTGCGGCTGCGCACGAGCTCGCCCGCGTCGCGCACGATCGCATGGCCGATGCCCGCCAGCGTGGCGACGTGGAACAGCTGGTAGAACGCGGTCTGGTACTTGAAGCGGCGCGCGAAGTCGATCACGTTGCCGGCGTCGACGGCCGCATCCTCGAAACGCGTCGTGCCGCTGCCGGTCGTCGTCTGGCCGAAGCCGTCCCAGTCGTCCTCGCGGATCACGCCGGGCTGCGCGGTCGCGACGGCCACGATCACGTCGCTGCCGTCGTGCGCGCGCTGCGCGAACACGTCGATCCAGTCGGCGAACAGGCTGCCCGTGCTGTAGAACTTCCGGCCGTTCAGCACGAGCCGGCCGTTCTGTTCCGATACCTTCGTGACGGTCTGGCCGAGCGGCACGTCACCGGCCTCCGACCAGGCATTGCCGACGAGCTGGCCGCTCGCGAAGCGGTCGAACCAGGTCGTGCGTTGCGGCCCGGCCGGCGCATTCAGCCAGTCCTCGACGAACGCGAAATGCCCGCGCAACGCCTGCGGCAGATTGGAATCGGCGGTGGCGAGTTCGGTCAGCAGCCGGAACAGCTGCGGCAGCGACGCAGCGGCGCCGCCGGCGCTTGCGGGCAGCCGCACCGCGCCGAAGCCCGCCGCTTTCAGCCAGCCGATCGCCTCGTGCGGCAGTTCGCGGCGGCGTTCGCGTTCGGCGGTGCCGGCGGCGATGCGCTCGAAGATCGGCCGAAACCGGCTCGCGAGCGTGTCGTAGTCGGTGCCGGTGGAAAGGTCGGGGGCTGCGTGCGTCGAAGTCATGCGGGGTTCCTCGAAGAGCGGGGCCGATTGCGCCGGGACGCCAGTATAGGAAGCGCGACGCGAGCGTTCCAATAACGGATTCGCAGATGGTTATCGCCGCTGCGTATTACCGGAACCGGGCGGGGACGCATCGACGTTCGTACGTCGATTGCGACGCACAAGCGCGGCATCGCGTGTGAAGATCGACAGGTCGTTTGTTATCCAAAGGAATATCGTTCCGAGAATCGCTCGGTTTTAGCGCTCGCGCCGCGCTGCTAGATTGAACGCTTTCGTCATTCGACAGGAGGGGCAGATGTCAGACACGAGCGCCACGATCCAGGAGCGTCCGGCCGATGCAGCGCATCGCGCGGCCCACGTGATCGCCGACGACGCACAGGCGATCGCGGCCGCGCACGCACTCGCGCAACGGCTCGCGGAAGGCGCGGCCGAACGCGATCGCACGCGCCGCCTGCCGCGCGACGAAATCGAATGGTTTTCGCAGTCGGGACTGTGGGCGATCACGGTGCCGAAGGCGTACGGCGGGGCAGGCGTGTCGCATGTGACGCTGACCGAAGTCATCAAGATCGTCGCGGCGGCCGATCCGTCGCTCGGGCAGCTGCCGCAGAATCATTTCGGGCTGGTCGACGTAATCACGCTGACCGGCACCGACGCGCAAAAGCGTCACTTCTTCGCGGAAGTGCTGAGCGGCAAGCGCTTCGGCAACGGGTTCTCGGAGAAGGGCACGAAACACGTACTCGATCTGAAGACACGCGTGCGCCGCGACGGCGACGACTATCGGGTAGACGGCACCAAGTTCTACTCGACCGGCGCGCTGTTCGCGCACTACGTGCCGGTGCTGGGCCTCGACGACGCGCACCAGGCATGGCTCGCATACGTGCCGCAGCCGACTCCGGGGCTGGCCGTGATCGACGACTGGTCGGGATTCGGGCAACGCACTACCGCGAGCGGCACGGTCGTGCTCGATGCGGTGCGCGTTCCAGCGTCGCACGTGCTGCCCGCGCAGCGCGTGTCGGACGTGCCGACGCTCAACGGCCCGCTGTCGCAGATCATCCAGGCGGCGATCGACGCAGGCATCGCGAAGGCGGCCATCGACGACACGCTGGCGTTCGTGCGTACCCGCACACGGCCGTGGGTCGACAGCGGCGTCGAGCGGGCCACGGACGATCCGCTGACGATTCGCGAGATCGGTCATCTGCATATCCAGCTGCATGCGGCCGAGGCGCTGCTCGAACGTGCGGCGCGCACGCTCGACGAAATCGCGGCGCGCGGCAACGTGACCGAAGACGATGTCGCGCGTGCGTCCGTCGCGGTCGGCGAAGCAAAGGTGCTGACGACCGAGGTCGCGCTGCTCGCGGGCGAAAAGCTGTTCGAGCTGGCCGGCACGCAATCGACGCTCGCCGAGCACAATCTCGACCGGCATTGGCGCAACGCGCGCACGCATACGCTGCACGATCCGGTGCGCTGGAAATATCACCTCGTCGGCAACTACTACCTGAACGGCGTGCGCCCGGCACGCCATGCGTGGAATTGAGCCGCGCGCGGCCGGCGGGCCGTCCGGCCGCCGCGCATCGCGCTAGCGGCCGGACGCCAGCAGCGCCCGGGCCAATAGCCGCGCGAATCCGTCGAGCGCGAAGCCCAGCGCGCCGATGACGACGATGACCGCCATCAGTTCGGAATACGCGAGCCGGTCGCGCGTGTCGAGGATCAGGTACCCGAGGCCCGCGCTGACGCCCAGCATCTCGGCCGGCACCAGCACGATCCACAGGATGCCGATCGCGAGCCGGATGCCGTTGAGCAGCGGTCCCGCGATGGCAGGCAGCACGATGTGGATCAGGAGCTCGCGGCGGGTGGCCGCAAGGCTTGCGCCGAGCTGCAGCCATCGCCGGTCGATCTGGGTCACGCCAGCGGCCGTGCTCATCAGGACCGGCCACAACGCGGCGAACCCGAGCAGGAAGTAGATCGCACGGTCGCCGATGCCGAACGACATCACGGCGAGTGGCATCCACGACAGCGGCGACACCATGCGCAGGAACTGGAACGTCGGCGACAGCATGCGCTCGATCCATTGCACGCGGCCGATCAGCAGCCCGAGCGGCACGCCGGCCAGCAGCGCGGCGCCAAGCCCGACGCCGATGCGCCGCAGGCTGACGAGCGCGTGCTCGAGCAGGTGATCGTCCGCGCACAGCGACCGCAGGCTCGCAAACGCGCTGTCCGGCGCGAACTGCCGGCCGAGCGAGCCGGGCTCGGTCAATGCGTGGATCGCGGCCCACCAGACGGCGACGGTCGCGACGAGGCCGGCCACGCCGAGCCATCCGGCGGCCATGCGCGCCGGGGAACGGAAGCCGCGGGCCGCGCGCGTTTGGCGGGCGGACGAACGGCGGGTGGCAAGCGCATCAGACAACGATGATCTCCTCCCGCCGGAAGGCGGCCGGCTGACCGAACGCCGCGAGCCCGCCGACCGCGTCGATGCTCTTGCGCACGAACCGGTCGTCGACGAGATCGCGGGCCGCGAACGCCGGGTCGAGCGACGCGAGGAATGCGCGGTCGCCGTCGACCACGGTACGCTTCAACCGCTGAACGAGCGCCTCGGTGTAGCTCGGGAACGGATACGGCTGGAAGTCGATCCGCTTGCCGCGCCAGTCCGCATGACGGATCGCGCCGCTCGCACGATAGGTGTCGGCCAGCGACGCCGACGGAACCAGCACGCGATCGAGCGCCGCGAGCGTGTGCGGCGTATAGCGGTGCGTGCCGTCCTTCGACAGCAGTTGCGCGGTTTCCTGCGGATGCGAGCGCGCCCACAACTGCGCCTTCACGATCGCGTTGACGACCTTCTGCGACCACGCGGGGCGCTGCGCCAGATCGTTCTCGTGCATGAACACGACGCAGCACGCATGGTTCTGCCAGACGTCGCCGGTGAAGCGCAGGATCTTGCCGATCTTCATCAATTCCGCCGTCGCGTTGAACGGCTCGGCGACGATATACCCGGCGATCTGGCGCGCGGCGAGCGCGGGCAGCATGTCCGATGGCGCCATCACGACCAGGTTGACCTCGTTCGGCCCGGGCGTGCCGCGCCGCTTGAGCACGGGGACGAGCCCCTGCTGACGGAGCATGTCCTGCAGCACGACGTTGTGGATCGAGTACCAGAACGGGATCGCGACGGTCTTGCCGCCGAGATCGCGCAACGAATCGACGCCGGGCGCGACCGTCAGCCCGGAGCCGTTCACGTGGTTCCAGGCGACGACCTTTGCCGGCGCGCGGCTGCCATAGCGCGCCCAGAGCGTCATCGGCGACAGCAGGTGCACGACGTTGACCTGGCCGGACAGGAACGCTTCGACGAGCTGCGCCCAGCTGCGCAACAGCTTCGGTGGCTCGACGTTCAGCCCTTCGGATGCGAAGAGGCCGTTGTTGTGGGCCACCAGCAGCGGCGCTGCGTCGGTGATCGGCAGATAGCCGATGCGAACGGGCGCATCGGGATCCGTTGCGGCATGCGCGTTCGCCATGGACAGCAGCGGGGCGGCGCCGGCCGCGGTGAACAGGGTCGCAAGCTTCAGCCATTCGCGGCGCGACATCGGTATCTGGCACATGGGAGGCGGGACAGGTCAGTGAGCGGGGTGGAGTTCGGACGCGTGCGGGCGCTTCATGCCGGCCTGCAACGCCTTCAGGATGTCGATGCGCATCGTGCCGAGTTCGCTGACGAACGCGTCGCGCGGATGCGGAAGATCGACCTGCCAGGCATCGATGAAACGGCCTTGCGTGCCGAGCAGCACGATGCGGTCGGCCACGAGCAGCGCTTCGTCGATGTCGTGGGTCACGAGTACCGTCGCGCAGCGCGTCGTCGCGACGATGCCCGCCAGCAGCTGTTGCATCGCGGCGCGCGTGACTTCGTCGAGGGCGGAGAACGGCTCGTCGAGCAGCAAGGCCTGCGGTTGACGCGCCAGTGCGCGCGCGAGCGCCGCGCGCTGCGCCATGCCGCCGGAGAGCTGGGCCGGGCGTAGCGCTGCGGCGGCTTCGAGCCCGACCGCGCGCAGGGCCGACCGGACGCGTTCGCGTTGCTGATCGCGCGTGAGGCGATCCTGATGCTCGAACGCGAGCCCGAACGCGACGTTCCGTTCGGTCGACAGCCACGGCAACAGGCAGGGATCCTGAAACGCGATCGCGATCTTCGGATGCGGACCCTGCAGCATCGCGCCGTTGACCGACACGGTGCCCGATTGCGGCCGCTCGAGGCCGGCCAGCGCGCGCAGGAGGCTCGACTTGCCGGTGCCGCTCGGGCCGATCAGCGCGACGATTTCGCCCGGAGCGACCGACAGCGAGACATCGGCAAGCACGATCGTGGGCGACGGCTCGCCGTAGCCGAGCGTCAGGTGGCGGGCGTCCAGCAGCGGCGGCGTCATGCGGCGATGCTCCGCGACTGCGCCGCGAGTTGCGCCTTCAGCTGCACCACGCTGGGCGTGACGATCGGAATGAACGCCGCTTCGCGCCAGCGTCGATCGAAACCGAGCCCGGCATCGCGCAGATAGCCGCGGCCACCGCTCGCCTCGAGTTCGAGGTTCACGGCGGTCGCCACCAGCGTCGCGAGCGTGATGCGCAGCTCGAACAGGCGATCGGGGTGCATGCGCAGGCTGCCGTCGGCAAGGCCGCTCGACAGCTGCGCGCATGCGGCGGCCAGCCCGGCCGCGCACGATTCGACTTCTGCGCCCAGGATGCCGCGCGACGTCTTCGCCGCACGCTGCGCTTCGGCCAGCGCGCGACGCGCAAGCCCGATCGAGAGCCCGCACTGCAAACCCAGGAACGCCGGTCGCACCGCCGGCAGGAAAGTTCGCGCATCCGGATGGATCAGCCACGCGGTATCGGTCGGCACGTCCTCGAGACGCAACGCGGCGGTGTTGCTGCCGCGCAGCGCGATCAGGTCGAGATCCGTGCTGCGGGCCAGGCCGGGCGCGTCATGCGGGATCGCGACGATCGCGGACGGGCGGCCATCGGGAAACGCGACGGCGGCCGCCACCACGAACTGCTCCGCGCGCAGGTTCGTCACCCAGGCCATCCTGCCGGTCAGCCGCCAGTCGTCGGCCGCTTCCGCGTGCTGCGTGGCGTCGATCTGCAGCGATTCGATCCCGCACAGATACTTCATCGCGTTCGACAGGCCGCTGGCACCGGCGCAACTGCCGTCGAGCAGCGCCGGCAGCCAGCGCTCGCGCAGCGCGGTATTGGGGCTTTGCAGCAGATACTCGATGAAGCTGCGCTGGCCCCACAGGACGAAGGCTGCCGCCAGCGAATGCTCGGCCACCGCGGCGATGCCCGCAATGGCGTCCGCGGTACTGCCGCCGGCGCCGCCGAGGCTCGCCGGCACGCCGCTTCGGAACAGCCCCGCGGCCGCGAGGCGCGGCACGACTTCGGCTTTCAGGTCGGCGCTCGTGTCGAGCGGCGTGGCGTTCGCGTCGAGCCAGTCGACGAACGACGCGTCGAGTGCGGGCGCCGTCAGGCGAGCTGTGTCCGGGGTTCCCATCGGTATGCCGCCAGTTCGGGGTTGAGTTCGTTGCGCGCGAGGTTGTTCGCGAAGTTGCACAGCGTTGCGAGGCTGACGCCCAGCACCACCTCGAGCGCGTTCGCTTCGGTGAAGCCGGCGGCAACGAAGGCGTCGAGCGCGTCGTCGGCAACGGCGCCGCGCGTCGCGATCACCGCACGCGTGAATTCGGCGACGGCATCCAGCCGCGCATCGGCGACCGGCTCACCGTCGCGCAACGCGTTCACGTCCGCGCGATCGACATGCGCCTTTTTCAGCGCCGCCGCGGTGTGGCCGGCCACGCAGAACGCGCAGCCGTGGACGGCGGCCGCGGTGATCTGAACCGCCTCGCGCTCGGCAAACGTGAGGCCCGCACGGCTGTTGATCTCCGAGACGGTCAGATAGGTTTCGAGGGCGACCGGCGCATTCGCGAGCGAGCGCACCAGGTTCGGCAGGAAGCCGTTCGCACGCAGCGATTTCTCCAGGAACGGCTGGCTCGGCGCGGGGGCCGTTTCGATGGCAGGCAAGGGCAGGCGGCTCACAGGATTCTCCGGAAGGGCAGTGAGAACATTGTCGAGGCGGCGTCGCCACCGGACAATGCGCGAACATCCGCGATTCCTGTGCGTTCGTCCCGCGGGGCGGCGGTGCGCCGTCCGGTTAGTGGAGGCGCGCCGCAGGGTGCGACGCGTTGTCGCGATCGCGACGCCATGCGCCGGGCTGCATGCCCATCGTGCGCTTGAATGCATGCGCGAATGCCGACTCCGACTGATAGCCGACGATTTCGCCTGCACGCGAAATCGGCAAGCCCTGCTGCAACAGGTCTGCCGCGAGCCTCATCCGCACCATCGTGACGAACTGCATCGGCGGATGTCCCGACGCTTCGCTGAAGTGCTTGCAGAACGCGGTGCGCGACATGTTGGCGAGCGCGGCCATCGACTCGGTGGTCCACGCGTCGCCGGGCGCGTCGACGATCGCGGCCAGGAGCGTGCCGAAGCCGGTCCGCTGCATCAGCGACGCGAGCCCGCTGGTCACGGTATCGTGCCCGGCGGCGTCCCGTACCGCATAGAACAGCAGCAGTTCGACCAGCTTGTCGATCAGCGGCGATGGCGCGTCGACGCCATGACGGCCTTCGGCGCGTATCAGGTCGAACAGGCCGTGGATGCCGCGATGGGCGTCGTCGCCGCGCCGCACGATCAGGTACTCCGGGAGGAGCGACACGATTGCGCGCGAGACGGTGGAGTGGAATTCGATGAAGCCGCAGGCAAGCCCGACACTGCCGTCGACCGACGGGTCGAGCGTCTGCATCGTTCCGCGTCGCTCGATCCGGCCGTCACCGGCGACGGTGCAGGCGTTCGGATTGACCGGGCTCGGCGACAACCCGTGCGGCACGTCGCGCAGCAGGAACACGGCTTCGCCTTCGGCAACCTGGACGCTGGCGCGCCCGTCGGCGAAGTGAAGCCACGCCGATCCATGCAGGATGACGTGGAAGCTTGCCTTGGCACGGCCGGCGGTCGACGCTTGCCAGTCGCCGCAGTACTGGCCGACGTGAAAGAGCTGGCTTCTGGGCGCCAGGCTGGACAGCAGCCAATGGACGACCTTGTCTGTTTGCGCGGACATTCCGATGCTGGAAGGAGGTTGACGCGCCCATGCTACGGGCTGCGTCGCGCCGCTCAAACCAACGATTCGTAGAAAGCTTTTTCCTGGCGTGGCGAAGGGATCCTCGCGTACGCGTAACGTCTACGACTCCCGGCGAACGCGTGCGAGCCCCTTACGGTACGTCGTCACCGCGAACCCGGCCGGACGGTTGGCCCTCGCGCGAGGCCCCGGACCAGTCTCTTCCGCAGCCTGCCGTGACACGCCCGTCATGTGAAGCCGGAAACGCGCGGGGCGTTCTGCCGTTCGAGCGTTGGGTAGCGCACCCGTTGCCATTTCGCTCCCGCCTTTCCGTATCGCGACACCCCGCCGTGCAGCAACGCCCCGGCGGTCGCTCGCATTTCGGAACGCATCTTCGTGTTCGGCTCGTTCCTTGACGCAACGCTGGCGGATCATGTGCCTGCGGCTTCCCGGCATCGTTGTCCCGGCATGGCCAAGCGGCCTGTCGAACGGCAATACGCTACGTCGTTCAATGCCGTGAATCAACGCGTGGCGCGATCGCCTCGACACGCCGGAACCTCGGGCGGCGCCCGCATACGCTGCCTGAAAAATCCATCCCGTCCATGGAATCGACATTGTCAATGTTCATGCAGGAGGCCGGCATCCCGTCGTTGACCCAGGAACGGTATCTGCTGGAAGCGCGAGGGCGCGGCGCAGGCCGACACTGGCATGTGGACGATGAAGCGCTGATCCGTGCATACCGATACGCGTCGAATACCGCGCCGAAAACAGCCGAGAGCCACGCGAGCCTGCTGCGCCAGTTGGGCAATTGGTTGCGCGCCAACCCCGAGGCCGACGGCAGGCCGCGCCCGACCTTGTCGGTGTTGTGCGCCGAATTGATCGAGTCGCACCGGCCGGCGCGCAAAAATCCGCATGTCCAGGCGTTCCGCGAAGCGGTGGGAAGGCGCAGCAGTACGGGTAAAAATACGCCCAGTGCACTGGATGCGCTGGTTCGCGGCGATACCGCGCGGAAACGGCAGCCGGTCCAGAGCGACGACGAAGCATTGATCCGCCGCTATCAGCAGACCTCGGCCACGCTTCGCAGGACGGCGCTGACGCATGCGAGCCTGCTGCGCCGGCTGGCGATCTGGCTACGCAGCCATCCGGAAGAGAGCGGGCAGCCGCGGCCGACACTCGCCGAACTGCGCAGCATGCTGTTCCGTTCAGGACAAGCGGCCCGCGCGAATCGCCATCTCCAGGCTTTTCGCGATGCGGTGGGACCGCAGAGCAGCGCCGGCCAGAACGTGGCCAGCGCACTGAATGCCCTGGTGCACGGCAATACGACGCGAAAGTCGCGACGGGCCCGGGTCGACGCAGAAGCATCCGTCAAAGCGCGTCGAATGGCCCCGGTTCCCGCTCCGTAGGCGGCACGGCGTCGTGCGCGCGTGCTGCGTCGCGTGGCTGGATGCTCACGCGTGATCGTGCCGCAAGATGTCCAGGTAAATCGCACCAAAGGTTTCGATGTCTTCAACCAGGGTTGCCCGCGCCGTATCGCCATCGTCACTCTCCAGCGCCGCGATGATTCGGTCATGTTGTGCCGCGCCGAAATCGTGTCCGCGTTTGGCGGGACTGGCGGTCATCGCACGTTCGATGCTCGACAGGTACGGGCCGCTCTGCTGCCAGAGATTTTCGATGATCTGCAGCAACGCAGGCGATTCCGCACCGCGATAGATGCCGAAGTGGAAGGCCTGGTTCGCCTCCATGACGGTCGGATGATCGCGCTTCTTCGCTGCAGCCTTGAGCCGGGTGTTGGCGGCCTTGACATCCCGCAGCGCATCGCCGCCGATCCGCTTGGCGGAGAGATAGGCGGCATACCCTTCCGCCGCGACGCGCGCCTCGATCAACGCCTGATACTGACCGAGCGTGAGCAGCGGCACGCGAACCTGCCGGTTCGGCAAGGTTTCCAGCGCACCTTCGCTCACCAGTCTGGAGACGGCATCCCGCACCGGCATCATGCTCACGCCGAGCGTGCCGGCGAGGTACCGCAGGGTCAACGACTGGCCCATCTCGAACTGACCTTGCCGCAGTGCCTGGCTCAACTGTCGATAGACCTTGTCATACAGGGTCTCGCGCTCGACAGGTTCAAGAAGGCCGGGGCGATCCGCCTTGGCGACGCCACGCTCGGATGCAGGCAAATCGCGGATTTCCGCCACCTTCTTGTCGTTCATACGAATCCTCGTTCGTGATGCGTGATGCCAGATATTTTATCACGCAGATCTGGCGCCGATCGCGCCGCCCGGCCCGTGCCCGTTGCGGCGGCGCGTGGATGAACCGCGGCCCGGCTCCGGCTGGGCGGCAGGTTTCGGCTTGCGCTTTCGGAGACCTGAGCCTATGATTTGTTATCTGTTATCACAGATAACAAAAGAGGTGCGCTGCAAAGCGCCGGACTGGAATCGAGCCTGCTCATTTAAGTGGATGGAGCCATGAGAATCGCTGTCGACACTGGAGGTACTTTCACGGACCTGATCGTCGAATACGACGACGGTCAACTGAGAATGGCAAAGGCGCCGACGACGCCTGGCAAGCCATTGGAAGGGGTGCATGCCGCGCTGCAGGTGGCGGCGCAGGACGGCGGTTTCACGGTGGAACAGTTGTTGGCGCGCACCAGCATGTTCATCTATGGCACGACGCACGCGCTGAACGCAGTCGTGACCGGGCGGACGGCCCGAACTGCCTTTCTCACGACGGAAGGCCACCCGGACATCCTGGTGCTCAGGGAGGGCGGACGGCCCGACGTATTCGATTATTCGCTGTCGACGCCGGCCCCCTATATTCCACGGTCGCTCACCTGGCAGGTCGCCGAGCGCATGCTCGCGGATGGCTCGGTCGGCACGCCGCTGGATGAAGCGAAGTTGCTGGCCTCGATCGAGGAGATGAAGGCCGCCCGGATCGAAGCCGTCGCCGTGTGCCTGCTTTGGTCGAACGTCAACCACCGCCACGAGGAGCGGATCGGCGAACTGCTCGCGGCCCATCTGCCGTCGGTTCCCGTGTCGCTTTCGCACCGTGTGTCGCCGACGATCCGCGAGTATCGGCGCGCGTCCGCAACGGCGATCGACGCGTCCCTGAAGCCTTCCATGATCAAGCACCTGGAAGGGTTGCGACACTTCCTGCGCGAGGCAGGGCTCAAGGGACGGTTGCTCGTGCTGACTTCCCGGGGCGGCATCCTGGACATCGCCGACGCCGCGGCAATGCCGATCCAGATGCTCAATTCGGGGCCGGCGATGGCACCCATTTCCGGCCGCTATTTCGCGTCGGTCGACGAGCCCAGCGAATTCGCCATCGTCGCGGATACGGGCGGCACCACGTATGACGTGAGCCTGGTGAGACGGGGCAGAATTCCGGTGACGCGCGAGACGCACATCGAATCGCCGAGCGGATCGCACATTACGGGGTTTCCGTCGGTCGACATCAAGAGTGTCGGTGCGGGCGGCGGTTCGATCGCGTGGGTGGACGATGGCGGGATGCTGCATGTCGGTCCGCAAAGTGCGGGGGCCGAACCCGGCCCGGCCGCCTACGACAACGGCGGCGATCTTCCGACCGTCACCGACGCCTGCGTGGCCCTGGGTTATCTCGATCCCGACTTCTTCCTTGGCGGGCGGCGCAAGCTGAATGTCGATGCGTCGGTGAAGGCGATCCGGGCGCATGTCGCGGAACCGCTCGGCAGAACCGTCGAGGAAGCGGCCAGCGCGATCATCCAGATCGCAACGGAAAACATGGTCCAGGCGATCGAAACGATCACCGTCAATCAAGGCGTCGATCCGAAGGACGCGGTCCTGATCGGCGGGGGCGGCGCAGCAGGGCTCAACTCTGCGTGGATCGCCCGGCGCCTCGGCGCAAAGAGCCTGCTCATTCCGCAACTGGGCGCCGCGCTATCGGCGTGCGGCGCATTGATGTCCGACCTCACCGCGCAGTATCGCCGCACGTTCTTCACGCGGACCGATCGCTTCGATTTTTCCGGCGCGGGACACGTGCTCGAAGACCTGAACGGCGACTGCCGGCGATTCCTCGATCAAGCAGGGACCGAAGGCGCGACCGAGTTCCTGGTCGAGGCGCGCTACCCGGATCAGGTCTGGGAAATCGAGGTGCCCGTTACCCCGGACGTCTTTACGCACGCTGACGGCATCAAGGTGTTCGAAGCCGCTTTCCATCGTGCGCACGAGGAGCTTTTCGGCATCCAGGACGACACGTCGCCGGTCGAGATCGTCGGCTGGTGTGCAACGGTTTCCGTGCGGGTGCGCGGTGCATCCGAGCCATGCGTCGGCCATGCCGGCGATAGCGCGGGCGAGCCGGCGGTGCGGGTCCGCCGCGCGTATTTCCCGGATACCGGCTACATCGATACGGCGGTGCACCGGCTCGGCGACATCGGCGTGCAACACCGCATCAGCGGACCTGCCATCGTCGAATCCCCCTTTACGACCATCGTGGTGCCGCCTGGCGCCGAGGCAAGCCGGACGCCGTCCGGAAGCCTGGTGATGACCGACGTTGAATGAGAGGACCACGGACCATGACTGAAAACACGACCAAAGGCCGCCGCGACGGCGTCAAGCTGGCGCTCGTCAACAACCGGCTCCAGGGCATTGCCAGAAAGATGTCGAATACGCTGGCCCGAACCGGCCGCTCAGGCGTGCTCAACATTGCACGTGATTTTTCCTGCTGCATCGTGTCCGCCGACGACGAACTCGTCGCGGCGGCCGAGAGCCTGCCCATTCACGTGCTGTCCGGGCCGGACCTGATGTCGAAGTCGATGAAGGAGCTGCACCCGGGCTTTCTGCCGGGGGATGTGTTCCTCCACAACTCGCCGTATCACGGGTGCTCGCATCCTGCGGACCATACGCTGCTCGCGCCCGTGTTCGACGGCGACGGCAAGCACCGGTTCACCATCCTGGTCAAGGCGCACCAGGCGGATTGCGGCAATTCCCAGCCGACGACCTACATGGGGACTGCGCGCGACGTGTATGAAGAGGGCGCGCTGATTTTCCCGTGCGTCCAGGTGCAACGACAGTATGAACGTGTCTCCGACGTGATCCGCATGTGCGAACTGCGGATTCGCGTGCCGGAGCAATGGCGGGGGGATTTTCTCGCGATGCTCGGGTCCGTTCGCATCGGCGAGCAGGAACTGCTTGCGCTGGGACAGGATCTTGGGTGGGACGCACTCGAGGCCCTGACGAAGGATTACCTCGACTACAGCGAAGAGCGCATGATCGCCGCGCTGCGCCAGCTGCCGCGCGCCAGTGCGGAGCGCTCGTCGACGCACGATCCGATCCCGGGCACGCCGCCCGACGGGATCACCGTCAAGGTGACGGTCCGGATCGATCCTGACGACGCCCGTGTCCACGTCGATCTGACCGACAACGACGATTGCTACCCGTGCGGGCTCAATCTGTCGGAGTCCTGCGCGCGGACCGCCGCGATGATCGGCATTTTCAACAGTATCGACGCGACGATTCCAAAGAATGCCGGCGCGTTCCGCCGCATCGATGTCCAGCTGCGTGAAGGATGCGTCGTCGGTGTGCCGCGTCATCCGACCTCATGTTCGGTCGCGACGACGAACCTCGCGGACCGTGTCACGGGCCCGGTTCAGGTCGCGATGGCGGACATCTCCGCGAGCATTGGCGCCGCCGAATGCGGTCCGTTCCAGCCGCCGTCGGTCGGCGTGCTCTCCGGGGTGCGCGGAGACACCGGGGATGCGTATGTCAATCAGGTGTTTCTGGGTTTCACCGGCGGCGGCGCCGGGCCGCGCGCCGACGCGTGGCAATTGATGCTGCATGCCGGCAACGGCGGCCAATGCCTGCTCGACAGCGTGGAGCTGGACGAATTGCGCATGCCGGTGATCGTGACCAGACGGCAATTCGTGATCGACAGCGAGGGCGCGGGGCAGTATCGCGGCGCGTCGAGCCTCGTGACCGAATTCGGCCCGCTGTCCGGCAAGATGACGGTTGCGTATGTCGCGGATGGTTCCGTCAATCCGGCCCAGGGCGCCCGCGGCGGCGGTGCGGGCGGCGCGACGTCGCAGGTTCTGATCGACAAGGACGGGCAGTGCCATGACATTCCCGTGGCGGGACATGTCGATCTGGTTCCGGGCGAGACCATCCGCTCGGTATGCGCGGGCGGTGGAGGATACGGGGTACCGAAAACCCGAGCCGTCGCGGCCGTGATCGACGACGTGCGCGAGCGCTGGATTTCGCGTGAGCGCGCGTTGTCGGTCTACGGCGTCGACGTTCATGCGGATGCCAGTGGCGGGGTGGCTGTCGAGGTCCGGAAATGAGCCGGGGAACCGACGCCGGCTACGCCTTCGACAAGACGATGACCGAAGCCATGCCGGCCGTGCATGACGAGGTGGCTTGCGACATCGTGCGCGCCGTTTATTCGATCGAACCGCGTTCGCTCAGGAGACTCACCGGCGAGCGCGATCTCAATTACCTGGTGGAGGACGCGGAAGCGCGCCGGTACGTGCTCAAAATTACGCACCCGTCCGAGCTTGCGCAGGTGACGGAACTCGTCACGAAGGCCCTGCGTCACATCGAGGCGACCGACTCGTCGATTCCGGTTCCCACGGTGTTGTCGACCAACACCGGGGCCGACGCCGGCTGGTTTTGCCTCCATGACGGCCGGATGGCGCCCGTGCGATTGTTCAGTTTCCTTCAGGGAACGCCGCTGCACCAGATCGAGGTCGACCGATTCTGCCGGCGCTCGATCGGGCAAACGCACGCCAGGATCGGACGTGCCCTTGCCGATTTCGCGTACCCGGCGCCCGATCGCGACCTGCTGTGGGATCTGAAGCGCATGGACCGGGTCAGGGGGCTGCTGGAATACATCGACGGTCCGGATCGGCAGCGATTGGCCATCGAGTCCTTCGAGCGCTTTCAAGCGGGCATCGAACCGCTGTCGGGTGCGCTACGGGAACAGTACATCCACAATGACCTGAATCCGTACAACGTGCTGGTCGATCCTGCGACCCACGGCGTGTCCGGCGTCATCGATTTCGGGGATATCGTCAAGGCCCCGTTGATCAACGACCTGGCGACCGCGGCTTCGTATTTCATCGCGGACGCCGACGATCCGCTGGCGCCCGTTGTCGAACTGGTGGCTGCCTACCACGGCGAGATGCCGCTGGACACGGTGGAGCTTCACGCACTCTTTCCGCTGATCCTCGCGCGACTGGTCATGACCGTCGCCATCACGGAATGGCGCGCGTCGCTGCATCCGTCGAACAGCGCCTACATTTTGCGAAACAACGCCAATGCATGGATCGGTCTGAAGCGCCTGGCGCGGATCTCCGATGCACAGGCGAACACACGTTTCCAGGCCATTCGCGATCTTCGCGGTTAGCCTCAACCCTATCGTGAGAAGTTCAATGGATACAACCGATTCGATTGCGCGTCGCCAGAACAATCTCGGCCCGGCTTATCGCCTGTTCTACGATGAACCCGTCCATGCCAAAAGCGCCGAGGGGGTGTGGATTGTCGATGTGGACGGAAAGCGCTACCTGGACGTGTACAACAACGTGCCGTCGGTCGGGCATGCGCATCCCGGCGTCGTGGCGGCGATCTCCAGCCAGATGGCCGTGCTGGCGACGCATACCCGCTATGTGGAAGAGCGGATTCTCGAGTATTCGGATCGCCTGCTCGCGCTGTTTCCGGCGGCGCTCGACAAGGTGATGTTCACCTGCACGGGCAGCGAGGCGAACGATCTTGCGTTGCGCGTTGCACGTGCGGCAACGAACGGAACGGGCATCATCGTGACGAAGCTGGCGTATCACGGCGTCACCAGCTCGATCGCCGAGATCTCTCCGTCGTTCGGCGCAGGCGTACCGCTCGGCCAGCATGTGCGCACCGTCCCGGCCCCCGACACCTACCGGACCTACTCGGCCGGGCAAGTCGCTTCCGCGTTTGCCGAAAGCGTTGCCGCGGCGGTCGCCGACATGAGGCGGCACGGTATTCAGCCCGCCGCGCTGATCGTCGACACGATTTTCAGCAGCGACGGCATTTTCGGCGATCCGGCCGGCTTTCTGGGCCCGGCGGTCGATCTGATCCGTCGCGAGGGCGGAATTTTCATCGCCGATGAAGTTCAAGCCGGCTTTGGCCGTACCGGATCCGCGATGTGGGGTTTCGAGCGCCACGGTGTCGTTCCGGACATCGTCACGCTCGGGAAGCCGATGGGAAACGGGTATCCGGTTGCCGGCATCGTTGCACGGACGCCGCTGATCGACGCGTTCGCCGGCCGGACCCGATACTTCAACACGTTTGGCGGCAATCCGGTGGCAAGCGCTGCGGGCCTTGCGGTACTGAATGCGATCCGGGACGAAGGGCTGATGCTCAACGTGCAAAGCACGGGACACTATTTCCGGTCGAAGCTGCTCGAGCTTCAGGACGCGTGCCCGCTGATCGGGGACATTCGTGGCGCAGGTTTCTTCCTCGGGGTCGAACTCGTGAAGGACCGGCAATCCCAAGCGCCATTGAGCGACGACACGCCGAAGGTGGTGAATGGCATGCGCAGGAAAGGCATCCTGATCAGTGCCACCGGGCCGTACGGAAACGTTCTCAAGTTGAGACCGCAACTGATTTTTCAACCGGACCACGTCGATCTGTTCATGACGAACCTCGAAGCGGTTTTGTCAGACGTAACGCGCTCGCTCGCCTGATATTCCGGGTTCCACGTTCGGCGCCCGGACGGCGGCAATCCGGTCAACAGGGACGGCAGCCACCGCCCGGCGCCGGCACCGCCGGGGCCGCCGACGCTTCCGGGGCGCCAACGGAACATCATCTTGATATGTGATAACAGACCCGCTATCATGAATCGAAATTTACGTATCCGTAAATTCAGGCGTGGCCCTCGCGAAGCGCCAGCGGATGCCTGGGGGGGGAAAGGGCCTCGGGGCGCCAGTTCAAGGGGATACCGGTCGCAGGTGTCGGCACCGTCGGCAAGCGACCCGCAAGAAACAGAATCAATGAAGACGGTTGGTCGTATCTGGGTTAGTCAAATCAATCATGGAGAGAGACAGAAGATGGATGCGAAGAACGTAGCACCCGGTCGTTACGAGAAGAATGGCTGGGTTCAATGGCCGGGGCAGCCCGAGCTGAGTTTTCAGTTTGCGCGCACGCTGGGTGCCGCGCAGGAAGGGGCCAGCCTGATCAGCGAGTGCTTTCTCGCGGCATCGCGGATGGCGCCGGGCGATACCGAGAGCTGGTATCGCGAATGGCAAGCCCTCGCACGGACGAGCGAGGCCCGTGCGAACGAGGCGTTTGAATTGAAGCGCTTTCGTACGGCGAGCAGCAACTGGCTGCGCGCGGCCAACTACTATCGTTCGTCGGAGTTCTATCTCGGGCATGACGACCCGCGACGCACCGACACCTTCGAAAGCGTGGAGCGCTGCTCGAAGCGTTATCTGGCGGGACTCACGCCTGCCGGCGAAGTCGTCAAGGTTCCGTACGAGAACGGGGCGCACCTGGATGCCTATTTCATCCCGTGTGCAGGCAGCGACGTTCGTTCGCCGGTCGTAATCGCTTTCGGCGGGCTCGACGAGTACAAGGACGAACTCCTTCACGAGATGCCCAAGCACGCGCTTCCCCGCGGCATGTCGTTGCTGCTGGTCGATCTGCCCGGACAAGGCGGAACGCTGCGCAGGCAGAAAATCGTCAACCGCCCGGATACGCAGGTCCCGGTCGGCGCATGTGTCGACTATTTGCTGACGCGTGCGGACGTCGATTCGACCCGGATCGGGCTGTACGGTGCCAGCGTCGGGGGTGTCTACGCGGCGCTGGCCGCGGCGGCCGAGAAGCGGGTCGCTGCCGTGGTGTCGGATTCGGTGATGTTCGACATGTCGTCGCTGTTCGCCGAGTGGCTCGACTTCCCCGACAAGCTGATCTGGAGCCACCTGAAATGGGTCTTCGGATGCTCGACACCGGAAGCGGTGGTTCAGCGGGCCAAAGTGTTCTCGTTGAGCGGCGTCATCGACAACATCAGCGTGCCGTATCTCGTCCTGCAGGGAACCGAGGACTGGCTCGGCCTCGAGACGGCGACCGATACCTACGACTATGCGAAAAAGAGCGGTGTAAACGCCGAACTCAAGCTTTTTTATCCGGAAGAAACCGGCGCGGCGCATTGCCAGATCGACAATCCGACGCTCGGTCAGGAATTTGTCTGCGACTGGCTGGCCGAGAAGCTCGGTGTCGATCAGGCAAGCGCGCGGGCCCGATACCCGGCACTGGCCTGAGTCCGGTGCATCGGCGCGGATCGATCGTCTGATCAACATTTTGTTGTCCTGAACAGGAGCAGGTTGATGAAACTGAAGGGAAAGGTAGCGCTCGTGACGGGCGGGTCTCAAGGCATCGGCGAAGCGGTCGCCCGAGCCTTGTCGCAAGAAGGCGCGATCGTCGCCGTCGTGGCGTCGAGCAGCGTCGAGAAAGCCGTGGCCGTCGCGAGGACGCTGGGCGCCGCGGAGGGCAGGGCGAAAGGCTATGCCGCGGATGTTCGCGATGCGGATGCGATGACGCAACTGGCGAAGGAGATCGTCGCGGATTTCGGCCGGATCGACATTCTCGTGAATTGCGCGGGCGTGTTCGTGCCGACACCGATCGAGTCCGACGACAAGACCAACATGAACAACACCGTCGACATCAACGTCAAGGGAACGTGGAACGCCATCAGCGCCGTCGTGCCGGAGATGAAGCGCAACCAATACGGCAAGATCGTGAACATTGCGTCCGTATGCGGGGTCATGGGATTCGGCTCCTTTGCGGCCTACTGCGCGACGAAGGCAGCCGTCATCATGCTGACCAAGACACTGGTGTTCGAGCTGGCGCCACACGGCATCAACATCAATGCGATCGGGCCGGGGAATACCGCCACGCCGATCAACGAATATATCCGCAAGGATCCGGAGTACGCATCGGTCCTCAAGGAGATCGTGGATCAGACGCCCAGCGGGAACGCCTACTCGTCACCGGAAGACATCGCGCAAATCGCGCTGTTCCTCGTGTCCGACGCCGCGCGCGCGATGCACGGCAGTTTCGTTCTTGCGGACGAAGGGTATTCTGCCGGGGCGGATTTCACGTCGGACTGACCGGACGCATCGACGGGCGTCGGCGCGCATTGCATCGTCGCTGTCGAGATTTCGCACAAGAATCCGGAAACGATCATGAAATGAGAAATCTGCGACATATGTTTCGGACTCCATCATTTGTGATCGTTATCGCCTCGTCGGCGCCCGTGTCGACCAGGCGATGGCAGCGCGAGTTGAAATGGCGTCCGGCATGGACCGATCGCACCTGCGTTCTCCGGCAGGCCCGGCAGTTTCGTACGACCTTGTTCCGGTCCACTGCCAGGCCTGCCGGGAACCTACTCAGAAAGACCGTTCCGTCATGCAGATTGCATGGAAGCGCTTCGTGCTTCGCAAAGGGAACCGTCGCACCATTCAGGAGGAGACTCGATGAACTCGACCTTTGACGAATTCAAGCGGAACTGGCTACTGGTCGTGGTCGCCATGTTCGGATGCGGGCTGGGGATTTCTTCTCTGCCCCTCTATACATCGGGCGTTTTTTTCCCGTACATGACGAACGATCTCGGATGGACCCGTAGCGAACTGTCCTTCGCGGTATTGCTCTCCACGCTGATGCTGGCCGTTGCGTCACCCATCGCCGGGCTGCTGATGGACCGATTCGGTGTGGCCAGGATCACGGCCTGCTCGCTCGTGATGGCTGCGGCCCTGTTTGCGGTGCTTGGGCTGCATCGCTTTTCGCTGGCGCAGTTTTATGCGATCCAGCTCGCTATCGCCGCGTTGGGGGCAGGGGCCGCCCCGGTTGCGTACACACGGCTGGTGGTCCATCAGTTCGAGGCGACCAAAGGGCTTGCCCTCGGCATCACCCTCCTGGGACCGAGCCTGGTTGCAACCTTTGCGCCGCTCCTCGTCGCCACGGTCATTTCCACGCATGACTGGCAGGCTGGGTATCTGACGCTCGCTGCGCTGACAGCGGCCATGCTGCCGTTACTCGGTGCGCTGTTGCTCGTGCAGCCGGCGGCACTCCGCGCGTCGAAATCGACCGCGGTTGCCCCGGACGACAGCCTGTTCAATGCGACCGAGCGGCGCGCGATCTTCTCGCGGTTGATGCTCGGGCTCGGATGCTACTCGCTCGCGGTGGGCGGCATGCTCGTGCATTTGACGCCGATGCTGGTCGATGGCGGGATGACCACCGTCAATGCCGCGAAGATTGCCGGACTCGTCGGGATTTCCGGCATAGCGGGCCGACTGCTCGGGGGCTGGAGCGCCGACCGCATCTTCGGTCCGTATATCCTGGGCACGATTGCGGTAGTCGCCGCGACTGGCTATGCCGCACTCGCGACGTTCGGCATCCCGGCAGCGCCTTTTTCCGCGATCGCGGTAGGCTTCGCGCTCGGCACCGAAGGCGACCTGCTGGGATACCTGGTATCCCGTTACTTTGGAAAGCGGTCGTATGGCAGGGTATTCGGGTGGATCTTCGGCGCATTCATCGCATGCCTGGGCCTCAGCCCGATGATCATGGCGTTTCTCCATGCGCGATCGGGATCGTACAGCGTGCCGCTTTGGGTCGACTCGGTCCTGCTGGTTGTTTCCGCCCTCGTGCTCGTCAAGCTTCCGAAGTATCGCCGTAGCCGGCACGACATGCCCGGTGACGAAAGCAGCCCGCAGGGGAGGCCCGCGACGTATCCGGAGGGGCCTCAAAAGACGGATTTTTTCGTGCGCTGAAGGGGGGATTGATCGTTGCCGAATTCAGGGCGACCGGGTGTGGAAAGACTGTTGAGCAGATCAACACGGAAATCATCCACTTCCGCAGGTGTGTCATTCGACCTCTGCATGAGGCGCTGGCCGCACCACGTCGGTTCGCAAGCGTCCAAGTATCTTCGCGGTTCTGAAAGCATGTTGGCTGAATGGCAAGAACAATTATCGTTTTTTGCGGAAGATTTTGCTCCGCAAGTGCGAGGCCAAGATGGAATTCAAGACGAACCGATTGCGCGTTTTCGGCGTGGTCCCGCGGCAGGCCGCACAGCTTTGTGCGTCGCTGCTCAAAGACGACGAGGTGGCTGCTCTTGTCCCCTGGATGAATGGCAAAGACGCAAAGGAAGCGGGGCAGGAGACTTTGCGTATCGAGCTTTTATGCGGGGCCGGCAGCTTGAACGTCTGGGCAATTCAAAGACTTGAAGATCAAGTTCTGGTGGGCGCTGTCATGGAGACACCGTCGCTGGTGGGCAGCCGTGTCGAGGCGATCCTTGGCCGTCAGTACTGGAATCTCGGATACTCGGATGAAGCCATCGCACCGATCCTCGAATGGATAGCGTCATAGGGTCGAGCGATTCGGGCGAATGACCAGGTCGGCACGCGCGACGACAAGCGCATCGCGAATCAGGTGATTGTGTCGCGTCCTTCCTCCGCCTTCCGCGACGGTACGATTTGCTCCCGGGTAGCCGAGATCCGGCGCCACAGCAGCGATGCACGTTGTTGCCGGGCTTCGTGCGCTGCGTGCTCGAGCGCCGCGTGCACATGCTCGGCGGGCAGGCCCGCGTGGTGCTGGATGACCGCATACACACGCCACGCCTCGGGCATCAACCACCTGCGTCCGCCGGCCGACAGATTGGCGATCATCTGCTCGAACTGAGGAACCAGCATCGAAACGTCCACCTTGCTCAACACCAATCCACGAAACCGTTCCAGCACGACCAGATCGACGATGGTCGTATGACCGCGGGCCAGATTGCCCAGCGCCAGTCGAGTCAGCTTGCACGCTTCGTCGTGTGTCTCGTCGATTGCGTGCGTCCACTGCAGGAAACTGCACCCGACGCTCGTCCAGCCTTGCAAGCCGTTGCGTTGCGCGATTTCGAGCAGCAACCGGGCCTGCTGTGCGACACGCTGCGTGTTGCCTTCCAGCAGGAACAGGACGCAAGCCATCATCGCGGCAGCGCAACGCGCGATCGGATCGGAAGGGTGTCGTGCGTCCTGCAACGCGCGCAACAACAGCGGATGCGCAATCGTATGCGCGCCGGTCAGCCACAGCGACATGGCCAGCGCGTTGTCCGACACCACGGCGACATAGTCGGGCGTGCCGGTTTCCGGCCACTGGCGATCGGGCCGTTCGCCAACCGGCGGCGCATGTCCGTCCGGTGGAGCAAACAGGCGGATGGCCTCGTCGTGCCGGCCATCGAAGGTCAGCAGCGCACCGTGCAGCAGCGCAAAGCCCTGATGTGACGACGAACTGGCACATTCGTGCAAGATCCGCGCCCGCACCTGCATCAGGAGTTCGGGCGAATCGTCATTGAAACCGGCTTCGAGCGAGCGCATCAACAACAGCGATAGCGCGAGCACGCGGTTGTCGTCGTCGGCGCAGGCCGTGGCGAGTTCATAGACACGCCACCACGATGCAACGACCTCCGCTGTCGACGTGGCGTGCTGCATGGACTGCGCCACGGACAGATACAGCAGCATGTGGTCGCGGATCTTGAGGACCGGGCGCGACAGATCGTGCTCCAGCACACGGCGAATCCATGTCAGCCATTCCCTGGCGAGACGCGCGCCGATCCAGATCGCTCCCGAATGTTGCAGCAGCTGGATGGCGATCCGCGGATAACCGGCGTTGCCTGAAAAACCGAGTGCGCGTCGCAGGTCGGCAAGCGTCGGCGCGCTGTCGCGGCGCTTATCGGCAGGCCTGCCATCCCGCCCGGACGGCGGGCTGATTTTCCGGACGACCCATTTGGCATGACGCGCGGACAGGTCTGCATGGTCGAAACGATGCGTCAGGATCCCACGGATGAATCGCCGCACCGGCCGGGGGACTTCGAAGTGGCCGCCAGGATCGGCGGACGGGCCTGCATCGACCAGGCCGGCGTCGATCAGGTTCGCCACGATCGCGGGCAGCCGGTCTTCCGTATCCCCGGTGCCCGTTTCTTCCGGTCGGATCGAGACGGCACATGCGTCGGCCAGGTCGAACGGTCCGCCGATCAGACTGACGCAACACAATACGTGCTGCGCAGCGGTGTCGAGCGCGCCGTAGGCCAGTGCGACCACGGACGACACCAGCGTAGCCGGTTCCGGTGCAATCTCGTGACTTCCAGTTCGATGCTGCATGAGCCGGCGCCACCGCGCGTTCCAGTCCTCGGCCGCGCTGTCGAGCGTCGTGCGACCGCGCACCGCGCGTGCGATCTGTCGTGCCGCCAACGCGAGTGCAAGCGGATTGCCGCTCAACGCGCGGGAGATCGATTCCAGCGTCGCGTCGAGCGGCCTGTCGCGCGTGCGATCCGGCGTTGCGTCGACGCGCCCGGCGCTCGGCCGTCCCCCGTTCGATTCGAGCTGCGCGACGAGCAGTCGGCAGGCATCCGACAGGGGCGTGTCCGCCGTGTCGAGCGCCGCAGCGGATGCCGGTCGCCCGCCGAAGCGCAGCGGCGCCACTGGCAGCACACGCTCTTCGGCGATGAACAACGGTGCTTCCGCGCATACGATCACGCACACCTCGGTCACGCTCAGCCATGTCTCGACGAGACTGGCGACCTCCTGCGCGAGATGATCGCAATGATCGATGACCAGCAGCATGCGGCGATTCGTCAAGTGCTCGATGAGCCCGCCCGGTCCCGACGACGCATGCGACGACACGGGCAGGATTTTTGCCGCAATGACATCCGGGACGAGTTCGGGCAGTGTCAGGTCGGCGAGCTCGACGTAGGCGACACCATCGGGGAACAATGCCGAGGTGCACAGCGCTGCCTCGCGAGCGAGCCGGGTTTTTCCATTGCCGCCCGGGCTGGTCAACGTAATCAGGCGATGCGTCGGCGCCAGCATCAACAACTCGGAGAGTTCCGCATCGCGCCCGATCAACGGCCGATGCTCGATATCATCGTCGAGCAAACCCGCGACACGCTCGTCGTGCCTGCCGGCATCGCGCATGTCGTGCCATTCGCATCTCGGCGGATCGACTGCCGCGCGCCTGCCGTCGGGACCGGCCCACTCGTCGCGAATGTCGCACCACTCGGCGGCGAAGCGATAGCCGCGGCGCGGCACGGTCTCGATCACGTCCCGATCGTCGCCCAGCACGTTGCGCAGTTGCGATACCAGCGCCTGAACGCTATTGGCCGACACGGATGAACCCGGCCAGACATGCTGCTGCAGTTGTTCGATCGAGACGATCCTGCCGCCCGCATCGATCAATGCGATCAGCAATTCGGTGGCCCGTTCGTTGGATGCGAGCGCTTTTCCCTCCGCCCACAAGCGGCGGGACTTGCGCCCGATGGCAAAACGGCCGAACAGCGTGAAATGCTCATCGGAAGGAAGCTGCGCTCGGGCATCCTGCAGGGGCATGGCTTGCTCTCGATATTTACGGATAGGTAAATCCCGGGTTGCCGAATCGCGACGCCGAGCTTCTTCAACCTTTCGTTACTGGATAGTGAACCCCGACCATCGAGGCTGAACTGGCAACAATTCAACCCGAGATTTACATATATGCAAATCAGGGTGTTTAAAAAAACCGTGGCCGTGAAGATACCGCGGTTTCGTCATGCAATTGTGAATTCAGTGTACGTCCTTTGTCGTGTGGCGACAAGCCTCGTCCGCGGGGGCGTCGATGCGGTATATTCAGTTCACTCATCCGTCTATTCAATTTACTCATCCGCAACGTTTTTCAACTCCGATGAACGGCAATGAACAAGAAGACCCGCGTCGCCTCCATCACTTCGGCACTGTCGATCAAGCCGCCGCGCCGCGGCCGCCAGCAAGTACCCGCCGACAAGATCGGCCAGCGGTTGCGCGCGCTGCGCCAGTCGCGGGACCTGACGCTGAATGAGGCAAGCCGGCTGACCGGTGTCCCTGCCGCGACGTTTTCGCGTATCGAGACGAACAAGATGTCGCCGACCTTCGGCATGCTGCTCCGGATCATCGAAGGGATGGGGTTCGACTGGAGCGAGGTGCTGACCGTCCAGCCACGCAAGGTCAGCACGCTGAGCGTCTGTCACGCAGAAGACATCGTCACGACGCGAATCGCCAACATTCCGTATGAATACGCACTGCTGCACCGCGACAGTTCGACCGGGATGATCACGTTGCGCATGCAGGTCGACGCACGTACGCTCGACGAGGCAGGGGGGCTCGCCACGCACGACAGCGAGGAATTTTGCTATGTGCTGTCAGGCGAACTGGAACTGCATTTCGAACAAGGGGAGCCGACGCGGTTGCGGGCGGGCGAAAGTGCATTGTTTTCGTCGCATCGGCCGCATGCGTACGTGGCGCCGGCCGGTGCGACGCTGCTCGTGGTGCTGACCCCTTCCGGATACGCGCAACAGAAACCCGTTTCACCGTAGCGTGTCCTGGCATGTCCGCAACGCCGGACTTCGTCGTGCGCGGACGCTCGCGGCAGGTCGTGGAATATGGAAAAGTACCGGTCAGCGCCGATTTCGTCACCAACCGGCAGGTCGGCGCAACACGTGAGCAACCGGCTCGGAACGGGCATGTGTTCCAAGCGACAATGCCTGTTCCAGGGTGACGGTCCGGCCAGCGCGCGGTTGCCGGCGCGGTCGTTCACTGGTTCGCGTCCCGCGAGTACCACTCGTTTTGCTAATTCCCGTTCATCTCGATGAGCGGGAACGGGGTCGATTCATCGCTTGACGAATGGATCGATATCGTCATCTTTTGCGTCCCGATTTGAAGATTTCTCGAAAGAAAATGTTTCATTTCCTTTGAATGGTCCGGAGATTTCCACATTCGCAGTACTTCTGCGAAATGCGTATTCATGGTAATTGACGACCCACATCGCAATATGTTTTTTATCTTCCTCAATTTCATTGCGTCCGAAATACTCGGGAATCAATTGCGATAGGCGATCTCGGCGCTCCTCGTCCTTGTCCTTGATTGCTTCCCGTTCCAGCAGGATATCTTCGTGAGGCGCCGTTACCTGCCCGCTCGACGAGCGTCGCGGCGGCATCGCTTGACTCAGTCGTTGCAGTCGAATCGAAGGTGCCGGATTTGCCGGAGCGTGATCTGCGGCATGCTTGCCAGCCGGAGATTCGGCTGACTGGATTCCCGCTCGGCGCGGTTCTTCGCGAAGCCCCGTTGCCTGTTCGTCCCTCGAGTGTCGCGGTGCCCTCATCCGGCTCAGCTGCTGCAACTGAACCGGTGGTGTTGGACTGGAAGGGACCGTGTCATTGACACGTTCACCAAGCGGATTGTCGGTGTGGGGCAAGTCACGCTCGCCCGGCTCACGGCTAATGGTGCATCCCATCGAGCGCTCCATGTGGATTGCAATTTGGCACCCGCCAGATTACCGGTCAGGCGCGGTGCGATCTGTTCGGCTTGCGAAGCGTTGGACGATGATGCGAAGACATGCCGTGCCGTCCTCAATGACGTTGTCCGGTGCTGGCCAGCAGATGTCGATGCAACTTGGCGGGCATTGACGACGCGAGGTTATCAAGTGATCCGGATGGTTTTGCCGGCGTGGCGAAGTCACGGCGACGCACGCGAAGCGTAAAAATCCGGCATGATCGAACGAGGTGTATCCAAACGTTTCGCACCGGAAGTGCAGCGTTCGATGTCACGCGAGAGGTGTTTGCATCGCGCTCCAACCGGCGCGAATTCATGTGCTTCGCGCCCCCGATGGTATTTTCGCGTTCGCGACCGCGCGGTTGCCGCGGAACCGCGACCCTATCGACCTCTGCAGCGCATGTCCGTGCGGGGTCCGTTGCAGACAGGCTCATTTTTTCCCGCCTCGTGACATTCGTTGGCTGAACGGGCGCCGCCAAGCGGCCGCGCGTCAGCGTCGCGTCATCCATCCCCGTCCCGACGTCAACGTATCGGGCCGTCGGCCGGTACTTGGCGAAGGGGGGCATCGACAGCGCGCTGGATCCGGAACCGCGCCGCATTGACCACGCTCGCGGCGTATCGGCAGGCAAGCGGGAGCGGGGCGACCGGCGTTCGACGGCCCCGCGCTTCGTCGACATCAAGACGCCGAGTCTGCATGCGGCGTCAGGATCTCCGGCGATCGGTACCGGCGTCGATCGAGGGCTTGCCGAAACGGTGAAGATCGATGAGTGGTCGTGCGATCGGGCGATCCACATGATCGGACCCATTCCGTGGTTCCGTACAAGCATCGACGCGCGCCTCTCGACTCTTCGCGCGGCGACGCAGGCATTCTGGAGACGTCATGACGAACATCGCAAAATCCGGCGGATTCAAGCCACCGGTTACGAGTGAATCGGGATCCGATGAGCGCTGCATTCAAAAGGCACGTCAACAGCCGCGGGATGCCGAGCATTCTGCCCGGCATCCCACGCTATCGATACTGCCTCGCAAACCGGAGGCGGGCACCCGGGCCGGCGACGACGGCATTGCCACGCTACCGCGCATCAGCTCCCTGCGGTTCGCACAACCGGAGCGAGAGCTGGATCCCGTCCTGACCTACGACCGCACGCCACCGCCGGAAGACCAGCCGGGTAGCGCGGAACATTTCCGGTACTTCCGGACCACCAGCGACTTGAGCGCCCTTCCGGCGCACTTCAATCGGGAAGGACTTGACGACTTGCGACTATCGGGAAGCGAGACGATCTCGACGACCGGGCAGGTTGAACGTATCGCGCGATCCGCGAACATTCAGAATCGGGATCAATTGCATATCGTCGATGTCCGCCAGGAATCACACGTCGTAGCCGGCCGCTACGCACTGACGTTGCGCGGCCTGAAAGACTGGGCCAACGTCGGCCTTTCGCACGAGGAAGCGTTGCAGCGCGAAGCCGACTGGATCGGCGACCTTCGTCGAAGCGAGCATCTGACGATCCATAGCGCGGAAGACATGAAGTCGGGCGTCAGGCCGATGAGGTCGGTCACGCTCCATCGTCCGGAGATCGTCAGCGAGCAGGCGCTCGTCGAACGCACCGGGGCAAACTATGCCCGTCTGACGGTCACCGACCACCTGCGGCCGGGCAACGATGCCGTCGACCGGTTCGTCGATATCGTCCGTCAGATGCCATCCGGCGCAGCATTGCATGTGCATTGCAAGGGTGGCAGAGGGCGCACGACCACGTTCATGGCGATCTATGACATGTTGCGCAACGCTCGACGGGTGTCGGCAGACGGCATCATCGACCGGCAAGGGGAGCTGGGTCACTATCAATTGAGAAAGATCGATGGGCAGAACGCCGTCTTTCGACAGGATCGATTGTCGTTCCTCTATGCGTTCCATGAGTACGCGAGACAAAACCCGGACGGACAGCCGCAAACCTGGAGTGCATGGCTTGCGTCGCGTCCGGATGCCGGCGCCAGAGCTACCGATGGCGTGCCGGCTGCCAGGGATTGATCGCCGCGGCATGGTCAGGTAATCGACGGCACGTCGAGAGAGACAGTGGAATCGTGACTGTCGATGCCCTCCACCTCGCGATGGACTGACATGCCCTGGGGCAAGGCAGACAGGCGCGGGTCGACGCAACGCAAGCCAGATCGGCAAAACGGGGCGTCGCCGCGCTGAACCGTGCAGGTCCGGCCCCGTCCGTTCCATTCCGGACAACGCCACGCGCCGCGTCGACGCGCCACATTGCCCGAGCGACCGGCCTCCGCTTCGCCACGGCGCACGCTGCTTCGCGTTCACCCGCCACCCACGGCAGCGGGAACCTACGATGTGTCATCAAGCAGTCATACATGGCGCCGGCGAGCGGTGTTGTGCCGGTTCCCCGCCTTGCCGCTGGAGCACAAAGATGAAGCTAACGAGCATGATGGCGCGGATCAGGCGTACCGATGCCGACGAGGGGCACGGGGTGCCGCAGCGGTTACAGGAGGCCGGGCAACGCGCTCAAGCCAGCACGTCGATTCCGGGGGCGCTGCGCAATCTCGTCGACACGGCGACGGCACGCAGGCAGGCCGCCGCCGCGCGCGGCATGAGCGACGGCGAGTTGAACGCGATGCTTGAAAATCCGGGGTTGAATGGGCGTGGCGTACGTACGGCCTATCGCGAAGCGCTCGCGCGGAACAACGCCACGAGAACGCGCGACGCAGCTCGGCAGTCCGTCGACGTGACGGCGGCGGAAAACGAGCCCGTCCACGCAATCGAACTCGAGGTGCTGGCGGCGCCCGGGACGGAAACGCCGCCGCCGGCCGTCGCACGCCCTGACGGCGCCGTCATTCATCCCGACTCCGGCGCACTCGATGCAACCCGTCTGCAGCAGACCGTGAATGCGCTCGTGGCTGCGCTGCCCGACATCCCGGCTGACATCGCGAACGGGCACCCGCGCGTCGCGGCATTGCGCAACCGTCTCGCGCAGCAACTCTCGGAGATCGGCAATGCCGCCGAAGCCACTCGCGCGCATCCGGAGCGGCAGCATCTTGCTGTCCGCGATGGTTTTGCCAGGGCGGCGGACACGTCGCGCAAGCTGGCGCGTGACCTTGACTCCAGCGCCGTGAAGCGCAATGCCGGCGACGGAGGGGCCGCGTCCGCACGCGAGTACGACCTGTTTTCGGCCCTGATGACGGAGCTGAAGCGCACCCACTTGAGCGCGGCGGCGCCGGATCTGATGGCGCATTACACCGGCCGGGAAGCCGAGCGGCTCGAACGTGTGGCGCATGGCATCGGCCAGGGCGTATCGGGCCCGAACGTGGTCACGAGTACGGGCGCGAGCCTCGGCTATTCGAACGGCATCGGCAACGTCACCGGCAGTGCCTCGGGCGGCCATACCGTGTTCTCCGATGACGATCGCGACGTCCTCTTCTTTCCGTCGGCCGGCGCCACCGTCCAGGGCGGCGTCGGCACCGAAATATCGGGTTGGGCCGCGCGCATCAATGGCCAGGCCTCGTACTCGGGCGGCGGCACCTATTTCGAGCACGCCGACCTGAAAGACTTGCTGGCGCTGGTTGCGAACCGGGACGCGAATCGCTCGACGATCACGTCTGCCGGTCCGAATACGCGCAAGCTCGAACATGGCCGGCAGCGCATCATGGCGGCGGTGTCGCAGCTTTTCGGTCGCAACTACGTGTCCGAACCCGGTCGGCCGTACTTCCTGGCGGATAAAAAACTCGAAAAGGGCTTCAACGGCGTGAAGCTCGCGCTTCTCGCGACGGAGCTCGACGAGGCACTGCACCGCAATGACGACGCACCGCGATTCGACGAGATCATCCAGGCCGCCTATCCGGCTGTCGGCGACGTCGTGCGGCAGCGCGTTGCAGACCGCGAGCGGCTTCCCCTTGCCACCCGCAGGGACGTGCCGGTTTCCGTTGCGTACGCGGACCGGGCGGTGGCGTTTCGCAACGCGACGCTCGGCGTCGACGCGCGCCTGGGCCGGTCGACGGGCGACAGCGAGAATATCGGCGCAAAGGGTGCTTTCGATTTGCTTGCGCGCGGCGAACTGATGCAGTTCTTCGTTGAATCGGCCAGCGCACCGCACCAGATTCTCGACCTGTCGCATTACAAGGACCTGAAGGCGACGCTTGCCGTGCACCGGCAGCTCGACGCGCTGTGCAGCGACGTCCCGCCGGCAGCACTCGAGCTGTACGGGATGACGCGCGAGCGGCTGCAAGGCGAGCACGGTACGGACCCGCTACCGGCTGCCCTGGCTCACGACGAGGCGCTCTACGGCGATGAGGCGTCGATTCCGTCGCAATTCCACGACGTGATCCGTCACCCGACCGCCGCGCACCTCGAGCGCGCCGGTGCCGAGGCAGAAGCGCTGCAGCAGCTCTATCTGACCTTTATCGAGGACGCCGCGACGGTGCTGGCACGTGGCGACCGCTTTCTGCCGCGCGCCGCGACCGAGCGGCTCGAAGCGGAGCGCGGCCACGCATTTGCACGGATCAACGACGAGATCTGGCACGGCCGCTATCCCGAGGCGAACGCGCTTGCCCATCCGGACACATTCGTGTCCGCGAGCTACGCGAGCATCAGCCTGGCGTTGGGCGCGGTGGGGACGCATATCGGGATCGCAAAGGAACGCCTGTCGCTCGACGCCAGCGAGAACAACCGGGCCGCGGTCACGCGGGCGGACGGCAGCTATGCCCGGACCCGGGAGCTGCTGGACAATGTTTATCTGCCGATGAAGCACTACGACGTGCAGAAGAACGGCCCGCTCGAGGAACAGGGGAAGTGGCAACGCTGGCATGGGGTGGTGCGCGGTACCGCGGCGGGCGGCGCGACGATCAACGCGATGGGGGCGCTGCTCGGTCACTGGAACAAGTCCCTCGGTCCAGTCGACGTCACCAACGAAACGGGCAGCTTGACCCTGAGTGCGGAAGCGAAATTCCTCTATGCGGACCATCAGATCAATCCGATCCGGGCCGGCAAGTTCTGGCAGATCACGCTCACGGCGAACGGCGGCAAGCCGCTGGCCGGCGCGGCGCTCGGGATGGCAGTGCGAAAGGCGCTCAACCAGCTGAATGAAGCGCTCGCCACGGACGAACCGAAAGTCGACAGCGCCGAGATCGCACGCCAGATGCAAGGGCTCGTGTTCGACGCGTCGGAAGGCAGCACGATCGTGATGAAGTTCCGGCAGCCGCCGGAGTTGAGTGCGAAGTCGACCCATTTGCAGTACGTGCGCGTGCTCCACAACCAGAATGCCGGCTTGAATGAATCGTTGACCATACCGACCCCTGCTGGCCTGTTCACGCCGGGTATTTCGCATGCCGATTCATCACAGGGATTCGTCGGCGAGATCATGGGCTCGGATCTCAGCTATCTGATCCTTCAGCACCCGAGACTTGCCGCCGTGCTCGACCATCCGGATGCAGCGACACCCGAGGGATTGAAGGCGCGCTTCGATGCGAATCCACGGGTACGAAACGGCTACTTCGCCACGCCGTCGACCGTCGTGGATACGATCGAACGCTACGCGGTCTTTCTCGACGCGAAGGCGCAGGCGACGCGCCACGGCACGCGCATCGAGGACGCGCCGAAGGTGAACGAGTTCTTCCGCATGCTCGCGTCGGAGCCGTTCAGCCGCGTGGCAGACCATGCACGGCGGACGCAGCTGAATGCGCCCGGCGCGGCGGCGAACGGGGGGTGGCCGTCTCCTGATTCGGACGCGTCGTGGGCGGACGACGTGGATCTGACCGGCATCGACCTTGCGGCGGCGAGGGCGCGCCTCGCCGCGGCGGGGTCAATCGATGAACGCACGACCTATCTGTGCGGAGAAGGGCGGCCGCTCCTCGATGCGTACGCGAAGATCGTCGGCAACATGCGCGAGATCAATGCGGGCACGCTGTTCCACGCCGAGCCGCGCCCCCACGGATTCCGCACCGTGTTGCGCGATACGATCAAGCCGCGGCGCGAGAGCGCCGCGATTCGGACGGCGCCTCGTCACGACACGCAGCACGACGTGACCGGCCCGCCACCCGCATGGTTGCCCCCCGTCGACGATACGGCGTCCGTGTCGTCGGTCGCCAGGACGGAAACGCCGGCCGGAACGGACACGTCAACGGTGCCGCAGACGGACACCCGGGCAACGGCACGCGACGAGCCGGAGCAGTTTATCCGCGACTTCGGTTACCTGGGCGGAATCATCCGGGCCTGAGGGACGAGCGTGGCGCATCCGGGGCTCGCTCGCGCCGCGCCCGGACAGGCGCGGCCAGGCGGGATCCGAGGTCGATCGAAGCGGTCAATCTGCGGACGGCATGAAGATCGACTGTCCAGACACGATTGGCGTTCAAGCGAACGCCATCGGCAGAATTTGCGAATGTCCACACCGGCGTGCGCCGCGACCGTTACGGCATCAACCGATCCAGCAGCGGCGAGCGGAAGATCCGGTGCGGGTCGTAGCGTTCGAGCGTCGCGCGCGCCGTATCCCACCTGCTCGACGCCGGCTGCCCTTCACGAGCCAGTTCTCCGATGCCATACCGCAATCCGTCACATTCCCGAACCGATCGGACCGGCAAGCCTGCCGCTGCAACTTTCTCTGCAGGCGTTGCCCAGCGTGTATCGAGCGGCGGTGAGTGAGCCGGGCGGGACGCAGCGCCGACCAACGACGTGTCGCCACCGCCCGGAGAGAGGTGCCTAGACTAGCGTGTGACTTCCGCTTCCTCCATTTTGAGTATCACCGTCCCGTCCGTTGCATTCGCAGGCATGACTGCCCGCCGCGTGCGCAGCTTCTCCTGCCCCAACTGCACTTGGAGATCCTCCATCAGAACCTCGCCGTTTGGCCGCACATTGATGGACTTTGCCGAATAGCGCGTGACGCCGCTCACTTTTGCAACGACATTCCCGCGATATCGAGCCGTGGACCCGTTGTAGTCGGAGTAATCGGCGCGAACCTCAACCTGGGGCGCAGCGTCTCCAGCTTGTTGGCCGTCGGCGAAAGGGGGGGCGGCGGCTTTCTGAGCGGCCCAGGCACTGCTGCCGAATGCCCCGATCAGGGCAACGGTGACGATTTTCCACACCGCAGATTGCCCTTTCGACGGAGAAAATGGTTTCAGAATCATGACGTGCTCCAAGTAAAAGACAAGGGGATACCCAATGGCGGACCATTAAGCGTGCATTACCTGCCGCTCGCGCAATGGCAAAGAGCAGGCACGAACTTCAAAATGCGCAATCGAGGGTCGATGTCCGTAGTCACAGAGGATTTGTCTCCACGCCACACCGGTGTAAAGGAGCGCATATACGTGGCTATACGGTCAGTACGTCGACGCTGGTCATCGACGACGGACGGATCAGCGCCGGCATCCGTGATCGACATGTCCAGTTATTCGACGCGAGCGCATGCAGGCCGTGACGCGCCGTGACGAGCGACATACCGAAACGCTCGGCCAGTTCGTCGGCGGCGACCTTCTCGCGCTCGCGAATCAACTCGCGGATCAGACGGCGCCGCGCTTCGACAAGCAAGGGCGCGTGATCAACGGCGGACGACGGAGGCACTCTTTGATCGGGCATGGACATTTCGGCAGGGCGGAAGGCTGAATTGATATCCAAAACCCTGACTGGAACCGGGCACGCGTCATGCCGAAGGGGCGAGCGGCCGACCTCCAAGGTGCACCGCATGAATGACGGTGCCGAGATGAGGCGCCAGATGCAGCGGTACAAGCCCGACTTGTGCGTTGAAATACCAAAAGCAGTACGAACGACTGACCGGGCGTTGCGGACCCCTGGACCGAATGACAGTCGAACAGCGGCAGCGAACAGAGTGCGATCCCGATCACGCCGAGCGTGCCCGTGCGTTCGCGCGGCAGCAAAAATGACAAAGCGATCGTCAGCACCGGTGACAGCGACACGATTGGAAACACGAGATACCGCGATCCCGATTCGTCTGCGCGGATCAACCCCATCTGTACGCCTCTGCCGACCGGAGTGCCCGAGCGCCATCCGCCCGGGCGGCATCATCGTGAGTGCCCGGATCACGTAGATCAGCGTGTCCGGGAAACCCCGCTCGGCACGCAACCCCGTGAATGCGCGCAACGCACCCTGCAGCGTCGTGACGCATGTGTGAACTGGCCGGTTGATTTGCATAGTTCGCATAATTCGAAAGTGATGATATGTATCGAAATCTTTCGTTTTGTCGCGGAACGTGTTGCCGAGATACGAAACAATCACACAGGGACACACAATTTCATTGCCATCAGCTTGATCGAGAGCCCGGGAATCCATGATACTTCGTTTTCTTTCGTTATTGCGGGGCGTCTAAAACGAAAGAACTCGAAGATTCAATGGGATTGCCGACCTGCGCGACATGGGCCGCTTGGCGCGGTCGGGCAGCGTCGGGGGCTATCGATGTGCGGCGGCCACACGTCGGACGGTTGACACGCAGTTCTCTTTCATGAGGAACAGCGGATGAACACTTGCCTTTTCTTTCGATTTTCTCGGTCTGCCTGGGTCGCCTGGCTTGTCGATAGGCCCTGCCGCGTCGTGTCGGCGCGCCGTGCCATTGCGGAGTGTGGCCATGACCGCGCGACGCAGGATTCCGTGGTGGTCGGCAGCCTGCCCGATCCTGGTCGACGTCGGCGGGCGCGATGCACGCGGTGAACCGCTTCGATACGAACGAGACGCTTGAATGGCTGACCGGTTCGATTCCGGCGAAATCCAAGGATGGCCCGATGCTCGATAAACGGCCGGCTCATCAGGCCGACCGCTTCGCGATTGTCGACGCCGCGCATTGCGCTTCGGGCATGCGTCGCTAATGCGCGCGGATCCTCTCGATGCCTGACCGGGGCAGGCCGCACGTCAACCGTTCGTCGTCGTGGCGTAAGGGGGGGCGCCACGGCGCCCGGGAGCCTGCATGCCACTCGCCGTTCGATCGCCGGTTCCGCAGCGCGTATCCGATTTTTAACGTGTATCACCCGAGTCATCCAGATTCACCGAGCAATCCGCGTATCCGCCAGATGGCGACCCTGCACCTTTTCAATGTCAACCCGGAGATTCACCCGATGAAAATCGCACGTTCCCTGTCCGTTGTCGCCGTGATGCTGCTGTCCATCGCGAGTTTGCAAGGCTGTGGAGATGGCGCCTCCAGCGCCCCGTCCGCGCAGGCTCTGGCGGCCCAGAGTCATGTGGCCGCTGCGGCGCCTGCGTCCGCCAGGGTCCGCTGGGTGCCGGTGGCCTCCGATACCTGGCAATGGCAACTCAGAGGCACGATCAATACTTCGTATGACGTGTCGATCTACGATATCGATCTGTTCGACGTCGATCCCGCGACCATTGCCAGTCTGAAAAATGCGGGGCGCAAGGTTGTCTGCTACTTCTCCGCCGGAAGTTCGGAGAGCTGGCGTTCCGACTTTGCAAAGTTCGAGGCATCGGACATGGGTAAAAAGATGGAAGGATGGAAACGGGAAAACTGGTTGGACATCCGCTCCGAAAATGTCCGGAAGATCATGCAGGCACGTCTCGATCGCGCCGTGGAAAAAGGTTGCGACGGCGTGGAACCTGACAATGTCGACGGCTATGCGAACAAGACAGGATTCCCGCTGACATCCGATGACCAATACGCTTACAACGAGTTCCTCGCGTCGGAAGCGCATCTGCGCAATCTGGCGGTCGCTCTCAAGAATGATGTCGACCAACTGAATCGACTCGAGCCGTCGTTCGATTTCGCGGTCAACGAGCAATGCAACGAACATGGCGAATGCGGGAAGTATTCGGTATTTACGTCTAAGAACAAGCCGGTTCTGAATGCGGAGTACGCGAGTCAGTATCACACTCCGGATGGGCAGCGCACGCTTTGCGACGCCGCGAGCGCGAACAATCTGCGCACGATGGTGCTGGCGCTGGAGCTGAACGACACGTACCGGTTCAGTTGCGACAAATGATGCTCGTGTATCGCGGAAATGCCCGGGAGGCGGCTCAGTGCCAGATGCGTTGCGAGTGTGCGTCACCGTATCGCGGCGCACTCTGTCTCCGGGTTTGCGTGGCCGTCGTATCGAAGCACCATTCGCCTCTCTACGCCCGAAGTCGGCAAGGATGACCACGCGCGCAGGCGGGGCGGGTCTCCATGTCGATGGGCTGGCGGGCGGGTGCGCAGTATGCGGTCGGGGCAGGGACCGCCGACGCGTCGTTCAGCGTGGGTCAATATTGCCTTGAGCGCGAGTCGACGTTCTCGCTGACGCCTTCCCATCGCAGCCGATCTGCATTCAATCGAAACCGACGCGCCTGAAAGAGCGCCCGACCTGCTGCGCCCCTCTGTCCCGATGCCGTTTGTGATCGTCATCAGGGCAGGAGGGACTTCCGTAAAGGCGTGTTCGACGCCGGATTGGATCCGAATCGTGCGGCACTGCCGGCGTTGCTCGGCGGTGCAATCGCGGATGGCAGCGCCAGCCCGCCATCCCGTTTTCGGCGGCCCGGACAGCGCTGCGGGAATGGCGTCGCGAAGCGCCCGTCAGCCGTGGCGATGAAGGTCGCCTAGCCGGACACGATCGGCGTTCCAGCGAACGCCGCCAGCAGAATCCACGACCTTCAACACCGGCGTGCGCCGCGACCGTTACGGCATCAACCGATCCAGCAGCGGCGAGCGGAAGATCCGGTGCGGGTCGTAGCGTTCGAGCGTCGCGCGCGCCGTATCCCACGTGCTCGACGCCGGCTGCCCTTCACGATGCAGGTTCGGAATCGTGGTGGTGAGCATCGTGTCGTCTTGCCAGGCAGCCGTATCGGTATAGCCCCAACCCTTCGACCATTCGGGGCGCAGCGTCGCATACGAACCGGTGTAGTTCGCGAGCATCCATTGCTCGATCTCGCGATAGAAGCGATCGGCGGACGGCGTGCCCGGTAACGTCAGAATATCGAACCACACGGCCACGTCCCACTCCGGCCGGTCGGGGCGCGGCTTGAGTGCGGACAGGCTGGGCACGGCCGCGCCGGCGCCGGCATCGGCCGGCTTGTCGAGACCGGTGATGCGGATCTCGACGGGACCGTTCATCGGATACTCGCCGCGCGCCTTGTACGTGTCGACGCGGTTCTGATAGAACTGCACGAACTCGCTGATCACGCGCTGCACATCGGCGCGCCGCGCCAGTACCGCGTAGCCGTTCGCGGTCACGCGCAGCGTCGTCGGTCGAATGTACTGCAGCACGGTGCGCGACCAGCCCCAGATATCCCCGCTGAGCGTGAGCGCGAGACCGGCGGCCGTGATGGCCAATTGCGTCTGGCCGAACAGCGGCGTCAATGCGCCTTCGCCGCCGATCACGATCCGCTTGACGAGATCCGAGATGGACTGCGAGATCGAATCGGAGAACGGATAGTTGTACGGCTGCGTGACGGCGCGCGACAGGAACGGCTTGCTGGGCGTGGGCGTCCAGACCTTGAGCCACGGGCTGGACGTAAACGGAAACCAGATGGCTTCCACCCGGCCCGCGCGATCGAGAAACGACGTGATCGTGCGGCCCGACGTGCCGGCCGGCGCAAACAGTTCGGAGGCCGGAATGTCGACGTAGCTCTGGCAGCGCAGGCGCTGGTTGGGGCCTGCCGTCAGCGTGACTTCGACGACGAACGCCCGCCCGATGTGCGCGAGGAACGCGCCGATCTCGGGATCGCTGCGTTCGAACCGGCGCAGCACGTATTGCTGCCGGGCCGGATCGTACACGACCGCGGTGAGCGCGACCACGAGGTTGCTCAGCGAGCCGTAGGTGTGTCCCGGTTGCAAGGTTTCACCGACCGCCGGCACGGCAGTGCCGTGCGCATCGATCGCGAGCGCACCGCCGAGCGTGATGTCGCCCGGCGCAGGCGCGGCAATCACGCCGAGGCCATACTGTTCGAGCGTCGCGAGCAACGACTCCAGCGAGATGCCCGTTTGGGCGGTGACGCGCGCCGGACGTGCCGACGTGTCGACCGAGACGGCCGTCAGCGATTTCGTCGTATCGAGCAGCACCACGTTCGCGGCGCCGGCGCCCGGATCCAGCGTGAGCGGCGACCAGTTGTGCATGTAGCCGCGCGGGCGGATCCGGTAGCCGTTCGAGCGCGCCCAGTTGACCGCCGCGACGACATCGTCGGCCGAGCGCGGCGCGGCGGTCCATACGTCCTGCACGGCGATTTCACCGCTCCAGTTCTGGAACGCCTGCTTGTAAAGCGGGATGTCGGCCGGGAAGCCGGGCGGCGTCGCGTCGGCGGTTCGCGCATTCGCCGCAATCTGGTAGAGCGGCGTCCAGCCGGTGACGACGCCTGCGGCAGCGAGCTTCGCCATGTCGGCGAGGAAAGCGCGGCGCGACGCTGGTTCGTCTCGGAAGTCTTGACTCATGGTGTGCTCCAGTTTTTTCGGAATGGTTTTGACGATCGGAAAGACGACAGATAACGCGGTGATACCGGGATACGGCAATACGAGCAGCAGCGATGCGAGGTAAAGCGTTGGCCGGTCAGGATTGAAAAGACGACCGGTTCGGCGATGCGCGGACGCGCATCATCGCGCGCCTCTGGAAGTCAATCCAGAAGCCGCCCGGTTACTTTTTCAACTGGCCGCCCGCCTGCCCTGCCGGCAAGCGAGTAGGGAATTCGACTGAATATCGCGTGACGAAGCGCTAGCCGCGACGATCAATAAAGGGAGATTGCACGTGAATATTTATTCTCATGTTTCACATTTTTAAATAAAGTCACCCGCAATTCATGATCGGTTGATGATTCACCCCTTGCATCGCCGAAAGGGTATCAATCTGTTCGATGAGTGACAAGCGGTGAAATGGATTGGCGGTATCGTATCTAATGTTTCCGTTTTGTGACTGGCAACGGTTTTGTTAATTATGAATCTTTTGCGACGGCTTTATTTATCGGCGCCTGCCAGATTTATCAGGGATGATTTTTATAGAAAAAAGGCGTATTGGCGGCGGGGCAATTGGACCCGCGACGACAGCCACGCTGCGCCATCGCGCAGGCGCAATCGGTCGTCGAACGAGTCGAAACGATGATCGGGAAAGCTATGTTCGATACCAAAGCCACGGGAGAGAACAAAGAAGCCTGGACGAGATCCCCCCAGACTTCTCTCGAACGACGTTTCGCAAACGGAAACGGAAACGATTATTCCCGCGCGCAACGCATGGCCGGATTGTTGCGAAATTTCGCAATGAATAACGGCTAATCCCGCCATCGAAAACTGGCATATCAATCGGATTCCGTTCTGCTGAGCGAAACGACTGAAGATAAACATCCAATCGACTGCAAATATCTTAAATCGTCGCTATCATACGCAGCTGGGGTATTCGGCATCAAATCAATCAAAGGAATCGTTTCGCCTTTTTGTCGCGTTTCCTTCAGTAAACACGCCAGGAGCGCGCCTTTATTCAGCAACGCTCAATGACCGAAATGAATTATTCAGCTTATGGCGGGGATCGCCAGCAATCGTCAATCCCTGCGCCGCCGTCCTCAAGCACGCACAACAAGGAGAGTCAGATGGTCGCAATCTTCGCGAAGCTCGGGAAGGTGATTTCGAGCGCCGGCAGCGAGCGCTTCGCATCCGACATGCATGCCTTGCTGGCCGGATCGATTCCGCTCGCCACCACCCGGATGACGGAATGGACGCTCGACGAGCCGGCTGGCGAAGTGGTTCACGTGGAATCGCTCGGCGCGTGCGGCGCGACGCGCGACGACGGACGCGGCGGCGCGCCCGTCGTGCACGGCGAGCGGGAACCGGCGCCGCATCCGCTGCGAAACCGGATCGTGGCCGCCTGCGACCGGCAGCTCATTCACGTCGATCCGCTGATGCGGCGCGGCCACGGCGGCGAGGTCGCGCCGCAGCGCGGGGCGAGCGCGGGATTCCAGTGCCACCTCGTGTCGCGCAAGGCGAATCGCCGCTACGTGATCTCGTTGCATCGCACGGCGTCGCATGACGACTTCTCGTTGCAGGAGATGGCGTTCCTGAGGAATTTCGCCGATACGCTGCTGCCGCTCGTCGAGTGGCATGCATCGACGCGGCGGCAGGGCGCGCGCGAATCCGGGGCGCCGGGCGGTGGGGTGGCGGGCGTGCCCGGTGTCGAGGCGCTGCGCCACGAGTTCGAGTCGCGGCTTGCGCGCGCCTCGGTCGTGTTGTCGGCGCGCGAAAGCGAAGTGTGCCTCGGCCTGCTCGCGGGCAAGATGCTGCGCGAAATGGCCGGCGAGCTCGGCGTCAAGGAGAGTACGGTCGAAACGTACATCAAGCGCGCCGCGGTGAAGCTCGGCATCAGCGGCCGGCACGGGCTCACGAAATGGATGATCGACGATTGCGTGCCGCTCACATCGGCGGCATGACGCTGGTTTCTTTCGCGAATCGGATCGCGGCCCCGGCTTCGGCTTCGGCTTCGGCTTCGGCTCCGGCTGTTTCATCGACCTTTTGTTCAACTCCGTCGGTAGACTCCTGACGAAGTGTTGAAGCGGCGCGTGCGCGCGACACGCGCCGACATGATCCGAACATCGTGCCGCTCCCCCGTCTGTCGCGGATATCCGGGACAAACCGACGAAGCACCGGCCATCGAATCCGGTGCGGCGCGCGGCGCCGCGGGCCAGAGCGCCGCATCCGGCGCTTGATCCGGTCGCCGGCCCGGGCGATCCGCCGCCCGTTAAAAACGGGATCGTCACATGACGAAGCGGCATCGTCCGGCCGCCCGCTCGTTGCATCGACGGTTCGGCAGCTGCGCGCGCGAACACCCGCATCGCATCGTTGCCGCCGCCGATGAAACCCGGCGGCCCGGGGCATCGGTCATCCTGCCATGTCGGCGCTGGCGGGACACCGGGCCGAGTCCGAGAAGATGCGGCCGCTATCCAGGCGAATGACCCGGCCGGCCAGCCTGAAATACTGATCGTCATGGGTCACGATGATCACGCATTTCCCCCGCGATTGCAGATCGGGCACCAGCACTTCGTAGAAGAATTTCTTGAAAACCGGATCCTGGTCGGCAGCCCACTCGTCCAGGATATAAATCGGGCGATCCTCGATGTAGGCGCAGAGTAACGCCAGTCTCTTGCGCTGCCCCGTCGACAAGGCCCTGGTCGTCGAGTAAGTCTTGTCATGAATCTCGATCTTGCCCGCCAGCTTCAGGGTTTCGAGGTATTCCTGCGCAAGCTCGATGCTCGCACTTTCATGGTCCGGCCCGATGATGCGATTGAACAGATGGAAATCGGTAAATACGGCGGAAAACAGATTCCGGTACCGCTCGCGCGCATCGTCGTCGATGACTTTTCCGTCCAGGGCAATATGGCCTTCGGTTGGCACATAGAGGCCGCTGAGCACCTTCGCCAGCGTGCTTTTGCCGCTGCCGTTTCCACCGATCACATAGACCAGCTCGCCGGCGTGAATCGTCAGGTTGACGGGGCCCAGGACGAAGTCGACCGACGACGCGTTGTCACGGTAGGTCATCTTGACGTCGCGCAACTCGATACGCTGCCATGACCGGATCGGCGCGGATTCCCCCATGCCGGGCGACGGCGGCTTGCCGAATGAATCCGGCGTGTCGTCGATCAGGAAACCGAATTCCGCCAGTCGGGCGAGGGCGGTCTTGCCCTCGGCCACGATCGGCAGAATGTTGATCAGCATGGTCAGCGGCCCCATCATGTAGAGCACGGCCAGGATGCTCGCCGTGAGTACGGCGGGGTCCACGACGCCGAGAGACGGCACGCCGAACAGCAGGAATCCGAGCAGGACCGCCACGGTGACCTGGCCGATGCTGTCGCCGGTCATGAACCAGAAGCGTTCGATGTAGTTGTAGCCTGCCACGCGCCGCGACGATACTTCGATCGCCGCCTTGGTGAACCAGCGTCGCCGGGCCCGGTTGAGCTTGAGCTCCTTGATGCCGAACACGAGGCTGTGCGTGTATTCGTTGAACTGGACGAACTCGTCGCGCACCCGTTCCGTGAAATTGGCTGCCTTTCGATAGAAAAACAGGTAGAGCACCAGGCCGACGATCGTCAGCGTGAGCGTCGACACAAACACGATCCACGACAGATAGGCGAGATACGCAACGCTGCACATCAGGACGACGGATTGAACCAGGATCGTCGGTATGGTGAGCAGGGTCTGGCTCAGTTGCGGAATGTCTTGCGTCAGCATCGTCAGCACATGCGGCGCGCCGCGCCGGTCGATGTCTTCCAGCGGCGTCGCCAGGATGCGCTTGCACAGGTTGACGCGCAATCGCGTCATGATCTTCATGCACGCGTAGGACGGCATCGCGGCAGCGCCGCTCCGGCAAATCACCGCGACGACGTTCACCGCGATGAAGAGCATCAACAGCATCGGCCGATCGTCCTGGTCGTGAAGCACCCGGCTGATCAGGCCGACGCCCGCGATCGACGCCACGCCGCTGATGAGGCCCGTCAGGACCGTGCCGAGGGTCAACCAGGGATGACTGCGCCACATCAGGGTGACGGCTGAGTGCCACGGCGGCGATTTGCTTTGCGCGGAGTCCATGAGTCGCTTTTCGGAGAGGCGTGAAAACGGGAAGGGCTCAGTTGACCAGGTGACTGAGTTCGATGGTGTGTGCCGCCGATCTCAATCTCGACGACGCCTCGTGCCTTCCGAGAAACGTGATGCTTTCGACGATTTCCAGCGGCGAATCGGAAAACAGGATGCAGCACTTCAGCAGGCGCTGCGCACGGTCCCAGCCGACGTTCATGGAATCGGCCACGCCCTGCAATGCGGCCTCGACCGACGCGGCCGTCCAGCTGTCGTTCCGGATCAGCTGCGACTCGATCAGCCGAAGAAATTTCAGGAGCGTGCGGGGATTGCTTTCGATGCTGTACATGAGGATGTAATCGATCCGCAGTTTCTTCGTGATCAACGGAAAAATCAGGTCGATCACGCCGGCGGTCGATTCGCATTTCCCGTAAGCCAGCGAAATCGCCTCGCCGAGCTTGCGGTCCCGGTGAAGCGCATCCAGCGCGGCCTGTACGAACGCCGCCTCATGGTCAACGGTAGTGATTTGCATGATGTTCAATGGCCTGTCGAGTGATGGATTGCGGCGAGCGTGGACCGCAGGCGTTACCAGCCATCCGGAATGGGCATGGAATAGGTCAGCGGCTTTTCCGGCATGACTTCGTCCATGATGTCGGAGTAGCCGGACTCCTGGCCGACCAGATTGGGCTCGAAGCAGTAGCAGTTGAACGTCTTCTGCAAGACGAGGTTGTTGCGGTCGTTGATGGCCGGCGGATGCTCGTTGATCGCGATGAACGCGTCGTAAAGCGAGTTCCTGACGACGTACGCATGCGCGGTCAGCGTCTCCACGGTCTTGACGACGTTCGGCGCAACGGGAATGGGCGGCGCGAAGTGATACGCGCCCAGAAACAGCATGTGCCAGTCGTCCGGCACCTGCGCGATGAAGTCGGGGAAGCGCGCGGCGAAATCGGCGGCGAAGAACGCGTCGTCCTCGAAGATCAGGACTTCGCTCGCGCCGGCGGCCTTGGCCTGTTGCACGGCGGCGAGATGGCTCATCGTGCAGCCGTAGTCCTGCGGACGCATGTGGCTCAAGGATTCCGGAACGCTCACGAGTCTTGCATCGACCGCGGGCAGCCGTTCCACCGTGAGGATGTTCTGCTCGGCGAATTTACGCTGCATCGCCTCCCAGCGATCGGGACGCCGGTCCAGGTTGATGCAGACCTTGCGGGCGAAAGTGTTGTCGATCGTCGGCGTTGATTTCATGAGGGCTTTTTTTCCAGGAACTGATTGACATGGGCAGCGAGGACACCGGCATGCGGATCGAGCAGCATGGTCAGGTGGTCGCCGGGGACGTCCGTCACCTCGACGGGATGCGCCGAGAAGCGTGACCACCCCCAGGCCGGGTCCAGGCGAAGCTGCGCGATCTCGGGCGACGGATCGTAGTCGCCGGGATCGCGCTCGGTACTGCGGAACAACGCGATCGGCACGGGCAGCGGGGAGGCTTGCGGCACGTAGTGCGACTTGAAGTTGGCCTGATAGACGCGCAGGTAGGCGCGCAGGCGGTCGGGTCCGGCGTCCGCGAACCAGCTGCCGCGGGCGCCGATCCGGTCGAGAATCAGGCCGGCCTGGCCGTCGGGATCGAGCGGGACGAGGTCGTCTCGCGTCACCTGCAGGTCGGTCCCGAGGAAGGTGCCGATTTCGTGAGCGATCGCGACCAGCCAGTCGGTGTCGTCCCAGTCCCGCCAGTAGGTGGCGGCCGGGCAGTCGATGGGTGCGGACGCATCGAAGATCGCCAGCAGCTTCACGACGGCGCCCTTGGCGACGAGCTGCCGGCTCATTTCGAGCGCCACCTGCGCGCCGAACGAGTGGCCGGCCAGGTAGTAAGGGCCCGCGCCCACCAGCGGCCAGATGCGTTCGATGTGGCGGGCCGCGATGTCTTCCACGCGGGTGAGCGGCAGGCAGGCGCCGTCGAGGCCGAGCGCTTCCAGCCCGTGAATCGCGTGGGCGCCGCTCAGGCGGTTCGCGAGCGGGTGGAAGTAGACCACGTTCCCGCCGGCGCCCGGCAGGAGGAACAGCGGCGCGGCGGGACCGCCGTCGCGGATCGGCACGAGTCCGCCGGCGGGCGCGGACGGTTCCTGCGTGGCCAGCGCCGCCGCCAGCTTCTCGATCGTCGGGTTCTCGAAGAGACAGGAAATCGGCAGCCGGCGATCGAACGCCTTCTCGACATTGGCCATCAGCTGGATCGCGATGATCGAATGACCGCCGAGATCGAAATAGTTGTCGCTGACCGTGATGTCGTTTCGCTTGAAGATCCGCTGCCAGATCTCCAGCAACGTGCTTTCGTGCGCCGTCGGCGCGACGGCGCGGGCCGCCGTAACCGGACCGGCGGCGGGCTGGACGGCAGGGGCGGCCACGCCGCGCGGCGCGCCCGGCTGGCCACCGGCAGCCGGCGCATCGGCGAGCTGGCCGGTCGGCTGGTCAGGCTCGGCGGCGAATCGCTCCAGCATTGCGCGGAGGGTGTCCAGCATCTGCCGCACCACGTCGGGCGCGACGCGGTGTGCGTCGTGCGAAATTTCGAAGCCGACGCGCTCGTTCGGGTGCACGGTCAGGGTCAGCGGGTAATTCGATTCCGCGAAGGCGCGGGTGTCGAGGATCTCGATGTCGTCCGGCCCGAGATCGGGAGCAGCGGCAACCGGGAAGTTCTCGAACACCAGCAGGCTGTCGAACAGGCTGTCGCGGGCGGGCAGTTCGCTCCACGACTGGATATCGACCAGCGAACTGTACGAATGCGGCTCCATGGCCGTCTGGGCTGCGTGGATCTCCGCCAGCCATGCGGTGAAGGGGCGCTCCGGCGCGATGCGCAAGCGCAACGGCAGCGTGTTGATGAACAGCCCCGCGACCGACTCGACGCCGTCGAGCATCGGCGGGCGACCGGACACGGTGACGCCGAAGACGACGTCGTCCGTGCCGGCGTGGCGCCGCAGTACCAATGCCCAGACAGCGCGTACCAGGACGTTGAGGGTGACGCGATGGGCGCGCATGAGCGCTTGCAGCCGCGCGGCCAGGGTCTCATCGAGCAGGAACTGCTGTGTCCGGCGCGTAGCCTGCCGCGCGGCGTCGCCGGCGGCCTGCCGGGCCGGACCGGCCGCGATCGGCGTGGCGGCATGGAACCCCGCCAGTTCGGCGCGCCACCAGGTCTCGTCGGCCGAGCGCGGATGGCGCGCGAGCCAGTCGATGTACGTGCGGTATCCCGGCGCCGATGCAGTCACCGCGGGCGCGCCGGTGCGGACGAGCGACAGGTAGTCGTCGAACACTTCCTTCATCAGGATGGCGGTGCTCCAGCCGTCGAGAACGATGTGGTGTGCGCTCCAGCAGAAGCGATGGCGCGTGTCCGTTTCCTGGATCAGCGTGCAGCGGAACAACGGCGCGCGCTGAAGATCGAAGCCGCGCCGCCGGTCATCGGCGAGGAAGGCGTCGAAGTCCTGCGCACGGCGGGACGCATCGCGGGATCGCCAGTCGAGGAATGTCCACGGCAGGTCGACCGCGTGCAGCACGGTCTGGACGGGCTGATCGCGATCGGCCCACGCGAACGCGGTGCGCAGCACGGGATGGCGCGCGAGCGCATTGCCCCACGCTTGCCGGAGCGCCGGCACCTGGAGCGGGCCGCGGACGACGAAGCTGAACTGCTGGAAATAGGCGGCGGGATCCAGGTCGTACAGCGAATGGAACAGGATGCCCTGCTGCAGCGAAGAGAGCGGGTAGCTGTCCTCGATGTTGTCCCATGCGGCGTCCTGGACCGACGCCGCGAAGTCGAGCAAGCGGTCCTTGAAGTGCGCGGCCAGGTTCTCGACCGTCTGCCGCCGGTGCAGCCGCTCGCCGTAGCGCCAGTCCACCTGCAGCCTGCCGTCGACCACGGCGGCGACGATCTCGAACGCATGCGTGCGCTGCGACCGCTCGGCACGCAGCGAACCGAGGTCCTCGGCCGCCGGGCGCCAGCCTTCGGATTGCTGCAACACGGTGTCGAGCCGCCCGTGATAGTTGAAGAGGATATCGGCGCTCGGCAGCGCGGCGAGGCTGTCGCGCACGGCGTCGTCGGGGCTCAGGTAGCGGAGCAGCGAATAGCTGAAGCCTTCGGCCGGAATCTCGCGCAACTGCTGCCGTGCGGCACGCAGCGCTTCCTCAGGCGTGTGCCAAGCGTCGGCCTCGAGCACGACGGGGTAGATGGAGGTGAACCAGCCCACCGTCCGGGTGAGGTCGAGCGGCGCATCCGACACGTGGCGGCCGTGACTTTCGAGATCGATCCGGGTGCGGGCGTTGCCCGTGACCATGCTGCAGGCTTGCGCCAGCGCGGCGAGCAGGACGTCGTTGATGCGGGTGTCGTAGGCCCGCGGCAGCCGGCGCAGCAATGCCGTCGTGGCGGCTTCGTCCAGCTCGAACGACACGGACGCCGCGTCGCCGACCGCGTTGCTGGCCGCACCCGCGGCCGGATAATCGACCGGCATCGGTTCGACGGGCTGCGCGACGAGGGCGTGCCACAGCCGGGCTTCGGCGCCGATGGCCGGCGAACGGCTCAGTTGCTGCAGGTGCATTGCCCATTCGCGGAACGAAGTCGTCTTCTCGGGCAGCGGCTGGCCGTGGTAGGCCGCATGCAGATCCTCGAGGAGCACGCGCCACGATACGCCGTCCACCGCCAGGTGATGGACCGACACGAACAGGCGGGCGAGCGGCTCGTCGGCCACGCAGAAGAGCCGGGCCGCCAGCAGCGGGCCGTGCGTGATGTCGATGTCGCGTTCGGCTTCGGCGGCGGCGGCGCGCATCGCCGCCAGGCGCTCGCCGGCGTCGCCGGCGATCTCCCGCTTCGCGAAGCAGGCGGGCGCCTCGCCGCCGGCGACGACTTCCTGGGTCCAGCGGCCCGCGCTGCGCGAAAAACGCAGGCGCAATGCGTCGTGATGGTCGTGGACTTGCCGGAACGCGTCGGCGAGCCTCGACGCGTCGATATCCGCCGGCACCTGGATCAGGACCGTCTGGTTGTAGTGCGACGGCGCATCGGTCTCCTGCTCGAAGAACCAGTGCTGCACCGGTGTGAGCGGCGCATCGCCCAGCGGGCTGACGTTCGACGCATACGTTGCCCGCTCCTCGGGCGCAGCGGCCAGCTGCGCGATCGTCTGGTACTGGAACAGCTGTTTCGCCGTCACACGAAGTCCGGCGCGATTGGCGCGCGCGATGACCTGAATGCTCAGGATGGAATCGCCGCCCAGTTCGAAGAAGTTGTCGTGGATGCCGACCGAAGGCAGTTGCAGCACGTCTTGCCAGATTGACGCCAGGAGGATTTCCCGGGGCGTGACGGCCGGCGCGTGCGGCCGTGGCGCGTCGATCGTGTCCGCGGGCGCAGGCAACGCCTTGCGGTTGATCTTGCCGTTGGGCAGCATCGGCAAGGACGCCAGCGCGACGAACTGCGACGGCACCATGTAGTCCGCAAGCTTGCCGCCCAGATAGCCGCGAAGATCGGCGAGGTCCGGCGCTGCGGTCGCGACATAGGCGATCAGGAACGTTCGGATGCCTTCCGTTTTCGCGATCACGACACAGTCGTCGACCGACGGATGCGTGCGCAGGGCGGCCTCGATTTCACCGGGCTCGATGCGCAGGCCGCGCAGCTTGATCTGGTGATCGATGCGGCCGAGGAATTCGATGTTGCCGTCGGGGCGGTAGCGCGCGAGATCGCCGGTACGGTAAAGGCGCGCCTGCGGATCGGTCGAGAACGGGTCGGCGATGAACTTCTCCGCGCTCAGTTCCGGTTCGCCGTGATAGCCGAGCCCGACCGGCGTGCCGCCGATCAGCAGTTCGCCGGCCACGCCGAGCGGCGTGGGCTGCATCTGCGCGTCCACGATGTAGAGGCGGGTGTTGGCGATGGGCCGGCCGATCGGGACGATGCGGTGCGGGTCGTCGCGCCGGCACGTCCATGCGCTGACGTCGACAGCGGCTTCCGTGGGGCCGTAGAGGTTGTACAGCCCGACGTCCAGGCGCTCGAAGCAGCGCTGCTGCAGGTCGTAGGGCAGCGCCTCGCCGCTGCACACGACGCGGCGCAGCGACGTGCAGTGCGCGTCGAGGTCCGGATGGTCGAGGAAGGCACGCAGCATCGACGGCACGAAGTGGATCGTGGTGATCCGTTCGCGCTCGATGAGCGCGGCCAGATAGTCGGTCTCGCGCTGTCCGCCGGGTCGGGCGAACACGAGTCGCGCACCGGTGACGAGCGGCCAGAAGAATTCCCAGACGGAGACGTCGAAGCTGAACGGGGTCTTCTGCAGGACGGCGTCGTCGGCTTCGAGCGAGTAGGCGTGCTGCATCCAGAGGATGCGGTTGGTGATCGCGCGATGGGTGTTGAGCGCGCCCTTGGGGCGGCCGGTGGAACCGGACGTGTAGATCATGTAGGCGAGGTTGTCGCCGTTCAGATCGGGCTCGGGGTTGACTACCGCGTCGAGATCGAGGCCGAGTTCGTTGGAATCGACGACGATCAGGGCGGCATCGGTATCGGGCAGCGCGGCGCGCAGATGTTGCTGGGTGAGGAGCCAGCGCAACTGCGCGTGCTCGATCATGAAGCGCACGCGCTCGGCGGGATAGTCTGGGTCGACGGGGACGTAAGCGCCGCCGGCCTTGAGGACCGCGAGGAGCGAGACGATCATGTCGAGCGAGCGCTCCATGGCGACGCCGACGAGGGCGTCGGGCCCGACGCCGAGCGCGATGAGCCGGTGCGCGAGGCGGTTGGCGCGCAGGTTGAGTTCGGCGTAGGAGAGCGTGGCGTCGTCATAGACGGCGGCGACGGCATCGGGCGTGCGCGCGACCTGCTGTTCGAACAGACGGTGCAACGGTTGCGCGGCGGCCTCGCCGAAATCCGTCCCGGTCCGGTTCCACTCGACGGTCAGCAGGTTCCGCTCCGCTTCGCTCGTCAACGCAAGCCCGCCGAGCGGCCGGTCCGGATCGGCGATCACGGCATCGACGAGCGTGCGGAAGTGTTCCGCCATGCGATCGATCGTGGCGGCGTCGAACAGGTCCAGGTTGTATTCCAGCGAGCCCGCCAGGCCGTCGTCGGCATCCTGGATATGGAGCGTGAGGTCGAACTTGGCGGTGTGGGTCTCCACCGCCACCGGCGTCGCCACGAGACCGGGGAAGTTCAACGTCTGGGAGTGCGCTTTCTCGTACGCGAACACGGCCTGGAAAACCGGCGTGCGGCTCAGGTTGCGCTCGAGCTTGAGCGAATCCACGACCTGTTCGAACGGAATCTCCTGGCGGCTATAGCCGTCCAGCGCGACGCGCTTCACGCGCGCCAGCAGTTCGCCGAAGGCCGGATTGCCCGACAGGTCCACGCGCAGCGCGAGCATGTTCGCGAAGAAGCCGATCAGCGGCTCGGTCATGCTGGAGCGCCGATTGGCGATCGGGGAGCCGATGACGAGGTCCTGCTGATGGCTGTACCGCGACAGCAGCAGCGCATACGCGGCGAGCACGACCATGAACGTGCTGGTGCCGGACGCACGTGCGATCGCGCGCAGGCCGTCGGCGCGTTCGCCGTCCAGCCGGAACGGCAGCACCGCGCCGCGGAACTGCTGGATGGCGGGGCGGGGACGGTCGGTGGGCAGTTCGATCAGGTCCGGCGCGTCCGTCAGCGATGCGCTCAGAAGCGCCAGTTCCCGATGCGTATCGGCGGACGCCAGGCGCTCGTGCTGCCACACCGCGTAGTCCGCGTACTGGATGGCCAGCTCCGGCAGCGGCTGGCCTGCATAGAGCGCGGCCAGTTCGCCGATGAGGATGCCTGACGACCACGCATCCGACACGATGTGATGCATCACGACGCCGAAGACGTGCCAATCCGCATGCACGCGATACAGCACGACGCGATAGAGCGGCCCGGCGGCGAGATCGAACGGACGATCGGCTTCCTCTGCGAGCAGCGCGAGCGCTTCGGACTCGCTGGCGACGTCGACGACGTCGAGCGCAACCGGCGCGGGCGGCGCAATGCGCTGGACCCCGAGGCCGTCGATGGCGGGAAACGTCGTGCGCAGGATCTCGTGACGCCGGCTGATCCCGGACACGGCATCCCGCAGGCGCGGGAGGTCCAGTTCGCCGTCGAAACGCAGCGCGCTCGAGATGTTGTAGGCGGCCGACGGGCCTTCCAGTTGCGCGAGGAACCACAGGCGCTGCTGCGGAAAGGACAGCGGCAGATCGTTCGCGCGCGAGCGGGGCAGGATGTTGCCGGCCGTCGAACCGGCGCGGGGCGACGACGCCTCGATCAGGTCGGACACCGCGCCGATGGTCTGGAGTTCGAAGATCGCGTCGATGCCGATCTCGACGGAGAAGCTGCCCCAGATCCGCGAGACCAGCTGCATGGCCTGCAGCGAATCGCCGCCGTAGTCGAAGAAGCGGCCGGCGAGATCGACGGCCGGGTTGTCGAGCACGTCGCGCCAGATGCGCAACAGTTCGAGCTGGACCGGCGTGGCGTCGGGACTGGCCGCGTCGGGCGCGGCGGCCGGCGCCATGGCCAGCAGCGCCGGGCGATCCAGCTTGCCGTTGGCGTTGAGCGGAAATTCGGCGATCGGGACGATGTCGGACGGGACCATGTAGTCCGGCAGTTTCCCGGCCAGGAACGCCCTGAGGTCCGCCACGTTCAGGCTCGCGGAACCCTTGACGTAGGCCGCCAGCTTGCGCACGCCGTGCGCCGATTCGCGCAGCATGACCGCCGCGCCGACGACCGCCTCGTGCGCGGTGATCGCGGCCTCGATCTCGCCGAGTTCGACACGGTGCCCGCGAATCTTGACCTGGTCGTCGACGCGTCCATAGCACTGGATCCGTCCGTCGGGCAGCCATCGGCCGATGTCGCCGGTGCGATAGATGCGCGCTTCGCCCGGGAACGGATGCTCGACGAATTTCGCGGCGGTGACGTCGGGTCGCAGGTGGTAGCCGCGTGCGAGGCCGGCGCCGGCGAGGCAGATTTCCCCCGGCACGCCAAGCGGGACCGGCCGCAGGGCCTCGTCGAGCATGTACACCCGGGTATTGGCGATGGGCCGGCCGATCAGCACCGCAGCCGGCACGTCCTCGACGCGCTCGACGATGCAGCCGACCGTCGCCTCGGTGGGGCCGTACTCGTTGTAGATTTCGATCGACGGATCGATCTTGCGCAGCGTCGCGATGTGCTGGGGCGTCAGTTCCTCGCCGCCGACGATCACCTTGCGCACGCCGGAGCGTGCCAGGTTCATGTACTCCAGCAGGTGAATGTGGGTCGGCGTGAGCTTGAGGGTGTCGACGCCGCTGCCGGGCTGGAACATCCGGGCCAGGATGGTGTCGATGCTTTCCGACTGCGGATAGATGCGCAGCGTCTTGCCGCGCACCAGCGGGCAGAAGAGGTTGGTCAGCGTGAAATCGAAGCACAGCGAGCTGTACAGGCCGAAACTGCCGGTCGTGCTTTCCGGAAAATAGTATTCGGCGGCCCACGCGATGTAGTGGGCCAGGTTCCGGTGTTCGAGCAGGCAGCCTTTCGGGCGCCCGGTCGAGCCGGACGTGTAGATCACGTAGGCCAGGTTCGCCGGTTCGGCGCGGCACGGCGGATTGTCCGGCAGCGGCGTCCAGTTGGGGAGCTCCTGGTCCAGCAGCAGCGTCACGCCGGAGAATTCGTACCACTGCGCCAGTTGGCTCGACTGGGTCACCAGCAGCGACAGGCCGGTGTCGCCGAGAATGTGATTGATCCGTTCGGCCGGATAGGCCGGGTCCAGCGGAACGAACGCCGCCCCTGCCTTCAGGATGCCGAGAATCGCGACGATCATCCATTCGGAACGTTCGAGCATGACGCCGACCAGCGATTCCTGCCCGACGCCGTAATGTTCGCGCAACTGATGCGCGAGGCTGTTGGCCCGGGCGTTCAGGTCGGCGTAGGTCATCAGCGCACTGTCGGTGACGAGGGCAGGCGCCGCCGGCGTGCGGGCGACCTGCGCTTCGAACATCTCGACGACCGTCGGATGGCGAGGGCCGGCCGCCGCGGTTTCGTTGAAGGTGGCCAGCCGCCGGCGCGCGTCCGGCGCGCTCGCGTCGATGTCGCCGACCGGCTGGTCGAGGCGTTCGAATGCCTGCAGCACCGTGGCGAGGCTGCTCGCGAAACCGTCCACGACGAACGGCTCGATGGCGCCGGCATGACGAATCTCGATTTCGCCGCGCGCCAGTCGCAGGTGCAACTGCAGGTCGTCGTCCTGCCCCGTCAGCGCGTGGTGCACCCGGTCGTCCGCCAGCGAGACCTTCGTGAGCTGCGCGAGCGCCAGCTCCTTTTCGTTACGCACCAGCGTTTCGAGCGGGAATCGATGCTCGGCATAGCTGTCCTCGACGATCCCGGCCACGCGCGACAGGTAGTCCTCGATGCGCTCCTCGGGGCGGACCTCGATGATCAGCGGAATGGCGCCGGCCCGGGTCGACGGGTGCTCGGCAAGCCCTGGCGTGCCGAGCACCGTGACCGGCGTCCGGAAGTATTGCCAGAGCAGGAACGCAATGCCCGCCGCCGTGACGGCGAATTCGGCAAGCTCGCCGTCGCCGATGCGCCGCAGCACGTCGAGCGACGCGGGCGTGAGCGGCACCGTGCGGGACAGCAGGCGCCCCGGTTGCGGGCTCGGCGCGTGCGCGGCGATCCGGTAGGTGCCGGTGACCCGGGACAGGCTTTCGCGCCAGAATCGCGCGGTGTGCGCATAGCGATGGTCGGTGACCAGCACGTTATTGTCTTGCACAGGAAACTCCTCGATACGTTTTGTTCACCTGAAACAACCCGAAGCCGGGCGCATGGCGCCCGCCGTTCGAACGCCGGCCGGCATCACGACTTCTCCTCGAGCACGTCGTCGGCGGTGACTTCGGGCACGCGCTTCAGGCGCAGGCCGACCCGTACGCGCGGGCTGGCGGCGGGCGCATCGCCGGACAGCGGGATGCGATCGACCGGCATGGCCGGATCGCGGCGGAAGACGTCCTGGATCGCGAGCAGTCGATCGCGCATCGCGGCAATGGTCGCGGGGCGGAACAGGTTGGCGTTGTAGATCAACTGAATGCGGTGCCGGCCATCGCTTTCCACGACCTGGAACGACAGGTCGAACTTGGCCGTGGTGTCCGTCTGCGAGCGGTCGGTGATGCGCAGATCCGACTGCGGCGCGGGCATCGAAATGGCATTCGCCTGAATGTCGAAGATCGGGAAGTGGCCGGCCGGGGTGCGAATCTTCAGGTCGTCCAGCAGCGCATCGAACGGATAGGACGCATGCGCCAGCGCGTCCGTGGAGGCTTTCGCCACCGCATCGATCACCGCTTCGACGGTCGCGGACTTCTGCACCGGGACGCGGAGCACGAGGGTGTTGAGGAACACCCCGATCTGCGATTCGAGCTGCTCGCTGTCGCGTCCGGCCGACACGCTGCCGATGACGATGTCCTCGCGCCCCGTGTAGCGGTGCATCAGCACGCAGAACGACGCGAGGAGCACCGTGTAGAGCGACGTGCGGTGCGCGCGTGCCAGCGCCGCGAGGCCCGTCACCTGCGGCTCCGACAGTTCGACTTCGAGCGTCTGCCCGGCATGACCGGGCCGCTCGGGACGCGGGAAATCCGACGCCAGTTGCAGGCGGGGCAGCGGCGATGCCAGTTGCGCGAGCCAGTACGAGCGATGCGCGGCGGCGTGCGGGCCGTCGAGGCTCGCGTTGTGCCACGCGGCGTAGTCGCGATACTGGATCGACAGCGGCGGCAGGTCGTGCCCCGCATACAGGGCTTGCAGGTCGTCGGTCAGCACGCGGATCGACCATGCGTCCGATATCACGTGGTGCATGTTCAACAGCAGCAGGTGCTCCGTCGGCGAGAGCCGGACCAGCTTGACGCGCAAGAGCGGCCCCGACGCGAGATCGAATGGCTGCCCGCTTTCCTCGCGAATCAGCGCATCGATGGCCTGCAGTGCAGCATCGTCGGAGAGATCCATGTGCTCGACCCGGAATCCGGATGCCTCGCGGGTGAGGATGCGTTGCCGCAGCTCGCCTTCGATCATCGCAAACACGGTGCGCAGGCTCTCATGGCGATCGACCAGCGCGTCGAACGCACGAACGAGGCGCGCCGTGTCGATGGCGCCGTCCAGCTGCAGCGCGCCTGCCATGTTGTACGTGGACGGATCCGCGCTGCGGCTGGCGAGCCAGATCCGCTTCTGCGCACGGGACACCGCGTAGGACGGTTGCACCGCAAGCGCCGGGATGGGCGCATCGACATCGAGGCGCTCGGCGGGGCGGGACGCCAGCTTCCGCGCGAGTGCGCGCGGCGACGGCGCCTGGAAGATATCGGCGACCGCGACGTTCAGTTTCAGTTCACGCCGGATCCGGCTGACCATCTGGATCGCTTTGAGGCTTTGGCCGCCATGCTCGAAGAAGTCGTCGTCGACGCCGTTCGGCCGGCGGCCGAGCACCTCGGCGAAGATGCGCAGCAGCGCGGCCTCGACGGGCGTCTGCGGTTCGGCCGGCGCGCCGTCGGGCACCGACGCGGCCTCCGGGAGCGGCAGCGCGGCGCGGTTGATCTTGCCGTTCGGCATGACGGGCAACGCCGGCAGCAGCATCACGGTGTCGGGCACCATATGCGCCGGCAGCGTGTCGCGCAGTGCGTCGCGCAGGCGTTGGGGCGTCCAGCCGGTGCCCGACGCGTAGCCGCACAGGGTCATGTCCGAGTCCGGCGCCCGACGGGCGACCACGACGGCGTTGGAGATGCCTGCGAGCCCCGTCAGCGCGGCTTCGATTTCCCCAAGCTCGATGCGATAGCCGCGGATCTTGACCTGGAAGTCGCGGCGGCCGAAGAAATGGAGCGTGCCGTCGGCCCCGAAGCAGCCGATGTCGCCGGTGCGATACAGGCGCGCGCCCGGTTCCGGACTGAACGGATCGTCGCGGAACACCGCCCGGGTGCGTGCTTCGTCGAACAGGTAGCCGCGTCCGACGCCTGCTCCCCCGATGCAGATCTCGCCTTTGACGCCGGCCGGGCACGGATTCATGTCGGCGTCGACGACGTAGAGGCGCAGGTTCTCGATGGGGCGGCCGATCGGAATCGCTGGCAGATCCGGCGCGCGTTCCATGCTGAAATGCGCGACGGAATCCGACGCTTCGGTCGGCCCGTATGCGTTGATGAGCCGGACCGCCGGATTCAGGCGGAACCACGCGTGCGCGGAGGCCGGCTGCAGGGTTTCGCCGATCGTCAGCAGCGTGTCGAGGTGCGGGAACGCCGGAGCCGGGTGCCGTTCCAGCTCATCGAGGAAAGTCGCCAGATAGGACGGCACGAACTGCATCGCCGTGATGCGGTCGCGGTGAAGCGCGTCGATCAGGCGCGCGGGCTCGAGAATGTCGGCATCGGGATAGATCACCGTCGTGCCGCCCGACACCAGTGCCGCGAAGCACTGCCAGACCGAAATGTCGGAGCAGTGCGAAGCGGTCTGTGCGACCGCGCTCTGCGCGCCGAGCCCGACCCTGCGCGCCATCGCGAGCACGTGATTGAGCATGCCGCGATGCTCGACCATCGCGCCCTTCGGCTGGCCGGTCGAACCCGACGTGAAGATTACGTACGCAAGGTCCGCGGGCCGGCAACGCGGCACCGGCGCGCCGGCGTCGCGTTGCTCGGGCACGCGCGCGGGATCGACCCGCGGGATCGACGCCAGCGCCGGCGGCGGCACGCCGTCCGTCGCGACGACGATGGCCGGCCGGGCCAGCGTCAGGAGGGTCTCGACCCGCTGGGCCGGATAGGCCGGATCGACCGGAACGTACGCCGCGCCGCACTTCCAGATGGCCAGGATCGTTTCCAGCATCAGCGGCGAGCGCGGCATCCAGACGGCGATCCGGTCGTCCGGCCGGATCGGCGCGACGTGCAGCAGATGACCGGCGATCCGGTTGGCGCCTTCGACGAGGTCGCGATAGGTGCGGACCTCCGTGCCGCAACGGACCGCAATGCGCTCGGGGTGCGCGGCGGCGACGGCTTCGATCAGGTCGGGCAGGGTCCGGTCGGACGGAACCGGCGCGAACGTCTCGTTCCATCCGAGCACGATGGCGTCCCGCTCCGCGGCGGTGAGGAGCGCAACGCTGCGGTTCGGGCGATCTTCCTCGCCGGCGAGGCCGACGAGCAGTGTTTCGACGTGACCCAGCAGGCGGACGATCGTTTCGCGATCGAACCGGCCGTCGTCGTACAGCACCTGCAGCGACAGGCGCTTGCCCGGCGTCACGACCAGCGTCAGCGGGTAGTTGTTCGGATCGGCGACCTGGAATTCGCCGATCCGCAGGCCGGGCAGCCCGTCGGCCAGCGCTTCCTCGACCGGATAGTTCTGGAAGATGAGCAGGCTTTCGAAGAGCGGCACGCCGGGCGGCAGGCCCGCGAATTTCTGGATGTCGGCCAGCGGAAAGTGCGCATATTCCTCCTGCTGCGCGAGCTCCATCTGCAACTGCGCGAGCCACGCGGACGTCGGGCGCGCGTCGATGCGAACCCGCACCGGCAGCGTGTTGATGAACAGCCCGACCATCTCGTCCGACGCCGGCAGCGAGGCCGGGCGACCGGAAACGATCGTGCCGAACACGACGTCCGCTTCGCCGCTGTAGCGGCCCAGCAGCTGTGCCCACGCGCCCTGCACGAGCGTGTTGAGGGTGAGTCGACGGGTTTGCGCGAAGGCGACGAGCCGTTGCGTGTCGCTTTCGGAGAGCCGCAGCGGCACTTCGACATAGGCGCCCGGCGCGGCCGTGCCGTCGAGTTCCGGGCGTCCCAGCACGAGCGGCGTCGTCGCCGGGAAATCCGCCAGCCTGGTCTTCCAGAAGCGTTCCGCCGCGGCTGCGTCCTGGCGCGCCAGCCAGCGCACGTACTCGGCGAACGCAGGCGGCGCGTCCTGCTCCGGCGCACCGTCGGCCGGCAGCGCCTGATAGGCGGCGGCCACTTCGCCCAGGAGCCGGGCGGAGCTCCACCCGTCGAGCAGGATGTGGTGATGGCTCCAGTGGAAGCACCACGCGTGATCGCCCATGCGGAACAGCGCGAGACGCATCAGCGGCGCCCGGGTGAAGTCGAAGCCGCGTGCCCGGTCCTGCGCGTCGTAGGTTTGCCGACGCTGTTCGGCCTGCGCGGCGGACGCCGCGCACAGATCCTCCTCGTGCCACGGCAAGTCGATATGGCGATGCACGACCTGCACGGGGCTGTCGAGGTCTTCCCAGTGAAACGACGTTCGCAAGATGTCGTGCCGTTGCGCCACGGTATCCCACGCGCGGCGGAACCGTTCGGCGTCGAGCGCGCCGTCGATACGGAAATTCAGGCTGCTGAAGTACGCATCCGACGCGGGTTCGTACAGCCCGTGGAACAGCATGCCCTGCTGGGTCGGCGTCAGCGCGTAGACGTCGGCGATCTCGTCCGGCATGACCGAGGCCGGCGCCTGCGCGTGGCCGGTCGCGGGCCGGGTCGATGCGGACGGGACGGCAGGGTCGGCGACCAGGGATTCGAGCGCCGCGATGTACGCTTGCGCGACGCGCCGGATGGTGGCGGCGTCGTGGCAGGCCCGGCTGAATTCCCACGCAACGTGCAGGCGGTTGCCGGTCACGTAGGCGTTGATGTCGAGCAGGTGTTCGCGCCGCTGGCTCGCATGGCGGCCGTCGCCGCTCGGCTCCGTCGCCGGTTTCCAGTCGCGCGCGGCGGCGAACAGCTGGTCGGTCTGGCCCAGGTAGTTGAACAGCAGTGGCGGCTGCGGCGCCGGAGCGTCGAGCCGGTCTTGCAGCAGGCCGTAGCTGACGCCCGCGTTCGGCACGGCGCGCAGCTGCGTTTTCACCGACGCAACCAGGCGAGCCGGATCGTGCAGGCCGGGATCGACCGTCAGCGCGACCGGGAACACGGACGTAAACCAGCCCACCGTGCGCGAGATGTCGAGGTCTTCGACCAGTTCCTCGCGCCCGTGCGCTTCGAGATCCAGCAGGACGTCGGCGGATCCGCTCCAGTCGCTGACGGCACGCGCGAGCGCGGCAAGCAGCACGTCGTTGATCTGCGCGTCGTAGGCCCGGGGCGCGGCGCCCAGCAAGGCCGTCGTCGCGGCTTCGCCCAGCTCGACCACGACCGTTTCGGCGGACGACACGGTATTGGCGTCGGCCGGCGCGGTGCGGTCGAGCGGCAGGCCGGGCAGGTCGGCGCGCGCGAGGGCCTGCCAATGGACGCGATCGGCGTCGGCGGCGCCCGCGCCGGCCCAGCGCGAGATCGCCTGGGTCCAGGCGGCCCACGTCGCGCTGCCGCCCGCAAATTCGGGCGCCTTGCCGTTGCGCAGGCGGGTATAGGCGTCGTACAGGGTTTCGAGCAGCGCCCCCCACGACACGCCGTCGACGACCAGGTGATGCGCAACCAGCAGCAGACGAAGCGAACGGCCTTCGTCGAGACGGAACAGGTCCGCACGCACGACGGGGCCGTCCGACAGATTCAGGCTCGCATGCGATTGCGCGACGTGCTGCGCGAGCTGGTCGCGCGGAAGGTCGAACACGCCGACGGGCACCTCCGGATCGTCGACGACTGCCTGGATCCAGCCGGACTCGCCCGCGCGAAAGCGCAGCCGCAGCGCATCGTGCCATTTGACCGCGTGCCGCAACGCCTGACGCAGCAAGGCGGGATCGAAATCCGCCGGCACGTCGAGCAGGACCGCCTGGTTGTACTGGTGCGGATCGTCCTGGTGCTGCGCGAAGAAACGCTGCTGGATCGGCGTCAGCGGCAGCGGGCCGGACGATGCGACGAACTCCGCCGCGCCGACCGTGCCGCGCGCGGTCACGGCGGCGAGCTCGGCGACCGTCGGATGCTGGAAGATCAGCCGGGTGGTGAGTTTCAGGCCCGCCTTGGCGGCCAGCGACACGATGCGCATGCTGAGAATCGAGTCGCCGCCCAGCGCGAACAGGTTGTCGTGGATGCCGGGCGCCGGAATGCCCAGCGCTTCTCCCCAGATGCGGCACAGCAGCGTCTCGGTGGGCGTGCGCGGCGGTGTCGGTGCGTGTACCGCCGCCGACAGCCGCGACCGGTCCAGCGGCGGCAGCGCCTTGCGGTCGATCTTGCCGTTGCCGCTCAGGGGCAGCGCGTCCAGCACCACGTAGATGGCGGGCACCATGTAGTCCGGCAGCGTGGCGGACAACGCGGCGGCTATCGCGGCATCGCTCAGCGACGCGCCGTCGCGGAACGCGACATACGCGCACAGCGCGGCGCGGCCGGCGTCGTCGCGATAGTCGAGCGCGGCCGCCTGGCGGATTTCCGGAATGGCGGCCAGCGCGTTGTCGATCTCCCCGAGCTCGATGCGGTAGCCGCGGATCTTCAGCTGGTGGTCCTTGCGGCCGTAGAGCGCGATCGTGCCGTCGGGGAGATGGCAGCCGATGTCGCTGGTGCGGTACATGCGGACGCCGCGCTCCGGAACGAACGGATCCTCGACGAAAGCCTCCCGCGTCGCGGCTTCGTTGTTCAGGTAGCCGCGGCCGACGGCGATGCCGGACACGCACAGTTCGCCGGGAATCCCGATCGGGCACAGGTTCATCTGCGGGTCGACGACGTAGAGGCGCACGTTGCGGATCGGCTTGCCGACCGGGACGTAAGGCGTGGCCGGCGCGCACGTCATGCGGTGCTGCGCGACGTCGTCGGACGCTTCCGCCGGGCCGTACGCGTTCACCAGCGCGATGTCCGGGAACACGTCGAACCACCGTTTCACCAGGGCCGGGCTGACCATCTCGCCGGTGACGAGCAGGTGCCGCAGGTGCCGCATCAGCGCCGGCCGTTCCGACGCGCGGTCGAGCACGGCGGACAGATAGGACGGCACCAGTTCGAGGATGCTGACCCGGGTAGCGTCCAGGGTCGCGACGAAGGACGCGGGATCGCGAATGCATTCGTCGTCGACGATCACGGTCTTGCCGCCGGCGAGCGGCGCCGTGAAAAATTGCCAGACCGAAATATCGAAGCAATGCGGCGCGGTTTGCGCGATCACCGACGACGCCGATATCGAAAACTCGTCGATCTCGGCGAGCATGTGATTCAGCATGCCGGCGTGCTCGACCATCGCCCCTTTCGGCTTTCCGGTGGAACCGGACGTGTAGATCACGTAGGCGAGGCTGTCGGGCGACACGGGGCGGCCGGGATTGGTGTCGTCGTCGCTCCCGGTGGCGTCGTCGAGCGACACGACCGGCGCGAGCGAGGCCAGCTCGGGCGGCAACAGGCCGTCGCAGGTCATCACGAGGGCGGCGCCGGAATCCTCGAGAATGGTGCGGATGCGCGCCGCCGGATAGTTGGGGTCGATCGGAATGTAGGCGGCGCCGCACTTCCAGACGGCGAGGATCGCCTCCATCAGGCGGGCCGACCGGTGCATGCAGATCGCGACCAGCGCGTCCGGCCCCAGCTCGGCGGCGGCCAGCAGGCGGTGCGCGATACGGTTGGCGCGGGCGTTCAGTTCACCGATGCTCAGGACGCCGTCGCGGTACTCGACCGCCGGCCGCCCCGGGTGCGCCGCGGCGGCCTGTTCCAGACGATGCACCACGGTGAGCGCGGCGTCGAACGGCACGGCGGTGTCGTTGAAGGTGTCCAGCAGTTGCCGTCGTTCGGCCTCGGGCAGGATCGGCAGGCGTCCGAGCAGCCGGTTCGGATCGGCCGCGAAGGCATCGAGCGTCGCGGCCACGTGGCCCAGCATGCGCTGCATCGTGTCTTCGTCGAAGCGCCGCGGATCGAACGACAGTTCCATCTTCCAGTCGTCGCGCGCCGTCACCACGAATTCGAGCGGGATGTCGGCGCGGTTGTAGAGTTGAACCTCGTCGACCGCCAGCCCGTGCGCGCCATGCGTCAGCGACGCGTCCAGCGGGTAATTCATGAACGTGATGTTGCTTTCGAACAGCGGCGTCGTCAGCGGCACGTCGCTGCAGCGCTGGATGTCGGGCAACGGCGTGTGCTCGAACGGCGCGCGGGCGGCCACGCGCGCCTGGATCATCTTCAGCCACGGCACCAGCGGCTGCCTGGGGTCGACCCGCACCCGCACCGGCACCGTATTGATGAACAGGCCGAGCATGGATTCGATCCCGGGCAGGTTCGCGCCCCGTCCGGACACGACGGCGCCGAACACCACGTCGGTCTCCCCGCTGTAACGCGACAGCACGAGCGCCCAGGCCGCTTGCGCGAGGGTATTGAGGGTGACGTGATGGCGGGCCGCAAATTGCCGCAGGCGCGCGCTCAGGTCGGCCGACAGGTCGGCCTGCACTTGCGCGAGGCCCTCGCCGAAGCGCTCGCCCGCGTCCGCGCGCGCGGCCGTGGGCAGCGGGGTCGGCGAGTGAAAACCTTCGAGATAGCGCGCCCAGTATTGCTGCGCGGCTTGCGGCTCGCGCTGCTGCAGCCACTGGATATAGTCGCGATAGGGGCGCACCGCGGGGAGCGTCGGCGGCACGCCGTGCGCGAGCGCGCGATAGGCCTCGAAGATCTCCTCGATCACGAGCGACAGGCACCAGCCGTCGGCCAGGATGTGATGGTGGCTCCAGCTGAACAGGTAGGCGTGCTCGGCGACGCGCACCAGGCGGCAGCGCACGAGCGGCGCACGATCGAGCGCGAAGCCTTCGGCCAGGTCGCGGTCGAGATGCGCGCGCCACCGCGCGCGCTGTTCGTGGTCCGGCAGATCGCGCCAGTCGTCCTGCACCCACGGCAGCGTGGCGTGCGCATGCACGACCTGCATGGGCTTGTCGAATTCCTCCCAATGGAACGACGTGCGCATCACCGGGTGCCGATCGATCAGCTGCTGCCATGCGGCTTGAAACAGCGCGGGATCGAGGCTGCCGGTGATCCGGCAACCGAGCTGGTTGAAGCTGCTTCTCGCGCCGGGCGAGTGCACGGCATGAAAGAGCATCGCCTCCTGCATCGGGGAGAGCTCGTAGATATCGGCGATGGTGGGGGAGGTCACGATTTGATCCTTGATACGAGGGCGTCCAACGCTTCCTGACTGATGCGCGCGGCCGGAAAGTCCGACGGGCTCAGCCCGCGCGGGCCGTCACCGCTGGCCTCGACGATCGACAGCAGGCGGCTGCGGTAGCACTGCGTCAGCTGCTCGATGACGCCGGGTGCGCAGGCCTCGCGGTTGTAGCGCCAGGTCAGGCGCAGACGCCCGTCGAACACCATCCCGTCGATCTCGAACAGGTGGCCGCGACGTGCGCGCGGGCTGTGCTCGGGACTCTGGAAGTCGAGCACCGGCTTCCAGCCCGTGTCGTCGGCCAGCACGCGGTCGATCTGGCCGAGGTAGTTGAAGCGCACCGGCGCCGGCGGCTGCCGCGCCAGTGCCGCCGCGATGCCGGCGTCGTTGCCGAGGTAGCGGGCGACGCCGTAGCCGAGCCCGCGCATCGGCACCGCGCGCAGCTGCTCCTTGACGTGGCGCAACGCGTCGACCGCCACGGTGGCGTCGCCGGCATTCAGGTACACCGGGTAGTGCGTGGTGAACCAGCCGATCGTGCGCGACGTATCGACGCCGTCGAAGAGGTCCTCGCGACCGTGGCCTTCGAGCTCGACGACCAGCGTGGCGTTGCCGGTCCAGTCGCCGAACGCGAGCAGCAGGGCCGTCAGCAGGACTTCGTTGATCTGGGTGTTGAACGTGCGCGGCACGTCCTGCAACAGCGCGAGCGTCTGCCCGGCGTCGAAATCGATGACCGTCGTGCCGGCTTCGCCGACGGTGCCGACGGGCATGTCGTCGAAGCATGCAGGCTCGTCCGCGCTGGCCTGGAGCCAGTAGTCGAGCCCGTCGGGCGCGCTCGCACCGAGTTCGGACAGGCGCGTCGACCAGTCGCGCCACGCCGTCGTCCTGGCCGGCAGCTGCACCGCTTCGCCCGCTTCGCGCTGGCGGCATGCGGCGTACAGGTCTTCGAACAGGATGCGCCACGACACGCCGTCGATCACCAGATGGTGCGCGACCACCAGCAGGCGCTGCGGCGTGTCGGGACCGAACTGGAACAGGTGCGCGCGCAGCAGCGGCGGCGCCGACAACGTGAAGCTTTCCTGCAGGTCGCTGGCGGTCGCGAGCATCGCCGCCTGGCGTGCGGCGGGCGACGCGTCCGCCAGCGACGTGACGCCGAGCGGAATCGCCAGCGGCGGCGCCGCATGCGATTGCTGCCATGCGCCGGCGACGCGCTCGAACCCCAGCCGCAGCGCGTCATGATGGGTCGCGACCGCCGCCAGCGCGTGCTCGAGCACGTCCGGCCGCAGCGACGCGGGCACCTCGATCATGGTCGACTGGTTGTAGTGGTGCGGATCCGCCACGTCCTGTGCGAAGAACCACGACTGGATCGGCGTCAGCGGGGCGGGGCCGACCACCGGTTCCTGCGAAATCCGGAGCGACGGCGCCTCCACCGCGACCTGGGCAAGCGCGGCGATGGTCGGATGCGCGAAAAACTGGTCGGCGGTGAATTTGAGGCCGACCTGCTGGGCCAGCGACATCACCTGGATGAGCAGGATCGAGTCGCCGCCGAGTTCGAAGAAATTGTCGTGCACGCCGATCGGCTCGCGGCCCAGCACCTCGGACCAGATCTTGCCCAGGCGCGCTTCGACGTCATTGGCCGGTGCGGCGTACGCGGTTGCGCCCGGCACGGGCGCCAGCTCCAGCGCGGCGAGCGCCTTGCGGTCGGGTTTGCCGTTCGGTGTCAGCGGCAGGCGTTCGAGCGTCACGATCGAGGCGGGCACCATGAACTCGGGCAGGCGTTCCTTCAGATGTTCCCGCAGGCCGGCGACGCTGGCCGTCGCCGTGGCGACGCAGGCCACCAGCTGCTTGTGCTGCGGCGTATCCTCGCGCACGAACACGATCGCGTCGGTCACGCCGGCGTGCTGCCGGAGCGCCGCTTCGATTTCGCCCGTCTCGATGCGATAGCCGCGAATCTTCACTTGCGTGTCGCGGCGCCCGGTGACTTCCAGGTTGCCGTCCGGCAGCCAGACGCCGAGGTCGCCGGTGCGATAGAGGCGCTCGCCCGCTTCGAACGGGTGGTCGACGAACGCGGCGGCGCTCAGGTCGTCGCGGCCGACATAGCCGCGCGCCAGCGCGATGCCGGATACGCAGATCTCGCCGGCACACCCGTCGGGGGCCAGCGCCCCGTGCTCGTCGAGCAGGTACAGGTGCGTGTTGTGGATCGGCCGGCCGACCGGCAGACGGGCGCCGTAGGCGATCGCCGGGTCGACCACGTAGTCCGCGATGCACACGGTGGCCTCGGTCGGGCCGTACGAGTTGTGGCACACGCGGGTCCGGGCCAGTTCGCGCAGATCCGCCACGCGCGCGTTGTCGCCCGCGCTGATGACCCGCTTCACGGCGCCGAGCGCGTTCCAGTCGAGCGACGCGAGATAGGCCGGCGTCGCGTTGACGGTGGTGACACCCTGCTGCGCGATGTAGTCGACGAAGCGCGGCACGTCCCGGATCACGGCGGTCTTCGCCAGCACCAGGCGCGCCCCCGCGAGCAGCGTGACGAAAATCTCCATGATCGAGCCGTCGAAGCCCGGGGAGTAGAACTGGACGAACCGGTCGTCGGCATCGAAACCGAAGGCGTTCACATGGGATTGCGCCATGTTCAGGAGCCCGGCATGTTCGAGCACGACACCCTTGGGGGTGCCCGTGGAGCCGGACGTGTAGATGATGTACGCCGCGTCGCCCGGCGCGACCTCGACCTGCGCCGACGCCGGTGCGGGTTCCAGCGTGTCGAGCTGAAAGTCGAGCGCGAACATCGGAATCGCCCAGAAATCGGCGAGCAGCGGCAGGTATTCCGAATTCGTCAGCAGCGCCTTGACGTTCGCGTCCTCGATCATGAAGCGCAGCCGCTCCCGCGGAAACTCCGGGTCGAGCGGCAGATACACTGCGCCCGCCTTGAGCGCGCCGAGCATGCCGACGATCCAGCGCTCGGAACGGTCGGCGACCACCCCCACCACGTCGCCGCGCCCGATCGCGTATTCCGCGAGCAGGAAGCCCGCCAGCCGGGACGCCTGGTCGTCCAGCTGCGCATAGGTCAGCGATGCGTCGGCGGTCACCACCGCGACGCTGTCCGGCGTGGCCGCGACCCGTTGCGCGAACTGCGCGAGGAAGGTGCCATCCACGGCAATGGGTGCCGCATGCGCAAGCAGGCGCGCACGTTCCTCGTCATCGAGCAGCGAGATCGTGTCGAGCGGGGCGTCCAGCGCGCCGAAGCCGGCCACGACGTTGCGCAGGTGCCGCGCGACATGCTGCAGATAATGCAGCGTGAAGACCGTCGGCCGGCCCGTCAGGACGATCTCGTAGCACGCACGATGCCGGATCTCGATCGACAGGTCGTAGTCCCCCGCCGTCCACGCTTCGTGCAGGCCGTCGAAGCGCACGCCGACGTTGGTCGCGGGCCGTGCGCCGCGCAGTTTGTGCGCGAGGGCCGCGATCGGAAAATCCTGATACGAATAGCTGCGCTGCACGCTGTCGCGCACCTGGTTCAGGTACGCGCGAACCGTGGGGCCGGGCTGGGCGGCGTCGAGCAGCGGGATGGAATCGGCGGAACCGTTCGCGGCTTCGGCGATCAGGCGCGGCGTATCCACGAACAGGCCGGCCGCGCCGTCGTAGCGCCCGAGCACCCGGAACAGCGCCGCCAGCAGCACGACGAACGCGCCCAGCTCGTTGCCGGCCGCGAGCTTCGCCAGGGCCTGCCCCGCGTCGCCGTCGAGCGCGAACGTCAGCGCCGGCGCGGGGCCGAGGGGCAACGCATACGCCTGCCACGCTTGCTGAAGACGGAAGTCTTCGTCGAGGCGTCCGAGCGCCTCGCTCCAGAACGCGAAGTGTTCCTGGTATTGCCCGCTGGTCGACAGCGCGTTGAGATTCAGTTCTGACAAAGCACGATCTCCCTGGTCGCGTACAGGATTTCGGAAGCGATGCCCTTGGCCTTGCAGTGCGCGACAAACTGGGTGGACTGGATATGGCTGGGCGAGTTTTCGTCGAAGGTGTTGTCGAGGAGGTGGTTGAGCCACGGCTCCTGGCCCATCGCGTAGACATACGCCGCGTTGAACGGGAAGTCGTCCACCAGCGCGGCCGCCTCGCCGAACTGGCAGCCCCGCGCCCGGCGCGAGCGGTCGAGGTCGCGCGGCAGCGCCTTGGGAAACAGCGGGCCGTAGACCCATGACGGCGGTGCGCCCTCGGTTTCCATCCCGACGAACAACGTGTCCGGCTTGCCGGCGAGGCGGAAGACATGCTCGTAAAGACGCGGGTCCAGGTTGCAGGAATCGGCGATGCACAGCACCGAACGCGTGCCGAAGCGGATCATGAAGCTCTGCTTGCTCTGGATCGCCAGGTCGTTGTGTTCGCCCAGGAACGGAATGGCGGTGATGGCGCCGTTGGGCACCTTGATTTCGTCTGCATCCCTGACTTCCAGCACGTCGTCGAAACCGAGCTTGCGCAACGCCAGCGCCAGTGACGGATCTTGCGGAAACCCGTCGAGATTCCTGCCGACCACCACGGTCTTGACCTTGTGGCGAAGCTGCAGCAGCGTTTCGAGGACGATGTGATCGTGATGGCTGTGCGTGATCAGCACGTAGTCGATCTGGTCGGGCAAGTCCGCGAACGTATAGCGCGGCAGCGCGGTGTCGTAGCCGTAGCTGATCGCCGGATCGATCAGGATGCTCACGCCGCGGCTCTGCACCAGCAGGCACGCGTGGCCGTAATAGCGGATGCGGATGTCGTCGCCGTCGAACGAACGATCCGGTTTCGGCGCGGGCGCCTCCTCGACGAAGAACGTGCGGAACAGCGGCTCGTCCTTCTCCTCCACGCGCATCAGGTCGACGATTTTCGCGTAGCTGCCGGGCGTGTCGCGCATCCGGAACAGCGCATCGAGCGCGCGATCGTCGAAGGCCATGTTGCAAAACAGCGTGCGCTCGTCGCTGAGCCGGGGCGTGCTGAGAATGAACGGCCGGGGCGTGTTCTCGTCGATCGCCGACAGCGCGATGCTCTGGGCGTCGCGCGCGTAGAGCGGGCTCGCATACAGCAGGCTCTCGAAGAGCCGGAAGGACGGGTTGTGATTCAGGTCGTAGTAGATCTCGACATAGCCTTTCAGCACTTCCGGGATCTCGGGATAGATCGGATCCGACGCCATCCCCTTCGCCTGTTCCAGCAGCAACGTGGAGAACGTCTTGTAAGCCTTCGCCAGCTCCAGTTGGCGGGTCGCGCGAGCGGTGGTCTGCTCGATCAGCGCGCGGATTTCGTCGACGCGCTTGCCGCCCAGGTCGAGAAACGGGCCACCGCGCATCGCGGGATCCTTGCAGGCCGCCGCATGCATCATCGGCGACGCCGCATAGGATTTCATCAGCGGCAGGAACCGCTCGGCCACGTTGAGCGCGGCGGTCAACGGCGGCAGCGTGTGAAACCACGCGTACCAACCGTTGATCAGCGGTTCGAACTGAATGTTTTGCCGCAGGTAGACGTGTGTGCTGGACGAAATAGTCAACGAAGGCTCCTTAGAATGCGCTGAGTTCGACGGTCGGCTGACGGGTTTCGGCGTGCAGCGCAGGTTGTCCCAAGGTCAGGTTCCGGATGCGAACGCCCGGATCGGCGAGCACTTCGCCGATGACGGACGTCAGCGCGTCGGCAAGGCCTTGCACCAGGGCCTCGCTGAACCGCCCCGCGTGATAGACGACGCTGATCGCGAGGCCCTCGGCGCGCGGCTCGGCCAGGAACCAGAAGTCCGTCGCGGCTTCCGTGTCCGCGCGTTGCGGATCGTGGTCCGGCCGCTCGGCAATGTGCACTTGTCCCGCATAGCGATCGACGGCGCCCTCGCGCTGGTTCTGCAGCGTCAGGCCGATGTCGAAGAGCGGGTTGCGTCCCGCAACGCGTTTGACGTGCAGTTCGTCGAGCAGGCGATCCAGCGGATACAGCGGATGGGAGAACGCTTCGAGGGTGGTGTCCCGCACCCGGGTCAGCAGCGTGTCGAAACGGTCGTCGCCGGCGACGCGATCGCGCAGCGCGAGCACGTTCAGGTAGGGGCCGACCTGCGCCTCGAGTTCGGGCAGCTCGCGGCCCGCGACCGGCGTGCCGACGACGATGTCCTCCTGGCCGGAACGGCGGTAGAACAGCGCCTTGATGGCGGACAGCAGCGCGACGAACAAGGTCGCGCCGTGACGCTTGCCGAGCGCATCGAGCGCCGCCGTCTCGGCGGCGGGCAGTTCGAACCGCCAGGTTTTCCAGCTCGGCGCGGCCGGCTGCTCGACGTCGCCCGGCAGTGCCAGCGCGCGCAGGCCGCCGCCCAGCTTGGCCAGCCAGTAGTCCTTCATGCGGGCGCCGTCCGGCCCGGCGAGCAGGCGGTTCAGCCAGCCGGCGTAATCCTTGTACTGGATCGAGAGGGCGGGCAGCGGATTGTCCCGACGCTGGACGAACGCGTCATAGAGCTTCGACAGGTCGTCGAGCAGCACCTCCGTGGACCAGCCGTCGCTCACGATGTGATGCATCGTGCAGAGGCAGACGTGCCGGACTTCGGACAACCTGAGCAGCTTGACGCGGAAGAGCGGGCCGGCGGCGAGATCCATCGGCGCGAGCCGTTCGCTCTCGTAGATCGAGATGACCTGGGCGTCCCGGTCCTCGGCATCCTGCAGATTGACGACCTCGACCGGGAAGGCTGCTTCGCCGGGCGGCAGCACCTGCTGGACCGGCTGATTGCCCGCCAGCACGAAACGCGTGCGCAGGATCTCGTGACGTTCGCTCAGCGCGCGGAACGCACGCACGAGCGCATCCACGTCGAGCACGCCCTCGAACAGCAGGGACGTGGGCAGCGGCCCACCGGCCTGCCCCGCATTGAGGCGATCCTGGACCCACAGCCGGGTCTGGGCGGGAGAGAGTTCGTAGTGCGTCTGCGCCGGCAGCGGCGTCACGGGCACGTAATCGATCGGCTGCGTATCGGCGATGCGCTTCGCGAGGCCCGAAATGGTGGGGTGCGCGAACAGGCTGCGGATTTCCAGTTTCGCCTGCAGATCGCGACGGATGCGCGCGACGACCTTCGTCGCGGACAGCGAATTGCCGCCCAGCTCGAAGAAATTGGCGGTCGTACTGATGCGGGCCTGGCCGAGCACTTCCTGCCAGATGGCCGTCAACTGCGCTTCGAGCGCGTTGGCGGGCGCAACGTGGTCCGGGCCGTCGCCGGGTTCGGGCAGCCTGGCGCGATCGAGCTTGCCGTTGGGCAGGGTCTCGAACGCGGTCACGACGACGAACGCCGACGGCACCATGTAATCCGGCAACCGCTGCTGCAGATGGCCGCGTACCGCTTCGATCAGTTCGGCTTCGGGGTGCGACGCGCACAGCCATGCGACGAGTTTCGCGCCGTCGTCCACGCCGCGCACCGCCACGACGGCGGCGTCGACCAGCGGGTGCGAGGTCAGTACCGCCTCGATCTCACCGGGCTCGATGCGCAGGCCGCGCAGCTTGATCTGGTGATCGATGCGGCCGAGGAATTCGATGTTGCCGTCGGGGCGGTAGCGTGCGAGATCGCCGGTACGGTAAAGGCGCGCCTGCGGGTCGGTCGAGAACGGGTCCGCGATGAACTTCTCCGCGCTCAGTTCCGGTTCGCCGTGATAGCCGAGCCCGACCGGCGTGCCGCCGATCAGCAGTTCGCCCGCCACGCCGAGCGGCGTGGGCTGCAGCTGCGCGTCGACGATATGAAGGCGGGCATTGGCGATGGGCCGGCCGATCGGGACGATGCGGTGCGGGTCGTCGCGCCGGCACGTCCATGCGCTCACGTCGACAGCGGCTTCCGTGGGGCCGTAGAGGTTGTACAGCCCGACGTCCAGGCGCTCGAAGCAGCGCTGCTGCAGGTCGTAGGGCAGCGCCTCGCCGCTGCACACGACGCGGCGCAGCGACGTGCAGTGCGCGTCGAGGTCCGGATGGTCGAGGAAGGCGCGCAGCATCGACGGCACGAAGTGAATCGTGGTGATCCGTTGGCGCTCGATGAGCGCGGCCAGATAGTCGGTCTCGCGCTGTCCGCCGGGTCGGGCGAACACGAGTCGCGCACCGGTGACGAGCGGCCAGAAGAATTCCCAGACGGAGACGTCGAAGCTGAACGGGGTCTTCTGCAGGACGGCGTCGTCGTCCTCGAGCGAGTAGGCGTGCTGCATCCAGAGGATGCGGTTGGTGATCGCGCGATGGGTGTTGAGCGCGCCCTTGGGGCGGCCGGTGGAACCGGACGTGTAGATCATGTAGGCGAGGTTGTCGCCGTTCAGATCGGGCTCGGGGTTGGCTACCGCGTCGAGATCGAGGCCGAGTTCGTTGGAATCGACGACGATCAGGTCGGCATCGGTATCGGGCAGCGCGGCGCGCAGATGTTGCTGGGTGAGGAGCCAGCGCAACTGCGCGTGCTCGATCATGAAGCGCACGCGCTCGGCGGGATAGTCTGGGTCGACGGGGACGTAAGCGCCGCCGGCCTTGAGGACCGCGAGGAGCGAGACGATCATGTCGAGCGAGCGCTCCATGGCGACGCCGACGAGGGCGTCGGGCCCGACGCCGAGCGCGATGAGCCGGTGCGCGAGGCGGTTGGCGCGCAGGTTGAGTTCGGCGTAGGAGAGCGTGGCGTCGTCATAGACGGCGGCGACGGCATCGGGCGTGCGCGCGACCTGCTGTTCGAACAGGCGGTGCAGCGGTTGCGCGGCGGCCTCGCCGAACTCCGTCCCGGTCCGGTTCCACTCGACGGTCAGCAGGTTCCGCTCCGCTTCGCTCGTCAACGGCAGCCGGGCAACGACGGCCGACGCATCGTCCGCGAGACGCGCGAGCAGGGTCCGGTAGATCGCGAGGAAACGCTCCACGGTGCTCTCGTCGAACAGATCGGTGTTGTAGTCGCAATCGATCAGGAGTGCCTGCCCCGAGTCGAGGACGTTGACGTTCAAATCGAACGCGGTGTGGCGGATCAGCGGGGCGACCAGGCCGACCGTCAGGCCCGGCAGGCCGGGCAGCGCCGACACGGGCTCCAGATTGAAGACCGCCGATACCAGCGGGGCGGCGTTGAGATCGCGCTGCGCGCCGATTTCGCGGACCAGCTCGGCGAACGGATAGTCCTGGTGCTCGAGCGCGTCGAGCAGGTTCTGCCGGGTGCCGGCCAGGAAGCTGGCCACGGTGGCCTGCTCGGGCAGCGTGGAGCGCAGTGGCAGCAGATGCGTGCAGTAGCCGGCGAGGCGATCGCTGCCGGCCACGGAACGGCCGGTCACCGGGATGCCGGTGACAATCTCTTGCTGGCCGGCGATGCGGTGCAGGAACAGGTTGAAGCCGGCAAGCAGCACCATGTAGAGCGTGCAGCCGTTCTGACGGGCGGCGGTGCGCAGCGGCGCGGCCGCCGCCGCGTCCAGATGCAGCGACACGCGCTTGCCGTGAAACGTCTTCACCGCGGGCCGCGGGTAGTCGGCCGGAAGGTTCAACGGTTCGGCCTGGCGCTCGCACTGCGCGAGCCAGTACGCGCGATTCGCCTTCGTTTCCGGGCTGTGGCGCTGGGTGTCGAGCTGCTTCAGGTATTCGCGAAACTGGAGCGGCGCCGCAGCCGGCGCGGCGCCGGCATACGCGCGGGCCAGATCCTCGAGCAGGATGCCGAACGTCGAGCCGTCACAGATGATGTGATGGGCCGTCATCACCAGCAGGTGACGTTCGCTGTCGACGCGCACGAGCGCGGCGCGAAAGAGCGGGCCGTTCACCAGATCGAACGGCTCGCGGCTTTCCTGGTCCCGCCACGCGTCCTGGTCCGCGTCGATCAGCGGAATCCGCAGCGTCAGCGACGGATGCACGATCTGGCCCGACCCGTCCGGCGTCACCGTCGTGCGCAGCGCCTCGTGTCGATCGACCAGGCCCTGGACGGCGGCGCGCATCGCGGCCTCGTCGAGCCGGCCCTTCAGTTCGAGGGTGGTGTTGACGTTGTAGCCCAGCGAGCCCTCGGGATCGATTTCCGACAACACCCACAGCTGGCGTTGCGCTTCGCTCAGCGCGGCGACCGTGCCGTGCTTCGAGTGCGGCCGGATGAAGCCGCCCCGGCGCAGGTCGGCGACGCTGTCCTTCACCGCGCGGATAAACCGGTCGACATCGGCGTCCGTATGCGCGGTGGAGAGGAAGCAGGTGCGCCATTCCCAGATGTAGATGCCCTTTTCGAGCATGTGATAGAAGAACAGGTCCAGGTTCTCGGTGAATTCGAAGCGGAACATCGAGCCGAACCACGTGACCTTGATCGGCGCCTCGGCCTCCACGAAGAACGCATTCAACGTGCCGGCGATTTGCGCGGTCCGTTCGTTGAGCGCGGCCTGCAGCGCCGGGCCTTCCTGTTCGATCTTCTCCAGCACGGCCAGCGCGGCCGCCATCGCCAGCGGGTACTGGCAGAACGTGCCGCCGAACGCGGTGCGGTCCGCGACCGGGAACGAGTGGTCGCCGTAGGTCCACATGCCGCCGTCGATGGCGTCCATGAAGCGGGTGGTGCCGGCGATGACGCCCAGCGGCAGGCCGCCGCCGATGATCTTGCCGTACGTCGCGAGATCGGCCCGGATGCCGAACATGGCCTGCGAGCCGCCCGGATGGACGCGGAAGCCGGTGATCATTTCGTCGAAGATCAGCGCGACACCGGCCTCTTCGGTGATGCGGCGCAGTTCCTTGAGAAACGCGACGGGCTGCAGGGACGGGTTGCGGCTCTGCACCGGCTCCACCATCACGGCCGCCAGGGTCGACGCCATGCCGCGAATGGCCTCGAGCGCGGCGTCGCTGCCGTAGTCGAGCAGGATCATGTTCTCGACCGAGCCGAACGGCACGCCGGGGGCGATGGTTTCCGTGACGCCTTCCGCGTTCGCCGCGGCGAGCGTGCCGTCGGCATGGCCGTGATACGAATGCGTGAACATCACGATCTTGTCGCGCCCGGTCACGGCGCGCGCGAGCCGCATCGCGGTCATGACCGCCTCGGTACCGGTGTTCGAGAACGCGACGCGATCGAGGCCGGTGACGCGGGCAAAGCGCGCGGCCACTTCGCCGACGAGGCTGGAGCGTGCGCCCAGTTCGAGCGGGCGTTGCCATTCGCGGCTGACCTGATGCTGGATGAAATCCGGCGTGTGGCCGAACAGATGCACGCCGAAGCCCATCGTGAAATCGATGTACTCGTTGCCGTCGATGTCCCACAGCCGCGAACCGGCCGCGCGCTCGCCGACGATCGGATACAGCATCTCCTTGGTCGAAAAGCGGAAGCCGACCGTGGCCCGGCTGTCGGCCAGCACCGGGCGGGACGCCTGCACCGATTCCTTCGATTTCCGGGTACGCGTCGTGTAGCGCGCGATCAGCGCTTCGAGATGCTCCTGCTGTACGGCGGACAAGCCGCGCGCCCGCTGTTCGACCGGGCTGCCCCACGGCATCATCGGCTTGGGCGGCCGGTTGTCGGTCGCGGCCGCAGGTGCCGGCGCGGGCTTCGCTGCGGGCGCGGCGGCCGGCACCGCGGTCGCGGCCTTGGCCGCGACGTTCGCGACGTTCGCGACGTTCGCGACGGCTTGCGCGGCGACCGTCGCCGGCCGGACGTCGGCGTGGCCGGTCAGCGACGTGCGCAGCAGCTCCATCTGCTGGCTCATGACGCGCGACAGCAACTGATTCTGTTCCAGCAACACGCGCTCGACCGTGGAGCCGCCTTCGGCCGCCACCCATTCCGCCGGCGCGGCGGCGAGCGGCGCCGGCACCTCCGCGGACGGCGCGAGCGCCACCGTGGACGGCTCGCCCACGGTCGCGGCCACGGCCTCTGCCTCGGACGGCGCGGCGGCCGCCGGCAGATTGTCCGCGACATACTCGGCGAGCGCCTGCACCGTCGCCAGGTCTTCGAAGAAGCGACGCATGGCCAGCTTCACGCCGTACTGTTTCTCGATGTGCCGGATGGCCTCGATCAGCACGATCGAGTCGGCGCCCATTTCCAGGAACGGCAGGTCGATGTTGATGGTGGCGGGATCGGCCTGGATCAATTCGCCGATCTTGCCGCGAAGCCATTCGAGAACCTCGCCGCTACGGTCGTGGGTCGGCGTTGCAGCGATGGGTGATGCGCTTGTCTGAGTCATGGACGTGTCCGCTTTCTGAAACCAGGTACGGCTGCGTTGGAAGGGATAGGACGGCAATGCGACGCGCATGGGCGCGGGTGTTTCGGTTGCGGCCCAGGCGACATCGACGCCCCGGGCATAAAGGCTCGACAGCGTTTCGATCAGCGCTTGCTGCTCGACTTGCGGCCGCTGCAGGGCCAGGAACTGGATCCCGGCATCCGGCGCGCAGCACGCGCGGGCCAGGTTGACGAGCACCGGCTTGGGACCGATTTCGACCAGCACGTTGAAACCGGCTTCGGCGAGGCGCTCGACGCTGCTTGCGAACTGCACCGGCTCCCGGCAGTGGCGGCGCCAGTACGCGTCGGTGGGCGCCTCGTCCATCGCGGCGCCCGTGAGATTCGAATAGAACGGGATGGCCGGGCGCGCGACGGGCACGGCTTTCGCCGCGGCCTGGAAGCTGTCCAGCATCGGCTCGAGCAGCGGCGAGTGAAACGCGTGCGACGTGTTGAGCGGCACGGACCGGATGCCCTGCGCGGCAAACGCGTCGACCAGCCGTGCGATGCGCTCGCGCTTGCCGGAAATCACGATGCTGGCCGGCCCGTTGACGGCCGCCACCGCGACCTCGTGCGGACAGGCTTCGATCGCGCGCTCGACCGTGGCGAGGTCGGTGAAAATCGCCGCCATCTCGCCGTCGCGGGGCAATGCCTGCATCAACCGGCCGCGTTCGGCGATCAGCCGCAGGCCGTCTTCCGGCGAGAAGACGCCGGCCGCGCAAGCCGCCGCGTACTCGCCGACGCTGTGCCCCATCACGGCGTCGGGCACCACGCCGAACGACGCCAGCAACGTGGTGAGCGCGTACTGCAGCGAGAACAGGGCCGGCTGGCTGAAGCCGGTCTGGTGAATGTCCTCGGACGGCGCGGACAGCACCTCGAGCAACGGCTTGTCGAGCAGCGGATCGGCCACCGCGCGGCAGCGGTCGATTGCGTCGCGGAACACCGGATACGCGTCATACAGGCGGCGGCCCATGCCGGCGTATTGCGAGCCCTGACCGGTGAACAGGAACGCCATCTTCACGCGCGGCGCGGGCTGCGCCGCGCCCGCAGGTTCCTTGGCCTGGAAGGCGCGCAGCTTGTCGATGGCGTCCTCGACGGACGTCACCGGCAGCGCCAGCCGGTGTGCGAAAGGCGAGCGGCCGGCCGCCGCAGAAAACGCCACGGCCGCGATATCGAGACCCGGTTCGGCTTCGAGCCGCCGCTGATAGCGTCCGGCCAGCTCGCGCAACGCCGCCGGCGTCTTGCCCGACAGCACCAGCGGATGCACCTTGTGTCTCGACGGTGTCGCCCGTTGCGCCGGCACGGGGGCTTCTTCCAGCACCACGTGCGCATTGGTGCCGCTCGCGCCGAACGCGCTCACGCCGGCTCGCCGTGGCCGCTCGCCGCGCGGCCACGCGCTCGCCTCGGTGCAGATCTCGACGGGCAGCGCGTCCCACTGCACCAGCGGGTTCGGGCGGCGCAGATGCAGGTGGGCGGGCAGGCGGCCGTGGTTCAGCGACAGCACGACCTTGATGACCCCCGCGATGCCGGCGGCGGATTCCGTGTGGCCGATGTTGGTCTTCACCGAGCCGACGCGCAGCCGGCGGCTCGCGTCACGGCCTTCGCCGAATACCGTCGCCAGCGCCTGCACCTCGACGGGATCGCCGAGCGGGGTGCCGGTGCCGTGCGCTTCCACGTAATCGATGGACGCGGCGGGCAGCCCGCCCAGCGCCTGGCGGATGACGGCTTCCTGCGCGCGGCCGTTCGGCGCGGTAAACCCGCTCGATGCGCCGTCGTGGTTGACGGCCGAACCACGCAGCACGGCCAGCACGCGATCGCCTGCGGCGAGCGCATCGGACAGGCGCTTGAGCACCAGCGCGCCGCAGCCTTCACTGCGCACGAAGCCGTCCGCCGCCGCGTCGAAGGTCTTGCAGCGGCCGTCCGGCGCCAGCGCCCGCGTGCGCGACACGGCAATGGAGTTGTCCGGCGAGAGGATCAGGTTGACGCCGCCCGCGATCGCGAGATCGCATTCGCCGCTTCGCAGATTCTGGCTGGCGAGATGGATCGCGGTGAGCGACGACGAGCAGGCGGTGTCGATCGCCATGCTCGGTCCCTGCACGCCCAGTCCATAGGAGATGCGGCCGGCCGCCGTGTTGAGCGGATTGCCGGTGAAGAAATAGCCGTCGATGCCGCTGCCGCCGCCGTTGCGAAGCTGCAGGTTCGCGTAGTCGTTGGTGGTGATGCCGACGAAGACGCCGGTCCGGCTGCCCTTGAGCCCGTCGACGGGAATCCCGGCATGCTCCAGCGCTTCGTGACTGACTTCGAGCAACAGGCGCTGCTGCGGGTCCATCGCGGCCGCTTCGCGCGGCGTGATACGGAAGAAGGCAGGATCGAACTGGTCGACGTCGTCTAGGAAACCGCCGAAGCGGCAGTACAAGCGCCCCGGCGCTTCCGGATCGGGGTCGTAGTACGCGTCGACGTCCCAGCGCTCGCGCGGCACTTCGGAAATCGCATCCACGCCGTCGTTCAACAGCTGCCAGTAGGCATCGAGGTCGTGCGCGGCGCCCGGAAAACGGCAACTCATGCCGACGATCGCGATCGGCTCCGGCGTACCGGTCTCGCGGGCCGCCACGGTCGCCACGGCCGGCCGCGGCTGCACGACCTCCGTCGGCGCCGCGTGCGCGTCCGGCGTCGTGCCGGACGACTGCTCCGCCAGGAAATCGGCGAGGGCGTTGACCGTCGGATGATCGAACAGCAGCGCGACCGGCAACGGGATGCCCAGCGCCTTTTCGACGAGCGTGCGCACGTCCAGCGCCATCAGCGAATCCATGCCCATCTCGAAGAAGCCGAGATTGCGATCCAGCGCCTCCGTTTCGTAGCCGAGCACCTGGGCCACTGCGCGGTCGATGCTGTCCGCCAGCAGACGCTTGCGCTCGCGCGGCGATGCGTCGCGCAATGCCGGCATCGCCTGCGCGCCCGTGGCGGGGCCGGCCACCCGCACGCGGTCGAGGAAGGGGCGGGGCCCGCGCGCCTCGTACGAGGCCTGGAACAGCGCCAGGTCGATATCGACGACCGCCGCCTGCGGCACGGCGGGGAGGCGATCCAGCAGGTCGAGCGCGCGATCCGCCGCCAGCGGCCGGATGCCGACGCGCCGCAGCAGCGCTTCCGCCTCGGGGAACGTCATGCCGCCTTGCGCCCAGGGCCCCCAGTTCACGCTCAGGGCCGGCAGGCCCAGCGCGCGGCGATGATGCGCGAGCGCGTCGAGGAAGCGGTTCGCGGCACTGTAGTGCGCCTGGTCGCGCGAGCCCCATGCGGATGCGATCGACGAAAACAGGATGAAGAAATCGAGCGGGAAGGGCGCGCTGTGCTGATGAAGCAGCCACGCGCCGGCGACCTTGGGTTCCAGGACCGCGTCGAGTTCCGCGCGCTCGACCTGCACGATCGGCTTGTAGCCGACGATGCCGGCCGCATGCACGATGCCCCGCAGCGGCACGCCGTCGCGCTGCAGCGCGGCGAAGAAATCGGCGACCGCCACCGGATCCGCGATATCGAGGCGCTCGCAGTGCAGTGACACATTGCGCTCGCGCAGCTCGGCGATCGCCTGCCGGCTCTCGTCGCTCGCCGCCCCTTGACGGCCGACCAGGATCAGCGTGCCCGCGCCGCGCGCCGCCAGCCATCGCGCGGTGTGCAGCCCGAGCGCGCCGAACCCGCCGGTGATCAGGTAGGCCGCGTCCGGATCGACCCGCAGCGCGGCCGTGTCGGCTTGCGCGAGCGGGCTCAGGCGTGCGACATGGCGCACGTCGCGCCGCAACGCCACCTGTTCTTCGCGGTGCTCGCCGAGCAGTTCCTGAAGCAGCGCCTGCGTCTCGTCCGCCGGCGCGGCCGGATCGAGATCGATCGCCGTGCCGAACCATTCCGGATGCTCGATCATCGCCCCGCGTGCCAGGCCCGACAAGGCAGCCTGTGCGAGCCCGGTGACGCGGGGCGCTTCGCCGGCTTCCACCGCGTCGCGCGTGACCACCGAGATCCTGGGCCCGATCGAAGGCGTCCCGGCGCGCTCGCTGCCGGCCCGCGCGTGCACGAGATGCAGCAGCGCGGTGGACATGCGCGACGTGCCTACGGCTTCGTCCAGCGCCCATAAAAAGACGATGCGCTGCCCGGGCGCGGCGGTCTCGTTCAGCAAGCGCACGAAATGGTCCGGCTGCTCGGGCGCGACCTGCCAACCCGCTTCCGCGCCACCGCCATAGTCGCGGCCGGGGCGTACCAGCGCGCACGATGCGCCGTGCGCGCGCAGCAGCGCGGCGAGCCGCTCGCCGACCCCGCTTCCGTCCGCGAAGATCAGCCACGCAGACGCATCGACGGCGAGCCGGGCCGGCGGCAACGCGGCTTGCTGCTCCCACACCACGCGATAGAGCGGAGGCGCGGCCGGGGCGCCGGGTTCGGCCGGGGTGAACGCGGCCCTGAGCAGGTCCGGAAAGAGGTTCAGCACGTCTTCCGGGTATTTGCCGGACGACTTGAGGTGCCGCAACGCGGCGTCGATGCTGTCGGCATCCATGCCGACGACGGGCGACGGGATCTTCTCCAGGCTGAAACGCTGCCGCTCGAACGGATAGTTCGGCAAGGTCGTGGCAGGCTGGGCCGGCGCCGGGAACAGCGCGTGCCAGTCGAATTGCCCGCCCTGCACGTACAGGGCCGCGAGTGCGTGCTCCAGTGCCTCGCCGGCGCACGGCGGCGGCAGCCAGCCGTCGGCGAGCCCCTCCGGCACGTGCGGCGCGTCGGCCTGATCCGGCGCACCGGCAAGCTGCAGCCAGTACTGCGGGTGCGTCACCTCGTCGGTCACCTCCGCGCCGAGACAGCCGGAAATCAGGCGGACCGACGGCCGTGCGAGCGGCATGTCATGAAGCGCAGCGCGCAACGCGTCGGCGTCCCGGCGGGCGGCCACGAGGCGCAGCGCGTCGGCCATGCTCACGACACCCGCCACGCAGGCCGCCACATATTCGCCGATGCCGTGTCCCGACACGACGGCCGGCCGGATGCCCCATTCCTTCCACAGTTCCGCCCACGCGAACTGGGCCGCGAAACGGCCCGCGTCGGTATCGAGCGCCTCCAGCGGCACCGCGCAACGGTCGAAGGCATCGCGAAACAGCGGTTCCGATGCGTGGAGCGCGCGCGCGGCGCCGGTGCCCGGCACGCCGAACAGGGCGCCCAGGCGCAACGGCTTGCCCGTGCGCGCCACGGCCGCCGACGCGCTCCGCCCGCCCGACACATAGGCCGCGCGAAACGGATAATGACTCCGTCCGGTGGCGGCGGCGCGGCAGATGGCGGCCTGCTCCTGCGGCGTCGCGCCGGCGATCGTGCGCTCGTAGCGTGACGCGAGCGCCGCCAGCGCCGCTTCGGATCTGGCCGACAGCAGCAGCAACTGGCGCTGCGCCGCGTGCGCCGGTGCGACCGGCGGTTCCTCGACGATCGCGTGCGCATTGGTGCCGCTGAATCCGAACGCGCTGACCCCGGCGATTCGCCGGCGCTCGCCGCGACGCCATGCGACCGGATCGGCCGCGACGCGGATCGGGATCGCCTGCCACGGCGTATGCGGATTGGGTTGCGTGAAATGCAGGTGCGCCGGAATCCGGTCGTGCTCGAACGACAGCAGGACCTTGATCAGGCCGGCGATGCCGGACGCGGATTCGAGATGCCCGATATTGGTCTTGACCGACCCGATCACGAGCGGCTCGCTCGCCGTGCGGCCGGGACCGTAGACGCCCGCCAGCGCTTCGACCTCGATCGGGTCGCCGAGGGAAGTCCCGGTGCCGTGGGCCTCGACATAGGAGACGTCGCCCGGCGCGAGGCCAGCCTGGTTCAGCGCGCGGCGTATCACCCGCTCCTGCGAATCGCGGCTCGGCACGGTCAGCCCGCCGCCGCCGCCGCCCTGGTCGACCGCCGTGCCACGCACGATGCCGAGCACCCGGTCGCCGTCCGCGAGCGCGTCGGCGAGGCGCTTGAGCACGACCATGCCGCACCCTTCGCCGCGCACGTAGCCGTCCGCCGATGCGTCGAAGGTCTTGCAGCGTCCGTCCGGCGACAGCATGCGCGCTTGCGAGAAACTGACCATGACCTCGGGCGACAGCATCAGGTTGACGCCGCCCGCGAGCGCCATGCCGGTTTCGCGCGAGCGCAGGCTTTCGCAGGCGAGGTGCAGGCAGACCAGCGACGACGAGCAGGCCGTATCGATCGCCATGCTCGGGCCGGTGAGGCCCAGCACGAACGACAGCCGGCCGGCGGCCATGTTCAGCGCGCTGCCCGTGCCGGCATAGCTGCTCGACGGCATCGCCGCATTGGATACCTGGATCGCATGGTCGAAGCAGGTAATGCCGACGTACACGCCCGTGGCGGACTGCCGGAAGCGCTCGGGCGCGAGATGGGCATTCTCGAGCGCCTCCCAGGCCACTTCGAGCAGGAGCCGTTGCTGCGGATCGAGATAGGTCGCTTCGCGCGGCGCGATCCCGAAGAACGCCGCATCGAACTGATCGACGCGTTCGAGAAACGCGCCGTGGCGGGTCGCCATCTTGCCGGGCGCGGACGGATCGGGGTCGTAATAGCGATCGATGTCCCAGCGTTCGCCGGGCACTTCGGTGACGGCATCGCGCGCGTTGTCGAGCAATTGCCAGAACGCGTCCGGCGTATCGCTGCGGCCGGGGAAGCGGCAAGCCATGCCGATGATGGCGATCGGTTCATTGCGGTCCGAGCGCAGCGCCGCGATTTCCGCGCGCCGCTGGCGCAGTTCGTCGAGCGCGGCTTTCAGTGCATGCGTGGCCTTGGCGTTCATTGGGCGCCGATCTCCTGCGCGATCAGTTCGGAAAGGTCGTCCTCGTCGAGGTCGTCCGATGCTTCGTCGACGACAGGCGCGGGGAGCGACGGTGACAGTTCGCCGAGCACGTACTGGGCGAGCGCTTGCAGGTTCGGATAGGAAAAGAACAGCGTCGCGCGAAACGGCCTGCCGAACACCTTGGTGAGACGGTCGGTCAGTTCGAGCGCGATCAGCGAATCCAGGCCGAGATCGAGCAGCGATTGCGCGGGCGCAATGGCGTCCGGCCCGGGCAGACGCAACGTCTCGGCCAGCATCTTCGCGAGCGTGCCGGCGATGAGCTCGAGCCGCTCGCGCGGCGCGCACGCATGCAGCTGGCGCAGCAATGCCGTCTCCTGCTGCGCAGGCTGCGCGGCCGGTTGCGCCAGCTCGGAAAACAACGCCGATCCGGCAGCCGGCGCATCGACCCGGAACAGCGTCGGCCAGTCGATGCGCGCGACCCCGGACTGGGCAACGCCGGACGCCATCAGCCGTTCGAGGGTCGCGATGGCCAGTTCGGGCGACAGCGTGCCCACGCCGAGCGCACCCAGCTGTTCATGCGCGCGCCGTCCGTAGTCGGTGGCGGCGTGGCCGATCTCGGCCCACGGGCCCCAGTTGACGCTGAGTGCCGGTTTTCCCTGCGCGCGCCGATGCTGCGCAAGGGCGTCGAGGAAGCTGTTCGCCGCCGCGTAGTTGCTCTGGCCCGGCATGGTGATCAGCGCGGCCATCGACGAGAACAGCACGAAATGGTCGAGCGGCAGGTCGGCCGTCAGCTCGTGCAGATACCACGCGCCATCGGCCTTGCCGCTGCCGGCGCGATGGAAGAAGTCATCGTCCTGGCGGGTCAGCAGCGCATCGTCGAGCGTGCCGGCGAGGTGAAACACCCCCTTGAGCGGCGGCATCGAACGCGCGATTTCGCCGATCGCGTCCGCGACGTCCTCGCGACGCGACAGATCGGCGCGAATGAAGCGGGCGTCGAGCGTCTGCAGGATCTTTTCGGCGGCGGCGGAAGGCTCGCTGCGCCCGAGCAGCACGACCTTGCCGGCGCCGTTGCCGGCGAGCCAGGCCGCGAGCCGCAGGCCGAGCCCGCCGAGCCCGCCGGTCACCAGATAGGTTGCGTCAGGGTGGAACCTGACCGGCCGGTGGCTAACGAATTCGCGATTGTCGCGGGCGATGCGCGCGACGTGGCGCTGTCCGCCGCGAAACGCGATCATGTCTTCACGGCCGCCAGCCAGCACCGCCTGCACGATGTCCGTCGCCGACGGCTGCGCGGGATCGAGGTCGATCAGGCCGCCCCACAGCGGCGCATGCTCCACCGCGATCGCCCGGCCCAACCCCCACAGCGGCGCCTGCGCCACGGCGGTCGATTCGCCGTCCAGCACGTTCATCGCACCCGACGTCACCAGCCACAGACGCGCCTGCCGGGCCGACGGCGCGCGCGCCGCCAGCGCCCTGACCAGTTGCAGCACGCTCGCGCTGGCGCGCCGTCTCGCAGCGATATCGGCGGGCGCGAGATCGAGACTCCACAGATGGATGACGCCCTTCAGCGGCCGGTCGAGCGCGGGCAGCGCCGCGCTCGCGTCGGCGAACTGCAGCACACACGTATCGCCCGCGCTTTCCAGCAGGGCCGACAGTTGCGCGCCGACGCCACCGCGGTCCGCGAGAATCAGCCACTCGCCATGCGCCGAAGCGCCGGTTGCCGCTTCGACGCTCGACGGTCTCCAGACTCGCCGATAAAGCAGGGCGGCGAAGTCGTGCCGCTCGACCGCGCGCCCGGCGCGCACCTGCTGCAACCGCAGCGCATCGATCTCGATCAGCAGCCGGCCGGCGAGGTCGTGGACGCGGATATCGCCCTCCAGCGCGTGTTGCCCGGCCGGCTTGCGCAGCGTCGCGTGACTCCAAGCCTGCGCTGACGACGGCGGCTGATGAACCCGTACCGCACCGATCGAACTGGGCAGGTACAGGTCGCCGGCCTCCAGCGCGTCCGGATCGATGGCGGCCGCGAGCACGCGGCTGCACGCATCGAGAAACGCCGGGTGCACCTGAAATTGCGACGACGCCAGCGCGTCGGCCGGCAGGCTGATTTTCCCCAGCGCCTCGCCGGCCGTGCGCCAGATCTGCCGGATCGCATCGAACACGCCGTCGATCTGCACGCCGTACTGCCGGATTTCGCCATTGAAGTCCGCGCCCGACGTCGTTTCGGTGCAGCGCGCCTGCACCTCGGCGGCATCGAATCTCGCCGGCTCGGCGCGCCGTTTGGGCGCGCACATTTCCCGCAGCCGGCGCAGGTGAGGAAGATTGCCCAGGATCAGCTCGACCGGCGGACCGAAATCGAGCAGGCATGCCACTTCGTCCACGCCGATCGACGCGAGGTCCTGCACCAGGTCGACGCAGGTTTCCGGCGTGCCGATGAGGCCGCGCGATTGCGCGAAGCGTTCATAGAGAAACTCGACGAATTCGTCCAGTTCGCGCGCCCCCATCGCGCGCACGTCCACCGACTGGCCACGGCTTTGCGCCAGTCCGTTCAGCAGTCCGATATTGCTGCGGATGTAGTTGCAGAACGGCGCGCGCGCCTGCTCGCGCACCCGCGTCGCATCGTCGCCGACGAACGTGTGCAGCATCACCGACACGGTGCCGGTCGCCGGGTCGAAGCCGTGCTTCGCGCGCGCCTCGCGGTAGAGGGCGATCTTGTGCGCGAGCTGGTCCCGGTCCTGGTCGAGCACGTGGGTCAGCAGGTTGGCGCCGACTTCGCCGGCGCGGACGAACGTCTGCGGATTGCCGGCGGCGGTCACCCAGACGGGCAGTTCCGGCTGCACCGGCGTCGGGTAGATGCGCAATTGCACCGGCTTGCCGACGCCATTGTTCGCATTCAGCGATCCGCCCCGCCACAGATTCCGGACGGTGCGCAGCGTGGTCAGCATGTCGTCCTGCCGGGTCGCGTATTTGTCGGGCGCGAGCACGAAGTCGTCCGGATTCCATCCGGAGGCGAACGACACGCCCACGCGGCCGTTCGACAGGTTGTCCACCATCGACCACTCTTCCGCGATCCGGATCGGGTTGTGCAGCGCGGCGACCACGCTGCCCGCGACCAGCTGCACGCGTCCGGTGACTGCGGCGAGGGCCGCGTGAAGGACGGCGGGATTCGGGTACAGCGAGCCGAATTCGGTGAAATGGCGCTCCGGCACCCAGACGCTGGAGAACCCGTTCGCATCGGCGAAGCGCGCGCTCTCCATCACGAGCTGGTACTTGTTGCCGGACAGCGCCTCTTCACTGCTGGCGAAGAACATCAGGCCGAATTTCATGCGTGGCTCCGATCCGATTCGTGAATTTCGGCACTGGCGCAGATCTGCCATGTCGCGGCAGCGCTCGTGTCCTCGATCCGGTGATAGACGGCAAACGAAAACGGCCCCCAGGACTGGCGGCTCAGCACGGTCTGCACGGCGCGCGATGCATGCGGATGCAGCGGCAACGGCGCATGCAGTGCGAGGTCCTTCAGCGTGGTATGGCCGTCGGCGCCGATCTCCGCGGTGGCCGCCAGCGCCATTTCCACATAGGCGGAATAGGGCAGTACGGGCGGCCCTTTCACGCGATGACCGGCGAGAAAGGCGGTGTCCGGCGCGTCGAGACTCGACTCCCAGATCCACGTGCCGGGCAAATGCGCGTGCTGCGCCATGCGCCGCCCGAGCAACGGATGCCGGGGCGCGCGCGGGTTGAGCCAGAAGCCGCGACGCTCGAACGGATAGGTCGGCAGCGCGAGCCGGCGGGACGGGGCGGGCTGCTCGACGGCATGCCAGTTGACCGATGCGCCGCGCACGTAAAGCTCGGCGAGCGTGTGCAGGATCGCGTCCCAGGCGGCCGCATGCGCGCCGATCTCGATGACGATGCCGGGGGTGCCCGCCGCCACGCCGTCCGGGGCCTGCGGCACGTCCGCCAGCGAGGCCGCGGCGCGATGCCCGTCGCCCGCGCTGCTGACGGCGTCCGGCGTGATGCCGAAGGACATCCACAGTTGCGCGAGCGCGCGCTGGAATGCCGTGAAGCCGGCCTCGGCCGCGTCCGGTTGCTGCTGCATCAGCGCGCTGAAAGCGGGGCTCGCCGCGCGCAATTGCCGAATCGCATCGGCGCTGGCGCCGTCGTCGGCGGAAAAGTGAAACGTCACCGCGGGCGGTGTGTCGGCGGCCTCGCCGGCCGACACGGCATGCAGCCGTGAACGCAACGCACCGAGACTCGATGCGACGATGGCCGCCCGCCGCGTGAAATGGGTGCGCCCGGTGTTCGCCGTCGACGCGACCTCCCGCAAGCGGACCTCGGGATGGGCGTCGAAATACGCGGCATAGGACGCCGCCAGCGCTTGCAACGCTTCGGGCGTGCGCGCGGAGAGTGTCACGACGTGCGTCGCGGGCGCCGCCGGGTCGTCTTCGACCGCTCCGGCGTGCGGCGCTTCGGACAGGATCATGTGCGCATTGGTGCCGCCGAAGCCGAACGAACTCACGCCGGCCACGCGCGGCCCGTGTTCCGGATGCCAGGGCACGACCTGCTGCGGAATGCGGAACGGCGTGTCGTCGAGCGCGATATGCGGATTGAGCGACCGGAAATGGAGGTTCGGCGGAATGGCGCGATGGTGCAGCGCCAGCGTGGCCTTGATCAGGCTCGCGATGCCCGCTGCCGATTCCAGGTGGCCGATGTTGGTCTTCACCGAACCGATCCAGCAGCGCGCTTCAGGCTGGCGCGATTCACCCAGCACGGCCGTCAGCGCGTTCAGCTCGATGGGGTCGCCCAGCGGCGTGCCCGTTCCGTGCGCCTCGACGAAGCCGATGTCCTGCGGCCGCACGCCGGCATCGCGCAGCGCGCTGCGAATCACGGCCTGCTGAGCCGGGCCGTTCGGCGCGGTCAGACCGTTGCTGCGGCCATCCTGGTTCACCGCCGAGCCGCGGATCACGGCGAACACGGTGTCGCCGTTCGCGAGCGCATCGTCGAGACGCTTGAGCAGCACCATGCCCACGCCTTCTCCGCGCACATAGCCGTTGGCATCCGCGTCGAATGCCTTGCAGCGGCCATCCGGCGACAGCATGCCCGCCTGCGTGAAGGATGCGCTCAATTGCGGCGCCAGGATCAGGTTGACCCCGCCGGCAAGCGCTGCATCGCTCTCGCCGCGCTGCAGCGCGCGGCACGCGTGGTGAACCGCGACGAGCGACGACGAACACGCGGTGTCGACCGCCCAGCTCGGGCCGCGCAGATCGAGCGTGTAGGCAATGCGGTTGGCGGCGACGCTGAGCGCATTGCCGGTCGCGACATACGGGCCGACATCCGCGTCTTCGTCCTGCGCCAGCCGGACGTAGTCGGAATTGCTGATGCCGACGATGACCGCGGTGCGGCTGCCGGCGAGATGCCGGGGCACGATCCCCGCGTGCTCGAACGTCTCCCACGCCACCTCGAGAAGCAGGCGCTGCTGCGGGTCCATCGTTTCGGCCTCGCGGGCGCTGATGCCGAAGAATTCCGCATCGAACTGATCGACCTGGTCCAGCAATCCCGTGGTCGGCAGGCCGCCGGCGCGCGCGTTCGATGCGCCGACCGCGTCATGGCCTGCCAGCAGGCGCTGCCAGAATGCGTCGGGATCACTGGCGCCGGGGAAGCGGCATCCCATGCCGACGATGGCGATATCCGTGCGTGCGGCGGCAACGGGCGCGTCGTCCGACGCCGCATGCCCGGCGCCGCAGAAATGGCGCGCCAGCAGCGCAATGCTCGGGAAATCGTAGACGACGGTAGGCGAGACCGGCTGCCCGAGCCAGTCCTGCAACTCGCCCGAGAGCAGGATCGCGTCTTTCGAATCGAGCCCGAAGGTGCTGAACGGCGCGTCGGGGTCGAGCTTGCCGGGCGCGATGCCCGACAGATGCGCGACCCGCTCGATGCACCACTGCACCAGTTCCTGCGTGCCGCGCACCGCGGTGGCCGGGCGTGCGGCCTCCCGGGAGAACGAACGCCGCCATTCGCCCGCGATCGCGAGCCCCTGTTCATCGACGAAGGCCTGCCGGATTCGGCTGCGCTGGATTTTCCCGCTGGACGTGCGCAGGATCGTCGCGGGTTTCAACAGGATCGCCGCATACAGATCGACATCGTGCACTTCGGCGAGCTGGCGCCGGATCGCCGTGGCGACGGCTTCGGCATTCAGCGTGGCGAGCGCTTCGCGGCGCACTTCAGCGGCGACGACGACCCGCTCCACGTTATCGACGTTGATCGAGAACGCCGCTGACGCGGCGGGCGCCAGCGCGGGGTGGCTTGCCTCGGCCGATTGCTCGAGATCCTGCGGGTAGTGATTGCGGCCCGCGACGATGATCAGGTCTTTCAGGCGGCCGGTGACGAAGAGGTGCTCGCCATCGACGAAGCCGAGATCGCCCGTGCGCAGGTAGCGCGCGTCATCGCCGTCCAGCCTCGCGCGGAAGGTGCGCTCCGTTTCCTCGGCGCGGTTCCAGTAGCCGATGCCGACGCTCGTGCCAGTCAACCAGATTTCTCCGATTCGGCCGGGCGGGCAGCGCTGACCGGTCTCCGGGTTCACTATCTGCAGGCGATGCCCCGCCCAGGCGCGGCCGCATGAGACGAGCGCGTGGCGCTTGCCGTGCGCGCTTCTGGTCGCGACGCCTTGCGCGAGATCGTCGGCGTCGAAGTCGGCCACGAGCGGCTGCGAGCGCGCCGGCTGGCCGGAGATGAACAAGGTCGCCTCGGCCATGCCGTAGACCGGGCGCATGGTTTCCGCGTGGAAGCCGCGCGATGCGAATGCGCGCGAAAAACGCGCTACCGATTCCGCACGCACCGGTTCCGCGCCGTTGAATGCCACCCGCCAGCTGCTCAGATCCAGCTGTTCGCGGGCTTCGTCCGAAATCTTGCGTGCGCACAGGTCGTACGCGAAATCCGGCGCCGCGCAATGCGTGCCGCGATACTTCGTGATGGCTTTCAGCCAGCGGTGCGGTTTCTGCACGAACGCCGCCGGCGCCATCAGCACCGACAGCACGCCGAGATAGATCGGCAACAGCACCTTCCCGAAGAAACCCATGTCGTGAAACACCGGGAGCCAGCTCACGAACACGGCCGACGCATCGGCATCGCTGGCCTCGGCGATGACCGCCATGTTGCTCAGAATGTTCGCATGACTGATCATCACGCCTTTGGGCGTACCGGTGGACCCCGATGTGTATTGCAGCAGCGCCAGCGTCTGCGGCGTGATGTCCGGCGCGCGCCATTGCTCGGCCGGTGCGTCGAAGCCCCGATCGGTCGCGAGGATCCGCAGTTCCAGCGTGTCGGAATAACCGTCCGCGCGATGCGCGATGCCGCCGAGCGTGGCTGCGTCGGTCAGCGCGACGACCGGCCCGGCATCGGCCACGATCGACTTGAGGCGATCGGCGGGACGATTCCTGCGCGGCGGATAGGCGGGCACGCCGATCAGGCCGGCGTACAGGCATCCCACCCACGCGCAGATGAATTCCAGCCCGGGCGGATAGACCAGCAGGACGCGATCGCCCGGTTGCGCAATCTCCTGCAGGCTGGCGGCGATGCCGCGCGCGCGCTTGTCCAGGTCGCCATACGTGAGTCGGGCGAGTTCCGATTCGCCGTTATCGAGAAAAATGAATGCCGTCTTCTCCGGTTCGACCTTGCCGCGAAACTGCAGAATTTCCGTAACAGTCCTGAATTTTGTATCGGGAAGCATACTCAACCTTCGTTGTCTGCCAAACGTTGATTTGAATGCACGTCACTTGTGAATCCGTGCGTTCATTCCGACGGGCAAAGACAGTCCGTCATGCAGGCCCTGTGCCGGGCGCATACCGGGTTCACTGTCGCGTCGCGTGACCTCAGGACCAATCGCGGCGCGCCCGCCAGCCTTGCTTCTTGAATCGGGTTATATTGAGATTAGAGCATCGCGCCCAACCGGCGTCTGCCCTGTAATTCAAGGACACGACGTTTCGTGCGCGTGTTCAATCGGACAGGTCATTCAATCGCGCGATCAGGGTTTCGCCGGCTATCTGGCCGACGGCGTTCCCGTATCGGGGGAGTAGGGGTCCAGCAGCGACACGACCACCTTGCGCTCGCCTTCGAACGGGTTGCGCCCATGCGCGAATCGCATGTTGTCGACGAGCAGGACGTCGCCGCGCTGCCAGGGAAACTGGATCGCGCATTCGCGGTACGCGTTGCGGATCTGCTCGATGTCGTCGAGATCGAACGGACTCCCGTCGCCGTAGAACGCGTTGCGCGGAACGCGATCCTCGCCGAACAGGCTGACGATCGAACTGGCGAGCGATGCTTCCAGGTTCGAGAGGTGGAACAGGTGGGCCTGGTTGAAGAAGACCCTGTCACGGCTGACTGGATGGTAGGCCACGCCCTGGTTGATCTGTGCGGTGCATAACGTGTCGTCGTCGAGCCATTCGTGCTCGATGCCGTTGTCTGCGCAGAAGGCCGCGACCTGGCTGCGGTCGGTGGTCTGAAAGACGGTTTCCCACGGAATGTCGACGTGCCGCCGGTAGTGCCTGACATAGCGGACCTGCTTCGCTTCGAAGTTCGCCAGGATGCGTGCTCCGATCCTGCGGCTCACCTCCCGCATGTCGGCGATCGGCGTTTCGCCGCCGGCCGTGGGCGCGCAAAGGCAGCAGAATGCGACGCGCAGCGGCCAGCTGCGTTGATACGCGTTTTCGCAATGGAGCGCGATCGTCTCGCTCGGCGGATACTCGGTGGCGGTGAAGATGCCGTTGCCGATCGAGGTGCGCGGCGTGGAACGATAGACGTAGTCGGACTGATGAGCCGACACCGCGTTCGAAAACGCCTCGAAGTCGGCGACCGATGACACGTCGAAACCGCGAAACAGGAGCGCGCCGTGTTCCAGAAGCCGCGCTTCGAGTTCAACTCGATTGTCGTTCACCGCCAGCACGAAATCGCGTGCGTTCACTCGCCCGCTCGATGCCGGCTCCAGCAGCAACGGCGAGGCCCCGTCGGCAAGCAGCTTGCGTTCCGTCATGCCCAGCATGGTCAACTATTCCTTATCTGAACGTGGATCGCGACGCAACGCGGACCGACCGGCCTTCACGGTTACGCCGCGGTATGCCTATGCGCGGCAGGCCGTCGCCACCGCTTGCTCGAAGCGGTTGAGAATCTCGTGGATATCCGCTTCCGAGACGATCAACGGCGGCAGGAACCTGAGTACCGCGCCATGGCGGCCGCCGGTTTCGATCACGAGTCCGTTGCGCAGGCAATGCAGCTTGATCGCTTTCGCGAGCGTCGCATGGGGCGGACCGGTTCGGCCATCGCGGCCGGGCAGCACGACTTCGACGCCGATCATCAGGCCGCGGCCGCGAACCTGGCCCAGGCTGGGGAAGCGTTCGGCAATCCGTTCGAGGCCGGCGACCAGCAGCTTGCCGACCGTGTCGGCGTGCGCCGACAGCCCGTCTCGCTCGACGATGCGCATGGTCGACAAACCGGCCACCATCGCGATCTGGTTGCCGCGGAAGGTGCCCGCGTGCGAGCCGGGCGGCCAGGTGTCCAGGCGCTGGTCATAGACCACCACCGATAGCGGATAGCCGCCGCCGAACGCCTTCGACAACACCAGGACGTCGGGCCGGATGCCGGAATGCTCGACGGCGAACAGCGCGCCGGTCCGGCCGAGGCCGGTCTGCACTTCATCGACGATCAGCGGGATTTCATGCCGCAGCGTCAGTTCGCGCAGCTCGATCAGCCAGGCGTCGGAAGCGGGGATGCAGCCGCCTTCGCCTTGCACGACTTCGACGATGACGGCCGCGGGCTTCGTGATCCCGCTCTCGGGATCGGACAGGACCGTGCGGATATAGTTGATGCTGAGTTGATCGGTTGCCGAGCCGTCGGTGCCGAACGGGCAGCGAAAGGCATAGGGGTAGGGCAGGAAATGAACGTCGCGCCCGTTGCTGCCGGCCGATTTCGGCGTGAGACTGCCCGATGCGGCGAGCGCGCCGGCCGTCATGCCGTGGTAGGCCCCGTGGAACGCCATGATCGTCGGGCGGCCCGTATGATGCCGGGTCAGCTTGATCGCCGCTTCGACGCCATCCGCTCCGCTCGGACTGCAGAACTGGATCTTGCCGGTATCGGCGATCGCGTTCGGCAACATCGAGAAAAGCTGTTCGACGAACGCGTGCTTGGCCGGCGTCGCCAGGTCGAGCGCCTGTTGCAGTTGACCGGAGGACAGGAACCGCATGACGGCTTCGTTGACTTCCGGGTGATTGTGCCCGAGCGCGAGCGTTCCGGCATTGGACAGGCAGTCGATGTATTCCTGCCCGTCGGAGTCGCGCATGCGTATGCCTTCGGCATGGGTAAACAGCCGTGGGAACGACGTCGCGTAGGTTCGCGCGTTCGATTCGACATGCTTAAGATAATCGAGTTGTTCCATGCGTAGGAATCCGGCTTGCAAACGCGGATGATGGACACTGGCGCATCAGCATCGCTTCGTGTCGGCCAATGGTGCAACGGCAAGGGTGCAGCGGTACGGCTGATTGAAGCATGGTCTTCGTACCGCGTCTGCCACGGGAAAGCGGGACACCGGCGTGGCGTCAGGCCGGCACGGTCGAGCGGAAATAGTCGATGGTCCGCCGCAGCCCCGCTTCGAGCCCGACCGTCGGCTTCCAGTCGAGGTGGGTGCGTGCGAGGTTGATATCCGGGCAACGTTGTGTCGGGTCGTCCTTCGGCAGCGGCCGGAATACGATTCGCGACTTCGATCCCGTCAGCCGCAGGACGATCTGCGCGAGTTCGCTGACCGCGATCTCGTGCGGATTGCCGAGATTGATCGGGCCGGTGATATCCGCGGGCGTGCCCATCATCCGGATCAGGCCGTCGACCAGGTCGTCGACGTAGCAGAACGCGCGCGTCTGGCTGCCGTCGCCATACAGCGTGATGTCCTCGCCGCGCAGCGCCTGCACGATGAAGTTGGACACCACGCGACCGTCGTTGGGATGCATGCGCGGCCCGTACGTGTTGAAGATCCGTACCACCTTGATTTGCACGTTTTGCTGGCGGTGATAGTCGAAGAACAAGGTCTCCGCGCACCGTTTTCCTTCGTCGTAGCAGGCACGCGGCCCGAGCGGGTTGACGTTGCCCCGGTACGTCTCCGGTTGCGGATGCACGTCGGGGTCGCCGTACACTTCGCTCGTGGAAGTTTGCAGCACGCGTGCGTGCGTGCGCTTCGCGAGCCCCAGCATGTTGATCGCGCCCATCACGCTGGTCTTGGTGGTTTGCACGGGATCGAACTGATAGTGGATCGGCGATGCCGGACAGGCGAGGTTGTAGATCTCGTCCACCTCCACGTACAGCGGAAAGGTCACGTCGTGGCGCAGCGCCTCGAAGCTCGGGTTGCCGAGCAGCGTTGCCACGTTCTGCTTGGTGCCGGTGAAATAGTTGTCGACGCACAAGACGTCATGACCGAGTTCGACCAGGCGCTCGCACAGATGCGAACCGAGGAAACCTGCGCCACCGGTTACGAGGATCCGCTTTCGATTACGTTGCACAGTTGCACTCCAGGTTTGACGCGTGGGTAAGTGGCGAGCCGCCGCCGGGCACGTGCGACCGGGCCGCGTGGCGTTTCGCTGCGACGATCGCGGCCAGGCCCGGCGCGCCGATCGCGCGACGTGGATCCGGGCGTGTGCGATGCCCGTCATGCTTGCAGGGCACTCGGCGCATCGTGATCCGCACGCCGCAGGCGCGTCGCGATGATGTCGGCCATCGCCCGCATTTCGCTCCGGATAAAGAAGTGATCGCCGTCGATGACATGAAAATCGCAGCGCCCGGTCGTCTCGGCCTCCCAGCCTGAAACGGAATCGGCGGGAACCTGTTTATCCGCCCCGCCTGCGAACGCGGTGATGTCGACGGCCAGCCTGCGTCCGGGCACGGCCCGGTAGTTTTCGATCAGCGTGAAATCCGCACGCAGCGCCGGCATCATCAACGCCATCATTTCGCGGTTGTCCAGCACCGGCTTCGGTGTGCCGCCCATCTCATGCAGCGCGTCGATGAACGCGCGGTCGTCCAGCGCCTGCATTTTTCGAACCGGGCGCTCCTGGCCCGGTGCAGCGCGCGCGCTCACGAACAGATGCCGGAGGTTCGATTGCGCGTGGGCGGGAAGCCGCAGCGCCAGTTCGACGGCAATCGCCGCGCCCATGCTGTGGCCGAGCAATGCGAAGGGACGATCGAAGCGACTGCCCAGGTCGTCCAGCAACGCGTCGATCAGCGTTGCCATGTCTCGCACGGCAGGCTCCGACAGGCGGCTGCCCCGGCCGGCAAGCTCGTGGCGGTGCACCTCGATCCCGGGCAACAGCGGTTGCAGGCCACGATAGACGGCGGCCGAGCCGCCCGCGTAAGGAAAACAGATCAGACGCATGCGAACGGGTACTCGAGCGGCTCACTTGCTGCCGGGCGACCGGCGATCGCGCTGCGGGCATTCGCGGGTTCGGCGTTGTTCACGATTAAAAGTTCGGTCATTGCTTTCATGGTGATGCGTCGGCCATCTTCACCTTGAGGGAGTCGGGCTTGAATGCCCGGCGCGGCTTCGCGAAGTGCCAGGCGACAGGCCGTTTCATAGCCGTTTCATAGCCGCTTCGTTGGCGCTGTGCGAAGGCCGCGTGGCCGCGCGCGAGACGCCGCCGAAGCGTTGATTCGCGTCATGGAAATTCATGGTGCCGCCCGGATTAGGAATGCACACGGTCCGGCTGGGCATGAGTAAAACATGAGGCTGCGTGGATGTATGTCGTAGAAAAACGGGACGTGCGGCAGGAGGGGATGCGAGCAGTTCGCGCGTCGTCGTGCGCGCTGCGGAGAAATGCGGGGGGAGTCGACACCGGGCTTGGCGACGCCGCGCTCAGCGGCCACTTTGATGCGCGCCGTGCAATCTCGCGAATTCCCCAGCGTTTCGCATTTCCGGGGCTCGAGCGTCGCCCCCGTCGGTCAGGAATCGACGCAAAAAACGATGAATGCGAGCGCAGTCTGTACGCGCCTTTCGGCGACAGCGTGTACCGGCACGCGATCCGCGATGAGCGCGTCGTCGAAGGCGGCCAGCGGATCGAGGTCGGAAACCACGCGCTCAACTGCCGGTCAAGGGCGATCCGCTCGCGGGCGCCGTCGAGCTGACTGGCGCGCAGTCGGAGCACTCAGGAAAGCCCTGAATGACGGTCGCATTTGTCAGTCAGCCGTTACGATCCCGAGCAATCGGGCAAGCCGGTCATCGTCGAAATCCGGAAAGACAACCGCCCCGCGCGTGGTCAAGACGTCCGCTTTCGGCGGCATGCCGATACCGATGAATTCGAGGCCGAGAGCGCCGGCGACTTCAAGATCCCAAAGCCCGTCGCCGATGGAAACAGTCCGGCAAGACGATGCGACGCCATAGTATCGTCGGGCACGTTCGACGGCGGCGGCGACGAGATCTGTCCGTGACGGGTACACCGACGACGTCACCAGCAGATCGTCGTTGAACGGGATCCCGACGGCCTGCAGTTTCCGCTCGCTGACGCGCCGTACGCCGCCAGTCGCAAAGACGATGCCCCAACCCGATGCGATCGCCTCCCGCACGAACCGGCCGGCGCCCGGGATTTCCATCAGCGCCTGACGGGCGAGCGCGGCCACGAAATGACGATCGACCTCCTGCTCGAAGGCAGCCACAGCCGATGCACTCATCGGGCTCCTGCCGTTGGATGACAGTGCGTGAGCGAGGATTCCGGTGTCGGTGTGATGCGGATAGCGTCCCCAGTTGGTATCGAGCGCCGGCAGCTTCAACGCAAGCATCGCAGCCAGGAACGCGGACTGATGCAGGGCGACCGAATCGGTCAGCGTGCCGTCGATATCCAGTACAAGTATGTGTTCGGTTTTCATGGGATGACGTTACGAAGAGGACGGCGTGCCGGTCGTACCGCGCCGACCGGTCGATTCGATCGGTCGGCAGGCGAGCCGCTATCATAAGCATCCGGGACGCTGAATGCCAACGCGTCACTCACGACAGGGAACTTCGATGGCGCACCGTATGTACATGTTCAATCTGCAAGACATCGGTCCGGCCGATACGCCATGTCTGAGTATGGTGGAGTGGAACGACGACTTCCCGACGGTGTTGAGTCCGCTGCTGGCCGTGGCGCCATTCCTTGCACGCAATCGTTGCAACGATACTGGCGACAACGACGGAATTTATGCTGCAGCGGAAGGCGGCAAGGCCCGGATGGCCAGGTTGTACGCGTTCCTGGAGCGTCATGCCGACCGCCTGATCGACGATCTCGAGGCGTTCCGGGAAGCAAAGCGCAAGATCTTCGCGTTCCTCGAGAATCGTGCGATCCATCGATACTTTCACCTGAACGGATGGGACGTGTTCAACCTGTCGGCGGCGCCGCACGTCGAACTCGCCCAGGCGCTGCTGGCGCGCATCGAGCGCGACAACGCGAGAATCGAGCACGCGATCGAGGCCGACGATCCCGCCCTGCTCGACCAGTGCGAGGGTCTGGCGGAAGAAGCTGTCACCCGCTTTCGCGAACTGATCAACCAGGACCATTACGACTACGGGTGGGAACCGTTGACGTCGATTTACTACGAGCAGGTCGAAGTGTTCGAGCAGGACGGGAAGATGGGCGTGATGACCATCACGGGCGAGGTGCTGGTGCCGCCGCGCTACGACGAGATCGGCTTCGATGCATGGACGGAAGTCGCCATCGTCCGGCAAGGCGACCGCTATGGACATATCGACAGCCAGGGGACAACGATTACGCCGGTGCAGTACGACCGCGTATGGGCGTTCTGGCGCGGGGAGTATGCACGAGTGCTGCACAACGGCAAGTTCGGCGTGGTGGATCGCAACGGCGTACCGGTCATCCCGTTGGCCTATACGGCCTTGACCGCGCTGCAGTACTCCGGCAGCCAGTGCTGGGCAGCCTGCGAACACGAACGATGGGGCGTACTCGATGCTTCAGGGCAATGGCGTCTGCCGGCCGAGTACGAATCGGTCGACGACTCGATCGGCCGGATGGTTGCGACCCGCCCGGGCTGCGACGTGCCGGATATCTTCACCTGCCGCTTCGCGCGGCTCGGGACCTTGCCGGACGAGCAGATCCGCGCATACGAGGTCGAACGGGACGATGGCAGCCGCGTGTATCACTATGAAGTCGAGCACGCGGATACCGGCACGACCACCGTGTTCGACGAGGATGGCGTACAGGTTCGAACCTGACACGGCGAATCGGTCTCGTGTTTTCGCGCCCGGACACGCGGGTGCACGGCACCGGCCTGGCCATGCGGCTGCGATCCGGCTGCAGCCGGCTTACGTAGCCGCGTCGGCCTCGTCCGGACTGACGCGATACGCGCGCCGCAACAGCGCACGGGCGCGCGCGACGAGTACGCGGGGATCGAGCGGTTTCACGAGGTAGTCGTCCGCGCCCGCGTCGAAAACGGCGACCTGGTCGCAGGCATCGGCGCGCGCGGTCAGGACGATCACGGGTACGTTCGAGCACGCGCGGATCTGCCGGCATAGTTCCAGGCCGCCGGAATCCGGTGGCATCGGATCGAGCATCACGAGCGCGGGCAGATGCTCGCGCACGGCTGCGACGGCAAGGTCGCCGCGGCGAACGATCGTCACCGCGAACCCGTACCGGCCCAGATAGTCGTGAACCTGCTGCGCGAACCGTTCGTTATCTTCGATCAGCAGGACACGGTGTGTGAGCGTTCCACCATTCATTCGGCGTGCTCCTGAATGACAGGCCTTTGCGGCGAAGACCGTGACAGCCGTCGGCCGACTCGCGGTGCGCAACGCGCAGAAAGCGCGATTCGTTCGTGCGGCCGACCGGCGAAGCAGGCGGGCCGGCCGGCCTTCGGTCGGCGACGGACCAACCCGCCTGGGGCCGGTGCATGCTCGTCGTCGACCGCCGCGAAACCGGCACCCCGGTCAGGAAAGCGAACCATCGCTCATGCCCCCGGCGTATTCCCCGTGACGCGGCCACGCACCCGTGACGGAGACCGGTGACGCCGACGACGCCTTTCCGTGTGTTGCGCCCGCGTCGAGCGCAGCAGCAACGATCGGCCCGATCGCGGCCAGCGCTGACGTGCTCATCATCGTTTCGTGCAGGCATGCGACGTCGTGCACGTCGATTTTCCCGCGCACATACGGCTGCCACGCCCGGACATCGCGTGGCTGATAGGCCTCCGGCCGCTCGAGCGTCGCCCTGAAGAAGACCACGTCGCCATCGAATACGTCAGGCGCAAACATGCCGGCCTGCGCAGGCGCCACCTGGAATTGCCGGACGATCGATTCGAATGTCCGCGCGTTGAACGTCCTGAACATCGGATTGTGTTCGGCAAGGCGCGTCTTGAGCGTGTCGATCGTCAGCGAGCGGGCGCTGGCCGACTGCGGCGTGTCCACGAATGCGCGTATCAGCACGTCGATGACTTCCGTCTCCGTCGGTGCGGGGTAAGCCTCGCTTCCCACTTCCGGATAACCGTCGAGCATCGCAAGCAATGCCACTTTTTCACCGGCGCATTGCAGCTGGGTGGCGATGGCGTGCGCGATATGGCACCCCAGCGACCAGCCGAGCAGATGATAAGGGCCGGTGGGCTGTACGCTGCGAATCTGCCGGACGTAGTCCTGCGCCATCTCCTCGATCGACTGCGCGTCGGTGCCGGCTTCGGTGAGCGCGCGCGCCTGCAGACCGTAGAGCGGCCGATCCCGCAGATGATGCGTCAGGCTCGCATACGGCCAGCTGAAGCCGCCGGCCGGGTGAATACAGAAGAGTGGCGGACGCGCCCCCTGCGGCTGGAGCGGCAGCAGGACAGCAAGCGCGTCGGACGCCCCCGTTTCATGTATCCGGGGCGCCAACTGTGCAACGGTGGGCGCTTCGAACAGCGTGCGAATCGAGACCTCGTGCCCGAACGTCTCGCGGATTTTCACCAGCAGGCGGGCGGCGACAAGCGAATGCCCACCGAGCGCAAAGAAGTTGTCGTGCCGGCCGACGCGCTCGATGCCGAGCAGGTCGGACCACAACGCGGCGACGGTACGCTCGGTCTCGCCCTGCGGCGCCTCGTACTGCGCCTGGACGAACGCATCGTCGTCCGGCTCCGGCAGCGCACGGCGGTCGAGCTTGCCGTTCGAGGTCAACGGCAACGCATCGAGTACGACGAACGCCGCCGGCACCATGTAGTCCGGCAACCGGGCCGCAAGGTGCTCGCGCAGCTGCCGGACGCGTTCTGCACGTGGCGCCTCGTCGTCGAGCGTCACGTATGCCAGCAGTCGGGTGTTGCCCGCCGCATCGGGGCGCGCCAGCACGATGGCTTCGCGCACGGCGTCGTGCGACGCAAGCTGCGCCTCGATTTCGCCCGGCTCGATACGGAAGCCCCGGATCTTGACCTGATCGTCGTTGCGGCCGAGGAACACGATGTTGCCGTCCGGCATGTACCGCGCCAGATCGCCGGTGCGGTACATGCGTGCATCGGGTTCGCCGGCCGCACGGGCGAACGGATCGGCCAGGAACCGCTGCTCGGTCAACTCCGGTCGGTTGAGATAGCCGCGTGCAACACCTTTGCCGCCGATGTACATCTCGCCCACGGCACCCAGCGGCACCGGCGCCTGCGACTCGTCGAGCAGGTAGATACGTGTATTGGCGATCGGCTTGCCGATCGAATGAACTACCTCGCCGGATGACGGCTCAAGCTCGCCGGAGGTGGCGACGACCGTGGTTTCGGTCGGGCCGTAGTTGTTGACGATGCGCAGCGACGGCGGCAACCCGGCGGGCAGGGTCGTGATGCGATCGCCGCCGATCAGCAGCGACTTCAACCCGTGCGGCAGGCCCGACTGCATCGCGAGCAGCGCCAGCGGCGTGACGAGGAACGCACAGTCCATCGACTGCCGGCGCCACCACGCGAGCAACGCTGAGGCATCGGACGCCAGCCCCGCCGGGGGCAGCAGCAGCGCGGCGCCGGCGCAGAGCGCGGGCCAGAGTTCCCACACGCTGGCGTCGAAGGCCAGACTGGCGGTGGCCGGCACGCGAGAGCCGGCGTGCAGTTCGAATCGCGCGATATGCCACGTCACGAGATTGGCGAGTTGCCGATGCTCGACCATGACCCCCTTGGGCATACCGGTGGAACCGGACGTATAGATCACATAGGCGAGATTGCGCGACGTCAGTCCGCGCGCGAGCGGCGGGAGGTTGTCCGGCGAGTGCGCGGCCCACGGCGGCGACGCGACACTGATATCGACAAGCGTGGGCGTGGCCAGATGCACGTCGGCGAGCGCCTGGCGTCCCACAGGATCGACGAGAACGACCGCCGGCTTGGCGTCATCGAAGATATGGGCAAGCCGGGTCCCGGAGTAAGCGGGATCGATCGGCAGGTAAGCGCCGCCGGCCTTGAACACGGCGAGCAGCGCGACGACCATCGCGACGCTGCGCTCGGCGCACACGGCAACGGGCGTATCGGGCCCGACACCGCGCTCGACGAGGTAATGCGCGAGCCGGTTGGCGCGGGCGTTGAGGGCGGCATAGGAGAGTTGCTCGTGGTCCGCGACGAGCGCGACGGCCTCGGGGGTTTGCCGGGCCTGCGCCTCGACGAGTTCGTGGATGCACTGGTGTTCGGGGTAGGCGGCCTCGGTCGCATTCCACGTGTGCAGCAGCAGATGCCGCTCGTCGGCATCGAGCAGGTCGATCTGCCCGACCGGCTGCGCGTCGTCCCGGGTCATCGCGCGCAACACCGCGATCAGGTACGCGCCATGACGCACGATCGATGTCTCGTCGAACAATGCGGTCGCGTAGCGCAACGCACCGGCCACCGCGCGGCCATCGTCAACCAGGTCGAGTTCGAGATCGAACTTCGCCCGGTCGAACGCGCTCGCAACCGGGGTGACATCCAGATCCGGCAATTCGAATGTCCGCACGTCGGTGTTCTGCCAAGAAATCATCACCTGGAATATCGACGTATGACCGAGCCGTCGCGGCGGCTTCACGATTTCCACGACCTGTTCGAACGGAAGATCCTGATGATCCTGGGCGGCGACGACGGCCCCCTGGACGCGCTCGAGCAGTTGCGCGACCGACGGTACGCCCGACAGGTCGATGCGCAGTGCAAGCGTGTTCACGAACAGGCCCACGATGGATTCGAATTCGGGACCGGAGCGATTCGCGACCGGGGTGCCGATCACGACATCCTCCTGGCCGGCGAGGCGCCCCAGCACCGCGGCCCAGGCCGCGGTGACGACCGCGAAGACCGTGACGCCGCGCCGCGCGGCGAGCCGTCTCAGATCCCGTGTGAGCACCGCGTCGAGTTCGAACGGCAGCCGCGCCGCGTCGAACTGCTGATGCGCGGGCCGCGGGCGATCGGTCGGCAGCGTCAGCAGCGTCGGGATGCCTGCCAGCGCTTCTTTCCAGTAACCTGCTTCGCGCTCGAGTCGTTCCGCGCCAAGCCATTGCCGTTGCCACGCAACGTAGTCCGGGTACTGGAATGCCAGCGTCGCAAGCGGGTTCGGGCGTCCTTCCGTGAAGGCCCCGTAAAGCGCACACAGCTCCTTGACGAGCACGGACAGCGACCAGCCGTCGCAGACGATGTGATGCAGCGTGAGCATGAAGACGTGCGCGTTCTCCGACAACCTGACGAGGCGCGCGCGCACGAGCGGCCCGTGTGCGAGTTCGAACGGGCGCGTGGCTTCTTCCTCGCACAGGCGCAGCCAATGTTCCGGCGCACCGGGTTCCGTCGACAGATCGTCTTCGCGCCAGGGCATGCCGTCGCCGGCCGGAAGGAGCGCCGCGCGGGTATCGCCGCTCGCGCCAGCCGTCTCGGGAAACACGGTGCGCAATGCCTCGTGGCGTGCCCACAGCGCATCCAGCGCGCGATGCCACGCGGCGGCGTCCAGCCCGCCGTCGAGCCGCAGCACGAGCGGGACGTGATAGATCGTGCCCGCGCCTTCGAAGCCGCTCAGGAACATCATTCGCTGCTGCGCGAACGACACCGGAAGCGGGGCAGCGCGATCGACACGGGCGATCGGCGGCGCATCGTCGCGGCTTCGCGCCCCGACCACCTGCGCGACCGCACACACGGTCGGATGATCGAACAGCGTCGAAAGCGACAGCCTGACCTCGTGCATGGCCCGCAAGCGATTCAGCATCCGCACGGCAAGCAGCGAATGTCCGCCGAGCGCAAAGAAGTTGTCGTGCCGGCCGATGCGTTCGACGCCGAGCAGTTCGGCCCACAACGCGGCGATGGTGCACTCGGTCTCGCCTTGCGGCGCCTCGTACTGTGCCTGGACGAAGGCGTTGTCGTCCGGCTCCGGCAGCGCGCGACGGTCGAGCTTGCCGTTCGGCGTGAGCGGCAACACGTCGAGCACGATGAACGCCGCAGGCACCATGTAGTCCGGCAGCCGGGAGAGAAGGTGCTCGCGCAACTGCCGGATGAGCTCGGCGCGCGGCGCGGTTTCGTCCAGTGTCACGTATGCCAGTAGTCGAGTGTTGCCCGCCGCTTCGGGGCGCGCCAGCACGATCGCTTCACGTACGGCGTCGTGCAATGCAAGCTGCGCCTCGATTTCACCCGGCTCGATGCGGAAACCCCGGATCTTGACCTGATCGTCGTTGCGGCCGAGGAAGACGATGTTGCCGTCCGGCAGGTAACGCGCCAGATCGCCGGTGCGGTACATGCGTGCGTCGGGCTCGCCGGCCGCACGGGCGAACGGATCGGCCAGGAACCGCTGCTCGGTCAGCTCCGGACGGTTCAGGTAACCGCGCGCGACCCCGACCCCGCCGATGTAAAGCTCGCCCACGGCACCCAGCGGCACCGGCGCCTGCGATTCGTCGAGCAGGTAGATGCGCGTATTGGCGATCGGCTTGCCGATCGGTACGGACTGCGCGTCGAGATTGGCCGGACACGTAAAGGCCGTCACGTCGATGGCGGCTTCGGTCGGACCATACAGATTGTGCAGTTGCGCATGGGGCAACCGCTCCAGGCAGCGCCGCGCGGTGGCCACCGGCAATGCTTCGCCGCTGCAGATGATGCGCGAGAGCGTCGTGCAGCGTGCGAGGCCGGACGCCTCGAGGAAGCCGCTGAGCATCGACGGCACGAAGTGCAGGGTGGTCACCGCGTACTGTGCGATGACGTCGGTCAGATAATCGGCGTCACGGTGCGCGCCGGGCGCGGCCATGACGAGCGTGGCGCCATTGGCCAGCGGCCAGAAGAATTCCCAGACCGATACGTCGAAGCTGAACGGCGTCTTCTGCAGCACGACATCGCGGGCATCCAGACGATACGCCGACTGCATCCAGGTCAGGCGGTTGATCAACGCATCGTGCTCGTTCTGCACACCCTTGGGCAAGCCGGTGGAGCCCGACGTATAGATGACGTAAGCGAGATGGCGCGGGGTCAACCCGAGCGCACGCGGCGACAGATCGTGCGGAGACAGGCCGTCCCACGGCGGCGACGCGACACTCACGTCGATCAGCGTGTGCTTCGCCAGATGCGCTTCACCGAGCGCGTCGGAAAGCGCGTGGCGTCCGACCGGATCGACGAGCACGACGGCGGGTGCGGCGTCGGACAGGATATGCGCGAGGCGCGCGCCGGGATAGGCGGGATCGAGCGGCACGTAGGCACCGCCGGCCTTGAGGATACCAAGCAGCGCGATGACCATCGGCGTGCCGCGGTCGAGGCAGACGGCGACCGGCGTATCGGGCGTGACGTCGAATTCGATCAGGTAACGCGCGAGCCGGTTGGCGCGCGCATTGAGTTCGGCATAGGAGAGACGCTCGCCGCCGGAGATCAGCGCGGTGGCATCGGGTGTACGCCGAACCTGCGCCTCGAACAGCCCATGCAGATACTGGCGCCGGTCATATGGCGCATCCGTCGCGTTCAACGTGTCGATCAGCAGCGCCTTTTCGTCGCTCGATACGAGATCGATTGCCCGCACCGCGACGCTGTCGTTCTCGCACGCACGCTCGATGAAGTCGAGAAGACGCGCTGCATGGCGCGACACGGCGACCGGATCGAACACGTTGCGGTTGTACCGGAGTTCGACATCGATCGGCGCGTTTTTCCCGAATTGCGTAAACAGGAACGACAGACCGTTCTCCGGCCCGGACAGCCATTGGACGTGCGTGGGCTGACCGGCCACTTCGACGGGATGCCGCAGGAACAACGTATTGACGCTCACGTCGATATGACGAGGATCGATCCCGTAACGTCTGACCATGTCGCCCAACGGGAATCTTCCGTGACGCACCGCGCCCCGGAACGTTTCGCCAATCTCGGCCAACGCCGCCGAAACCGGCATGTCGGGCTGCTCGAGCGACACCGGAAGCGGAATGACCTTGGCGAATTGCCCGGGGATATCGAGCGCTTCGCGCGTCCGGTTCAGGAACGACGCGCCGACGACCGTATGCCGTTGGCCCGCGATACGCATCAGATAGATGCCGGTCAGCGCAGTCAGGCATTCCGACGGCGACAGCGCATGCTTCTGCGCGGTATGCAAGAGCCGCGCCTGCAAGGCCGGCGAGAACGTGCTGCGCATCGACGCGACGCCGCCGCGCGCCTCGACGGGATGCGCATGGTCGGCCACCAGCGTCACCAATGCAGGACCGTCCATCTTCTTGCTCGCCGACTGCCAGAAGGTGGCGTCCCGCTCGTACGTCGACGAACAGAGATAGCGCTCGTCGAGCGCAAGCGTATCGAGAACGATCCGGTCCATGTCGAACGTATGGGACGGATCCTTTTCGAGCGCGGCATAGTTCTTGCCGATGCGCGCGAACAATCGCACCGCAGCCCAGCCGTCGGTCTGCAGATGATGCGACCGCAACGCGACCAGTACGCTCTCGGGCGATTCGAACAGCGCGACCGCATTGGTCCTGTCATCGAGGTTGTCGTTGAGCGTCTCGTGCCAGTCGATGACCGCCTGTCGCATCTCGGCGTCCGTCCTGGTCGCGGGTTCGACGAAATGCTCGAAGCGCGTCGTCGGCATCGGCCCTTCGCATTGCAGGCCGGCATCGGAGAGTTGGAGCCAGAATGACTGGTTCTGCGCAATGAGCGCGCGCGAGGCGATCACGAGCCGCTCGCGATCGATCTCCGGCGCGCAGCGCATCGCCGCAATCGAAAAGAACGATGTCCCGTGCCGCGACGCCTGCTCCTGGAGCCAGACCGCCTGCTGCGCGGGCGACAGCGGATACCAGGTTCCGGACGGGCTGGCCGGCGCGTCGATCAGCCTCGCGACGTCCGGGCCCGATGCGCCGGCCTGCGCGTGAGCGACGCCGGCGTCCCAAAGGTCGGTTACCGACGCATCCGGCCGCTGCACGCTTTCCGTCACGAACGCCAGGAACAGCGCGATGATCGCGTCGATGCTCGCCGGGTCGAACAGGTCGGCACTGTACGAGATGTCGGCGCTGACGGTCTCGCCGGTATCCAGGAACACGACGGCGAGATCGGCGCCGCGCCCGACGCGTGCGCGCGGAACGGCCTCGAGCGTCAGGCCGGAGAGCGTCTCGCGTTCCGCTCCCGGGCCTTGCTGGAACTGACAAAAGACCTGGAAGATCGGGTCGTGCGAAGCGCTGCGCGGCGGATTGACGGCGGCAACCACATGGGCGAAAGGCAGCTCGCCCGCTTCGAGAGCGGACAGGAGTTCCTGCGACGCCGCGAGTAAATGGCTGGCGACGGAAGCGGATCGATCCAGCCGATGGCGAAGCGGCAGCGTGTTCACGAAGAGGCCGACCATCTCCGCGGTCGCCGCGTGCGTTCTGCCTTCGGTCACCGTGCCGATCACGATGTCGCGGCTGCGTGCGAGTTGCGCGCACGTGATGGCGAGCGCCGTCTCGAGCACGACGAACGGCGTGACGTTGTATGCAGCCGCGACTTGCCGGATCTGCTGCACGAGATCCGGCGCGAGCACGTGTTCGGTCCGTCCGGCGCTGTCCGACAATCTCACCGGGCGCGGCCGGTCCGACGGCAGATCCAGGCACGCGGGCGCACCGGCGAGGCGTTCCCGCCAGACCTGCTCCAATTGCGAGAGATGCCCGGCGTCAACGTGCCGCTTCGACCACGCCGCGTAGTCCCGGTATTGCAGCGCGAGCGGCGTGAGTGTCGGCAGCGCGCCGGCGGCCAGCGCCGCATACGCGTGGCGGAAGTCGCGCCAGACCGTCGTCCACGACGTGGCATCCATCGCGATGTGGTGAATCGAGATCATCAGGATCGAACGCTGCGGCGACTCGATGAACAGCGTCGCGCCGAAGACAGGGCCGCTGAAGCAATCGAGCAGCTTCGCAGCCTCCGATTGCGCGAGTGACATCGCATCCTCTCCGGCGACGTCGCGGCGTTCCAGACGGAAGCTTTCGGAGCGCTCGACGACAGGCATGAACGCTCCGGTGGCGGCGTCGCTCGCATAGTGCGTGCGCAGGATTTCGTGACGGTCGACGACCGCGCGCAGCGCGCGGTCCAGCACATCGTCGCGTACGTGGCCGGACAGGACGAAGAGGCGCGAGGAGTTGAACATCGAGCCGCGCGCCGCACCCGCTTCGATCGCGAGAATCCGCTCTTCCGCGAAGGACAGCGGCATCGGCGCATTGCGGTCGATGCGAACGATGTCGTGACCGCTTTCGTGCGACGTGGCATCTGCCAGTGCCAGCGCCAGTTCCGCGACGGTCGGCACTTCGAATACCTTGCGCAGCGGCAGTACCTTGCCGGTTTCGTTGACGATGCGCGAGACCATGCGAATGGCGACAAGCGAATGTCCGCCGAGCGCGAAGAAGTTGTCGTGCCGGCCGATGCGCTCGACGCCGAGCAGGTCGGCCCACAACGCGGCGATGGCGCACTCGATCTCGCCTTGCGGCGCGTCGTACTGCGCCTGGACGAACGCGTCGTCGTCCGGCTCCGGCAACGCACGACGGTCGAGCTTGCCGTTCGGCGTGAGCGGCAACGCGTCGAGCACGATGAACGCCGCCGGCACCATGTAGTCCGGCAACCGGGATAGAAGGTGCTCGCGCAACTGCCGCACGCGCTCGGCACGCGGCGCCGCGTCTTCCAGCGTCACGTATGCCAGCAGTCGGGTGTTGCCCGCCGCATCGGGACGCGCCAGCACGATGGCTTCGCGTACCGCGTCGTGCAACGCAAGCTGCGCCTCGATTTCGCCGGGCTCGATGCGAAAGCCCCGGATCTTGACCTGATCGTCGTTGCGGCCGAGGAAGATGATGTTTCCGTCCGGCAGGTAGCGCGCCAGATCGCCCGTGCGGTACATGCGTGCTTCGGGCTCGCCTGCCGCACGGGCGAACGGATCGGCCAGGAACCGCTGCTCGGTCAGCTCCGGACGGTTCAAGTAGCCACGCGCGACCCCGACCCCGCCGATGTAAAGCTCGCCGACCGCGCCCAGCGGTACCGGCGCCTGCGATTCATCGAGCAGGTAGATCCGCGTATTGGCGATCGGCTTGCCGATCGGCACGGAGGGCGCATCGAAATCTGCCGGGCACGTAAAGGCGGTCACGTCGATGGCGGCTTCGGTCGGACCGTAAAGATTGTGCAGTTGCGCATGGGGCAACCGCTCCAGGCAGCGCCGTGCGGTGGCCACCGGCAACGCCTCGCCGCTACAGACGATGCGCGAGAGCGTCGTGCAGCGTGCGAGGCCGGGCGCCTCGAGGAAGCCGCTGAGCATCGACGGCACGAAGTGCAGGGTGGTAACCCCGTACTGCGCGATGACGTCGGTCAGATAATCGGCGTCACGGTGCGCGCCGGGCGCGGCCATGACGAGCGTGGCGCCATTGGCCAGCGGCCAGAAGAATTCCCAGACCGATACGTCGAAGCTGAACGGCGTCTTCTGCAGCACGACATCGCGGGCATCCAGACGATACGCCGACTGCATCCAGGTCAGGCGGTTGATCAACGCATCGTGCTCGTTCTGCACACCCTTGGGCAAGCCGGTCGAGCCCGACGTGTAGATGACGTAGGCGAGATGGCGCGGGGTCAACCCGAGCGCGTGCGGCGACAGATCGTCCGGAGACAGGCCGTCCCACGGCGGCGACGCGACACTCACATCGACCAGCGTGAGCTTCGCCAGATGCGCCTCACCGAGCGCGTCGGCAAGCGCCTGGCGTCCGACCGGATCGACGAGCACGACGGCGGGTGCGGCGTCGGAGAGGATATGCGCGAGGCGCGCGCCGGGATAGGCGGGATCGAGCGGCACGTAGGCGCCGCCGGCCTTGAGGATGCCGAGCAGCGCGACGACCATCGGCGCGCCGCGGTCGAGGCAGACGGCGACCGGCGTATCGGGGGTGACGTCGAGTTCGATCAGGTAACGCGCGAGCCGGTTGGCGCGCGCATTGAGTTCGGCATAGGAGAGGCGCTCGCCGCCGGAGATCAGCGCGGTGGCATCGGGCGTACGCCGAACCTGCGCCTCGAACAGCCCATGCAGATACTGGTGCCGGTCATACGGTGCGTCCGTCGCGTTCAGCGTGTCGATCAGCAGCGCCCGCTCGTCGTCGGGCACGATCTGCAGGTGCTCAAGCGAACCGGAACCCGCCTCGAGCGCGTCCGCAAGTTGCTCCAGCGCGCACTGCATGTATGCGCATAGCCGTTCCGCCAGCGCCGGTGCGGCGACCTGCGCGACCAGTTCGAGCGCATCGCCGTCATCCTCGACGGACAGCGTCACCGGGTAATGGGTCCGCTCGTGCGCACCCAGCAGTTCGACATCGGACGGCCACTGCGCGTGGCCATCGGCGTGTACGTTGTGGCGGTAATTCAGCAGCGCGCTGAAAAGCGGCGCGTTCGCGCCGATGCCGCTGCATCGTTGCGCCAGCGCGAGCGATGCATGTTCATGGGCAAGCAGGCCTGCGAGCCGACTCTGCGTATCGCGGACTGCCGTGCGCACATCGGTCGCGTCGATGTCGATGCGCAGCGGCAGCGTATTGATATACAGGCCCAACGTGCGGTCGGAGCCGGCGCCGGCCGCCATGCGCCCGAACAACACCGTCCCGAACACGACGTGCCGTTGCCCGCTCGTGCGGGCGAGGACGAGCGCCCACGCCAGATGGCACAACGTGGCGAGGCTCACGCCGATGGTTTTCGACAGCGTACGCAGTCGTGCGTCGAGCGTGCCCGGCATCGTTCGACGCGCGTCGTACAGCGGCGCCATGTCGTCGTGCTGGAGCGTGAGGCCGAACGGAAGGGTCGGCGCATCGACGTCATTCAGCATCTCGCTGAAGAACGCCTCGTGCGCACTCGCGGGCATCCCGAGACGCGCATGGGCGACGAGGTTGCGGTAGGGCTGCGGCGCGGGAAGGCGGTGTATCAGTCCGGCGAGCATCGCCTGGACTTCTTCGTTCAGGATCGCAAGCGTGGAATGGTCTCCGACGAGGTGATGGAGCAGCATCGTCGCGTGCCAGCGTCCTCCCGTCGCCTCGGCGATCACGAAGCGCAGGAGCGGGGCCTGGGTCAGATCCATCCTGTCACGCCCCGGATGGATGAGGCCCGGCAACTGCTCCGCGGCGCACCCGCTGGAATCGTCGAGGGCCAGCTCGGTCACGTCGATGTGCGCGCGCCGCAGCACGACCTGTACCGGTGAACCAAGCCCTTCCCACAGCACGGCCGTGCGCAGGATGTCGTGCCGCTCGACGAGACAATCCATCGCCTGAAGATAGCGATCGAGCGCGGCGCGATCGGTAAAGGCCAGATGCGCGCTCAGCAGATAGGGGTCGCCCTGCGTGCTGAGTACATGATGAAACAGGATGCCGTCCTGCAACGGTGAAAGGGCATAGATGTCCTGAATGTTCGCGATGCCGCCCGGCACCTGCGCGACGATGCGATCGATGTCGTCTTGCGACAGATCGGCGAGCGGCAGGAGATCGGGCGTGATGGCCTGCGTATCGGGCCCGAGCCGGTTTTCCGGCACGACCACTTCGCGCGACTGACCGAGAGTGGCGGAGAGTGCGGCGAGGGCCGGTTGCTCGAACAGGTCCCGTATCGCAAGCGTCAGCCCGATCTGGCGCAAGCGCTCGATCAGCTGGACGGCGACAAGCGAATGCCCACCGAGTGCAAAGAAGTTGTCGTGCCGGCCGACACGCTCGACGCCGAGCAGGTCGGACCACAACGCGGCAACGGTACGCTCGGTTTCGCCTTGCGGCGCCTCGTACTGCGCCTGGGCGAACGCATCGTCGTCCGGCTCCGGCAGCGCGCGACGGTCGAGCTTGCCGTTCGAGGTCAGCGGCAACGCATCGAGCACGACGAACGCCGCCGGCACCATGTAGTCCGGCAACCGGGCCGCAAGGTGCTCGCGCAGCTGCCGGACGCGTTCTGCACGTGGCGCCTCGTCGTCGAGCGTCACGTATGCCAGCAGTCGGGTGTTGCCCGCCGCATCGGGGCGCGCCAGCACGATGGCTTCGCGCACGGCGTCGTGCGACGCAAGCTGCGCCTCGATTTCGCCCGGCTCGATACGGAAGCCCCGGATCTTGACCTGATCGTCGTTGCGGCCGAGGAACACGATGTTGCCGTCCGGCATGTACCGCGCCAGATCGCCCGTGCGGTACATGCGTGCATCGGGTTCGCCGGCCGCACGGGCGAACGGATCGGCCAGGAACCGCTGCTCGGTCAGCTCCGGTCGGTTGAGATAGCCACGTGCAACACCTGCGCCGCCGATGTACATCTCGCCCACGGCACCCAGCGGCACCGGCGCCTGCGACTCGTCGAGCAGGTAGATGCGCGTATTGGCAATCGGCTTGCCGATCGAATGAACTACCTCGCCGGATGACGGCTCAAGCTCGCCGGAGGTCGCGACGACCGTGGTTTCGGTCGGGCCGTAGTTGTTGACGATGCGCAGCGACGGCGGCAGCCCTGCGGGCAGGGTCGTGACGCGATCGCCGCCGATCAGCAGCGACTTCAACCCGTGCGGCAGGCCCGACTGCATCGCGAGCAGCGCCAGCGGCGTGACGAGGAACGCACAGTCCATCGACTGCCGGCGCCACCACGCGAGCAACGCTGCGGCATCGGACGCCAGCCCCGCCGGGGGCAGCAGCAGCGCGGCGCCGGCGCAGAGCGCGGGCCAGAGTTCCCACACGCTGGCGTCGAAGGCCAGACTGGCGGTGGCCGGCACGCGGGAGCCGGCGTGCAGCTCGAACCGTGCGATATGCCACGTCACGAGATTGGCGAGTTGCCGATGCTCGACCATGACACCCTTGGGCGTGCCGGTGGAGCCGGAGGTATAGATGACATAGGCAAGATGACGCGACGTCAGTCCGCGCGCGAGCGGCGGGAGGTTGCCCGACGAATACCCCGCCCACGGCGGCGACGCGACACTGATATCGACAAGCGAGGGCGTGGCCAAAGACACATCGGCGAGCGCCTGGTGTCCGACCGGATCGACGAGAACGACCGCCGGCGTGGCGTCGTCGAGGATATGGGCAAGCCGCGCACCGGAGTAAGCGGGATCGATCGGCAGGTAAGCGCCGCCGGCCTTGAACACGGCGAGCAGCGCGACGACCATCGCGACGCTGCGCTCGGCGCACACGGCAACGAGTGTATCGGGCCCGACACCCAGCTCGACGAGGTAATGCGCGAGCCGGTTGGCGCGGGCGTTGAGGGCCGCATAGGAGAGTTGCTCGTGGTCCGCGACGAGCGCGACGGCCTCGGGGGTTTGCCGGGCCTGCGCCTCGACGAGTTCGTGGATGCACTGGTGTTCGGGGTAGGTGGCCGCCGTCGCATTCCACGTGTGCAGCAGCAGATGCCGCTCGTCGGCATCGAGCAGGTCGATTTGCCCGATCGGCCGCTCAGGATTGGCGAGCGCGGACTCGATAAAATGCAGCAGCCGCGTTCGATGCGCCAGCACACTTGCGTTGTCGTAAAGCTCGGCATTCGCGTCCACGTGCAACGTACACCCGGGATCGCGCGGATCTCCTGTCACGGTCACCGCGAAATCGTTGACGAGGCCATTGGCGAGCGCATGCAGGGTCGCACGGCTCTCGCCGAATTCCCACCGGTTGCCGTACGGCACGATATTGATGCGCGGACCGAAGACCGGTGCGGTGACCGCACCGCGCAGCTGCTTGATCTCCTTCACGCGGAACTGCTGGTGCTTCATGTGCGAGAAGACTTCGGTGCTCACGTGCCGCGTCAATTCCACGAGCGTCATGTGCGGCGCAAGAGGCAGCCGCATCGGCAGGATGTTGGCGAACATCCCGGGCAGTGTGCGCGTCTCCTTCGTGCGCGCCGATACCGGGAAATCGAACACGGTAGTCCGGCCGTTGCTCGTTCGGTAAAGGTACGCCGCCACGATGGCCGTGAGAACGAGCGGCCACTTCGCGATCTGCGTCTCGATCCGGTCGAGCTGTTCGACAAACGCAAGCGGAAGCGGCGCGGATTCCCGCCTGAAAAAGCCGCTCGCGCGCGGCGTCGTACCGGCCAGGGTTTCCGGAGCAGGCAGGGTGTCGACGTAGTCTTGCCAATACTGGCGGTCGTTCGCGTAGCGCGACGATGACCGGTACGAGCGGTCGCCGTCCGTCATCAGGTCGGTCGCGCCGAAATCTGCGTCGGGGACAGGCTGCTGTCGCGTCAGTGCCGTGTAAATCTGGGCAACCCGGCGTGTCACGAGCGGGATGCTCGCCCCATCCATCACGATATGGTGATAGCGCTGGTACCAGACATAACGCTCGTCGCAGAGCTTGAACAGCATCTGGCTGAACAGCTTGCCGGAGAGCAGGTCGAACGCCGTGCTCGACTCGATCTGCATGACATTCCAGCAAGCTGAAAACGGGTCTGCTTCATTCGACACATCGATAAAATCCAGCCCGAATGCATCCGGTTCGCATTCAAACTGCAAGGGCCCGGCCGGTGTTTCGAGAAAGCGAAAATGCAGGCTCCGGGCTTCCTGGATAACACGGCTTAATGCCGCCTCGAAGGCCGGACGATCTAGCGCGCCATTGATATCCACATAGCCACGGCTGTCGAGCAGCGGGTTGTCGGGTTCGAGTTTCTGCGAAAACCACATTTCCATCTGCGCGGCAGTCAGCTCCGCGAATTCCTGAGGGTCTTTTGTATTCAAAATTATCCTCGTCATTGTTCAATACACGCGACTTGATGGCGAAGGGCGCGAATGATGAGCGATCACACATCGCGCGTTTCAATAACCTGAAAAATCAAACCTATTCTTGACGGTTGTTCAGCGGCAGCCCGCGAGCAGGGTTGTTTTCAAGGCCAGACAGGCGAAACGGGGAGGTGTTGCTTGATTGGATGTGCGAACTGGCGACTCTAAGTATTCGTGCCACATGAATATTTGAAGCGCACTGTAGCATGCTGATTGTGAAAATTAGCTTACTCAATGCGAGTTATTTTCATATCAGACATAATCCGCAACAAATTAATAATTCGTTTCGATCCGGGTATTTTTATTATTTACCAGCCAGATTCAATACAAAAATAATCAATTCATCGAATTATTGAACGATGAAGGCGACCATGCTGACGCCCTCGGAACACAAAGCGTCGAGACCGATCGTTCACGATCGTCAAAAACAAAAAGCCTCGTAACGTCAGGGCTGACGAACGAGGCTCTTGGCAAATCGATATTCCAATACCGCGAATCGCGAGATATCGACCTACGTTGCGACCGCTTTGTGCACGCCCGTCGCGGCTGGCCGGTCGAACGTGTCGATGTTCAGCGCGTACATCGCGCGGCCAAACGGCGTCACGCGATTGCCATTCATGCCTGGCTTTGTGACGCGGAACATGACGGCGTGGTCGCGTTAGAACGCCGCCCGCCCGATTCTTGTGCGGCAGATCGATTGCATTTCCAGACTGACCGATTCGAAAACGCGTCAGAACCGAACACGCATGGCGCCGACCGCCGTGTCGACACCCGAGCAGGCGACCGAATCAGCGCAACCGGTGTGCACGGTCGACGGCCGTGCACACCGCCGTGGCCCCGGCGGCGCCTATTGCGGACTCGCCGCCTCCGGTGCTGCGCGCGTCATGCTCGCACCGGTTCGCTCTCGCGCCAGCGCGCCATCAGCGTGTTCGACGGCCGCGTTTCGTCGCGCAGCTTGCGCGCGACGTCGACGCCGGAAACCGGCAAGCCTTGCGGATCGAGCATCCCGAGCTGCACGAGCACGCTCGCCTGATCCCAATAGATGTGTTCGTTGTAGAGCTTGGGCCCGCGAAATTCGACGATGGCGACCATCGGGATCTCGACGCGCTTGCCGGTCGGCGCGACGCCGGGCAGCAGCCAGTCGATCTCCCGGTCGTGCGTAAACGTCAGGATGAATTCATCGACCATGCGATCGACGCCAACCACGCGCGAGATCGGCGCCATCGCCATGTCGGCCGGATTGTTGTGGATGAAGTGATGCGTGTAGAAGCGCCTGAGTTCCGTGTACCCGGTGCCGCCCGTCATGGTCGGCACGTGATTCACGTACGGCTCGGGCACCATCGTCCGCATCGTCTCGTCGGGATCGCGCGCGGCGAACTCCAGATGGAAGTGATGATCGGCGAGCGCGCCCAGGTCGTAGTCGGGACCGAGCACCTTGCGAAACACCGCAAGACTGCGCGTATGCGCGGACATCGCGGCCGCTTTGACGAAGGTCGGGCCGCTGCGGCTGAACGCATGACCGGCGCCTTCATATTCGTAAAGCTTCACGTTCGGCTTGCCGCCCAGCGCCGCGCGTATCGCCGCCACGGTCCCGGGCGGATTGAGCGGATCGTCTACGCCGAAATGCAACGCGAGCGGGCACGTGACGCGCTCGGCCAGATCGAGCGACTGTTCGATGCCGACGCCGTAGTAGCCGACCGCGCAGTCGACGCCGCACTGCGCCGCAGCGAGCCAGGCGAGCTTGCCGCCGAGACAGAAGCCGAGCACGCCGACCTTGCCGTTCGATTCGGGCAGCGTGCGCGCACGGGCGACGGTCGCACGGATATCTTCGATGGCGCCGGCCACATCGAGACGCCCGTAATAGTCGAAGGCTTTTGCATGGTCGGCTTCGCCGTAACCGAGTTCGATGTTCGGGCCGAACGGGTGGAACAGGTCCGGCGCGATGACGACATAGCCCTCGGCCGCATAGAGATCCGCCACTTCGCGCATCTCGGCGTTCACGCCGAAAATCTCCTGCAACAACACGACGACAGGGCCGCTGCCGGCTTCCGGCAGCGCGAGATAGGCGTCGAACGCAACGTCGCCCCGTTCGATTCTGATTTGCTTCGTCATGGATGCACTCCCGATAGAGTAGGGGGAAAATATGCGGGCCGCACGGTTCGCTACCGCGATGCCTGCCGCTCGAACCACTCGCGCGGCGAGCGGCCCTGGTCCGGCCCGAGGATCGAAAAACCGCCGTCGACGGGTACGTCGACACCGGTGATCCACGACGCATCGTCCGAACAGAGAAACGCGACGACGCGCCCGATCTCGCCGCCGCGGCCGACTCGGCCGAGCGCATGCAACGGCCGGCCAACACGGTCCGCGACATCGACCGAGCCACCCGCGAGCCGTTCCAGCGACGGCGACCACGTCCAGGCCGGCGACACGCTCACCGCCCGCAGGTCGCGCGTCGCGAGATCCACGGCGAGGTTGCGCGTCAGTTGCAGCAACGCGGCCTTCGACGCCGGATACAGCGCGCGTCCCGCCGCGCCGAACTTGCCGCCGACGCTGCCGAGGTTGACGATCACGCCGCGTCGCCGCAGGTGCGGCGCAGCCTTCTGCGCGAGAATCGCCGCCGACACGAGATTGACGTCGAGCAGGCGCGCCCACTGTTCGCGCGTCGAGGCGAGACCGGCGTCGTCGTAGCTGCACGCATTGTTCACGACGATGTCGAGGCCGCCGAAGGCGGCGATACCCGCCGCGATCGCGCGATCGAGCTGCGCGTCGTCGGTGACGTCGGTCGGTACGAAGTGGGCCGGGGCGCCGATCGAAGCGGCCAGCGCATGGCCCGCGTCGACGTCGAGCCCCGCGATCAGCACACATGCGCCTTCATTCGCGAGGTTGCGCGCGATGTCGGCGCCGAGCCCCTGCGTCGCACCGGTGACGATCGCGACCTTGCCCTCAAGGCGCGCGCTCGAGCGCCCCGGGCACGCCTGCCGGGCCGGTTCGGGAGAACGCGACACGTTCATGCGCCCTCCGTTTTCGACGCAGGGCCGAACAGCTCGGCCACGCTGGAAATGGCCGCAATCAACCGCATCGACTCGAGCGAGGCGTCATGCTGGCGGCGATCCGCACAGGCGCAGGCGTCGGCCGCGACGGTCACGCGATAACCGAGATCGGCGGCATGGCGGGCCGTCATCTCCACGGTCGAATGCGTCGCGACGCCTGCGACGATCAGGTGACGCACGTCGTGAGCCGCGAGGAGCCGTTCCAGCGGCGTCCCGATGAAGCCGCTCGTGCACTGGTGATGCACGACATGGTCGAGCGCGCGCGCCGGATCGGGTTCGAGCGCCGGGTAAAACTGCGCGCCCCAGCTGCCGTCGCGCAGCGCGCCGAGTTCGGCGGTGCGCACGAAGACGGGGGCATTGCGCGGCAGGTCCGCGTAATCTTCGCGGAATGCGATGCGGACATGCACGATCGGCAAACCGTGCGCCCGCGCACCGGCCAGCAGCGCGCCTGCCGCGTCGAGCACCGCCGCGCGACCGGGCTGGTCCGTGTCGAAACCGACGCGGATCTTGCCACGCGGATCGATCACGTCGTTCTGGTAATGCAGCGCAATCACGGCCGTGCGCGCAAACGGAGTCGAAAGCGTGGCGGCGTTCATACGAATACCTCCAGGTTTGCGAGCGCATCGGTCGAGTTGATGAGATCGACTCGCTTCAGGTAGATCTTCCACGCCGGGCCACGCGTATCGAGCTTGTGCGTGACGAGCCCCGCGAGCGTGCGCTGGCCGATCCGCCATTCGTTGACGATCTGCGTCGAGTGGACGACCAGTCGGCCGGCTGCGTCGCGGCCGTCGACGATCACGTTGCCGACCATCCGCGCCGTGCGCGTCGACGGCTGCTGCGACCAGTTGCGCCGGTTCGTCACGCGGGCCGCGCGCACTTCGCGCAGCGTCGCGTCCTCCCAGAACAGCGAGATATGATCGCGCGGGTTGGCCTGGCCCGGTTCGTGCGGCAGCCAGTACATGCCGTCCGGCGCCCACAGGTCGAGCCACCCGTCGAACGCGCGCGTATCGAGCAGCCGCGCCTCGCGGTACAGGAACTGTGCCGCCTGCGCCTGCAGGGCGGCGTCGAAAGCGAGAGCAGGGGCGTCGACCGCGACGGTCGACAGATCGAAAGCCGGATCGTGCAGCATCAGGCATCTCCTTCGCGCATGCGCGCGGGTTGGCCGGTCTCGTCGACCATGAAACGCTTCCACGCGGCGAACTGGTTGCGCATCGGCAGTTCGCTGGTGCCGTTGATCGATACGAAGCCGTCGTCCGTCGCGCGGTCCGTGCCCGCGTAGCGATGCATGCTCACCCATTCGCCGCCGCGCGTCCGGTTGCCTTCCTGGCAGCGCGCGTAGACTTCGACGTCGTCGGGCATCACGTTCGACGACGGGGAATTGATCACGTTCGCGTAGGTCAACGCACGCTCGAACACCTCGTCGGGCGCGCCTTTCAGGCGAAACAGCTGGATTTCGACGAGCGTCTGGTCCACCGCAATCGGGCGGATCACGCGAAACTGCTGAAATACCGTGTGCGGGGAACCGCTGGCGTAGATGACGGTGTTGTGGCGATTCATGCCGAGAATCCGGCGCGCGCGCTCGTCGCCGTAGGCCTGCGCGAGCACCGCGAAATGCGCGCTCGACACCGGATCGCGTTCGGCGGCCGCCGGATCGAAGATCCCTTCCATGTAACCGTGGCCGTACGTGTACGCGCGCAGCTCCAGTTTTTCCCAGAATTCGTACGGTTCGCCATTGCCGTCCATGATGAGCAGTTCGAACGGCATCGCCCCCAGCTCCGCGGCCCGCGAGCGGGCCGACACCACCGATGATTCGTGCGTGACCGGCGCATGCATCGTGTCGTGCAGGTTCTCGTAGAACACTTTCCAGTTCGAACGCTGCAACACACGGAATACCCCGCCCGTGACCTCGACCTCGCCAACCGGCGAGCGATCGCACAGGTTGTCGATCGACGAGACGACACCATTCAGGAACGTCCGCAGATCCGGGCCCTCGTCGCTCTGGCTGGCGAACACGAAGCCGCGATAGCTGTCCACGCGCGCGACGCGGCGCATCGAGAAATCCGGATGCTGCGGGTCGAAGCAGGTGTTCTGCAGGCCGTTGCGCAGCGGCGCCGACAGGTGTGTGCCGTCATGCCTGAAGGTCCACGCATGGTAGGGACACCGGAAGAACTTCCCGACCGAACCGTCGCCGTCGGGTACGACTTTCGCGCCCTTGTGCGGGCACCGGTTGTAGATCACGTGTATCGCGCCGTCAGACGCGCGCACCATCACGACTTCCTGGTCGCCGAGACGCGTCGTGTGATAGTCGCCGGCCGCCTTGACCTGGCTTTCGTGGCCGACGTAGATCCACGCACGGCCGTAGATCCGCTCCATTTCCAGCGCGAAGATCGCCGGGTCGGTATAGAGGCGCTTGTGCACGCTGTCGGGGCGCACCAGACCCGCCAGGGTCTCGTTGGTAAGGCTCATGGGGTTTCCTCGAAGGAGAGGGTCAAAGGTCCAGGACCAGGTGCGCGCCGTTCGCGCGCGACACGCACGGACAGAACCCGCCGCGCGCGCGATCGTCGTCGCTGAGGCAGATGTCGCGGTGATCGGGATCGCCGTCGAGCAGGCGGACCGCGCACACGCCGCAATCGCCGCGCCGGCAGTCGTAGAGCGGATCGAGGCCGGCTTCGATCATGGCGTCGAGAATCGAGGTGCCGGGCGGCACGTTCAGCGTGCGCCCCGACACCGCGAGGCGGACTTCGACCGGCGCGTCTCCGCCCGTCGCGACCGGCGCCGCAAAGCGCTCGCAATGCAGCATGTCGTCGCGCCAGCCGAGACGCCGCGCGACCGCGAGTGTCGCTTCGATGAGTCCGGCGGGGCCGCACACGTACAGGTGCTTGCCGCTTTCAGGCGCGCCGATCGTGTCGGCCAGCGGCATGCCGCGCGACGGTTCGCCGTTGTCGAGCCAGCATGTCGCATCGGGTAGCGCGGCAACCTCGTCGCGATAGGCCATCGAGACGGCGTCGCGCGCGGCGTAGTGCAGGGCGAACGGGCGCCCGGCTTGCGTCAGTTCGCGGGCCATCGCGAGAATCGGCGTGATGCCGATGCCGCCCGCCACCAGCAGGTGCCGGTGCGCGTCCGCAACGAGCGGGAAATCGTTTCTGGGCGGATCGATGTCGAATGCGTCGCCGGGCGTGCATGCGTGCATCCACTGCGAACCGCCGCTTCCCGCGGGTTCGCGCAACACCGCGATTTCGTAACGGTCGACCGGCCCGGCGCTGCCGCCGGCGTTCACGAGGGAATACGCGCGCCGTTGGGTGCGTGGGGAGAGCGGCACGTGCACGCCGATATGCGCGCCGGCTGCGAACCCGGGCAGCGGGCCGCCGTCTGCGGCGACGAGAAGCAATCGGCGGATTGCGGGCGTCAGGGCGTCGATACGCTCGACGCGGATTCTGAGCGGGGACATCCAGCGGCTCCGTTGAATTCAGAGAAGCCCACTGTATGCGGGCGAATTGGCCGCGAATATCCGTCGAGCGCAGCGCCTGTCCGGCGCGCGCAGAATTCCGGCTCAGCCGGCGGACTGGCGGGCGCGGCGCAGCGTATCCGACGGCGATTCGCCGAACGTTTCGCGATACAGGGCGGCGAAGCGGCCCAGATTCGCGAAGCCGCAACAGAGCGCCACGTCGGCCACGCGGCCGGTCTCGCGTGCCTGCAGCAACTGGTCGCGCGCACGTTCGAGACGCCGTTCGCGCACCAGCTGCATCGGGCTGCCGCGTGAAAAGCGCTGAAAGCCGTCGAGCAGCGTACGCACGGGCACGCCAGCGGCCAGCGCGATATCGGCCAGCGTGATCGGCTCGCACGCGTGTTCGGCGATATAGGCTTCCGCCCGCTTGACCGTGCGCGGCACGAGTGCCGTTCCGCCGGGCCTCGCCTGGCAGTGATGGGGTTGACCGGCGAGCAGGAGCGAGATCACGAGCCGTTCGAATTCGAGCGCGATGCGGCGGTCGCGCTGCGCGAGCGCGACGGTTTCCGGCGACGAGGCCATGACGCGCAACTGGGCAAGCCACGGCAGGAGGTCGGGGCGGGAGAGATCGAGCACCGGCTCGATCTGCAGATGGTCGTATCCCGTATGCGCCAGGATCGCGTGCTTGTCGACGCGCACGAAGAACTGCTCGCAGTCGTGGGAGAACGTGCCGCCGAAACGGGTGGCCGGACCGACGATGACGCCCTGGGCCGGCCCGACGATCACGCGCCGGCCACCGACGCTGACGTCCGCATAGCCGCCCAGGCTGAGGATGGCGAGATAGTAATCTTCGATTTCGCCGGCATCGACGCCCATCGCGACGTCGTAACCGATCGTGCCGAACCCGACACTGTCGATCCGCACGTAGTCCATGTATGCCGAATAGCCGCCGCGCGCGCTGCCCGGCGTGAGCCGATGCTGTTGCAGCACCGCGGCGATCCGCTCGCGCGTGTCGTCGATATCGGCCGATTCGAAATAGCGGTATCGACGGAGCAGGGTCGGCTCGATCGGCAAGGAAGCATTTGGCATGGCGTATCTTCTTTGCGTATGCGGGGAAACCCGGAGGGAAAAATCGGTCGATCGCGGTCGTGTTCCGGGGTACGCCCACTGTACACGTTTGCGACACCGTCAATAAAACGCGCAGGACCGGCTTCCGGATATTTGCGCGAACCGGACAGGCGACCGTATGCGATTGCGTTTACCGGCTAGCTCGCGATCGTCGGCCGACGCCATACTCGTCGGCGTCGCCGAGCGCGCAGGCGATCGAAGCCACGGCAAGCGCGCTGGACGATGCCGGCGGCAATCCTCACGTTCGCCAGGAAATCGATGATCGCCTCATCCTGCGCCCTCGCGCCATCGCCCGCGCACGACGGCCTCGACGCGCGCGATGTCTCCGCGTTGCTCGAGCTTGCGCGCGGCGGCACGCTCGAACAGATCAGCGGCCGCTGTCTGGCCTGCCTCGCGACCGGGCTCGACGCATGTGCGAGCGGCTTCTATTTGCTCGCCCCCGATGCGCGCCCGATTGCCTGCGAAACCGCCGGCGCGCCGATCGATTTTCTCGACGAATACGAAGCCGCCATACGCGAGCGCGATCCGGTGCTGCACGTCGTGTTGCGCTCGCGTCGCGCGATGACAGGGGGTGCGCTGCCGGCGGCCGTATGGGGGCATTCGCCGGCATGGCGGCACCTGCAGCGCTGGGGCTTCGGCCCCAATCTCCAGGGGCCGCTCGAAGCGGGCGGCAGGATCGTCGGAACGCTGAACCTCGCACGCAAGGCCGGTGGCGAGCCGTTCAATGTGCGCGACATCGCACGGTTCGCTTGGGTATGCCGGGCGGTATCGGTTGCCGTGAGCCAACCGGGCGCACTGTACACAGGCGCGTGCTCGCCGTGCCTCACCGAACCGTGCGATCCGTGCGATCCGCTGCCGCCGCGCGCTGCCGCCGTCGGCCGCCTCGTGCGCGACGGCGCACCGAACAAGGCGATCGCACGCACGCTCGGCATTTCAGAACACACAGTGAAGGAGCATGTCCGCGCGTTGTGCGTGCGCTTCGGCGCCCCCAACCGGACCGCGCTGAGCGCGATGCTGGCGTTGCGGTCAACCCCCGCATCCGGCGGGATTGAGACGGCGTGCGCACGTCGCTAGATTGTGCGTTCGCGGCCAGCCGGTCGCTTCATCCTGGAGCACAACAACCATGACTCACCCCATGACGAACGCCGCCGTCGGCGCAGCCGATCCGCAGCATGCCACGCATTGCCGCCTGAACGACGGCGGATTCATCACGCGCTCGAAGTTGATTCCGTGGACGCGGCTCGACAAGCCCGGCCTCGAAGGCATTCAGTACAAGATCCTCAATTTCGACGAAAACCGCGGTTACATGGTCGTGCTGAACACCTTCGATCCCGGCTCGCGATTTGCCCCGCACAAGCACATGGGAGCCGTCGAGATCTTCATGCTCTCGGGTTCGTTCTTCTACGACAACGGCCAGGTGTTCGCCGACGATTTCATGCTCGAGGCGGGCGGTGTCACGCACGCACCGGGCTCCGACGACGGTGCGCTGATGCTCGCCATCTTTCACGGGCCGCTTCAGATTCTGGATCAGGACGGCAGCGTGCTCGTGACGGTCGGCATCGACGAAATGTACGCACTCGCAAAACGGAACGGCGCCGTCGCCCATCTGAACAAGACCGAGCATCGCGTGGCGCTCACATCGGGGGCCTGAGCGGGTTGCGATCGTGCGGGACGACCCGTCGCTGGGTCTGGCGGCGACTGGTATCGAGCGGGTTTGCGGAGCACCGCGACATGCAAGACCGCTCGGATCGGCTCGATGGACTCGCGATAATTTTGTCTACGGCGCGGCCGTAAACGCGGCATCGAACAAGCGAAGCAGGCGATCGACTCCGATTGCCGGATCGGCGCTCAATAAACGCTGCTCCGATAGCGGAACAATGGCGCGCTGCGCGAGGCCGTTACTCGATCGCTCCCGGCGCCGGTGCGGAAGAGGGTTGAAGCGTTTGCCATCGACTTGATGGTTGAGGGCGGCACGTCCCCGTGGTGGCCTGGATGCAACGTGCAGGGAAAGATGCCGAACGCGTCTCGGTACCCGCTCGAGATCCACGGCAGTTCCCCCCGATTGAATAACTGCGCAGCTCGATTCAGTCCGACGCGCGGCTCCCACTCGAGGTTTGTGTATCCGAAAGCGTGCGCTGGATAGTCGGACCCGGCTCCAGAGCAGGAGCGACGCTCCCGCCGGCTTTCGTTCCGGCCGGCTTTTATGCTTCTTTCAGCCAGGGCATTTCCACGGGTGACACGACCAGTTGCCGGAATTCGCGTTTCAGATCGAAGATGAACCCGACCAGGATCATGGAGTCGGCGTAAGGGATCGGAAAGACATGCGGATTTTCCGGAGTACGCAAGGGGCGCTCGGGCGTGTCCACCGTCGCCGCGGCGTTTTCGCGAACGCTTTCCAGTTCGTCGGCCATGGCCAGGTCACCGGTTTTCAGCACGCGGCTACGCAGGTCGCTGAAGGGCTCGATGCGCGCAGCGTCTTCGTGGTATTCGGGCACTTCGTAAATGAACCAGGACATTTTCGTCTCCTGTGAGAAGGGGCGATATTCTAACGCTGCGCGAGGATTCACCGAAAATCGGCCGTGACGTGCGATGGCCGCGGTCGCGGCGACACAGGCCGGCCGCGCGTTGCTTCGACGCGTGACATTCGACAGCGATGGCATGACGCTGGACCATTTGTCTGGATCCGTTCTCGAAGGTTGCGGGATCGCACCTCAGTCTGGCAAGTCGATCGTCGCGGAGCAGGCGGGACATGAAACAGGATCGCGAACGAGACGAGCGATTCGGGTAAGGGGCCGCTTGCGCAGTGTCGGCATGTTCTCCGGCGAAGGCGACGGCAACATGCTTGTGCGCTTCGGCGCGCGTACGGAGATCACGCCGCACGCGATCGCCCCCCCTGGCCCCGTACGGCGGGTAGGACAGCGTGGCAATGGCGGCCCCGGCAGATCGCAGGAACGACGCAGGTGAGCGATCCGCCGCCGATCTTGACGGTACAGGCGCGCCATCCATGATCGCGTCTACACGCGAAGCACAATCCGCCGGGGAAGCGTCCGACCTCGCCGGGCTCCCGAGCTTCATCGATGCGATGGCTCACCGCGCGCGTCGGCACGACCATCCCATCCCCCGGGTTCGCGCGTCGTCCCGTTGCGCGCTCCGGCACGCCGGGGGATCGGTCGTCATCGCCGGCCTGAGCCGGCCGGTTCGTCAAGTCACCGGCGGTGCGTGCCCGTGATCCCCGAACCCCCGAGCGTCGTCGTATTCCCGCGAAATATCCTTGTTCGTATAGTCCCCGAGCTTCGACGCGGCGGCCACGCTCAGCACCGCACACACCAGCACGTACACCGCGATCGCATACCCCGAGTGGTAGTAGGCGAACAGCGCCGTGGCGATGAGCGGTGCCGGACCACCTGCAATGACCGAAGCGAGCTGATAACCCATCGACGCGCCGCTATACCGCAACCGCCCGGTGAACGACTCGGCAATCAATGCAGCCTGCGGTCCGTACATCATCGAATGCGGAACCAGCGACAATACGATGGCCGCGAAGATCCATACCGGATTCCGGCTATCGACCATCGCGAAGTAGACGAATCCGAACACGCCGACGGCAACCGCACCGATCATGTACATCCGCCGCCGCCCGATCAGGTCCGACACGTGCCCGAACAGCGGAATGGTGAAGAACTCGACCACGGATGCGACCAGCACCGCCGCCAGCAGCAGTTCGCGCGTGACGCCCAGCGCCGTGATCCCGTAAGTGAACACGAACGCCGTGTAGATATAGAACGGCGCCTGTTCGGCCATCCGCGCGAACGCCGACAGCACGATATCCTTCGGCTGCTTGCGCAGGACTTCAAGCATCGGCGTCTTCTCGATCCGGCGCTCGGCCAGCAGCTTCGCGAAGATCGGCGTCTCGAGAATGTTCAGACGGATATACAGCCCGATCGCAACCAGTACGATGCTGAGGAAAAACGGTACGCGCCAGCCCCACGCGACGAACGCACTGCCGGAAATCCAGCTCATGGCCAGCACGGCCAGGTTGGCGAGGAACAATCCCGCTGGCACGCCGAACTGCGGCCACGACGCGACGAAGCCGCGATGCGCATTGGTGCGCGCCCACTCCATCGACATCAGGACCGAGCCGCCCCATTCGCCACCGACACCGACGCCCTGGATGAAACGCAGTACCGTGAGGATAACCGCGCCCCAGATGCCGATCGCGGCGTAGGTCGGAACGAAGGCCACGGCGAACGTGGCGAACCCCATCAGCAACAGGGTCACGATCAGTGTGGCCTTGCGTCCGATGCGGTCCCCGTAATGGCCGAAGATCGCCGCGCCGACAGGCCGTGCGACAAAACCGACGGCATAGATCAGGAACGCCTGCAGCGTGCCGACGAGGGGGTGGGATTGCGGGAAATACAGCTTTGCGAAGACCAGGCCGGTGACCGTGCTGTAGAGGAAGAAGTCATACCATTCGATCGTGGTGCCAATCGTGCTGGCGATGACGGCGCGGCGCAACTGGCGCCGGGATTCCTCGTCGGAGAGGGGCGTGGCCGCGGATTGCATGGCAGCCATTTTGATATCTCCCGGGAAAGGGCGATAGAGAAATAAACCATACGCCCGGCGACAGGTTCCGGCAAGCGCGATCTGCGGCGCCCAAATCTTTCAATCAGGCATCCTTATATATCATCATATGATGTTGAATTGTCATTCGCCGAGACGGCAATGAGGTTGGCGTGATGGACGAACTGAATGCACGCGGATGTGACGTGAGGCGGAATGTTGCGACCAATCAGGCAGTGAGTCTCGCGTCGAATAAAAGAGAAGTCACTTGCCGAATGGCTGCAAAAAACGTCTCGGGTCGGCAGCGCGCGACGTCGGCCGCGGCGCTTACCGATCCTGTCCAAATCCCACAAGTCAGCCCACCTGAACGCCACGCTCCTCCGCAAGCAACCGACGATAGTGAGGCAGTGCGCCGAACAGCAACCACACCGCGAGCGCGGACGCGATCGTACAGACGATCCCGATCGAATCGCCGACCATCTTCGGATTGCCGAACACGCGATCGGTGAAGAGGGCGATCAGCGTCGGTCCGAGCCCGAAGCCGATCAACTGCGCGAAGAACGAGTAGAGCGCGCCGACGGTGCCGCGCATGCGGCTGGGCGCGACGAGTTGCAGTGCGGCGGCCATGCACCCGGTCGGCAACGTGAAGAAAAACACGGTGCCGCCGGCTGCGACCAGCGTGCCCGTCGCACCGGGCGCAAACGGGATGCTCGCGCAGCACAGCAGCATCGGGATCATCGCGAACGCGGCCGTGCGCAACGGCGCGTCCTCGTAGCCGCGCCGTTCGAAGCGGCGCACGATCCAGGGGCCCGCCAGTGCGCCCGCAATCCCGCAGCAGACCACCAGCGCGCCGAAACGAAACCCGACGAGCGCAGCGGGCATGCCGTGCGAACGGATCAGGTAGGTCGGCATCCACGCGGGCATGCCGAGCACGACGATGGCGAGCATGCCGACGCCGAGCAAAATGCGCGCGTAGAACCCACGCCGCGCCCACAGAAATGCAGCGGATTCGCGGGTCGAGAACTGGCGGTCGTCCGCACTGCCGCTGACGACCCTGCTGCGCATGGGCTCGCGCACTGTCAGCCAGACCAGCAACGCAAACAGCATGCCCGGCAGCCCGATCAGCACGAATGCAAGCTGCCAGGTCTCGAACCCGGCGAGCATCGGAAACTGCTGATGAACGTCGCGGGCGAACGAGATGACCAGGCCGCCGGCGACGAGCGAGAGCCCGCCACCCAGCATCGGGCCGAGAATGAACACGCTCATCGCGCGCGGCATCTGCTTCGCCGAGAAGCAGTCGGCGATCATCGACAGCGCGATCGGGAACACGCAGGCTTCGCTGGCCCCGACACCGAAACGCGCGAGGAACAACCCCTGGAACGTCGTGGCCTTGCCGCACAGGGCCGTGAAGATGCACCACAGGCAAATGCCGACCAGCAGGATGTTGCGTCGATTGGTGACGTCGACGAGGCGGCCGAAGAGCGGCGACGCGATCAGGTACGCGGAAATGAACGCGATGCCCTGAACGAGACTGAGCTGCGTGTCGGAAATGGCGAGCGAATGCCGGATCGGGTCGACGAGCAGGTTGAGAAGCTGGCGGTCGATGTACGCGAGCGAATACGCGAACGTGATGATGCCCAGGATGTACCACGACCGGAGGCTGTCGTGAACGACCCTCGTCGAGGATCGTCCCGATAGCGCGTCTTCCAGGCCGCCGACGGGCGGCACTTCATTCATGGCATTCCTCATCTTGTCTCCGGTACGATCGTTTGATGCGTGTAAAAGGGGATGTCGACGCGGCATGCCGCTTGCGCGTCAGGCCAGTCATGGGCATCCGGTCAGCCTGGGTGGTCGTTCGACGCATCGACGATTCCGCCGGTACGCATTCGATTACCAAACTATCGTTAGGTAGTTTGGCGTGACGCAAAGTGATGTGCCATGAGTGTTATCCACTAAGCATGGCCGCCGCGGGCCGTGAAACGTGTGACGACTTTCGTGCGATGCGCCCCGGCATGCCGTTCGCAGCGTTCGGCGCGCTCGACTCCGATCCGCAAGCGCGCCGCGTTCCTGCCGGAACCGGCATCCGCGTCCGGGTTAGACCGGATGGAGTGATCGCCAGCATCGAATCAATCTATCGTTCGTTAGGTAAACGGGCGATGCCGAAGAGGCCGTATCCGCTTGCAATCCGCTCCTTGTTTCCACGTACGAAATGCGAAGCGTCGACGGTGGAACACGCATTTGCCCGCGTTGCCGGTCGACACCGGAGATGAGGCCGCACGAACGGCCCGGTGCCGATGCCGCGAGGTCACGTATCACGCTGTGACACGACGCAATGCGCTGCGGCCCATCCCGGGCGCAGGCATTGCGTTCCGGAACTGGAGGAGCACGATGACTGACGATGTATCACGCGATTCGCAGCGCTTGCCGGAAGGCTTCGAGGCGCTCGAACCGTTTCTCGACCGATGGAACGCGCCGACGTCGCACGCGCGCTGGATCCATCGCGCGGCCATGCCGTACGCGGAGATCGTGACGTTCTACGAAGCGATGTCCGGGCGGGCGGAGGAGGCGACCGTCCATCTCGAGCAGTTTCCGCTCGACGACATGCCGGTGCCCGCGCAGAACCTGTTTCGCCTGCTGCTCGCGATGTGCCATGCGGCGATCGCCGTCGAAATGCACGAGGCCTCGGGCATCCGGCATGCGCCGCCCGTTCACGCATTGACGATCACGACCGGCTTTCAGCCGCACGGCTGATCGCGCGTCGTCGGGCCGATCAGGCCCCGCCGTCCCCATCCCTTTCAGGAGCTGGCATGAACCACCCTGGTGAACTCAAACCGAGCTTGACCGAATCCGTCGGCCTGTCGACGAAACCGATGCCGACCACGCTGTACACGGATCCGGAGCAATACGAAATCGAACGCGAACGGATCTTTCGTCGCGCCTGGCTGATGGTGGGCCGCGTCGAGCGGATTCCGAAACCGGGCGATTTCTTCGTCAAGGATCTTGCGGTCGCCAAGGCGTCCGTGATCGTCGCACGTTCGGAGGACGGCAAGGTCCGCGCGTTTCACAACGTCTGCGCGCATCGTGCGAATATCGTCGAGCACCGGCCGAGCGGCAACGCAAAGCGTTTTGTCTGCCGTTATCACAGCTGGGGCTACAACAACGCTGGCGAGCTGGCGAACGTGCCTGACGAAGCCGGCTTCTTCCATCTCGACCGAAAGAAATGCGGGCTGACGCCCGTCGCGGTCGATGTGTGGGACGGCTGGATCTTCATCAACCTGGCGCCGGCGCCGGAGGTCGGTCTCACGGAATTCCTCGGGCCGATGGCCGACGCGCTGTCCGGCATCGACTATCCGGACGCCGACAACGCGATCGTGCTGCGCGGGGAGTTCAAGGCGAACTGGAAAGCAGTGGCCGAAAACTTCAGCGAGGTGTATCACATCGCGTCGATCCACCCGAAGACGTTCGGGCCGATCTACACGGGCAAGGAAAATCCGTTCGGGCGGCCGCTGGGCGCGAACCTGCGCGGCGCCCATCGCTCGTTCTCGCTGTGGCTGAACCAGAGCGTCCCGGTGCCGGAGCACGCGAAAGTGATGCGCTGGCTGTTCTCGGCCGGCGAGACGGTGACCGGCACGCGCAACGTCACGCAGGCCAATCCGCTTACCGAGCACCGCGGCGTGAACCCCGAGCGGCATCCGGACTGGTCGCAGGACGTGAACTGGTTCTTCCCGAACTGGCATCTGCAGATCTCGGCGAACCAGTTCTGGACGCATGAATTCTGGCCGACGTCGGCGAATACGACCATCTGGGAAGCGCGCTTCTACAACAAGAAACCCAAGAGCGTGCGGGAACGCCTGCAACTCGAGCATTTCACGTCGCACATCTCCGACGGCATGCTCGAGGATCTCGGCAACATCGAGTCGATGCAGGCCGGCATGGAGACGGGCGCAAAACCGTTCATCCATTTCAACGAGAGCGAGATCCTGTGCCGGCACGGGCTCGAGCAGGTAGTCCGGTGGTCGTCGGCGTCGACCGTGAAGGACGCGATCGCGTAGCGCCTGCGTCGGCGACCGGCTGCCGCTGATCGCCGACGCATCGGTCTGCCTGCTTGTAACGACGCGTGAAAGCAGCAACGTGCAACTGCCGGGCCTGCCCACGGCCGCCCGGCGTGACGCGATGTGCAAACGCGTGCTCAGAACGCCGCTTTCGCATCCTGTACCAGCATGTCGGCCGCCTTCTCGCCGATCATGATGGTGGCGGCGTTGGTCGCGCCCGAGATCGGCATCGGCATCACGGACGCATCGGCGACGCGCAGGCCCTGCAAGCCGCGCACGCGCAGCCGCGCATCGACCACCGCCATCGGGTCGCTGTCGGGCCCCATGCGCGCGGTGCCGTTGTGGTGATAGACGGTGCCGCCACGCTGGCGCGCGAACGCGAGAATCTCGTCGTCGGTGCGTACGTGCTTGCCGGGGAACATCTCGTCGACGTAGTACGGCGCGAACGGCCGCGCCTGCAACACGGCCCGCGCCATCTTCACCACGGCCACCATCGCGCGCTGGTCCGATTCGTCGGCCAGGTAGTTCGGTTGCACTTCGGGCAACTCGTCGATGTTCGCGGAACGCGCACGGACCCAGCCGCGACTGTCGGGGCGCTGCTTGTGGCCGCCCAGCGTCATGCCCGGATAGTGATCGAGGAGGCCGGGCAACCCTTCCTGATAGCTGCCGGGCGTGAACGAAACCTGCAGGTCGGGCCGCGTCAGCGAGGGTTCGGAGCGGAAGAAGAAGCGCATCGGCACCGGGCCCATGCTGAGGATGCTCGGCCGGCCGAGGAAATACCGGGCGATCTCGCGGGCAAGCGGCAGCCCGCGCCCGCGCTCGTTGATGGTGGCGACGTCCTTCACCTTGACGGCCACGCGCAGGTTGAAGTGATCGACGAGGTTCGCGCCCACGCCGGGCAGGTCGATCTGCGGTTGCACGCCGATGGCGCGCAGATGGGCGCTTTCGCCGATGCCGGAGATCTGCAGCAGGCGCGGCGTGTTCAGCGCGCCCGCCGCGACGATCACCTCTCGGTTGGCGCGCACCTCGCGCTCGGGCGCACCGGTGCCGCCGGACCGATACCGCACGCCCACCGCGCGGCCGCCTTCCAGCAGCACGCGCGTCGTGGGGCTATCGGTGCGCAGCGCCACGCGTCCGGTCCTGATGGCCGGATGCAGGTAGGCCCTCGCGGCGCTCCAGCGCCGCGGCGTGCGGCCGCGCGTGTCGATCATGAAATGCCACGGGCCGACGCCGTCCTGCGCTTCGGCATTCGAGTCGGCCACATACGGATAACCGAGGCTCTCGACAGCTTCGATGAACAGGTCGCACAGCGGCGCCGGCATGATCGGGTCGGTCACGATCAGCGGGCCGTTGCGGCCGCGGTAGCGATCGTCGCCGGGCCCGATGCGCGTCTCGGCCTTCTTGAAAAACGGCAGCACGTCGTCGTAGCCCCAGCCCGCATTGCCGAGCGCGGCCCAGCCGTCGAAATCGGCATGCTGCCCGCGGTTGTAGACCATCCCGTTGATCGAACCCGATCCGCCCACGACCTTGCCCTGGGTCAGTTCGATGGTGCGCCCGTCGGTGCCCGCGATCGGCCCGCTGCGAAAGCGCCACACCAGCCGGTCGTTGAACAGGTTCTTGATGTAACCCGCCGGAATGTGGATGAACGGGTTGGTATCGGGCGGGCCGGCTTCCAGCACGCACACGGTATGGCCGGCCTCGGCCAGCCGCGCGGCCACCACGCTGCCGCCGCTGCCCGCGCCGACGACCACATAATCGAAGGTTTCGGTCATGACTCAGGCATCCAGATTGAAATTGATGGTCTTCAGCTCGGTGAACGCCTCGATCGTCGACCAGCCGCCTTCGCGCCCCACGCCCGAGCGCTTGATGCCGCCGAACGGCGCGTTCGGAATGCTGGCGAAGCCGTTGACGCCGATCGAGCCGCTCCTCACCGCGCGGGCGACGCGAAACGCGCGGCTGACGTCCGTGGTGTACACGCAGCCGGCGAGACCGTATTCGCTGTCGTTGGCGATGCGCACCGCTTCCTCTTCCGTATCGAACGGAATCACCGACAGCACGGGGCCGAAGATTTCTTCCTGCGCAATCGTCATGTCGTTGCGCACGTTCGCGAAAAGCGCCGGTTCGACCCAGTTGCCGTTGCCGGATGCGCCGTCGGGAGCACGGCCGCCGGCCAGCAGCGTCGCGCCTTGCTGCCGGCCGCTTTCGACGTATTCGAGCACGCGCGCCTGGTGGCGCCGGGAGATCATCGGAGCGGACGTGGTGGCGGCGTCGAACGGATCGCCGAACCGCACCTTCGCGAGCTGTTCCTGCGCGTGATGCAGGAACTCGTCCATGATCGAACGATGCACGAGCGCGCGGGAAGGCGTGGTGCAGACCTGTCCCGACAGGAAGGTCGAACAGAGGCCCATGATCGCCTGCGCCGTGGCCGGCACGCTGCGCGTGTCGGGAAAGACCAGCGCCGCGCTTTTGCCGCCCAGCTCCAGCGACAGGCGTTTCATGGTCGGCGCGCTCGCCACCGTGATGCGTTCGCCGACGAGCGGGCTGCCGGTAAACGTCACCTTGTCGACGCCGGGGTGCGATGTGAGCGCCGTGCCCGTTTCGGTCGCGCCGGTCACGAGGTTGAACACGCCGGGCGGCAAATCGCTGTCGGCCAGGATCTGCGCGAGCCGGCTCACGGCGAGGTTGGTGAGTTCGGACGGCTTGACGACGACGGTACAACCGCAGGCCAGCGCGGGCGCCACTTTCATTGCGAACGTCATCACCGGGCCGTTGTACGGCAGGATCGCCGCGACGACGCCGACCGGGTCGCGGAAGGTCATGTACTGCATGTTCGACGCGCCCGAGAAGATCGGCAGCGTGTCGCCGTTGATCTTGTCGATCCAGCCGAGGAAATGGTCGAAGATGTCGGCGGCCGCTTTCGCCGACACGCGCGAGTTGCGGCTGAACGTGTACGGAATGCCGTTGTCGAGGGTCTGCAACCGGGCGATTTCGTCCTCGGCTGCGTACAGTCGCTCGACGATCGGCTGCAACATGCGCTTGCGATCCTGCGCGCGCATGCGCGGCCACGGGCCTTCGTCGAACGCCTTGCGTGCCGCGGCCACTGCGAGCGCGACGCCGCGCGTGCCGGCTTCGGCGAAGCTGGTCATGACCTCGTTCGTGCAGGGGTTGATCTGGTCGAAACGCGCATCGGGCCAGTCGAGCCACTGGCCGTCGATGAAAAGGCGGCCCGGGCTGACATTCAGCGCATCGAGCCGGGAAACGAGACTGAGCATGGGTTCAGAGAGATAAGGGGGTTACTTCGTCACCCCGGTGAAGACGTAGCCGCCGTCCGGGTCCTTGCTGATCAACCCGAACGACGGGGAACAGAAATGCGTGCAGGTAAACAACGTGGCGCTGCCGTCGAGGCGTGACAGCAGCGTGTGCCGAGTGGCCGCCGACTGCGCGTTGTCGTAGTCCAGCACCAGCGCCATGTCCGGCCTGGCGACCTGCACCGGATGATGCATCGCGTCGCCGCCGATGATGAATTTTTCCGTGCCCGCGTCGACCTCGATCGCGATGTGGCCGATCGAGTGCCCCGGCGTGGAGAACACCGAGATGCCATCGCCCAGGTCGGTGTCGCGGTCGATGAAATTCGCGAGCCCCGCATCGACGACGGGCTGGATGGATTCCTGGAACGAGATGTCCTGCGCGGCGTACATCGCGTCGTTCGGGTCACCCTGTTGCGCAAACGCGTATTCCGTCTTGCCGAAGTGGTAGGTCGCGTTGGGAAAGGTGGGCTGCCACCGGCCGTCCTGCTTGTACGTGTTCCAGCCGACGTGATCGAAATGCAGGTGCGTGCACAGCACGTCGGTGACCGCGTGGCGGTCGATGCCGGCCTGCTCCAGCGTCGCCAGGAATTCCAGCCGCAGATCGGCGAACGCGTCGAAGCCCGCGACGTGCTTGTCGTTGCCAACGCAGGTGTCGACCACCAGCACGCGCGTGCCGGTCGTGACGATGAAGCACTGGCTGACGGCGCGCATGCGGTGTTCGTCATCCACGTAGGGCGGTTTCATCCACGGAATGGACTTCATCACGTCGGGCGTGGCTTCGGGCAACAGCACGCCCAGAATTCCGCTGATGTCCATCTCGACGATCTGCACGATTTCCGCATGGCCGATCCGGGAACGAATGGTATGCAGCAGCGGCATGGCGTTTTTCCTTGGAGAGGGTTGGAGTGAGCGCGTTGTCGAAGGGCGCTCCGGTGGATTGACCGACCTCCACCTTCGAGAAAGGTCTTATGAGGGCCCGTACGTGGATATCCGATTCAACCACGGCGTACGTCGTTAGCGTCGCGTTTGCCGAGTGCTGTTCCGTACATCGGAGAATGCAGGCGTGATCCGCGCTTCGTCCATGCAACGCGACCTGATCGGCGCGAAATGCATTTGCTGGCGATGGCCCTCCCGCCAGAGCACATGAATGCACTGTGCTCACCAATGTACGGAACACTAAATAATGCAAAATTGACGGGGAATTATTGCCATAAGTAGCATGGGTCTCGCTGCTTGTCGTTGATTTCAGGCTGCTGCTGCGCTCGTTCGTTGATCGCTGCGCCGGCGTGGCAGACGCGGGCGAAAGTCGGGGGAGGGTAACGCAACCCCATGCGGGTGACCGGATGGATCGGCGCCCGATGCCAAAAACATATCGATAACAACGAGGAGATGCCACGATCATGAAGTTGTCATTCAAGCAGAAGCTCGGGGTGCCGCTGGTCCTGAGCTTGCTCTGCCTGATCCTGCTGTCCGTCACCGATGCGTACCGCAGTCGCGAGATGCGCCTCGACGAGCGCAAGTCCGATCTCGTGCATGCAACCCAGATTGCGCTCGCCACGGTCGAGTTCTATGTGAAGCGAGCCACTGCAGGAGAAATGAGCGCCGAGCAAGCGCAAAAGCAGGCGATGGACGTGATCCGCGGCATGCGTTACGGTGAAGCAGGCAGCGGCTATTTCTCGATCGTGAATTCGAAGGGCGTGGTGTTGATGTACCCATTCGACGCGTCGATTCAGAACAAGTCGTTGAGCGAACTGAACCCGAAGGCCGCCGCGATCGTCCAGCAGCAGATTGACCTGGTGGCAAGAACCGGCAGCGGATTCCAGCGCTTCGACTATCCGAAGGAAACGTCAGGGGTAACGACGGACGCTGCGCGGGTCGCATACATCGACACCTATCGTCCGTGGGACTGGATCATCAATACCAGCCTGTTCGTCGATGACATCGACAGCGCGTTTCAGGCGAGCCTGCTGCAAAGCCTCGGCCTGTGTGCGCTGATCGCGCTGGCGATGAGCGGCATCGTCGTGGCGCTCAATCGCGGGATCGCCCGGACGATGGGCGGGGAGCCGGGCTATGCGGTCGAGATTGCCGGGCGAATCGCGGCCAACGATTTTACGGCGGCCATCGTGACCGCGCCGAACGACCGCGCCAGCCTGCTCTACTCGATGAAGCGCATGCAGGCGAATCTGTCCGGCGCAATCAACGGCATCAAGGTGAGCGCCCATTCGATTGCATCGGCGGCCGCGCAGATCTCGGCCGGCGATCAGGATCTGTCCCGGCGTACGGAGATGCAGGCCGCTTCGCTGCAGGAGACCGCGGCGAGCATGGCCGAACTCTCGTCGAGAGTCGGCCAGAACACCGACAACGTCCGGCAGGCGAGCCAGGTCGCGGTGCAGGCCGTGCGGGTGGCCGAGCGTTGCAACGGTGTCGTCGCGCAGGTGGTCGATGCGATGGGCAGTATCGATGCCAGCTCCGGCCGGATCGCCGAGATCGTCGGCATCATCGAAGGCATCGCGTTCCAGACCAACATCCTGGCGCTCAACGCTGCCGTGGAAGCGGCGCGGGCCGGCGAGCAGGGGCGCGGCTTCGCGGTCGTCGCGTCGGAGGTGCGTTCGCTCGCTCAGCGCTCTTCATCGGCGTCGAAGGAAATACGGGGCTTGATTCACGAATCCGTCGGGCGCGTCAGGGGCGGCGTGGAACTCGTGAACGCGGCAGGTACGTCGATGGCCGAGATCATGCAGGCGATCGCGCGCGTGACCGACCTGATGGAAGAAATCGCGGCCGCCTCGGTCGAACAGGGCCACGGTATCGATCAGGTCAATCAGGCCGTGTCGGAAATGGACCGGGCAACGCAGCACAATGCCGCGTATGTCGAGGAAGTGGCCGCCGCTGCGCAGTCGCTGGACGATCAGAGCAAGCAGCTCGTCGCGATGATTTCGAGTTTCATCGTTCGCGAAGACGATGCGCCGCCGGTGCACGAAGCGCCCGGTGCGCGGCGGTATGGCTCGCCTGCGATCGAGTCGAGACCGGTTGTGGCGAGCGAGTCGTATGCGGTGTAGCGGGGGATGCAATGCCGCTATCGCGTCGCATCCCCATCGCGGGTGGCGGTCGTGTACGGACTTCGGAACAGGCCGCCGAAATGCCGTGCGAAACGCGCGCGTTTCCAGCTAACGGAACAACGCGTGGCCCGCATGGCGAATTCCAGCGGAACGGGCTTTTAATGCAGGCACGGAAAACGTGCGACGGATGAACGGCGGTTCCGGCCGACAACGCGTTCCCGCAGAACGGTGGCGCGCCGGCCGGCCCGGATCGATTCGTCCGGACCAGGAGACAACATGACGAACGCACTGCTGACAGACGACTCGACGCCCGGTATCCGCGTCATCACGCTGAATCGCGCCGAACGGATGAATGCGCTGGACGGTGCGACGCTCGCGGCACTGAACGACGCGGTGCGCACGGCCGCCGATCCGGCCCGCGATATCCGCGTAATCGTGATTCGCGGCAGCGGCCGCGCATTCTGCGCGGGCAACGACCTGAAATGGCTCGCGAGCGGCGTGCTCGCCGATCCCGCCGCGCACATGCGGCACCAGGACCTGATGCAGGACACGTTCGCGCTGATGGAAGCGTCGCGGCAGATCGTGATCGCGTCGGTCAATGGTTTTGCGGTGGCGGGCGGGTTCGAACTGGCGCTGGCATCCGACATCGTGGTCGTCGACGAAAACGCGGAACTGGGCGACGCGCATCTGCAGCGCAACCTGCTGCCGAGCGGTGGCGGCTCGCAGCGGCTGCCGCGCAAGATCGGGCTCGCGCGTGCGATGTACTACCTCGTCACCGGGCGGCGCATGACAGGCCGAGACGCAGAGCGGATAGGGCTCGCGTCGCTCGCGGTGAGCGGCGATGCGCTTGACGCGGCGACGATGCAGCTCGCCCGCGAGATCGCGCACACCGACGCCGATGCGCTGGCCGCGATGAAACACATGACCCGCCGCGCGCTCGAAATGCCGCTGAACGACGGGCTGTCGATGGAGCGGTGGATGCAGTACCGCTATCGCACCGAGTCGCCGTCGCTGGTGGCGTCCGTGCAGGATTTCGCGCGGCGCGACCCAGGCTGAGCGGCGCGCTGCGACACGCGGCCGTTCATGCGCGCGTGGCTCGCCGGGTACCCGTGGCGCGCGGCTTGCGGGATTTCGGCGCGGCGGCCTGCGCAGGGTTGGCCACGCGCCTGGCCATATCGACGGCCAGGTGATCGCGCTTCTCGACGAGGAAATCCATCAGCGCACGCACCTTGGCGGGCATCTGCTCGCGCGACGGCGTGTACAGGTAATAGCCGGGAAACGGCTTGCACCAGCGATCGAGCACGCGCACCAGTGTGCCGGCGTCGAGATGTTCGCGCAGCGCGATGTCCTGGTGCTGGATCAGGCCGATCCCCTGCAGTGCGGCCCGAATCATCCCGTCGTCGTCGTTCGTGACCACGCTGCCGTGCGGCTCCACTTCGAACGCATGCCCCTCGATCTCGGGCGACGTGAACTCCCAGCGATAGATCGCGCCGCTCGTCGTGTGCCGATAGCACAGGCAGTTGTGCCCGATCAGGTCGGCGGGCGTGGCCGGCGTGCCGTGGCGCGCGAAATAGTCCGGTGAGCCGACCACGGCCATTTCGAGCATCGGCGTGATCGGCACGGCCACCATGTGCTCGGCGAGGCTCTCGCCGAGCCGGATGCCCGCGTCGTAGCCGTCGGCGATGATATTCGACAGCCCGTCGTCCATCACGAGCTCAACCCGTAGCAATGGATAGCGCGCCATGAATTCGCCGAGGTGCGGCTCGACCAGGTTTCGTGCGGCGACCCGCGACGTGTTGATGCGCAGCAGCCCGGACGGCTCGTGCCGGACTTCGTGCAGGTTGCGGATCGCCAGCTCGATCGAGCCGAATGCCGGCCGCAGCGTGTCGTAGAGCCGTTGCCCGTCCTCGGTCAGCGACATGTCGCGCGTGGTCCGGTACAGCAGCTTCACGTTGAGCTGCCGTTCGAGCGCTTTCAGGTTCTGCGACAGCGCGGCGCGCGACACGCCCATTTCGGCGGCGGCCTTGGTGAAGCTGAGATGGTGCGCGATGTGCACGAACCACGCGAGGGAAGGGAGCTGGGACGGGTCCATGATTCGATTGTCAAGTCTGGCTGACGAATATAGTCGATATTTGATTTTCCGGTAATCGGCGAAATGCCGGTGTCGGCCGCGCAAAGGCGTGCAGCGGCGAGCCGCGCGTCAATGCGCCAGGCAACGGGCGGGAAACGAGCGGGAAACGGGAGGCGGCGGCGGGCTGCTTCAAGCCACGTCAACGGGCGACGCGGGCATGCGGATGTGCGGGGGCCGGCTGGCGTGCGACACGGGCACCGAAACGGGCGCGCACCGGCCGTCGTTGCGACGGCGGTGCGCGGCGACGACGCGACCCGTTCCGTCAGACGATCTTGCGCGACCGCAGATCGGCCACCGCGCGTGCATCGAGCCCGATGCCGGCAAGGATCTCATCCGTATGCTCGCCGGTCAGCGGCGGCCGCGTATGGATTTCCGGCGGCGTGCGCGACAGCGAAACCGGCGTCGCGAAGATCGGCACCGGCTTCGGCGCGCCGGGATAATCCATCCAGCGGATCACGTCGGCGGCCTTGATGGTTTCGTCCTCCAGCGCCTGGCGCGGCGAGTTGACGGGGCTGGCCGGGATGCGCGCCTGTTCGAGCGCGGCCAGCGCGTCGGCGAGCGTCTTGTCCGCGCACCATGCGCTCATCAGTTCGCTCAGCAGCGCGCCGTTTTCGCCGCGCAGCGCATCGTCGGCGAAGCGCGGATCGTCGAGCAGTTCCGGCCGGCCCACGAGCTGCGTCCAGCGCTTGAACATCGGCCGGCCGATCACCTGCGTGATGAACCAGCCGTCCGTTGCCTTGAAGATGTCGGACGGCGCATAGCCGGACGCGCGGTTCAGCGTCGCCTGGCGATCCAGCCCGAGCAGCGCTTCCTCGATCAGCGCGCCGCTGGCCATGTTCAGGCCCGTGCACAGCAGCGACGCGCTGACTTCCTGGCCCATGCCGCTGCGCTGGCGTTCGTAGAGCGCCAGCATCACGCCGAGCGCGCACGAAAACGCGGTGGCGAAATCCACCACCGGCACCATCGCCTTTTGCGGCCGGTCGGGCGTGCCCGCCATGTACACGGCGCCGCTCAGTGCCTGCCCGACGCCGTCGAAGCCCACGCGGTCGCGCACGGCTTCGCTGTTGCCGAACGCGTTCGACGCGACGAGGATCACGTCGGGCTTGATCGCGCGCAGGCTGTCGTAGTCGAGCCCGAGGCTCTTGAGCGTGCGGGGCGGCATGTTGGCGATCACCACGTCGGCATCGGCGACCAGCTTGCGCACGATGTCGCGCCCCTCGGGGCTGTCGAGATCGAGCGTCATCGAACGCTTGTTGCGGTTGACCTGCAGGAACAGCGCACCTTCGCCGTGTTCGGTCACGGGCACGATGAAGCGGTCCTCGCCGCCACCGACGCGGTCGATGCGGATGACGTCCGCGCCGTAGTCGGCCAGCAGCGCCGAACAGAACGGCCCGGCGATGAAGCGGCCGAAATCGAGGACCTTGATGCCTTCGAGTACTTTCATGTTGCGTTCACGGTTGGGTCAGGCGGAGGTCGCGGCCGCGCGCACTTCGTCGAGCGCGCCGGGATTGTCGAGCGACGACAGGTCGCCCGGCGGCTGGCCGCAGTACACGCTGCGGATCACGCGCCGCATGATCTTCGAGCTGCGCGTCTTGGGCAGCTGCGCGACCACATGCACGCGTCCGGGCCGGAACGGGCGGCCCAGGCGCTTGTCGACGTGGCCCGACACGATGGCTTCCAGATCGGCGGCCGCGACGCCGGCGCCGGGCTTCGGCACGACGAACACGACCAGCTTCTGCCCCTTGTCGGCATCGGCCACGCCGATCGCGGCGGCTTCCGCCACGTCGGGCAGCTCCAGCACGACTTCCTCGACCTCGGCCGGCCCCAGGCGCTTGCCGGCGACCTTCAGCGTGTCGTCGGAGCGGCCCATCATGAAGTAGTTGCCGTCGGGCGTGCGCAGCGCGAGATCGCCGTGCACCCAGATGCCCGGGAGGGTTTGCCAGTAGGTTTCCAGGTAGCGCTCGTCGTCGCGCCAGAACGAGTGCGTCATGCCGACGAACGGCGCGCGGATCGCCAGCTCGCCGACTTCGCCGGTCACGCTCTGGCCGTCGGCGTTGACGACGTCCACGGCCACGCCGGGCGAGACCGTGTTGAAACCGCTCGGCGGAATCGGCCGGATCGGGACGCTCGCGAGCAGCGCGCCCGATGCTTCGGTGCCGCCCGTGTAGTTGATGACGGGCGCCGTGCCGTCGCCGAAGCGCTGCAGGAACCAGTTGAAATGCTCGGGCGCGATGCCTTCGCCGGCCGTGATCAGCAGGCGCACGGTGGAGCGGTCGCCCGCGAGCGCGAGCGCTTCATGGCTGGCCATCCCGCGGATCAGCGTCGGCGCCGAGCCGAAGTGCGTGACGCGGTGGCGTTCCACCACGCGCGACATGCGCGACCAGTCGGGGTAATCGGGCGCGCCGTCGTAGCACACCAGCGTCGCGCCGCGCAGCAGCGCGCAGCCGAGCACCAGCGTGCCCGCGATCCAGCCCATGTCGGCGGGCCAGCAGTAGACGTCGCCGGGATGCACGTCGAAGTGAATCAGCGAATCGTGCGCGATCTTGATCGGGAAGCTGCCGTGGGTGTGCACGACGCCCTTGGGCTTGCCCGTGGTGCCCGACGTATAGATCACCATGAACGGCGTATCGGGCGTGACCGACACCGGCTCGATGCCCTGGCCGCGTGCGACGCTCGCCGTTTCCTGCCAGTCGAGATCGCGTGCGTCCTGCGCGGTGTCGCCTTCGCCGCGCTTCCAGATCACGTGTTCGAGCAGCGGCAACTGGCGCCATGCGTCGCGCAGCGCGCCCTGGACGTCCACGCGCTTGGTGCGGCGCGAGAAGCCGGTGGACGCGATCACGATGCGCGCGTCGGCCGCCGACAGGCGCGCCACGATCGCGTCGACGCCGAAGCCGCTGAACAACGGCACGACCAGCGCGCCCAAATGCACGATGGCCAGCAGCGAAATGGTTGCCTCGATACCGTTTTCCATCAACAGGCCGACGCGATCGCCTTGCTTGACACCGCGCCGCGCGAGGCCCGCCGCGAAGTCGCGCACGCGCTGCTCCAGCTCCGCATAGGTCAGCTCGCTGACGCTGCCGTCCTCGCGTTCGGCGACGACGGCCTTCTGCTGCGCGGTGGCCGGATTGCGCGCCCAGCCGTAAATCGTATTGACCCAGTTGAGCCGGCCGCCGGGGAACCAGGCCGGAAACTGCGGGCCGCGCGACAGGTCGACATAAGCGGTGGGTGGCGCGTCCCACGCGATCGCGCATTCGCGCATCACGGTGTTCCAGTAGCGCTCGGGTTCGGCGATCGACACGCGCATCAGTTCGTCATACGACGGCACGTCCAGCGCGCGCATCAGCTTCACGATGCCGGCGTTCTGCAGCTCGCGCTGGCCGGGTTGCCAGGTCTGGCCGGATTCAGGGTTGCTCATGGTCGGTCTCCAGCCTTATGCGCGTTCGACGATCATCGCGATGCCCTGGCCGCCGCCGATGCACATCGTTTCCAGCCCGTAGCGGGCCTGGCGGCGCTGCATTTCGTGCAGCAGCGTGGTCATGATGCGCCCGCCCGTCGCGCCCACCGGGTGGCCCAGCGAGATGCCGGAGCCGTTCACGTTGAGCTTGTCTTCGAGCGCGTCCATCGAGCTGCCCCAGCCCTTCACGCAGGCCAGCGCCTGGCACGCGAACGCTTCGTTGAGTTCGATCAGGTCCATCTGGCCGAACGTCAGGCCCGTGCGCGCCAGCACCTTCTGCACGGCGGGCACCGGGCCGATGCCCATGCGGGCCGGGTCGCAGCCGGCGGCGGCCCAACCGACCAGCCAGCCGATCGGCGTGAGGCCGAGCTCGTCGAGCTTGTCCTCGGCCACGATCAGGCACGCGGCGGCCGCGTCGTTCTGCTGGCATGCATTGCCGGCCGTGACGACGCCGTCCTTCATGATGGTGCGCAGTTTCGCGAGGCTGTCGGGCGTCGTTTCGCCACGCACGCCTTCGTCGCGCGCGACGATCAGTGGATCGCCCTTGCGCTGCGGCACGGCGACCGGAACGATCTCCGCATCGAAATGGCCGGCCTGCTGCGCGGCGGCGGCGCGTTGATGGCTGCGCGCGGCGAAGCGATCCGACGCTTCGCGCGTGATGCCGTACTCGCGCGCCAGCGTCTCGGCGGTTTCGATCATGCCGCTGATGCGGCCGAAACGGCTTTCCGGCTGCGAGCGCTCACGGCCGCGATCGAGCCGGTCGTGCATCGTGACCGAACCCGCGCGCTTGCCCCAGCGCATGTCGGTCGTATAGAACTCGACGTTGCTCATGCTTTCGACGCCGCCGGCCATCACCACGTCGGCCGCGCCGGTCTGCACCATCATCGCGGCCGTGGCCAGCGCCTGCACGCCGCCGCCGCAGCGCCGGTCCAGCTGCATGCCCGCGACTTCGATCGGGAAGCCCGCCTGCAGCGCCACCCAGCGCCCGGTGCACGGCGTCTCGCCGCTCGCATAGCTTTGTGCGAACACGACGTCGTCGATGCGCGCGGGATCGAGCCCGGTACGTTCGACGACGGCGCGCGCGACGGTCGCGCCGAGTTCCTCGACGGGAACGCCCTTCAGCGTTCCGCCGAATGCGCCCACGGGCGTGCGCAGCGGGGCGACGATGGCTGCTCGTTTCATTTCGAATGCCTCTTCAATGTCATCAATATTCAGCCACCCGTGCTCGCGTGTCACGCGCCGGCAGCTATCGTGGTTGCGGTGCGGTTGCCGGATCAGCCGTAGCGGCCGCCCGTGACGTGCAGCACTTCGCCGCTGATGAAGCCGGCGCGCTCGCTCGCCAGGAAGGCCACCGCGTCGGCGATGTCGTCCGGACGCCCAACGCGCTTGATCGGCTGCGCGGCCACCGCGCGTTCCTTGATCGTTTCGTAGGTCGGCAGCGCCTGCACCATTTCCGTTTCCATGAAGCCCGGCGCCACGCAGTTCGCTGTGATCCCGTAGCGGCCTTCCTCCATCGACAGTGCCTTGGCCATGCCGATCAGGCCGGCCTTCGCGGCCGAGTAGTTGGCCTGCGTCGGGTTGCCCAGGTGCGCGCGCGAGCTGATGTTGATCAGCCGGCCCCAGCCCTGCTCGATGAAGTGCGGCATCACCGCGCGGGCGGCGAGGAACGCGCCCTTGAGCATCACCGTCATCACGAAATCCCAGTCGTCCTCGCTCATCTTCACGAGGTACTTGTCGCGCGGCGCGCCGGCGTTGTTCACGAGAATGTGCACGCCGCCGAAATGCGCGACCGTTTCGTCGACGAGGCGCTGCACGTCGGCGGCCTGCGTGATGTCGCCCACGACGCAGTGCGCGGCCAGGCCTTCGTCACGCAGCGTTTGCGCGGTGGCCTGCGCCAGTTCGGCGTTGATGTCGGTGACGACGACGCTCGCGCCTTCCTGCGCGAGCCGGCGCGCCGTGGCGGCGCCCAGGCCGCGTGCCGAGCCGGTGACGATGGCGATCTTGCCGGTCAAACCCAGATCCATGTGTGTCTCCTGAAGAATTGCGATTCAGCGCAGGTCGACCCGCGCGTTGGTCAAAACCACCACGTTGCGCTCCACGGCCGTGACGCGCAGTGAAACCGTGTCGCCGCGCACCCACATCTCGGTACGCAGCGTGTCGCCGGGCCACGCCGGCGCGGTAAAGCGCACGCGCATGCCGGCGAAGGGCGTGTCGTCATAGCCCAACACCGTGCGCAGCACCGCGTGCGCGGCTACGCCCATCAGCGCCATGCCGTGCAGGATGGGGCGTGCAAAACCGGCCGCCGAGGCCACCGACGGGTCGGCATGCAACGGATTCAGGTCGCCGCTCAGGCGGTAGATCAGCGCCAGTTGCGCGGGCGTGGTCAGCTCGCAAACGTGATCGGGTTCGCCGTCCGGCATCGCATGCGGCACCGGCAGCGGGCCGGTGCTGCCGCCTTCACCGAAGCCGCCGTCGCCGCGCAACAGGCTCAGTTGCACGACGGTCGCGAGCAGGCGGCCCGTGTCGGCATCGGCGATCTCGCGCGTCTGCTGCAGAAATGCGCCCTTGTTTTCGCCCTTGTCCCACAGGCCGGTGATGCGCGTCGTGCCCGTGACGCGGCCGCTGGCCGGCAACGGCGCATGAATCCTGATTTCCTGCTCTGCGTGCAGGATCTTTTGCCACGTGATGGCCGTGTCCGCTTCGCGCGCCCAGAAGCCCGGGTACGCGAGCACGTTCGCCATGGTCGGCAGCGCGCGCAGCGACGCGCCGTCCCGGCCTTCGTAGACGTAACGCAATTGCCCTGCGTCGAGCGGATCGGCGCCGAGGCCCAGGCCGAGTGCGTAAAGCTGGGTATCGCGCAGCGAGTACGCGTGCTCGATGGGCGGGAACGGGCGGGACAGCAGGTGATCGGGCTGGAGCGGCATGGCGAACGTAGCGGCAGTGGATTCGAGCTCCTACGATGGAACCGCCGGGTGAGCCGGTCAACGGATCGGCGCACATTGTTCCGTACCTTGGCAGACGACCGGGGCGCGGCGGCCGCAGGGCCAATACCGGCCTCGTCGACGCGATTTCATCCTCCGGAACGTTTTTGGCCGGGCGATTGTTTCGCGTCGGCCGCCGGCGCAGCATCGGGTCGTTTTCTCTATCTTTTCAGGCGTACCGACATGATTCGCGATCAAGAAACGCTCAACGGCCTGCTCGACTCCATCGCCCGGTTTGTGCGCGAGCGGCTCGTGCCCAACGAGGAGCACGTGGCCGACACCGACGAGATTCCCGACGACATCGTCGCCGACATGAAGGCGATGGGCCTGTTCGGCCTCACCATTCCGGAGCGCTTCGGGGGCCTCGAGCTGACGATGGAGGAGGAGGTGCTGGCGGTGTTCGAGCTGTGCCAGGCGTCGCCGGTGTTCCGCTCGCTGCTGGGCACCACCGTGGGCATCGGCTCGCAGGGCATCCTGTTCGACGGCACGCCCGAGCAGCAGGAGAAGTACCTGCCGCGTCTCGCGACCGGCGAGCTGATCGCGTCGTTCGCGCTGACCGAACCGGAAGCCGGCTCCGACGCGGCGTCGCTGCGCACCACGGCGATCCGCGACGGCGACGACTACGTGGTCAACGGCACCAAGCGCTTCATCACGAACGCGCCGCACGCGGGCATCTTCACGCTGATGGCGCGCACCAACCCGGAAGACAAGGGTTCGGGCGGCATCTCGGCGTTCATCGTGGATGCGAAGACGCCCGGCATCAGCTTCGGCAAGCGCGACAAGAAAATGGGGCAGAAGGGCGCCCATACGTGCGACGTGATCTTCGACAACGTGCGCGTGCCCGCCGCGAACCTGATCGGCGGGAAGGAAGGGCAGGGTTTCAAGACGGCGATGAAGGTGCTCGACAAGGGCCGCATCCATATCGCCGCGGTATGCGTGGCCGTGGCCGAGCGGATGCTGTCGATGGCGCTGTCGTATGCGATGGAGCGCAAGCAGTTCGGCAAGCCGATCGCCGATTTCCAGCTCGTGCAGGCGATGCTCGCCGACAGCAAGGCCGAGATCTACGCGGCCCGCTGCATGGTGGTGGATGCGGCGCGCCGGCGCGACGACAAGCTGCCGGTCAGCACCGAGGCGTCGTGCGCGAAGCTGTTCGCGTCCGAGATGTGCGGCCGCGTGGCCGATCGCGCGGTGCAGATTTTCGGCGGCGCCGGCTACATGTCCGAATACGCGATCGAGCGTTTCTATCGCGATGTGCGCCTGTTCCGCATCTATGAGGGCACGACCCAGATCCAGCAGATCGTGATCGCCCGCAACATGGTTCGCGACGCGCAATGACGCACGACGCAACAGGTGCCATGGCCGGTTCCGGCGCGTACGCCGGAGCAGGCCGCGACAATGCGACGGAGGGCGGAGGATCGTCCGCGCGCCCGGGCCCGGGCGGCGCGCGGCACGATGCCCCGAACTGGGCATGGGCGGGCGGCAGCGCCCACTACGACTGGATGGATCACGCGCCGCTTGTCAGGCAGCGCGACTGACGCCGTTTCCGGTCATCCGCCTGCCGCCCCGATAGCGTCGACAGGTCGGCTGAATGCTGTTCGCCATCGCGATGCCGATAACGGTTTTCGCTCAATCCTGATCGAGCGTGTTCGAGCAGGCGATCCCCGGCTTTCCTGCGTGCGGAGCGCTTCCAGCCAGTCACGTTGATGGCCGGGTGAACAGGCCAGCGGTGTGCCGGTTTGCGGGCGCCCCCGATCGCGACAGGACCGGGCGTCACCATTTCAAAAACAGAACCGAAATTTCAGAATTGAACGGTTTTGAAACCTGGTGTTGAACGATCTCCCCGCGAACCGGGGCCGTTCGTTCGACGTTCGATGTGGCCTGCTTTTTGCGTGATTGAGCCTGCAACGTATGCGGCGCCATCCGGTCCAGCAGGAATTTTCCTCGAGTCGGGCGGGCTCGGCCGCGGAACGGAAAGCTTTTTCAAACCTGAGGTGATGCAATGACTGGCTGCCACAAACGAGATGTCGTCCCGGGGGACGGCGCGTGCGGGGTTGTGCATGAGCACGGCGCGGAGGGCGTTCAACCGACGGCGCGGTCCGGCGACCGGCGCGGCGATGCGAACTGGGCGTGGGCGAAATCCGGTGCGGGCTACGACTGGATGGATCACGCGCCGCTTTTCGAGCACCGCGACTGAAGTCGGGCGGGCCAGGCCGCGGCACGGGCCCGCCGTGCCCTGATTGACGACCGGCCAGCCGGTCTGCTGTTCGTCTTCCCGGTTGGTCGGCTGAATGCTGTTCGTCGTCGCGATGTCGATAGCGGCTCCACGGCGATATGACGAAGATGTTGACTGGCGAAAGCCGGGACGATGCAACCGCGAATGACCGATGCGACGATCCGCATGCCGTCCAGTGAAGCAGGCGGGCGGAGGACGGCGCGTCAGCGAGCTTAATTCAACTATTCACTATCCATGGTCGCCGTGACACCTACTCCCATCCAGTCCATCCTGATCGCGAACCGCTCGGAAATCTCGATTCGCGTGATGCGCGCCGCCGCCGAGCTGAACATCCGCACCGTGGCGATCTATTCGAAGGAAGACCGGCTCGCGCTGCATCGCTTCAAGGCGGACGAGAGCTACCTGATCGGCGAGGGCAAGAAGCCGCTTGCGGCCTATCTCGACATCGACGACATCCTGCGCGTCGCGCGGCAGGCGAAGGTCGATGCGATCCACCCGGGTTACGGCTTCCTGTCGGAGAACCCCGATTTCGCGCAGGCCGTGATCGACGCCGGCATTCGCTGGATCGGCCCGTCGCCCGACGTGATGCGCACGCTCGGCAACAAGGTGGCCGCGCGCAACGCGGCGATCGCGGCCGGCGTGCCGGTGATGCCCGCGACCACGCCGCTGCCGGACGATCTCGACGCGTGCAAGGCGCTGGCCGCGGAAGTCGGCTATCCGCTGATGCTCAAGGCAAGCTGGGGCGGCGGCGGACGCGGGATGCGCGTACTGGAAAGCGCTCAGGATCTCGAGACCCTGCTGCCGGTCGCACGGCGCGAGGCGCTGGCCGCGTTCGGCAACGACGAGGTATATGTCGAGAAGCTCGTGCGCAACGCGCGGCACGTCGAGGTGCAGGTGCTCGGCGATCTGCACGGCACGGTCGTGCACCTGTACGAACGCGATTGCACGGTGCAGCGGCGTAACCAGAAGGTGGTCGAGCGCGCGCCGGCGCCTTATCTCGATCATGCGGGCCGGCAGGCGCTGTGCGAATCGGCGCTGCGCCTGATGCGCGCCGTTGGCTATACGCATGCGGGCACCGTCGAATTCCTGATGGATGCCGACAGCGGCCAGTTCTATTTCATCGAAGTGAACCCGCGCATTCAGGTCGAGCACACGGTGACCGAGATGATTACCGGGATCGACATCGTGAAGGCGCAGATCCGCATCACGGAAGGCGGCCGGATCGGGCTCGCGGAGGACGTCGCGAACGGCGACGGCGCGATCGTCGAGCGCGCCGCCGGCGTGCCGGCGCAGCAGGCGATTCCGCTGAACGGCAATGCGCTGCAATGCCGGATCACGACCGAGGACCCGGAGAACGACTTCCTGCCCGACTACGGGCGGCTCACTGCGTACCGCAGCGCGGCAGGCTTCGGCGTGCGGCTCGACGCGGGCACCGCGTACGGCGGCGCGGTGATCACGCCGTACTACGATTCGCTGCTCGTCAAGGTGACGACGTGGGCGCCGACGGCGGCAGAATCGATTCACCGGATGGATCGCGCATTGCGCGAGTTCCGCATTCGCGGCGTCACGTCGAACCTGCAGTTCCTCGAAAACGTGATCAACCATCCGGCGTTCATCGCCGGCGACGTGACGACACGCTTCATCGACAAAACGCCGGAGCTGCTCGAATTCGCGAAGCGCGGCGATCGCGCGACGAAGCTGCTGCGCTATCTCGGCGAGCTGAACGTGAACGGCAACGCCGAGATGAACGGCCGCACGCTGCCGGCGCTGCCGCTGTCGAAGCCGGTGCTGCCGAAGATCGATACGGCCACGGCGATTCCGGCCGGCACGCGTGACCGGCTGCGCGAACTCGGGCCGGAGAAATTCGCGCGCTGGATGCTCGACCAGAAGCAGGTGCTGCTGACCGACACGACGATGCGCGATGCGCACCAGTCGCTCTTCGCGACACGCATGCGCACCGCCGACATGCTGCCGATCGCGCCGTTCTACGCGCGCGAGCTGTCGCAGCTGTTCTCGCTCGAATGCTGGGGCGGTGCGACCTTCGACGTCGCGCTGCGCTTCCTGAAGGAAGACCCGTGGGAACGCCTCGCGCTGCTGCGCGAGCGCGTGCCGAACATCCTGTTCCAGATGCTGCTGCGCGGCTCGAACGCGGTCGGCTATACGAACTACGCGGACAACGTCGTGCGTTTCTTCGTACAGCAAGCGGCGAGCGCGGGCGTCGACGTGTTCCGCGTATTCGATTCGCTGAACTGGGTGCGCAACATGCGCGTCGCGATCGATGCAGTGGGCGAAAGCGGGATGCTGTGCGAAGGCGCGATCTGCTACACCGGCGACCTGTTCGACACGTCGCGTTCGAAATACGACCTCAAGTATTACGTCGGCATCGCGCGCGAGCTGCAGCAGGCCGGCGTGCACGTGCTCGGCATCAAGGACATGGCGGGCATCTGCCGCCCGCAGGCGGTGGCCACGCTCGTGAAGGCGCTCAAGGAGGAAACCGGGCTGCCCGTGCATTTCCATACGCACGACACGAGCGGCATCGCCGCGGCGTCGGTGCTCGCGGCGGTCGAAGCCGGCTGCGACGCGGTGGACGGCGCGCTCGATGCGATGAGCGGGCTCACGTCGCAGCCGAACCTGTCGAGCATCGCAGCCGCGCTCGCGGGCAGTGCGCGCGATCCGGGGCTGAATGCGGACCGACTGCACGAAGCGTCGATGTACTGGGAAGGCGTGCGCCGCTACTACGCGCCGTTCGAATCGGAGATTCGCGCGGGCACGGCCGACGTGTACCGCCATGAAATGCCCGGCGGCCAGTACACGAACCTGCGCGAGCAGGCGCGCTCGCTCGGTATCGATCATCGCTGGACCGAGGTGTCGCGCGCGTATGCGGACGTGAACCGGCTGTTCGGCGACATCGTCAAGGTCACGCCGACGTCGAAGGTGGTCGGCGACATGGCGCTGATGATGGTCGCGAACGATCTGGCCGTGGACGACGTGCGCAACCCGGACAAGGACATCGCATTCCCCGAGTCGGTCGTGTCGTTGTTCAAGGGCGAACTGGGCTTCCCGCCGGACGGCTTCCCGGCGGACCTGTCGCGCAAGGTGCTCAAGAGCGAGCCGCCCGCGCCGTATCGCCCCGGCGACCAGATCGCGCCGGTCGATCTCGACGCGGCGCGCACACAGGCCGAGGCCGCGTGCGAGCAGCCGCTCGACGACCGGCAACTCGCGTCGTACCTGATGTATCCGAAGCAGACGGTCGACTATTACGCGCACGTGCGCGCGTATAGCGACACGTCGGTGGTGCCGACGTCCGCGTTCCTGTACGGGTTGCAGCCGCAGGAGGAAGTGGCGATCGACATCTCGCCGGGCAAGACGCTGCTCGTGTCGCTGCAGGGGCAGCACGCCGATGCGCAGGACGGCATCGTGAAGGTGCTGTTCGAGCTGAACGGTCAGTCGCGTTCTGCGCTGGTCGAGCAGAAGACGGTCGTGCATGCGGGCAAGGAGCGGCACGGCCTGCAACGCGCCGATCCGGCGAATCCGCTGCACGTGGCCGCGCCGATGCCGGGCTCGGTCGTGACGGTGGCCGTGCAGCCGGGCCAGCGCGTGACGGCCGGCACGACACTGATCGCGCTCGAGGCGATGAAGATGGAAACCCACATCGCAGCAGAGCGCGATTGCGAGATCGCGGCCGTGCACGTGAAGCCCGGCGAGCGCGTCGCGGCGAAGGATCTGCTGATCGAGCTGAAGGGCGCGGCGTAACGCGCGCCGCGCCGGATGCGTGATGCGACAGGCTGTTGCGACACAACGGCCTGTCGCGCGGCACGGCTCGAATCGATCGGGTTCGGGGATGGCGGGCCGCGCGCCGGCCGCCGTACCGGAGCGCCTCGATGGACGTCCGGAATCGATTTTGTGTTCCGTACATCGACTGATCTCCCTGCACGCGTTCCGTCTCGAAATTGTCGGGAAAGCCCCGCTTCAGACCGGGGGCAGCCGATTTTTTGCGCCGATTTTCGTTTCAAAGTACGGAACATATCAGCGCTACAATTGACTCGTTTCCCGGTTGGCTCGTGTAATGAAGCCATCCGACGGTCGCATGTGGCGAGCGCCGCCACCGCGTGCGGCGTCCCGCCCCGACCGATCGGGACGAGCAGTTCATGGCCGCTTCCAGAGCCAGATCGAGACAAATGGAGCAATCGATGTCGCCGCAGGCAAACCGGGCAGCGCTGCCCCTGTCAGGACAGGAAGACGCGAGTTGGCACGACGCGCCGATCGGAGACAGCGAGCGTCCGGACGGCGGGCCCGCTTCCGGCGCGATGGTCGTTCCGCTGGCGCGCAGCCTGGCGATCCTGGCCGCGTTCTCGCCGCACGAGCCGTGGCTCGGCAATCAGGAACTCGTGATCGAAACGGGCATTCCCGCGCCGACGGTGTCGCGGATGGTGCGCTCGCTCGTCGCGCTCGGCTACCTTCATTACTCGCCGCAGCGCCGCAAGTACCGGCTGGCGGCCCCCGTGCTGTCGCTCGGCTATGCGGCGATCGCGCATTCCAACGTTCAACTGCTCGCGCGACTCGAAATGCAGGCGTTCGCGAACACGAACGACACCTACGTGATGCTCGGCACGCGCGACCGTCTCGACGTGATCGTGCTGGAAACGTGCGCGAGCAAGCCGGCGTCGGTCGACCTGAAGCTGTACGCGGGCACCCGCCTGCGCATCGCCTCGTCGCCGATGGGCTGGGCGTTGCTGGCCGCGTTGCCGGAGCTCGAACGCTTCTACCTGCTCGGTAACATCGAACGCAAGACGGGCCGCGACTGGCCGAACCTGCGCCGCCGCATCAGCGAGGGCATTTCGCAGGTGCACAACGTCGGCTATTGCATGTCGCTCGGCGAGTGGGAGCCGGATCTGACGATTCTCGCGGTGCCGCTGGTGGTCCAGGATCACACGCCGCTCGTGCTTGCCTGCATCGGGCGCAGCGCGCGGCTCGGCCGCGCGCGGGTCGAACGGGAACTCGGGCCGCGGCTGGTGGCCGCGGCACAGCATCTGCAGGAGCAGGCAGTCGTCATCGACTGACACGAACATGAACAGGTCCGACAAGCAACAGGGCGTCACGCTGACCGTCGAACGCGGGCTCGAGGTGCTCCACGCGTTTCGTGCGGCCCGCGCGCCGCTGTCCAACGCGGAGCTGGTGCGACGCACCGGCCTGCCGAAAGCGACGGTATCGCGGCTGACCACGACGCTGATCTCGATCGGCTACCTGCGCAGGGTGGGCGGCGGGCGCCAGTTCGAGCTCAGCGCCGGCGCATTGAGCATCGGCCACGCCTATCTGGAAGCAAATCCCGTCACGCGTCTCGTCACGCCCGTGATGCAGAAGCTGGCCGACAAGCTGAACCTGTCGGTCGCGCTCGCGGTCCCGCATCGGCTCGACATGGTGTATATCGCGTGGCGCGCGAGCGCCCGGATCGCGACGCTGCGCCTGGGCGTCGGTTCGCTGCTGCCGATGGCGACGACCTCGGTCGGCCGCGCGTATCTGTACGGGCTGCCGGACGCGATGCGCGAGCCGTTGATGGCCGAATTGCTCGACGCGGCGGGAGACGATGCGGGCGCCGTGCGCGAGAACCTCGATGCGGCGTTCGACGATCTGAAGCAGTCGGGCGTGTGCATGTCGGTCGGCGAATATCAGCGCAACGCGTACGGCATCGCATTGCCGATCGTGGTCGGCCGGACCCGTACGCTGATGGCGCTGAATTGCGGGGCCGTGGAACTGGAGCCGGACATGATGGCGATCCGCCAGCGCGTGATGCCCGAATTGAAGGCGGCGGCCGAGACGCTGTCCTTCATCCTGAGCGACGTCGACTGCGAGCCCTGAGAATCAGGCCGGACGCGGGCGCAAGCCGGCTTCGATGACTAACTAATGATCGTTATATTTGATGGAGACGGTACCGTCAGGTGCCGGTAACCGGAGAAGTTTCATGCAAGCGCAAGCCAAGTACGAGGATTCGGGCATTCGCCCGATCGCCGACGCGGAAGCGATCGACCGCCTTTCGTCCGGGCGTTTCACCTGCCGCGCGTACCTGCCGGATGCCGTGCCGACTGACGTGATCGAGCGCATCGTCGACATCGCGAAACGCGCGGCGTCGTGGTGCAACGTGCAGCCGTGGCACGCGACCGTGACGCCCCGCGACACGACCGAGCGTTTCCGCTCGGCGCTCGTCGCGCATGCCGCGCAGCATTCCGGGATCGATTCCGACATTCCGTTCCCGGACGAATATCGAGGCGTGTACGGCGAGCGGCGCAGGGAAGTCGGATACGCGCTCTATGCGGCGCTCGGCATCGCGCGCAGCGACAGGCCGGCGCGCGAGCGTCAGGTTGCCGAGAATTTCCGGCTGTTCGGCGCGCCCCATGTCGCGTTGCTGACGATACCGGCCGAGCTGGGGCCGTATGCGGCACTCGACTGCGGCGCGTTCGTCGCATCGTTCATGCTGGCGGCGCGCGCGCATGGCGTTGCGACGACGGCCCAGGCGGCGCTGGCTCATCACGCCCGATTCATCCGCCGCTACTTCGGGATCGGCGATGAGCGGAAATTCGTTTGCGGCATCGGGTTCGGTTATGCCGACATGACCCATCCGGCAAACGCGTTCCGCTCGTCGCGCGTGGCCACGGCGGACGTGATGCAGATGGTCTGAACGGTGTCGCTCCGGTCGGCATCCGTCATGCGCCGGCGTGACGGCAACGGCAGGGCGGATCGGCGAACGCATGCGCTCGGTAATGGCGCCGGCAGGCGTCCCAGGAAAGGAGAGGAGACGATGGTTGGAACGAACGACACGCCCGGCCCCGCGCTGGCAATCGTGCAGGCCGCGTGGAACGCGGCCGCGCGCGACTGGAATCCCGACGCGCTGACAAGCATCTACACGGCCGATGCGCTGTTCTTCGGTGGCCGGCCCGGCCATTCGGCCGGGCGTGATGCGATTCGTGCGTACTTCGCGTCGTACGATGGCGTGATCCGGTCGGCCACGCTGGCGCTGGTGGAGCAGCACTTCATCCGCCTGGGCGACGACTGCTTTCTCGCGCAAGGCTACGGCGAATTCGCGTTCGTGCTCGGTGACGGCAACACGTCACGCTCGCGCTTGCGCACGACGCTCGTGATCGCGTTGCAACAGGGCGACTGGAAAGTCCGCCAGCATCATTTTTCGACGTCGCCGGACACACCGCCGCTCTGAATCGGCCCATCTGCACGCGCGAACGCCCGCGCGTCCGCGCGCCACGGTCATGCAGCGGGGACGTGGCGCGCGAGAAACTGTTCGGCGGCCTGGCCGAACACGTCGTTGCGGTCGCCGGCAACCATATGTCCCGCCGCCGCGACATTCACGTATTCCGCGTGCGGGCAGAGTTCGAGAAACTCGCGAACGCCGGCTTCGCTGACCACGTCGGAACTGCCGCCGCGCACCAGCAGCGTGGGGAGCGCGAGGTTGCGCGCGCAGGCCGAGAAGCGCGCGTGACGGGCAGCAAGATCGGTCGTTCCCGACAGGAAGCGCGGGTCCCAGTGCCAGCGGTAGCGGCCGTCGTCGCCGAGCCGGACATTCTTCGACAGGCCGGCATGACTGCCCGGACGCGGCGGGCTCGAGCGGTAGCGGCCGATCGCGTCGGCGACTTCGTCGAGCGAGCCGAAGCCGTCGGGATTCTGCTGCATGAACGTCCTGATGCGCGCGACGCCGGCCGGCTCGGTGTACGGCACGATATCGACCAGGATCAGCGCGCGCGCATCGATCCGGCGTTCTCCGATCGCGACAAGACTGGTGCCGCCGCCCAGCGATGCGCCGATGAGTACCGGACGGCACCCGCCCAGCGCGCCGACGATGTGCCGCAAGTCGTCGACGAACGCGTCCTGGCTGTAGTCACCCGCGGCGCTCCAGTCCGAGTCGCCATGTCCGCGCGCATCGTACGCGACGGCGAAGTAGCCAGCGCTGCCCAGCAACGCGCCCGTGCCGCCCCAAGCGTGACGCGTCTGGCCGCCGCCGTGGAGCAGCACGACGAGCGGCGCGTCGGGATGCCCCCACGTATCGCCCGCGAGCCGCACGCCGTCCGCGGTGCGCCACAGGTGCGCGGGATCGGGGGTGCCGGGCAGCCGGTTTCCCGGTTTGGCCGGGGCTCGCAAGACGGATTCGATTGATGAGGGCATGACGGGACGATGATCGACGGATGGAGAAGGGCGGGCCGCTCGTGCGGGCCGCCGTGCCCTCGAACTTCGCCGGTGGGCGCATGCGTGTCAACGCGAGCGGCCACGGTGTTCCGTACAGTGAGCGCGCGGACGCTGCATGGTTCGACGCCATCGTGCGAACGCTGCGCAACGTCGAACCGCCGACGAGAGATTCAGGCAATCGTGCGGCCGGCGAACCCCGCGCGGCAGGCTCGCCGACGGTGTTTTGGCTCACTGGCTCGCGCCCTGAAAATACGCTACCCTCTCAAACATTAGTTTTGTGCCGCCGCGTGGCGGCATGCGAGAGGATCAGGCAGTACCCGGGGAGACGGAGACACGCCGCCGGCCGCCATCGGCGAGCCGGAACGGCAACGGGATGATCATGCGGGCGGTGCCCTCCACGACGCCGCGCGGCCGGGCACTGCGCATGCGGCATCCGGATCTCTTCACTTCATCTTGATAACAGCGGACGGCTGATACACGAACGTGCGAAAGCGAAATGTAAATCCCAGCGCGGATACCCGGGAAACCTTGCTGCGGCTGGCCGCGCGCTCCTTTGCGACGCAGGGCTATGCCGCGACGACGATGCGCGCCATCGCCGACCAGGCCGGCATCGAGGCGGCCAGCATCTACTATCACTTCTCGTCGAAGGAAGAACTGGTCGACGTCGTGATGGAGCACGGCGCGGACAGCATCGTGCAGCACATCAAGGAACACTTCGACGCGCTGCCGCCCGATGCGACGGCCGACGCGCGCTTCAAGGCAGCGCTGGTCGGGCAGATGAGCGCGCTGATCAAGTTCGGCGACTACGCGCTCGCGCATGGCCGGCTGCTGACCCAGCTTCCGGACAAGGTGCGGGAGCGTCAGGTCAAGCGGCGCGAGCGCCACCAGCAGCTGTGGACCGCGGTGTTCGACGACTTGCGCGCCGAAGGGTTCCTGCGCGAGGACGTGGACATCGCGCTGTGCCGCGTGTTCGTCCTCGGTTGCATCAACTCGGTCCAGACCTGGTTCGACCCGAAGAAGGGCTCGCTGGACAAGGTCGCCGACCAGCTCGCCACGATGTTCTTCGATGGCGTGAAGCCTGCGGCAGGTGCGAAGCCCGCGGCGAAAGCCCGGCGCGGCAGCCGCAAGGCCGAACTGGCCGCATCGTCCTGACGCCGCGCGGCTGAGCGGCCCGCGGTGCGCTGCACGGCGCACGCAACCGGCTCACGCGACCGCGCGATCGCGCAGCGCCGGGCCGCGCGGAAGCCGGCGTTCGAGAAAATCGAGCACGGTATGGACGAACCGGTCGTTGTGTTCCCCCGCGACCGTGTGGCCGGCATCCCGCACGTCCGCATGTTCCGCGTGCGGGCACAGGTCGAGGAACTCGCGCGCCCCCGCCTTGCTGACGATTTCCGACTCCTCCCCGCGCACGAGCAGCGTCGGCAGCTTCAGGCGGCGCGCGCTGGCTGCAAAGCGCGTATGGCGTCGCGCCAGGTCGCGCGGCCACGCGAGAAAGTGCGGATCCCAATGCCAGCGATATTTCCCGTCGTCGTAGCGCAGGCTGCGGGCCAGGCTTTCCTGCGTGAGCGCATGCGCCGGGCGCGCGCGATAGTTGCGGATCGCGTCGGCCGCTTCGTCCGGTGATCCGAAACCGTCCGGCGGCTGCCGCATGAACGACTGCAGGCGCAACACGCCTGCCGGTTCGATGTACGGTGCGATGTTGACGAGCACGAGCGCTTCGGCGTCGAGATACCCTTCGCCGACCGCGAGCAGGCTCGTCCCGCCGCCGAGCCCCGCGCCCACGAGTACCGGCCGCCGGCCTTCGAACATCGCGGCGACACGCTCGAGGTCGCGGATCATCGCCCCCTGGCTGTAGTTGCCGGTCGGCGACCAGTCCGATTCTCCATGTCCGCGCGCATCGAACGCCACGGCATGAAAGCCCGTCGCGCCGAGCGCGCGGCCCATGCCGCTCCACGCATGGCGCGTCTGCCCGCTGCCGTGCAGCAGCACGACCGGCGTGCCGTCGGGGTCACCCCACGAGCGGCCCGCGAGCCGGATTCCGTCGGCGCCTTTCCAGGTGTGCGTGGTGCCGGCCGGGCCGACCGCACGTGTTCCCGTCGTCATCGCATGGTTCATGATCCGATTGCATTCGCGTTGCGCAGCCCGGGCCGGAGCGCCCGCCATTGGCGATCCTCGTCCGGCCGGCTTCCGGCGCTGCATTGCCGAAATGTCATGCATGCCGAACGGAATTCGGCACGCCCCCGCATACGTTCGCGGCAGTTGGCAATCGAGTCAATCGCGGCGGCCGGAATGTTCCGTACTCCGGCCGAATGGGGCAAGACACATCGCATCGTGCCCCATGAGGCACCGCTAGAACCGCTTGTTGATCCCGATGATCGCGCCGATCGTCGTGCCCGGCGCGCCGTACAGCGCGTTGTCGATCGACAGGCCGAATTTTTGCCGGCCGTGATTGTTCACCGCGCCGACTTCCGCATACAGCGAGGTTGCCTTCGACAGGAAATAGCGCGTCGTCAGCGCACCGAGCAGCGTGTGATTGTTCGCATCCTGCGGATCGCGGATGTACCACACGCCCGAGTTGATATCGAGCTGCGGCAGCGGATAGTAATCGAAGCCGAGATTCCAGACGTTGTTGGTGCCGCCGTTCGTCACCCCGCCGGCGACCGTCGTCGGCAGCTTGTAGCTCGTGAACGAACCCTTCACCGCGAACGTGCCGAAGTGGTAGCTGAGCCCGAGCATCCGGCCCAGGAACGGCTGCTGGAAGATCGTCAGCCCCGCGGAATTCCTGGCCGAACTCGAGTCGTACATCGCGGCGTTCACGACCAGCCCGCGAAACTCGTAGCGCGCGCTGACCGAATACTGCTGCGCCGCGCGGTAGTCGCCCGGTATGCCGCCGAATGCATACATCGCGCTGGCGGAAAACCCGGCGAACTTCGGGCTCGTATAGGTGATCGCATTCGGATTGAAACTGCCGACGAACGTATTGGCGCCGTAGACGGAAAACGCCGTGCCGAACTGGCCGGCGTTGCGCGGGTCGGCCTCGTAGATCGCCAGCACGAACGGCGAATACTGCACGCCGGCCTTCAGTTGACCGAAGTTGCCGTCGACGGCCAGCCAGGCCTGACGGCCGAAGAAATTGCCGTTGCTGTTGTCGAAGCCGCCGTTGACGACGCTCACGCCGCTTTCCAGCCTGAAGGTCGCCTTCAGTCCGCCGCCCAGGTCTTCCTGCCCGAACAGGCCGAAATTGGAGGGTTCCAGCCCGCCGTTGATGAGGCTGACCTGCTTGCCGCCGTTCGTACCGGTCGTCGGGTTGTGCGTCTTGCTGGTGAACAGCAGGCCCGTATCGAGCGTGCCGTAAAGCGTGACGCTGCTTTGCGCCCACGACCATGCGGGCAGGAGAGCGATGCCAAGCGCGAGGATCGTCTTCTTCGTGCCCAACCCTGATGATCGGCTTACATTCATTTCGGTATCCGAATTTAATGAGAAGTGAAGGAGCGGAGTGTGTCGAACTGCCGAGGCTGTGCGGCGGATTCAGGACCGGACGGATGGGCCGGTTCGTTCTCGATGTCCGGGTGCGGACAGTCGTCTTTTGGTACGACGACAATCTAACGTTCGGTAGATTGAGGGGCGTGACATCGAATCTCCATCGGGTATAACCCGAGGCGGATTCGTGCTTTCAGGCAATGATCCGTTGGCTGAATACCGGCGTTCCGTACTTCAACTTATTCAACCGATCGCGGTGCCGGGAAACATGATCCGTTCTACGTAATAAAGCGCGTGGAAGCGTTCCCATGCGGGCATTGGGGGCCGTGTTTACTCGATTCGGAGGCGATGCCGCTGTCGAACGGCGTTTTACCCGACGGAACGAAATTTTTCAGGTTCGCCGTCACTGCAAGTGCAGCTCGATCCGAAAATCGGCGCGCTCGTCCATGGATGGATCGTTCATCGCGAGCATCGAGGCGCGATCCATACCGTGCGCCGCTTCGTCGAAGGTCGGATGGACGTGCGGATTCGCGCGGCCGATGCAACGTGTAGTGGGGGAGATGGAGCGGAGAAGGCGTCGTCAGCCGTGATCCGGGCCCGCATGCGGGGGATCAGGCCGGAGGTGCCCGCAGCCCGGTCATTCGCGTCGGGTGATGCGGGTGATGCCGGTGATGCAGGCAATGCGTGCGAACGCCGGCGGCGAAGGCCCGGGCGAGCCCTCGCCGCACACGGCGCACGTATTTCGCGCGGCGCGCTTACTTGCCCATCGGCTTCGCGAACATCATGTGCGACATGCCGCCGTCGCATGCGATTGCCTGGGCCGTGATGTAGCCGGCCGCGGGCGACGCAAGATACACGATCAGGTCGGCGACTTCGTCCGGCTGGCCGACCCGGCTCATCGGCAGCATCGCCGCAAGCTGGTCGAGCAGTTCCTGCGGTACCGAGCCGCGCGCCATCGGCGTGTCGATCACACCTGGCAGCACGACATTCACGCGCACGCCGTAGGATGCCCACTCGTGCGCCATCTGCCGGCTGAGCGTGATGAGCGCCGCCTTGCTCGGGCCATAGGCACCGCCCTGTGAATAGCCATGCACGCCCGCCAGCGAAGCCGTGTTCACGATCGCCGCATGCGGGCTCTGCTTCAGGTGCGGCAGCGCGCTGCGCGCGAGCATCAGCGCACCGTCCACGTTGACCTGGAAGCCGCTGCGCCATTCGTCGATCGACACGTCCTCGAGCATCCCGGAACGCACCAGCGCGGCCGTGTTGATGACGACGTCGAGCCGGCCGAAGCGCTCGACCGTTCCGGCGATGGCCGCGTCGATGTCCGACTGTTTCGATACATCGAGGCCGAGCGCGAGCGCGTGGCCGTCGCGTCGCGCGATCTCGCCAGCCACGCGTTCGGCGTTGCCCGCGTTCAGGTCGGCAACGGCGACCGCACCGCCGTTCGCCGCGAAGGTTTTCGCACTGGCCTCGCCCATGCCGCTGCCGGCGCCGACCACCAGCGCGACCAGCCCCTTGATGCGAGAATGGATCATCCAGTCGTGCGGTGCTGCGTTGTTGAATTCGGTTTTGCTCATCGGTTGCTCCTCCAAAAGTTTGTTCATGCGCCGGCACGCATTCGGCCGGCGGGTCAGGTACGACGGTCTTGACTTCGAGAAATGCTTCGAGGCCGCCCGCGCTCGATTCCTTGAAGCCCCCGAAGCCGATGGAGAAATCGGTGCGAGACGCGTTGTGTCCCACCAACCCCGCATGCAGCCGCCGCGCGACGCGCAGCGCCCGCTCTGCGTCGTGCGTGAACACCGCCACATTGAGGCCGAAGGTCGTGTCGTTCGATATGGTTGCGCGCGCAGCCAATTCATCGGTCGCTCAATTGAACGCGGCGAAGGTGTCGGTGCACGAGGGTGCCACCCAGCGTCCGCCGATGCAGAGGCGATCCGCGTGCGGCATGTTGACGGCATGAGGGGTCATGGTCGTGGCTTTCGAGGTTGCCGTCGGTGCTCAGTGGCCGGACGAGCGCACGAACTGGCGGATGACGGTGCCGAAGTCCTCCACCTTTTCGAGGTTCAGCACGCTGTCGACGACCCGCTCGACGGTCGATACCGGCAGCAGGCCGTCGACGAACGTGCGGAACTTGTTCACCAGTTCGTCGGTGGTCATGTAGGTCGCGGGATCCACCGACGGCGTGCCTTTCGGGAACATCTTCTCGCCGGCGAAGACTTGCCCGCGCGCACGCACTTCCACGCGCGACGGGCGGCTGGTGATGTCCGCCGAGATCGACTGGAAATAGGCCGGATGGGTTTCCAGCGACACGCGATTCATCAGCGCCATCACGGACGGGTCGAACACGACGGACGGGTCCTGCCAGCGGGGGCCGGGCGGAATGCGATGGGCCGCGACGGCCAGGCCGTGCGAGAAGCAGAACTGCGCGTCGTGCACCTCCAGGATTTCGCGGTTGGTGAAGCAGGGCAGCACATAGGCCCAGCCTTCGCCGAACGATGTGATGCCGTCGATCTCGTGGGGCTTCAAATCGTGTTGCGTGACGATGTCGATCAGCAGATCGAGCGGCGCGTGCATCACGCGGCAGTGCGGATACGGCTTGAACATCTGGAAGCCGGGAAAGCGCCACTCGTCGCCCAAATCCCGCGTGATGATCTCGGGCATCCAGCGGTCGGTACCGATGAAGCTCGCGTAACCGTTGACCGCGTCGTCGAGGATGCGCACATCGCCGCGATGGCCCAGTTCGCCCAGGTCGGCGGCCGTGAGCGCGATGTTGGTCAGGCCGCCGGCCAGCTGGTACTTGATGGTGGCGGTGGGCGCGTGCGTGAACCACGCGCGCTGCGCATTCACCGGTGCCGATGCAGCGGCCAGGCCCAGCGCGTTGGCCAGTTGCGCCGCCGACAGCCGCTTGAGCTTGCCCGCGGACGCGGTCGCGCCGAACACGGTGCTGCTGTAGCCCACGACCGATGCGGGATTGGCCGACTTGCCGTCCTTGGTGTCGCGGTAGCCGCTCATCGCGGCGCCGAAGCGATACGACATCTCGTGCGACACCGCCACGGCGGCGATCAGGTCGCGGCCGGCACGCCGGTGCGTCTCGGCCGTCGCGAATGCACCGGGCAGCACGTACGGGCTCACGTGGCCCGGCAACAGCACCGAGTCCGCATCGAGCGCGTTCAGCAATTCGCTGTTGGCGAACGCCGCGCCGTAGGCGGTCGAGCGTTCGCCGGTGCCGATGATGGTCGCGTCGCCCGCGCGGCCGCCGATGCGCCGGCCCGTTTCGATGCCGATGCGTCCCCTCGGATGATCGATCCCCGCCAGCGCGACACCCAGCGAGTCGAGAATGTCGCGCTTGCACTCCTGCACGACGATGTCGGGTAGCCGGGCGATGTCGACGCCGACCGAGAAGTCGGCCAGTTGCTGGATGAGGGTCGGGTGACTCATGTGTCTCGCTCCTTGTTCTGATTCTGTTCCTGCGAATGCCTTCAGGTTTGGCGCTGAACCCGCCGCACGCAACGTTTGTGTCGAAAACGTTCCGCGCGTCGAAAAGCGCGCGCCGGAAGGCGTGCATTTGACTCGCGGCATGCGGGGATTCCCTGATGGGAAATCCCCGCAAGCAAAATAGAATAACAACTGTTAGTTAGATTGCAGGGTATCCTGACGGTCCCTTGCGTTTTCCCCGGTACCGCGAACCGTCGCAGGTCACTTCATCGGCGGGCGTCGACACACGCCGCCCGCCGTTCCAGACAATCCCAGGGCCCAGCATGAAATACGAAGATTTCCAGTTCCTCCTGTTCGATCGCCAGCCGGACGGCGTCCTGCTCGTCACGCTCAATCGTCCGGAGGTCATGAACGCCACGAACAACCGGATGCACTGGGAGTTGACCAAGGTCTGGGGCGTCGTCGGCGATGATCCGAACGTGAAGGTGGTCGTCGTGACGGGCGCCGGCGATCGCGCGTTCTCGGCCGGCGGCGATCTTGCCGTGGTCGAGGAAATGGCGGCCAGCCAGGAGGCCACGATGCGCGTGATGAAGGAGGCGTCCGACATCGTCTACAACATGCTCGCGTGCGACAAGCCGATCATTTCCGCGATCAACGGCACGGCCGTCGGCGCGGGCCTCGTCGTCGCGCTGCTGGCGGACGTGAGCGTGATGGCCGAGGACGCGAAGCTGACCGACGGACATGCGCGCCTCGGCGTGTCGGCGGGCGATCACGCGGCCATCGTGTGGCCGCTGCTGTGCGGGATGGCCAAGGCCAAGTATTACCTGATGACCGCGGATTTCGTCGACGGCAAGGAAGCCGAACGGATCGGCCTGGTCAGCTTTTGCGCGCCGCGCGCCGAGGTGCTGTCGCGCTCGCTGGCCATCGCGGCCAACCTCGCGCGCGGCAGCCAGACCGCGATTCGCGCGACCAAGAAATCGCTCAACAACTGGATGCGCGTGGCGGGGCCGGTATTCGACAACTCGCTCGCGCTTGAAATGCTGTGTTTTCTGGGGGCGGACGTCAAGGAGGGCGTCGCCGCGTTGCGCGGCAAGCGCCAGCCCGAATTTCCGTCGGCCCGCCTGCCGCAGTCGTGACCGCTCGAACCCACGGACCGCGATCACGCTGCACCCTTCAATCTAACTAACGACAGGTTAAATGAGACAGCTCACCCTGCTTCTCGACGGCATGACGCATACCGAAGCCGCACGCTGGCACGACGGCCGCTTCTGGTTCAGCGATCTCTATACCGAATGCGTGTACTCGATGCGCGAGGACGGCAGCAACCTCTGCGAGGAGATGCACGTGCCCGAATGTCCGTCCGGCATCGGCTGGCTGCCCGACGGGCGGCTGATCGTCGTGTCGATGCACGACCGCGCGCTGTTGCGCCGCGAGCACGACGGCTCGGTCGTGCGTCATGCCGGCCTGTCGCCGCACCTGGAATTCGAACCCAACGACATGGTGGTGGACGCGCAGGGCCGCGTGTGGGTCGGCAACCTGGGCTTCGACGTGATGAAGCTCGCGCCGCGCCGCCCGGGCCGGCTCGCACGCGTCGATCCGGACGGCACGGTCACGATGGTGAGCGAACCGCTGCACTTCGCGAACGGCGCGACGATCATCGACGGGCGCACGCTGGTGGTGTCCGAATCCTGGGGCAACCGGATGTCGGCGTTCGACATCCGGCCCGACGGCTCGCTCTCCGCGCGTCGCGACTGGGCGACCTTCGGCCCGGTGCCGCAGGACGAGGACGTGATCCGCTCGATGGCCGAGATCGTCGTGGCTCCCGACGGCATCTCGCAGGTCGATGCGGAGGGCGCGATCTGGGTCGCCGATTTCACGAAGACGCGCGTGCTGCGCGTGGCGCCCGGCGGCACGATTCTCGAGGAGATCCAGACCGGCGAGCGCAACTGCTACGCCTGCGCGCTGGGCGGCGAGGATCGACGCACGCTGTTCATGTGCGTGACGCCCGCCGATTTCAATCCGGAGGTGCGCCGCGCCAATCCACTGAGTGCGGTGCTGTCGACACGCGTCGACGTGCCGCTGGCCTGATGCATCACGCCACCCCAACTGGAGCATTCATGACGACTATCACGGACACCGCGCAAGCCGCGCGCGCAAAAGCGCTCGCGTGGATCGGGCAGAGCGCGAAGCGCCTGCTGATCGGCGGGCAATGGGTCGATGCCGCATCGGGCAAGACCTTCGAGACGATCAACCCCGCGACCGAACAGCTGCTTTGCCGGGTCGCCGAGGCCGACAGTGCCGATGTCGACGCCGCGGTGATCGCCGCGCGCAAGGCATTCGAAGCGCCGTCATGGTCGGCGCTGTCGCCGCACGCCCGCACACGGGCGCTGCTGAAGATCGCGGACCAGATCGAGGCCCACATCGACGAGCTGGCCGCGATCGAGTCGCTCGACAACGGCATGCCGCTGTGGTTCGCGCAAGGCGCGGTGACCGCCACGGTGGACATCGTGCGCTACTACGCGGGCTGGTGCTCGAAGGTGCTCGGCACCACGATCCCGTCGGACGGCAGCACGCTGATCTACACGCTGCGCGAGCCGCTCGGCGTATGCGGCCAGATCATCCCTTGGAACGTGCCGATCCTGATGGCCGCGATCAAGTTCGCCAACGCGCTGTGCTGCGGCAACACGGTGATCCTCAAGCCCGCCGAGCTGGCCTGCCTCACGTCGATCCGCCTCGCGGAGCTGATCCAGGAAACCGACCTGCCGCCGGGCGTGATCAACGTGCTGCCGGGCTTCGGCGCGACGGCGGGCGCGGCGCTGGCGCAGCACCCTGGCGTGGACAAGATCGCGTTCACGGGCTCGACGGCGGTCGGCAAGCAGATCACGCGCGACGCCACGGGAAACCTGAAGAAAGTGACGCTGGAACTCGGCGGCAAGGCGCCCAACGTGGTGTTTGCCGACGCCGACATCGAGAAGGCCGTGCAAGCCGCCGTGAAGACCTTCTGCGGCAACTCCGGCCAGGTGTGCTCGGCCGGCACGCGGCTGTTCGTGCAGGAGAGCATCCACGAGCAGGTCGCGGAGCGCGTGGCGCAGGTGGCGGCCGCATGGAAGGCCGGCGATCCGTTCGCGGCCGACACGAAGATCGGCCCGCTGATTTCGGCGACGCAGCGCGAGCGCGTGCGGTCGTACATCGGCGTGGGCCAGGAGGGCGGCGCGACGTTGCGGCTCGGCGGCCAGCCGTGGAGCGGCGCCGGCTACTTCGTCGAGCCGACGGTGTTCGACAACGTGCGCAACGGCATGCGGATCGCGCAGGAAGAGATTTTCGGGCCGGTGCTGTCGATCATCCCGTTCAAGGACGAGGACGATGCGGTGCTGCAGGCCAACGACACCAGCTACGGCCTTTCCGCCGCGGTATGGACGCGCGACGTGGCACGCGCGCACAAGGTCGTGCGCGCGCTCAAGGCCGGGCGGCTGTGGATCAACACCTTCGGCGAATCCGATCCGGCGATGGCGTTCGGCGGATACAAGCAATCGGGATGGGGGCGCGAATTCGGCCAGGAGTCGATCGACGCCTACACGCAAACGAAGTCGATCATGCTTCGCATGTAACTTCGTCATCCAGAACAATTCAGAAGGAGACACTCTTGAGCATCAACCCGAGCATGCCGGATTTCGTACGTGGCACCAAGAAGCTGCTGATCGGCGGGGAATGGGTCGAGCCCGTCGGTGGCGAACGCATCGAGGCCATCAACCCCGCGACCGGCGAAGTGCTGTGCCATGTCGCGCAGGGCAACGCGGAAGACGTGAGTCGTGCCGTGGCGGCCGCGCGCCGCGCGTTCGAGGGGCCGTGGAGCCGCTTCACGCCGCACGAGCGGCGCAAGCTGCTGCTGCGCGTGCACGACGTCATCCTCGATCACTTCGACGAGCTCGCGCTGATCGAGACGCTCGACATGGGCGCGCCGCTCGCCCGCACGCGCGGCTACAAGGAATGGCTGTCGCAACTGCTGCAGTTCTACGCGTCGCAAACCGGCGCCGGCGCGGTGGAAACGCCGCCGATGTCGATCGCCCCCGGCTTCACCGCGCTCAAGCAGTTGATGCCGGTGGGCGTGGTCGGCGGCATCATCCCATGGAACGGCCCGCTGATGGGGCTGTGGTGGATCTACGGCCCCGCGCTCGCCACCGGCTGCACGGCAGTGCTGAAACCGGCCGAGGATGCGTCGCTGTCGTCGCTGCGCGTGTCCGAGCTGATGATGGAAGCGGGCGTGCCCGACGGCGTGATCAACGTCGTGACCGGCTACGGCAAGGACGTCGGCCAGGCGCTGGCCGAACACCCGGACGTCGATCGCGTGGCGTTCACCGGCTCGGTCGGCACCGCGCAGGCCATCGTGCGCGCGTCGGCCGGCAACCTGAAGCGGCTGCAGCTCGAACTCGGCGGCAAGTCGCCCGACATCGTGTTCGCCGATGCCGATCTCGACAAGGCCGTGCCGGGCGCGGCGATGGGCGTGTTCACCAACACCGGCCAGGTGTGCGTAGCAGGTACGCGGATCTTCGTGCAGCGCGCGATTCATGACGAATTCGTGCAGCGCATGGCCGCGTTCGCCGGCTCGATCCGGATCGGCGACGGCCGCGATCCCGATACGCAGATCGGCCCGCTGATCTCGCGGCGCCAGCTCGATCGCGTGATGCATTACGTGGACATCGGCGCCACGGAGGCTCGGCTCGTGCACGGCGGCCGGCGCCCGGACGGCGCACCGGCCGGCGGCTTCTTCGTCGAGCCGACGGTGTTTGCCGATGTCCGCAACGACATGACGATCGCCCGCGAGGAAATCTTCGGGCCCGTCGCGTCGGTGATTCCGTTCGACACGATGGACGACGCGCTGCGGCTCGCGAACGACACACCGTACGGCCTCGCCGGCGGCGTGTGGACGAGCAGCCTGTCGACCGCGCACAAGGTGTCGCAGGGGATTCGCTCGGGCACCGTCTGGATCAACTGCTACGGCGTGATCGACCCGGCCGTGGGCTTCGGCGGCACGAAGATGAGCGGCTACGGATGGAAGGGCGGGAAGGAGCACGTCGAGAGCTTCCTGTACCCGAAGGCCACCTATATCAATCTGGTCTGAGCCGGCACGACGCCGCTGCCCGACCGCATAGGAGACACAAGACATGAAAGGCGTAGTTTTCAGAGGCGAACGCACGCTGGAGATCCTGGATTTCGACGACCCGACGCCCGGCCCGGGCGAGGCCGTGATCGAGATGAAGGCATCCGGGATGTGCGGCAGCGACCTGCATTTCTATCGCAACAAGCCGGCCGACGTGATCCGCTCGCTGGGTTTCAAGGATCTCGCGTCGCGCGGGATGTCGGAGGACACGCCGATCATCGGCGGTCACGAGCCGTGCGGCCAGGTGGTCGCGGTCGGCGCGGGCGTCGATCCGCGCGCGTTCAAGGCCGGCGACCGCGTCGCGGTGTTCCACTACGAAGGCTGCATGCACTGCGATCACTGCCGTACCGGCTGGACGCAGATGTGCAGCCACGGCGCGGATATCCACGGCGTCATCAAGCACGGCGGCCATGCGCACTACATGAAGGTGCCCGTGACGTCGCTGGTCCACCTGCCCGACGAAGTGTCGTATGCCACTGGCGCCGCGATTTCCTGCGGCACGGGAACGGCGTGGGGCGCGCTGCTGCGCCTCGACATCAGCGCGCGCGACACGCTCGCGGTGTTCGGCCTCGGCCCGGTCGGGTTGTCGGCCGTGCAGCTGGCCGCGGCGATGGGCGTGGAAGTGATCGGCATCGACATCGCGGCCGATCGCGTCGCGCGCGCGAAGGAATTCGGCGCGACCCACGTGATCGACGGCAGCCAGCAGGACCCGATCGAGGAAATCCACAAGCTCACCGGCGGCCTCGGCGTGACCTGCGCGATCGATTGCGCGGGCGGCGACGTGCCCAAACAGCAGGCCGTGCGCAGCACGCGCCCGTGGGGCCGCATCGCACTGGTGGCCGTGGGCGGCAACCTCAACGTCGACGGCATGAAGGACGTGATCGGCAAGCAGCGCACCATCATCGGCTCCTACACGTTCTCGGAAGTCGGGATGAAGGATTGCATCCACTTCGTCGCGAAACACGGCGTGGACGTCGACAAGCTGTTCACCGACCGCTGGAAACTGGAGCAGGCCGACGAGGCTTACCGGTTGTTCGACGCGCAGGCGGGCGGCAAGGGCGTGTTCCTGTTCTGAGCACGCCACGGCATCCCGCGACCAGGAGACGGAACAATGGCGAAATTTGAACGGCAAGGGGTCGAAGACCCGATGGCCACGCTGTGCCGGATGGCGCTGCAAACGCAGTATGCCGACCTGCCGGCCGGCGTGACGCGCCATGCGAAGCAGACGCTGCTCGACGCGATGGGCGTCACCATCGGCGGCTCGGCCATGGAGGGCATCCCCGAGATCGTCGCGCTCGTGAAGGAGCGCGGCGGCAACCCGCAGACACCGCTGCCGTTCTACGGCGGCCGCGTGCCGGCCCACGAGGCGGCGCTCGCGCTGGGCCCGATGCCGCGCGCGATGGATTGCGGCGACCTGCACGAAGAAGCCGGCCACGTGACCGAATACGTGGTGCCGACGCTGCTGGCCGCCACCGGCCTGCGCGGCAAGGTGTCGGGAAAGGAATTCCTCGCGGCGATGGCGGTCGGGCAGGAAATCCTGGTGCGGCTCGGCACGGCCTACAAGGTCATCAACCGCGCGATCAAGCATCACGAATGCGGCGGCCACTACATCTTCGGCGCGGTGGCTGCCGTGGGCAAGCTGCTCGGGCTGACGCAGGAGCAGCTCGAAAACGCGCAGGGCATCGCGCGGACCATGACGCAGCCCAACACCATGGGCATCTATTCGCCGGCCACGCTGATGGTGCGCATGCATCACGGGCTGGTGAGCCAGGCCGCGATCACGTGCTGCCAGCTGGCTCAGCGCGGCATCACGGGCCCGCGCGCCGAGGTGCTGACCGGGCCCAAGGGCTATCTGAGCACGGCGCGCTGGGAGACCGATCCCGACTTCATCCTGCACGCGCTCGGCGAGCACTGGGAGATGGAGAACATCATCACCAAGGGCTACAGCGCCTGCTATTTCTCGCATTCGTCGATCGACGCCATCCGCGAGCTGATGAAGGCGCACCGGTTCGGCGCGGGCGACATCGCCGGCATCCACATCGAGACGTCCACGCCGAGCTGGCGCGCGGTGTGCGAGCCGCAGGAGAAGAAGTGGCATCCGGTCACGGTGCCCGAGTGCCAGTTCAGCCTGCCTTACGTGGTGGCCATTGCCGCGTTCGACGACAAGGTGTTCCTCGAGTCGTACAACGAGGACGCGCGCAACCGGCCCGAGGTGCGCGAGCTGATGACGCGCATCACCGCCGAGGAAAACCCCGACGTGTCGGACTGGGGGGCGCGCCTCGCCGTCACGCTGCGCGACGGCCGCGTGCTGAAGCAGGAATGCGTCTACGTGAAGGGGCACCCGCGCAACCCGTTCACGGAAGAAGACTTCGTCGCCAAGTTCAGGCTCTGCGTGCCGTATGCCGCGATCGAGCTGTCGAAGCAGACGGTCGACAACATGATCGGCGACATCCTGCACCTCGACGAAGTGGACGACGTGGCCGCCACGCTGCTCGATCCGCTCGTGCCGTCCGGGCACTGACCGATACACGGACGAAACCGGCGCGGAAAGTTCGTGCCGGGCGAATCGCGGTGATCGCCCGGCACCATAAAAACATGTGAGGAGACCTCATGCATTCGCTCGAGCAGGTCACGATGGCCAAGGTGTTCCGGCGCCTCGTCCCGTTTTTCATGCTGTGTTATTTCATCTCGTTCCTGGATCGCGTCAACGTCGGCTTCGCCAGCCTGCAGATGAACGACGCGATCGGCCTCACGCCCGCGCAGTACGGCCTGGGCTCGGGGCTGTTCTTCCTGCTCTATTTCCTGTTCGAGGTGCCGTCCAACCTGTTGCTGGTGCGGGTCGGCACCCGCATCTGGATCGCCCGCATCCTGATTACCTGGGGGCTGATCTCGGGCGCCACGGCCTTCGTGACCGGCCCTTGGAGCTTCTATGCCGTGCGCCTGCTGCTCGGGCTCGCGGAAGCCGGGTTCTTCCCCGGTGTCGCCTATTGCATCACGCTGTGGTTCCCGTCGGCGTATCGTGCGCGCGTGATGGGCTATCTGCTGGTGGCCGCGCCGCTGTCGTCGGTGATCGGCTCGCCGATCTCGGGCATGTTGCTGGGGCTGCGCGGGCTCGACGGCCTGGGCGGGCTGCAAGGCTGGCAGTGGATGTTCCTGATCGAGGCGGCGCCCGCCGTGATCATGGGCTTCGTCACGCTGCGCTACCTGAAGGGTTCGCCGCGCGATGCGCACTGGCTGCAGGCGGACGAGCGCGAATGGCTCGCCGCGCGCATGACGAGCGAGGACAACCGGCGCCGCGACGAGCACGACATCCCGGTGGCGCGCGTGTTCAGCGACCGGCGCGTGTGGATGCTGGCGGCGATGGCGTTCGGCTTCTTCCTGACGATCTACGGCATCGGCTTTTTCCTGCCGCAGATCGTCAAATCCTTCGGCCTGACCAACGTGCAGACCGGCTTCGTCACGGCAATCCCTTACGTGATCGGCTCGGCGAGCCTGGTGTTCTGGGCGCGCCGCGCCGACCGGACCGGCGAGCGGCGCTGGAACATTGCGATTCCCGCGCTGATCGCCGCCGCGGCGCTGGTCGGGGCCGGCCTGATCGATGCGCCGGTGCTCAAGCTCGGCTGCTTCTGCGTGCTGGCCTTCGGCGTGTTCGGCGCGCTGCCCGCGTTCTGGGCGATCAATACCGACCTGCTGTCAGGGGCGGCTGCCGCGGCCAGCATCGCGTGGATCGGCGCGGTGGGCAACCTGGGCGGTTTCGCCGGGCCGTACCTGCTCGGCGTGACCAAGGCCCGCACGGGCGGCTATACGGCGGCGCTGCTGCTGATGGCCGTCGTCACCTTGCTGGCCGCCGGCATCGCACTTTCGGTGGGGCGGCAGCGCCGTACTTATCGCCCCGCATGAACCGACGTGGCCCGCACGCATGCCGGGCCATTCATCCTTCGATCATCCAGGAGACTGCAATGACCGTCACCCACGACACCCGGCCGGTTGCGCCGGACAACTGCCCGCCGCTCGAGCAAGCGGTGGTGCGCTTCATCCAGGAACTGAAATACGAGCATCTCGACGCGCGCGCGCATGCCGGCATCAGCCGGTTGATGCGTGACCAGATCGCGTTGCAGGTCGGCATTTCGAAACTGCCGTGGTCCGAGCAGCTGCTCGCGTATGCGACGGCCCAGCAACGCCCGGGCAACAGCCGCGTGAGCGCGTCGGCGCTGACGATGAGCGCGGCCGACGCCGCGTTCGTCAACGGCTCGTACGGGCACGGCTTCGAGTACGACGACGCGCACGGCCCCAGCTACAGCCACCCCGGCAGCTGCGTGATTCCGGCCGCGCTCGCGATCGGCGAGGAACTGGGTTCGTCGCTCGAGGAGATCATCGTCGCGATGGTGGCCGGCTACGAGGTCTATGCGCGCATCGGCATGCTGGCCGCGCCCGAGCTGCTGCAGCGCGGTTATCACCCGCACGGCACGCTGTCCAACTTCGGCGCGGCGGCCGTCGCGGCCAAGCTGCGCGGGTTCGACGCCGAAACGACGCTGCACGCGCTGGCGGTCGCGCTGAGCCACGTGTCGGGCACGACCGAATACACGTCGACCGGCGGTTCGATCAAGCGCATCCACGCGGGCATCGGCACGCGCAACGGGATGGCGGCGGCCGACATGGCGCGTGCCGGCATCACCGGCCCGCGCGCGTTCCTGAGCGGCAACAAGGGCTTCTTCCGCACCTTCCTGCAACGCACGGCCGGGGACAATGCCGAAAAGCGCTTCGTCATCGACCGGCCGTTCGAGATCGGCACGGTGTGGCTGAAGGCGTACTGCGCGTGCTACTGCACGCACGCGTACATCGATGCGCTGCGGCCGTTCGCGGCACGCCGCGACGAGATCGCCGACATCCACCTGAAGATCACGCCGCACTTCAACGTCGTCGTCGGCACGGCCAATGTCAACGCGTACGCGCCGAAGAACATCGAACACGTGCAGTTCAGCCTGCCGATCCAGGCCGCGTTCACGCTGCTCGGCAAGGGCAACGGCTATCCGGTCCACCGCGACTACCTGGCAGGCAAGGTGGACATGGCGCCCGTGATCGACATCGCGCGCAGCATCCGCATCACCGAGGAACCCGAACTCGAGAAGCAGTATCCCGGCAAGTTCGTGGCCGACGTGACCGTCACGTTCAAGGACGGCCGCAGCGAGCACGTGTTCGTCGGCGATCCGATCGGTACCGACACGAACCCGATGCCGGAGCACGAGCAGGATGCGAAGTTCATGGACCTGACCACCGACGTGCTGGGCGCCGAACGCTCGCGCACGCTGCTGGCCGCGCTGCGCGAGCTGAATCCGGCGACGAAGGCCGCCGAGCTGACCGCTCTGTGGGCCGTCGAAGGCTGACCGTGAAAGCCGTCCGGGGCGCCCTGTGCGTCCCGGGCGGGCGCCACACAAGACAATGGGCGGCGCCGGGAAACCGGATGCCGCCCATCTTTTTCTGCGTTGACCCTCGAATACCGGGCCGTCAATACCGCGAGTGAATCGCGAACCGCCTGCCGATCGCGCCTATTTCCTCACGCTCGCGACGATCGCCTCGGCCGCGCGGATCACCGGGAGATCGACCATGCGGCCGTCGAGGTTGAACACCGCGCCGCCGTGCTTCGCGGCTTCGTCGATCACGCGGCGCGCCCACGCCTGTTCCTCATCCGAATGGCCCAATGCGTCGTTCACACCGGCGACCTGCGCCGGGTGGATGCACAGCTTGCCGCCGAAGCCGAACGCGCGCGCGCGCCGGGCATCGGCCGCGAGGCGCTCGGCGTCGTCGGTGCGAACGGTCACGCCGTCGATCGGCGCGGGCAGCCGCGCGCGGCGCGCGGCGGCCACGAGCGCGTTGCGCGCAAAGGCCAGCTCCGGTTCTTCCGCCGATGCGCGCATGCCGAGGTCGAGCTGGAAATCCAGATGACCGAACGCGAGCCGAACGACCTGCGGATCGCGCGCCAGCGCATCGGCCGCATCGAGCCCGGCCAGCGATTCGATCAGTGCGACGATGCGCGCCGCGTCGCCGAGTTGTTGCGCGACGTGGCGCAGCGCAGTCGCGTCTTCGGACTTCGGCAGCATCACGACGACGCCTTGGCTGGTCCAGTCGCGCAGCAATGCGATGTCCGCGTCGTGCCACGGCGTACCGACGGCATTCACGCGCACGACGGTGCGCGAGCGCTGTTCCGGCGTCAGGAGCGGCAGGTGCTGCGCGAGCTGATCGCGCGCGGCATCCTTGCTGTCCATGGCGACCGCATCCTCGAGATCGATGACGATGCAGTCGGCGGCCGAATCGAGCGCCTTCGCGAAACGTTCGGGCCGGGTGGCCGGCACGAACAGGAAACTGCGCGCGTGATGCACGGGAGAAGAGGGCGTGGACATGGTTCAGATCGCGCCCGCGGCGCGCAGTTGTTCGATATCGGCGTCGGAGCGCCCGAGTTCGCGCAGAATCGCCATGCTGTGCTCGCCAAGCGCCGGCACCGCGTCCATGCGGACGTCGAAGCTGTCGATCGTGGCCGGCGGCAGGAGCGCCTGCAGTTCACCGGCGGGCGAGTCGATGGTGCGGAAGCGCTCGCGCGCATGCAGTTGCGGGTGCGTCCACAGATCGCTCACCTGGTTGACGGCCGCGTTCGCGATCTGCGCGTCGTCCAGGCGTGCAATGACTTCCTGCGCGGTGAGGCCCGCAAACGCCGCTTCGATCACGGCCTTCAGTTCGGCCCGATGTTCCGAGCGCCGGACATTGGCGTCGAAACGCGGGTCGGTTGCCAGCGCCGGGTCGCGCAGCACGGTGTCGCAGAACGCTTTCCACTCGCGCTCGTTCTGCAGGCCCAGCATCACGACGCGGCCGTCGCCCGCCGTGAACGGGCCGTACGGATAGATCGTCGCGTGCGCGGCGCCGTTGCGGCCCGGCGGCTGCTGGCCGTCGTACGCGTAGTACATCGGGAAGCCCATCCACTCGGCCAGCGCTTCGAGCATCGAGATTTCCACGTGCGAGCCTTCGCCCGTCACGCCGCGCTGCAGGAGTGCGCTGAGAATGCCCGTGTACGCATACATGCCAGCCGCGATATCCGCGATCGAGTTGCCGGCCTTGCTCGGCTCGTCGGGCGTGCCGGTGATCGACAGGAACGCCGCCTCGCTCTGGATCAGCAGGTCGTAGGCTTTCTTGTCGCGATAGGGACCGTCGCCGCCGTAGCCGGAGATGTCGCACACGATCAGCCGCGGATATTTGGCGTGCAGTGCGTCGAACGACAGGCCCATGCGCGCGGCCGCGCCCGGTGCGAGGTTCTGCACCAGTACGTCGGCCTGCGCGACGAGCTCGCCCAGCACTTCCTGGGCGGCGGGCTGCTTCAGGTCCAGCGTGAGGCTTTCCTTCGAGCGGTTGGTCCAGACGAAGTGCGACGCGAGTCCGCGCGTACGGTGATCGTAGGCGCGTGCGAAATCGCCGACGCCGGGGCGTTCCACCTTGATCACGCGCGCGCCGAGGTCGGCGAGCTGGCGGGTGCAGAAGGGCGCGGCGATCGCGTGTTCGAGCGTGACGACGGTCATCCCGCTCAGGGGGCCTTTTCGAGCTTGCATGGTCGGATCGTTATTCCAGTTCGGCGCTGGCCTGCATGGCCAGCTGTCCTTGCGGGCCGCGTGCCCACACGCGGGCGGTATGGCCTTCGAGCGCGCCGTTCACCGTGAAGGGCGCGGTGTCGAACAGCGGGCTGACCGCCTTGAATTCGAAACTGCGAATGGTCTTGCCGGGGTGCGTGAGGCGCAGTTCCTCCATCAGCAGCATCGCGATCAGCGGGCCGTGCACCACCAGGCCCGGATAACCTTCTTCCTGCATCGCATACGGGCGGTCGTAGTGGATCCGGTGGCCGTTGAAGGTCAGTGCGGAAAAACGCATCAGCAGCACCGGGTCGGGCGTGATGGTGCGCGAATACTGTTCGTCGGCCGGTGCCGGCTGCGGAGCCGGTGCGGGGGCGCCGGCCGACGCGGGCGGCGGGGCGTCGCGATACACGATGTCCTGTTCCTCGCGGATCGCCACGCCTTGTGCGTCGCTGATTTCGTGCAGCACGGTCACGAACACGAGCTGGCCGCTGCGGCCGGACTTGCTCTGCACGTTCGTGATCGTCGACCGGCGCTGCACGGGCGCATCGACGGCCAGCGGGCGCAGGAACTGCAGCCGTCCGCCGGCCCACATGCGGCGCGGTAGCACGACCGGCGGCAGGAAACCGCCGCGTCGCGGGTGGCCGTCTGCACCGATGTTCGACTGGCGCTCGCCCGGCAGGAAGTACAGCCAGTGCCACAGCGGCGGCAGGGCGGCCGGCAGCGCTGGCGTATCCGCGTAGTCCAGCGCGGCCTGCAGGAGGCGGATCGGCGCCTGGGTGATCCGGTCCGCGCTGTCCTCGCTGCGGCCGATCCAGGCGTCGAATGATTCGGGTTGCTCGACACTCATGTCGTTTCGCGCTCTCGAAATGGGATGCGTCGTGAAGGCTGCAAGCGGCTCGCGCGAACGCGCCGTTGCAGCCATTCGCGTCAGAGTTCGTTGACCAGTTCCGGCACCAGCGCGAACAGATCGCCGACGAGGCCGTAGTCGGCCACGCTGAAGATCGGTGCTTCCGGATCCTTGTTGATCGCGACGATCACCTTCGAATCCTTCATGCCGGCCAGATGCTGGATCGCACCCGAGATGCCGACCGCGATGTACAGCTGCGGCGCGACGATCTTGCCGGTCTGGCCGACCTGGTAGTCGTTCGGCACGTAGCCGGCGTCGACTGCGGCACGCGATGCGCCCAGTGCTGCCGACAGCTTGTCGGCCAGCGGCTCCAGCACCAACGCGAAGTTCTCGCCGCTGCCCAGACCGCGGCCACCCGACACGATGATCTTCGCGCTCGTGAGTTCCGGACGGTCCAGCTTCGTCACTTCGCGGCTCACGAACTGCGACTTGCCTGCATCGGCCGCCGCTTCGATCTTCTCGACCGCCGCGCTGCCGCCTTCAGCCGCAACCGGATCGAAGCCCGTCGCACGCACCGTGATCACCTTGATCGGATCGCTCGACTGCACCGTCGCGATCGCGTTGCCCGCGTAGATCGGGCGCTCGAACGTGTCGGCCGAATCGACTGCCGTGATGTCCGAGATCTGCGCGACGTCCAGCTTCGCGGCGATACGCGGTGCGATGTTCTTGCCGTAGGCGGTCGCCGGCGCGAGGATGTGCGAATAGTCCTTCGCAATGTTCAGCGCGGTCGCTTCGACGTTTTCCGCGAGGCCCGCTTCGAGCTGCGGCGCGTCGGCCAGCAGCACCTTCGACACACCCGCGATCTTCGCCGCTGCGTCCGCCGCTGCTTGCGCGTTGTGGCCCGCGACCAGCACGTGAACGTCACCGCCAATTTTCGCCGCCGCCGCCACCGTGTTCAACGTCGCGGCCTTGACCGACGCGTTGTCGTGTTCTGCAATCACCAGAATCGTCATTTTCTTGCGCTCCCTCTTACAGCACCTTGGCTTCGGTCTTCAGCTTCTCGACCAGCGTCTTCACGTCCGGCACCTTCACGCCGGCTGCGCGCTTCGGCGGCTCGACCACCTTCAGCGTCTTCAGACGCGGCGCGACGTTCACGCCCAGGTCTTCCGGCTTCACGGTTTCCAGCGGCTTCTTCTTCGCCTTCATGATGTTCGGCAGCGTCACGTAGCGCGGCTCGTTCAGGCGCAGATCGGTCGTGATCACCGCCGGCAGCGTCAGCGACAGCGTTTCAGCGCCGCCGTCGACTTCGCGTGCGACCGTTGCCTTACCGTCGGCCACCGTCACCTTCGACGCGAACGTCGCTTGCGGCAGGCCGGCCAGCGCGGCCAGCATCTGGCCCGTCTGGTTCGAATCGTCGTCGATCGCCTGCTTGCCGAGGATCACCAGTTGCGGCTGTTCCTTGTCGACCAGCGCCTTCAGGATCTTCGCGACGGCCAGCGGCTCGACGCTGTCGGTCGACTCGACGAGGATCGCGCGATCCGCGCCGATCGCCAGCGCCGTACGCAGCGTTTCCTGCGCTTGCGTGACGCCGACCGATACGGCGATCACTTCGGTCGCCACGCCCGCTTCCTTCAGGCGCACCGCTTCTTCAACCGCGATTTCGTCGAACGGGTTCATCGACATCTTCACGTTCGCGATGTCGACACCGGATCGATCGGACTTCACGCCGACCTTCACGTTCGCGTCGACCACGCGCTTGACGGGTACGAGAATCTTCATGAAAAGGTTTCCTTCGGAAATCAGTACGACCGGGGCAGTTGCAGCACGTGCTCGGCCACGTGCCCCAGAATCATGTTGGTGGAAATCGGCGCGACCTGGTACAGGCGCGTTTCACGGAATTTGCGTTCGACGTCGTATTCGCATGCGAAGCCGAAACCGCCGTGCGTCTGTAGGCACGCATTCGCGGCTTCCCAGCTCGCCTTCGCGGCCAGGTACTTGGCCATGTTGGCCTCGACGCCCGCGTTCTGGCGCGCATCGATCTTCTCGCACGCACGCCAGCGCATCAGGTTGGCGGCTTCCAGCTCGATGAACGATTCGGCCAGCGGAAACTGGATGCCTTGGTTCTGCCCGATCGGGCGGCCGAACACCTTGCGCTCGACCGCGTAGTCGCGGGCCTTCTCCAGGAACCAGTAACCGTCGCCGATGCACTCGGCCGCGATCAGCGTGCGCTCGGCGTTCAGGCCGTCGAAGATCACCTTCAACCCCTTGCCTTCGGTGCCGAGCAGCGCGTCTTCCGGCAGTTCGAGGTTGTCGAAGAACAGCTCGTTCGTCTCGTGGTTGACCATGTTGAGGATCGGACGCACGGTGAGGCCGTTGCCGATCGCCTTGTCCAGCTCGACGATGAAGCACGACAGGCCGTCGCTCTTCTTCTGCACCTGGTCCAGCGGCGTGGTGCGCGCGAGCAGGATCAGCAGGTCGCTGTGCTGCACGCGCGAGATCCACACCTTCTGGCCGTTGATGACCCAGCGGCCGTCCTTCTTCACCGCGGTGGTCTTGAGCTTGGTGGTATCGCTGCCGGTGGTGGGCTCGGTCACGCCCATCGACTGCACACGCAGCTCGCCGGACGCGATGCGCGGCAGGTAACGCTGTTTCTGCGCTTCGGTGCCGCTGAACACGATGGTGTTCATCACGTACATCTGGCCGTGGCACGCGCCGGAATTGCCGCCGGAACGGTTGATCTCTTCCATGATGACCGACGCCTCGGCCATCGACAGGCCGGGGCCGTCGTATTCCTGCGGGATCAGCGCGGCCAGCCAGCCGGCCTGCGTGAGCGCGGTGACGAAGGCCTCGGGATAACCGCGCTCCTCGTCGATCTTGCGGTGGTATTCGGCCGGAAACTGGCTGCACAGGCCGCGCACGGCGTCGCGGATTTCCTGGTACTGGTCGGGGGCGGAAAAGATGGAGGCGCTCATGAATCCTGTCTCGTCATTGGCATCGGTTAGGTCCATAATAAGTTTTGATGGATCGATGAAAAAATAGAATTTTTTGATGGATGTATCAGTTTTCGGTATCGAGGACTCTGCGATGGATCTCAAGCAACTGCGCGCCTTCGTCACGGTGGCCGAAACCGGCAACGTCACGCGTGCGTCGAGCCTGCTGAATCTCGTGCAGCCGGCGGTGTCTCGCCAGCTGCGCCTGCTCGAGGAAGACATGGGCACCGAGCTGTTCGAGCGCGGCCGTCACGGGATGCAGCTCACGCCGTCGGGCAAGACGATGCTCGAATACGCGCGGCGCATCCTCAACGAGGTGGCGCGCGCCAAGGCCGAGATTCAGCCCACCGACGGGCCGGTCGCCGGCATCGTGAGCATCGGCCTGCTGGCCAGCACGTCGGATCTGCTGGCCACGCGGCTGGCGAGCGAGGTTGCGCGGCGTTACCCGCACATCCGCCTGCGGCTCACGATCGGCTACGCGGGGCACCTGCAGGACTGGCTCGAAGCCGGGGACGTGGACACCGCGCTGTTGTACGGGCAGAAGGAAACGCCCGCGCTGCACGTCAAGGCGCTGATCGAGGAAAGCCTGTGGGCGGTGGCCGCGCCGTCTGCCGGGCTGTCGCGCAAGCGGCCGCTCGCGCTGTCGCGCGTGGCGAGCGAGCCGTTCATCCTGCCGTCCGCGCCGCAGGGCCTGCGCGCGGCGATCGAGCACGCCGCGGCCGAAGCGGACGTGACGCTGCGGGTCGTCACCGAAACGAATGCACTGAGCGTGCAAAAGGATCTGGTCGCGCAAGGCCACGGCTGGACGATCCTGCCGGCCGTCGGCGTCACGCGGGAAGTCGAGCAGGGCACGCTGTGCGCGGCGCCGCTCGCGCCGCCGGGCATCAAGCGCACGATCGTGCTGGCGGCGCCCAGCAGCCGGCAGGCCACGGCGCCGGTGCGCTGCGTGGTCGCCGTACTGCTCGACTGCGTGAAGGCCACGTTCGACGAGGGCCACTGGCCCGATGCGCGCTGGCTGGGCTAGGGCGACCAACGCGCACCCCGGCGGGCGGGCCCGGCCGGGGTGTGCCAGCGCCAGCACCGGCGCCGGCAGGCTGCGGCTCGCATGCGCGAGCCGCGCAACGCTTACTTCAACGGCATGCAGATGCGCGTCTGCAACCGGGCGGGCGGCGTGGTGCGCGGGTCGTTCAGGTATTGCTCGAACATCGGGAAGTCGGCGGGCACCATGCCGCTGGCGGGCAGCCATTCCGAAAACATCCAGTTGTACGGCTGGTCCATTTCGTTGTACGGCCCGGTGTAGGTCAGGATCGCGCAGCGGCCGGCGGGAATCTCGAAGCGTTCCAGCTCGTCGCCCAGGTCGGCATCGGGCGCGACGGACATGCCGGCCATCGAGCGCAGCCGGTCGGGCGGCACCTGCTCGGGATCGTCGAAATACACGCCGAAGCCGATCGCTTCGGGGCGCGCCAGGCCACGGCCGGCGGCCAGCATGAACGCGCGGGTGAAGACCGGACCGATTTCCTGATAACTGCCGCGATGGGGCAACGCGGCCAGCACGGCGCCGGGGAAGGTTTCGATGGTGACGGGATACATGCCGAGCTCCTTGGGATTGAACGGAACGGAGCGGGCCGCGCGGTAGCGCCCCGGCGACATGCCGAAGGTCGCACCGAACGCGCGGTTGAAGGCAGCGTCCGACGCATAGCCGGCGCGCTGCGCAACGTCGCGCAATGGCGCCCCGGTCCCGCCCAGTGCGACCGCCGCGCGGTGCATGCGAATGCGCTGCACGGTGGCGTTCACCGTCTCGCCGATCATCGCGCGGTAGACGCGGTGAAAGTGATACGGCGACAAGCACGCGAGGTCGGCCAGCAGATACAGATCCGGGTCGGCGTCGGGGTGGCTTGCCAGCCAGCGCAGGACAGGGTCCATGCGCCGGGCGTACTGGGTAAGGGTTCGGGGTTTCAATTGCGGGCTCCTGGAGGAGCAATGTAGGGTCGGCGGGTTTGCAGATTTTGCGGTTTTCGGCGGGCGCGGGGAAGGGGGCGTGTGCCGGCTCGCGCACGCGTGACCGGCGCGGCGCGGGCAGGGAAAGGCGGGGCGGCAGCGGCCTACAGCCGTTCCAGCAATTGCCGCCGCATGAGCTTGCCGTTGCTGTTGAACGGCAGTTTGTCGATGGGGATGATGCGCGCGGGATGCTTGTACGGCGCGAGTTGCTCGCGCAAATACCGGCGCAACGCGCGTTCGTCCAGCGGATGCGCGGCATCGAGCTCGACGAATGCGATGACGGCCTCGTTGCCGTCCGCTTCTTTCTGGCCGACGACGGCCGAGTTCAGGATGCCCGGGAAACGGTTGAGCGCCTGTTCCACTTCGCCCGGATACACGTTGAACCCGGAGCGGATGATCATCTCCTTGAGCCGCCCGACGATGAACAGCGCGCCGTCGTCGTGCAGTTCGCCCAGGTCGCCCGATGCGTACCAGCCGCCATCGCGCATCACGTCGGCGGTGGCCTGCGGGTCGCGGAAATAACCGGGCATCAGGCCCGTGCCGCGCAGCCAGATTTCACCGCGCGCGCCGGCGGGCAGCGTCCGGCCGCTGGCCGGATCGACGATGCGCAACTCGGCGCCCGGGAATGCGTAGCCCGCGCTGGTATCGCCGCGCGTTTCGCCGAGGCGGGTGGCGTGCAGCGAGCCCGCGTATTCCGACAGGCCGTAGCCGTGATGCAGCGGCTGCCCGAACAACGCCTCGACCTGCTGCTTGAGCGCCATGTCGAGCGGCCCGGCGCCGGCGTAGAGATAGCGCAGGCAGGGCGCGTCGGGGCGGGCGATACGATGTTCCGCGCAATACCGCAGCAGCCGGGAGAACAGCATCGGCGGACCCTGCACCTGGCTCACGCCCCGGTGAGCCAGCGCGTCGAACAGCTCCGCCGGTTCGAACTGCGGCCGCATTTCCAGCGCCGCGCCTGCGTGCAGCGACGCCAGCAGCACCGTGCCGAGACCGAAGATGTGCGTCATCGGCGCGTAGGCGTAGACGCGGTCGTCGGGGCCCAGCGCGCGCGATTCGGCCGATACGCGCGCGAAATGCAGCACGCCGCGGTGTGTCATCATCACGCCCTTGGGCGCGCCCGTGGTTCCGGACGTGAAGATGATGGCCGCCACGTCGCTCGCCAGCGGCTCCGGTTCGACCCGCGCCGCGGCATGCACGGCGCTGCGTGTGAGGCCGTTCACGCATGATGGGCGGGCACCGTGCCGCGCCGCGTGCGCGCCGGCCGCCGGCGACACGCCCGACGTGAAGTACAGCACGCGCGCATCGGCCTTGAGCGCGAACGCGTCGACTTCGCTCGGCGCCATGCGCGCATTGACGCCGCACGACCACGCGCCGACGCGGCTGCACGCGATCAGCAGCGCGGCATGTTCGGCGCAGTTTTCGGCCACCACCAGCACGCGGTCGCCGCGGCGCACGCCGTCGTCCCGCAGCTCGCGTTCGAGCGCGTCGGCCAGCGTGCCGACGTCCTCGTAGCTCAGGCTGCGATCGGGGAGATGGATGAACGGGCGCCCGGGGGCCTCGGCCAGCCAGCGATCCAGCAATTCATGAATGCGTGCGGTCATGCGCGATGCTCCTCGTCCCTTACTGCGATACGCATGCGACGGCCGGCCGGCTCAGGCGAAGCGCACCAGGTCGTCCACGTCGGCACGCGTGGTGCGGAACTGGTTGACCGGATGCGCGTCTTCCGCGTAGCCGAACGAGATGCCGCAAATCATGTGCTGCGTATCGGGAATGTCGAAATACTCGCGCACGAACCGGGCATGACGCGCCAGCGCGCCCTGCGGCGTAGTCGCCACGCCGTGTGCATAGGCCGCGATCAGGAAAGACTGCACGAAGCCGCCGGCATCGACGAGCGCATACGGGCCGAGTTCCGCCGGCACCGTGATGATCGCCACGTGCGGCGCGTCGAACATGCGGAAGTTGCGGAACGCCTGCTCGGCGCTGCGCTCGCTGTCCTTCGGGCCGATACCCAGCGACGAATACAGCGCAATGCCCGCGCCGCGCCGGCGTTCGCGGTAAATGCCTTCATAGCTCGGCGGGAAGGGCAGGTCCGATTCGTTTTCCGGATGATCGTTGACCCGCTGCATCAGCGCCTGCCGAAAGCGTTCGGTGCTCTCGGGCGTTTCGGTGATGACCAGTTGCCACGGTTGCACGTTGCACCACGAAGCCGAGCGGCCAGCCATGCCGACGATGCTGCGGATCAGTTCGAGGTCCAGCGCCTGGTGCCGGTACGCGCGGCAGGTCGAGCGGCCGCTCGTCAGGCGATCCAGCGCCGCGAGTTCGGAGATGGGGGATGTCATGTCAGTTGCGTCCTTGCCAGTTGCCCGGCCCGCGCGCCTCGGCGGCGCGACGGTCGCGAGCGGAAAACCACTGCGGGGAACACGCTCGACGATTGCGCCGGCGGCCGCAGGGCGGTGCGCGCGACGCTGTCGGCGGTCGTGTTCGCCCGCTTCAGATGAACGTGCCGTGTGCGCGCAAGGCGTCGATGCGCGCGTCGGGCAGCCAGTCCTGCAGTGCGGCGATCGCGTTGTCGGTCGTCGGCGGCGCAGGCGGTTCGGGTTGGGCCGCGGGCGTACGCGAAAAGCGCGGGCCGGGCGCCGGATGCGTGACGCCGTTCAGGTCGATGAACGTGCCGCGCGCTTTCACGTGCGGATGGTCGGGCGCTTCGTCGAAGTCGAGCACGGGCGCCACACACACGTCGAGATGGCCGAGCTGTTGCGCCCACTCGTCGCGCGTGCGTTCCCTGAATTTCGCGGCGAGTATCTCCTTGGCTTCGGGCCATTGCGCGCGGTCCATCTGCGCCTGCAGCCGCGGATGGTCCTGCAGCCCGAGCTGTTCGAGCAGCAGCCGGTAGAACTTGCCCTCGATGGGGCCGACGCTTATGTACTTGCCGTCGGCGCATGCGTACACCTCGTAGAACGGCGCGCCGGTATCGAGCAGGTTCGTGCCGCGCGCCTTGTCGAGCATGCCGGCCGCATGCAGACCCATCGTCACGGTCATGATCGACGCCACGCCGTCGACAATCGCGGCGTCCACCACCTGGCCCTGCCCGGAACCGCGCGCTTCGAGGATGCCCGCGAGCAGCCCGAAGGCCAGGTACAGCGAACCGCCCGCATAGTCGCCCAGCACGTTGAGCGGCGGCGTCGGCGCCTGCCCGGCGCGGCCCATCGCATGCAGCGCGCCGGTGATCGAAATGTAGTTCAGGTCGTGCCCGGCCACCTGCGACAGCGGGCCGTCCTGCCCCCATCCGGTCACGCGGCCGTAGACGAGGCGCGGGTTGCGCGCCAGGCACGGTTCGGGGCCGAGACCGAGGCGTTCCATCACGCCGGGACGAAAGCCCTCGATCAGGCCGTCGGCCTGGTCGATCAGCTCGAGCACCATCTCGACGGCGGCGGGATCTTTCAGGTCGACGCGCACCGACTTGCGATTGCGCAGGCCCAGGTCGAATTCGACGGGGCGCGGCGCGCCGAGCCCCGAAGGCTCCTTGCGGTCCACGCGGATGACGGCCGCGCCAAGATCTGCCAGGAACATCGCGGCCAGCGGCCCGGGGCCGATGCCCGCGATCTCGACGATCCGGATGCCCGCGAGCGGGCCGCGACGGGAGGGTGCAGCGGACATGGTCAGATCACTCCCTGGTCGCGCAATTGCTGCAGGCGATCCTCGGACAGCTTGAGCAGCCCCCGATAGATCTCGTCGTTGGCGGCGCCGAGCTCCTGCGCCGGCTGGTCGAACTGCACGGGTGTCTGCGACAGCTTGATCGGCAAGCCCATGCCCATCGCATCGACGTCGGCCAGCCCCGGGTGCTCCAGCTTCACCACGGCGCCGCGCGCCTGCAGCACCGGGTCCTTCAGCACGTCGAGCGGCGAGCGCACGGGCGCGGCCGGCACGCCGCGCTTGACTTGCAGCTCGGCGATGACTTCCTCGGTGCTGCGCCGGCTCGTCCAGTCCTCGATGATCGCGTTGATCTCGGCCGCATGCTTCATGCGCGGGCCGCGCGTCGCGTAGCGCGGGTCCGTGACGATCTCCGGCCGGCCCACGGCTTCCATCAGGTTCTGGAACCAGTCGGGCTGGAACGCGACCATCGCCACGTGGCCGTCGCGCGTGCCGTAGACGCCGAACGGTACCAGCCGGTCCTGGAAATTGCCCGAGCGCTTCGAGTAGCCGTGCTTCAGGAACACGTCGAAATGCTCCTCGGCCACCAGCGACGACAGGCAGTCGAGCATCGACACCTGCACGGACTGGCCCACGCCGGTGCGGCCACGGTGAATCAGCGCGGCGAGGATGCCGTTGACGGCGTACAGCGGCGTGATCAGGTCGGCTATCGGCAGGCCCGAGCGGGTCGGCGGGCCGTCGGCGAAACCGGTCACGTCCATGATCCCCGACAGCGCCTGGACGATGATGTCCATGCCCTTCAGGTTCTTGTACGGGCTCGGTTCGCCGAACGCCTTGATCGACGCATAGACGATCCGCGGATTGACCTGGCGCACGCTCTCGTAATCCACGCCCAGGCGCGCCGTCACGCCCTCGCTGGCGTTTTCGATGACGACGTCGGATTCCTTGACCAGCTCCATGAACAGCGCCTTGCCCTGTTCCGATTTCAGGTCGAGCGTGATGCTTTTCTTGTTGCGTGCGCGGTTGAGGATGGTCAGCGACACCTCGTCGTCGCCCTTGACGCCGAAGTGGACGCCGTCCTTGCCGACATAGGGGGGATTGTTGCGCGCGATGTCGCCGCCGCCCGGCGATTCGACGCGGATCACTTCGGCACCCATGCCACCCAGCAGCAGCGATCCGTACGGGCCGGCCAGGGCCACGGTCAGATCGAGCACTCGGATACCTTCCAACGGTCTTGCAGCTGACATGCTTGTCTCCTGAAACTGGCCTGCGGCCGGTGCGCGGCCCGAATGCGCCGGTGCGCGGCTCGCAGACAGCTCTTTATGCCTGTTCGATGCCCGACGTTTCCCGAACCGGGAAAACGTCGGCGGATTACCGGATTCAATAAGACTTCGGCAACCCGAGCTTGCGCTCGGCAATGTTCGACAGAATGAGTTGCGGGGTGACAGGGGCAATGTAGCCGATCCACGCCTCGCGCATGAACCGCTCGACGTGATACTCCTTCGCATAACCGAAGCCGCCGTGCGTGAGGATCGACGTCTGGCACGCATTCATGCACGCTTCGGACGCCAGCAGCTTCGCCGCGTTCGCCTCCGAGCCGCACGGTTGCCCCCGGTCGTACAGGTCCGCCGCCGCGAAGATCATGTGGTTCGCCGCTTCCAGCTCCGCCCAGTTGCGCGCGAGCGGATGCTGCACGCCCTGGTTTTGCCCGATCGGGCGGCCGAACACGACGCGCTCCTTCGCGTATTGCGTCGCGAGGTTGAGCACCGCGCGGCCGATACCGACCTGCTCGACGGCCACCAGCACGCGCTCGGCGTTCATCCCGTGGAAGATGTAACTCAGGCCCTTGCCTTCCTCGCCGATCAGTTCGCCCTTCGACACCGGCAGGTCGTCGATGAACAGCTCGTTGGTATCGACCGCCGCGCGGCCGAGCTTGTCGATCTCGCGGATGTCGACATAGCGGCGATCGAGCTTCGTGTAGAACAGGCTCAGCCCCTCGCTGTGCTTCTTCACTTCCTCGATCGGCGTGGTGCGCGCGAGGATCAGCATGTGGTCGGCCACCTGCGCGGTCGAGATGAAGACCTTCTTGCCCGAGATCAGGTAATTGCCGTCGGGCTGCTTCTTCGCGACCACCTTGAGTTTCGTGGTGTCGAGGCCCGTGTCCGGCTCGGTCACCGCGAAACAGGCCTTGTGTTCGCCGCGCGCGAACGGCGGCAGCCACGCCTTCTTCTGCGCTTCCGTGCCGAAATGCACGACCGGTTGCAGGCCGAAGATGTTCATGTGGATGGTCGACGCCGCCGCCTGCCCGCCGCATTCGGCGACCGTGCGCATGAACAGCGCCGCTTCTGTCACGCCGAGGTTCGCGCCGCCCACGTCTTCCGGCATGCAGATGCCGAGCCAGCCGCCGCTCGCAACGGCCGTGAAGAACTCGTGCGGGAATTCGTGATTCTTGTCCTTGTTGCGCCAGTACTCGAGCGGAAAGTCCGCGCAGATCTTCTGCGCGGCATCGACGATCGCGACCTGGTCGGGGCTCAGTTGGTAGTCCATGTCAAATTCTCCTGCGGGAACGAGGTCAAGCCTGGCTGGTGGGGCGCAGCATCATCAGGCCCGTGCGCACGGCGGTGCACACGATCTCGTCGCGCTGGTTGCGGGCCACGTGCTTGAAGGTGACGATGCCCGAGTCGGTGCGGCTCTTCGACAGGCGCGCCTCGACGATCTCGGTCTCGACGCGGATCGTGTCGCCGTGGAAAGTCGGCTTCGGGAACGCGATCTCGCCGAAGCCCAGATTACCGAGCGTCGTGCCGAGCGTCGTTTCGTACACGGTGATGCCGGCCACCAGCGCGAGCAGGAACATGCTGTTCACGAGGCGCTGGCCGTACATCGTGTTCTTGCTGTATTCGGCGTCGATGTGCAGCGGCGCGCAGTTGTAGGTCATCGCCGAGAACAGCACGTTGTCGGTCTCGGTCACCGTGCGGCGGATCGCATGCTCGATCACCATGCCGGGCTTGAATTCTTCGAAGTAGAGGCCTGCCATTTTGTGTCTCCTGACGTATTCTGGTGGGTAATCAGCGGTTGAACGACTGCGCGAGCGCGATGATTTCGCGTGCCGTTTTCGCGTGGGCGATGTCGATGTGCTCGCCGTCATAGATGCACGACGCGCGGCCTTCCGCCTGGGCCTGGTCGAGCGCGTCGATCATGCCCTGGTAGAACGCGACTTCCTCTTCGGTGGGGCTGTAGGTGCGGTTGACGATCTCGACGTTCGACGGGTGCAGCACCAGCTCGCCGCTCATGCCGAGCTGGCGATCGTTCGCCGACGAGACCTTGAGGCCGTCGAGGTCGTGCACCTGCTGCCACACGCCGCCGATCGGCAGCTTGCCGGCGGCGCGCGCGGCCATCACGATGCGCGACTTCAGGAACTGGGTTTCGCGGCCTTCAAGCGACCAGACGGTCTTCAGCGCGCGCGCCACGTCGGCATTCTTCGCGGTCGCGCCGACGATCGCAGGCACCCGTTCGTGCTGCGCGATTTCATACGCGAGTTGCAGCGAGCGGGCGGTTTCCAGCAGCGGAATCACCTTGGTGTGACCGACCTCGACGCCGGCGCGGTACTCGGCTTCGGCCAGCATCGACGCCACGGTGTGGATGTCTTCCGGCCCGCAGGGCTTCGAGATCACGATGCCCTCGATCACCGGGTTCACGATGGCCAGGATGTCGTCGAAGTCGTACAGGTGCGCGCTGCGGTTGATGCGCACCCAGACGCGCTGCTTCTGCTCGGCCAGCCAGGCCAGCTTGGAGCGGACGATCTCGCGCGCCTCGACTTTCTGCGCCGGCGGCACGCTGTCCTCGAGGTCGAGGATCAGCGCATCGGCGCCGGACTGAATGGACTTCTCGATCCAGGTCGGCTTGTTGCCCGGAACGAAAAGGAAGGAACGGATCGGTTTCATCTGCGTCGTCATGACTGTCTCGGCCTGTTGTTGGGGGGCATCGGATACATGCGTCAGGTTTTACCTAACAACTGGTAGTTAGTTTGATGCGCAAATGCCGAGACCGTCATTGGGGTTTATACCGAGACGCAGACGCTGTGGTGCTGCGGCGCGCACGCCGGTTCCGGGTTCGAGGGCGGCGCACGGTGGGGGTCGGCCGCGGGGCAGGGCGCGGCAATCAGCGCGACGCTGGCCCCGCGCCGGAGAAGAACAGGGTGCAAAGCTGGTCGGCGACCCGCTCCAGCGGGCCCTTTTGCGGGTTGAACCACGACTGGATCGAGTTGATGCTGCCCAGGATGTGGATGCGCGCGAGGGGAATGTCCACGTCGTCGCGGAGCCTGCCTTCGGCACGCAGGTCTTCCAGCAACCCGTTCCAGAGCGTCTGGTGATGTTCGCGCCGCACGACCTGCCGTTCGCGGATCGTGTCAGGCAACTGGCCCAACAGCCGGCCGTGCGCGACCGCGAAATCGCCGTGCATGACGAGGCCGCGCATCTGCCCGAGTACCGCCGCACGGAACCGTTGCTCGGCGGTGGCGCCGGCGCCGAGTGCGTCCAGCTGCTCGTTCAGGTGATGGAGGATGTGCACGGCACCTTGCTCCATCACCGCTTCGACGAGTTCTTCCTTCGACGAGAAGTGGTAGTAGATGCTCGCGGCCTCGATGCCGGCCTGATCGGCGATGTTGCGCATCGTCGTGGCCGAATAGCCTTGCAGGCCGAACGTGCGGGCGGCAAAACGGATCAGCGATTCACGCGTCTCGCACGTACCGGCGGAATTCGATTTCGATCGTTTGGCCATTCCCCTGGTTGCCTGTACATGGTGAGTCATGCCGACATACTAACAGTAGTTAGGTTGACGCCAGAAGAATCGAAATGCGCGAACGGATCGCCGCGCGAAGCAGGCGATCCGTTCGTTGTCCGTCCGGCCGGCCGGCACGATGCGCGGTTGCGCGCGCCGGCCGTGTACCGGTCGTGGTTCGCGTTACAGCGTGCCCTTGAAGAACGGCGCGAGCACGGAGACGGCTTCGTCGACGTATTGCGGGACGTCGTACAGCGACATGTGGTTCGCGCCTTCGACCACATGGAAGCGCTTGTCCGCGCTGGCGGCACGTGCGAACAGGTCGTCGCTCATCCACTTGCTGCCCGCGACGCTGCCAGCCACGATCTGCAGCGGCTGCGTGAGGAATGCTTCAGCCTTGTTGTACGCGTCGTACGTGATGATCTGGTTGAGGCTGCGGGCGGTCATGAAGCCGGGTGCGTTCGGGTGTTCGCAGCGCGGCGTATGGTAGTACTCCCATGCTTCTTCCAGTTCCTTGTTCGGTGCGTCTTCCTTGCGCATCGGCGCGAGCGGCAGCGTGGCCAGTTGCGCGCCCGACGCATCGCTGGTGCGTGCCTGCGAACCGTGCGCGATGTACGGGATCGCATCGGCGTCCTTCACGTTGTTTTCCCAGCCATTGCGGAACATCGAACCGATGTTGACCGCGCTGACCGTGCCGAGCGCCTTGATGCGCCGGTCGTTGATGGCCGCGTTGGCCGCGTAGCCGCCGCCCGCGCAGATCCCCATCGCGCCGATCCGCTCGACGTCGACGTACGGCAGCGTGGTCAGGTAGTCGACCACCGCGCTGACGTCTTCCGTGCGGATATACGGGTTTTCGAGCTGGCGCGGTTCGCCGGTGCTTTCGCCTTGATACGACGCGTCGAACGCGATCGCGACAAGACCGTTCTCGGCCAATTTCTGCGCGTACAGGCCGGCCGTCTGTTCCTTCACGCCGCCGCCCGGATGCGCGACGACGACGGCCGGGTATTTCGCGTTCGAATCGAAACCGGCGGGAACGTGGATCACGGCGGCAATCGTGATGCCCTGGCCGTTCAGGTTCTTGAAGTTGACTTTCTGCATGACGGGTAACTCCAGTGGTGGGTGGCAACGAGGTGATGTGATGCCATGGTAGGCAAGAAATTGATTCAGATATATGGGCTAAAACAGACTTCAGTGTTAAGTCTGCCTTTACAGAATCTAAGGCACACGCTTCGCCACGATGCGTTGCCCAAGGCCGCGATTGTTAAGGCTGGCATACGACTGATGTCAGATTTGCGCGCTTGAGTAATGCCAATCGGCCCCTACGATAGGAGGGTCCGCCGCACCACCGGCCCGGGCCGCGAGTCCAGCGTCGGTGAGGCGAGCGCCACATCACCGCGGCGTCGAGCCGCACGTTCCACTCCATGCCGCACCGTGAACGCACCGCGTGCGGCAGCCAATCAGGGATTCCCATGACTCAAGCATTTCAGACGCTGTTCCAGCCGCTTACGTTTCCGAACGGCGTCACGTTCCGCAACCGCGTGCTGATGGCGCCGATGACTACCTGGTCGTCGCATCCGGACGGCACGATTTCCGATCAGGAACTCGAGTATTACCGCCGCCGCGCGAACGGCGTCGGCGCGGTGCTGACCGGCTGCACGCACGTGACGGAAAACGGCATCGGCTTCACTGACGAATTCGCGGCGCACGACGATCGTTACGTGCCGAGCCTGCGCAAGCTGGCGGACGCCGCGAAAAGCGGCGGGGCGCCCGCGATCCTTCAGATCTTTCACGCAGGCAACAAGGCCGTGCCGACGCTCGTGCCGGATGGCGTGCTCGTCAGCGCGAGCGCGATGAAGGCGCCGCCGGGGCCGTTCAACAGCGGCGAGCTCGAGAGCCGCGCGCTGACCCATGACGAAATCGGCGAGATGATCCACGCGTTCGGCGAAACCACGCGACGTGCGATCGAAGCCGGTTTCGACGGCGTCGAACTGCACGGCGCGCACGGCTTCCTGATCCAGAATTTCTTCTCGCCGCGCTTCAATCGGCGCACCGATGCATGGGGCGGCTCGCTCGAGAACCGGATGCGTTTCCCGCTTGCGCTGGTTGCCGAACTCAAGCGCGTGATCGCGCTGCATGCGGATCGTCCGTTCGTGCTCGGTTACCGGATCTCGCCGGAAGAACCCGATGCGGACGGGCTGCGCATCGACGATGCGCTGACGCTGGTCGATCGCCTGATCGTCGCGGGCGTTGACTACATCCACGTGTCGCTGACGGACTTGCTGAATGCGAAACCGCTCGATGCGAGCGACGAGCGCCGCACGATCGAGCGCGTCGCCGGCATCGTACAGGGCCGCGTGCCGTTGATGGCGGCCGGCACGATCAGGACGCCCGAGCAGGCGGAAGCCGCGCTTGCGCTGGGCGTGTCAGTGGTGGCGGTGGGCAAGGGGCTCGTGATGAACCCCGGCTGGGTCGAGCATGCAAAGCGGGGCGACGCCGCAGCGATCAATACGCAGTTGAATCCGGCCGACGTGCCGCAGCTCGGGATTCCCGACAAGCTGTGGGGTGTCATCGACGCGACGACCGGCTGGTTCCCGGTACAGCGCGACACGCGTCCGGCCGCCTGAAGCAGCGATGCCGCCGACGGGGAAACCCGACGGCGGCATCGGTCGCGGCGCCTACAACGTGAGCTGCAGGCTAGGGCGAATCTCGAGTTCATTGACGAGCACGCCCGGCGGTTGCGCGAAGCTGTACACCAGCGCACGGGCGACGTCGTCGGGCAGCAATGCACCGATCGCGTCGCGACGCTCGCGCATCGCTTCGGCCGGGACGTTGTGCCCCCATTCGGTATGCACGGCGCCGGGGTAGATCAGCGACACACGGATGCCGTCGCCGGCCAGTTCCTGCCGCAAGCCTTCGCAAAAGCCGCCGACCGCGAACTTGGTCGCGCAGTACACGGCCCAGTTCGGTGCGCCCGTCTTGCCGCCGACGCTGGACACGGTAGAAATCATCGCGCCCGCGCGACCCTTCATCAACGGAATGGCCGCATGCGTGCAATGCAGCATGCCGTACAGGTTCGCGTCGATTTGCGTACGCCATTCATCGGGCCGGCTGTGTTCGAACGCACCGGCGATGCCCATGCCCGCGTTGTTGAACAACAGATCGAGCCCGCCGAAGTGCGCACGCACGGTGTCGAACAGCGCGGCGACCTGGGCGGCGTCGGAGACGTCCGCCGCCACGGCAAGCGCCGCATCGCCCAGCTCGGCGGCGAGCGTGTCGATCCGTTCCTTCCGGCGCGCGGTCAGGACGACCTTCATGCCTTCGGCGACCAGCAGGCGCGCGGCCGCTTCGCCGATGCCGCTCGACGCACCGGTAATCACAGCGATCTTGCCGTTCAGCTCCTGCAACTTCATCCGTGTCACCTCTTACATGAAGTACGGCTTGTCGCCGTCGCTGCCGGGCTGGTTGACGCCGAGGTTCTCGCCCACGTGCAACTCGGGCGAAACGACGATCCGCACGATCAGGTCGCCCACGCTCTTGCGCGACACCACGGTGCCCTTGAACGGTTCGTTCCTGCCCGTGAGTTCGTAGTCGATTTCGTCTTCGTCCGTCAGCCAGGCCGGGCGCAGGATCGTGTACTGCAGGCCGGATGCTTCGATCGCGTCGGCCGAGCGGCGGTACGGCTTGAGGTCTTCGCCGATGATCGCGTTGTTCCAGTCGCCGAACTTGCCGGGCACTTCGTCGTAGATACCGAGCGACAGCACGAAGACGAGGCGCTTGACGCCCGCCACCTGCATCGCCGCGATCACGCTCGCCGCTTGCGTGTCGAGATTCGCGCCGGCCAGGTTCGCGTAGACGATGTCCTGCCCTTGCACGGTGTTCAGCAGCAGCGTCCGGTCGAGCACGTCGCCGGTCACGACCCGCGCGTTCGCCGGCGTATCGCCGAGATTTTTGGGGTTGCGCACCAGCAAGGTCTGACGGACATTCCTGTCGGCCGCGAGTGCGTCGATCACCCAGCGGGCGATCTGGCCGTTTGCGCCCAGAATGAGGACGTGCTTCACGAGATGACTCCTTTTACGATGATTGCGATAGGTCGGCCGGCATGCGGGCCGGCGCGCACGCGGCGCGCCCGATCTCCCGGCACGCCGGCCGAGCCCGTCATGCGCCGATATAGGCGCCGTTGTCGACCACCAGCACGCGGCCGGTCACGGCCCGGCTCAGGTCGCTGGCGAAATAGAGGATCGCGTTGGCCTGGTCGTCCGGCTGCGTGAAGGGCAGGTCCTGGTTCGCGTACTTGCCCGCGTATTCGACCATCGTCGTGCCGCCCGGCAGTTCGCCTGCCGCCCAAGCCTGGGCCATCGGCGTGTCCGTATTGCCGGGCGCCACCGCGTTGCAGCGAATGCCGGTGCCCGAGAAGCGCACGGCGATGTTGGTCGTCATCGTGTTCACCGCGCCCTTGGTCGACGTGTAGGCCACGCCGCCGACCGGCAACGAGCCGTTGATCGACGTGACGTTCACGATCACGCCTTCGTTGCGCGGCAAATAGTGCTGGATCGCTTCGCGGCAGAAGCGGAACACGCCCGCGTAGTTGACCTGCACGACCTGGTCGAAGTGCTCGTCCGAGCATTCCTCGATGGAAACCATGTCGCCGTAACCGGCGTTGTTGACCAGGATGTCGACCTGGCCGAAGGCTTCGATGGCCTGCGCAAAGACCGTCTTCGGCGCGCCCGGGTCGGCCGAGTCGGCCAGCACGCCGATGGCCTTGCCGCCGGCCGCGACGATGCCGTTCACGGCCGCGTCGAGATCAGCCTGCTTGCGTGCGGTCAGCACGACGTTGGCGCCTTCCTGCGCGAACAGTTGTGCAGTCGCGAGGCCGATACCCTTGCTGGCGCCGGTGATGATGGCGGTCTTTCCGGAAAGCAGTGATTTCATGGGAAATGATTTCGTATGGTCAAAAGAAAACGGGCGTGTGCCACGCCCGTCCGGTGAGTGGCGTCGCGGCCTGCCGTGACGCCTAGAGGGTTTCCTTGAAGAAGGGCACGACCTTCGCCATCGCGATGCCGACCGGTTCGGGTTTGTCGTACAGGTCGTAGTGCGACCAGCCCTCGGCCACGACGATCCGCTTGTCCTTCGACGCCGCGCGGCCGTAGATCTCCCAGCCGTCGCGATACGCGCCGAAGCCGCCCGGCTTGTCGCCGATCACGACCAGCAGCGGCTGGGTCAGCAGCACTTCGGCGTTCAGGAACGCATCCCAGCCCATCGCGGCGCTGCTGAACGACATCAGCTGGCTCGTGGCGCCATTCGGCTGCTGGCCGCGTGCGGTCTTGTAGTACTCGGTGGCTTCGAGCACGTCGATGTCGGTGATGCCGGCCTGCTTGCCGGCTGCCACGGACTCGGGCAACAGGTTGGCGACGTGACGTTCGCCGCCCTGCGCTTCGGCGGTACGCATCGACGCCATGTTCTCGATGAACTCGACCGGCTTGAAGGCGGCGAAACCTTCACGGATCAGGCGGCCGTAGTTCACGCCGGTGATCGACACCAGCGCCTTGATGCGGTGGTCGGTAATGCCCGCATGCACGGTATAGGCGCCGCCGCCGCACACGCCGATCGCGCCGATGCGGCCGGCGTCGACGTACGGCAGCGACTGCAGGTAGTCGACCGCGAAGCGGATGTCGGACACGCGGATCGACGGGTCTTCGATGAAACGCGGCAGGCCGCCGCTCGCACCCTGGAAGCTCGCATCGTGCACCAGCACGACGAAGCCTGCCTCGGCCAGCCCCTTCGCGTAGATGTTGCCGGCGGTCTGCTCCTTGCAACTGCCGATCGGGTGCGTGCTGACGATGGCCGGGTACTGCTTGCCCTCGTCGAAACCCGGCGGGAAATAGAGATCGGCGGCCGTATCCCAGCCGAGGTTCGGGTAGGTGACGGTCTTGATCGGGGTTGTACTCATGAATTGCTCCAGTGTGAAGGGCATGGCAGCGCTGGTCCGCGCCCCGCGAGGGCTTGCTTCGACGCGCGTCGGGAAAGCGGCGCGAGCGCCGAGGCGGCCGGGGTAGCGCATGGCGGCACGTCGTACGGCGACGTGGGGTTCGTTCCAGCACGCGTCGTGCACCGGTTTGCGTGGCTGGCGATGTGAGACTGCGAATCGTCGCTCAATCGGCGATGCGTGCTGTCAGGTTCAAATGGTAGGAACCGAATCCACCATCGACAAGCGCCGCCCGGCTACTACACATGTAAGTCCCGCTTAACAATGCAGGAACCGGCTTGTCCCCCTGGAAGGTGATGCCCTGCTGCGCACGTGCTTCCTATCATCGGTCTCGTCGTTCGCCCTCGCGAACGCGACGACAACGATCACAACCGACAGGAGACGTGTCCATGACATTCAGCGTGTCGTGCCGGCCCCGGCATCGAGCCGTGGCAGCCGGCCATCCGGCGAGGACCCCATGACTTCAACGACAGTGACAAGCCAGGCATTGCACCTGGAACGCACGCCCGTGGACGGTGCTTGTCCCGCGTGCGACGCGACGATGCTCGCGCGCTATCCCGTGCATTCGGAGGGCGGCTGGTTCGACGTCGTCAAATGCCAGGCATGCCTGCATTCCATCCGGCGCGAGCCGGCGTCCCGGCTCGGGCCCGTGCTGCGCCTGCTGTCGGACACCCTGTAGGAGAGAACCCGGATGATTGCTATCGATGTAGGCGGTACGTTTACCGACGTGGTCTCGTTGCGCGACGGCCGCATCGAGACTGCCAAGATCTCGACGGACTATGACGACGTGACGAAACCGATTCTCGCCGGCGCGCGCGAATTGAACGTCGCCGATGCCAAGGCCTTCAACCACGCCAGCACGCACGGCCTGAACGCCGTCATCACGCGCCGGCTGCCGAAGATCGGATTCCTGACGACCGAAGGCCACCGCGACATTCTCGACATGGGGCGCGTCTGGCGTCCCGCCTCGGCGATCCTCGATCCGCGGTGGCGCCGCAGCTTCGGCGACGCGACGCGCCCGCTGGTGCCACGCTATCTGCGCCGCGGCATCCGCGAGCGGATCCTCGCCGACGGCTCGGTGCTGTTCCCGCTCGACGAAGCGCAGGCGCGCGAAGAGCTTGAAGTGCTCAAGCGTTGCGGCGTGACCGGCGTGTCCATCTGCCTGCTCAATTCATACCTGAATCCCGCCCACGAAGTGCGTCTCAAGGCGCTCGTGCGGGACGTGCTCGGCGACGTCGCCTGTTCGATCTCGAGCGAGGTTTCGCCGCTCGCGCGCGAGTATCCGCGTGCGTCGACGACCGTGATCGACACTTTCATGAAGATCATCTACGCGGATTACACCGAGCGGCTCGAGAACGGCCTGAAGGCGGCGGGCTTCGGCGGCGAGCTGAACTTCGCGGACTGCGCGGCGACGCTCGTGCCGGTGCGGCGCGCGATGGAGCAGCCGTACCGCATCGTGTTTTCCGGCCCGTCGGCGGGCGCGATCGGCAGCGCGCACTTCGGCGCGATGATCGGCGAGCCGAACCTGCTGTGCGCCGACGTCGGCGGCACGTCGCTCGACATCAGCGTGGTCACGGGCGGCGCGCCGTTCGTCAACACGTCGTTCGAACTCGAGCACGACATGGTGGTAAACGCGCTCGCGATCGACGTCACGGCGATCGGGGCGGGCGGCGGCAGCATCGTCGCGATCGGGCCGGCCGGCGAGATCCAGGTCGGGCCGGCGAGCGCCGGCTCGACGCCGGGGCCGGCCTGCTACGGTCGCGGCGGGTCGCAGCCGACCACCACGGACACCTTCCTGATGATCGGCGTGATCGACGAGCACGGCTTCGCGAACGGCGCGATCAAGCTCGACCGTGCGCTGTCGCGGCAGGCGTTCGAGCATCTCGACACGACGTTCACGCTGGCCCAGCGCGTGCGCTACGCGTACGAGATCGCGATCCACAACATCGCCGAAGGGCTGCTCAACGTGGCGATCAAGAACGGCATCGACCCGCGCGACTACAGCCTGATGGCGTACGGCGCGGCCGGGCCGATGCTGCTGCCGGGCGTGCTCGATTCGCTCAAGTGCAAGCAGGTGATCGTGCCGCCGAATCCCGGCCTGTTCTCCGCGCTCGGGCTGCTGTCGGCCGACCAGGTGTTCACCGCCAGCCGCAGCCACTACGCGATCCTTTCGGCCGAACTCGCGCCGCAGGTCGACGCGCTTTACGCGACGATGGAAGCGCAACTGCGCGAAGGGCTCGATGCGGGCGCACGCGTCACCTTCGAGCGCAGCTTCGACGCGCGCCTGGCCGGCCAGAGCTGGGAAACGCCGTTCGTGCCCGCGCCGAACGGCACGATCGACGCGGCCGCGATCGACACCATGATCGCCGCGTTCCACCACAGCTACGAGACGCGCTCGGGCAACCGCTTCGAGGCCTTCCCGGTGCAGGGCGTGACGTTCCGCGTGCGCGCCGTGCTCGAAACGCCGAAGGTCGCCTATCCGGAGCTGCCGGCGCGCGGCGCCGAGCCGCTGCGCCCGGCCGGCCGCACGACGCTGCGCTACCTCGGCGACCTGTCCGACGCGAGTGGCGAAGGGCACCAGGACGCGGCCGTCTATCACCGCGACGCGCTGCGTCGCGGCGACGTGATCGACGGCCCGGCGGTCGTCAACGAAGGCTTGTCGACCACGCACATCGGCGCGCGCCAGACCGCGACCGTGGGCCGCTTCGGCGAAATGCTGATCCGCAACAAGGAATGAGCGCACCATGAATCTCCTGACCGATATCGCCGCCGCACCGCACGCCGGCGACCCCCATGCGCGCATCCGCGCGCTGTCCGACGCGCAATTCCTGGAGCGGTATGCGTGTGAGCGCTTCACGGCGTCCGTGCTGATCAACCGGCTGCGCTACGCGGTCGAGCACATGTCGACCGGCTTCATGCGCGAAGCGTTCTCGCCGATCATCCGTGACTGGTACGACTTCGCGTGCACCCTCAGCGGGCCGCCGGAGATGGACTACCCGATGCCGGTGGTCAGCAACAGCCTGGTCGTGTTCCTCGGCACGATGGGCGACGCGGTGCGCAACGCGGTGCAGGAATACGGGCCGCACAACCTCGAACCCGGCGACGTGCTGATCTGCAACGACCCGTACCGCGTCGGCACGCACGTCAACGACGTCTGCTTCATCCGTCCGGTGTTCGTCGACGGCCGGCTCGTGTCGTTCGTCAACATGCGCGCGCACCAGCTCGACATCGGCGGCGTCGTGCCGGGCGGCTTCTCGGCAACCAAGCGCAACGTCTACGAGAACGGCCTCGTGATTCCGCCGATGCTGCTGTGGTCGAAGGGCAAGCCGGTGCGCTCGACGTTCAGCCTGATCTTCGACAACTCCCGCTTCGGCGGCCTGCTGCTGCCGGACTTCCACAGCATCGCCCATCAGCTGGAACTGGGTGAGCGGCTGGTGCGCGAAAACATCGCGCGCTACGGCCTCGATGCCTATTTCGGCAGCCTCGCCTACGCGTGCGACGTATCGGCCGAACGCATGCGCGACGCGATCGGGCGGATTCCCGACGGCGACTACACGGGCTCCGCGCTGATCGACGCGGACGGCGTCGACGCCAGCGTCGACTACCGCGTCAACATCACGCTGCGCAAGCGCGGCCACCGGATCGAGGCCGACCTGTCAGGCAGCTCCGCGCAGGCGCGCTCGTCGATCAACTGCGGCATTCTCGATGCGAAGACGGCGCTCGGCGTCGCGCTGACGCTGTTGCTCGACCCCGAGGCGCCGTTCACCTCGGGCACCTGGCGCGACATCGACCTGGCCGCGCCGGCCGGCACGCTGCTGACGTCGCTGCCGCCCGACGGCGCGATCATGATGTTCTGGGAGAGCAGCGGCGCGCTGGTCGCGGCGATCCTCAACGCGCTCAACCCGGTGCTCGGCGAGAACGCGGTGGCGGGCGACTACGGCTCGACCAGCACGCACAACGCATACGGCGTGACGCGTGCCGGCACGCCCTGGGCCAACGTGTGCCAGTGCGGCGGCGAGCACGGCCCGTGGGGCGCGACCAAGGAGGCGGACGGCGACAGCTACACCGTGCTGCTGACGCTCAACAACCTCGACCCGGCGACGGAATCCATCGAGGCCGATTCGCCGGTCGTGCTGCTGCGCAAGGAGCACGCGATCGACGGCGGCGGCGCGGGCACGCATCGCGGCGGCGCCGCGCACCTGAAGGACACGCTGTGGCTGACGGCCGCCGATCACCACAGCTCGCCGTTCCGCACGCGCGAACCGAGCGGCGTCGGCGCGAATGGCGGCAGTGCGGGCCCGTGCGGCGGCGTCTGGTTCTTCCCGCCCGCACGCGATGCTGACGGCCGCCCGGGCGCGCTGCTCGGCACCGGCCCGGACGTCTATGCGGCCAGTACGCCGGTCGCGGGCGTGCTCGACCCGCAGAGCAAGGTGCTCGACCCGCAACGGGGACGCTACCACTACTACGGGAGCCAGCCGGTGTGGAAGACCGAGCCGGGTGCGATCTCGCGCTACATCACGAACGGCGGCGGCGGGTGGGGCGATGCGTTCGCGCGCGATCCGGCGAAGGTGCTGGCCGACGTGCGCGACGAGTACGTGAGCATCGCGGGCGCGGCGCGCGATTATGGTGTCGTGGTGGTGGGTGATCCGCTTCGGGACCCGGAAGGGCTGCGCATCGACGAAGCCGGCACGCAACGCCTGCGCGCGGCGCGCTGACGGCGTTCGAACGCGAAACGTTCGCGTATGCACGGCCGGATGCGTCGGGTCGGGTCGGCTCGCCGGCCGTGCGCGGGTCGCATAGAGGAAAACACCAGCTATCAAACGTCACCCCGACTACCTAACATTTGATCGGTTCGGTTTCCGCCCCGGTGTCACACGCGGGCCGGAACCGGTATTCGATCAATCCACCCTGTTGGGGCAGACGGAGGCGAGCTTGTCCGGTGCGGCTATCAGATCGACCCATCCGCTCGACAGCCTGATCGGCGCGATCGGGAGCGCGGTGTTTCCCGAGCGGTTCGGCGCGTCGCTGCACGCTCTGTGCGGCGCGGAGCTCGCGTTCATTTTCCGAATCGTCGACGCGCGCCCCGTCGAATTCGTCTCGATCGGCTGCGACGGGTCCGACCGTGTCGAGCACGTGCGCAACACCTATCTCGGCGGCCAATGGTGGCAGTTCGACGACGAGATCAACGAACTCGGAACGAGCGGGAGCGACGACTGTCGGCTGCTGAAGACCGACTTCAAATTGTCGGCACCGCCGCGCTTGCAGCAGACGCTTTACGGGCAGCTGAACATCCGCGACCGGGTGCTGATGGGCGGCCGCGTCGACGGTCATCCGCTCGTGCTCGGCGTCACGCGCCCGGAACAATACGGCCCGTTCGCATCGCGTCACGTGGATACGCTGGCCGACCGCGCGGCGACGATCCTGTCGATCGTCGCCCGGCATTACGACCTCGCGATGCGCGCGCGCCGGCTGCCGAGCCTGCTGACCGACCTGGCCGAGATCGAGCGGCAGATCGCGCTGTCCCGCGAGCGGCTGACCACGCGCGAATCGGAGGTGTGCGCGCGTTATCTGTACGGCCTGCCGACGTCGGGGATCGCCGCCGATCTCGGCATCGGCACGGAAACCGTCGTCACGTATCGCAAGCGCCTGTATGAACGCCTGTCGATCGGCAGCCACCGGGAACTGCTGCTCTGGTATCTGAATCTCTGCAGCTGCCTGCAATGAAGGCCCGCGCGGTGTCGCGGCTCCGCCTTTTCGCTTCCAGTGCCCGTCATTCCGAAGCACGAAACGGTATCGCCGCGCGAATTGACTTGCCTGCACGCCGGAATCAGGCTGGTTCACATTGCGTCCAGCCGCCGTGCAGCCGGGGCCGCCCGCGACCGCTGCATCTCGGCGATCGCCGGACGGCATGCGCATATCGGCCGCAAACGCCCAAATACATTCAGCGTCGCAAAGGCCGGGACGGGCCTTGCGATCAGAAGACAGACGATACGGATCCGCCGTGGTGAGATGACCAGTGCACCGGTCATCGTTCATGGATGGATTGCCAATGGACTCGCTCCCGGATGGTCTTTCGCTGAAGGGATTCCGCTTTGCACGACATCGCGGCCAAACCGGAAATCCCCACTTCCGACGGCGACCGATTCTGGTTCAGGGCCAACGGTCAACAGAACGCGCGCTGCCTCCGGGCCGTCACTTGATCTGCTTCTGAACCAGCGCGATTACGGCACCTGCAACGGAGATGATCGCGATCACATAGAAGCAATCCAGCACGCTCATGAAGCTTGCTTGATGTGCCGCCATTCGGGCAAATTCCCCGAGGGCGGCACCTTCGGCCTGTGCGGTATTCATGCCCTGTTCGACGAATTCGCGAGCCGTCGACTGCAGCGCGTTCTCGAAGATCGGGTTGCAAGGCGTCGCAAACTCGGCCAGCCGGGTTTGATGGAGTGCGAGGCGGTGTTGATCCAGGATGATGACGGACGCAGTCGAGAGCGAGTAGGCGAGTTGCTTGACGATATTCTTCAGCCGGTAGCCGTGCGTAAACTCGTGATCGGGGAAGATCTGGAATGCCACGTTTCCGTTGGGCAGGGCGATGAACATCAACAGGAAACCGCGTACGATCAACGGCGCGAGGAGCCACGGCGCGCTCACATCCGGTGGAAGGTTCATGAACCACACGGCGATGAACGTGGCCATCAGAAATCCCGGAACGATCAGCAGTTTTTTGCGCGTGACGAACTTCGCGTACCGGAAGTACAGGAAGGCCATCGCGATCGACGACAGTGAGGTGAATCCGACGATTCGACCCGCGTTCTCCACGGGATACCCGAGCCCGCCTTCGAGCAGCCGGGAAATCAGGTAGCCGATCGCGTTCGTGATGTAGTAGTAGAACGCATACAGAAGGATGGCGATTCTGAATGGCCCTTCGCGCAACGCATTCAACCGGATAAGCGGCTTGGGATGGTTCCATTGTTGCCACGCAACCCACCCGAGCGCGAGCAAACCCGTCGCGGTGAGGAGCAGCAGTACCGGCGACGTACTGAACAGCTCGAAGCGGACCTGCTGGGCGACGATCTGCAGCGCACCCAGGGCGACTGCGAAAACCAGGTAGGGCCAGAGGTGCGTATCGCTGCGCAGTGCCGGCTGGCGCTTGCCGATATGCGGGACGACCAGGAATGCGAATACCGCCAGTGCGAGTCCGGCTACCGTCGTGCAGAGGAACAGCGCATGCCAGCCAAAGTTTGCAATGAGGACCCCGCCGATCAGCGGCGCGAGCGCGCTCGCCAACAGAATGATCGTCAGGAACAGGCGCGTCGCTGACGGGCGATTCTTCGGCGAGAAACCGGTCTGAAGGAGGATCCGGCAGGTGCCAAGCATCGGCCCGATGAAATAGGCTTGAAAGCCTCGCGCCATCGCCAGTTGCAATGACGTCGTGCTGACGGATGCCGCCAGCGAGCCGATCGCGAACATCAGCAGGCATCCACTGAGGTAGCGACGGAACCCGATTCGCTCGATCAGCCATTGCTGTTGAAGAATACCCAGCACCGATGCGACAGCGTAAGCAGACGACGACCACACCAGTTCGTCGGGCGGCACATTGATGCCGCCGGCCACGTAGCTGCTGAAGAACGAGAACGCCGTGTTGTCGAAATAGTCGAGTCCGACCGACAACGCGACGGCCCACGGAAAGAAGTCGTTGCGAAGATGGCGGAACGTCAGCGATCGCGCATGGGAGAATGCCATGATCAAGACTCTCCGTTGACGGAATCGCGCGACGCAGAACGGCGCTCGCGCGCGGCAAGACGTTCGCCTTCCAGGGCATCCGAGGGTGTGCCGGCGAGTCGTCGACGCAAGTAATCGAGATCGTCGTTCAGCTCGTTGCGTAGTGTTTCGGCATCCGTCAATTCACGTCGAACCTGCACGATCCGGGCATTCAGGCGCGTGATCTGCTCCGCAAGACCCGACGAAATCTCGTGCAACGACTCGGCGGAATACTGCCTGCGGCCGCCGGCCTCGATCGCCAGCGGCTGCTTGAGCATTTCGGTGATGCCTTGTAGCGAAAACCCAAGGGAGCGCAGACGCAGGATCCGTCTTAGCCTGTCCAGATCCGCGGCACTGTAGAGCCGGTACCTCCCATCGCTCCTGGCGGGAATCACAAGGCCGAGCTCCTCGTAATACTTCAGTGTGCGCGGCGTCACGGACAGTTGCCGGGCGGCCTCGCGAATCGCGACGAGTGGTGAAGTCCTGGCTTGCATCGGTCGAAAGAAGAAGGAGGGCGATCGCCTGCGCATACGGCGTCATGCGGCGCGCTTGGGCACCACCTGAAACGTAAACGTCTGCGTACAGGTTTGTACGAAAATGAAGCGCCGACGTTCGGTCGGCGCTTCGTTGAGTCGGACTGGCGTGCCGGAAGACACGCGGTCGATCCGCTACACGGAATCAGGACCCGCGTGCCCCACCGATTCGGCTGCCCGTGCCGATGCGTGCATCACACGGGAACGATCACACCGTCAGGCCATGACGATGGTCTTCGATTCCATGAACGCGGCCAGCCCTTCGACACCGCCTTCACGCCCGATGCCCGACTGCTTGAACCCGCCGAAGCCGATCGAGAAATCGGTGCGCGGGCCATTGTGGCCGACCGTACCCGAGCGGATCTGCCGTGCCACGTGCAGCGCACGGGCGCTGTCGTTCGTGAAGACCGCGGCATTCAGGCCGAACGGCGTGTCGTTCGCCATCGCGATCGCGCTCGCTTCGTCGTCGGCGGGAATGACGCTCAGCACCGGGCCGAAGATTTCTTCCTGTGCGATCGTCGAACGATTGTCCACGTTGCCGAACACCGTCGGCTCGAAGAAGAAGCCTCGCTCCAGCCCGGCCGGCCGTTTGCCGCCGGCCGCCAGCGTTGCGCCTTCCGCAATGCCCTTGGCGACGAACCGCTCGACGGTTTCCCGCTGCCGTGCGCTCGCGAGCGGGCCGGAGGTCGTTTCCGGCGCGAACGGATCGCCGACCACGATCTTTTTCGCGGCGTTCGCCAGCGCTTCGACCATCGCATCGTGCTTCGCACGGGGAACAATCACGCGCGTCAGGCTGTGGCATATCTGCCCGGTGTTGTAGCCGAAATAGGACGGGCCGAGCACGTTTGCCGCGGCTTCGATGTCGTAGTCGTCGAGAATGACAGCCGGCGATTTGCCGCCCAGTTCGAGCGTGACGCGCGCGACCCGATCACCGGCGATCGAAGCGATCCGGCGGCCGGCACCGGTCGATCCCGTGAACGTGATCTTGTCGACGCCAGGATGGCGGACCAGTTCCTCGGACACGTCGCGATCGGCCGTCACGACGTTGATCACGCCGGGCGGCAAGCCGATTTCTTCGCAGATCTCGGCGAACAGGTAAGCCGAGCAGGGCGCTTCGGGCGACGACTTGATCACCAGCGTGCAGCCTGCGAGCAGCGCCGGCGCGGTCTTGTACGCCATCAGGCCGGCAGGGCCGTTCCACGGAATGATCTCGCCGACCACGCCGACCGGCTCGTATACGCGATAGCCGAGATTGCCGGTCACCGACCGGTGTTCCTCGACAAACGGAAAGGTCGATGCCATTGCCGCGTACTGGCGAAATGCGCCGCTGATGAACAGCCCGATACGGGGCTGGGCAACCTTGTAGACGATCCCGGTTTCGATCGCCCAGATACGCGCAAAATCGTCATTCAGCGCTTCCAGCCGCTGCGCGAACTTCTCGAGATAGACCGCGCGTTCCTGCGGCGTCATCCGCGGCCACGGGCCGTTGTCGAACGCGTCGCGCGCTGCCGTGATGGCGCGCTGCATGTCGGCGGACGCCGCCTTCGCGACGGTCGCCACGACTTCTTCCGTCGCGCAATCGAGCACGTCGAACGTTTCGGAGGTGGACGGCTGGACCCATTGCCCACCGATATAGAACTCTCGAGGATGCTTGAGGTCGATCGTTCTCTTGGTCATCTGAATCTCCATGGCCGCCGTGGGCGGCACTTTCCAAATTCCGGACAGCACAGAGGTGTGCGTGCCGTCAAAATACGATGACGCCCTTGCCACTCGTCTGTTGATTGAAGTGAGCGTAGGCGTCACCGGCTTGCTCGAGACTCCACTCGTCGGTAAAGAGCTTGTCTACCTCGACGCCGTGATCGGCGATGAAGTGAGCACAATCCTTCATCCCGACTTCGGAGAAGGTGAAGGAGCCGATCAGCGTCCTTTGCTTGCCGATCAGGTCCTTCATCGCGTCGATGGTCAGGTTCCCGCCGACCGCGACGAGAACGACGCGCCCCCACACTTTCGTGCTGCGAATGGCCTGTGCGCGCGGCAATTCGCCGCCGGCACATTCGACCGCACAGGACGCGCCTTTTCCGCCGGTCAGCTTGTGAATCTCGTCGACCGGGTCGACTTTGCTCGCATCGATGCCGTGCGCGACGCCAAAGGCTTTCGCGCGTTCGACGCGATCCGGATTGATGTCGACGCCGATCACCTCGATGCCCATCGCGGCGGCGAGTTGAGCCGTGGAGAGCCCGACCGGGCCCAGGCCATAGACGGCGAGCGTGTCGCGCGCACTGATATCCAGGCGCAGCAGCGCGCCGTAGGCGGTGCCGGTGCCGCACGCGATGGCCGCGCCGCCCTTGAACGACACTTCCTGCGGCAGATGGACCAGCGACGATACCGGTACCTTCATGTAGTTCGCATGCCCGCCGTGGCTCAGCACGCCGTAGATGCGTGCGCCGCGATCGCACAGCTGGGTCCAGCCCGTCCGGCAGTGATCGCAGCAACTGCAGCCCGCGTAATGAAAGACCATCACGCGGTCGCCGACCCGAAACGTGCCGGGATCGACGCCGGGGCCGACCGCGGCCACGACGCCGCACGGTTCATGTCCGCCGATGACCTGCGCTGATTCCATCCGGTCGCGCATGCCGAGCATGCCCAACGACTCCGCCATGCCGTGGCGGTAATAGTGAAGGTCGGTCCCGCACATGCCGGACGCCTTCATTTCGATGACGGCTTCCCCGTATCCGGGAACGGGGTCGTCGAAATTGAGAACGTCGACCTTGCAATTTCCCTGAAAGACCATGCCACGCATGAGAATTCTCCAACTGCTGGTACGTGAGCCGGCGTGTGCGTGGCGGCTCGTGCGCGAGGCATCCGTGTTCCGATACCGGCGCGGCGAGCTCGGGCGCGACGCGCGGCGCAGGTCAATGAATGGTCAATCCGCCGGTCGGACTGAGCGTTGCACCGGTCAGATAGGCCGACTCGGCGGACGCCAGGAACGCAACGACCTGACCGATATCGGTCGGTGCCGCGACACCGAGCGGGCACCCGGCGACGACCTTCTCGTATTGCTTGCGGTGCTGCTCCGATACCTTGCTGTCGGCGCCGAATACGGCGTCCCACGACGGGCTGTCGCGCACGACCGTCACGCACACGCAGTTGACCCGGATCTTGTCCCGCGCCAGTTCCTTCGCGATGACCTTGCTCGCGCGGATCAATCCGCCGGCAAACGTCGACACGGCGGTTTGACCGGGCGTCGGCACCCGGCCGCCTTCCGACGTCACGAAAATCACGCTGCCTCCGCCCCGGGCACGCAGGAAGGGCACCGCGGCCTGGACCGGAAAGAGCTTGGCCGCCGTGTTTTCCGCAACGACCGCAGCGACACGCGCCAGGTCGATATCGGCAAACGGGCCACGCACCTTCGGAGAGCGAGCCTCGTCGTCATTGCCGCCGGCATTGGCGACGACGATGTCGATGCCGCCGTAGCGACGGGTGGTCTCCTCGGCCAACGCGTCCATGTCGGTTTTGGTTCGAACGTCGCCGGGCAGAAAATCCGCCTGGCCTCCGGCCTGCCGCAGTTCGGCCAGGACCGGCTCGGCCTTTGCCGCGCTTCGCCCGTTGATCACGACCGTTGCGCCGCGCGCTGCCAGCTTCAAGGCGATGCCTCTGCCGATCCCGCCGGTGCCGCCGGTGACGATGGCTACTTTCCCTTCAAGACTGCTCATCGAAAATTGCCTTCAAGACAGTGAGAATTGCGTTCGAACGTGTCGTCAGGTCGAGTACGCCCGGCACAGCCGATCGCGCGTATCCGCCGACGGATCGACGATGACGGCCGGATCGAAGCTTGCCGAATCAATGGCCCGCCGCGCATCGGTGTGAGCAATGATAGGGACGAAGAGGCGTTAATCCGAGTGCTGTTTCTCGAACCGGGCATTGCGTTTTTTCGAACCTGAACACCAACGCGCGTCGACGCCGGATGCGCGAACACCCGGCTGACCGACGAACCAGCAGGCAGGCCGGCGATCCTGACGTCATGCGGCCCGGCATGCCGGTTCGCGAAACCGCAACGCCGTCTTCGCGAATTCGCATTTGTACGATTCGGCTGGCTCACCTAGCATCGTTCGTGTCAGGCGATGGGGTCGATCCGGAATCGTTCCACGCCGGATGAGATCAAATGCCCTGCGAGGATCGCAGGGCGCACAAACGAAGCGTTGCCAGTCAAGAGACACCACGAAATCGACGCGCTGCACAATCGAGACCCGTGGCGGCCGGCACGCGAAAACACGATCAAGAGACATTAAAAAAGGAGACGGGATGGAGGCGGCACTTCATGATTCGCGCGTCGGAACGAAAACCGGCGCCGATCGACCCTTGGCCGGTATACGGGTGCTGACAGTCGAGAACTTCATCGCGGCGCCGTTTGCCTCGATGTGGCTGGCGGATGCAGGCGCGGAAGTCGTCAAGATCGAGACGCGCGAGGGCGGCGACTTTGCACGGAGCACGAGCCCGGTCAAACCCGACGCCGACGGCAAGCCGAACGGGCTCGCGTTTCTTCGGACCAATCGAAACAAGAAGAGCGTCACGCTCGATCTCAAACATGAGGAGGGGCGACGCATCTTCCTGGAACTCGCGGCACAGGCCGATGTGGTGATCGAGAACCTGCGGCCCAATGTCATGGACCGGCTCGGGCTCGGGTACGCAGACCTGAGCAAGGTCAATCCGCGCCTGATCTACGGCGCCATCTCCGGCTTCGGGCACGATGACATACTGCCCAGCCCGTACGGCGAGTTCCCCGCGTTCGATATCGTGGGGCAGGCAATGAGCGGGCTCATGTATCGCCCCGAGCGCACCGGAGATCGCCCCACCTATCTGGGCTTCTCGCTTGCCGATATCGAGTGCGGAATCCTGGCGCTCTACGGCGTCGTGCTGGCGCTTCTGCATCGGCAGACTACCGGCAAGGGCAAGAAAATCGATATCTCGATGTACGACGCGTCGCTGATCCTCAACGAAATCTCGGTCACGATGTATTCCGCGACGAAGCGAACCTCACCGCCCGGTGTGCACGCCGTCACCGCGCCGTTCGGAACCTATCGTGCGAAGGACGGCTACATCGTCATTGCGGTGCTAGGTGAACACATCTGGAAGCGGTTCGCGGAAACGATCGGCCGTCCCGAGCTGACGAGCGACCCGAGATTCGCCGACGGCATAGTGCGCAAGCAGCATCTGGACGAGCTGAACGTGGAGATCGATGCGTGGCTGGCCGATCGAACGCGCGAAGCGGCGCTGGCGGCGCTGCGCGCGGGCGGTGTGCCGTGCTCGACCGTCAACGATGTGCCTGATTTGTTCGAATGTCCTCACGTTGCCGCGCGCAAGATGCTCATGACGCTCGACGATCCCGTGTGGGGGCCCATCCAGGTGGCGGGGAACCCGGTCAAGATGTCGGACGTGCCCGAGCCCGAGGCAAAGGCGCCGCCGAGCCTCGGCGAGCACAACGCGGATGTGCTGCACCACTGGCTTGGCATGGACGACGGCGAAATCGGCAGATTGCGGGACATGAACGTGATCTGAGCCCGGTGGCGCGACGACGGGCAACTGCGTCGGTTCAGCGTGGATTGGCGCGCGCAATCATGCCGGAGTCTGCCTGAACCTCGAGACGGCACGGCGACGCGGGCGGATCTGGACGTCGCGTTTCCGATCGAACGGCGCGGGCGCCCCGATTGACGATGCCCCCCCTCCGACATAGTCTTTCGGTTTCGGGCGCTCGATGGAGCCCGGCAGGACGATCATGGAGGTCGAATGACGGGGCTCAGTCTCCACAATCTGACGCGGCGCGTCGACCTGTTCACATTGCGGCTGTTTCTCACCGTCGTGGAAGAGCAGCAGATGCGTCGCGCCGCCGTGAGGGAAAACATCACGCCGTCGGCTGCCACGAGACGCATCCAGGATCTCGAGGAGATTGCCGGCATCGATCTGTTCGAGCGACTGCCGGGCGGCATGGTGCCGAGCCGCGCCGGCGAAGTGCTGGCCCGCCATGTACGCGTGCTGTTCGAGAATCTCGACGTGATGCGCCGGGAGGTCGCCGAGTTTACCGAAGGCGTACGTGGCCATATCCGCATCAGTTCCACCAGCACGATCATCGTTCAGTTCCTGGCGCGGGAAATCGCCGAATTCACGCGGGACTTTCCGCTCGTCGATATCGAGTTGCAGGAGGATGCGAATACGAACGTGGTCGGTGCCGTCGTGACCGGCAAGGCCGATGTGGCCATGTTCTATGCAACCGACGATATCGACCGGGAGGCGCTCGACATCATCGAATACCGCACCGACCGCCTGGTTGCCGTCGTACCGCAGGGGCACCGCCTGGCGGAGCGCGCGAGCGTCACGACACGCGACTTGCTCGAGGAGAACATCATCGGCCTGTCGGCGACGACGTCGATGATGACGCAACTGAAAAACGCCGCATCCGCGCTGGGGCGCGAGCTGGTCGTGAAGTACCGGGTCAACACGATCGAAGCGGCCCGCAGCCTGGTCAAGGCCGGCCTGGGCGTGACGATCCATCCCGAGAGCATGCTGCCGCTCGAAGACTTCAATAAAGTGACGCTCGTCGCGCTGGACGAGCCATGGGCGCTGCGCCATCTTTGCATCGGCACCAAACTCGGCGATTCGCTGCCCGCGGCCACGCGGGCATTCATTGCGCAGTTGACCGACCGCTGATTCCCGTTTCAACGATGCCCATGCCCGCGAAGCACGTGGCAGGGGCCAGCATGTCGTGCACACCTGCGTGCATGGCCGATCTTCCTGCGTTGCGGCAACCGCGCCATCGCTGAGCCGGCGCTCGTGCGGGTGCGGCTTTCCCGCGCATGCGGGCATCGATTCGGATTCGTCGAATCGCCAATTCGGAATCCATCACTTGGCCTGAAAATTTCGTATCCCTATATTTTCATCGAACAAAAGAAAGCCCGGCCTATAACGGGTGTCCATGAATGAAACAGGAGACAACGTGAACGACTCTTCAATTCCGACGCGCAGCGGTCTATTCGTAGTCGCATTGTGCTTTCTGACCATCGCCGTCGACGGCTACGATCTCATCGTCTACGGCGCAACGGTATCGGCGCTTTTTTCCGAACCCGGCTGGGGCCTGACTGCCACGGGAGCGGGAATGATCGGAAGCTGGACCCTGGCAGGGTTGATGCTGGGCTTGTTCGGCGCGGGCTCCCTGTCTGATCGGATCGGGCGACGCAAGCTGATCATGGCCGGCGTGTTCTGGTTTTCGATCGGTTCGCTACTGTGCGCGCTCGCGCATTCGCCGACCCAGTTGGGCATTGCGCGCTTTCTCACGGGCGTCGGGCTCGGGAGTGTCGTGCCTTCATCGGTGGCGCTGACGGTCGAGTATGCACCGAGAAACCGCCGGCAGCTCTACAACGCGCTGGCGCTCTCGGGTTATGCGGTCGGCGGGGTGATTTGTGCGTTGCTGGCCATTTCGCTGCTGGAAAGCCATGGCTGGCGAGTGCTGTATGGCGCCGGAGCACTGTACATCTTCGTCTTGCCCGTGATGGTCTTCTTCCTGCCGGAGTCGGTGAATTTTCTGGTCGATCGCAACCGGATGGACGAGGCGCGCGCACTGGCCACCCGCTATTCGATCGACTTCGATCGCGTGCTTGCCGATCACGAAAGCCAGCGGCAGCTGCATGCCGGTTCCGGGGAACGGCGCGGCTTCAGGCTCGTGATGTCGACGGAATGGCGATCGGCGGTGCTGCTGTTCGCCGTCGTATGCTTCTGCGGTCAGATCGTCGTCTATGGAATGAACGTCTGGCTTCCCACGTTGATGCGCAAGGCCGGCTATCCGCTCGGATCGTCGTTGCACTTCCTGATGGTGATGCAGTTCGGTGCCGTTGCCGGCAATGTGATCGGCGCATGGCTCGCCGATCGGCTGGGTTCCCGGAAGATACTCATTTCGTTCTTCGTCGTGTGCGCGCTGTCATTGCTGGTCATGAGTCAGAAACCCGGTTACACCTGGTTGATGCTTGCGGTGTTCGGTGCGGGACTGGGTTCGATCGGATCGACAACGCTCGGCTATGGCTACATCGCAGCGTACTTCCCCGCCTTGTGCCGCGGCTCGGCGATCGGGACGGCCCAGGGCCTGGGACGGATCGGCTCGGTGCTGGGGCCGATGATCGGCGGATGGGTCGTCGGGTCGAATCTGGGTCATCAATGGAATTTCTACGTATTCGCGATTCCATCCGTGATCGCCGCGGTGATGGTGACGCAGATTCCCAGGGGCACGCGCATGGGTACGCATTACGCGAAGGCGTGACCGGAACGCAGATCGCGACGGACGCGCCGTCGCGACACGATCGCGTTCATGCCGGCCTGACGGATTCGGGTTTCATGCGAAAGCCGGCTTGTCGCCGTCGGTTCCCGGCTTGTTGACGCCGACGTTGTCGCGCATCAGCCGGCCGGGATGTTCGACCAGATCGGCGATCAGGGCGGCCACGCTTTTCCGGGAAACCTCGGTTCCCTTGAACGGCTCATCCCGTGCGGTGATCTCGTAACTCACCTCATCCTTGTCTTGCAGCCATGCTGCACGCAGGATGGTGTAGTCCAGCCCGGATGCCTCGATCAGGTCGGCGGATCTGAGATAAGGCGGCAGATACTGTCCGATTTCCCGGCGGTTCCATTCGCCGAATTTCCCGGGCACTTCGTCATAGATTCCGAGCGAGTTGACGAAGATCAGCCGCTTGACGCCGGTGGCCTTCATCGCCGCCAGGATATGTTCGGTTTGCGTATCCACGTCGCCGGCCAGGTTGGCATACACGACGTCTTGCCCTTCCATGATGCGCGGCAGCAATTTCTTGTCCAGTGCGTCGCCGATCACGACGCTCGCGTTGGCAGGCTCGTTGCCGGCCAGCTTCCTGGGGTCGCGCACGAGGAGCGTTTGCTTGACGCTGCTCTTCACTCCCAGCATCTGTACGGCCCAGCGGGCGATTTGCCCGCTTGCGCCGAGGATCAGTACCTTGGTCATGGTTGTCTTCCGTGTTGTCGAAGCGGGCTCCCCGCGACAAGCGGGGGCGTGTTCGGAGGGAGCGTGTGCCGTTGCGCGGCAGTAAGCGTGCGGACACCGTTCGGGGAACGCCAGTTCGTGCCGGCATGCGAGGGCACCGCGGCGCGCGGTACGCGCTCATCTCGGTGCGATAACCCGGCAGTGAGGGATTACAGGTTTTCCTTGTAGAAAGGAATCAGCTTCGCCAGCGCCTTGCCGACTGGCTCGGGCTTGTCGTACAGATCGTAGTGCGACCAACCTTCGACAACCACCAGTTCCTTCTTCTTCGACGCCGCGCGACCGATGATTTCGCAGCCGTCACGGTAGGCGCCGAACGCACCGACCTGGTCGCCCACCACCACCATCAGCGGCTGGGTGAGCAGCGTTTCGCACAGGTGGAACGCATCCCAGCCCACGGCGACGGCCTGGTGCGAATACATTGCACGGTTCACGCCGTTCGGCGCGCGGCCGCGATCCGAACGATAGTATTCGGTCGCACCATAGACGTCGACTTCCGTCAGACCGGCTTCCTTGGCGGCCTCCGGCGACGGCGGCAGCAGGTCGTCCACGCGCAGGGCGCCGCCGCGCGCTTCCGCCGTGCGCTGCTTGGCCATTGCCTCGAGGGCGGCGATCGGGTCGTAGTTGCTGAAGCCTTCGCGCATCAGGCGGCCGTAGTTGGCGCCCGTTACCGTGCCGACCGCCTTGATGCGGCGCTCGGTCATCGCAGCATTGATCGAATAACCGCCGCCACCGCAGATGCCCAGCACGCCGATGCGGTCTTCGTCGACGTACGGAAGCGTCACGAGGTAATCGCAGACGACGCGGAAATCCTCGACGCGCAACGTCGGATCTTCGATATAACGCGGCTCGCCGCCACTATCGCCTTGAAAGCTGGCATCGAATGCGATGACGACGAAGCCTTCCTTGGCCAGCGCCTCGCCATACACGTTCCCCGACGTCTGCTCCTTGCAGCTGCCGATCGGATGCGCGCTGATGATGGCCGGGTATTTTTTACCTTCATCGAAATTCGGCGGGAAGTAGACGTTGGCGGCGATATCCCAATACACATGCTTGATCTTGACGCTTTTCATGACGGCTCCGTCCACGGGGGAGAGTTGGGTTCGCAAGGCCGATTCGTTCACGGCCGAGCGGCGACGGTTTGAATATAGTGCCGCGATTGGGATGACGGAAGATTGCAATCTGAACTACAGTGGTATTCCCAAATTGACAGTGGTACCGGCATGGATCCCTCATTGCTTCCGTCTCTCGCGTGGTTCGCCCGCGTCGCCCATCATCGCAGTTTCACGAAAGCGGCCGCCGAGGTGGGCGCTTCCCGCGCGAATCTCTCGCAGAACGTGAAGGCGCTCGAGCGTCGGCTGAACGTCAAGCTGCTGTATCGAACGACCCGCGACATGTCGTTGACCGAGGAGGGGCAACGGCTCTACGACGTGTGGTACCCCGCGCTGGTCGCGGTCGAAAGAACCGTGGACGCGTTGCACGACGCGCGTAACGAGCCTTCCGGCCTGATTCGTATGAACACCTCGCGCGTCGCAGCGAAGACATTGATCGAACCGCATCTGGAAGAGTTCAGCACGCGCTTTCCAGGACTCGGTCTCGAACTGGTCATGGACGACAGCCTGGCCAACATCGTGGCGGACGGATGCGATGTCGGCATCCGGATCGGCGAGAGCCTCGCACCGCACATGATTGCCGTTCCCATTACGCCGTCGCTGGAGATGGCGGTGGTCGGCACGCCGGCCTATTTCAAGCGCCATGGCGAACCCGCTACGCCGGCCGATCTGACGGAACACAATTGCCTGCGCTTCCGGCAGGTCAGCGGCGCCATTCATCCGTGGGAGTTCACGTCGCCGGACGAGCCGGGGCATGGGTTCGTGGTGGAGCCGCGGGGAAGCATCACCACCAACGACGACGACGGGATGATCCGGGCAGCGCTGCAGCATGTCGGGCTCATCCAGCACATCGACATCGCCGTGCAGCCGCATCTGAACTCGGGCGCATTGATACGCGTGTTGCGGCCGTGGTGCAAACCGTTCGCGGGCTTTTACGTCTATGCGCCGACCCGGACCCAGATGCCGGCCAAAGTCAGGGCGCTCATCGATTTCCTGGTGGAGAAGCGGGAAGCCATTGCGGTTTCCCGCGTTTGAGAGTCGGCGTTACCCGGTCGTTGACCGTCAACCTGCCGGCTGCCGGAGTGACCCGCGTGACGCGGGCCGGGTGTCGCCCGGCGGACGGCACCATGTACGTGTCCGCTGCCGGACATCGCGTTTCAGGCAACACCATTCATGCACACGCCCGGCTACCTGAGCATGCGCCGGTATGCGTCGTCCATTGCAGGCAACGAAACCGCCCCGAAGTACGGAACGTCGGAACGCGCCGAATTGACACCCGACAGCCGCGCCTCTGTAATCGAAAGCTCAGGGAGGGGAATCGTGCGAGGTCCGTCGCGCGTTTTTCACGGAATGACGACCGCGAACGTACGCACTTGCGACGTTCGACAACCAGAGGCGACGATCATGATCGACGCACTGACCGTCCGGGTCGCGGCGAAACAAGACGAAGCCGCCGACATTTGCAGTTTCGAACTGGTTCACGCGGATGGCCTGCCGCTGCCACCGTTCTCGGCGGGCTCGCATATCGACGTGATCGTGCCCGGCGGGCCGACGCGCCAGTATTCGCTGTGCAACGCGCCCGACGAAACTCATCGGTACCGGATTGCCGTGCTGCGCGACCCGAAATCGCGCGGCGGGTCGGCCGGCATGCACGATTGCGTGAACGCAGGCGACACGCTTGTAATCAGCGCGCCGAGGAATCACTTCGCGCTCGCACATGACGCGACGCTCAGCCTGCTTCTGGCAGGCGGTATCGGCGTGACGCCGATGCTCTGCATGGCGGAACGGCTGGCGCGCATCGATGCGCCGTTCAAGATGCATTACTGCACGCGCTCACGCTCGCGCACGGCCTTTCTCGACCACATCGCGCGCGCAACCTATGCCAGCCGGGTGCAGGTTCATTTCGACGACGAAGGCGAAAACCAGCGCTTCGATATCGCGGCACGGCTCGCGGCTCCCGCGCCCGGCACGCACCTGTACGTATGCGGCCCGAAGGGGTTCATGGACGCCGTGCTGACCACCGCGCGTGCGAGCGGATGGCCGGAAGCGCAACTGCACTACGAGTTCTTCGCGGCCGACGCGCGACAGACCGATCGGGATGGCCGCTTCGAAGTCGAGATAGCAAGCTCGGGCAGGGTGATCGTCGTCGAGAAGAACGAATCGGTCGTGCGGGCACTTGCGAAGGCCGGCATCGCGATCGAGACGTCGTGCGAGCAGGGCGTGTGCGGGACGTGCGCGACCCGCGTGCTCGCGGGCGAACCCGAGCATTTCGATCTCTGCCTGACGCCCGACGAACGCGCGGCGAACGACCAGTTCCTGCCGTGCTGTTCGCGGTCGAAATCCGCGCGTCTGGTTCTCGATCTGTAACGAGCGTGTGTCGACGGCCGGTTCCGGCGCGTCGAACCGGATGCGAAATGCAGTGCGCCGCGCGAACCCGCCGCGAGATCTGCGGCGGATTCGTGCGGCGCGGTACGTCGACACGGCGACCGGAGTCGCCGCGATGCGTCAGAACTTGTGTCGCATCGCGATGCGAAGCGCGACCTGGTGATTGGACGTCGACGGCGTCAACTGGTTGATCGACGCGACCGCGCTGCGGCCGGTCGAATCGGTTCCGCTTGCACGCTGATAGGTGCCGACGAAGTAGAGGTCCGTGCGTTTCGACAGGAAGTAGTCGGCGCCGACCGAGGCCTGGTTGTAGTGGGCGCCCCCGGTCGCATCGGCGCCGCTGTTCTTCGTATAGACATAGTTCGCGCCGACGATCAACGCCGGCGTGATCTGATACTTCACGTTCAGCTCCGCGTTGTTGAATTTCGCGGTGCCGCCGATCCCGCCGGCCGGCACGGGGCCCGACGTGGTATCGCCGAGATGACGGAACTGCGTATTCGAATACGTCGCGCCCAACGTCAGCGAACCGATCGTATAGGCCGCGCCTGTGCCGATCACCTGCAAGGTATGCGCCGATGCATACCCCGATATCACCGGCGACGCACCGAAGTTCGAGCCGGGCACTTCGTTGACCGTCGCGGCGACGGTTCCCCCCGATCCGTAGAAGGACGTATTCGGGTTCCGCACGTTGAGGTAGCCCGCGCCCAGCGACAGCGGGCCGTTCGCGTAGCTGGCACCGGCCGACCAGATCTGGTTGCGCCCGGTACGGCCCGGCACGCCGCCCAGCGAATAGAGCGCGGTTGCGGTCACCCCGTGAAATACCGGGCTGGTGTACTTGATCGCGTTGTTGACGCGGTTGGTATTGTTGAAGTTGTCGTTGTCGGACGGGTGGGCGGCCAGGTAGCCGCCCCATTGATCGCCCGCCTCGAGCAGGCCGACCGAATCGACGACGGAATCGTATTGACGCCCGAGGGTAACGACACCGTACGGGCCGGACAGCCCGACATAGACCTGCCGGCCGAATTCGAGACCGCCCTGGCCGAGCTTGCCGGTATTGACGTCAAAGCCGTTTTCCATCACGGCGACCACGCCGTAGCCGCCGCCGAGATCTTCCTTCACGCGCAAGCCCCAGCGGCTTCCGTTCAGCACGCCGCTCGCGAGACTGTAGAGGTGATTGCCGGATGCGTTGCTGACGTAGTTGATCCCTTCGTCGAGGATCCCGTACAACTGCACGCTGCTCTGCGCATGTACCGTGCCGCTGACGCAACCCACCGCTGCGCAAAGCGCAATCGTCTTTTTCATTGACTGTCTCCAAATTTCTTCTGAATTTACGTGTCGTGACGCAGCCATCAGCGGGATGGGTCAATGATTCGTATAGCTAATCGATAAGGATCGACGGATATCCTTCACCAGCGACCTCTTCGTCCGGCTCGACCGAACCTGCAACGTCCCGCTTCAGCAACGTTCGGTGATTAGATGCGTGGCCGATATCACCGTCAATCGATCGGGCGATCCGATTCCGCGCAGTGAAACTGGCGTGGCGCGAGGCCCTGCGGCCAGCGTAGAGACCCTTAAGGGTAAAGCCGCAGCGCGCGCGTTCGATCACGGTTGTTGGCGATCATGCGGCGTTGCCTGCGATATGTCGGGGACGATGTGGAGGAGGTCGATCGCCTGCGGCGATCGTGATCGCAGGCGAACGCATGCACCCGATCGATCGTGGAAGGGGATCGAAACCGTCGTTACTTCACGAGGTGAATTCTTCTTCCTGATTCGGTGGATGTCGACGGCGTATCGATGCGCACGGAGCCGCCGCCTTCGACGTTTTCCTTTGCGATCCGCATCGCCTGGTCGAACTGCGTGCCGGTGGCGACGTGACGATGATCGACGCTGACCAGCCATCCGCGTCCGCTGTGGCACCAGCGTATCCGCCGTTCGTCGAGCAACGCGGCGAACCATCGCCACAGCGCGGCGTCTTCCGCATTGGCGCTGTCGCGCGCGGCGGCGCGCGCGCCCATCATGCTCGATAAGTAGTTCTCGGTTCGTCGCTTCTGCATTGTCTGAGCCTCGCGATGAGCCAGGCTGGCCCGTCGATTCCGGCATCGCGTCGCACCGGTCGCCGACGCGGCCGCCTTTGACCACGCGTTCGACCGGAACCCGACCATGCCGTAGCATCAACAGTGTCGGTTCGCTTATCGCGACGTCAATACCGCTCGCCCGATGATTCCGTACTTCGGAAAGCGTGCCGGGAATGTGGAATCGGTCCTGCCGGACGGATCATGCTTGCCGGACGAAAAAGCCCGACGCCTGCGTTCCGACGTACGGAACAACCGCCGGCCGCGCCTTGACGCTCCCCGGTACGCCGCACACGATGAATGCCGATGACCGTCGCATCGTCCGGCAACCGGGCGCGTTCCGGAACAGACGCCTGTCCGGATGGCCCGTCGATACGCAGGCGCGACGCACGAGAACTTCAATCCGTCACGACGACGCATCCGGATGACTTGAACGACGCCGGAGCATGCGACGTGACATTCGACCTTGTTCGCTCATGAACCACGCAGAACTCGCAATTCCGGGCGGTTCGGCCGATGCTCGCCAGGGCGGCGACTGCCGCGCACTCTCCACGCTCATTCGTCCCGGCGATACGGTGATGTGGGGCCAGTCGCACGCCGAGCCGGTGACGCTGATGCACGCGCTGGTCGCCCAGCGGCACGACCTGAAACGGATTCGACTCTTTCTCGGCATCGGCCTCGCCGACATACTCGCGCCCGAACATGCCGACGCATTCGATTTCCTCGCCTATTGCGGCAGCGGCGCGAACCGCAAGCTCGCGCGCGCAAACGTGCTCGACATTCTCCCCGCGCACTATTCGCAACTGCCGGAACTGATCCGCAGCGGCGCGTTGCGGATCGACGTCGTGATGCTGCAGGTCTCGCCGCCGGACGAACAAGGCCGCCACAGCCTCGGGCTTGCACGCGAATACCTGGTCGAAGCGGTGAAGCATGCGCGGGCGATCGTCGCGGAAGTGCACCCCGACGTGCCATGGACCTACGGCGGGCCCTACCTGCGCGCAGCCGACATCGATTTGCTGGTGACGTCGGACGCGTCGTTCCCGGACGCCGTATCGACAGCGTCCGGGCCAGTGGAACAGGCGATCGGGCAGCACGTCGCGTCGCTCGTGGAAGACGGCGCGACGCTGCAGACGGGCATCGGCGCGATTCCGGATGCGGTGATGGCCGCGCTTCACGACAAGCGCGACCTGGGCGTGCACAGCGGCAGCATCGGCGACGGCATCGCGACGCTGTGCGAAGCCGGCATCGTGACGAATGCGCGCAAGACGATCGACACGGGCATCACCGTCGGCGGAGTCATCATCGGCTCCGCGCACGTGCGCCGTTTCGCGCATCGCAATCCTGCGCTCGAATTGCGCGGTACCGAATACACGCACAACCCGCACGTGCTGCGCAGGATCGACCGCTTCGTCGCGATCAATTCGGCGGTGGAGGTCGACCTGACGGGGCAGATCAACGCCGAGGTCGCCGCCGGCACCTACGTCGGTGCGATCGGTGGCGTCGCCGATTTCCTGCGCGCGGCGCAGGCCAGCCGCGGCGGCGTGCCGATCGTTGCGCTGCCGTCCACCGCGAGCGCGCACAGCCGCATCGTGACCCGGCTGTCGGGCCCCGTCACGGTGCCGCGCAGCGATGCGTGCGTGATCGTCACCGAATACGGGATCGCCGATTTGCGCGGCCTGTCGCTCGCGCAGCGCATTCCGAAGATGATTGCCATCGCCCATCCCGATCATCGCGAGCGGCTGGAGCGCGACGCCCACGCGCTCGGCTGAGCGGCACCGCGCGACGCACCGCCTCCCGCGCGACCCGCCGTTTCGATCCGCCCGAAGTGCCGATTCGATTAATCGAAATTGGACGGATCGCCCGACACGCGTACCCTGAAAACAAAATATTCACGGAGACGATCAAGATGGGCAATGCAAAGGGGCCGCTTGCGGGAATCAGGATCGTGGAACTGGGCGGCGTCGGGCCGGTGCCGTTCTGCTGCATGCTGCTGTCGGATCTCGGCGCGGACGTCATCCGTATCGACCGCCCGCCGGGTTACGACGGCGGCCAGCCGGGCGACCCGCGCTTCAACCTGCTGAACCGTGGGCGACGCAGCGCGGCATTCGACCTGAAGAAGCGGGAAGCGACCGACGCGGTGCTGAAGCTGGTCGCCCGCGCCGATGCGCTGGTCGAAGGGTTTCGCCCGGGCGTCGCGGAGAAGCTGGGCCTCGGTCCGGACGCGTGCCTCGCGGCCAACCCGGCGCTCGTCTACGGCCGCATGACCGGCTGGGGGCAGGACGGCCCGCTCGCGCAGGCGCCGGGCCACGACATCAACTACATCTCGCTGAGCGGCGTGCTGCATGCGGTCGGCACGGCAGGCGGCCCGCCGGTGATCCCGCTCAACCTGGCCGGCGATTTCGGCGGCGGCTCGCTCTATCTCGCGCTCGGCGTGGTGTCGGCGCTGCTCGAGAGCCGGCGCTCGGGACAAGGGCAGGTCGTGGACGCCGCGATGGTCGACGGTTCGGCGTCGCTGATGACGCTCTTCTACGGCATGTTCGCGAGCGGGTACTGGAAGGACGAGCGCGGCAGCAATCGGCTCGACTCCGGCGCGCCCTGGTACAACGTGTACGAGACGAAGGACGGCCGCTGGGTCAGCGTCGGATCGAACGAAGCACGCTTCTGGCGCAATACGCTGGCGTTGCTCGGCCTGCCCGAAGACGACATGCCGGATCAGCACGACCGCACGCGATGGCCCGAGGTCCATGCGAAATTTGCCGCGATCTTCCGCACGCGCACGCGCGACGAATGGTGCGCGCTTACGGAAGGCCGCGATGTCTGCATCGCGCCGGTGATGTCGCTGACGGAAGCGCCGACCCATCCGCACCTGCGCGCACGGCAGACGTTCGTCGAGCGCGACGGCGTCGTGCAACCGGCGCCGGCGCCGCGCTTCAGCCGCACGCCCGGCGCGATCCAGTCGTCGCCCGCGCGGCCCGGCGAGCATACCGACGCCGTGCTCGGCGACTGGGGATTCACGCCCGCGGAACTCGCGACGCTGCACGAAACCGGCGCGATCGCGTGACCTGAACGCAGCAAGCCGCCGATGTCGCAAGCGCCCGCACGGCGTGCGGGTGCGATCCCGCCGTTCTCCCGCCGAACCTCCTGCCGGATCTCATCGATCCCCGCGCAGCGCCTGAGCGTCACGCGTCGCCGCACGCCAGTTGCATGCCCATTCTTCACGTCAAGATCACGTCGGCGATCAGCGCCGCGCTGTCGTTCGCACCCGCGCCGAACCGCACTTCGACATTTTCGAATCGTCGCTTCAGAAATGGCCAGTTGGTTCGAAACGCATGAGGCCCTAAGCTCAATTCCACGACGAACAGCGCGCCTGCCTGAGCAGACGCCGATAACTGGAGCGAAGACAAATGGCTAACTTTCTCGACGAATCGCAGACCATGTGGCTCGACACCGTGAACAAGTTCATGGACAACGAGATCACGGTCGAATACGTGCGCAAGTGCGACATGAATCGCGACTACCCGTACGAGGCCTATGAAAAGATTGCGAAGCAGGGCTGGCTCGGCCTGCTGATTCCCGAGGAAGAGGGCGGCTCGGGCGGCGACATCTTCGATTATTCGTTGATGGCCGAAGGCCTCGGCAAGTTCGGTTTCGACTTCGCGTGCTCGGTGCTGGTGCCGACGTTCACGGCGATGAACATCACCAAGTTCGGCACGCCGGAGCAGAAGAAAAAGTACGTGCAGGCGTTCATCGACGGCAAGATCCGCTTCTCGGTGTCGATCTCCGAACCCGATGCGGGTTCCGATGCGGCGAACACGAAAACGCGCGCACGCCGCGACGCCAACGGCGACTGGATCGTCAGCGGCCAGAAGCTCTGGTGCAGTGGCGCGGCCGCGAAGGACACCGTGATCGCGATGCTGGTGCGCACCAGCACGGACGACAAGCATAAGGGCCTGTCGGTGCTGCTGATCCCGAACGACACGCCGGGCGTGGTGATCAACAAGCTGCCGACGCTGTCGCGCCATGCGACGGGCACGACCGAAATCTTCCTCGACGAAGTGCGCGTGCCGGCCGATGCGCTGCTGGGCGAAGAGGGGCAGGGCTGGAAGATCATCACCGAACACCTCGAACTCGAGCGTTGCGCGGTGGCGGCAGCTTACACGGGCAATGCCCAGCAGGCCGTGACGACGGCCACGCGCTACGCGCACGACCGCATCCAGTTCGACCATCAGCTGTACGACTTCCAGGTGATCCGCCACCTGCTCGCCGACTGCCAGACCAAGGTCGATGCAGCGCGCCTGCTGTGCTATCGCGCGGCGCGGATGGCGGCCGATCACGTACCGTGCAGCCGCGAGGTATCGATGGCGAAGCTGTACGGCTCGGAAACGCTGAAGGAATGCGCGCTGGCCGGCATGCAGATTCTCGGCGGCTACGCAAACCTGCCGGAAGCCGACATGGAACGTTACCTGCGCGAAAGCATTCAATCGACGATCGGCGGCGGTACGTCGCAGATCCAGCGCACGATCATCGCGAAGTCGATGCGCCAGTAACGGGCCGACGAATCTTCAATCGGCGCGGCACGCTTGCCGCCGCGCCGGACCCAGCCAACCAAGCAATCAGGAGACACCGCCATGAGCGGCATCAACAACAGCGTCAACATCCCGCTCGACGAGCTCGAAGTCGGCCAGAAATTCCGTTCGCCCGGACGCACCGTGACCGAGAGCGACGTCGTGATGTTCTGCATGTTCACCGGCAACTGGATCGAGATCCACTCGAACAAGGAATACGCGGAGAAAACCCGCTGGGGCGAGCGCATCGTGCAGGGCATGCTGACGTTCTCGCTGATCTCCGGCCTGCTGCAGTTCGGCCCGGCGATCCAGGCAAACTACGGCGTCGACAAGATGCGCTTCCTGAACCCGGTGAAGATCGGCGACACCGTCTACGCGACCGCCGAAGTCATCGCGAAGAAGGAAAAAGACGACAAGTTCGGCGTCGGCACGATGCTGATCCAGGCATACAACCAGCGCGGCGAAGTCGTGCAGCGCAGCGAATGGAGCCTGCTGATGCTGCGCAAGCGCGCCGACCTCGACGCGCTGATCGCCGAAGCACAGCCCGAGTTCAAGGTCTGAGGAGCCCCGCCATGACTCCTCGTCCGGTTGCGGCGATCGTCGGCATGGGCGATGCCTACGCGTCGCGCGCGAATTGCAAGGACCCGCTGCAGTTGGCCGCCGAGGCGACGCTCAATGCGCTCGCCGACGCGGGCATCGGCAAGGACCAGGTCGATGCGGTATTCACGGGCCGCTCGCCGTGGGCCGACAAGCGTTCGCAGTGGAGCAACATCTTCATCTCGCACATGCAGATGCCGGTGACGCTCACGAGCGAGCTGACGATGCACGGCGCCGGCCTGACGTCGACACTCGCGGTCGCGTCGCAGATGATCGCCGCCGGCCGCGCGGAATACGTGCTGTGCCTGCAGAGCGACGCGACCGAGCTGTTCGTCGACGCGGTCGCGATGGGCGCGGAAGCCGACGCGGATCCGCAGTTCGAGATTCCGTACGGCCCGACGATTCCGGCGCTCTATGCGCAGGCCGCGCAGCGCTACTTTCACGAGTTCGGCATCACCGAGGACGATCTCGCCGATGTCGCGATCGCGAACCAGCGCTGGGGCCGCCATCATCCGCACGCGGCGAAAGCTAAGTTCGGCGAGATCGACCGTGCGACGGTGCTGTCGTCGCCGTACGTGGCGACGCCGCTGCGTCGCTGGATGTGCTCGACGTGGGGCGGCGGCACCGGTGGGGCGCTGATCGTGACGTCGCCGGAGAACGCGCGCCACGCACGCGATCCGGTGTACCTGCTCGGCTACGGATCGGCCACGACCCACGAATACCTGACCGACCGGATGAACCTGCGCCACTGCCGGTTCGACAGCCTGGGCGCACAGCCGAACCTGACGACCACGGCGACCGCCGAGGCGGCACGGCAGGCCTACGCGATGTCGGGGCTGTCGCCGGCCGACATCGACATGGCGCAGATCTCGGTGAACTTCGCGCATATGGGGCCGATCGTGATGGAGGACCTGGGCTTCGCGAAAAAGGGGCGCGGCATCGATCTCTATCGAGAAGGCCGTACCGGCGTCGACGGCGATCTGCCGACCGACACCAACGGCGGCTGGCTGTCGTTCGGGCAGCCGGGCATCTCGTGCAACATGGACAGCATCGTCGAGGCTGTCCGGCAATTGCGCGGGCAGGCGCTCGGGCTCGCGCCGGCCCGCCGCCCGGAAACCGTGCTGGTGCAGGGTGCGGGCGGGATGCTGGCCGCCGGCGCGGTGCTGCTGCTGTCGTCCGCAACGTGATATCTGACCGGAGCATTCCATGACCGAAACGCATTCGCCGAATGCCTGGCCGCAGCCTTACCGGCTGCTCGACGCGCAACCCTACTGGGACGCGCTGGCCGAAGAGCGGCTGACGTACCAGCGCTGCGCGGCATGCAGCGAAACCGTGTGGCCGGCGCACTCGTTCTGCACGCATTGCGGCGCGAAATCGCTCGACTGGACCGAATCGTCGGGCCGCGGCGAAATCTATTCGCACAGCACGATCACGCGCGGACCGACGCCGGTGTGGGCCGGGATCGTTCCATACACGGTCGGCTTCATCCGCATGGACGAAGGCTACTACCTGTTCGCGCAGATCGACGCGCCGCCCGAAACGATCCGGATCGGTCAGCCCGTCGAAGTCCGGTTCGTGCAGCGCGGCGAGCAGAAATTGCCGGTATTCGTGCCGTCGGAAACCTGAGGACTGCTTGCGGAGCGCCGGCACACCGGCGCCCGCACGGCCGCCCGATCACGAAGGAGACATCGTGAATCAGTTCAATCTTCTTGCCGTCGACGGAGGCTGACATGGCCGGACCGCTCGACGGCGTACGCATCCTCGACCTGACGTCGAATTTCATGGGCCCCTATGCGTCGCTGCTGCTCGCGGACATGGGTGCCGACGTGTGCAAGATCGAATCGCGCGACGGCGACACGACGCGCAACATCGGCCCGAGCCGCCATCCCGGCATGGGGCCGATCTTCCTGCACCTGAATCGCAACAAGCGCAGCCTCGTGCTGGACCTCAAGCATCCGGACGGGATCGCCGCGCTGAAACGCATGGCGGAATCGGCCGACGTGCTGCTTTACAGCATGCGGCCGCACACGATGGCGAAGCTCGGCATCGCGTACGAGGACGTGCGCCGGCTCAACCCGCGCATCATCTACTGCGGCGCGTTCGGATTCGGGCAGAACGGCCCGTATGCGGCGCGCCCGGCGTACGACGACCTGATCCAGGCCGCCGTCGGCATGCCGGTGCTGCAAAGCCGGAAGAAGGGCGAGCCGACCTACGTCGCGACGGCGGTCGCCGATCGCGTCGTCGGCATGGCGACCAGCAATGCGGTGGCGATGGCGCTCTACCGGCGCGAGAAGACCGGTGTCGGGCAGCAGGTGTTCGTGCCGATGCTCGAGACCTTCGCGCACTTCGTGCTCGGCGATCACCTGTACGGGCACACGTTCGTGCCGCCGCTCGGCGACTGGGGCTATGCGCGGATGATGAACCCGGACCGGCGCCCGTATCGCACGCGCGACGGCTACATCGGCGTGAACGTCTACGCCGACCATCACTGGCAACGCTTCTTCGTGCTGTCAGGCCATCCGGAGATGGCCGAGGATCCGCGCTTCAACAACATCGGCGGGCGCACCGAGCACATCGCGCACCTGTACGCGTTTCTTGCGCGCGTGTTCGAGACGCGCACCACGGCCGAGTGGATCCAGACGCTGACCGAAGCAGACATCCCCGTGATCGAAATGCATACGCCCGAAACGCTGCTCGACGATCCGCACATGACGGCGGTCGGCTTCTTCGCCGAGCAGGATCATCCGTCCGAAGGCCGGATCAGGACGCTGGGCATTCCGCAGCAATGGAGCGAAAGCGCACCGGAGCTGCGCCATCCGGCGCCGCGCCTCGGTGAGCATTCGGTGACGCTGCTGGCCGAGTACGGTTTCGGTCCCGAGGAAATCGACAGGATGCTGCGTTCCGGCGGCGTATATGCGCCCGACGCGGACAGTTCGCCCCAATCGCAGTAAACACGAAATAAGGAGAAGCGACATGTTGCGTGACCTGCCGCTGTCGGGCGTCGTAGTGGTCGAACTGAGCGATAGCGCGTCGGCGCCGTTCAGCGGAAAAATTCTGGCGTCGCTCGGCGCCGAAGTGTGGAAGATCGAGCGCCCGACGGGCGACTCGGCGCGCGGCTGGGGGCCGAGCGAATGGAAGGGCAGCGGCGCCGCGTTTCATGCGCTGAACCGCGGCAAACGCGCGATCTGCATCGACATCAAGGATCGCGAGCAACTGGCGACGCTGCACAAGCTGATCGCCGAGCATGCGGACGTGTTCATCCACAACCTGCGGCCGGGCTCCAGCGCGGAATACGGCCTCGACGCCGACAACCTGCGCGCGACCAAGCCGGAGCTGGTCTACTGCGAGATCGGCGCGTTCGGCCATCTCGGGCCGATGAACACGCTGCCCGGCTACGATCCGCTGATGCAGGCGTTCTCGGGGATCATGAGCATCACCGGCGAGGAAGGGCAATCGCCGGTGCGCGCCGGTGTGTCGATCGTCGATTTCGGTGCGGGGCTGTGGGCCGTGATCGGCATCCTGTCGGCGCTGTATCGCCGCCAGATCAAGCATTGCGGCGCGACGGTCAACGGCTCGCTGCTGGAGACGGCGATCGGCTGGATGTCGGTGGCCATCGCGAACTACAGCGCGGACGGCGACACCGGCGGCCGGCACGGGTCGGGCGTCGCGTTCATCGTCCCGCATCGCGCGTATTCGACGGCCGACGGCCACCTGATCGTCAGCGCCGCGAACGATGCGCTGTTCGCGAAGCTGTGCGCGGCGCTCGAGCGTCCCGAATGGGCGCTCGACGACCGGTTCGCGACCAACGCGGCGCGCCTGCGCAATCGCGCGGAGATCGATCGCCTGATCGGCGAACGGCTGTCGACGGACAACCGCGCGGCGTGGCAGGCGCGATTGCAGGCGGCCGGCATTCCCGTCGCGCCGATCCAGACCACGGCGGAGGTGGTGGCGCATGCGCAGACGCACGCACTCGGCATCATCGAGAAACCGTCGGACGACGAGATCGGCCTCGTCGGGCTGCCGCTGTCGTTCGACGGCAAGCGCCCGCCGCCGCTGCACGCGGCCCGGGACATCGGTGCCGACAACGCGTTGCTCGACGCGCTCCTCCACGCGGGCCGCTAGGCGCGTCGCGCCAACGGTCTGACGATTGGCGAAGCCGCGTGCCGCCGCGGCCATCGCGGCGGTCGCGGCCGCGCGCCATTCCACGTCAACCGGCTGCGCGCGGCGGGCGGGGCGCACGTTTCCCGTCCGCATCGTGCCGCGCCGCACCACTGTCCGCACGGATCTCGGTGTACGATCGGCTTCGAATGCCGCCATCCTTCACGCCCCGCGCACTCGCTGCAACGCATCGTTTCCCTTGCGACGATCCCGGCACGACTGCGGCGCGCGACCGGCCGCGGCGTCCGACAACGTCATGAAGACGTGCATGAGGGGAGACATGAGTACATTCAATCGCCTGCACCTGATCCGGCAGGTCGATCTGTTTACGCTGAAGCTGTTCCTGTCGGCGGTCGAGGAGCAGCAGATCGGGCTCGCGGCCATCCGCGAGAACGTGGCCGCGTCGACCGCGACCAAGCGCATCCAGGATCTTGAAGACATCGCGGGCATCAAGCTGCTGGAACGCAGCCCGAAAGGCGTCGCGCCGAGCCCCGCCGGCGAGGTGCTGGTCCGCTATATCCGCCGGATCTTCGACAACCTCGACGACATGCGTTCCGAGATCTCGTCGTTTACCGACGGCATGCGGGGAGAGCTGTCGGTCGCATCGGCCCGCTCCATCATCGTGCCGTTTCTGGCCCGCGAGATCGGCGACTTCCAGCGCGAATACCCGCTCGTCGATCTCGCGGTGAGCGAACTCGAGAACGCCGATATCGTGCAGGCCGTCGCGCGCGGTGACGCGGACGTTGGCGTGTTCGCGGCCACGCACGAGCTCGATCTCGGCGGCGTCGACGTGACGCCTTACCGCGAGGACCGCCTCATCGCGGTCGTCCCGCTGGGTCACCCGCTCGCGGCTCGCGCGAGCCTCACGACGCAGGACCTGCTCTCGGAGAACCTGATCGTGGTCGGCGCGATGCTCGGTGCGATCCGGGCGGCGGCGCGCCGCGTCGGCATCGATTTCGAGCCGAAGTACGGCGTGAAGAGCGCGGGCGTGGCCGTCAGCCTCGTGCAGGCGGGGCTCGGCGTGACCGTCCAGCCGGAGTGCCTGGTGAGTCATGAGCTGTTCAGCCGCGTCGCCGTGATGGAACTGGCAGAGCCGTGGGCCGTGCGCCGGATTCATATCGCGACCGCACGCGGCCGTGAACAAGGCCCGATCGCGCGGGCGCTGATCCGGCAACTGCTGGACCGGCCGGCCGGCGAAGCGCCGCCGGAGTGACGGCGCGGCGGCTTTACGGCTTCCGGTATCGCAGTGCGTCGACCAGCAACGAGAACGCGGACGTCGCATGGCGCCGGTTCGCGTAATAGAGATGGTAGCCCTCGAACGTCTTGCGCCATGCGCCCAGCACTTCGACCAGTTGCCCGGATGCGAGCGCCGTGCGGACGTACTGCTCGGGCAGATACGCGAGCCCGACGCTGGCGAGCGCAGCGTCCCGCACGAGGGCGATGCTGCTGTACACCAGCTGGCCGCCATCTTGATGCGGTGCTCGTTGCCGGCCTTCATGAAGAGCCGCGGCAGGAATTCGCCGCGCGTCGGCACGCGCAGGTTGATGCACGCGTGCGAAACGAGATCGGGCGGGCGCTTGGGTGCCGAAGGCCGGTCGAGATACGAAGGCCTTCGGAATGTCGGGGCCGATCCGCACGGCGATGGCCCGCATGTGCTCCGGCAGTCCAAACCGCCGCCAGCACGCGCCCAAACCCTCGGGCTACGACATTTCAACTTTGCCCAGATGCGACATTACAACTTTGCTCTTACAAGAAAATTGTATTTATGAAAATTATGGTTTGGAGTGCGAATTTATCGACCCGGCGAGCGGGAGGAAACTCGAACTGACACTGATCACAGGGTCCTCGCCGCGTCCGCCGTGCACTCGGTTGAAGCGGTCGGTTTCCCAATCGCAGGAATATAATGTGTCGATCGTGGACAGACTTGCACCTATACGTCAAGCCGTCTCGACCACTGGCCAACCTTCTAAATCCGGGTTCCTCCACGTACATGGCTACCTATCTCGAACTTAAAGCTCAAGCAGAAGCCCTGGCGCAGCAAGCGGAAGAAGCACGGATCGCCGAGCTGGACAGCATCATCACGACGATCCGTGACCAGATCACCGAGTATGGCATCACGGCTGAGCAACTTTTCGGACGACGACGCGCGCCTGCGTCGGGCACGCGTGCGCCGGTTGCGCCGAAGTATCGCGCCCCGAAAACGGGGGCGACCTGGAACGGTCGTGGCAAGGCGCCGCACTGGATTGCACACGCGAAGAACCGCAATCGGTTTTTGATCGAGCAGTGAGTGGGGTTGACGGTTGAGCTCGATGCCTTCACCGCTGCATGATGGAAATTATCGCGCGATATGCCGTGAACGAACGGTCTTGGCTGCCAAGGCGATGGGGCACGGCGAGGTATTTCCATACGCTGAGATGATCGTCAAGGATGGATGGGCTACCTTCACCCGTGACGGCGTCGAAGTGTGGAACTGCAGCGCGCGGTATGCCGCAGCTCACTTCGACATTCAGTCCGCTTAGGAACATCCACAGATGAGCGAACTTGTGCAGATTGCGCCTGGCGTTGTGTTCTCGTCCGATGTACTTGGCGCCGATTGGGTGCGGAAGTATCAACCGGGCGCCGAGCGTACTCAGTCCACGACCCAGCAGAACTCAGCCGTAAAGGAAAGCGATCACGCAGGTCGTACAAGCATACCGGGTCAGTTGTCGTTGTTGTAGAGAACCGACGATGACAGGCACCTTGCGATTGTCGGCCTTCGCGTTACCGCCGACGTTCCTCCCGAGCCGGTGCCCGACGCCTGTACGTGTTTCGTCCGCGAGTGCGTATTTCCAAGGACGTACTAAAGCATTTCAAGCGCCTGACCGACGGCAAGGTGGTGTGGGAACGAGGTGACAGATCGTGGCGGGTTCTACGGCCAGGCGAGGTCTATAGAGGTCGTCAAAAGGACCAGGAAAACGCGAAAATGGCCAAGACCCAGAAGCGCCCCACATCAGTAGCCTGTTCCAACTGCGGCCGTTCGCTCTCTCTCACCCAATACACAAGTGACGGACCGACCGACGGATTCGACAAGAACATGGTCCACGAACGGCACGACGGCACACTAGCTGGTACGAGCGTTCAGTGCAGCACTTGCGGCCATTACACCATTTTCGTGCGGCGTCGAGATGTCGGAACAGGCAACAGATAGGAAAACCCGACATCGTGCAACGGCTGGCGATATTTGTCGTGGTCGTCAGCCCGATCGGCTTGGATCCGGGCAGGTTTGCGCAGGGCCGACCACGCAAACCGCGAACTGGTGGGATGGCCGGTGCGAAGGAGCGGATTGAACGCTGGCGACAGTTCTACAACGAACGCCGGCCCGATAGCGCGCATCGCTATCAACCTCCCGCCACGCTCGGTCGAGTCTGGCTATCCGGTGACTCAGGTCAGAGGCGGTGGTCGGTGAAACTCAGCTGTTCGCGGAGATAGCGGACGAACGCCTGCACCTTGGGCGACGGTGCGCGTTCTTTCGGGAACAGTACATTCAGATCCTGCGGTGGGCCTTTCCAGTCCGACAATACGCGGCGTAGCCGGCCCGCCTTGACGTCTGGCTCCATGCTCATGTCCATTGCCAGCATCAGGCCTTGTCCCGCCCGCGCCGCATCGAGGATCAACGCGGGATCGCTCGCGACGATCACCGGATCGAGGGAGTAGTGTTCCGGCTTGCGGCCTGGTTTGCGCAGCGTCCAGATGTAGCAGCCGGTGCCCTTGGCCTGATGCAGAACCAGGGCTGGGTGGTGGTGCAAATCGTCTGGCCCGGACGGCGCGCCGTGGACGTCCAGATACCCGGGGCTGGCATAAATCGATGTCGCGAAGCTGCCGAGGTGCCGCGCGACCAGACTCGAATCCGGGAGGATGCCGAAGCGTAGCGCGATATCCACGTCTTCGGCGAACAGGTCTAGCGGCACATGTGTAGCGACGATCTCGAGCCGAACATCGGGGTAGCGCGAACGGAAGCCGGCGATCAACGGGGCGATCCAGGTGACGCCGAACGAATACGGAAGGGTCACGCGCAGCCACCCACGCGGGCCGTCGCGCAACTGGTGCACCGCGCTTTCTGCCGCATCGAGCCGGTCGACAATCGCGCGGCATTGCTCGAAGTAGGCTGTACCCGCCTCGGTCAACCGTAGCTTGCGTGTGGTTCGGTGCAGCAACTGCGCGCCCAGATGGGTTTCCAGTTCCTGGACGCGCCGGCTAACGGTTGTCTTCGGAATTTGCAGCGCGTTGGCCGCGCCGGTGAAACTCCCCGCCTGTACGACGTGGACGAAGATGAGCGTGTCGTTCAGATCCCTTGCCATGGATGCACTCTTGTAGGGAGCGGTCGTGACGATGGAGTGCAAGGCTAACACGTTCATTGTTCCATTGATGGGGCAATGCTTGCCACGGCGACGGACTAATCGGCTGCGCGCCGATCCCCTATCTTCGGCGGTACCAAACCAACCGGAGCACCCCATGAATCTCACCGAATACACCGCCATTGACGGAGTCGGGCTGGCTAAGCTCGTCGCCGCCCGGGAAGTTACACCGGCGGAACTGGCGGAATTGGCACGCGTCGCGGCCGACATCGTTAATCCAAGTCTCAACGCGATCGTCGAACATTGGCCGTTCGAGGCAAGCGGACGCGTGTCGCTCGACGGAGGTGGACCGTTGGCCGGCGTGCCTTTCCTGATCAAGGACATCGCAATCTCGATGGCGGGCAGGCGCCTCGAACTGGGTAGCCGCCTCGCGCAAGGATGCGTAGCGGCCGGCGATTCGGTTCTGATGGAGCGCTTTCGCGACGCGGGCCTGGTCACGATCGGCCGGACGACGACACCCGAGATGGCGTTCAGCACGACCACCGAGTCGACGCTTCAAGGGGCGACGCGCAACCCGTGGCAACTCGGATTGAGTGCGGGTGGCTCGAGCGGTGGCGCGGCGGCGGCCGTCGCGGCAGGCGTTGTCCCCGTCGCACATGCGACCGATGCGGCGGGATCGATCCGTGTGCCTGCCGCGTACAACGGACTGTTCGGACTCAAGCCGACGCGCGGGCGCGGTTCGAACGGGCCGGCGCTGGACGAAGTGTTCTCCGGGTTCGGCGTCCAACTGGGCGTCAGCCGTAGCGTGCGGGACAGCGCCGCGTTGCTGGATGCTGTGCAAAGCCGAGACGCGGCGGGCGAACCGTATGTCACGTCCGCGCCAGCGCATAGCTTCCTTTCCGAGGTTGGCCGTGACCCGGGGAGGTTGAAGATCGGCTTGATGATCGACCCGTGGAACGGCGATCGCACCGATCCGGCGATCGCGGCCGCCGTCAGCGACACCGCGCGCCACCTCGAAGGGCTAGGTCATCACGTGAGCCTCGAGACGCCGGGTATCGGGGTGTCGTGGGAGGCGCTCGTGCAGGCGAACGCGACGATCTGGACGGCGACGATGATCGGCTGGATCGACAGCATCGCGGCGTCGACCGGTCGACCGGTCGACGCAACGACGCTTGAGCCGGCGACGCTGGCCTGCGTCCGGTACGGCCGACGGGCGCGGGCGACGGATTACGCAGCCGCCCTGGATATCCGGAACACCGTCACGCGCGCGGTTGGTGCATGGTTCGAGCGGTTCGACGTGCTGTTGACGCCAACGTTGCCGCATGGCGCGCCAGTCATCGGCACCTACGCGCAGGGTTCTGAGTCAATGAATGGGCTCGAGTGGACGGATCGGGTGTTCCGACATTCGCCGTTCACGCCGCCGTTCAATGTCGCAGGCGGGCCGGCGATGTCGATGCCGCTGGAGAGCGATCCGAAGACGGGGTTGCCAATCGGGGTGCAGTTCGCGGCGGGTTTCGCGCGTGAGGACAGGTTGCTGCGGCTTGCTGGGCAACTGGAGCAATCGCGGCCGTGGAGCCGCCGGCGGCCGGGGGTGTGGGCAGGGAGCCGAACATGACGGCGACGCCTGGCACAGAATGAGGGGCGGCGGACATCGTCAGGGCGCCGGCAATTTGGCGGCAGCAATGAACACTCGATGGAACCGCACACGATTTCCGCAGATTTGCGTGAGGCGACAATGCAGGTGCAATCCTGCTCGCACGCCGACTTCCCGGTGCGTGCCGAAGCACGCGCGAAACCGGGGCGCCGATCCCGTGGAGCGGCGTTGTCGCCGGAAACGGAGCGGGCCGGGGCGGCCCGATGTGAGTGCGACGCCGGCGTTGGGCTACCTGAAGCGAATGACGTAATCGACGTAGACGTTGATCGGCCGCGACTCTGGGTCGCCGCCGGCAATCGCGTGAGTATGCGTGCCCGAACCCGAGGTAGGGCTGCCGTTGGGGTTGTTTTCGGCCAGGTCTACGCCCATCACGACATCGATGACGTGCGTGTCGGTCGGGACATTGGGCATCGAGTGCGAGTGGCCGCCGTCGGTCGTTGAAATGACCGGATTCGCCGGATGCCCCGTCGTCGATACGCTTTGCACGGTCCCGACCGGAATCCGGCCTGCGCCGGCGATGAAGTAGCCGCGCAGGTCGGGCACGGCGAACTTGAGCGGCGCGCTGCCGAATACCGTGCCGATTGCGCCGTACAACGCCTGAAACGCGCTGATGCGCACGAGACTGCCGTCGCAGGGCAGCCATCCCGAAGCCATCAGCGCGGCCTTGATGCCCGGATCGGTGGTATCGCCGCCATAGCTCATCACCGTGCCGATCGGTGGAGCCGACTGGGTCAGTACGTCCGAAGCGACGAGGAAGTCGACGTAGATATTCTCCGGCCGTGTCTCGCGGTCGCCGCCGGTAATCGCATGGTTGTGCTCGCCGGCCTGGGACGAGGTGGTCGTGTCGTTTGTCCAGACCATGCAGTTGTAGGCAGCCGGTCCTGACGCGCCCCACGCCGCGTGGTGGTCGGTCAGCGGGATTCTGGCGATGTTGTGCGAATGGTCGCCGACGCTCGAGACGGCGAGCGCACCCGGCGTGGCAGTCGCATGCAGTTGGGCGGAGCCCACCGCATCTCCGGTGTTGCCACCGGTGTGAAGCGCGTGACGGTTGCCCGCGTTTGGGTCCCGATTCGTCGCGTGGTTGGTGCCGCGCAGAAAATAGCCGCGCAGGTCGGGCGTATTGACCACGCTTTGACCGTCGCCGCCGAAATTGTAGAAAACGGTATTGAAGAGGTTGGGGAAGCGGCTCGTGCCGTATGCCGTGCCGTCGCACTTGAGCCATTTGACCGGGACGGCGGCAAGCGGCCCGCCGAAGGCCGCGATGGCGCCTGCTGGCACCGAGCCGGTGGGCACCTTCGGCTCATCGGCCTTGATGATGAAGTAGAGCGCCACGCTGATCGGCGTGGTGCTGTCGTCGAAACCCGTCACCCCATGGAAATGGGCGCCTGCGTCATCCGTCTGGGCCGGCGCATTCCAACGCGCCATCGTATACGTTGAGCCGCTCCAGGCCATATGCATGTCCGCATTCAAATGCTGGCAGCTGTGCGCATGCAGACCATTTGCCTGCAACAACCAGGGCGCGTTGGGCAGCGCGGTTGCGGACTTTTGCAGCGATCCCGTGTTGCTGCCGATGGCGCCGCCAGCGGCGGCGGCAACGCGGGTTGCGGTGTCGGGATCGGTACCGTTCGTGGCGTTGGCCGTACCGCGAGGAAAGCGACTGCGCAAGTCCGGCAGCCGGAAATTGATCGCGTCGCCACCGTTCGCCGTACCGATGGCGTCGAACAGGTCGGGATACTCGCTCGAGCTGCGTGCGCTGCCGTCGCACAGCAGCCAGCCGGCGTCGTTCACGACTTTCAGGATGGCCGGGATGGAAAGGTCGCCTGCAAACGTCGTCACGGTGCCGATCGGCAAATCGCTCAGGGTGAGCGCTTCCACGAAATAGCGGTAGTTCGTCGGCGATGCCGTCGCGAGATCCGGTGCGTGATCAGCCAGATAGCGCGCGCCGGTCTTGTCGGCAGCCATGACCGTCTCGGCCTGCGTGCAGGCTTGCGCGACCAGTTGTACGATCGATAGCGCGGCCTTGATGGTGGCGAGATCGAGACTCGTTTGCAGAAACAACGGCTGGCACGGCACGAACACTGTCCGGCCGGGCGCCGACTCGCTGCCGGTACAGAGCAGCAACTCCGGCGTCGGCTGCGCGCTCGTCATCGGCGCAAAGTCGTACAGGAAGGTGTCCGACGCCAGGCGGGCCGACATGGTGTTCAAGGTCTGGCCGACCGTGGTCCTGGAGCCGGTGCCGAACCATCCCGGAAAGTCGGCGGAGGTCGCAGCCGCGGACGCGGCCTCTGCGACGAGTTTTTGGGCTTTGTCGTGCGCCTGGCGTATGAGATCCTGTTGCTGCGCACTTCCGCCATTGAATGAAATGCTCATGTCTCGTTGCCGCCTTAGTTGATGTCGGAAAACTCGTAAATGCAGGCTGCGTAGGCCCAGTACCACGGCGGCTCGATACGGCTGAGCACACTGATGGGCAGCGGCACGGCACATACGCCTTGCTTCGGACCGGCAACATTGGTCCGCATCCGCGCAGCCCAGTTCTGCGGGGTGTCCATGCCCCAGTGAGCGAACACGGCTTGCCGGATCGGCAGGACGGCGGCGGTCGACGAGATGCCGATGCTGCATTCACCGTCGTAAGTCAGGCTGCGCGAATTGAAGTTGGCGCTGCCGACGATCGCGTAGCTGTCGTCGAACAGCGCGAGTTTGGAGTGGATGTAGATGCTCCTGAAATTCGGCGACAGGTCGGGGCATTGAAACTTCGGTTCGTTCGGATCGATCGTGGTGAAGTAACGCACGCCGGAAGTAAAAACGAAACTCGACTGGCCGGTCTGAACGACGTCGAGCAGACTCGTTCCCAGCATGATCGAAGTGCTCTGCCCGCCGATCACGTAATTGAACGTCGCGTATTCGATCCCTTTACCCGGCAAGAACGTAACCACGGCGCTGCTGCATTGATTCTTCTCGACGGTCACGTTGTCCTTGAACGTCGCCCGGGTCCACTGGCCCGTATTGATCAGCATGGTCGCGAAGGCGATCCGGATGAGGTAGTCCTGGCCTTTCTGATCTTCGGTATCGTTGCCGTTCGTCGGGTAAGGCAGATTGATGATGCACGTGAGGCCCGGCGCGGCATTGACCTTGTTCACCAGCGCATTGACAACGTCGAGATCATGGAAGGTGAAATTTTCGAAGTACACGTAGGCGGAAGCCGTACCGATCTTCTCGATCATCTTCTTCTTGATCTGGGTAAACTTTTCCTCATACTCGGATGACGTGACAAGCACGTCGACCGGTACTGGGGCGTTGCCGTTGAGCGGATTTTCGTAGGGAATGAGCGACGGCGATGTGTTGCATTTTCCCGGCCCGTCGAGGCAGGTATCATGCTTGACGTGATAGCAGGCGAATTTCACGTACGTCGCTTCATTGGCAGGGCCGGTGTCGAAATTGGCCTTGATCCATCGCCGATCGAACTCCTTCTCGACTTCGTCGACGATCGGCCCTTGCAGCAGGACGGCCGTGTCGTGCCAGCTGTGAAAGTTGCCGTGGTCGTACATCGGATGGTCTTCGTCGTCCCAGTAGCTGGGCGTGATGTTGAATCCGCCGACCAGCGCGGTTTTTACGCCATTCACACTGAACACCGCCAGTTTCGAGTGCTGTGAGTAGATCGGCGTGTAGCTCGCCTGAGACCCGTAGGTTTCCAGGCGTGCCTGGACGTTCTCGTACTTCTTCAACGCGTCGCGCGCCCGGTAGTTGTCTCGCCCGTCGACACCCGTGACCCATACGCGCGGATAGAACTTCAGGATGTCGCTGTTCTCGATCATGTGATAGATCGCCGAGGTATCGAACATCAGGACATAGGCTTTCCTGCCCGCATCCGAAACCGCCTTGAACATGTTCTCGAAGGTCGGGCAGACGGGCGGCTGTTTGCCTGCGATGTCGTAGGAGCCGGTTTGTACGGCTATCAACAGATTGCGCAACAGCGGAAAGTAGTTCTCGCCGTCCAGCACCAGCGAACACGAGCCCGTGTTCTTGCCGCCTGCCGAATTGCTCCCTACGCCCATCTGGTACGAGGCGTCGTAGGCTGCATTCGAGATTTGTCCGCTCAGTCCGGCGTTGACCAGCACACTGCCGACGCCCGCGGCCACGGCGGACGCATACAGCAGCGTGGAGCCGATGGCAGCCCCGGTGATGACCGGCCACGCCACCACCACGACAGCGACGGTCGCGATGCCCACGCCCGCCCAGAGGACGATGTCTGCCCAACGCACGGTAAAGGCGACCAGGGCTTCCGGCTTGCGGGCCGCGAGGAATCGCACGTGAGCTGCGGGCGGCTGCGAATACACCGTGCGCAACGCGCTGGTGATGGTCTGCGGAATCTGACTCGACGGAATGGTCTGCGCGTTGAACAGAACGGGAACGTTGGTGGGGCTCGTCAGTTCGAATACCCACTTTCCTGCCTGCGGATTCTGGATCAGGAAGACCTGAACCGACGAACCGGCGAACATGATCAACTGCGTATCGCTGGCGTCGCCGGGGCGAAGGGGGGTGCCATCCGGGCGGTAGACGTTGAGCACGGTCTCCGCCGGGAAATCGCCGCTGTTGAGTGCCTTGTCGAACACGCCTCCGTACAGGTACGGGGTGCCTGCCGCAATGTTGAGCGACTGCCGTCTGTTCGCGGGATGGTGAACCGGCGTGAAGGTGACCGCTCCGGAGGCGGAGCCGGTGTTGCGGGTAGGGCTGGCGTCGGCGAAATCGTTGTCCATCTTCCAGAATCCGACAAGACCGGGCTCGGCGCCACTCAGCCCGTTAAAACGGGTCATCTGGATTTCGGTCGTCGTGATGGCACGGTTCCATATCGTCACGTCTTCGATCACCCCGAGAAACTGGCCGTTCGGCGTGACCGGTCGATCGGTATTTCCAATCAGCATGCGCGTGCTGCTCGATACGTTGAGCGGTGTCGGCAAGGTGGATCGGACCGTGGTCGAAAGCTGCTCGGCATCGAGATAAACCAGCAATGTGCCCGCCTGCCGCACGACGGCAATACTGCGCCAATGCCCGTTCAGCGCGGTAGTCGGTGCCGTGGCCACGGCGTAATATCCGCTGCCACTGTCGGTAGAGACCGTGAGCGCGCCGTCGCCGCCGACGGCAACGACCCACCCCGCGTCGCCGGGGCCGGACTCCGTGGCGGACTTGCGCGAGATAATCGTGCCGCCGCGGGTCGTCTGGAACAGGGCCGTGATCGAGAAGTCGCCGGCTCCAAAGTTGTACGCATTGTTTGACGGGACGACGATCATGCCGCCCGCACCGATCCGCGCGCCCCAGTCGTTGTCGACGTCCTCGTGCATGTCGATCGAGCAGTACGAATAGGCGTTCACGCCCTCGACCCAGACACAGTGATAGACCGGACGGAAGGCCACGCTTCCCACCGGGGTCGCGAAGTTCATCGTCGTGGACGAGTCCGCGAAGTTCCGGTTCATCTCCCACAACCCGACCAGCCCGCTGCTGCCTGGCTGAACGTTGTTGAAGATCGTGTTCACGATTTCGTCGGCCGCGAGGGCGCGATTCCAGAGCGTGACGTCCTCGATCACGCCCTCGAACTGCGCGTTCGGCTCGAGTTCGGGATCGATCCGGCCCATCAGCAGGTCCATGCCGTTGGATACGCTCAGCGGCGTCGGCAGCGTCGACCGGACACTGGCAGCAACGGGGTTACCGTCGAAGTAGATGGTCAAGAGCCCGTTCTGCCTCACGACCGCGGCGCTGTGCCACGTATTGTCCAGCGCCGCGGTCGCGATCGACGTAACGGTGTAGTACCCCGTGCCGTCATCGGTGACCATCCTGATCGCACCCGAGCTCTCCAGCATCAGGTACCAGCCGGCGAACGCCGGCGTCCCGGTCCCAGGTGACTTTCGCGCGAGAAGCGGGCCTGCCTTCGCGGTCTGGAACAGGAGCGTGACGGTGAAGTCCCCGACGCCGAAGTCGTACGCGTGATTGCTGGGTACGCGTACGTACGATGCGGCCGGGATGTACAGTCCGTAGTCGGTTTCCATGTGCGGTCACTGGAAGCGGATGATGTAGTCAACGTTCACGTTGATCGGCCGCGATTCGCTGTCGCCGCCGGACAGCGTATGCGTATGCGCGCCATTGGTGGACGTGGGGCTCTTGTTGGAATTGTTTTCGGCCAGATCCACCCCAGCCACGACATCGATGACATGCGTGTCGGTCGGAATGTTGTACATCGTGTGCTGATGATCGCCGTTCGTCGTCGTGATGACGGGTACGACCGGCGTGCCGGTAGTCGATGTGGTTACGGTGGTGCCGAGCGCCACGGTGCCGGCACCCAGAACGAAGTAGCCGCGCAGGTCGGGCACGTTGAATTTGAGCGGTGCGCTGCCGAACGCCGTGCCGATCACGTCGTACAACGCCTGAAAGGCGGTAATGCGAAGCGCACTGCCGTCGCACGGCAACCAGCCGGTGGCCAGCAGCTCAGCGTTGACGCCTGGATCGGTGATATCGCCGCCAAAGCTCATGATCGATCCGATCGGCGGGGCGGCCTGAGTCAGGTTGTCATTGGCGACCAGGAAGTCGGCGTAGAGGTTCTCGGGCCGCGTTTCCTTGTCGCCCCCCGTGACCGTGTGATTGTGGTCGCCGTCCTGGGACGATGTCGTGGCGTCGCCCGTCCATACCATGCAGTTATAAGCCGCGGGGCCGGATGCTCCCCAGGCTGCGTGATGGTCGTTCTGCGGCACCAGCGCGATGTTGTGTGAATGATCGCCTGCGCTGGAAACGTTGAGCGCGCCAGGCGTCCTCGTCGCATAGCCTTCCGCCGAACCGATGGCGTCGCCCGTGTTGCCGCCCGTATTGAGTGCATGCCTGCTGCCGGCATCCGGATCTCGCTGGGTTCGGTGGCTCGTTCCGCGTACGAAGTAGCCGCGCAGATCCGGGACGTTCAGGACGGTTTGCCCGTCGCCGCCGTAGTTATAAAAGAGCGTATTGAACAGATTGGGGTAAAGCGAGACACCGTACGCCGCGCCGTCGCACTTGAGCCATTTCGCAGGCGGCGTGGATAACGGGCCGGCATACGCGCAAATGGCGCCAGCAGGCAAGGTGCCGGTAGGCGTGGCAGGCTCGCTGGCCTTGATGATGAAGTAAAGCGCGACGCTGATCGGGGCAGTGGCGGTGTCGAAACCGGCGAGGGTATGGTAGTGGGCGCCAGCGGTATCCACGGTGGCCGGTGCGTTCCAGCGCGCCATGGTGTAGGTCGATCCGCTCCAGGCCATGTGCATGTCGGAATTCAGGTGCACGCACGTATGCGTGTGCAGTCCCGCGTGTTGCAGCGCCCACAACGCGTTCGCCGGCAGGGCGGTGGCGTATTTTTGAAGCGAACCTGTGTTGTTGCCGGACGCACCGCCGGATGTCGCGGCAATCCGCGCGCCCGCATCCGGATCGACGCCGACGGCGCTGCCGAGCGTACCGCGAATGAAGCGATTTCGCAGATCGGGGAGATTGAAGTTGTTTCCGCTGCCACCATTGGCCGTGCCAATCAACGAGAACAAGGCGGGAAATTTGGTTTTGTCGAATGACGACCCGTCACACAGGTACCAGCCTTGCTGGTTCAGCGCGGTGACGTTGGCGCTTTTGGAAAGATCGCCCCCGTAAGAGACGATGCTTCCGATGGCGAAATTGCTGAGCGTGGCGGTTTGCGAATTCAACTTGAATCTCCTGTATTGGAATCAGGCAGGCCTGCGCGCACTCACGACCGATTGCCGAGAATGGCAGACATGAATTCACACAGGCGACCATGCGTGCCTGCATCAGCCTGAACTGGAAAATTTCTCTACGTATCGTTCGCACCAATTCGGCGCGCAACTATGCAGCCGGTCTTTAATGATGACCGGATCGATTTTCTGGAATGGGAGCGATGGCGCTTTTAATACGCGCCTCCGGATAACAAGATATCTTCCGCAAATTCATCGTAAATTCTCGACAAAAATGCGAAAAATATGAAGTGCCGGGAGGATGCGTCAGATAGCGTCGTCGTTCTATCCGGTCATCGCTGCCATTCGGCGTGCGCTGAAGCGACGACGGCTGTCGCGGCGGCTAAATGCTTGCGCAGCCGCGAAGAGAAAGGTGGAACCGGTGTAGGTACTGTCCGTGCGCGCATCCTTGCCCCCCGTATTTCTATTGATTCGTGAGATTGCGGCAGATACTTTGCCAATGCCTCTTGGTCATTGCTATCGGCTCTTTGTCCGATATGCCGGAGACATTGGTGAGAGGATGATAGGTTATCCGAGACACAAGGGGAAGTGAAAAATTGACTTTGTGACGACCGGTTCCATGGTATTTCGAGCGGGGAAATTTTTATAGGAGCGTATGGAAAATAAATAATTCTGTAATCTTGATATCCGAACCCGGGCATACCGGCCGATCCCTGATGTCGCCGCCTGGGGCCGCCGGTTATGGGCCCGGATCCTGGCTTTCGGTTGGCGAGGCAGACATCCTCCTTGTGAGCGTGCCATGCCTCGAACACGAAACGACCGGCCGGCCATGCGTCGTTGCAGCGACATCTTTCTCGCGTAGATCTATTGCACTTCGCCGGGTGGCGAGGTCCCGTTGTCTCAAGGAATACCGACCATGGTGAGAAAACGGGATGGAGGACAAGCAGAGCGAAGATGTGTTAGTCGACGGCGAGTATGTCGCAACGTGCCGGGAGCGCAAACTTAACGCAGTGTCCGGGATTGATCGACCACTACAGAGAGGACCGTGGCCAAGGTGACGCGGCAAGCGCGAAGCGCTATCGAAACCAGCCGTAAAGGAGCGGGTATGGCACAACAGGGGGCAGTGTGGATGCTGTCGGGAGGGGATCTTCGGAACGATCTTCCATTTTTCGGCACAATCGGCTTTATCTTCGGCCTGATTCAATGGTTCGGTTACCGCTACTTCAACAAATCCAACGTTGGCACTGATCTCTTGGTGGAGCACATCGCCTTCAATTCGCTGCTGATGACCGTGATGTTCCTTTGGTTCGCCAAGTGGGCTGTCGAGCGGCTTTGCATCACGCAGGATCGACCGCTTCTCCGTGCGCTGATAGCGCACGTCAGTACTCGCGCCGTAGCCCTTGCCTCGGTCGCGGCTGCGACCGTCATCGGTTTCGGGGCGGCCGCCGCTGTATCCCACAATATTGGCCCGGCCCTGTGGACATGGTATTTCTCACTGTACCTCGTTGCGATGGCCGAGATCGCCGCGAATCCGTTCTTTGGGCCGAATCACTCCAGGCTGTATCGCTGCGCGATGGTCATCGTCATTGTCTCGCCCGTCGCCGCTTCATTCATGCGTTGAGACGAGCCGTCTCCGAAGTGTTGGGCGACATCTGTCACGTGTGGCGCACCGACGCCGCGCTAGACGGTGGTGAGCAAACCTATTGTGACAAGCTGTGGCGAAGCCAACCAATCGCGCAAGGCGCGCGATGAACGAAAACCGCTATGTCCCAAAAGCAGAAAGAGATCGAGCAGGTGCTGAAAGGTGTTCGGGATGGGACACAGACCGGGACCTAAAATCGCCACGCACTGCGGACGTGCAACGAATCGGTAGGCGGGCAGTCTGATCTGGTTCTTCTTTCACTTGCCGCACGGATGGGCAGCCCGCCCCGAAAGCAGGCGGCCTAATCGTGAGGAGCGAAGCGGGATCGCGCCTCGGCACGGCGACAGGCCGCGCAAAGAAGTCGGCAACTGCTTCGCTCAATGCAGGTCAGGCGGTACGTAGTGAACCCCGAATTGCTCCGCCAGTTGCGTGAGCCGCCGATCGCGCGTCCAGAGCCGGGTGCTCGGGGTCAACAGCACCGATGCCAGCAGCGTGCAATCCACGGCACCGCATCCGCGCCCATACAGCCGTTCCCGCTCGATCCAGTCCGCTACTTCGCCTGACGTCGCGAGGCGCGTTTGGCGTAGTAACGCGAGATCTCCCAGCGTTCGCGCCCGCGGTTCGGGCGGCGTCCCGCACGTGAGCTCAAGTATCACCAGTGGATGTGTAAGGACGTTATCGATGCGCAGAAGTTGGATAAGCGCCGGTAGTGGCCGCCGGAAATGCTCGACCCACACGGACGTGTCGACCAACACACTCATCGGGAGGTTACCTCAGGAGCGCGGCGCGGGACATCTGCCATGTCGGGCGCGCGACCGCCCAGAGCGGCCAGGCGTTGGCCGGCCTGGACACGCACGAAGGTTTCAAGTGCCGCCCGGAACAGGTCAGCCGGCGGCATGCCCGGTTCGGCGAGTTCGAGTGCGCGCGCATAGAGAGTGTCGTCGACGGTGACGGTGGTACGCATGATGGCTCCTTTGATGCGTTTTTGCATCAATTCTAGCATCAATTCAACAGCGGCTCAGTCGCTGATAAACGGATCACCTGCCGGCCTGAACTGGGGCCGTGACACTTTCGTGGGCGAAGAGGGCCGCGAACTGACCGAATGTTGCGCTGCACAACGACGCACGCTATAATTTCCTGTTCCCCTTTCTGCGCGCACCAGAATCCGCGAGAGGCATTCCTGCCTCGACTGTCCGTGCGCCATCCCACGATCTCGTTCGCACCCAACAGGCTTGACCAGCCTGTCACGCCCGCGGCGATCGTCGGCCAACTTGTCGAGGAGAATGTATTGGCAAACCCAGTTCGCGACGGCTCAGCATCTCGCGTGATCGCGGTCACGTCAAAGACCAGCCGCCGCACCCCAAAGGAAAAGACGTCGGGCGTCGCAACACCGCTGGACGTGGTATCGATGGCGCGCCAGGACGAGGAGCGTCAACGGCAGATGCGCGCGCTGATCGCCCTGGGCCGTGAGCGCGGCTATCTGACCCACGCGGACATCAACGATCACCTGCCCGACAACTTTACGCAAACGGCTGCGATGGAAACGATCGTCAGCACGTTCAGCGATATGGGGGTGGCCGTCTACGAGCAGGCGCCGGACGCGGAGACGCTCTTGCTGAGCGACGCCGCGCCTGCAGCGGCATCCGATGATCAGGCAGACGAGGAAGCGGAAGCCGCACTGTCGACTGTCGATTCCGAATTCGGCCGCACGACCGATCCGGTCCGGATGTACATGCGTGAAATGGGTGCCACCGAATTGCTAACCCGCGCGGGCGAAATCGAGATCGCAAAGCGTATCGAAGGCGGCCTGCAGGACATGATTCAGGCAATCGCCGCGTGCCCGTCGGTTGTGTCGACGGTTCTTGCCGATGCGGACCGAATCGCTGCTGGCGGACTGCGTATCGACGAACTGGTCGATGGCATCAGCGACGCCGCGGAAGAAGGTGAGGTGGCCCTGGAGTCCGATGACGCCGACGTGGAAGAGCACGCCTCCGACGATGACACGGACGGCGACGACGTTGATGCGGACGCTGGGGATTCCGAGAAAGCGAACGCGGCCCGCCTCGAAAATCTCACGAACGACAGCCTTGCGATTTTTGCGCGCGTGCGTGCCCTGTTCGAGCAGTCGCTGGATGCGTCCGCTACCGGTAAAGCGCATTCCGCAGCCGTTGCTCAAGTGCGCGCGGAGATTCAGCGCGAACTCGTGCCGATCCGCTTCACCGCAAAAACGATCGACCGCCTGTGTGTCAGCGTGCATGAACAGGTGGCCGAGGTTCGTGCAATCGAGCGCAGCATCCTGGCGATCGCTGTCGACCGCTGTGGCATGTCACGCGAGGCGTTCGTCGAGTCGTTTCCGGGCCACGAGACCGACCTTGAATGGACTAGGCGCACGGCGGCGACTTCGCGACAGTGTGGCGCGGCACTCGAGCGGCATCTGCCGGCCATCCAGGCAGAGCAGCAGAAGCTCATCGACATCGAGGCCAAGGTCTCTCTGCCACTCCAGCAGCTCAAGCAGATCAACCGCCAGATGAGTACCGCAGAGCTGAAAATGCGGCAGGCCAAGCGGGAGATGATCGAAGCGAACCTGCGTCTTGTCATCTCGATTGCCAAGAAATATGTGAACCGCGGCATGCAGTTCCTGGATCTGATCCAGGAAGGCAACATCGGCCTGATGAAGGCGGTGGACAAATTCGAATACCGGCGCGGCTGGAAGTTCTCGACTTACGCGACCTGGTGGGTCCGGCAGGCAGTCACGCGTGCGCTTGCCGATCAGGCGCGCACCATTCGCGTGCCGGTCCACATGATCGAGACGATCAACAAGCTGAACCGGATTTCGCGTGAATACCTGCAACAGACCGGGCAGGAAGCGCCTCCCGCCGTCCTCGCTGAGCGTATGGAGATGCCCGAGGAGAAAGTGCGCAGCATCCTCAAGATCGCCAAGCAACCTGTGTCGCTCGAAACTCCGGTGGGCGACGATGCCGACGCGACGCTAGGCGACATGATCGAGGATGCGTCCGCGAGCTCACCGGTCGAGGCCGCGACTCATGCGAACATGCGCGCAGCGATCGATGAGGCACTTGACGGGCTGTCGCCGCGCGAGGCCAAGGTCTTGCGGATGCGATTCGGGCTCGACACGACTTCTGATCACACGCTTGAAGAGGTCGGCAGGCAGTTCGACGTGACCCGTGAGCGGATCCGTCAGATCGAGAGCAAGGCGATGCGCAAGCTGATGCATCCCAGCCGAGCGGACAAGTTGAGGCCCTTTCTCGAGCGTTGAGCAAGGACCGAAGTGCGCCACATTCCTCTTTCGACACCCCGCTTCAGACCCGCAGCGATCACGCATCGGCGTGATCGCTGCCTTGACGGGCCGGGTTCGCGGCACGAAGGAGAACTTAGACCGGCTTGATGTTCGCGGCCTGTTCGCTTAGCGCAAGCGGTGACGCAAGCGTATTGCGGCTGTCGAGCTCACACCGCTGCCGTTACCAACACGTCCGAATCGGAGTTGATCGATGGACTTTCTATGGTCCACCCGCAAACCGCAAGCGCAGACTGGTGGCGATTGACGACTCGCATTTATCTATGCGGCCTATAGCGATCCGATCACAGCGGATCCGGCCTGCATGATGTAGTCGCACGTTTTTGTCCCAATATGTGGCGCGGCATGATGTTTCACCTGATGTGCACGAGCAGCGTGTAGGCCGGCGCTAGTTGCTCGAACCACCGATGGTCGCTGCCGTCTATCTGCACCAGTTCGCCCAGACACGCACGCCGTGCCCGCGGCTGATAAACCTTCAGCGGCCGCTGCCGGCGCGGAATCCATAGGCCGGAGGCCATTATCAGTGTACGAACTGTCTCGACGGCCAGTTCGATGCCGTGACATTCCCAGAGCTTCTCGCAGGCCAGTGTCGGTCCGAAATCGGCGTAGCGATCGCGGATGATCGACAGCGCCCGGTCGGCGTCTCCTGGGTCCAGACGGCGGTTGCCGGGCTTCGCTCGGTATCCCGACACCAAACCCGCAGGACCGTGCTCACGCAGCCGGCGAATCTGTCGTGTCGTTAATTCCAGCCGTTCCGCTGCACGCCATGGCTTGAGCTTGCCGTCCGCTACGTCCTGAATGACCTTGAATCGGTCCAGTTCGAGCATCGTGATCCGATCCGTGGCAACCATCGTAGCCTCCGGCGCCGGCCCCCGGCGGCAGAGTAGCGTACGTGGCAAGAAAGCGGACATCTCAATCTAGCCGCCACACAACAAAAAATCCATCATACATATTATGTCAAATCAAGTGACCAACAAAGCCGGCAGTGCCGTCAGGTTGAATGAGACTGAGGGCCTGTCCATCGATCGAATCGCACAGTCACTCCGCTGTTGCACCCGCACCGTCCGGCACTACGTCGCCGGTCGCTCGCCGATTCCATGTCATCGCATCGAGCTACTTAGGTTGCTTGCACGCGAAGCGGATGCGCCGGCCTCCCGCGCCATCGCCGCCTCTATGGTCGAACAACCAGCCGTTGTAGCGCACATCGAACCCGCTCCGGCATCGCTCGACGTTTTGCCCTGCGAAATGCACGCATGGGTCCGTGTCCACGCGTCGCACTCTCAAGCCAACGCAGCTTCGTGCGCTACGTGCGCGGCTGGAACGTCGTTAACAAGATTGGGCCCGCCAAACGCGACGGCACGCTCACGGCCGTCCTGGCCCGCTTGAATACCTCGTCGCTCGAACTACCGCGCTTGTGGCGGACCGGTCCGCGATGGTCCGGAATCGTACCTCCCGCCTATTTCCAAAAAATAAGCGCATCGAAGTGCTTGTTATCTCAATTTAACGATGACAACTTTACTCCGCCACCTTTTGTAATAGGATGTAATCGACTCCGGTGCGAATGCCCCATATATTGAAATTGCTCTTTCACAACCTCTTGGCCATTCGTGGCGCAGTTTTTCAGCCGAAAGAGATTGAGATGCAAAAGATATGTTTGTTTACATGAAACCCGGAGAACAATTATGAATGATCAGAGTGTTTCAACGGCTCGGCGGCGCAAAGCTATCACACCATCACCGCAAGACCTCGAGCGCGGCTATTACGTAACCGAGGATGACAACGGGAGCTGGATTTATCCCGTGAAAGACTTATTTATCTTCGCATATGAGTCGAATCAATTGAGCAGTGACGACAAGAAAACTCTTCGCGCAGCCTTCAAGGCTGCGCTGGATGTTCCAAATCAAATCAAGCAATCCATTGAGAATACCGGAAATCAAGTGGCACTAAATTCGGCGTATTTTCTCGATCCGGATATTGTCATCAAAGCGATAAACGACGTAGACGGCATGGCCGAAACCGGGGGCGAGAGTGACGGAGATAGCGGCACCAAAGTCACACTCGAGATCATGGACACATTCTTCCAAGACGTTCTGTCCTCGCTGGGAGGTGATGTAAAGGTAATCCAGGTCTGGCTCCAGGACAAGATGAATGACTTTCAGGTTCAAATTGGATTTGAGAGCAATTACAAGAACTTTGGCAATCTTATTGGCACTGTGGCAATGGCTGGCGATCTTGGCATTCCAACAACTGCGTTTCAGTACATTTACTCGGACTACAGCACTTCTCAATGGATGGAGAAATTGAGCTGTAGCGATACCGTTGCCCAGTCTTACAGCTACAACTACAAGGTGGTTTATTTCGAGTACGATCCTTCTTGAAATATCAAATCCGCCACAATTTCACTTGTCGTTACGATGGTTTTCGGGATGCCTCGTCTATGGAGATGAGGCATCCCCACTTTTCTCATTCGAATGGTAATGCGCTCGCACGGCTCGATAGGCTTCGCGCTCCGCAATGTGATATCGATACTGCCTGACGCGTATCCGGTCGGCGGCACCAAGCCGATCGTGCGTACCGATGCGCTTTTCCATCACATCGTCACCGGCGGCCAGCCGCGGCGCTGCCGCGACTACGACGACGTGCGGCGAGCGTTCTTCGACCACGCGCTGATTCGCTCGCTCGGCTGCGAAAGCGCGATCAACTATCCGGTGCGATGGGCGGGACAGGCGATCGGCTCGCTGAGTCTGCCGCATCAGCAGGCGTGGTGCGACGCTGACGATTTCGCGACGATCGCGCTGTTTGCGTCGCGCGCGGTCGCACCGGTGCTGAAGGCGATCGGGCGCGTGTGAACGGCGGACCGCGTGGATAGGGGCCGGGGAGCCGCGACTCCCCTGCTGCCTGAGCGAAACGGCCCGCATGGACCGTTTTCGTTACGCGATCGTCTGGCTCGCCAGATCCTTCGGCGCCTTCGTCAGCATTTCGGGCCGCTCGCCGACGAGCACCGTATCGTCGAACCGGAAGCCGCCCAGCCCCCATTCGTACAGCCCCGGTTCCGCAGAATAAACCTCGCCCGCGAGCAGCGGCCGGGTATTGAACGCCATGTCCTCCGGGAACTCGTGGCCGATCAATCCCATCCCGTGTCCGGTGCGATGGCGGATCAGATCGGCGACACCGTGCTTCTCGAACACCGCCTGTGCGGCCGCGTCGATCCCGCAGACCGGCTGGCCCGCGATCGCCGCTTCGCACGCCCCTTCGTTCGCCGCGCGTGCGATGTCGAACAATTGCGCCTGCCGCGCAGACGGCTTGCCGCAGAACCATGTGCGCTCGTTCTCGATCACGAGGCCGTTGATGCGCGGAATCACGATGTTTACGAGCCCGTGACCGTTCTCGATCGTCGCGCCGGCCGAGCGCCCGTCGCCATGCGGCGCGCAGCTCGCGGGGCCGGACAGCGTCCAGCAGCGCAGCACCTCGAATTGCTCGCCCGGAAAGCGCCGCGCGGCCTCGGTGACGAACAGCGCGGCCATCGCCATGTCGAGCTCCTGCACGAGGCGGCCCGGGCGGATGTTCTCGCGATAGCGGTCCTGCAGCCAGTCCGACAGCGCGCTCGCGTCGCGCATCAACTGGATCTCTTCCGCATGCTTGACGACGCGAAGCCGGCGCGTTTCGCCGGCCGCCGCTTCGATCCTGAGGCCGGGCAGCAATGCGGCCGCGCGCGACAGCGGGCCGGTGATCGCATCGCATCCGATGCGTGCGCGATGCAGGCCGGCCGCGCGCAACCAGTCCGCGACGCATTCGCTCCACTGGCTCACGAGCGGCAGCCGCTGCTGCACGCGCGGATGCTCGGCATAGTAGTGTGCGTTGTCGACCCACAGATGCCCGGCTTCGCGCGTGAAGCGCCAATGATGTGTCGACAGCTCGTTCAACACGGCGAACGGCTCGCCGTTGCGCGGCACGACGCAGAGGATCGGGCGCTCCCACGGGAGCACATCGGTGTGGAAATTAGTGACGAACTGGAAGAAATCGCCTTGCGTGAAGGCGAGTGCGTCGTAGCGTTCGCGATCCATCAGCTCGCGCATCAGGCGAAGGCGGTAGTCGCGAACGTCGCGGCCGAGATGTGCCATGAGTTGCTCCGTTTGTCTGTGACGCCCATATTTCTGCAGTGAATGATGCGCGGCGACGTTTGCCGAATCGGATTCGCCGCCATCATTGACCCACGGCGGACACGAAGAATCGGCCCGCCCGCCATCGCCGCACGCGAGAGACCATGTTCGACACGAACGCCGCAAGCGTCCAACGGATTTCCGTGATAGGGTCATCACTGACATCCATAACGGTTGTCGGTTCGTTCCGCTACGTCGCAGGCAAGGCGATCACGGAGATTCGAAATTGAAAGACGTCTTTCGCCAGCTGGATCTGAATTTGTTGCGCGTGTTCGCGACGCTGATGGACGAACGTAACGTGACGCGTGCGGCCGCGCGGCTGTCGCTTTCGCAGTCGGCGGTCAGCAACGCGCTGAGCCGGCTGCGTCGCTCGCTCGACGACACTCTGTTCGAAAAGACGACAACCGGTATCCGCCCGACAGCGCGCGCACAGGAGCTGTGGGCCGCGATGCAGCCGCATTTCGACGCGCTGAGGCAGGCAATCTCACCGGATACGTTCGATCCGGCGCGCTTCTCCGGCACGTTCACCCTCGCGATGTCGGACTACACGGTCGAGCGTGTGATGCCGCGGCTCGCCGCGTACATGGGCCGATACGCGCCATCCATGCGGATCAGCGTGGTGCCGTACGATCTTGCCAACCTGCCGAACCTGTTCGATCGCGGCGGCGTGGATTTCGCGATCGGCGGCTATCTGAACGACGCGAACCGGAGCAGCGGTATTCGTACGCATGCGCTGTGGCCAATCCAGTGGAGTTGCCTGATGCGCAAAGGGCACCCGCTCGAGAAAGGTGCGTTGACGCTCCCGCGCTTTCTGGGCGCTCAGCACCTCGATGTCCTGTTTCCGGGAACCTCGACTCCGCTCTATGACAGCATCCTCGCCGCGCATTCGCACCGGCGCAACCTGCTACTCACGCTGCCCAACTATTCGCCCGCGCTCGCGATCATCGCGCAATCCGACTTCATCGGCGTGCTGCCAACCTCGCTGCTCGATCTCAGCCCGTACAAGGACTCACTGATTTCGCGCCGATTGCCGGTTCAGATGCCGGTGCGGCCTTACTGCATGATCTGGCATCAGCGCTGGGACAGTCACGCCGCGCACCAATGGCTGCGGCAGAGCATCGCGTCACTTTTCACACAAGCTTCGCCGCGCGCTTGACGCTGAAGCGCTGTCAGTTACGCGCTCGGGTGTGACTATCATCCGGCCCGATCAGCGGGAACCGACCCGTCAAACCATCACCCCTTTCCCATCACGGCGAGATAGTCGTAACGATCCCCGCGGTAGAACGAGCGCGTCAGTTCGAGCGGCCGCCCCTCGGCCGAAAACGAGCGGCGCTCGATGTGCAGCACCGGATCGCCGCTGCGGATGCCGAGCAACGCCGCGTCGAGTTCGGACGCCAGTTCCGCGCGCAGCCGCTGAAGCGCCCTGACCGGGCAAATGCCCGCGGCATTCAGCGCGCCGTACAGCGAATCGCCGAACTCCAGGTTGCCGCCCAGCAGTTCGGCGGCCAGCACCGCGCGCTCGATCGCCATCGGCACGGAATCCGCCGTTCTGACACGCTCCAGGTGCATGACGACCGAATCCGGCGCAAGACCCAGCGCGAGCGACTCCTCCGGCGTCGGGCGACGCAGTTCGCGTTTGACCCAGTGCGATCCCGGGCTGAAGCCGCGGCGGCGCATGTCGTCCGAGAAACTCGTGATCTCGGTCAACGGCTGCTCGACGCGCGCAGACACAAACGTCCCGGCACCCTGCCGCGCTTCGACGAGCCCCTGGCGGATCAGTTCCTCGATCGCGCGTCGCACGGTGTCGCGCGACACCTGCAGTTGCGCGGCCAGTTCCCGCTCGGGCGGAAAGCTCTCCCCGGTCTGCATCGTGCCGTCGACGATGAGCGCGCGCAGCATCCGGGCGAGCCGCGATGCAATCGGCATTCGCGCGCCGCCCGGCGATGGCGCATGCAGCTCGGCCACCTGCGGTGGACTGAACAAGTGCGCGCCCGGTTGCGGGTCGGGCGAAAGAAGGTCATCCAGGCTGCGTTCCGTCATCGATACACTAGAAATGGTCAGGATTGAACAGGCGACACGGTGCGATGCACGGCATCAGGACGGCTTGCGCGACTGCAGCGCATGATGAATCGATCCGCCGTGCTCGACGGACAGCGCCTCGGCTTCGCCGCAGCTCAACCCGGCCAGCAGCATCAGGATCGCGATCCGCGGGCGGTTGCCCGCTTCGGTGAGCGTTCGCGCCGCGACCTCCGGCGAGACGCCGGCGGCCTGCGCGACGATCGATTGCGCGCGGAGTTGCAGCTTGTGATTGTGCACCTGCAGGTCGACCATCAGATTGCCATAGGTCTTGCCGAGCGCAACCATCGACAGCGTCGAGAGCATGTTACAGACCATCTTCTGCACGGTCCCGGCCTTCAGGCGTGTCGACCCGGCCAGGATCTCGGGGCCGCAGTCCACTTCGATCGCGACCTCGGCAACCGCGCCGACCTCGCTCCCGCTGTTGCAGGCCACCGATACGGTCGGACAGCCGATCTGGCGTGCATGACGAAGCGCACCGATCACATAGGGCGTGCGACCGCTCGCGGTCAGTCCGACGACCACGTCCTCGCGCCGCAGGTCGATGCCTTCCAGATCCGCTCGCCCTCTTTCGGCGGAATCCTCGATGCCCTCGGACACCCCGACGAAACCGCCCGCGACGATGCCCACGACTTCCCGCGGCGACATGCTGAAGGTCGGCTGGCACTCCAGCGCGTCGAGATAGCCGATCCGCCCACTGTTGCCCGCCCCGATGTACACGAGCCGCCCGCCCGCGCGGAGCGCCTGCGCGACCATCCGCACGCCCGCCGCGATGGACGGCAACGCACGCGCCACGCATGGCGCGATGAACGCATCCTCGCGATTCATCAACGCCACGCCTTCCTCGATACTCAGTTGGTCGAGGTTGGCGCTGAAGACGTTCGGCTGCTCGGTGATCAAACGGTCCAGCGGCATGGTTGCACTCCACAGGTTGGGTGACGGATGGCCTTGATCATAATTGGTATGACATTGGTTGTAAATCGTCGATTCAGTGACAGCCATCTCCCGGAAACCGTCGACGTCGGCTCGGCTCACCCCATAGTGCCACTAAACTACTGATAATAAATAGATTAAAGGCGCTCCACACGATCCAGCCCCTGTTATCTCCAGGACGGAAAAGCTATGCACTCGACCTCTGGACAGCTTCTCAAAAACTACCTATTGCCAACCAATATATGAATTGGTACGTTCCAATATATCGACGGTTCAATGTATCCGCCCCCGGACCGGGGCGGTTCGGTATTCGACAGGAGCAAGCATGGCGGCAGAGACGGCAGAACGGTTCAGGGCACTGGCCCACGCGATTCTCGATGCGATCGGCGGCGCACGGAACGTGCGAAATCACACGCATTGCATGACGCGATTGCGCGTCAACCTCGCCGATCCCGTGCTCGCCGATCCGGCCGCGCTGCGGCAACTGCCCGGCGTGCTGGGCGTGGTGACCGGCGATCCGCTGCAGGTCGTGATCGGCCCGGGCGCGGTCAAACAGGTCTGGGGCGCGTTCGCGCAGGCATTGAGCGAACACGAGGCAAGCGGCACGCGCCCGCAAGACGACGCCCCCGCCGCGAAGCCGGCTGCGCCCGCCCGGCGCGGCAATCACGCCGTGCGCGGATTCCTGCGCCGCATCGCCGCGATCTTCACGCCTCTGATTCCCGCGCTGGTCGGCGCGGGGCTGATCAACGCGCTGGGTGGCCTGCTGCTGCTCTGGGCCCGGCACTCGCCGCCCGACAGCGCAAGCGACCTGACTTTCCTCGCCACCGTCGCGTCGACGATCGGCACCGCGTTCTTCGCGTTCCTGGTCATCCAGGTCGGCATGAATGCGGCGCGCGAATTCGACGGCACGCCGAGCCTCGGCGGCGCGGCCGCGAGCGTGATGATCGTGCCGGCGCTGACCAAGCTCCCCGCGTTCACGCTGCCGCTGCTCGGCGAGATCGCGCTGCGGCCTGGCCAGGGCGGACTGATGGGCGCGCTGCTGGCCGGCGTGCTGGTCGCGCTGGTCGAGCGCAAGCTGCGCACGCGGGTCCCGCCGGCCATCGAGACGCTGGTGACGCCGACGGTGTCGCTGCTCGTCGCGGGCGTCGCGACGCTGTTCGTGTTGATGCCGGTGGCCGACGTGCTGACGAACGGCGTCAGCAAGCTCACCACGCTGCTGTTGAATGTCGGCGGCATGCCGGCCGCGTTCATCCTCGCCGCATCGTTCGTGGGCCTGCTGATGTTCGGCCTGCATCAGGCGCTGATCCCGATTCATGCGCAACTCATCGCGCAGTACGGCTTCACCGCGTTGTTCCCGATTCTCGCGATGTCCGGCTGCGGGCAAGCCGGCGCCGCCTTCGCACTCTATTTCCGCGTCAAGGATGCGGGCCTGAAACAGCGGATCCGCGACACGCTGCCGACCTGCATGCTGGGCGTATCCGAGCCGCTGCTTTACAGCGTCACGCTGCCGCTCGGGCGCCCGCTCGTCACGTCGTCGATCGGCGGCGGCATCGGCGCGCTCGTGCTCGGGTACTTCGCCAGTCACGGCGATTTTGTCGGCGCGACCACGATCGGCCCGGCCAACCTGATGCTGATTCCGCTCGTCACCGGGCCGATGGGGCTGGGCAGCAGCGTCGCGGTCTACTGCCTCGCAACGGCGACAGCCTATGCATCGGCTTTCGTGCTCACGTGGTTCTTCGGGCTGACGCAGGATCAGCGGCGACAGTTCATCCGGCCCGCCCCGCAGCGCGCCGAACCGCTCGCCGACGGGCCGCTGCCGGTACGGCAGCCGCACTGAGCGCGCCGCGCGGCATCGAGACAAGGCGGTCGCACCGGAGTCGGTCGTCTCTTTATCGCCCCATTCAATATGGATAGCTAAATACATGAAAAGCGGAATGGCTTTCGCGCTTGCATGCTTCGTAACGACCTTCGCACATGCGCAATCGAACGTCCTGCTATGGGGGCGCCTGGGCGGCGACGTCCAGTACACGAGCGGCGTGCAGACGTCGCACGGGGCCGCGTCGCGCTGGTCGCAAGGCAGCGACTGGGGCGTCAACATCATCGGCCTGAAGGGCACGGAAGATCTGGGGAACGGCAATCACGCGCTGTTCTGGCTCGAGTCGGCGTTCACGCCGACCGGTTCGCTGGTCGCCGGGCTGATCTTCCAGCGCGCGGCCTGGGTCGGGTTGAAGAACGACACCTTCGGCACGATCCGCTTCGGCCAGGGGCCCATGCTCAACAATTACGTGTGGGAATACGACCCGCTGCTCGAAGAGAATTTCGGCGCCCAGTCGTTCGTCGCCTACCGGAACGGCTCCCGCCTCTCCAACGGCATCCGCTACCTGTCGCCCGACCTGCACGGCTTCTCGTTCGACGCCGAGCTGAACCTGGGCAACAGCCCGACGAGCTTCAATGCGGGCGATCCGGCCAACGCGGGCAAGGCCGGGCGCGCGGACGGCTTCAGCGGCGCCTACACGCACGGCGACTTCCAGGTGCGGGTGGTGTGGGACGAGATCCGCAACGCGCAGGGTATCGAGAACAACCTGTTCAGCTACTCGCGCGAGCTGTTCGTCGGCGTGCGCGACCGGTTCGGCCCGTTTCGCGTGCAGGCCGCCTACACCCACTACTCCGCACCCGACACGCCGGCAGGACTGTCCGATCGCGCCGACCTCTGGTGGGCCGGCCTCACATACGACGTGAACCCGTTTTTCCATCTGCAGGGTGCGGCCTACACGATGAAGGTCGGCCCCGGCAAGTGGACCGCCGATCACGACGGCGAGTCGCGCGTGACGATGGTCGGCGTCGGCTGCATGTACGACCTGTCGAAGCGGACCTTCCTGTACAGCATGGCCGCGCACGTGTTCAACAGCGCCAACGCCAATTTCGGCGTCAATCCACAAAGCCCGGGGCTCGGGCCGATGAACGCCGGCTGGGGCACGAACCCCGCGCCGGGCCATGGACAAACCGGCGTTTATGCCGGCATCGAGACGGTGTTCTAGCCGGCGTGGCCGGTCGGCGCAGTCCCTGCGCATCGCGCCACGTTCTTCCACCTCGCCAACCTGGAGTCGAACCATGCATTCCCGATCCATCCGCCCGCGCTCGTTGGTCGCAGCCGGCGTCGGCACGGCAGCACTGATCGCGCTTGCGGTCACCCATCCACGCGACGTCGATGCCGCATCGTCGTTTACCGTGCTGGACAACACCGCCTATGCCGATGTCTCGCTCGGACACGGCGCGGTCAAGACCAACTTCATCCCGGCCCGTTACTGCCAGCCGCTCACGTACGATGCATCGACGGGCACGGTGAAGCTGCCGTCGCAGAGCGACTGGGAGGCACTGGTCAACACGTACGATCCGACGCCGGCCGACTCGGCCGGCTATCTCGTGCTCGACTGCGAAAAGCTGTACCTGACCGGCAGCACGGCGACGATTGCCAACCGGTTCGCGATCCTCAAGCAACTCCAGCAATGGACCCAGGCGATTCGCCCCAATCGCGTACTCGGGTGGTACGGGCTCGCGAATGCGGCCAACATCAGCACGGTGGATTCAGCCAGCGCCTATCGCGACATCGCGCAATTGATGGATCTCAACAACGGCCGGACCGCGTACTTCCCGAGCGAATACGTGAAGGCCAACGGGACATCGCCGTATACGGGCGCGGCATGGGCCCCGCAGCTCAACGCCGACCTCGCCACCACCGGGACGATCGATCGCCAGAGCAGCACGGGCACGCATCCGGTGTTTCCGTACGTCTGGCCGCAGTACTACGACCAGAACACGACCTTGATTCCCGCGTCGACCTGGCAAAGCATGCTGAACACGATCCGAAGCACCAGCGCGGCCGGCCTGATCATCTGGGGCGGCCAGAATCCTGCTGTCGAATACGATGCGAACAATGACGGGAACGGGCCGTGGGTTGCGGTCACGCAGGCGTTTCTGGACAGCCTCTGAGCGACGCGTGAGCGTGTCGGGCTACCGTACGGCCGCGCTACGGAGCGAAACGGGCAGCCCGAGGACGATCAGGTGCAGGACGATCGGCACCAGGACGGCATCGTCGACGAGACCGAGCAGCGGTATCGCGATATTGAACGGCTCAAGCGCATAGACGGCGACGAGCCCGAGCACGGGAATCAGCCAACCCGGACGATCAGGGTGGCTCAGGGCGGTCCAAAGGACGCGCAGGTCGCGTCGGGCGGTTTTCCAGAGCAGGAGCAAGCGTCTCATTTGGCGATTCTCCGGTGAGGACAATCGAGCATAGCAGCTTGCCGATTCCCGTGCCGCCCGACCTCGACGCCGGCCATGACGCAACTTTGCAGGTTCGCCGGCCGATGCACGCCTGCGCGACGTCACCGGACTGCGCGCGACGGTTTCCGGAAGCGCGGCATCCGGGCACGCCGTACCGCCACCGCCTTGGCCCCGCCGAGCCGCGCGCCGTCATCGCCGGCGCGCGGCCTCGTCGATTACGACTGCGAGAGCCTGCGCAAGCGCTCGACCGCCGACTCCGAACCCGCGGCCGCTCCGCCTGCCGCGATGCGACGCGCTTCTTCGACCGCCGCCTGTTGATCGAGCGGTTTCTGCCCGATGGCCGCCACCGTTTGCGCGGCATCCGCGGCGACGCGCGCCTGGGAGGCCGCCGCCTGCAACGCGCCGAGCCCGGTCGACGCGCCACCGGTGCCCGCACGCAGCCGGCTCAGTTCATCCTGCTGTTGCTGCATCAACTGCGCCCGCTCGCGGTCGGCCTGTGCCTGCGCGAGGTCGGCCATCGCCGCACGCGCTTTCGCGTCGAACTCGTTCACCTGGGTTTCGACGGTCGTCAGAATTTCCTGCAGCGTATCGACGAGTTGCTGGGCGCCGTCCGCTTCGGCCTGACGCCGCGGCAGATCCTGCTTGCGACGCTCGAGATCGTTGGTGAACTGCGTCAGGGTCAGCTCGTTGATCTCCTGCTTTTCGAACTTGTCGATCAGCACGACCGCCGCCTTCATGTCGCCGTCGATGCTCGCCTTCAGATCCGCGGCCGCCTTCTGCGCAGCGCCGTTCTTCTGCCTGGCCTCGGCCAGCTTGACCGCCACTTCGTGCAGCTTCGCCTGAAGGTTGTCGCGGTCGACTTGCGTCGCCGTTTCCGGATCGAATGCGGCGATCTGCTGCGCGAGGCGGTCGCCTACGGTACCAACGTGTTTCGCGAGAAGCGACGAAACGAGTTTCCAGCCAGACATGGTGTGCTCCTTGGTCAATCTTGAGTTGCGAGTTGCGGGTTGCGGGTTGCGAACGGATCGAGGCGGCTTCGCGCCTCAGAAAACCTTGACGCGCAGCGGATCGATGGCAAGACCGGCGAAATAGTCGACCCAGACGGCCTCGTCCGGACGCCCGTCCATCGTCTCGACATGCTCGAAATCGATCCACAGGCGCTCGATCGGGCCACTTTCCTGCGCCGGGCCGGCCGGCAGGCGCCGCACGTATTGCATGAACGAATGCGTCTTCTCGACGCCCTTCTGGCCGACGCCGTCGTCCAGCCGGCGCTCCCTGGCCGTCCACGGCCGGACGTAGTCGCCGCCCGGCGCATCGCGCTCGAAGCCGATCGCGTCGTTGCCGCCGAGCAGCGCATCGACGCGTGCCGGCTGCGTGGCGAGGTGTGCGATCTGGGCAAGCTCGTCGCGATCCATGTCGTAGCGGTCCTGCCCGAGGCCGTAGCCGTGGCCGCGGAAGGCGTCCTGTTCCTCGGCCGTCAGCGGATATTCGCGATACAGGAACTGGTAGTACGCGGTTTCGCGCACATCCCGGGGATCATCGTTGCCGGTCATGACCTGAAGGAACGCACCCTGCCCGTTCCTGTCCGTGCCCGTATCCGTGTACAGCCGGAAGATCGACAGATCCGCATCGGCGTCGACATGCAGGCGGCTGACCGCGACGATCGGCATCTGCACAGCCGGCGGCACAACCAGCAGCGACCCTTCGAGCAGCGCGAAATCGGCCAGCACCAGCTCGATCATGCCGCCGATACGCGCGCCGAACGGCAGCCCGGTGTCGACCCGCTCCGGTTGATCGACCTGCGCGCGCGCAAGATCGTCGAGGCGCTTTCCGCCGATACGGCGAGCGAGTTCAAGAATTCCCATGTGCGTCGTTTCTCAGAGGCGGTAGTTGGTGTGGGACATGTAGCGTGCCTTCCGCTCCAACCACGCGCGGCGCGCACGCCTGAACAGCGCGACGACCAGCCACACGGCGAGAAAAAGGCCGCCCAACACCACGACTGCACCCAGCCACACGTTCTTGCGTTCCTTTGCCGGCGCCTTTGCCGCCTGGGCATGCTGGACATCGGATGCGGCGACCTCGGCATCCGGCGTCGCATCGTCGTCGGGCGCGTGCCGATACACCGACGCATTGCCCGAATCTGACGCGCGCCTCTCCGGCTGCTGCACGACGACCGTTTCGCGCGGCGCGCTGCTGCGCCCGAGCATATAGCCGAGCAGGAGCCCGTTGCTGCCATTGGATGGCTGTGCCGCGACCGGCGGTGGCGGTGCGCTGTACGACGGCGGCGGCGGCGCGTCGTTTCGCGCCCCGTACGAATGCGGATTGCTGGACGTGCCGTGGTCGGGCGAGTTGCTGTTGCTGGCGTTGCTGCCATCACTGCCGCTGTGCGACGACTCGCTCGAATTCAGCGTCGCAGCCGCGTCACGGCTCGACTGGGCGGCATACAGCGCCCCACCCAGCGCAGTCGCGGCAATGACCTTCTTCGAGCCCGAACTGCTGAACCCCGACTTCCCGGACGTGCCGGACCCATCGGACGGACTGGCCGACGAACGGGCCGGTGCGTCATAAGCGGAAGCGCTCTTGTAGTTCGACGCACTGTATGAGCTGCTGGAGCCGGGGGTCGCACTGTAAGAGGAACGGCTGGAGCTTGAGCCGGGACTCGAACTGTAAGTCGAGCGACTGGAGCTTGAGCCGGGACTCGAACTGTAATCGGAGCGGCTGGAGCTTGAGCTGGGACTCGAACTGTAAGTCGAGCGACTGGAGCCCGAGCCGGGACTCGAACTGTAATCGGAGCGGCTGGAGCTCGAGCTGGGACTCGAACTGTAAGTCGAGTGACTGGAGCTCGAGCCGGGACTCGAACTGTAATCGGAGCGGCTGGAGCTGGAGCTAGGACTCGAACTGTAAGTCGAGCGGCTGGAGTTCGACCCGTAACTGGAACTGTAAGAGGAGCGGCTGGAGCTGGAGCCGTAACTCGAACCGTAGGAGGACCGGCTGGAACTCGAGCTGGAGCTGGAACTTGAACTGTACGACGAACGGCTGGACCCGGAGCTCGATCCGGACGACGAGCGGCTCGAGCTGAAACCGGAACTCTTGGCAAAGGCGATCGGCGCCGGGCATCCCGTAGCGAGCGCGAAAGCGACCAGTGTCGCAGCGACCTGGAGGCGTGTGGCCTTCATGTTGTTGACGTCCTTGTGGTTCAAAATTGAGTCTGCTCGGGCCAGTCGCCGGTCTCTCAGTTGCCGTTCCGGCCCGTTGTCATGCGCGGGTTTTCGTACCGCCCCGGCGCCATCCGGTTGCGCATGCCGTGCGATACGCGAGCCGAGCCCCCCTTTCGCCGCGCCTACAATCCTAACAAGTCTGAAGGAAGCTTGCGCGACCATTTGACCCCGAATGCATCATTCCGGCGGATTATTTCCCTGGACGATCCGTTTTATCGAACCCGGAGGCATTGCCTTCGGATGGGGCTGGCTGGCTGGCAAGCGCAGGCGCGTGGATTGAAGCGGCAGCCAGGAAGGAAGATCGCCGAACGTTGGCCAAGACCCGCTTTCTGCTGCATCGGCCGCCGGCCGCGTCACGCAGCGCGGCTGGCGACCCGGGATAGTTGCCGCGATGAAATCGTCAGGATGCGCGACAGGCCGAATCGCCTCTTCGTCGGGCGACGGACCAATCCATGGAAACGATGACGCCGGATACCGCGTGGGATTTCCGGCTGAGCGCGGAAGGGGTGGCGAAATACAGGCCGGCAATCAAAATCGTGTCGTCCGAACCGGAAATCGACAAACGCATCGCGAATCGCTGACGGCGCCGCAATGGGCGCATTTCCGATTGTTCACGAATGGCGCGTGCGTCGAAAACCAGGCGCGGCGGCCCGGCCGGACCGCTATCGGTCGATGATCGAAAGGCGACCGCCGCCGGCCGCCCTTCCCCGCGTTACGCCGCGGCCGCTTCCGCCCAGGGCGGCCGGAAATCCAGCCCGAGATGCTGGCTGATCGCCGCGTCGAGCCGCTCGACCGCGTCCCGCTCGATACGCGTGATTCCCGGATGCCAGATATCGACCAGCAGGCAAACCCGCGGCTCGTCGCTGTCGTTCCAGCTCTCATGCTCGAACGTGTCGTCGAATATGATCGCGCGGCGGTCCGGCCACTCGCGGGTCTCGTCGCCGACGCGCAGCCGCGAGCCCTGCGGCACGATCAGCGGAAGCTGGCAGGTCAGCTTGAGATTCGTCGTGTCCGAATGCGGCGGAATCCGCGTACCGCCCTGGATCACCGAAAAGATGAAGGCGCCGCTCGGGCTGAGGAAATCCTGCACCTGCCGCATCAGCGCCGCGGTGTGCGGGCAGCGGCGGCAATTCTCCTCGACCTCGGGCTCGCCCTTGCGCCGGAAATAGAACGACCCCCAGTCGTTGCGCCGGATCGACTCGAACCGTCCCGCCACCTGCTCTTCGTACGGCAGCAGCATCGGCGTGGTCACCTGCGCGAGAAACTCCTCGCGCAGCACGTCGACCGACGCCTCGATCGTCGACGTGAACGCCTCGAGCTCCGGATAATCGGACGCCTCGTACCACGGCTTCCCGTCCAGCCCCGGGAAATAGAACAGCAACGGCCGCTGATGTTTCGGCAACTCGGGCAGCGGAACCCGCCCCGTGTTGATGTTGACGAACTCGATCACGCGTTCGAGCTCCGCTATCCCGTACTGCGACACGAGCGCATCCAGCGTCTCGTGAATCGCGTTGTGCATCTCCTGTTTCAAAGTCGCTCTCCTTGGCTATCGTGGGGTGACAAAACGAAAAAGATTGCCGCTACCGCATGACGCATCGCACCTGAATCGAACCGGCGCGCCCGGCCCTACACGCGCGCCGTCGCCTTCGCCTCTTCCACCGGGCCGGCAGCCCACCCGCCGATCGACGCGCCGTACCCGGACGCCGCCGCGACCAGCACGCCGACGCCGCACCACACCGCCTGCACGCCCCACTGGCTGACCAGGTAGCCGAGCAGGATCGACGCGATCATGCTGCCGAGCTGGAACACCAGCGAAAAGAACGAGACGGCGCGCGATCGCAACGCATCGGGCGTCCGGTGATGCAGCACCGCGTTGACCACCGCGCCGGCAATGCCGAGGAACAGCGCGACCCCGCTCAGCACGACGCCGAATGCGACCACGTGGTTCGCCCAAAGCGTCAGCACGAGGCTCACGGAAAGCCCGGCGAACGGCAGCGTCACGGCGAGCGCCGGCCGTGCGGCGCAATGCTTCATCACGCGATACGACGCCCAGCCGCCCGCGCCCTTCACGACCAGCATCAGCGTGAGGAACAGGCCGAACGCCCAGGTCGCGCCATGCGTCGGCACGAGCGTCTTCAACACCACCGGCCAGTAGCTCTCCAGCACCGACACGACGCCGCCGAGCAGCATGCAGAGCAGGATCAGCGGCCGCACCGCGCCGCCATGCCACGCAAACCGGACCAGTTCGCGAAGATCGTCGAGCATCCTGCCGGCCGGCACCGCCTCGTGCGGCGCCTGCTCGGCCTCGGCGAAAAACCACGACGTCAGGCCCAGCAGCACGATGAACAGACCGCACGCGAGCGCCAGGCCGATCTTGTACGGGTTGTCGAACAGGCGGCTGCCGATCAGGTCCGGGAGCACGCCGCCGACCAGCGACATGCTCGCCAGCCCGAGCGCGGAGGCCAGCTCCGCGCGGCCGAGAAAATACGGAATCCGCTTCGTCTCGCCGTGCTCGCGCAGCAGGCCGACGTACCACGCGTCGACGGTGCCGGAACTCATCGCACGCGCGACGCCGAAGCTCGCCGCGGCGAGGTACAGCATCGGCTTCTGGCTGAAACACAGCATCAGCGCGCAGCCGACGCTGTTCATCAGCAGCGAGATGCGATAGGTCCGGATGCGGCCCACGCGGTCGGCCATCGCACCGAACGGCAGTTCCAGCGCGATGGTCGACAGGCTGAACAGCGCCGCGTAAAGCCCGATCTCGAACAGCGTGAAATGGTTGTGCAGCAGGAACAGCGTGACGACCGGCAGCACGAGGCCGAAGGTGCCCCACAACGCCGCCTGCTGCAGGCAGTACCGCAGGTGGACGGTCATCGGCCGTCCTTGCCGCCGGACTCGAGCAGCAGGTACTCGCCGTCTTCCGCGCTGCCGGCGCCGATCTCGACGAAGCCGCACGCGGCATAGAACGCCAGCGCCGGCGCGTTGGCGCGCAGGCACTTGAGCCGGTAGCGCGTGGCCGGCCAGCCCGGCAGCGCGCGCAGCAGCGCCCGGCCGACGCCGCTGCGGTGGCGCGGCCGGTACACGTGCAGGTGATGGATGAAATGGTCGGGCTCCCAGACCGACACGAAGCCGGCAAGCCGCCCGCCGCCGTCCTCGGCGATCCTCAGCCGCTCGCCCTCCGTCTGGACCTCGAAGTCGGCCAGCTGGAACGCACCCGCCGGCTGCCACACGAAAGTCTCGCGGCGCGAGTGCAGGAACAGTTCGCGCAGGGCCGGCATATCGGCGGCCACCGCGTCACGTACGATGATCGTCATGATTCGCTTACCTCGCAGCAGTCGTGGTTGCCGGGGCCGTGCAGCCTGGCAGGCTCGCCATCACGTCGGCAACGAAGCGTTCGGTGTCCCAGCTGCGGTCCACCGTCGCGCCCAGCCGGGTGATGACCGCGCGGCACGACGGCACGATCACCACCAGCTGGTGATTGAAGCCGTCCATCATCGTCACGTCCTCCGGCAGCGACGGAAACCGCCGCGCGCCACCGACGCCGGCGTTCAGCCACAGATGCGCGCCGAGCCGGCCGTCGTGCCGCGCCGCCTGGGGCGTCGCCATGAACCGCACCCAGTCGGGATCGACGATGCGCGTGCCATGCCACACGCCGTGCTGGAGGATCAACTGGCCGAGCTTCGACCAGTCCCGCGCCGACGCCAGCATGTAGCTGCCGCCGACCAGCGTGCCCGACGCGTCGGGCTCCATCATCGCGGTGCGGATGCCGAGCGGCTCGAACAGCCGCGCCCGCGCGAACGGCACGATGTCGAGCGGCTGCGGCGAGACCGCCCGCGCGACGATCTTCGCGACCAGCACGCTGCCGCCGCTCTGGTAGTCCACCTCGCGGCCGGGCGCGACCTTCAGCGGCCGGCTCGCGACGAAGCGCGCCATGTCGGTCGACTGGTACAGCATCTTCGTCGTGTCCGAGCCGGGCAGATAGCCTTCCTGGTAGTCCAGCCCGCTCGTCCATTGCAGCAGGTTCCGCAACTGGATTGCCTGGCGCGGATCGCCGGGCGATGCCCAGTCGTCCAGCAGGCGATCCTGCGCGAGCGTCAGCTTGCCGTCGCGGGCCAGTACGCCCGCCAGCAATGCGGTAACCGTCTTCGTCATCGACCAGCCGAGCAACGGGGTGTCGGCCGTGACGCCCGGCGCGTACCGCTCGCCGACGAGCTTGCCGTCCTGTCGCACGACCACGGCCAGCGTGTTGCGCAGCGACCCGGGCGACGGCTCCGCCACCGCGCGCTCCAGCACGCTGCGCAGCGCCGGCGGAACATCGGACGGCGCAGCATCGCCGGCGGGGTCGACGTTGTCGGCATCGGCCGCGGCGGGCGGCAGCGCGAGGCCGCGGCCCTGTATGCGCAACGCGTCGAGCGCGTCGGCCGGCGCGATCGTGCAGCCGAGGCCCGGCCGGTACAGCGCGACCGTCGCGCGCAGCACGCCGAGCCCGGCGGCCTCGACGGTCTGTCGCGCACGGTCGATCCGGTACGTGACGAAGTTGAACAACGGATTGATCGGCTTCACTTCGCGCGCGAACACGGCGCGCGCATTGCCGTCGCCGCCGGCGAGCACGCGCACGCACAGGTAATGCGACGCATAGCCGGTCGCGGCGGGCAGCGCCCAATACAGCACGCCCGCGGCAATCACCAGCAGCAGCACGGCGGTGGCGGCGAGCATCTTGAAGACGGTAGCGACACGGGACGGATGACGATCCGGCATGGGGAATGTTTTCCTGGTTCGACGATTCGACGAGACGGTGCAGGCGGCCGCGCGGCCGCCCGCGCTCAGAGGATGATTTCCTTCTTCAGGTACAGCCGCTCGGACTGGATGTCGTGCGCGTGGCAGCGCGCGATCAGCTTGTCCGATTCGACGATCGGCAGCGAGGTCGGCGCGTATTCGATGCTGGAGATGAACTTGAGCCACGGCTCCGCGCCCATCGCATAGACGAACACCTGGCGCGGTGCGAAGCACTCGACCAGCGGCCACGCACGCTCGCAGTCGGAGCCGTTCAGCCGGCGGTTCTGGTCGAACTGCCGCCCGAGCGGCTCGTTCAGGAGCGCGCCGTACAGCCAGGACATCGGCGCGCCTTCGCACTCCATGCCGATGAACAGCGTGCCGATCCGGCCGATGCGCTGCGCGATGCGCTGGTACAGCTCCGGCTGCAGGTTGTTCGAGTCGGCCGCGAACAGCATGCTCTTGCCGTCCACCTTCAGCGCGAAGGCCATCTTCGCGGCGATATGCAGATCGCCGTGCTCGCCGAGGAACGGCAGCGCCACGATCTCGCCGCCCGGCACGGGCACGCTGTCCAGCTCGCCGACCTCGACGACTCGTTCGAACCCGCACGCCTCGAGCGCGAGCCGGATCGACGGGTCCTGCAGGAACCCGCCGTGGCTGCGCGGCACCACCAGCGTGCCGATCCGGTGCCGTAGCTGCAGCAGGCTCTCGAGCACGATGTGATCCTGGTGATTGTGAGTCAGCAGCACGTAGTCGATGCGCTCGGGCAGATCCGCGAACGTGAACGGATCCTCGCCCTGCCCGAGCGGATAACCGACGATCGGATCCGTCAGCAGCGAAAATTCCGCGGTTTCGACCAGCACCGTCGCATGGTTGAAGTAGCGCACCCGCACCGGCTGCTGCCCCGCGCGCGCCGGTGCCGACGGCGGGCGCGGCGGCGGCGCGTCGGTGAACCAGGTTTCGAGCGCCGCGCGCCGGGCGGCACCGCCCTCCGCATGCGCGAGCAGACGGTCGATCAGGTCCGGCGCGGCGCCCGCGTGGCGGGCCGCGAACAGCTCGTCGTACAGCGCGTCACGGAACGGCAGGCGGATCTGCACCATGTGCTCGTCGGGAAAGCGCGGCGTGCTGAGCATGAAGCTCCGGTCGTCGCTGGTCGCGAGGAAGCCGTTCACGCTCTGCAGCGCGTCGAGATAGCCGGCGCTGTCGTACAGCAACCGCTCGAACAGCCGGTACGACGCGTGGCCGCGCAGGTCGTAGCCCAGCTCGACGAACCCCTTCAACGGCTCGGGCACCCGCGCATACAGCGGCGACAGCGTATCGCCGCCCCCTTCCCGTGCAAGCAGCTCGTCGAGCTCGCGCAGCGCGTCCGCCAGCGCCAGCAGCGGCGCGGCGCGCGTGCGGGTGTCGCGGATCAGCGCATCGACCGCCGGCACGAGCTCCCGGCCGCCGTTGAGGAACGGGCCGCCGGCCATCTTCGCGGCGGAACGCCGGTGCAGCTCCGGCGCGCGGATGAAGGACTCCATGATGCGCAGGTGCACCTGCTTCATCACCAGCGCGCAGGTCGCCGGCTGCAGCAGGAACGTCCACGCATACCATTGATTGATCAGCGGTTCGAAGACGACGTTCGGTTTCAGGTAGATCTGGGTCATGTCAGGAATGATCGTGTTCGACTACGGGAACGGCTGCGTCGGCGACAAGCGCGAGCGCGGCCTCCATGTGCTCGCGCCACCGGCGCAGCAGTTGTTCGGCGGTGGTGCGCGTATGCACGGCGTCGCTGTAACGGCACTCGAACGCGAGTTCGCCGTCGCCCGCGACGCAAACGAGGTTCAGCAGGTGCGAACGTTCGTCGGTCGCCGCGCGGTCCGCGCCCACCGCCTCGGTGGCGGCGGAGAACCATGCGGACGGGCGCGCAGCGGCCGCCGACACGAAATCGACGCTGACCTGCGGCTGCACGCAGCGCCGCCACGCGTCGGGATCGACGCCGGCGGGCGGCGGTTCGTCCGCGCCGCCCAGCGCGGCCGGCGGCAGCGCGGCGAGCGTCGCCTCCCATTCGCGCAGCGCCGCGACGCTCGACACGCCGGCGTGATGCGGCAACAGCAGCGGCACGTCACAGACGAAGCAGCCGACCGCGCGCTCGACCGCCGGCCCGTCGTCGAGCCAGTCGCGGCCGTGCCGGCCGAGATCGGCGACCACCGCGCCCCCCGCCCAATCGGTCAGTGCGCGCGCGGCCGCCGCGATCGCGACGGTGGCGGCTTTCACGCGCAGGCGCTGCGGCACGACGGCCAGCAACCGTCGCGCGGCCTCGCCCGTCAGCCGGTCGCGCACGACCTGCTGGCTGGCCTCGGCGTTCTCGCCGCGTGCCGCGTGCCGATCCCGCGGCAGCGCGACGTTGCCCGCCATCGGCGCGAAGTACGCGGCGGTTGCGCCGGCCTGCCGCGCGGCGGCAATGCGGGCGTCCAGCGCGCGAAGATAGGCCGGGTACGCCAGCGTCGGGGCGGCCAGTGCCGGCGTCCGGCCGTTCGCATGCGCCGCATACGCGTTGGCGAGGTCGTCCAGCAGCACCGCCCAGCCATGGCTGTCCGCCACCAGCCCGTGCACGACGAGCAGCAGCCGGTCGCCGGCCGCACCGCACCGGTAGTGCGCGATCCGGATCAGCGGCCCGTGGGCCAGATCGAAGCCCTGCTGCAGCGTCGTGCTGTGCGCGGCGATGAAGCGCGCCGCATCGTCTGCCGAGCCGAGGTCGTGGCTGCTGAAGCAGCGCTGCGCGGCGTCTGCGTCCGCAGGCGCGACGCGGCCCGGCAGCGTGTCGTGGTCGAATACGCAGCGCAGCCCCGGGTGCGCGTCGAGCAGCGAACGGAACGCAGCCAGCAGCGCGTCGGCGTCGAGCGGCTGCGCGGCCTGAACGAGCAGCGAGCGGTTCCAGTGGTGTGCGTGCGGGCGCTGCAACACGCGCCGTTGATACGGCGTCAACGGGAACCCGGACACCTCGTCCGCCTCCGATCGCGCCGCCAGCGGCCGCAGGCAATCGGCCAGGTCCGCGAGGGTCGGACTGGCGAAGAAATCCTGCGGATCGACCGCCCAGCCCGCCCGGTTCAGTTGCGCGACGGCCCGCAGCACCAGGATGGAATCGCCGCCCAGCCCGAAGTAGTTGTCGTCCCGGCCGATCCGCTCCAGCCGCAGCACGTCGCGCAGCACCGTCAGCAGCGCGCGCAGCGGCGGCGTTTCGTCGCCGCCCGCGGCCTCGTCGGGCAGCACCGCCGTCGACACCCACTGGCGGTCGATCTTGTCGCCGGACGTCTTGGGCAGCGACGGCACGATGGCCAGCGCATGCGGCACCAGATGCGCCGGCGCGACGCGGCGCAGCGCGCGCAGCCGCTCGCGCGCCGCCTCGCGTGGCATGTCCGGCGCGCCCGACGCGCCGGGGCCGACGACGATGAACGCCTCCAGGCGCGGCGCCAGCGCGTCGTGCCCGCTCGACAGCCGCACCGCCGCCTCGCGCACGCCGTGCTGTTCGAGCAGCAGCGCCTCCACTTCGGCCAGGTCGACGCGCACCCCGCGCACCTTGATCTGGCGATCGCCGCGGCCGAGGTAGACCAGCGCGCCCGCCGCGTCGCGCCGCACGAGGTCGCCGGTGCGATACATGCGCGCGCCCGGCTGTCCGGAGAACGGATCCGGCAGGAACGCCGCGGCCGTCTGCCCGGGGCGGCCCGGGTAGCCGCTCGCGAGCGCGCTGCCGCCCAGGTAAAGCTCGCCGCGACACAGCGGCGGCACCGGTTGCAGGTGCGCGTCGAGCACATAGGCCGTGGTGCCCGGCAGCGGCGCGCCGATCGGCACGTCGCGTTCGTCCGGGCGCGCATCGGCCGGCACGTCGTGCACGACGGACGTGATCACGCTTTCCGTCAGCCCGTATGCGTTCATCAGCGCCACGCGGCCGTCCGTCACGGCGCGCCATGCCTGCACCGCAGCGAGCGGCACCGTCTCGCTGCCCGTCACGACCAGACGCAACTGCGCCGGCAGCGCGGCCTCGCCGAGCCGGATCGCCCGCACCCATTCGCGCCAGAACGACGCGGGCAGGTTGAGCACGGTCGCGCGTTGCGCGTCGAGCAGGCCGCTGAACGCACCGAGCGTCGGCCACGCCGCGCGGTCGAGCAGCAGCAGGCAGGCGCCGGTGGACAGCGCCGTGAAGATCTCCTCGATCGACACGTCGAACACGAGCGACGAGAACTGCACGACCCGGTCGTCGGCCGTCATGCGATACGCGGCGCACAGCGCCTGGATCTTGTGCGCGACCGCCCGATGACTGACGTCGACGCCCTTCGGCACGCCGGTCGAGCCGGACGTGAACAGCGTATAGGCGGCCTGTTGCGGATCGACACCAGCGGGCAGCGCGCCGGCGGGCGTGTCGCCAAGCGCGGCGAACGTGAGCGCCGCGCAGCCGGGCCACGCCGGCGGCGCCGCTGCGGCGTCGTGCACGAGCAGCACCGGCGCCGCCTGTGACAGGATCGCGTGCTGCCGCACAGCCGGCGCGGCGGGATCGAGCGGCAGGTAGGTCGCCCCGGCGCGCAGCACGCCGAGCAGCGCCACCAGTGCGTCGAGCCCCGTCGGCAAGCACAGCGCGACGCGGTCGCCGGCGCGAACGCCGTGCGTGTGCAGTGCGCCTGCGACCTGCTCCACCCGCGCCCGCAGCGCCCCGTAACTGAGCGTCTCGTGCGCCGTGGCAACCGCGGGCGCAGCGTTGCCGGCCGTCAGCGTGCCCGCCAGCAGCGACATGAGGTCGGACGCCGCCCACGCGGACGCGTCGGCCGTCCCGGACGCCGCTTGCCATGCCTGCCGCTGCGCAGCCGACAGCACGCCCGCGTCGCCCAGCGGCGCATCGTCCGGCAGCGTCAGCAGGAGATCCAGCGCCGCCTGGAACTGTTCGACCACCTCGTCCGCCTCGCCCCGCTCCAGTGCGCCGTCGCGCGTCAGCAGCACGCCGCCGTAGCCCGCGCCGTCGCGATGCAGGTTCATCGTCAGGTCGTATTCGGTTTCCGTTTCCGGCGTGTCCTCGAACGCGACCTCCAGCGCGCCGGTCTGCACGGTGCGAACCGGCGCCTCCTGCATCGAGAACACCACCTGGAACAGCGGCGTCAGCGACGTGTCGCGCGGGCCCGCGAAGCGCTCGACCAGCTTCTCGAACGGATAGTCCTGGTGCGCGTGCGCGGCCATCACGCAGTCGCGCACCTGCTCGATCCATGCCCGCGTGCTGCTGGCTGCCGGGAATGCCACGCGCAGCGCAAGCAGGTTCACGAAGAAGCCGACGAGTCCTTCGGTGCGGCTCGATGCACGGTTGGCGACCGGCGAGCCGACCACCAGGTCGCGCTGCCCGGTGCGCCGCGACAGCATCAGCAGGAACGCGGACAGGAACACGACGTATGGCGTCGTCCGCAAGCGCCGCGCCAGCGCGTCGACCTGCGCTGCGCGTCCGGCGTCCACCGCGACGCGGCCGCTGTGCGCGAGGCGCCCGGGCGTGCGTGCGCGGCGCCGGTCGCCGCCGAGGTCGAGCACCGGTGCGCCGTCCAGATGCGCCCAGAACGTCTCGTGCGCCGCGTAGTGCCCGGCGGCGAACCGCGCCGCCTGCTCCTCGCTGTAGTCCGCGTAATCCCACGCGGGCGGCGCGGCGTCCGGCGCGCGCCCCTGGCTCGCCGCGGCGTACAGCGACGCGAGATCCTGCGCGATCAGCCGGAACGACCAGCCATCGACGACGATGTGATGGAACGACATCAGCAGGCACGCGCGGCGCGGCCCGAGATCGAGCAGCCGCGCGCGAAACAGCGGCGGCCGAGCGAGATCGAACGGCTCCGCCCGCAGCGCGTCGCGATGCTGCGCGATGAACGCGCGCCGTGCGTCGTCCGTATCGCCTGCGTACGCATGGATCGACAGCGCGACCGCCGCGCCGGCATGCACGTGCTGCTCGCCACTGCCGTCCGGCCCCTCGTGAAACGACGTGCGCAGCACCGGATGGCGCGCAACCAGCCCGGCGAGCGCCGCGTGCAGCGCGGCGCGATCGACATCGCCGTGCAGGTGCAGACATTGCGGCAGATGAAAGACCGAACCGCCCATGCCGAGCCGTTCGAGCGTCCACAGCCGGCGCTGCTGGAACGACATCGGTGCGCGACGCGGCCCGGCGGCCGGCAGGCCGTGCTGCGTCGTTGCCACCGGCCCGGCGGGCTGCGCCGGTTCGGCCTGCACGCGAATCGCGCGGGCCAGCCCGTCGATCGTCGGCGCACTGAAGAACGCCTCGAGCGTCAGCTCCGCATTCAGCCGCTCGTGAATCCGCGTGAGAACGCGCCCGGCCAGCAGCGAATCGCCGCCCAGTTCGAAGAAATCGTCGGCCGGCGTGATCCGCTCATGGCCGAGGCACTCCGTCCAGATGCGCGTCAATGCGTGCCGCACGTCATCGGTTTCGACCGGTGCGGCGGGCGGCGTGTCGGCCACGGCCGATGCAGCCACCGACGCAACGGCCGGCGCCTCCGGCTGCACGCGCTCGATGGGGCCGCCTTGCTGGGCGGGCAGCCAGTGACGCGTCCGCTCGAACGGATAGCCCGGCAACGGCAGGCGCTTGCGGCGCTCGCCCGCGTACGCGTCGCGGCGTGTCAGGCGCGCGCCCTTCGCCCACAGCCGGCCGTAGCCGGTGAGCAGGGTCGCCATCGTGCGCGGCGTGCGCTCCGTGAAGCTTGCCAGCACTGCGTCGGCCGGCGCGCAGCGATGCCCGCGCACCAGCGCCGCCAGCACGTCGCGCGGGCCGATCTCGACCCACAGCGCGTCGCCCAGCGCCGCCAGCGTCCGCACGCCCGCCGAGAAGCGCACGGTGCCGAGCACGTGCGCGGCCCAGTACGCCGGATCGGTGGCGCGCTGCGCGTCCAGCAGCGTGCCGTCGAGGTTGGAGATCAACGGGATGCGCGGCGCGCGCAGCGTCATCGTCGCGGCATGCGCCTGCACGCGCACGGCCGCGTCCGCCATCATCGGCGAATGGAACGCATGCGACGACGCGAGCCGCGCATGCGCGATACCCGTGTTGCGCAGGTGCGCCGCGAACACGTCGACCGCATCCACCGGGCCGGACACCACGCACTGCAGCGGCCCGTTGACCGCCGCGACGGCGAGCGCCGGCGGCAGTTGCGCGGCCAGCTCGTCTTCCGCGATCGATACGGACAGCATCGCGCCGGCCGGCTGCGCCTGCATCGCCGCGGCACGCGCCGCCACGAGGCCGACCGCCTCGTCGAGCGAGAACACGCCCGCGCAGCACGCGGCGACCAGTTCGCCGACGCTGTGGCCGATCAGGTAGTCCGGCGTCACGCCCAGCGCAGCCCATGCCTGATACAGCGCGTACTCGTACGCGAACAGCAGCGGCTGGACCAGCGCCGTATCGGTGGTGCTCGCGTCGCCCAGCAGATAGGGTTCGAGCGCCAGCCCGGCCGCGCCCGCGAACCGCCCGCACACCTCGTCGAGCGCGGCGCGGAACACCGGGTTCTCGCGATGCAGGTCGCGCGCCATGCCGGCGGCCTGCACGCCCTGCCCGGTGAACAGGAAAATCACCGGGCGCGCGTGCGGCGCGTCGTCGGTGGCCGGCGACACACCCGCCGCCAGCGCATCGAGCGCCGTGTCGCGCGACTCGGCGACCACGAACGCCCGGCACGCGTGGTCCTGCCGGGCGGCCTGCAGCGTATGCGCAACGTCGGCCAGCGCCCATTCCGGGTGGCGGCGCAGCGCGGCGGCGAGGCCGTCCGCCGCGCGCCGCAGCCCGTCCGGCGTGGCGGCCGACAACCGCAGGCAATGCGCGGCAGCGGCCGACGGCGCGTCCGCCTCGGGCGGCGCGGCTTCCAGGATCACGTGCGCATTGGTGCCGCCGATGCCGAACGAACTGACGGCCGCGCGGCGCGGCGCAGCGCCGCCGTCCGGCCAGTCGGCCGCTTGCGCCGTGATGCGGAAGGCCGCGTCGTCGAGTTCGAGCAGCGGGTTGGGCGTGTCGAAGTGCAGCGTGCCCGGCACCTTGCCGCGTTCGAGCGCGAGCGCCGCCTTGATCACGCCCGCGAGCCCCGCCGCGCTGTCCAGGTGCCCGACGCTCGTCTTGACCGCGCCGAGCATGCGCGGCGCACGCACGGGGTGCTGTCCGTAGGTCGCCTTCAGCGCAGCCATTTCGATCGGATCGCCGAGCAGCGTGCCGGTGCCGTGCGTCTCGACATAGCCGACCGACGCGGCGTCCACGCCGGCGTCCGCCAGTGCGGCGCGGATCACCCGTGCCTGGCCCGCAGGGCTCGGCGCGGCGTAGCCGGCCTTGTCGTGGCCGTCGTTGTTGATCGCGGAGCCCTTGAGGACCGCATACACGTGATCGCCGTCGCGGCGTGCGAGATCGAGCCGCTTCAGCACCACCGCACCCGCGCCGCTGCCCTCGACGGTGCCGCTCGCGGCCGCGTCGAACGCGCGGCAATAGCCGTCCGCGGAAAAGATCCCGCCGGTGCGGTGCAGGTAGCCCGGCACACCGTCGACGCCGATCGACGCCGCACCCGCGAGCGCGAGTTCGCAATCGCCCTGCGCGACCGCGCGTGCGGCCATGTGCAACGCGACCAGCGACGTCGAGCACGCGGTGTTCAGCGTGACCGCGGGGCCGGTGAGGTTCAGCCGGTACGCAATCTGCGTCGCGGGCTGGTTGAGCACGTTGATCTGGTACAGCCCGAGCGCCTCGACCGCGTCGCGGTTGCCGAGCACGTGGTTCGCGAGGTACTGGCTCGCGCCCACGCCGACGTAGACGCCCACGTCGCGCGCGGGCCCGGGCCCGGCGTAACCGGCGTCCTCGAGCGCGCGATAGCTTTCCTCCATCAGCTTGCGCTGCTGCGGATCCATGATCTCTGCCTCGCGCGGCGTGTAGCCGAAGAACGCGGCATCGAAACAGTCAGGATCGCGTATCAACCCGCGCGCGGCGACGAAGCGCGGATTGCCGAGCAGGTCGTCCGGCACGCCGAGCGCGCGCAGCCGCGCGTCGTCGAGCCGGGTGATGCCGTCCTCGCCCGCGAGCAGCATGTGCCAGAACTGCTCGACGTCGTCCGCGCCCGAAACGGCCGCGCTCATCCCGATGATCGCGACGTCGCGGCTGTCGACCGGCGACGCGCTTGCGGCCGCAGCCGCGCCGCCGGCGCCGGTTGACGGCTCGCCAGGCGCGGACAGCCAGCCGGCCAGCGTGCGAATGGTCGTGTAGCGGAACAGGTGATCGATGTCCACGTCGCGGCCGAACTCGCGACGAAGCCGCGCCTGGCACTGGATCAGCGCGAGCGAGTGGCCGCCCGCGTCGAAGAAGTTGGTGTCCGGATCGATCTCGGCGAGACCGAGCACGTCGCGCCAGATCGCCGCGACCGCGGCCTCGGCATCGCCAGGCGTGCGGCGTGCGGCGCTGGCGGGGCCGGCCTGGCCGGGCGTGCTGGCCGCGTCGAGCGGCCAGTCGGCCAGCCTGAGGCGATCGATCTTGCCGCTGCCGGTCATCGGCATCGCGTCGAGCATGACGATCCGGTCGGGCACCATGTACGGCGGCAGCGCCTGTTGCGCATGCGCCTTCAGCGCGCCATCCGGCAGCGCGCCTGCCGCCTGCACGAACGCGCAGAGCACGGCGCCCGCGCTGCCCGAACGCGCCAGCACCGCGACTTTGGCGACGCCCGGATGGCGGCCCAGCACCGACTCGACTTCACCCGTCTCGATGCGGAAGCCGCGCACCTTGACCTGCTGGTCGTCGCGGCCCACGAATTCGATGTCACCGTGCCGGTCGAAGCGGGCCAGGTCGCCGGTGCGATACAGCACGCGATCCGCGTCGCCCGTCGCATACGGGTTCGGCACGAAGCGCTCCGCGCTCAGCTCGGGCCGGTTCAGGTAGCCCGACGCCAGCGCCCGCCCGGCGAGGTACAGCTCGCCGGTCACGCCGATCGGCAGCCGCGCGAGATCGGGCGCGAGGATATGCGTGCCGACGTCGCCCACCGCGCGGCCGATCAACACGGGGCCGCTCGCGCAACGCCACACGGTTGCGTAGATGCTGGCCTCGGTCGGGCCGTATGCGTTGAACAGCGGCGTGTGCGGCAGCACGCGCGCCGCCAGCTCGACGGTCGCGGGCAGCAGCGGCTCGCCGGCAGCGAACACGGCGCGCAGCGGGCTCGCCGCGCCGGCGTCGAGCGACTGCAGAAACAGGTGCAGCATCGACGGCACGAAATTGACTACCGTCACGCGATGCCGTTCGATCGCGCGCTGCAGGTAGCGCGGATCGTACTGGCCGTCCGGCCGCGCGATCACGATCGCGGCGCCCTTCATCAACGGCCATAGCATTTCGGTAAGCGAAACATCGAACGATTGCGCGGTCTTCCACAGCACGCGATCGCCCGCCGCCAGCGGATAGGTGTGTGCGAGCGCGTCGAACAGCGCGAGGATGCCTTCCTGGCGGCACAGCACACCCTTCGGCGTGCCGGTCGAGCCGGACGTATAGAGAATGTAGGCCGGGTCACCGGGGCTCACGCGCGGCGCGGCGGCCGACGCGGCCTGCCCCGCTTCCGCCAGCGCCGCCTGCTCGACGAATTGCACGCCGCACGCGCGCAGGCAGGCGGGCGCGGCGGCATCGCCGACGATCGCCACCGGGCGCGCGTCATCCACCATGAAGCGATGGCGCGCTTCCGGCAACGCGGGATCGAGCGGCAGATACACGGCGCCGATCCGGAACAGCGCGAGCACGGTCTGCAGCGTCGCCGCCGTGCGGCCCGCGCACACCGCCACGACGTCGCCCTGCCGCACGCCCAGCGCGGTGAGCGCCGCCGCGCGCCGGTCGCACTGGTCGAGCAGCGCCGCATAGGTCGTGTCGCCCGCGTCGTCGATCAGCGCGACGGCGTCCGGCGCGGCGGCCGCGCACGCGGCGAGCCGCTCGCCGACGCTCGCGCCAACCGGCAGCCCCGGCTTCGGCGCCGCCCAGTCGTCGAGCCGCGCGAGCGTGGCAGGCCGCAGCCACGCCGCCGCGGGCGCGCCGGCAAGCCGCCGCAACGCTTCGTGCTGCGCGTGCGCGATGTCTTCCGCGTCGGCACGCCGCAGGCTGTCGGCCCGGTAGCCGACGATGCAGCGCAGCCGCTGGTCGCTCGCGGAGACGGAGAAATCGACCTGCACCGGAAAGCTGTTGACCGCATGACCGTCGCGGCCCGCGAGCATCCGCACGTCCGCGTCGTCCAGCTCGCGCAGCACGTGGAAGCTCGTGAAATTGAACAGCACCTCGCCCAGCTCGATCCCGCCGTTGTCCTGCCGGATCTGCTGCGACGGATAAAAGCGGTGCCGGAAAATGCCCGACTCGATCTCGAACACCTGCCGCGCCTGAGCGGCGGGCGACGCTGCGTCGTCGAGCGTCGCGCGCACCGGCACCGAATTCAGGAACAGCCCGACCGCGCGCTCCGCATGCTCGGTCTCGGGCCGCACGTGCGTCACCATCGACGTGAGCACGTCGCGCCGCCCGCTCAGCGCCTGCAGCGCGCGCAGGTGGGCGGCGAGCAGCACGCTCTTGAGCGGGACGTTCGCGTCGCGCGCGAGCGCGCGCAGCGCCGCCTCCAGTTCGACGGAGACCTCGACCTCCAGATAATCCACGCGCTCGTCCGCTGCGTCGCCGATCAACGGCGCGCGACGCAGCGACAGCGCCTGCGCGCCGTCGAGCTGGCCGCGCCAGAAATCGCGCTGGGCCGGATCGGCGAGCGCCGCCTGTTCGAGTTCGATGAAATCCCGGTAACCGGCCTGCACCGGCACGTCGTCCGGCCGGGTCTGCGCGCCCGCCAGGCCCGCCGTGTAGAGCCGGATGAATTCGGTGGTCAGCGCGGCCTCGCTCCAGCCGTCGAGCATCGCGTGATGGAAGCTCCACACCAGCTTGAAGCGCTGCGCCGCCAGCTTGAACACGAAGCAGCGAAACAGCGGCGCGGCGGCGATGTCGAACGCGGCGAACCGCTCGCCGTCCATGAACGCGGCGATCCGGGCGGCCTGCGCCGTCGCGTCGAGCGCAGTCAGATCGGTGACCGCCAGCGGAATGCGCGCCGTGTCGAACACGAGCTGCAGCGGCACGCTGAACCCCTCCGTCCGCAGCGCGGTACGCAACGCCGGATGACGCGCCGACAGCCGGTCCAGCGCGCGCACGAGGCAGGCTTCGTCGTACGCATAGGCGACCTCGTAGCCGATCACGTCGTGGTACAGGCTCGAACGCTCGTGCCGCAGGCTGTGATAGAGCATCCCCAGTTGCAGGCGGCTGAGCGGATACGCGTCGACGACGCCCGCCGGCAGCCGTACGCGGTCCGCTTCGCTCGTCAGCGGCGCGCGGGGTACGACGGCCTCGGCCGACGCACCTGCACCTGCACCTGCCCCCTCGCCGCGCTGCCGCTCGATGTGCTCGCCCAGCGTACGCACGCTCTGGTGGACGAACAGGTCCTGGATCTCGAATTCGAGCCCGTGGCGCTGCGCCTGCGCCTTCAGCCGGATCGCCAGCAGCGAATCGCCGCCGAGATCGAAGAAACCGTCGTCGAGGCCGAACCCGCTGCGACCGAGCACGTCTTCCCACAACGCGCGCAGCACGCGCTGCGTGTCGGTCAGCGTCTCGGGCGCCGTTTCGGCGGCCGCCTGCGCCTGCGCGGGGGCAAGTTGAGCGAGCGCAGCCCGGTCCACCTTGCCGTTCGCCGTCAGCGGAATGTGCGGCACCGCGTGGAAGCGCGCCGGCACCAGATGATCCGGCAGCGACGCCCGCAGCTGCGCGCGCAGGCCGGCTTCGTCCGGCGCATCCACGCCCGCGCCCGGGCTTGCGGTCCAGTACGCGACGAGCTGCTTGTCGCCCTGCGGCGTCGCGTCGACCGTCACGACGGCGGCCTGCACGCCGCGGCATGCAGCCAGCGCCGCCTCGATTTCCGCGGGCTCGATCCGGTAGCCGCGCAGCTTCACCTGCCGGTCGCGCCGGCCGAGGTAATGCAACGCGCCGTCATGCGCCCAGTAGCCGACGTCGCCGCTGCGGTACATGCGGGCGCCCGGCTCGCCGCCGTAAGGATCGGGCACGAACGCGGCGGCGGTCAGGTCCGGCCGGTTTGCGTAGCCGTGCGCGACGCCGAGCCCCGCGATGTAGATGTCGCCCGCCGCGCCGGCCGGCAGCGGATTCAGGTCGTCGTCGAGCACGTACACCGACGTGCCCTGGATCGGCATGCCGATCGGTACCGTGCGCCCCGCCGCCGGCTCGCCGCGCACCGGGTACGCGGTCGCGAACGTCGTGGTCTCGGTCGGCCCGTAGCCGTTGACGACCTGCCCGCGTTCCAGCAGCGCGCGGGCGCGCGCCACATGCGGCAGCGACAGCACGTCGCCGCCGCAGACGAGATAGCGCAGCCGCCGCAGCGCGTCCGGCGCGTGATCGACCATCGCCGCGAACAGGCCGCTCGTCAGCCACAGAATCGTCACGCGTGCGTCGACCAGCAACGGCCCGAGCTGGTCCAGCGACGCATCCCGCCCGACCGGCACGACGAGCGACGCGCCGTTCAGCAGCGCGGTCCAGATCTCGAAGGTCGACGCGTCGAACGCGGTCGGCGCGAACTGCAGGAACACGTCGTCCGGCGTCACGTCGAGATAGGTCGGCCGGTACGCGAGCCGCAGGATCGCCTGTTGCGGCACGATGACGCCCTTCGGACGATCGGTGGTCCCCGACGTGTACATCAGGTACGCCGGCATCTGCGCCGGCAGCCCGCTCGCGACGAACGCGCCGTCGCGCGCGGCGATCTCGTCGTCGTGGTCCTCGAGGACGATCAGGTTCAGATAGCCGTCGCGCAGCGCGTCGGTGCGCGCCACCACGTCCTCGCGCGTGACGATCACGCTCGCCTGGCTGTCGTCGAGCAGGAAGCGCAGCCGGTCGGCCGGATAGCGGCTGTCGAGCGGCACATACGCGCAGCCCGCGTTGAGCACCGCCAGCATCGCGACAATCAGTTCCGCGCCCGGCTCGAGACACAGGCCGACGGTCGAGCCCGGCGACACGCCGAGATCGCGCAAGTGATCCGCCAGCCGGTTCGCGCGGGTGTTCAGCGCGTGGTAATCGAGCGTCGCGTCGCCGTGGCGGATCGCCGGGCGGCCCGGATGCTGCCGCGCGAGCGCGTCGATCACCGAGCCGATCGAGTCGGGCAGCGGCTGCCCGAGCGGCCGGCTCTGCCAGCCGCGCAGCGCGTCGAGCGTGGGCGCGTCGCCGCGCGCGAGCGTGCCGAACGGCGCGTCCGGCTGCGCGGTCAACACGTCGAGGTACTGCACATAGGTGCGCGACAATCGCTCGATATCGGCGGCTTCGAACAGATCGGTGCGGAACACCGTGCAGCAGCGCACGCCATCGGACGTCAGCTCGGCGAACAGCGTCAGGTCGAACTGCGCGTAGCGGTACAGGTCGTCGCGCACCGTCATCGCCGGCATCCCGGCCGGTGCCGCCGGCCCGGCGGCGCCGGGCACCGCACCTTTCGTGTCCTGCAGCACGAAGTTGACCTGGAACAGCGGGCTGCGCGCGGAATCGCGCGCGACGCCGACCTGCTCGACCACCTGGTCGAACGACACCGCCTGATGCCGCAGCGCGTCGGCGACGGTGTCGCGCTCGCGCTCGACCAGCGCGGCGAACGTGGCACTGCCTTGCCGCGCAGTGCGCAACGCGAGCAGGTTCGCGAAGAAGCCGACGATGCGCTCGCTGCCCGGATGCACGCGGTTCGACGCGGTCGTGCCGATGCAGAAGTCGTCCTGGCCAGCGTAGTCGCCGAGCAGGCACCGCCACGCGGCCAGCATCACCGTGAACAGCGTGCCGCCCTGCCGCCGCGCCAGCGCTTCGGCCCGCGCGCGCACGGCGGCGGGAATCGTGAAGAACGCCAGTTCACCGTCGTGCGCGCGCCGCGACGGGCGCGGCAGCGCGAACGGCAATTCGAGCGTCGTCGCGCCCGTCAGCCGCTCCTGCCAGTACGCAAGACTCGGCGCGCTGTCCGCGGCGCTGCGCGCCTGCTGCCACAGCGCATAGTCCGCATAGTGCGGCCCGTCGTCGGCCCGCGGCTCAGGCTCGCGGCCCGCCAGCCGCGCCGCGTAGGCCGACCACCAGTCGGCCAGCATCAGCTCCAGCGACCACCCGTCGACGATCAGGTGATGGGCGGTCAGCACGAGAATCTGCCGGTCGTCGTCGAGACGATGCAGCGACGCGCGCAGCAGCGGCCCGTGCGCAAGGTCGAACGGCTGCGCGATTTCGGCCGTGATCGCGCGGGCGATCTCCGCGTCGGTCACGCCCGCCGCGTGACGGTGTACCGGCAGCGATGGCTCGTGCTCGGCATGCACACGCTGGTACAGGCTGCCGTCGCGCTCGTCGAACGTCGTGCGCAGCGCTTCGTGCCGCGCGACCACGTCGCGCAGCGCCGCCTGCAGCGCTGCCTCATCGAGCGTGCCCGCGATCTCCAGCACGTGCGGCACGTGGAAATGACCGGCGCCACCGCTGATCGCCATCTGCACCCACATCCGCAACTGTTCCGCCGACGCGGGCAGGTCCGCCGGCCGAGCCTGGCGGGTAATCGCGTCGCGGTTGCCCGCGCCACGCTGCCTGCCGAACGCTTCGAGCAATTGGCGACGCTTGTTTTCGGTGGAATCGTTATGCGACATCAAACCAGCTCTCCCGACGATGAAAACACTGTGAGTAGTTCGTCCATGTCGTCCGGCGCGAGGCGCTCGAGCAGCGCTTCCAGGCGGTCCTCCTGCTGGGCCTTCTGGCCGAGCGCCACCAGCACCTGCGCGCTGAACCGGTCAAGCTGCGGCGCGCCGAACAACAGCGGCGGCGACAACAGCAGCCCGTAGCGGCCATTGAGGCGCCCGATCAGCTGGATCGCCTGCACGGAGCTGCCGCCGAGCATGAAGAAATGGTCGTCCGGCCCGATGTCGGCGACGTCCAGCACGGCCGACCACTCGGCGGCGACCTCGGCCTGGAACGGCGTCTTCGCGCGCACCTCGGCACCGCGCGCGCGCGTCTCGAGCGCCGCGTCGGCGAGCTGGGCCAGGCGCTTGCGGTCGATCTTGCCGGCCGGCAGCAGCGCGATGCGCTCCACCACGTCGATGCGGGCCGGACGCATCGCGTCGGGCAGCCGCGCGGCCAGTTCCGCGTGCAGCGCGTCCGCCGGCCAGCTGTCCCACCCCGCGGCCGGCTCGACGAACGCGTGCAGCAGCCGCACCCGCCCCTGCACCCGCACCGGCACCACCGCGCACTGCGCGATGCCCGGCAGCGCCAGCAGGCATGCCTCGATCTCGCGCAGCTCGATCCGGTTGCCGTTGAGCTTGACCTGCTCGTCGCGCCGGCCGAGGTAATGCAGCTCGCCGTGCTCGCCGAACATCGCGATATCGCCGGTGCGGTACATGCGCGCCCCCGGACGGCCTGCGTATGGATCGGGCACGAAGCTCGCCGCGGTGAGGTCCGGGCGGCCGACGTACCCTTGCGCGAGCCCCGCCCCGCCGATGTACAGTTCGCCCGCGCTGCCGGGCGGGCACGGCTCGAGGCCCGCGTCCAGCACGTACAGCGACACGTTGTCGATCGGCCGGCCGATCGGCACGCCGGCGCGCGCATGGGCCTCGCCCGGCTCGCAATGCCACACGGTCACGTCGATCGCGGCCTCGGTCGGCCCGTACAGGTTGGCGAGCCGCACGCCCGGCAACAGCCGGTGGAAGCGCTCGGCCTGCTCGGCGAGCAGCGCCTCGCCGCTGCAGACGACCAGCGCGAGATCCGGGAAGCGCTGCCCGGGCGCCGCGTCCAGAAATGCGTTCAGCATCGACGGCACGAAGTGCGCGACCGCGATGCGCGCGTCGCGCAGCAGCACGGCGAGCCCGGCCGGGTCCTTGTGCAGCTCGGGCGGCGCGATCACCAGCGCATGCCCGCTCTGCAAGGTCCACAGGAATTCCCAGACCGACACGTCGAAGAAGTACGGCGTTTTCTGCAGCACGCGCACCGGCGCGGCATCGGCGAGCAGCGAGCCGTGCCAGTCGAGCCGGTTGACCAGCGCGCGATGGGTGTTGGCGACGCCCTTCGGCGTGCCGGTGGAGCCCGACGTGTAGATCACGTACGCGATCCCGTCCGGGTGAATGCGTTGCTGCGGCAGCGGTTCGGCGGCCAGCCAGATCGCGCGCTCGTCCAGCGCATGCCGCGCGACCGGCCCGGCGGGCAGGCGTGCCAGCAGGTGCCGCTGCGTGAGCAGCAGCGCGAGCCCTGCATCGTCGACGATGCGCCGCAGCCGGTCCGGCGGCGCGGCGGGATCGAGCGGCACGTAGGCCGCGCCCGCCCGCATCACCGCGAGGATCGCCAGCACCATCTCCGTCGAGCGCTCGCAGCACAGCCCGACGAGGGCCCCCGGCGTCACGCCGCGCGCCGCGAGAAAGCCCGCGAGCCGCGCCGACAGCGCATCCAGTTCGCGATAGGTCAGTTGCTCCGCACCGAACCGGACGGCCGGTGCATCCGGCGTCGCGGCGCACTGCGCGGCGAAGCGGGCCGGCCAGTCCGTCGCGTCGATCGTGCGCGCGGGCCCGTGCCAGTATTGTGCGAGCCGCGCGCGCTGCTCGGGCGCCAGCAGGTCGACCGCGAGCGCGGGCTGTGCATCGTCGTCCAGGTACGCGCGCAACAGCCGGCCGAAGCGCGCGGCGAACTCCCCGATCCGCGCCGGCGGCAGGCAGCCGGTGTCGTATTCGAGGTTCACATGCAGGCCGTCGGGCGTCAGCTGATACGCGAAGTTCAGGTCGAACGGCCGCTCGGCGGCGACCACCGGCAGCAATTCCGCGTGCACGCCGTGGAATGCGAGCGGGGCATCCTGCACGAAGAACGCTTCCGTCACGCCGACGTTGAAGACGGGCGTATCGGCCAGCGAACGCGTGCGCCGCAGCGCCGTCACGAGATCGGTCAGCGACAACTGCTGATGGTGCTTGCTTTCCGCACGCCGGGCGGTGGTGCGCGCGACGATGTCGCGGAACGTGTCGCCCTGCCGCAGCGAAAAGCCCATCGGCAGGTTGTTCACGAAGCATCCGCTCGCATCGCGAAACTCCGGCGAGCGCATGTTGACGGGATAGGTCACGACCAGCTCGCGCACGTCCTGCCAGCGGGCCAGCGCGATCGCGAACAGGCTCGACAGCACGAGAAACGGCGTCGAGCGGCTCGCGCGGGCCCGTGCGCGCAGCCGGCGCGTGGTGTCCGCGTCGAAGCGCATCCGGTGGATGCGCCCCTCGCGCGGCTCCGCCGATGCCGCTGCGTCGAACTCGACCCCGAGCGGCGCATGCGCGAGCGCGCCGAGCCAATAAGCCAGATCTTCGTCGTAGCGCGGCGACGCGCGGTACGCGGCTTCGAACGCAAGCTGCTCGCCGAGATCCCGCAACGTGCAGGCGGGCGCCGGGCCCGCGCCGAGCGCGTGGTTGTACAGCGCCGTCAGCCGCTGGTTGATGTACACCGCGGAAAACGCATCGGAGATGATGTGCGGAAAGCTGAGCACGAGCCGGTGCGCGTCGGCATCCTCGCGCAGCAGCGCGAAGCGGAACAGCGGCGCGTCGTCGAGCGCGAACACGTGCGCCGCGCGCGCGGCGATCCACGCGTCGGCCTCGGCGGCGTCCAGCTCCGGCGCCACCCGCGCGTCGCGGTAGTCGAGTGCGACCGTCACCCGGTCATGCACTTCTCGCACCACGCGGGCGTCGTCCATCCGGAACGTGCTGCGGCAGCCTTCGTCATGCTCGTGGACGAACGCGTCCAGTGCGCGCCGCAGCGCGTCGCGATCCAGCGGACCCGACAGGCGGTAGACGAGCGCGGTCGTGTAGGCCGACGAGTGCGGATTGAGCTGCCACTCGAGCCAGAAGCGGTACTGATAGGCTGAAAGCGAAGTGGTACGCATGGTGGCCCCTGTCTGGATGCATGAAGGACGTGAAGGACGGCGCGGCGAGTCGATCCCCGCGCGCCGCGCGTCAACGGACCGCGTGGTCCGCGACGTCCGGTTCCGTGAAATGTTCGGCGATGCAGTGGCGCAGCCGCGGCCCGAATACGGCCGCGATGTCGTCGGCCGAATACGGTGCGATGGCATCGTCGATGCCGAGCGCGCGGTCCACTTCCTGCTGGAGCCGCGTGAAGATCCGCTGCGCGGCGCGCTCGTCGTGCAGGTACGTATTGAGCGCGACCGCCGTCGCCCGCGCCGCCGCCGCGTCGAGCCCGTGCGCCGCAAACGCGTCGGCCGACCATTCGTCCGCGTCGCGCGGCGCATCGCGCATGGCGTCGATCTCGGCCAGCAGCGCCGGCCCGTCGGCGCCGAGCGTGGCCATGCACATCCGGTCCGCCGCGGCGACGAGCTGGTTCAGCCCGGCCGTCATCTGGCGCAGCACCGTCCCCGCCGGCCATTGCCGCGCACGCGCGATCTCGGCCTCGTCGCCCTGCAGCAGCATCGCCAGATCCTCGCTGGCGATCTCGTGCGCGAGCGGGCTCGTGTGTTCGGTGGACCAGTCCTCGAAGCGCGCAAGCGCCTCGCGGAACGCGTGCGTGTGCGCGTGGCCGGGCGCCGCGTCGAGCGCGACGATCAGCCCGCGCAGCTGCTGCGCCGCCCGCACCGCGAACAGGTATTTTTCGGCTTCGAGCTTCAGGAACGCCGCCGCGTAGCGATAGAAGCCGGGCTCGGCCGCGCTCGCTTCGGCGCCCGCCAGCGAAGCCGGCTCGATCATCGCGCGGTAGGCTTGCTCGACCATCGTCTGCGGCCCGGCGCACACCGAGTTGCGGCCGACGAGCAGGCCCGCCGCCTCGGCAACCAGGTAATACGCGTCGCTGGCGAGGCACGGCGCGGCCGGATCGCCGCCCGAAGCCATCCGCTTGATCAGCGAGATATGCACGATCCGGTGCATGCCGAGCGAGATCCGGTAGATGATCGACGGCACGACGGGAATGCTGTCCGGGTCGGCCGGCTGCTCGCGCCGGCGGATCAGGTACGCGGGCAGCAGCTGGCACAGCTTGCTGATGAACCACAGGTCGAGCATCGACACCGCGCCGTCGTGGCCGCGCAGGCGGCAATACCCGTCGCGCAGCGTCGAGATGGTCGGCAGCACCAGGTGCCAGTGGTTCCCGAACTGCCGCAGCGACGAGATGTTCATCGGTAGCGCGTGATGAAACCGGCTGCCCTCGTACTCGCAGCGCGCGGCCTCGATCTCGATGCCCTCGCGCGATTCGGCCGGCGCGATCTCCTCGCCGAGCGGGCGAAAGAAGCTGTCGCGATAGGCGACCATCGAGCCCAGCATCGAGCGCCAGTAGAACTCCGGTTTGTCGAGCGCGCGCGGCCCGTGATAGCCGGTCGCGTACAGCGCATCGATGACGGTGTAATCAAACTCGTTCTGCATCATGGCTTCCTGAAGAGACACGGCCGCCGGCACGGCGGCCCGATAGAACGAACGGTGCGGGGACGGCGCGTCAGCGCGGCATCGACATCGGCTTGCCGGCCGTGTCGGCCGCGCGGCGCCACCGGCGCGCGAGCCCCTGCCACAGGCTCGCGAGCTCGACCCGGCAGAAGGTCCGCACGGCGCGCGGCGACCACCACCAGTAGTTCACGTTGATCGAATCGCTCAGCGACTCCACGTAGTGCCACCAGCCGGGCGGCAGGTACAAGACCTCGCCCGCCTCCAGCACGAAGTCGTGGCGCGGCGCCGACTGCACGCGCGGAAACAGCACCGGGTCCGGATCGCTCATGTCCACCGGGCTGAAGATCACCGGCAGATCGCGGCGCTGCCGGTAATACACGTTGGCGGACTGCCCGGGCGCGAACAGCACCCAGCGCTTGCGGCCGTACACCTGCACGTTCAGGTTCTCGTGCCGGTCGAAGTGCATCGGCGACGAAATCCCTTCGGGGCCGAGCCAGAAGCCCGGCCGCAACACCAGCTTGCGCCGCAGCCAGTTCGGCATCCAGCCGGGAAAGCCGTGCTGCTCGTGCAGCGGCGCGATGTCGTCCTTCAGCTCTGGCGCCGTCGAATAGATCGCCGCGTAGGTGATGTACGTGGTGCGGGCGCTGCCCTGCGCCTGCATCGCGCGGATCGTCGCGCCGAGGCGCGCGGTTTCGTAGCGGCGCGCACCCAGGTAGAGGTCCGGCCGGGTCGGCGTCGGCGACAGCTGCGACGTCTCCACCGTGATCTCGTGCTCGCCGTAACGCTCGACGAAGAAATCCGGCGTCCAGCGCGTGCGCGCGGGCCAGGCTTCGATGAATCCTTCCAGCACGGCCGGATGCTTCAGTCCGGCCAGAACGTCGCGCATGCTCCGGCTGCCGTCGTAGCGAATCCGCGGCATCGGCACAATCTTGCTGCCAGTCATCGTGGGGCTCCTGTCGACAGGAATAAAATCAGGACACCTGCCAATTGCCGTTGTGGCGAAGCACATCGCCGGGCAGCCAGCGGATCACGCGGGTGGCGGCGCCGAGCGTGCCGAGGCGTGCGTCGATCTGGTCGAGCGTGTCGGCTTCCGCGGGCTCGCCGTTGATCCAGCCGATGTCGCCGATCTCGGTCGCGATGCCGCAGAACCCGTTCGCATACGGCGCGAACGCGCGGGCGCCGGCGCGCGCGCAGAGCTCGCCGATACCGGACGGGCCGAGCGTGATGGACGGGCCGTCGCCCGCTTCCGCGATGCGCGGCAGGCGTTGCAGTTCGGTCATCGGCAACACCATCCAGAACGTGAACAGGCCCTGCCAGAACGGCGCCTTGCGCAACTCGCGGCAGCAGCTCAGAACCAGGTCGGGCCGGCCGCGCTGCGCGACGGACCGGTCGATCACGTCCATCACCGATCCCTGCGCGTCCTCGCCGCTGTCGACGAGCAGGATCACCGAGAACTGCGGCGTCGTGACCCGGTAGCAATTGCCCCAGTTGCGAACGTCGTGCGGCGGCACGGCCGCACCGATGGTCGGCTGCTCGCCGTAGAACGGCAGGATGTCGATCTCGATGTCGCCGATCCGCACCGTCTCGCCCCAGCCGGGCGCGAGCACCGTCTGCCCGACGTCGCGCAGCGACTGCTGCATGTCGTCCTGCGCCAGCAGCGATGCAACCGGGATGTGCGGCACGATGACCGGCACCGATCCGTCGCCGCCATGCCGCAGGATGGTCGGAATGTGCCAGTGGTCGAGATGCCCGTGCGTGACGAGCATGCCGTCGATCCGCTGGCCCAGGTTGGACGGCGCGCGATCGAGATCGGGCAGGCCGACGTTGCCGCCGATCGCGAGGCTGATCGGGTCGGTCAGCAGGCGGGTGGTTTCGGATGCGATCAGCAGCGACGCATGTTCGAGCCGCTGGATGCCGGGGCCGTCGAATGCCGGCCACGCCAGCGCCGCGCCGCCCTTCGGCCGTTCGCAGCCGAGCAGGCGAGGGTCCGCATACAGCTCGGACAGCGGCTGCCAGTGGTTGCGCTGCAGCGCGTCGCGCAGCGCGTTCGCGAGCTGCGGCACGTCGCCGGCGGCAGTGTCGAGCACGATCGGCTCGCCGTCCTGCGGCGCGAGCGCGAGCGTCCAGCGGTCGCGGTGCTGATGCAGATCGTAGAGCAGCGCGCGGCTCGCGATGCAGCCGCCGGCCGCCACCGAATCCGGATCGAACAACTCGTCCAGAAACGGATAGCGCGCAATCGCGTCGCGCAACAGCGCGGCGCAGGCGGCCGGTTCGAATTTCGCTTCCATGAATTGCTGCATGAGCGCGTCCTGCCGCTCGATCAGCAAGCCCAGGTCATGCGCGCGCGAAGCCAGAATGCCTGTATTGAGGAAGACCCCCAGGCGATCATCGACAGACATGGTATGTTTTACCCTCGGATTCTCTCGGCGAAACGCAACGTGCTCCCGCGCGCGCCGTTACCGGGCCGCGAAATGCCGCATCGTTCCTTTATCTTTGATTGCGCGCTGCGTGGCGCGGCGACAGTCAGGCCGACAGCGCGGCCCGCACGCTCAATGGCCGCATGTCGGTCCAGTTGGCGCCGATCCATTCGAGACAGGCGTCCCGGGTTCCCGACGGGCCCGCTGCCCGCCAGCCTTCCGGTACCCGCTTGTCGTCCGGCCAGATCGCGTATTGTTCCTCGTGATTGACGACCACCTTGAAAACGGCGTCGTGATGCGGCGTTTCGGCTTCCATGTCTCTCTCGTTTCAATAATCGATCACGCGTGTCACACGCAGTACATAATTCGATATTTCTATAAAAACGGCACGCCCGGTCATGCCGGACAACGATGCAAGCACTTTGAAATCGAAGCGAGCAGACTTTACCATAAAGCATCTAAAAACAATTACATTTCTATTGCATGAAAACAGAATAAATCATAATCATTGAGAGCCAATAATCACGGCCATTGTTCATAAATATGTGAACCTATAGAAATCAGACTGTCTTTTCGATTAAATCGATAATCGTCTTAATTGTTTGAAAATCTTGTATGGCTCGTTTTTTAAAGCGGAGTCCCGAAAGCATGGCCTTGCTACCCAGTACCCTCACCATTCCGCTCCAGCGCCCGGCGGCGCGGCACCGGCTGCTGGTGTTCCATCACGCGTGCGGCGCGGCGGCCAATTACTACCGGTGGGGCGCGTCGTTCCCGGACGACATCGAGGTGTGGCTGATCGAACTGCCCGGCCGCGGCAGGAGCCTGGGCACGCGCGCGATCGATACGCTGCCCGAACTGATCGACTTCCTGCGGGCCCTCCGGCCGCTGCTGCCGCGCGACTATTCGGTGTTCGGCCACAGCATGGGGGCGCTGATCGCATACAGCTTCGCGTGCGACATGACGCAACTGGGGCATCCGCCCGTCTGGTTCGGCGCCTCCGGCACCGACGCGCCGTTCTACCCGCATCGCCGGACGCGGCTCGACGGCGCGCCGGTTCACCTGCGCAATGACGCGGAGATCATCGACTATGTCGTGTCGCTCGGCGGTACGCCGCGCGAAGTAGTCGAACACGACGCGCTCCGGGCGATGCTGCTGAAACTGGCCAGGGCGGATTTCCGCCTGGTCGAGGCGTTCTTTCCGCTGCCGTCCGCAACCGCGCTGCCCTGTCCCGTCACGGTCTTCTCGAGCCGCGACGACACGGTGCTGAGCCCCGCCGGGCAGCGCGACTGGTCGCGCGCGTCGCAGCACCCGGTCAGCTTCCGCGAGTTCGACGGCGGGCACTTCTATCTATTGGAACACCCGGCTGCCGTTCAGCACGCGATCGGCCAGGCGCTGGCCGATGCGGGGCGGTGCGGCACCGCCGTGGGCGAGATGCCGTCGCTGATGTCGTGACCGGTGGCGGGGTGGCGGCCGGCCTCCTGCCGAAGTATCGCGATTCAGGCCCCTGACCCGCTCGCGATACCCCGGCGTAATGCCGCTGCCACCGGCCTCCTCGTCACGGAACACCGCCTGCCATTCAGCGAATCCGGCGAATCCGCAGCGTTGCGCGAAACGAACGACGGTCGGCGCCAGCAGGCCGCATGCGGTCGACATGCCGGCAATGCGCGGCACCATCGAACGGTTTGCCTCGATCCGCGGCGTGACGCGCGTCAACTCACGCGGCAGCGCATCGAAGGATTCGGCGCTCCGTCTCATCGATGCGCCGCCTCCGGGAAGGACCGGGCCCCATCGCTTCGTGCGGGGCGGCGGTCATGCGCGCGACTCAGGCGGCTTGCTCAACCCGCGATCAGCGTGGCGAGCGCCGGATAGAATCCGTCACCCGCCGCAATGATCGGATTGCCTCTCAGCAATCCGTTGCCCGCGAGAAAGTCGTTGACGACGCCGCCCGCTTCGCGCACCAGCACGATGCCGGCCACACAGTCCCACGAGTTGATATGCGGTTCGTAATAGCCGATCAGCCGGCCTGCCGCGACGTAGGCGATCATCAGCGCGCCTGAGCCGTTGCGAATGAACATGCCGCCGTCGGCCAGCAGCCGCGCCAGAAACGGAATGAACGCCGACGGCGCGACCCGATGCGAGAAGCCGACGCCGACCACGCCGTCGCGCACCGACCGTGTCGTGGCGGCCCGCATCGGCGTGTCGTTGACGAATGCGCCGCACCCGGCCGCGGCATGAAACAACTCACCGCTGTTCGGATCGAACACCGCGCCGATCGCCGGTTTGCCATCGATCAGCACACCGATCGACACGCACCACGCATGCATCCCGTTCAGAAAGCAACTGGTCCCGTCGATCGGATCGACGATCCAGACAATCCGCTCCGACAGCAGCGACGCGCCGGCCTGCGCCGCGGTTTCCTCGCCGAGGAACGCGTCGTCCGGAAACGCTGCCGTGACGCGCTCGCGCACCAGATTCTCGACCTCGCGGTCGGCAAGGCTGACGACGTCCTGCAGACCTTTGTGCTCGACTTCGAGCGCCGCGCGGTTCGCGAACATCCGGTACGCGCGCGCCCCGGCTTCCCGAGCAATCGTGCACACGAGTGCATAGCGATTCGCAAGATCGGCCTCGAACCCGATCGTCTCCGTCCCGGGTGCGCTCATGCGTGCGCTCCGACGATGGCCGCACCGTGTGCGCTGAATTGGAGCGCGACCTGCGCGCCGCGCGGAAATAGCTGATCTAACCGATGACTCACGACAAACAATTCTCCAAGTGACGACTGAACCGTGTACTGCATTTCGCGACCGAGATAGGTCGCACGACTGATTTCACCGGCGATCGTGCCCTGCTGCGCAGGCCCGAGCCGGATTGCCTCGGGGCGTAACGCGATGCGCACCGCGCCGGTCCGCGTGCCGGTGTACGGCAGATCGAGCCGCGTGCCGCCGATCGTGCACTGCGCGACCTGGTCGTCGATCGCACGAATCTCGCCATCGACGAGATTCGCATTGCCGATGAAGTCCGCGACGAACTCGTCGGCAGGTGCGTCGAATATATCGCGCGGCGTGCCGAGCTGTGCAATCTTCTTGCGATTCATCACGACGATGCGATCCGAGATCGCCAGCGCCTCTTCCTGATCGTGCGTCACGTAGACCGCGGTCAGACCCAGCTTGACCTGCAGATCCCGGATCTCGTCGCGTACGCGGGTGCGCATCTTCGCGTCGAGATTCGACAGCGGCTCGTCGAGAAGCAGGATTTCGGGCTCGAGCACCAGCGCGCGCGCTACCGCAACCCGTTGTTGCTGGCCGCCCGACAGCTCGCTCGGCGAGCGTGCGGCATACTCGCCGAGCCCGACCAGCGCCAGCGCACCCATCGCCTTCTCGTGCGCCTCGCGCTTCGGCCGGCGCGCAACCGCCAATCCGTAAGCGACGTTCTCGACGACGCTCATGTGCGGAAACAGCGCGTACGACTGAAACACCATACTGACGTCGCGCTCGGCCGCCGACCGATCGGTCACGTCGCGCCCGCCGATCAGGATCCGCCCCGCATCGACGCGTTCGAGGCCCGCAATCATCCGCAACGTGGTGGTCTTGCCGCAGCCGCTGGGGCCGAGCAGCGTCACCATCGTGCCCGGCTCGATGCGAAAGCTGATGTCGTCCACCGCGACGCTCTTGCCGTAGTGCTTGCTGACCCGCTCGAATACGAGCGAACCGCGTACCTGGGTCGTGTTCATACCGTCGTCTCCTTCATTTTCAGAATCGTGCCGCGCCGGCCGGAAGCCTGTATCCGTGTGCGGGCACGCAGCCGGCGCACACCGACGAAACGCTGGACGACGAGAATCATCACGAGCATCACGATCACCAGCACGCTGGCGTAGGCAATCGCGGTGCCGTAGTTGCCGTTCGAAACCAGTCCGATGATGTACGACGTTGCCATGTCGTAATTTGCGCTGACGAGGAAGATCACCGCGCTGACCGACGTGATCGAGCGTACGAAGCCGTAGACGAGCGCCGACGCGAGCGCCGGGCGCAGGAGCGGCAGGATCACGCGACGGATCGTCGTGAGGCTGCTCGCACGCAACATGATCGACGCCTCGTCGAGACTCGCGTCGAGCTGGCGCATTGCCGCGATGCCGCTGCGCAGCCCCATCGGCATGTTGCGAAACACGAAACACAGCACGAGGATCGCGCCGCTTCCCGTCAGTTCGATCGCGCCGGCGTTGAACGTCAGCAGATAGGCAATCCCGATGACCGTGCCCGGCACCGCGAAGCTCAGCAGCGTGCCGAATTCGAGCAGGCGCTTGCCGGCAAAACGCTGCCGGATCAGCAGCCAGGCGGTGAGCATGCCCACCAGCGACGTCAGCGGTGTCGCGATCGCCGCGATCGTCAGCGTCGTGAAGAACGACGGCCATGCCTGACCTTGCCAGTGCAAGCCGCCGGCATCCGCGCCAATGCCGAATGCATCCGCGTAGTGCGCGAGCGTCAGGCTGTTGTCGACACCCCAGATCTTCACGAAACCGCCAAGCAGCATCATCGCGTAGACCACCAGCGTGAACGCCACCCACGGCACGGCAACGCACCAGAGGCCGGCACGCAGCCGCGGATCGAGCGCTGCGTGCGCACCGCTGTCGGCCTTGCCGGACACCGTCACGTATGAACGGCGGCCAAGCCAGCGGTTCTGCAGCAGGAACACGCCCAGCGCGAATACGAGCAGGACAAGCCCCAGGCCGGCCGCTCGCCCGGGGTCGTTCTGCGCACCGACCACGGAGAAGTAGATTTCCGTCGACAGCACGTGAAAATTGCCGCCCAGCACGATCGGGTTGCCGAAATCGGCCATGCTCTCGATGAAGCACAACAGGAACGCGTTCGCGAGCCCCGGACGCATCAGCGGCAGCGACACCGTGACGAACGTCTGCCAGCGTGACGCGCCGAGCGTTTGCGACGCCTCCTCGAGCGACGGGCCCACCCCGTCGACGACGCCGACGAGCGTCATGAACGCGATCGGCGTGAACGCCAGCAGTTGCGACAACCAGACACCGGGCAGACCGTAAAGCCAGCGGCCGGGCACCACGCCAAACACATCTGCGACGAACAGCGTGAGCGCGCCGTTGCGACCCAGCAGCAGGATCAGCGCGAGGCCGAGCACGAACGGCGGCGTGATGATCGGCAACACTGCGAGACTACGCAGCGCCCGTACCCCGCGCGACGCGCTGCGCGCAGCCAGCAATGCGAGCGTGCAGCCCAGCGCGACCGATCCGGCGGCGCTCGCAATCGCGAGCGCCAGCGTATTCCATGCAACGCCGCAACTACGCCCTCCCGACAGGCAGGCCAGGCCCCAGACGCTGCGGGACATGACGCGCGGCAGCACCGATGCCCAATCAAGCACGCCGTCGGCATTGCGGAATGCGTCGAGCAGGATGTTGCCGACCGGCCAGAACACGAACGTAGCAATCAGCGCGACGACGATCCCGATCGCGCCCGTCACGAACAGGTCGCCGCGGCACGCGCCGGCCAGCGCCGCGCCGCTCGTCGCGATCACGAGAAACGCAAGCGCGGCGAGACAGGCGCCGGCGCCGAGCCCGGTCGGCAATGCGACACCCCATGCGAGCCAGCCGATCGCGATCAGGCCGGCCACACCGGCGCCGACCCACGCCGCGCCGAGCACGCGGCGCCGACGAATCGCCGCCAGCGCGATGCCGGCGGCGGCCAGACACGCAACCAGCACCCACACCGCGGCCATCCCGCCGTGCCATGCCTGCCAGAACGCGGGGGCGGCGGTTGACGAGCCGTGCAGCGCGTCACCGATCCAGCGGAACGCGAACACGCCCGATTCCTGCTGATACCAGGGCAGCGCGACGAGCGCAAACGCCCCCGTCGCCAGCCAACTCGACAAGATCTTGTTCATCTTCGCGTCAGTTGCCGTGGTTGTAGATTTCGGTCGTCCAGCGTTGCAGCAGGTGCTTGCGAACCTGAGGCGAACCGTACTTCGCAAAGTCGTAATTGACGAGCTTGATCGATGCGACGTTCGGAGCCTGCGGCGGGACCTTCGCATCGCGGTTCGCCGGAATCTGATACGCCTTCGCATCGATGGCGGCGGTCTCGGTATCCGCGCGCAGGGCGAAGTCGTAGAAGCGCTTCGCTTCGGCCAGATGCTTCGCCCCCGCGACGATGCTCATGCCGCCGATCTCGAAACCGGTGCCTTCGCAAGCCGGCGCAACGGCAATCGGAAAACCGGCGACTTTCTGCTTGATCAGGTCGTGCATGAATTCGATCGCGACGGTCGACTCGCCGCGCGACGCGGCCTCTCCCGGCGCAACGCCGGTGTCGGTGTACTGGCTGATGTTCGCGTTCAACGTGCGCAGGTACTTGAATGCGTCGTCCTCGCCAAACAGCTGAACCAGCGTCGCGAGCGCGACGTACGATGTGCCCGACGAGTTCGGATTCGCGATCTGGATCTCGCCCTTGAAAGCCGGATTCAGCAGATCTTTCCAGCACTTCGGCGCCGGCAGCTTGCGCGAATTGATTTCCGTCACGTTGTAGCCGATACCGAGCACACCCTGATAGATGCCGACCGACCGAGAGTCGGCCACCTTCGCGAACGTCTGCGCCCACGGCTGCAGTTGCGCCGCAAGCGGCGACTGATAGGGCTGCGTCAGTTTCTCGAACGCCGCCTGAAGGTGCGCGTCACCGGATCCCGCCCACCAGACGTCGACCTGCGGATTCTTCGCCTGTGCCTGGATCTGCGCAAAGCTCTCCCCCGCGCTCTTGCGGATCATCGATACGTCGATGCCGGTTTCCTTGGTGAACCGCGTCTTCATCAACTGACACCACTCGAGATCCGCGGAACACAGCACATTCAGGTTGCCGGCCGCCTGCGCTGTGGTCGTCAGGCACGCTGCCGCCAGCATCGCGGCGACGGTGCTTCGCAACGGGAATTTCATCGGTTGTCTCCATGTTTTGATTGCCCGCGCCGCCCCCGCTTCGTCAGTGGCCGGCACTTCGTCCGGGGTGTCTCCCCGAATTTTGCACACGAGTGCAATGTAGCACCAACGAAACCCCGATTCAACCTGGGAAACGCTGGAAACGGCGTTCCAGCGTCGGGACTTACCCGGGGATCAGACCGACGGAATCCCGCTCGACGAGAGACACGCCTACCACCCGAATGCGCGTCGGCAACGTGAAATCGGTCATCCGGTCGACCAGGACATCGACCGCTTCCCGTGCAAGCTCGTCGACGTTCTGCGCGATCGTCGTCAAGCGATAGCTACCCATGCGCGCGTGCGGGATGTCGTCGAACCCGATCACCAAAAGATCCTCCGGGACGCGCTTGCCAAATCGCTGTCGCGCGGCATCGATGAAACCGAGCGCAATCATGTCGGTGGCACAGAAGATGGCGTCCGGCACGCCGCGCGAACGGTCCAGCAACGCTTTCGCGGCTTGCTGGCCGCTCTCGTAGCTATCGGTCGACGTGTTGCACAACTCGACTTCGCCACGTCGCCCCGGCAGCGTGCGCAACGTCTGCACGAACGCTTCACAACGCGCCTTGCCGTTGAAGTTCGACAGGTGCGGGCCGATGAAGGCAAACCGTTTTCCGCCGGCCTGCACGAGCCGCTGGGCGGCCAGCCGGCCACCGGTCTCGTTGTCGCTGTTGACGACGTCAACGCCCTCTATCTCGGCCGCACGGTTGAGCATCGCAACCGGCACGCGGCGTGCGACGTACTCGCGGGCCAGCGCGAGCGGCGGCGTCCCCGACGTCATGATCACACCCGCAATCCGGTAACTCAGCAGAATCTGCAACGAGTGGGCGATCTGGTCAGCGTCGTCGGCATCCATCAGGATCGGCAGGAAGCCCTGCTCGCCGAGATAGTGGGCGATCGGCGACAGCAACTTCACACGAAACGGATTCTCCAGGCCGGACGTAATCACGCCCACAAAGCTGCTGCGGCCCTGAATCATGTTGCGCGCGTTGTAATCGACCTGATAGCCGAGTTGCTCGGCCGCACGCATGATCCGCTCACGCGTCTTGCCGGACACGCTCGCACCCGGCGTGAACGCCCGCGATACCGCCGAGCGCGAGACGCCCGCCAGTCGCGCGACATCGCTCGCCGTCGCCCAGCTCTTTTCTTTCTCTTTGTCCGTCATGGATATCTCGTGCGTGGCAAATCTGCGCCTGTTGTGGAGAATGCTAGCTTATCAAAACAGACGAAAACGCCATCGAATTCGCCGCCCGGGCCGTGGGTCGAGTGAACGAGCCGATCGGACATGATCTTGCACACGCAACATCCGACGGTACAGCCTTCATGCCGGGAAACGACGCATGGCCGGGACGCCCGCGGAGGTCTTCTTCGTGCGCGATGCGGTTCGCCTGCCCGCCGAACAGCCTGCCAATACCCGGCAGGCTGTTGAAAGGCACCTCGTCAATGCGCGGAAGGCCGCTCCAGAGGCCCGCCTCGTCGGCATGGCGCGTGTCGAGTCGAACCGGAACTGCTGCCGCCGAAGGACGTCCCCATCGTCGATGTGAACCGCTATGCCGCGTTCGCGCCGTGCATGAGGTTGCTCGCCCCCCAGCACGACAGGAACCATTGCTCAACCCGCTCACGGCCATGATGGTTCGGCCGCGCCGTTGGCCGACGTCACCGGCGCGCGCCCAGTTTCGATGACCTCGGCGGAAGCCATTTCTACAGCAAGCTAGGGTAAGTCCCGTCCCTTCGAACGTCATTTCGATGCCGAGCCACGTTGTGCAATCGAAACCGTGGTGATAGATTGCACACGAGTGCAAATTTGGGCCGGTCGTCCGGTGAGACAACGCGTATGGCGGTCGGAAAAGCGGCTTCGATCGTTGCAACGCCCGGCGGGCGTCGCAAGTTTGCCGGCCCGGTGACGCATCGTTCGAGGGGCATCCGTCATGGAATGCCCTGGGATCGGTGCGTCGCCCGGCGCATATCGCGCCCTGTGTCTGATTTAACTACCGTATTGACTACCGTAGGAAAAGGAGCAGCCCATGTCGTCACCCCAACCCGTGAATCCGTTTCGCCGGCAGTTTCTTCAGGTCACCGCGAGCGCAAGCTTGTGCGGAACGCTGGGCATACCTGCACGGTCATCGGAGGCGGCAACCACCACACGCGGCAAGACGGCCCAGGAGCCACGTCCGAAGTCGATTCCGCTGGACGAGTGCCTGAGCCTTTCGCCGCAGCAAATGGCACAGAGATCCCCGATTGCGCAGCGGTCGTTCGCCTATATCAACGAATGCATGTCGCAAATCCAGGATGGCGCGCTGAAGAGCACCACGCGATCGATGGTCGATCATCCCGCGCCGACGCTGATGGCCTACTACCTTGGACAACCGGACCGACAGGACGCGTTGCTCAGGAATCTCAAAGACAAGAACCTGCTTGCAGCAGACGTCACCCGCGAACAGTTGTTTCCGCCGTGCAAGTCGGCCGACGTTCCCGCGCAACCGATGTTGAGCGCGCCAGGCAGCGACTACAACAGCCACCACTCCTATCCGGGCGGCCTATGTGCGCACACTGCGACGAACCTGCGCCATGCCATCGATTACAAACACACTTACGAGCAACTCTTTCGCTACTCGCTGTCGCTCGATGTTCTGTTCGCTTCGCAGACATTGCATGACCTGCAGAAGACCTGGGTGTTCCAGTGGCGTGACGACGGTTCGTGCCTGAAAGAACTCACCATCGGCGACACCGGGGCGCACCATATATTCGGCCTTGCGCAATGCATGGTCCATGACCTTCCTGTGGATGTGATCCTCGCGCAGGCGTGTGCGCACACGAATCCCGGCGTGCTCGACGGCGAAAAAAAGATCGTCGGGTGGCTGACGGCGGCGGCAATGATCGCGCGTGTCGATCCCGTCGCCAACGGCTATGTGACGGACCAGCAGGCACTGCCGAAGCCGCACAAGCAGGAGTGGTTCGTGTCGCATATCTGCGACTACGATTTTGTGTTCGCGAATCCCGCTGCGAAAGACGCGATCTCCGTGCTCAAGGACATCGCGAAAGAGGACTACGGCATGACCGAACGGCAGCTCGACGGACGCGACTTCAACAGTTTCCGCAACTATCTCGGATCGCAGATCTCCTGGCTTCGCACCAACTTCGAAAACTCGAATGACGTGCATGCGCTCAGGCAGTTGATCCATGCGACCGTCGTGAAAACCTGACCGCCCTCGGAGGCGCCGGCGAACGATGCCGGTTGGTCATCGGACGCCTTTCGCGTGGCGGGCATGTTCGCCCAAACCGGTGTGCAAGCTCACTGGAACACGCCGCTGGATGCGCATTTCGAAAAGACTGACGCCGCGATGAGGGGGACGCTCGAGCTTCCCGGCAAGCCACCCGGTCCGTACCCGGTGCGATTCATCGATGTCATTCCGACTTTTTGATTTGACGCGTCGAGTGGCAAGTACCCGATCAACCTGCCTTTCCCGGCCACTCGAAATTTGAAAGCACGATTGTTCTCGTTATTCAACCTCCAAACTCAGGAGTCCGACACACATCATCAAGCAACATGAAACTTGGATCACGTCAATATTGAATCATTCCACCAGGATTATGAATCGATGAAAAATAGCGTCGCAATCGCCATGACGGCCGCCGGCCTGGCCGCCGCAGCTACGGCCCACGCCCAGAGCAGCGTGACCCTGTACGGTATCGTCGACAACGGTATCGCTTACCAGAACAACTCGTCGGCCACGGGCGCGACGGCGGGTGGTCACTCGAAGGTGCAAATGTCCACCGGCGTGTGGGCAGGCAGCCGCTTCGGCCTGAAGGGCAGCGAAGATCTCGGCGGCGGCACGAAGGCGATTTTCCAGTTGGAAGCCGGCGTCAACACGGCTAACGGCTCGTCGCAGTGGACCAACGGCATCTTCACGCGCCAGGCATGGGTTGGGATGACCAACGCCACGTACGGTACGCTGACGGCCGGCCGCCAGTACACCGCGTACTACACGCTGCTGTCGCCGTACAGCCCGACGACCTGGCTGACCGGCTATTACGGCGCGCACCCGGGCGATATCGATTCGCTGGATACCAGCTACCGCGCGAACAACTCGCTCGTGTACATGTCGCCGAAGTTCTACGGCTTCACGGTCGGCGGTTCGTACTCGTTCGGCGGCGTCGCAGGCGCGACGAACCGCGGCTCGACGTGGAGCGCGGCGATCCAGTACCTGAACGGCCCGGCAGGCATCGCCGTCGGCTACCAGAAGGTCAACAACGCGACGCTGGGTGGCGGCGTGTGGGGCGCGAACTCGACGGTCCAGAACGGCCTGACGGCAACGGGCGACGGCAACCAGCCGGCAGTCTCGTCGATCAACAACGGCTACGCGACCGCGCAATCGCAGCAGCGTATCGCCGTGACGGCGGGTTACCAGTTCACGCCGGCATGGGACATTTCGGCGTCGTACTCGAACGTGCAGTACACGCCGGGCGTTGGCTCGTCGTTCCGCAACACGGCCATCTTCAACACGGCAGGCGCCGTGCTGCACTGGAAGGCAGCGGCTCAGTGGGACTTCGCAGCGGGCTACTCGTACACGGCGGCAACGCAGTCGAACGGCATCACGAGCTCGGCCAAGTACCACCAGGTCACGCTGTCGCAGTACTACAGCCTGTCGAAGCGCACGGGCCTGTACGCAGTCGAGGCTTACCAGCATTCGAGCGGCAACACGCTGAACGCAGGCAAGATCATCGCGGCAACGACGTCGATCGGCGACGGCGTGGGCGCAGGTTCGAAGCAGAACCAGATCGGCCTCGGCGTCGGCCTGATCCACCGCTTCTGATGTCCCGTGGCGGGCACGCATCGCATCCGGAAGTGCACGGAAGCCCGCCTTCGGGCCTGAAAAGCCGCTGAAACCCGGAATGGTGTATTCAGCATTGCCATGCGCGCGTCAATGGCAGGAAGCTCGCCGGCTTTGCCAGTCGACAGCAAGCCGCGGACAGCACGTGCTGCAAGACCCGTCATTCACCACGTTGAAACCGGGTGACTTCGATCGCCTGGAACTCCACCCACACGCCACCTGCGCGGGAAAACCTTGACGCAGGCCGGAGTCGGCCGATCGCAACGAGGTAACCGCCTTCGCGTTCAAGCGTGACGAAGCGAGTCGCCCCAAGGCGCGTTGGCTCTGGCGATGGCATCGAGCAGCGCCAGGCGTTTGCGTATGCAGACAACCAGCGCGACCTTGGGTCGTTTGCCGGCGACGTTCGCGCATAGGTCGAACGCTTCGATGGCAAGGCGCGTTGCGCTCGACATTGCCACGTCAAGCACGCGATGAAGCGTGAAGCGCCCACCCTGCCCGCGTCGTCGCCCCCGGCGCCCGCAAGTGCAAGCAACGGGCGCAACACCGACGAGCGCCGTAGCCCGACGCTCGCTGCGTATTGAGTGACATCGCGATCAAAAAGCGAAAATATCCGGAGTATTGTCCAGCCGCATTGAAACGCACGACACCGCAACAATCAAAATCAATATTTAATAAAGAAAATTTCCCCTCTTTAACTCGGCCATACGTCGCCCCCTCCAATCGCCCCGGGCATCGCACCCTGCCTCGCCCAGTCGCACAACGCCCCTCAGCCGCACACGGTCGATGCGGCGTTGCCGATCCCGCCAACGCCACCGACAAGATAATTTCATATTTCTCACCAAATCATGACTTGATTAACAGCGGAGACATGAAAAATTAATATCACAGAAAATATCTTGTAATTATAAAAATGGCCTCCTAGCATGCCTCTGCTGTACGCGACATGTCTTATATCAAAGTCATTACTTGATGCATTCCTCGAACAAACCCATCCATAACCTGGGGAATTACATGAAGAAATTGTCTCGTCTGCTGCCCATCACCGCGATTACCGTTGCGAGTCTCAGCGCTTTTGCCCAGGCCGGCGACCAGCCCGCCGCGGTCGACAAAGCCCTGCAACTGATCCAGCAGAACCCGTCCGCCTTCAGCCTCGCCACTGGCGGCACGGCACGTGCGTTGAAGTTCGCAGGGCCGCAAGCCAGCGCGCCGACGGACGGCGATCAGTTCCAGGTACGCGACGTGATCGTCGACCCCGACGGCACCGAGCACGTGCGCTTCGACCGCTTCTACGCGGGCCTGCCCGTGATCGGCGGTGACGTCGTCGTCCATTCGAGCAAGGGGCAGTTGAAGCAGGCGAGCCTGACCCAGCTCGCGCCGATCAATCTCGCCGGCACGATCGGCAAGGTCGGAAACCGCTCGGTGGTACGCAACGCACCCGACGTCGGCGCGACCCGGGCCAGGAACGTCGCGGCCGCGCGTTTCAACTCGGACGTGCGCCGCGTCGAAGACGCGGAGCTCGTCGTGTTCGCCCGCGACGTCGCGCCGACGCTGGCCTATGCGGTGCGCGTATTCGGCAAGGCGACCGATACGCATGGCGACGCCGTGCTGTACTACGTCGACGCGCGCACCGGCAACGTGCTCGACGCACAGGACCTGATCAAGACAGCCGCCGCGACCGGCACCGGCCGCTCGCTGTACTACGGCAACCTGACGCTCACGACGGACCAGACCGGCACGAACGCGTACCGGATGCTCGATCCGAGCCGCGGCGGCGGCTCGGTCTACGATGGCCGCGGCCTGAGCTCGGACGACGTCGAACAGGCGACCGACCTGCCGATCTTCACGAGCAGCACGAACGTGTGGGGCAACAACGCGACGACCGACCGGCAGACCGTCGCCGCCGACATCGATTACGGGCTTGCATTAACTTGGGACTACTACAAGACGACGCACAACCGCAACGGCATCTTCAACGATGGCCGCGGCGTGAAGAGCTACGCGCACGTGGTGTTCAACACCGGCAGCGGCACGACGGGCGCGAACGCGGCATGGCTGTCGTCGCGCGTGATGGCGTACGGCGACGGTGATCCGGGCACCCGCCTGCCGAAACCCGTCGTATCGGTCGATGTCGCCGGGCACGAAATGAGCCACGGCGTGACCGAGGCCACCGCCAACCTGAACTATTCGGGCGACGCGGGCGGCCTGAACGAAGCGACGTCCGATATTTTCGGCACGCTCGTGAAGTTCTACGCGAACAACCCGAACGATCCCGGCAACTACGTGATCGGTGCGCGCATCGTGAGCGGCGGCCTGCGCAAGATGTACAAGCAGGATCTCGACGGCCGGTCGTTCGCCTGCTACCCGTCCGGCGGCTTCTCGTGGTCGAACCCGCGCCACGATCCGCATTACACGTCGGGGATCGGCAACCGCTTCTTCTACCTGCTGTCGGAAGGCCCGGCGGTGCCGTCGACCGACACCGGCCTGTCGAGGACGCAACTGGTCTGCAATGGCGACACGACCTTCAGCGGCCTGGGCCGCGACAAGGCCGGCAAGATCTGGTACCGGACGCTGACCGTGTACCTGAACGCCAACTCGAGCTACCCGAACGCACGGCGCGCGTCGATCCAGGCGGCAAACGACCTGTATGGTGCGAACTCGGCAGAAAGCACAACGGTTGCGCGCGCCTGGAGTGCAGTCGGCGTGAACTGATCGCGCGTGTGCGGGTACGCCGAACGCCCGCAGATCGCGTGACGGCACGCCGTTTCGACGGAGAACGAGCCGATCGACGTCGCGCGGTACTCACGCGAATGACGGGCAGATGTCGATCAACCGCCTGCAATGTCAGGCGGTTGATCGGCAAACAGCGGCACACCAAATCCCGGCCGGAGCCGGGCGCGTCATCGCAAGCCGCACGTCCCGATGCGCATCAGATTCCGCGCTTCCTGCGCCCGCCGTCGCTCATCGAAGCGCTTGCGCGGCCCGCTTCACCGCGTCGTAGCGATCCATCCTCATCTGCCCCAGCTGTGCGGTCACCGCCTCCAGGATCTCGGGCGCCGCGCGCTCCGGCCGTCCGCAGTCGAACGGCGGCGCCGGGGCATACTCGATGGACAGCTGCACCGACTGAGCATGGGCGGCCCCCGCAATTTCCGCCATCACCGTCAGTGCCATGTCGATGCCTGCCGTGATGCCGCCACCGGTGATCAGGTTCCCGTCGCGCACCACGCGCGCGTCATCGACGGTCGCACCGAACGCCGGCACCAGGTCGAGCCACGACCAGTGACATGTGGCCCGCTTGCCGCGCAACAACCCTGCTGCCCCCAGCAACAGCGAGCCGGTGCACACCGACGTGACATAGCGCGCCCCGTCTGCCAGCCGGCGCAGCTCGCGCACGTATTCCGCATCGCCCAGCGCCTCGATCACGCCGAGGCCGCCCGGCACGCATACGAGGTCCGCATGCGGGATATCGGCCAGGCGCCTGACGTTCGCGATCGTCAGGCCGCCATCGGCCTCGATCGTCCCGCCGGTGGACGAAGCCAGCACGCATTGCGCGCCGGGCAGGCGCAGGAACACCTCGTAGGGCCCGGCGAAATCGAGTTGCGTCACGTTCTCGAACAACGCGAAGACGACGACATACGGCGCAGCAGTCATGACACGAATCTCCTTTCAGTGGATTGACACCTCGCATGGTCGCGCCCTATCGTGATGGCTGCAATGTCGCTATCCCCACTTTTCCTGCCATGCCCCATCGCGTCGCCGTGCTCGTGTATCCGGACTTCCAGCTGCTCGACGCGGCCGGCCCCATCGCTGCCTTCGAAATTGCCGGCCGCTATCGCAGCGGTCACTACACGCTGCGCACGATCGCCGCGGAAGCCGGCCTCGTGCGCAGCTCGTCCGGTGTCAGCTGGGCCGCCGAAGCGCTTCCTGCGGTCAGCACGATCGACACGCTGCTCGTCGCCGGCAGCGACGACATGGATTCCCCGATGTCCGATCCGCGCGTGCTGCGCTTCGTGCAGCGCTGCGCGCGACGCGGCGTGCGCGTGACGAGCGTGTGCTCGGGCAGCCTGTTGCTGGCCGCGGCAGGCTTGCTCGACGACCGGCGCGCGACCACGCACTGGTCCTGCAGCGAACGATTTGCGCGGCAGTTTCCACAGGTGCGCCTCGAGCCCGATCTCATCTACGTGGAAGACGGTCCGTTCTGGACCAGCGCCGGCATCAGCGCCGGTATCGATCTCGCGCTCGCGCTGGTCGGTAACGATCTGGGCGAGCACGTTGCGCGCCTCGTCGCGCGCCAGCTGGTGGTCTACTACCGGCGGCCCGGCGGACAATCGCAGTTTTCCGCGCTGATAGAGATGAACTGCGCACGCGGCCGCTTCAACCCGCTGCTCGATCACGTGCGCAGCAACCTTGCCGTGCGTCACCGCGTCAGCGATCTGGCCGAGCGCGCGTGCATGAGCCCGCGACACTTCGCGCGTGCGTTTCAGGCGGAAACGGGGCTCACCCCGGCGAAAGCGGTAGAGAAACTGCGCGTGGAAGCCGCGCGCGCCGCGCTCGAAAGCGGCGCAGCGTCGCTGCAGCGCGTGGCGCAGGAATGCGGCTTCGGCGACACCGAGAACCTGCGCCGCAGCTTCCAGCGTCTGCTGGGCGTGCCGCCATCGACCCTGCGGGTGCGCTGAAGCGAGGTTCGGGATCGCGTGGTTGACGAACGTCGCGCACCGCACCGACAGCGCATTCCCGTTTCTCCCGACGCGCCGGATGCATGACCGTGAGCACCGTTGCCGCCTGTGCGGCCTCCACGAGGCTGACTATTGGCCTGGACGGTCACTTCCTGAGCCCCTTCTCCTCCCACCAGTCCCAGGACTTCAGTGCCTGGCGCGCAACCCTGCCGCCGAGATACGCGAGCGTGTCGCTCGTCATCGACAGCGATTTCCTGTTCACGATCCAGAAATCCGTCAGCTCGGATTTATTCCCGGCAAGCAGATCCGCAATGGTGCGGCCATTGAGGTGGGTCAACGCGACACCATGACCGAAGCATCCGCCCGAATAGATGATGCGTTCATCGTCGATGAAGCTGATCTCGGGAGCCATGTCCATGGTGATCGAAACGGGGCCACCCCATCGATAGTCGATGCGCGTGTTCTTCAGCTGAGGGTAGATCCACTTGAGATGATCCTCACAATGCTGCCACGCCACCGGTGCCGAAACCTCATTCGTGGCCCCGGTCCGGTAAGTGATCGCGTCGCCGCCGCCCATGATGATCCGGCCGTCGGCCGTCGGCCTGAAATAGTGCAGCATCTGCCGGTTGTCCCCGAACGATTGCCGCTCGCTCCAGCCGATGCTTTCCCATTGCGCGTCGCTCAGCGGTTCGGTGACGACCTGATAGGTCCAGAGGGGATACTGGCGCGCGCGCAGCCGTTCCGGGCCCGGAATCTCACGGGAGTAAGCGTTTGTCGCGACGACCAGCTTGTCAGCCATGATCTTTCCATTCGGTGTACTGACTGAAATGGCGGATGACGTTCGTTCGATATTCGTCACCTGGGTGGTCTCGTAAATGACGACACCGGCCGATTCGGCCAGCGACTTGAGCGCCCGCACCTGCTTGCAGGGATCGAGGTACCCGGTATTCGATTCGTAGATGCCGCCCGCAAAGCGTTCCGAATGGAAATCCTGCTGAAACTGCTCTGCGCTCCGCCATACCATGTCGTCGTCAATGCCCAGCTTCTGGAACAGTGCGTAGGTCTTCTGCATCCGGCCCAGTTGCGGCTTCGTGTAGGTGGCGCGCACCAGCCCGCTGTGCCGGTAATCCGACTGGACGCCGTTCTCCTCGATCAGGCTCCTGGTATGCGCTACCGCGAGCGTCAGGTAGCGATGCGCGTCGATCATTTTCTGCTCGCCCCAGCGCAGCAGGACCATCTCCGGCTCGAGACCGAACATCTTCGTGCTGAAGCCTGCGTTGCGGCCACTGGAACCGAAACCGATGATGGCGGCTTCCAGCACGACGACGCGTGCATTGGGGTGATCCTTCTTGAACTGCCACGCCGTATTCAGCCCCGTGAAGCCGCCCCCGACTATCGCAACGTCGACCTTGAGATCTTCCGTCAAGGCGGGATTGGGCGAATACGCGCCATAGGCGTGCTGCCAGAACGATCTGCTTTGATGCAGGGAGGCTTGATCAAGTGACATGGTGGTGTTTTCGCGTAACGGGATCGGATGCCGAGGCAGCCGGGTTCTTCTGCTTCGGCAGTGGAGCGACATGGTTGCCGGGCGATCCGGCCGGCGCATGAGCAACGCCTTCGCGCTCGCGTGCCTTCGACAGGCCCGCGGGCGTCGGAGCCGTCACCGTGTCGTCACGGCAATGACCCATCGCATGCCCCGCAGCCAGGTCGCTTTGAAGCTTTTCACTTTTCATCCATATTTCTTGACCACGAATTTTCCGTCGTACTTTTCGAGGAACGAATCGATCTTCCGGGCCAGGACGGCATCCTGGCCGTCGAGCGAAAGCCGCATCATCTCGATCTGGAAATCCTCCTGATCGACCATGTAATCCAGGAAGATTCTTGAATCCGATGGGCCGATGTTTCTCAGCTTGCGCAGCTCGTCGCAATAGACGACGGTCTTGGCGTGCACGAACTTCAGGAATGGCCTCAAAAGACATTTCGGAACGGATCCGATCACCCACGCCTTGATCCGCGTTCCGGCTCCGGGAGTCGTGCCGATTCCCCATCGAGCCGCCGCCTGGCGATAAACGGGCGCATTGAACTCTTCCAACTTCAGATAGGCCGCCCAGAGCGGCTGACGCGGATCGCCGTCGAGACGATTCGCCAGGCGCCCGATGGCACGAAGCGCAAATGCCCGATTCTGGACTTCGCCCTTGAATCCTTTGGCAAATTGACTGGAAGGCATCAAGATAATTACCTCGCGTAACGCATGTCCGGCCAGCCCTCACCGCGTCGGGTGAAATTGGACGGTTGCCCGATTCAGATCCGGCAATTGACAAACAGGGCAGGCAAGCACGCTATCGGCCCTCGGCGCGATGGCAGAAGGCCGGCCCTCGATGAATGAAAACGTGTGCCGCGACTCGACGTCGCGACACGTTCGACTTACGTTGCTTCGGACAGCCTGGCCTCGAACGCGTTGATGGCGGCTGCAATGGCACCGTCGAGATAGCCTTGCATCTGCGCCGACACCAACGGGCGCCCCACCAGCGGGTTGGCCACGCCGTCAGGACGGGTTGTCACGGCCACCGCGCGACGATGCGTGAACGTATCGAAGCCCGTCTTGCCGTGATAGGCGCCCGAACCGGAATTGCCGATTCCACCGAACGGCGCACCGGGAAGCAGTGCATGCAGCAACCCGTCGTTACGCGTGACCCCGCCGCTCGTCGTGCAATCGAGGAAGCGCCGGAAATCGGCGCCGTCGTCGCCGTACCAGTAGGCGGCAAGCGGCGCAGGACGTGCCGAGATGTATTCGACGGGTTCCTGCAAATCGTCGTATCCGTACACGACAAGCACCGGCCCGAATACTTCCTCGTCGGCAATCTCTGCCGACGCAGGAACATCGACCAGGATCGTCGGCGCAATCCTGCGCGATGCGCGATCGGGGAGCCGCCCAGCCTCGCCTTCCGGCGCCGCCACGGTTTTTTTCGCGCCCTTCGCGACCGCGTCGTCCACGAGGCCAACGATCCGGTCGAAATTGCGCTCGTTGACGATGGACACGACCGCGGGATTGTCCAGATAGGTATCGAATATGGAGTTGTACTGAGCAATCAGTTTGTCAACGAAAGCCATCACGATGCCTCTGGGCACCCAGACATAATCCGGACACAGGCAAACTTGCCCGCCGTTCACCACACGCGTGGCGGCAATTCTGCTGACTGCCAGATCCAGATCGGCATCGGGCGCCACGATGACCGGGTTCTTTCCGCCCAGCTCGGTTGTCACGGGAACGAGATGCTTCGCGGCCGCCTGCGCGACGATCGCCCCGATCTTCGGAGAGCCGGTGAAGAACAGGTGGTCGAACCGCAACCCCGAGAAGAACTGTGACGTCGACAGATCGCCGTGGACGAAGGCCACCTCCGCCTCGTCGAACGTGTCGGAGATGATCTTCGCCAGCAAGCGCCCGGTTTCAACCTGGTACTCCGGGAAGTTCATCATGACGCGATTCCCGGCGGCCAGCGCGCTCAGGGCCGGCTCGAATGTGAGCGTCACCGGAAAATTCCATGCGCCCATGACACCCACGACACCCTTGGGTTTTGGCTGAATGAAACCGCCCGGGATGGCCTCAGGTTCCATCCACTTCTCGATGTTGTCGAGCGTGTGGAGTATGTCTTCGGACCAGGGCAGCGCTTCGAGCGCCTTGGTCAGCTCGGGCGGACGGTTGCCGTAGTCGGCGCTCAGGGCCGCCGCAATCGCATCGAAGTTGGAAAGAACGGCAATTGCGAGCCGCCCCACTCGCGACTTTCGTACCGCAGCCGAAGCCCCGCCCTCGGCAAGGAATGCCGCACGCTGAACGTCGAGAATGCGTTCCAGCTCTGCCTTTTCATACGTCATGGTAGTTCCCTTTCAAATTGAGGTGCCGGATGCGCACCCCATCGACATCGACTGCCCGCCCCCGGCCAGGGCCGCGCGCAAACCCGGTGGATGGCACGTCCCGCGTTCGGCCCGATCGGCGCTTCATTTCGTCGATCCGATATAATTGTGTCATACGACCTAGTTTGCGTTATACAACACAATCCTGGGCCGCGCAACGTCGCGTCCTGCTGCGATGCGACAAGCCCGTGGGAACTCAAGCCAGCGATGCCGGCGTGCAATCGCACCAGGCACGCGTCGACAGGCCGATTCAACGGGAAACGCGCACGAAATACCAATCATCCGACGCACTCAGGCCACCGACAACGCGCCGATCATCGAGCAGGGCCACTGCATCGGAAACAGGCGGCGAGCCACATCCGACTGCCGCCCCCACCGTCTCGGCACCATCCCGCGACTTGCCATTTTCGGTCATATGACCTATAACGATGCATTCCTGCACCTCGAGCCCTCGTCCGGAGGCATCGCGCCACACGGCGCCTTCGTGCGCCGGCGCGGGGAGGACGGCGCTCCGCGAGCACCGTCGGCTTGACCGTCGTATCGACAACGGGATGAAGGGTTTTTTTGAAGCCGGCTACGTCAGGCGACACGGGCGTGTCGTGACCGGGCGCGGCAGAAACGTGACCAGGAGAGGGATACCATGGCAACGATCGATCATTCGGCCGGCCACGACTCAGATGTACTCATCATTGGCGCCGGTCTCGCGGGGATGAAGGCCGCGCTCGAACTCAGGAAGGCCGGGAAGCGGGTCGTGATTCTCGAGGCGCGCGACAGAGTCGGCGGCCGGTCGATGCCGGGAGAAGTCGGCGGTCAAACGGTCGACTTCGGGGGCCAATGGGTCGGCGCATCACAAAGGCTGCTGCGCGAACAAGCGACGGAGCTCGGCGTGCCGATGTACAGCCAATATACGAAGGGCAACAGCCTCGTCAATATCGACGGGAAAGTTCATGCGTATTCCAGCACGCCGAAGCTCCCTTTCCTGTCGACCCTGGAACTGGGTCTGACCTTGCATCGATGGAAGCGCGACATGCAGACGCTCCCGGTCGGCTCGCCGTGGCTGGCCGAGAACGCGCTCCAGTGGGATGCGATGTCGATCGAGGTCTGGATCGACAAGAATGTGGACACTGCTGCCGCCCGCGACTTTGCCCGCCTGATCACCAGCGCGATCACCTGCACCGAGACCCTGCATGTGTCGTATCTGTTCTTCCTGGAGTGCCTGCGACAGGGGGGTGGCCTGGAAACGATGATGGGTGTCGAAGGCGGTGCACAACAGGACAAGTTCCTGGGCGGCGCGTGGCTGATCCCGAAAGGAATGGCCGAGCGGCTGAACGGGTGCATCGTGCTCGACGCACCGGTGAGCACGATCGAACAAGATGCGAACGGCGTTCGCGCGATATGTCCGCAAGGCACGTACGAGGCGAAGGCCGCAATCGTCACCGCGCCTCCCGCGCTCGCCTCCCGTATTCGCTTCACGCCTCCGCTGCCCGTCAAACGCGCAGGACTGCTGCAAAGAATGCAGATGGGTGCCGTCATCAAGATGCACGTGGCCTACCCTACCCCGTTCTGGCGCAGTCGCGGGCTCAATGGTTCGGTTGCCAGCGCCGGCCGTCATCTGGGTTTCGTGTTCGATCAGTCGCCGGCCGACGAAAGTGTCGGCGTGCTGGTGGGCTTGATCGAAGGAAACCACGCACTTGAACTGAGCGGGCTCGGCAAGGAAGCGCGCCGGGAGCACGTCATTGCCGATCTCGTGCATTACTTCGGCGACGAAGCGGCGGCGCCTCTCGACTATGCGGACTACGACTGGACGACGGACGAATGGGCGCTCGGCGGGTACGCATCCCATATGCCGCCCGGCGTCCTGACCTCATACGGTGACAGTATTCGCGAACCGTTCGGCCGCATTCATTGGGCCGGTACGGAGACCGCCACGGCATGCATCGGCTATTTCGAGGGGGCGCTGGAGTCCGGGATCCGCGCAGCCGACGAGGTGATGAAAGCACTGCGCTGACCCGTTGCCGCCGGGCCTTTGTGGCCGGAGGCCGATCAACACCGTGCAGCCGCCTGGCCCGGGTTCCCGCTCGGCCGGCGTCCGTCCGGGCCGGGTTCCACGCGTTCCGTTGCCCCGCTATCCGGCCGATCGTGTCAGCCGCATCGACAACGCAAAACTGTCCGCAGGGTGCACCGTCACGGAGAATTCGAATGCCTCCCCGGTGGCGTCCAGATAGCGGCGCGAAATCTTCAGCACTGCTGCGCCAGGCTCGAGCCCGAGTCCCTTCCCGATGCGCTCGTCCGACAGAGTCGATGCGCGCACATCCTGCTCGATCTCGGCAATCTGGCGGCCATAGCGCGATTCGATCAGCGCGCTGACCAGTTCCGTCGATTTGCGCACCCGCTCGCCGATGTCCGTGTACGCCGGATCGATGTAGATGTCCGTCCAGGCCATCGGGGCGTCGGTCCGGCCCTCCTCCAGACGAATGCTGGAGATTCGCAGTAAAGGTGTCCCCTCCGCGCAGCCGATCTCGCGCGCCAGCGCCCCTTTCACCTTGACCGTTCCCACCGATTGCACGTGGCGCGAATGCTCGACGCCGAACTGGACGAGATCGTCCACCGAGGCAAGCGTCGGCCGGAACCTGGCCTTGGGCCGCGACGCCTCGACCCGCGTGCCCACGTTTTTGCGGCGCGACACGAGCCCTTGGTCCTGCAATTCCTGCAGCACGGCTCGGATCGTGTAACGGCTCGCGTTGAACTGCTCGCACAACTCGAATTCGGTGGGCAGCAGTGAGCCGACCGGGAAGCGCCCGCTGGCGATCCCGTCTAGAAGTTGCCTGGCGATCTCCGCCGCGTTGGTTTTGCTCATCTGGTTCGCCAACATCACGTTTCATTCGAATTGGGTAAACCCGGATTTGCCAAACATGTTCGAACATATCTAATGCGATTTGTTCGAACATATTAGCCAACCCGACCTCCCGCCACAAGGTAGCACCATGCTCCACAACGCCATCCCCGCCGCCAGCACCGTCGTCGATTCCGCGCTCTTCCGGGATGCCTTCGGCACGAAGAAGATGCGCCAGATCTTCTCCGACGGCGCGCTCGTGCAGCGCTATATCGACGTCGAGATCGCGCTGGCGAAGGCTGAGGCACGCGTCGGCGTGATCCCGAATGAAGCCGCCGAGGTCATCGCGAGCGAGTCGCGCATCGAGCGGATCGACTTCGACCACATGCGCGAGGAAACCGACATCGTCGGCTATCCGATCCTGCCGCTGGTCCATCAGCTCGTGACGATGTGCGGCGAAGCAGGCCGTTACGTGCACTGGGGGGCAACCACGCAGGACATCATGGACACCGCCGTCGCCCTCCAGGTACGCGACGCACTCGACAGCATCGACGCCGACATTCGCGAACTGCGCGGCATTCTCGCAGATTTGTCGACGAAGCACCGCGATACCGCGATGGCCGGGCGCACGCACCTGCAACAGGCGTTGCCGGTGACCTTCGGCTACAAGACCGCGATCTGGCTCGCGATGTTCGACCGGCACCAGCAGCGTATCGCCGAACTGCGCCCTCGCGTGGCCGTGGTGGAATTCGCCGGCGCGGCCGGCACGCTGGCATCGGTCGGCGAGAAGGGCTTTGCGATCCAGCAGGCGCTGGCCAAGGAGCTGGGCTTGGGCGTGCCGGCCACCACCTGGCACGTGGCGCGCGATGGCTTCGCCGAAGCGGTCAACCTGCTCGCGCTTGTCACCGGCTCGCTCGGCAAGATCGCACTCGACATCATGATCATGGCGTCGACCGAGTTCGCGGAAGTCTACGAGCCGTTCGTGAAGGGGCGCGGCGCCAGCAGCACGATGCCGCAGAAGCGCAATCCCATTTCCAGCGAACTGATGCTGGCTGCCGCCAAGGCCGTGCGCCAGCACGCCGGGCTGATGGTCGATGCCATGGTGCAGGACTTCGAGCGCGCCACCGGCCCATGGCACGCCGAGTGGATCGCCATTCCTGAGAGCTTCATCCTGACCTCGGGCGCGCTCCACCAGGCGAAATTCGCGCTGGGCGGGCTGATCGTCGACACCGCTCGCATGCGGCACAACCTCGATATTTCCAACGGCCTGATCGTGGCCGAGGCCGTGATGATGGGCATGGCGCCGCATATCGGCCGTCAGCAGGCGCACGACGTGGTGTATGACGCCTGCCGCACCGTCAACGAAGCCGGCGGCACGCTGGCCGACGCGCTCAGCGCGCTGCCGGCCGTCACGCAGCATCTCGACCGTGCGGCCATCGAGCGCCTGTGCGACCCGGCCAACTATCTCGGCCTCGCCCCGCAGATGGTGGATCGCGCCATCGAACTCTCGAACAAGGTGGCCTGAACACAGGCCCCGGTGGAGGTAGACATCATGCAAGACCCGACCATCCATACCCTCGCAGTTCCGCCAGCCGCGCCGCCGGCCGCCCCGCGGCTTCCGTGGTATCGCAAGCTCGGCATGCAGGTGCTCGTCTCACTGCTCCTCGGCATCGGCGTCGGCTTCGTGTTCCCGACCTTCGCCGCGAAGCTGAAGCTGCTGGGCGACATGTTCCTGTCGCTCATCAAGGTCGGCGTGGCGCCCCTCGTATTCCTGACCATCGTGCACGGCATCGCGTCGGCGGGCGACGCGAAGAGCGCCGGGCGCGTGGGCTGGCGCTCGATTCTCTACTTCGAGGTGATTTCGACCGTCGCGCTGATGGTCGGCATGCTCGCGGGCAATCTGCTGGAAATCGGGAAGGGGATGGCCCACGTCACAACCGGCACCATCACGCCGGCAACAAAGGTCGTGGCGCCGCAGGGCTTCCTCGAATTCATGATGCACATCGTGCCCGACAACTTCGTCGGCGCATTTGCCAAGGGCGAACTGCTGCAGGTCGTGGTGCTGGCGGTCATGGTCGGCATCGGGATCCTGGCCATTCCGGAGACGCGCCGCGCGACCATCAACCGTGGCCTCGACACCCTCTCCGACGTGCTGTTCTCCTTCATCAATCTCGTGATGAAGCTCGCGCCGATCGGCACCTTCGGCGCGGTGGCCTATTCGGTGGGCATCAATGGGTCAGCCGTCCTGGTCGCACTGGCGCAATTCGTGCTGAGCTTCTACGCGGTGGTGGTGCTGTTCATCGCCGTCGTGCTCGGCATCGTCGCAAAAGTGGCCGGCTTCAGCCTGTGGCGCTTCCTGAGGTACATCAAGGACGAGATCCTGATCGTGCTCGGCACGGCCTCGTCGGAAAGCGCACTGCCGCGCCTTCTGATCAAGCTCCAGCGGCTGGGCTGCGCCAAGCAGACCGTCGGTCTGGTGCTGCCTACCGGCTACGCTTTCAACCTCGACGGCACGTCGATCTTCATGGCGATGGGCGTGATGTTCATCTCCCATGCGTATGGTGTGCCGCTGACGCTCGACCACCAGTTCGGCATCCTGGTGCTGATGCTGCTGACGTCGAAAGGCGCGGCCACGGTATCCGGCGGCTCGTTCGTGGTGTTTGCCGCGACGGTGACGTCGACCGGGATACTGCCGGTGGAAGGGCTGGCCGTGATCTTTGGCGTCTACCGCTTCCTGTCCATGGCCGTCTCGACCTGCAACACCATCGGCAACAGTGTGGCGACGGTGGTCGTGGCGAAGTGGTCGGGCACGTTCGATGCCGAGACCGCGAAGCGCCATCTTTATCCCGAGCGCCATCCCGACCTGGCCGCAGCCGACGCCGCGCTCGACGACGGCACCCTGCCGGGCGACGACGCCAATGCGGTGGATCCTCATTCGCCGGGCGGCCCGCTGCAACGCACGACGGCTGCCTGACCCCGACAACGCTCCCTGAATTCATCATGACAACGTACCGCATCGAGAATGACTCGTCCGGCCCGGCGGACATTCCCGCCGACCGCTATTGGGGCGCCCAGACGCAGCGCGCGCTGACCGTGTTTGCGGTCGGGGAGGAACGCTTCCCCGACTGCCTCGTCCATGCTTTCGGCCTGCACAAGATGGCCGCCGCCCGCGCCAACATGCGCTGCGGCGTACTTGACGCAGGGCTCGGTGCAGCCATCGTGGCCGCCGCGGAAGAGCTGCGCTGCGGCCGATTCGACGATCACTTCCCGCTTTCCATCTGGCAGACCGGCTCTGGCACCCAAACCAACATGAACGCCAACGAGGTGATCGCGAACCGGGCCAACGAACGGCTGGGGCAGCCGCTGGGCACCCGGTCTCCCGTGCATCCGAACGACCATGTGAACGCCTCGCAGTCGTCCAACGACAGTTTTCCGTCGGTCATGCACATGAGTGCTGCGATCGAACTGGAAGACCGGCTCGCCCCGGCGCTTCGCCGGTTGCGCGACAGCCTGCGCGAACGCGCCGGCGCGTTCACCGACGTGCTGAAAATCGGTCGCACCCACCTGATGGACGCGGTCCCCACCACGCTCGGCCGTAGCTTCGACGGCTTCACCGCGCAGGTCGACAATGCGCTGGCGCGCCTGCACGACACGATGCCCCGCCTGCTTGTCCTGCCGCAGGGCGGTACGGCGGCAGGGACCGGCCTGAACGCCCCGCCCGGCTTCGACCGTGCATTCTGCGAGGAAGCGAGCCGGCTGAGCGGCCTGGCATTCCGTCCGAATCCTTGCAAGGTCGAAGGCATGGCCGCGCACGACGCATTGCTCGAGCTCTCCGGCGCGCTCAATGTGATCGCCGCGTCGTTCACCAAGATCGCGAATGACCTGCGCTGGATGAGTTCCGGCCCGAACGCCGGCATCGGCGAATTGCTGCTGCCGGACGACGGGTTGACGTCCTCCATCATGCCCGGCAAGCGCAATCCGACCATCGCCGAGGTCATGGTGCAAACAGCGATGCAGGTGGCAGGCAATCATGTGACGGTAACGATGGCCGCCGCGTCCGGCAGCTTCGAACTGAACGTGGCAAAACCGGTGCTGATCTACAACGTCCTTCAGTCGATCCGGCTGCTCGCGGACGGCGCGAACATGGTGGCCACTCGGCTCATTCCAGGCATCCAGCCGGCAGGAGAACGACTGGCGCGCGACCTGCAAAGCCCGTTGCTCGCCGTCACCGCACTCAACCCGGTGCTGGGTTACGACAAGGCAGCTTCCATCACCCGCCATGCCCGTGGCCGCAGGATCGCCCCGCGCGAGGCGGCGATCGAACTCGGCCTGCTGGATGGAGAGACGTTCGACAGGCTGGTCGATCTCCGCCGCATGGCGGGGGGATGACATCCGGTCGATACCGAGCGGACCGTCGGGATGCAGCGATCCAACCGCTTGGGAGCGTCGTCGATCGAGGCCGGGCCCGGCCAGCCCTCGGCCGTTCGCGATCGCTGACAGACGGTCGTCGGGCGGCCGTGTCCCGCTCGAACGACGGACCTTCGAGGTCCGACCGTGTCGGACGGGCATCGGCCGTCATCGTCGCCCGCCGCGATCGACGAACGCACCCGTCACGGGCCGGGCCCTGCATCCCGCCATCTGCCGGATTCGTGTCGTGCTGGCGCTGAGCCGACAACGCGCTATATTCTTGTCCGAGGCAGGACAACGCACTCGCATCCGCAGAAGCCCGCCCGTCATCGCCGCATTCCCCGACGCGCATCTCCACCCAGCGAGAACGACAAACATGGACCACGCGCAGTACTTCAGCCAGAGCTCGATCCAGGCCGCGAATCTTCGCCTGCACTATCTGTCGCAGTTGCTGCGCGAACAAACGGGCTCGATCGTCCAGTACGGCATCCTTCGCGGGTTTCCGGTCGGCGTCAGTCACTGGGCGGAGGTCGCGGTCGGCGGCTACCTGCTCGGCACCTACGAGATCGCCGTATGCGCGATCCTGGAAGCGCTCGGCTCCCCCGACAAGGTGCTGGTCGACCTCGGCGCCGCCGACGGGATCTTCGGCATCGGCCTGGTCAGGAACAACGTCTTTGCCCGCAGCCTGTGCTTCGAGATGGACGAGCAACGCCGCCAGGCGATCCAGCACCGCGCCGCGGAGATGGGGCTGGCGGACCGCGTCGCCGTCCACGGCAAGGCCGATCGCAACCTGCCCGCGATCCTCGCGGAGCATGGCGGAGATCCGGCCGGCCGGGTCATCCTGTGCGATATCGAGGGCGCGGAATTCGACCTGTTCGACGCCACCCTGCTGGAACAGCTTGCCGGCAGCCACGTGATCATCGAGATCCACGATTTCCTGCTTTCCGACCCGGCGCAAGCCGCGCGCGCGTTCGACGAACTGAGCCAGCGCGCCAGCCAGCATTTCCACGTGTACGAGATTCGCGACGGGCTGCGGGACATCCGCAACATTCCGCTGCTGCGCCACTGGTCGGACTGGGACGCATGGTTGATGTGCGTCGAGGCGCGTTACCGGATGATGCGATGGCTCTGGCTCGAGCCGAAAAGCCAGCCGCGGCGTGACGGCCCGGACATCGATCGCCTGATCCTCGACTACCAGCGCCGGATCTTCGCCGCCTGACATCCTCGCGCCGTTATGGGCGATGCCGATCGCCGGGAAGCAATTGCATGCGCCCTCTTCATGCGATCGCGACAGAAATCGATCGGGGCATCGGCAACACCACGTCCATTTCAGAAAGACCCCAGTGGATCTGCCTGCGGTGGCGCACCTGTGCGGCACCCACCGCAGTCGTACCGGGTGGCCCCGGTACGACTGCGCGTTACTGCGGTGCAGCCGGAACCGGCTGCGCCGTGTTCGTCTGGCTCGCAATCTGCGGCAGGGCCAGGGACGCTGCGCCGAATTCGTTCACGCACGCGTCGGCATAGCTGCGCAGTTTCTCCTTCACCCACGCGCCGCCATTGCCCGTGAGCGTGTCGTAATCCGGCAGATCGGCCGAATACTCCGGTACCCGGCTGCACACGCCTTCCGCAAGCACGGTTTTGGAACGCGCGTCGATGAGACGGATCTTCGCGGAATAAACCAGCCGATAGGTGCCCCAGTGGTTGGGGAAATACGTGTACATCCAGTTGATCGTTCGGCTGTCCATGATCAGGTCGTTGCCCGGGTATTGCGCGACGAGCACATCGAGCGCATCCGTGGCCAGCGGTTTGGCGTCGCCTGCCGGCTTGACGACAACCCCGTATTTTTCAGCGAGCGCTTTTGCAAGGCCGTTGCCGATCGCGACCGCCGGGTCGGCAATCCGGTTGTCCCGAACGAAGCTGTTGCCGGTGCTGATCATGACGGCCCCGCCGATCAGGCCGAACATGGCCTTGCCCGGTGTCATCGCGCTGAAGCTGGGTGTTTCATAGGTGCTGACGACAATCGTCTTGCCACCCAACGCTGCCGTGCCGTCTTGCGAAATGGCCTTGGGCTGTACCGAAACGCACCCTGTCAGAAACGTTGAAACGGCAATGGAAGCCAGGCACGACACGCAACGCACATTCATCTCGTTTTTCCAGATTATTAATATTCGTTTTCATCAAAACGAGGCACTCGATAATGCTCGTTTGTTATTTTTCAACAAATAGCCGACCCGCCGTATCGGCCACATTTACACGAATTCCCGCATGTAACCATTTGTAACGCAGCTGAAAAACACAGTCAAGCATGAAGCAATGCATTCGCGAATGCACGGCCTGCCTGAACCATTCCGCACTCATGCCGCGAGTGCCACGCGCATCCCGAAGCCTGCTCCGCCTCGCGCTGACAGCGCGTGCGCCAGCTCACTTATGCATGTCGATCGTTTACCGGAAAAGAGATTTGACGTTTAGTTTTCCGCACCGGGAAAACCCGGATCTTCGTTAAGGTTTTCTATACGTGGCGCGAAGAAAAACTCGTTAGCGACGCGCTTTTTTTCTTCTTACCCTTCGTCCGTGTGTCGAACTCATTGACGCATGTCATTCATTTTCTTGACCGGTCAAAGCCAGACTTTACTCAACATCAATTGGCAATCAACGAGGCGGGAGGTCATTTTGAAACGAACATTGATAATGTTTGCGCTGGTCGCTTTGAGCACGACTGCCTTTGCTCAGTACCAGGGCGCGTACTACCAATGGCGGGACGGAAGCGACGTGAAGTGTTCGGCCAATGCGCCGAATGCCGCATGGAAATTGATCAGTGGTCCGTACTTTGACGGCGAATGCAGTCAACCGCTGCCGAAGCGCTCCGATCTGCCCGCCCCGCCGGCGACACCCGCGAGTGGAGGGACGGCAAAGTGAAGCGCACCCGACTCGCAACGCTGCTTTGGACGACCGTGCTGGGGCTCGCCGGTTGCGGCGGCGACACCCAATCCGACACGGCTGCGTCGCCCCCCGTGGCCGGCCAGACCGCCTCCCCGTCCGCGCCGACGACCGGCCCCGCCGATCCTGCGCCTTCCCTGATCCCGCCGAACGGCGCCACCAACCCGCCTCCGGCAGCCCAGTACGCAGGCTGCATGAACGCAGGCGTCACGCCATCGGTTGACGAGCAGCGGCTCGTCAACGTGCTGCCGGGGGTCACCACGCCGTTCGCCGACCAGTTGCTCGCCGCTGCCGGCTTCGACCAGTTCGGGCCGAACTTCGTCAGGCAGCTCTGCACCGACGGTGCGATCCAATCGTTTGCCGACGCGGTCCGCACGGTCAAGATTTCCGGGCAGGCACTGTGGCAGGCAACGGTCGACCGCGTACAGGGCCGGCAGGTGGCCGGCACACTGCCGCAAAGCGACGACCGGATGCTTTACTGGGCGCGCCTGAAGATGACGCTGGCGCTGCGCCAATGGGTGCCGCAGGCATCGCTGACGACCGAGCAACGGGCGCAGCTGCAATGGGTACTCGAACGTGCGTCGCGCGGACAATATGCGATGAGCTTCCCGTCGGGCGCCGGCATCAAGCGGATCATCGTCAGCGGGTTCGATCCGTTCACGCTGGGCACGCCGGGCGCGAACCATCCGTCCACCAACATCCGGACGGGCAATCCGTCAGGCGCTGTCGCGCTCGCACTCAACAATCGGCAGATCCGGCTGGCCGACGGGTCGACCGCCGTGATCCAGACCTACCTGCTGCCGGTCGACTACGATCCGTTCCGCAAGGGCATGCAGGAACATACGCTCGCCCCTTTCTTCACGGGCGCCGAACGGGTGAATGCGTCGATCACGATGAGCCAGGGCGGAGAGGGAGAATTCTGGATCGAGAACTGGCACGGCCGTTATCACGCGGCCGCGTACCCCGACAATCTCGGCACGACGATCGGCAACCCGCGGGCGGCCCCGCTGTTGCCCGGCATGCAGGACGCGGACATCTATCCGCCGGATGACGTTCTGGGCTTCGATCCGCAACCGTGGCAAGCCTATCTGCCCAAGCAGTTCACGACGACCACGCTACCGTTCGATGCGATGATTGCGGCGAATTCCGGCGCGGCAATCACCCTGCCGGGTGCGTCGCAACCTGGCGGATACGCGGTGATCTGGCATACGGACCATTCCGAATTCACCGACTGCGGCAATGCCGCGAGCGTCGTGAGCTTCACCGGTTCGGATACGTATCCGCCGACCACGGCGCCGACCGCGCCCGCGGTACTTTCATGCGCGCAGAACGGCGGCGGCGGAAACTACCTGTCGAACGAAAGCGGCTACCGGAACACCTTGCTGCGCGACACGCTCGCACCCGACGGAAAGATCTTCGCAGGCCATCTTCATACGCCCGTGATGACGCACTTCTCGAATGGCGATGACGCGAAGCTGACCGATCCGATGTTCGAATCGTATCGAAACACCATCGTCCAGCAGTCGAGCAACCTCGTCATGGCCATGGCGAAGGCCATCCCGTAGACGCGCCGACGCCACGACGCCCGCTTGCCGGCGCGTACAGACCCCGGCCGTCACGCCACCGGCCGGGGTGTTTGTCAAATTACTTGAAGGAGCGACAACCGGCCGACGCTTTGCCTTACCATCCGCCCGTCAACCCAATGTTGAACACGGCTGGCCACGACCGTCCGACGCGGTCGCGGCGCTTATTTTCAGGGGCCCGAGCCGGGCACCGGTTTGCTTCGAACGGTACGACCCGATCATGTTCCAGACACCCGGAGATTCCTTCGTCAACGGCTCGTTGCTGGGCCTGTGCGTCGAGGTGCCGCTTGCCGCACTGGTTTCGCTGGCCATGCACGGCGTCGACTGGAACGGCCAGCGCATCGCGCTGCTCGTCGCCACGCCGGTGCTGATCGCATGCATTGCGCTGCTGACCCGCCCGGTGGCGTTCAGCACGGTGTGGAAACACAAGCGCTCCCCGTTCGTGCTCGACGACAATGTTCGCGCCTCGATTTACGGCCGGCTCTGCGGGATCGCGCTCGGGGTCGTATTCGGCATCATGGTCGCGACGACCTTCGCCTGATCCCGGCAGGTCCGGCTTCGAATCCGGCACGCGGCGTCCCGCGCCGATCGCGTCACCCCGTCGCCACCACCGCATTGAACGACGTATCCCACAACGGCGCGACCCGGGCCGGGCCGTCCAGCACGCCGATGCGGGCAAACACGTCCGCGACCTGCTGGTGCTGCGCCACCACGTCGGGCGTCACCGGCAGCAGCGCGTAGTCTTCGCTGCGCTGATCGAACATCGCGACGAGATCGGCAGCCGGCACGCGCGTCTCGCGGTTCTGCGCGAGCGCATAGTCGCGGAAATGCCCGTTCGCCCACGCATACGCATGCCGGAACCGCAGCAACAGATCGCCCGTGGCCGCGCGGCGGCGCGCATCGTCGAGCGTGCGGGGATTCGCGTACACCGGAAAATTCCCCGACAGATAGCCCTTCCCCGTCTTCAGCACGCGAGCGCCGTAGCGGTTGCGCGCGAGCTGGCCGTTGTAACCGTAGATCGCCCACGCGTCGATGTCGCCGCGGTCGTACGCGGACAAGCCGTCGGTCGGCGACAGGTTGACCGGCTGGATGTCGTCGAAGCTCAGCCCGGCCTCCGCAAGCTGGCGATACAGGAAATAGTGCGACGTCGTCGCGCGCACGTAGCCGACGCGCTTGCCCTTCAGGTCCGCGATGCTGCGAATCGGCGTGTCCTTGCGGGCAAGCGTAACCTGGTTGTTGAGGTCTTCGCGCACCCGCGAAATGAACCGCACGCTGGCTTTCTGGCGCGCGGCGAACACGGCCGGAATTTCGCTGCCCGAACCGATATCGAGCGCGTCCGCATTCAGTGCCTCGATATGCAGCACGCCGTTGTTCAGCTCGCGCCAGTCGATCCGGTATGGCGTGTCGCCGAGCCCGGCCGCCTGCAGCAGCGCGCGCCAGCCGCCCTTGTAGGTCGCGACGCGCAATGTCGTATCGGCGAGATCGGCGGACGCGGCCTGCGCGGCGAACGCGGCAACCGGGCTCGCCGCGACCGCGGCGCCGGCAAGCAGCAAGCGGCGGCGTGCCGCCGAAATGGACGACATCGGATACTCCTGTCGATCGGATAACGGATAGGACGTGAAACGGCGCGTCAATGCAGCGCCGGAAACCCGTGGCGCTCGGCCAGCAGTTCGAGGATACGGCGCGCGTCGGTAACGAAGCGCACGTCGCCGAGCGTCTGCGCGTCGTCCGGCGCGGGCTGGTCGCGGCCGAGCACGAGAACCGGCAGGCCCTGGTGCGCGTCGTCGAGCACCTCGATCACGGCCGGTCGCGGCCGCTCGAAGCCCACGCGCTTCACGTCGAGGCGGCCGGCGCGCTCGGGTTCACTCGCCAGCAGCCCTTCGATCGACAGCCCGTGCGGGCAGACGAAGCGCTGCCCCGGATGCTTCGGATCGGCAAAGCCCGGCTCCAGCAGAAACAGTACATCGCGACTCATGTCGAACGGCTCCCGTGTTGATTGTTCAGCCGGGACGCACACGCGCTTGCGCACGTTCGCGTTCCCGGTGCATGCCGGCCTGCGACCGGATGCCCGACTCTACCGTTACGCCTGGCACGGCCCTACCAACGTTTTGCGGAATCGATATGCTTGCGCGCGTAGCGCATCGGCCGGTCGCCGCCTAGCGGGTCGTTGCGTAAACGCATCGCAACGCGAACGACCGCTATTGCGGACATCGAACGATTTCATCGATCGATATGACGGCGCACGCGCATTTCCGGCGGGCGACGTTCGCGGTCCGCGCGATGCGTTCGCCGCAGCATGCGTGCCGGACGCGATCGCGGCACACCTGGCGGGCGGGCGGCAACGCACATTACAAATCGGCGGCGCAGCGATTTACAAACCACGGATCGGCCGTTCGTCGGCGCGCCCGTCGTCAATAGCATCGTGATCCTCACAGAGGTACCCATAAAAACAGAGGATAGTCATGATCAAAAAATCGGTAGTCCTGGGTTTGGTTTCGATCGGTTCGGTCAGTGCGCACGCGCAGAGTTCGGTCACGTTGTACGGCGTCGTCGACGCCGGCATCGCCTATACGAACAACCAGGGCGGCGCGAGCAACATCCAGCAGACGAGCGGCAAGCTGAGCGGCAGCCGCTGGGGCCTGAAAGGCACGGAAGATCTCGGCGGGGGCCTGCAGGCGGTCTTCACGCTGGAAAGCGGCTTCCGGCCGAGCGACGGCGGGCTCGGCCAGGGCGGCCGCCTGTTCGGCCGGTCCGCGTACGTGGGCCTCGGCAAGAAAGGGCTCGGCACGCTGACCTTCGGCCGCCAGTACGAGCCGATCACCGATCTCGTCGCGCAGTACTCGGGAGCGGGCTTCTGGTCGCCGGCCACGCACGTGGGCGACAACGACAACCTGAACCAGAGCTTCCGGCTGAACAACGCGGTGAAGTTCCGCAGCGACACGATCGCCGGCTTCACGGCCGACTTGCTCTACGCGTTCAGCAACCAGGCCAGCGGCGGTGCGGGCACCGGGTTCTCGAACAACAACGCGTGGGGCGCATCCGCGAATTACGTGAACGGCCCGCTGTCGATCGGCGGCGGCTACGTGCGCTTCAATCATCCGAACTCGACGTCGAACACGAGCGGTGCGGTGGGCGGCGCAACCTCGACCACCGGCAACGACTACAGCGGCGCGTTCTTCTACGGGCTGAACGGCGGCGTGCTCAAGCAGCAGATCGGCGCGCTGGGCGCGAACTACGCGCTCGGCCGCACGACGCTCGGCTTCGCGTGGAGCCACACGCAGCTCGACTATCTCGACGGCTCGTCGCGCAAGTTCAACAACTACGACGTCAACGCGCGCTACCAGATCACGCCGTCGGCCACGCTGATCGGTGTCTACACGTTCACCGACGGGCGCGCGAGCGGCCTGCCGGGCACCAGCGGCCAGACGCTGAAACCGCGCTGGCACCAGTTCACGCTCGGGTTCGACTATGCGTTGTCGAAGCGCACCGATATCTACGTGTCGGGCATCTACCAGCTTGCGGCCGGCGATGCGAGCACGGCAACGCCGGGCGGCTATCGCAAGATCGCGGCGATCTCGAACATCGGCAGCGCGTCGTCGACGAACCGCCAGCTCGCGTTCGTCAGCGGGCTGCGCGTGAAGTTCTGACGGCACGCGCATCGGGCGCGGCGCGATAAGCAAAGCGGGAATCGTTGTTTGCCGCGCCACGCCGGGTTGCCGAGAATGGGTGTTTCCCTGCGCGCGGCCCCGAGTGCAATACGCGTTCGATATGCGTTCGATATGCGTTCGATCATGACCGGCGTCCGTTCCCGTCCGCCACAGAGGCGCGGGGGTGGACGGGAAGCCTTCGCCGATGTCGAACAACCGCGCGGGCGTCCCGATCGTCGTCATCGCCCGGCGCGCGCATACCTCGCAAGGACCCCGTCATGAGCGATACCTCCGTCGCCGCCTCGATCGCGCCGTCGCCTTTCGTCGATGTCCGCTCGCCGGCGGATTTCCCCGACAGCCCCGTCTCGCGTGTCCTCGCGCAACCGCTGATGCTCGGGTTGTTCCTGCCGATCCAGGCCGGCGGATGGAGCGCGTCGACGCTGCCGCGCTCGACCGACTGGACGTTCGACTACAACGCCGACCTGGTCGCGCGCGCCGAAGCGCTCGGCTTCGATCTCGTGTTCGCGCTGTCGCAGTGGCTCCCGAAAGGCGGCTACGGTGGCGTGTTCGACGGACAGGCACTCGACTCGTTCATGACGCTGGCCGCGCTGACCGCGCGCACCGAGCGGATCATCCTCGTCGCGACGAGCCACGTGCTCTACGGTCCGTGGCATCCGCTGCATTTCGCGAAATTCACCGCGACGCTCGACCACATCTCGCGCGGACGCTGGGGCATCAACGTCGTGACCGGCCACCGCGCGATCGAGCACGAGATGTTCGGCTGGAACCGGATCGAGCACGACCGGCGCTACGAGATGGCCGCCGAATTCCTCGATGCGGTCCAGCAGTTGTGGGCACAACCGGACAATTTCAGCTACACGCCCGAACTGTCGAGCTGGCAGCTGGGCGGTGCATTCGTGACGCCGAAGCCGCACTACGGCCGCCCGCTGCTGATCAACGCGACCGGCTCTGAGGCGGGCATCGCATTCGCGGCACGTTATTCGGACATCGTGTTCGTCACGAGCCCGGCCGGCCCCGATGCGCAACGCGCGATCGACGCGCTACCCGCGCATACCGCACGCGTGAAGGCGGCCGCCGCCGCGCGAGGCCGCACGATCCGCACGCTGCTCAATCCGCTCGTCATCTGCCGCGAAACGGCGGCCGAAGCGCGCGCATACCGCGACGCGATCGTCGCGCATGCCGACGAAGGCAGCTTCCACCGCTTCGACAGCGACGCGCATGCGTGGCGTGGCGGTTTCGAGCAGCGCGCGCAGGCCGCCGCGCGCGCGATCGGCGGCAATATCTCGATCACCGGCTCGCCCGACGAAGTCGCCGATACGATCGTGCGGCTGCACCGCGCGGGCATCGACGGCATCCAGCTGAGCTTCTACGACTTCAAGCCGGATCTCGACTTCTTCGGCGCGCGCGTGTTGCCGCTGCTGCGCGAAGCCGGCCTGAGACGCTGAGGCCGGCGCAGAAGCCCGGCGCATCGCACGGCACGGGCCGCCGCCGCAGCGGCGACCGCCGTCAGAACACGCGCCCTTCGGTCAGGTGCGTCGTCACGCCGTTCAGTTCGTAATCGCCGACTACGCGTGCCTTGTGCAGCAGCGGGTTGTGGCTGAAGATCGTGCGCAGGTTGCGCCAGTGGCGGTCGAGGTTGTGCTCGCGCGCCGTTGCCGACGCGCCGCCCACTTCGAACAGCCGTTCGGCCGCATGCAGCGCAAGCTTGCTGACGATCAGTTGCGTGCGCGCGGTCGCGAGCGCACTGTCGAGCACGAGCGCATGCGCGCCGGCGTCGCCCGCTTCGATCGCATCGGCGGAGCGGTCGAGCGCGCGCGCGTTTTCGCGCACCAATGCGTCGATCGCGTGACTGTGCGCGGACAGCTCGCCGACGATCTGCTGGATGAAATGATCGTCGCGCGCGGTCGGCGCCGGGCTGTGCAGCGCCGGGCGGCCGTGCGCGAGCACGTAGCGGCGCGCATCGGCCAGCACGTTGCGCACGATGCCCGCGCCCGTCGCGACGAGATGAAGCTGCCGCAGTGCGCCGCAATGACGTCCGACGAGCGTCGACCCGTCGCGCGCGGCGACTTCGTCCGCGAAGACCTGCACGTCTTCCAGCAGCAGGCTGCCGCTCGCGGTCATGCGCTGGCCCATCCCGTCCCAGTCGTCGAGTACCTGCAGGCCATCGCGCGCAACGGGAACGATCACGGCCAGCGCGTCGCCCTGCTCGTTCTCCACGTTGATGCGTGCGAAATCGGCAAACGCGGTGCCCGTCGAATAGTATTTCCGGCCCGTCACGCGGTGGTGATCGCCGTCCCGGCGCAGCACGGTCGTGTTCTCGCCCGGTCGCGACGTTCCGCGCTCGGTCGACGCGCCGCCGAAGATCGCGCCGGCCAGCACGCGCTCGAGCTGCACGTCGTTAAACGGCGTGCGCGGCGACAGCCGCAGCGTCTCGGTCTGGTCGTAATGGATGCGCAGCGCGTGTGCGAGATTCGAATCGGCGGCAGCCAGCGTCGCAATCGTGTCGAACAGGTCGACCAGCGTCCCGCCCAGGCCGCCGCGCGCCACCGGAATCCGCAGCGCACCCAGCGCCGAGCGGCGGAAAATCGCGAAGCCGTCGAACGGCAGTTCGCGACGCGCCTCGCGTTGTGCGGCATCCTGCCCGATCGCGTTCGCGAGATCGGGCAGTGCGGCCAGCGCGTCGCGCAATGCGTCGCGCGGATCGACGGCATCACGAGCAGTCATTCGGCAGGTCCTCGTTCGGGAAGATCGGGCACGTCGCGGCATCGCGCGATCGCGGTTTCCGCAAAGTATAGGGACGCACCCGGCGCGCGCGAAAAGCCGATTTCAGCTTTGGTTATGCATGCGCCGGGATTGTTCGCGCAAGGTGGCGTCAGTGCTGGATGCCCCAGCGCCGCACGGTCGCGCGCTCGAGCGTGTCGAACACGAGGTTCTCGACGAGCAGCCCGATCACGATGACGGCCGCCAGGCCCGCGAACACGCGGTCCGTGTACAGCTCGTTGCGGTTCTGGAAGATGTACCAGCCGAGCCCGCCCTGCCCCGCGCTCGCGCCGAACACGAGTTCGGCGGCGATCAGCGTGCGCCACGCGAATGCCCAGCCGACGCGCAGGCCCGCCAGGATCGACGGCAGCGCAGCCGGCACGAGGATCAGCACGATCTGGCGCAGGCCCGTGAGGCCGTAGTTGCGCCCGGCCATTTTCAGCGTGGCCGGCACGCCCGCGAAGCCCGTGTACATGCTGAGCGCAAGCGGCCACAGCACCGCATGCACGAGCACGAACAGCAGGCTGCCCGTACCGAGTCCGAACCACAGCAGCGCGATCGGCAGCAACGCGATCGACGGCAGCGGATTGAACATCGACGTGAGCATCGTCAGCAAATCCCGGCCGATGCGCGTCGATACCGCGAGCGACGTCAACGCGAACGCCAGAAGCACCCCCAGCGCGTAGCCGCGCAGCAGCACCGACATCGAGATGCCGGTCTTCACGAGCAGTTCGCCCGACTCGATGCCCTGTACGAAAGCGGCCAGCGTCGCGCCGAAGGTCGGGACGAGCAGATCGTTCGCGACGATGCGCGCGACGATCTCCCATGCGGCGATCAGCACGAGCGCGATCACGCTGCGACGGAACCAGCCCGCGCCGACGACACGGCGCAGCAGCGACGCCGGCGCCGCGCGTTCGGCGTCGGGCAGCGTGTCGAGCGTACGCTCGTATTCCGCGCGAACGGGCGGCAGCGGCGGCAGCGCCGGATCGATCGGATTCATGATGCGGCGTCCTCCGTCGTCGGCTCGTTCGTTGCATCGGTATCGAACAGCAGACGATGGATCCGCGCGACGTTGTCGCGGAAGTCGCCGGTGTCGACGTTGTCGAGCGAATGCTCGTGACTGTTGAGTTCCGCGCGCACGCGGCCCGGATGCGGCGACAGCAGCAGGATGCGGTTGCCGACGACGAGCGCTTCCTCGATCGAATGCGTGACGAACAGCAGCGTGAAGCGGAACTCGTCCCACAGCCGCAGCAGTTCTTCCTGCATCTTGCGGCGCGTGAGCGCATCGAGCGCGGCGAACGGTTCGTCCATCAGCAGCACGCGCGGCTGCATCGCAAGCGCGCGCGCAATCGCGACGCGCTGCTTCATGCCGCCCGACAGCGTATGCGGATAGGCATCGGCGAACGCGCCGAGGCCAACCTTGTCGAGATAGTGCTGCGCACGCTCATGTGCTTCGGCACGCGACAGCTTCGCGGCGGCGCGCAACGGAAACGCGACGTTCTCGACGACCGTTTTCCACGGCGGCAACTGGTCGAATTCCTGGAACACCACGACGCGGTCGGGCCCCGGCCCGCGCACGGGCCGGCCGTCGAGCGCGATCGAACCCGCGACGGGCTCGATGAAACCGGCGATCGCCTTCAGCAGCGTCGACTTCCCGCACCCTGACGGGCCGAGCAGCACGAAGCGGTCGCTGCCATACACGTCGAAGCTCACCTGATGCGTCGCGCGTACGATCCGCGCGCCGCTGCGGTATTCGAGGCTGACGCGGTCGATGGCCAGCAGCCGCTCGCTGTGCGCGCCGGCCTGCGCGGCATTCGCGGCAGGCCGACCGGCAACACGTGTGTCGGGCGCGGACTGACCGGCAGGCGACGCGCCGCCGCGTGCCGCATACGGCGACAGCCAGGTTCGGAGGGAAGTGGCGTTCACGATCGAATCTCTTGCGGGGAAAGCATCAACATACGGCCGGGCGTCGTGCGGACCAACCATCGATTGCGCATATCGAAACCGTGCCGACGCATAAGCGTCGATCGCGGCGTCGAAGCATCGGGCCCGCTCAACTGCCGCCGGCCGTCGCCGGGTCGTCGAAGAAGTAGTCGCGCCACGACTTCGGTTCGTTGCGGATCGCCCCCGTGCGATGCATGAACTGCGCGAGCGGCAGCGTGTTTTGCGGCGCGGTCTTGAACTGCACCTGCGGATTGCGCAGGATCTTCAGCAGCAGCGCGCGATCGATCTTCGACGCGTTCACGCGGATATACGTATCGGCTGCGCGCTCGGGGTCGGCCGCGATCTGCCGCGCGGCGTCGGCCAGCGCCGCGACGAATGCGCGGTAGGTCTTCGGGTTGTCGTTGCGGAATTTCTCGGTCGCGTACAGCACCGTTGCGGAGCTCGGGCCGCCGAGCACGTCGTAGGAATTCAGCACGATGTGCGCGTTCGGATTGCCGGCAAGTTCCTGCTCCTGGAACGGCGGATTGCCGAAGTGGCCGGTGATCACGCTGCTGTTCGCGAGCATCGCGGCGGTCGCGTCCGGATGCGGAATCGCCTGCGTGAGCGCGTCGAGCTTGTCGAACTGCTTGTCGCCCCACCGCTTCGCGGCCGCGTACTGCAGCACGCGCGACTGCACCGACACGCCGACCGCCGGCACCGCGATGCGGTCCTTCGCGCCCAGGTCGGCGATCGTCTTCACGTTCGGGTTGCTGCTGACGAGGTAGTACGGGAAGTTGCCGAGCGACGCGACGCCCTTCACGTTCTGCCGGCCGCGCGTGCGGTCCCACACGGTCAGCAGCGGCCCGACGCCCGCGCCGGCGATATCGACCGCGCCGGACAGCAGTGCGTCATTCACGGCCGCCCCGCCCGACAGCCGCACCCAGTCGACCTTGATGTCGAGGCCGGCCTTGCGCCCTTCCTTTTCGATCAGTTGCTGGTCGCGCGCGACGTTCAGCATCAGGTAGACAACGCCGAACTGCTCGGCGATGCGGATGCGGCCCTCCGCGTGCGCGGCTTGCGGGATGACCGCGCCGGCGAACGCGAGCGCGGCGGTGAGCGTGGCCGCCAGCGCGCGACGCGCCGGCAAGAACGAAAACGACATCGGAACTCCAGTGCGGAAGGGGCGGAAGAATGACGCAGCACGCGGCTCAGAAAGGCGCGTCGCCTTCGATCGTCGTGCGGTACAGCTTGCGGCGCAGGTGGTCGGGCGTGCCGGCGGCGAGATGCATCAGCGACCGGTTGTCCCAGAACACGAGATCGTGCGCGCGCCACTGGTGCCGGTACTGGTGCTCGGCGCGTACGCTGTGCGCGAACAGTTCGGCGAGCAGCGCGCGGCTTTCGTCGTCGGGCAGCCCGACGATGCGCGTCGTGAAATGCTCGCTGACGAACAAGGCCTTGCGGCCGGTTTCCGGATGCGTGCGCACGACCGGATGGACGACCGCGGCCACCTGCGCGATCTGCTCCGGCGACAGGTTCGGCCGCCACGGGCTGCGCGCCTGCAGTTCCGCATAACGTGCGAGATACGTATGTTCGGCGCGCCGCCCTTCGATCGCGCTGCGCAGGTGGGCCGGCAGCGTGTCCCATGCGAGATGCATGTTCGCGAACAGCGTGTCGCCACCTTCCGCCGGCAATTCCTGCGCGTGCAGCAGCGAGCCGAGGCTCGGCTTTTCCTTGTACGACAGGTCGGAGTGCCAGAAATGACCGGCGTCGCCGAGCCCGACCGGCTTGCCGTTCTCGACGATGTTCGACACGATCAGCACCTCCGGGTGACCGGCCAGTGCGAACTGGTGCAGCACATGGATCTGCAGCGGGCCGAAGCGGCGGCTGAACGCGATGTGTTCGTCGGGCGTGATGCGCTGGTCGCGAAACACCAGTACGTGATGGTCGAGATGCGCGCGATGGATGCGCGCGAAACCATCGGCATCGAGCGGCTGCGCCAGGTCGAGGCCGATCACTTCGGCGCCGAGCGGCCCGTCGAACGGCACGATGTCGAAGCGTTGCGCCGCATGGCCCGGCCGCAATGCGGGCGGCAGCCCGGTAGAACGCGGTGCGGCATCGCGGATGGCGGTAGTGGTCACGGCACGGCCCCTGATTCGGTCAAAACGCGAATCTACGAGCGCGTGCCGGATCGCGTCAACGAAGCGATTCCGATACGGTTATCTGCTGCAGCGATAAAGATCGCTGCTCGCGCATACGGCCCGGCGGCGTGCAACACCCACCGCCCGAAGCCGTCAGGATTCCGTCGGCGAATCCGGCACCCGTGCGATGCCGTCCGGATAGCGCAGCGCGATCACCCCGTGCCGGTCGCGGATACCCATCGGCGGCGCGGCCTCCACGCTCGCGCGGTCGACGCCTTCGCATACGGCCAGGTTCGTGCTGGTGCGGTAGTAGACACGCCGGTCGTCGACTGCGAACGACCAATTCAGAAAGCGCAGGCTGGCTGCATCGATCCCCGGCAACGGCTTGCGGTAATTCTTCCCCCACAGCACATGACCGTCCGCATCGATCAGCATGTCGTGAAAGACGCCGCGCGCCGTTTCCACGTCGACGCGCCCCGGCCTGGTCACGATCTTGCCGTCGTAAAGAATCTGCGTGCCGAGCCGCGCATACCGGTAGCCGAGGCCGACCACACCGGCCGGATCGTCGATGCCGCGCTTGCGCACGCCGGCGCAGAACAGGTGCTTGGCATCCCGCGCATACGCGCCGCCGATATGCGTGAGGCTGGCCGCGTCGGCCTTGACCACGACCAGATGGCACTGCCCGTGATCGGGATCGTGGATGCCGCGATCGACGTAGTAAGCCTGCCGTGCGTCGCGATACCAGTCGCCGCCGAGCGATTCCAGCGTGGCCGCATCCCCGTCGGCGATGAGCCCTTCGCCTGCGTCGTCGTAGCGGGACGCGGCACCGGACGCGTAATGGCGCAATCCCGATGCATCGACCGCAAAGCTGTCGACCAGATGCCGGAAGCTGCCGAGATCGAAATGGTTGAGCGCGTGATAGCGATGCCCGCTGCCGACGCGCGCCCAGACGCGTTCGCCATCGGTATGGAACGGCCCGCCGAGCGGCGCGAGCGGCTCGGTTCGCGTGTCGCGCCGCTGCCGTGCTTCGGCCTCCTGCCGGCGCTGCGCCTCCTCGGCGTCGTAGATGGCCTGCTGCGCCGGCGTGATCGCCGCCGCGTCCAGATGTTGCTGCATGTGCTGCGTATGCAGCGACTGCACGGTCGCGAGGCAGAACACCGAGTTCGGGACCCCGCGCAGATACAGCGCCCAGTCGTCGGCATCGTTCCGGAAAAACCAGTGCACCGACTCGCCGTCCCATCCGGCCGGGCCCGTGCGGGCCAGCAACGCGGCCTTGACGTCCCGGACCTTGCCGGGCACGACGAACGAAAGGCTGTAGTCGCTCTTGCCGAAGTCGTCGAGGCTCTCATCCTCGAACAGGCTTCGCATCAGGTTTTCGAGTTCTTGTAATGTCATCGGTGCGTGTCGATCAGGTGACGTGCAGCAGAAAGGACCAGGTTGCCGCGATCATTCTAACCATGTCGACGCGAGCGGCCGCCGCCGCACGACGCGTAATGTGGGCGCGAAACGCACTTGCCGGGCGACGTCGTTCGTGCCGGCCCGGCGTTCGACCGGCGTCCCCGGGCGGGCGATACCGGTGTGTTCTGAATCGGATCGATGAGCGGACGCACGCACCGCCGCCGCACGGATGTGCGCTGATGGATGCGGCGCGTGCATGACCGGTCACGCGACGGGTATCGCACCGTCGCCGATATCCGTGCGTCTCGCGATGCGCACTCGGGCGTCAGCGCTGCGCCGCGAAGGCGTCGATACCCGTCAATGCCGCGGACCACGCCCACAGGCGCGCCGCGTCCTCCGGATCGATTGCATGCGGCCGCACCCCCGATTCCTCGTCGCCGCGCGTCACCGCCGCAATATCGCAATCCTCGCAATAGACGCCACCGAGATCGGCAAGGCGCGGCGACGTGGCTGCCCAGACCTGGGTGGCCGCCCCCTGCGCCGGCGTCTTGAAAGTCGGATCGACGGGCACCCCGTGCTCGTCCACCCAGCCCTGCGCCATCATTTCCGCGCGCGTCAGATGACGCTGCAGCGGCGTCGCGATCTTGCCCGGATGCAGCGAATACGCGCGGACGCCGAAGCGGGCCCCGAGCGCATCCAGTTGCACCGCGAACAGTGCGTTGGCGGTCTTCGACTGCGCGTACGCCAGCCATTTGTCGTAACCGCGCGCGAACTGAACGTCGTCCCAGCGAATCGGCGACAGCCGGTGCCCGAGCGACGACACCGCGACCACGCGTGCGCCGTCGCCGTGCGCGAGCACCGGCCACAGCCGGTTGACGAGCACATAGTGGCCGAGATGATTGACGGCCATCTGCGCTTCCCAGCCGTCGCCGACGCGCGTCTCGGGGCATGCCATGATGCCCGCGCTGTTGATCACGATATGCACGTTGCGCCGCGCATCGACGAATCGTGCGGCGAATGCCGCCACGCTCGCGGCGTCGGCGAGTTCGAGCGCCGCGATCTCCACGCCGTCGATGCCGCGCGTCGCGTCGCGTGCAGCTTCGACGCTCCGCGCGCCGACGACGACGTGCGCGCCGGCCTGCGCCAGCGCACGCGTCGTTTCGAGGCCGAGGCCCGATTGGCCGCCCGTGACGATGGCGGTCTTGCCGCGGAGGTCGAGGCCGGCCAGTACGTCGCTCGCCGTCGATGCGGCGTCGAATCCGGAATGAAGGGGGTGTTGCCTGCTCGTCATTGAAGGCTCCAGGAACGATGCATGCCGCACGCGGCCGCCCATCGGTCACGTCACGGCACGTGTTCATTCTCCGGCGGCGCACCCGGACTGTGAATGCAATAGAATCCGGTTTTTCGTCGAGATCGTCCGGAGATTGCCCGTGGACCCGCTATCGGAAGTGTTGTCGCTGCTGGAAACGCGCGACTCGTTTTTCACCGGCCTGCGGGCCGGCGGCGAGTGGGCGATCGACTTGCCGCCGCCCGACGGCATCAAGTTCAACGCGGTGGTCGAAGGCAGTTGCTGGCTGACCGTCGACGGTGCGGGGCCGCCCGTCCGGCTGCGCACGGGAGACTGCTTCCTGCTGGCCGCGCCGCGGGCATTTTCGCTGGCGAGCGATCCGTCGGTCGCACCCGTGCCGGCCGCCGATGTGTACCGGCACGTCGAACGCGGTATCGCGCGCTATGGCGAACCGGCCAATTGCTTCCTGATCGGCGGCCGCTTCGCGTACGAAGAAGGCATGCCGCTGCTGCTCGGCAGCCTGCCGCCGGTGGTCGTCGTGAGCGGCGACTCCGAACAGGCGGCGGTGCTGCGCTGGTCGCTGCAGCAGCTCGCGCAGGAATTCGGCGCATCGTCGCCGGGCGGGTCGCTGATGGTCCGGCATCTCGGACACATGATGCTGGTGCAGATCCTGCGGCGCTATGTGGACGAAGGCGCGAACGGCGATGTCGGCTGGCTGGCCGGGTTCGCCGATTCACGGGTCAGCGCGGCGCTGGCCGCCATTCACGCGGCGCCCGCGCAACGCTGGACCGTCGACGCGCTGGCGGCCTGCTGCCATGTATCGCGTTCGACGTTCGCGCTGCATTTCAAGCGGCGGCTGGGATTCGGGCCGCTCGAATACGTGCTGCGATGGCGGATCCAGCTCGCGATGCGAGCGCTGCGACGCTCGAACGCATCGATATCGGCGGTCGCGCAAATGCTCGGCTACGACTCGGATAGCGCGTTCGGGCATGCGTTCAAGCGCATCGCGGGCTGCTCGCCGCGCGCGTATCGCCATGACGTGGCGAACGAGCCCGGCAACTAGCGTCGTTCCGCCCTTCTTCCAGCATCCAATGCCGCCCATCCATCGACGCCATTCGTTCGCATCAACAGTATCGGGATAAGTATTCTTATCACAATACTTCTATTGGATATCGAAACTCGCATTTCCGAAAACGCCCCGCATGCCACGGGGCCGGCCTCGCTCAGCGCCCGATCGGCAACCCGGTCGGCTCGATCCAGCCAAGCTTGTAGGCGATCAGCAGCGACAAGAACAGCGTCACCGACAGCCCGACGCGTGCCGCGAGCGACCACGCCATCCGCTTGGACTTGCCGCGATCGTGATTCATGAAATACAGCGCGAAGATCAAGCTCGCGATGATCATCGCGAATGCCACAGAAACCAGCAGGGTTTTCATTGCTGTTGCCTTTGAAGATCCGAATCGGCCTGAATCAGTTCGGCCAGTTTTTGCCGCTCGTCGGCGACATCGCCGACGCCCGACGCCGGCCAGTCCAGCGCGACGCCATTGCCCAGCGAGTCGCGCACGAGTGCCTGGTAGCGCCGGTCGTTGATGCGGCCGTGTTCCATCGTTTCCGAGATTTCCCGCCGGAACGGCAGCGGGAAACTCGCGTACGCGCGCGACAGCGCCGCATATTGTCTCGCATCGATCTCTTTCGACGATGGTATGACAGTCCAGATCACCACAGCCACGATGGCCGTGAACGGGATCGCAGTGTAGCGAAGGATGAACTTGATCGGAGTCATGAAGCGGTGGGCAGAAGTGAGCAAGCAGGCGCCGCGCGGCAACGAAACGGCAAGCGCGGCTGCATCGCGCATCATTGTACTGAAAGCCCCATCCAGCCAACAGAGTATGATAATGACATTATCATGTTCGTCACATGATTCGACAGACCCGGTATCCGGCGCAAGCGGCGTGCCCAGCCCGCCGTCCGGCGCCGGCTCTCCCGTCCGTGCCCGCGATCCGCGGCGATTGAGCGAAGCCCCTATGCCAGCGCAGTACTTTCGAAACCTGACGGGAAAACACCGCAGCGCGACCGCGAACCGCCAGCTCGGGTTTTCGCTCGCGTTCGTCGCCGGCGCGGCCAATGCCGGCGGCTTTCTCGCGGTCAAGCAATACACGTCGCACATGAGCGGCATCGTGTCGGCCATCGCCGACCAGACGGCACTCGGCGACGTGCGCCTCGCGCTCGCCGGCATCAGCTCGCTGGGATCGTTCCTGATCGGCGCCGGCTGCTCGGCGATCCTGGTCAACTGGGGCCGCCGCCGCGGCCTGCACAGCCAGTTCATGCTGCCGCTGCTGGTCGAAGCCGCGCTGCTGCTCCTGTTCGGGCTGCTCGGCAGCCACCTCGCACTGTGGGAAACGTTCTTCGTGCCCGTGACCGTGACGCTGCTGTGCTTCATCATGGGGCTGCAGAACGCGACAATCACGAAGCTGTCGGGCGCGGAAATCCGCACGACGCACATGACGGGCATCGTGACCGACCTCGGCATCGAGCTCGGGAAGCTGTTCTACTGGAACCGGTCGGCCATCGACGTCGACGCGCACGCGGTGATTGCCAATCGTTCGAAACTGAGGATTCACGCGACGATGCTCACGTCGTTCTTCGTCGGCGGCCTGGCCGGCGCGGTCGGCTTCAAGCATGTTGGCTACGTGTCGACCGTGCCGCTCGCCGCGGTGCTCGTCACGCTCGCCATCGTGCCGGTGCTCGACGACCTGCTCGCGCTACTGCGCAACAAACGCTGATCGCGCGCCAGGACGGCATTTCCAGCGATAGTGCCGAAAGCGGATCGATTATAATTTGATTAACATACCGACCACCCTCGCCCCGTAATGGAAACGAAAACCGCCCGCCTGACCGTCCTGATCGATCCCGCGAAGAAGGAAGCCTTCGAGATGCTCTGCGCGGAGCAGGATCTTACGCCGTCGCAAGTCGTGCGGCAGTTGATCCGCGAATATCTCGACCGGCACGGCGTCACCTACAAGACCAAGAGCGCGCTCGGCAAGCGCGTGAAGTAAGCGCGGCCGCAGCGTCGGCTACCGGCCTGTTACGCACCGATTACGCACCGATTACGCACCGATCTCCCATCGTCCGTGCGACTGCGCGCGCCAGACCAGCCGCCGCGGATCGATACCCTCCCCGCCCTTCATGCGCCTCGCGGTGGCCGCCAGCTTCAGCTCGCCGGCCTGCGCGCATGCAAGCGCACGCTCCAGCAGGATACGCAGCGACGGCAGCCGGCTGCCGTCCCTCCATGCGAATGCAACGAAGTTGTTGTCGTCGCCGCACGGCACCAGCGCATACGACGAACCGAATACCGATCGCAACTGCTCGAGGTGCTGCGGCAACGCCGGATCGTCGTCCATGAAGTTGATCGCGAGCACGCCGGTGTCGCCCAGGCGCGCGCGGCACGCGTCGATGAATGCGACGCCCGCACAGCGGCCCCGCATGCCGTCGGCGACAAATGCATCGTGCAGGATCACGTCCGTCCGGACATCCACCCGCTCCAGATGATCCGCGCCGTCGGCGCATACCACCCTGAATCGCGCGTCATCGGCAGGAATCCTGAAGACATCGCGCAATGCAATCACGTCGGGGTTGATCTCGACCGCGTCGATCGCCGTACCCGGCAGGTGCCGGTAGCAGTATTTCGCGAGCGAACCGCCGCCGAGCCCGAGCATGCAGATGTGGGCGGGTTCGGCCTGCAGCAGCAGAAAACCCATCATCACGCGCGTATACCCGAGCTCGAGCCGCACCGGATCGCGAAGCGACATGAAGCTCTGGGTGCCGAAATGATCGAAATGCAGCGATACCGCGTGCTGCGTCTCCAGCACGAACGGCCGACCGTCGTTCAGCGGCGTCGCCAGGAACCTGACGAACGCGTCGTAGGAAGTTCGATCCTCGGCCATGGGCGGGCAATCGGTTGGAAGCCGTCGGGCGCGGCGTGCGCTCAGACTTTCTTCAGGTAGCAAGCCTTCAGCATGAAGCCGCCCATGTCGGTCTTGCAGTCGACTTCGTGGTCGCCGCCGACGAGCCGGATGCTCTTGACCTTGGTGCCCATCTTCAGCGTGATCGACGAGCCCTTCACGCGCAGGTCCTTGATCAGCACGACTGAATCGCCGTCCGACAGCACGTTGCCATTCGCGTCCTTGACGACGTCGCCCGCCGGTTCGTCGCCGGCTTCGGCGCCTGCGTCGGCCGACCACTCATGGCCGCAGTCGGCGCAGACGGTCAGCGCGCCGTCCGGGTAAGTGTTTTCCATCGCGCATTGCGGGCAGGCGGGGGCATTCATTGCAGCTTCCATTCGGGAGGAGTTCGGGTCGGTCGATCACGATGCCGGGCGAGCAGGTTGCGTGCCCGGATGCGTCGTCGCGCGCCCGCCGGCAGCGCGGCGGGCCGATATCGGCGCACACGACATTATAATGTAATTCACATGGACTGACCGATGCATTATAATCGCGGTTTCGCGACAATCCGCGAACTTGAAGGCGCCTTCGCTGCGGATGCCGGCACGTTCGTGCCGAATGGCGTCCCGCACCCTGCGGGGAATCGCGAAGCGCCGGTCGCCCGATGCGCGCAACCCCGCGTTTCGTGCCGCTCCGGTGCGCCGCCGGCCCGGTGCCGCGCCCCGATCCCGACCACCTGTCCGGAGGTTTTCCAGCATCGTGGCAACCGTTATGTACGTTCAAATCGGCCCCGCATGGAACCGCAATCGCGGCCGCATCGCGCGCGACGCGACCGTCGACGCGGCACGCCGTTTCGACAGCGACATCCAGCTGATCGCCAACGGGCACAGCAGCAACGCAAAAGACAGCGGCGCGATCGCGTCGCTGCAGGTACACGGCGGCACGTCGGCCCAGGTGCTCGCCACCGGCCCCGACGAGGAAGCGGCGCTTCAGGCGCTGCTGCCGTTGCTGCAAGCCAGTTGACGCTTGCGCCGCCGATCCCGCGGCCGCGTGCCGCCCACCCCGAAACGCCATTTCACGAGGAAGCGATGAACGACACGCTCACGCCCAACACCCCTAACCTGTCGGCCTCCGCGATCTGGGCACTCGAACGCCTCGCCGACGTACGCTACGGCCGCGATGCGCCGGCGCTCGGCTGGTCGATCGCGCGGGAGCTCGTCAGCGCGGGGTTCGTCAGCCATCCCGCGCACGGCCGCTCCGGCGCGTCGATCACTGCCGAAGGGCGTACGTTCCTGAAAAGCCGGAAGTAACGCGCGGCCGGGCCGCCGGGCTCAGAACCGGTGCCGGATGCCGACGATCGCCAGCAGTTGCGAATTCGTGCCGGCATCGACGTTGTACGACCCGATCACGGCCTGGGCCGGCCCCGCCCCGTTGAAACCGCTCGCATGCTGGTAGCCGACGGTCGTATAGAGGTCGGTGCGCTTGCTCAGCAGATAGTCGACGCCTGCGTTGACCTGGTGATAGCGCGCGGACGAATCGCCGCCCGACCACGTGAAGTTGTAGCCGACGATGGCCAGCAGCGACGGCAGCGCTTGCCATTGCGCGAACGCGGAACCGTTCCGGTAGCGCTCCGCCTGCACAAACGTCGACGCCGCGTCGGGGCGATATTCGCTGAAGCTGAACGCCGCGCCGACCGTCACGTTGCCGATCGCATATTGCGCGCCGGCGCGCGCGATCCCGATCGAACGGGCCGACGCATACGCACGACTGACAGCGCTTTTGAAGAACGCATCGGCCGACGTCACGCCGCGCGTCGAACGGATCGCATTGCCGTTGTCGACGTGCAGATAGCCGGCCGCGGCGCTCAGCGGGCCGTCCGCATAGCCGACCGCACCGGCATATGCGAGTCCCGACCCCGACGCGCCGGCCACGCCGCCCGGCGAGACCATCGCCGCGACCGTCACGCCGCGCCATGTCGCACTCGTCCATTTGACCGCGTTGCTGAACGTCACGCTGCTGTCGTAGTTGTCGACGTCGCCGGGCGGCGCGAACAGTCCGCTGAACGCATCGGCCGTGATCGGCTGCACGAGATCCGTCACGGGATCGTTCTGCCGGCCGAGGGTCAGCTTGCCCCACCTGTCCGATGCGATGCCGACGAACGCTTTCGCACCGAACAGCCGCCCTTCATCGAGCTGGCCGGTCGCGACGTCGAAATTGTTCTCGAGCGTGAAGATCGCGCTCATCCCGCCGCCGAGATCCTCGTTGCCGGTCAACCCCCACTCGTTCGACGACAGCGCGCCCGACGAAATCGACACGCGCGACTTCCCGCCTTCCGCGTGGTTCAGGTAGGCAATCCCCGTATCGATCGTGCCGTACAGCGTGACCGAGCTTTCTGCGCGCGCGGCGACGGAAAGCGCAGCCGCTACGGCAGCGCCTGCAACCAGCATGGAATTTTTCATCGTGATTATGGATAAGTACTGCGAATCGATTTGAACGGACGCCGGCGCGGCATCGGTCGTGCGCTGCGCCGGATCACGGCATCGCGACGCTCGCGGCGCGCACGCCTGGGCACGTGGCGTGCGCGCGCGAGCATCGGTCACACAGGTTCGCCCGTTACCACGGGCACGGCTCGATCAGGATGCGTCGCAACTGAACCGGTAGCTGTCGTCGAGCTTCTTCGCCAGCACGAGCGTGCGCATGTTGAGCGCGCGTGCCGCATCGCACAGCGTGCGTTGCCCGCTCGGTGTGCGGTACTTGCCCGCATACTCGGCATTCAGCACCGGTTTGTTCTTCGATGTGAACACCTTGTAGCCGGGGCACTCCTTCTGCTCGTTGCATTCCTCGTTCACCGCGAAATCGAACGACGGCTCGAGCGCTGCGAGCTGATCGACGTCGTTCTTCAGCCCGACCGCCAGGTTGCGCTTGTGCGCCTCGTTCGCGATGAACACGTTGAACGCGTACTGGTCGGTGTCCTGCAGCGGGAAACCGGTGTCGTTTGCGTAACCGTCGACGTTGTCGGGCTCGACGCCGTCGCACCCCTTCGCCACCGCGCGATCGAGGCGGGCCACCATGATGTCGCGCACGTTGCTCGAACGGATGTCGAGCCAGCGCTCGCCTTCCCATTCATCGAGCTTGTTGCCCTGGTCGGATTCCTTGAACTTCGAGAAATCGGGCCGCCAGTTCTCCGAACTTCCCGCCGAGAAGTAGCAGACGACCTTGCGCCCGGCCTGCTTGAGCGCCGCGATCGTCGCCGGGTCGGTATCGAACAGGTCGATGTCGTAGATCGCGACGTTGTACGACGTATTGAGCTTGCCCCTGAGCTGCCATTGCCACGTGTCGGACGCCGCGGGTGTCCAGTGCGCTGCGGCGCGCGCGGGCGCCGCAGCGGCCGGCGGCGGGGCGGCAAAGGCCTTGGCCGACAACGGGTCGGACGACCCGTCGCCGCAGGCCTGCAGGATCGATGCGCACAGCGCGAGCGCCGCGACACAGGAAAGGTTGCGTACGGTCTTTTTCATCGAAGCATCTCCAGTGGAGGGATCGGAATGACGAATGGAACTACACGTTGCGGAACTGCCGGTTGCCCGGCGATGGACGCTGCCGAGCGGTGGTACGCGGTGATGCCGGGTGACACTCATGCGTCGAGCGGCTCGGCGCGCAGCAGCGCCGCATGCTCGAAGCGCAATGCGATTGCGTCATGCCCGGGCACGATGCGGCCGACCTCGCGATGGCCGTTCGCGTAATCGACGATCCGGTACGACCGGCCGGGCTGCAGGCCGCGCAGCGCGACCGGGCCGCTCCAGCGGTCGGCGTAGAACGCGTAATGCAGCACGCCGTCCTTTTCCACGACGTGCGCCTCGGGCTTGTCGAACGCGATGTCGTACAGCTCGCCGCGATAGCGGCCCTCGGCAAGCCGGTGCGCGTTGTAGACCTCGACCCAGTGCCGCCACGCCTGCTCGCGCTCGGGCGTCAGCAGGAACGAATCCTTCGGCTTCGGATCGACCGGCCACGTGAACTTCGTCGAGATGACGGCGCCGACGCCCACCGCCGACGCGAAGTCGCGGCCGCCGTCGCTCAGTTCAACGTGGTCGCCCGCATACGCGGACGACGCCCCCATCAGCGCCTTCAGCGTCTTGCCCTTGTGGCGCACCTGCCAGCTCGACAGCGGATCGGACGCGGGCGCCTGGTCGATGTAGCGCATGTTGTGGAATGCGTACGCGGTGCCGCACGGGCACACTTCGACGACCGCGTCCGGCTTGACCGCATGCGCGGCGTCGTGGAACGTGCGATAGAAATCCGCGAGATGCTCGACCGAATCCTCCGGCCGCGCATGACGGTGCGCGGGGTTGTAGCACGGCGCGACGCCGTTCAGGTGCTGGCCGTCGATCTTCATTCCGTCGAAGCCCCACTCGCCGATCACCTTCTTCACGAGCGCGGCGACATGCGCCTGCGTCTTTTCGTAGGCCGGGCACAGGTAGAAGCTGTTCCACCACGTGATCGCCTGCGGTGCGCCGTCCGCGTCGAGCAGCAGCATGTCGGTGTGGTCGTGCAGCTCGTCGCTGCCCGGCGCGACCGCGAGCGGCGCGATCCAGAGCCGCGCCTTCTGCCCGCTTGCATGGATGTCGTCGACGAGCGCCTTCATGTCCGCGTCGCCGGCCGGGAATTTCGCGCGGTCGGGCACCCAGTCGCCGGTCCGCCGTTGCCAGCCGTCGTCGAGCACCGCCCATTTGAAGCCGAGTTCCCGCACCTTCGGCAACGTGGCACGCACGTAGTCGAGGCTGAACTGGCGCTCGTAGCCCCACGCGCACCAGATCGGCTCGTAGGCGCTCGCCGGCGGCTGCGGCGAATGAAAGCCCTGCGCGCCCATCATCTGCCGGTACGTGTCGAGCGCAACGAAATAGTCGCCGTCGTGCAGCATCACGAACGCGGTCGGCGCATCGAGCGTCGCGCCCGGTGCGAGCGTGACCGTCTTCTCGCCGCGCAGGCCGAGCGTCACTTCGTTGCGCACCGCCTTCACCGGCAGCGACACCAGGCGCGGCACGGTATCGAGATGGCCGAGCGCGATGCCCTGATCGCGCCGCCACACGTCGACGACCGGCGTGCCGCCGCCGTAATCCGATGCGTTCATGCCCATGAAATTGCGCTGATCGAAGCCGGCCTTCACCGGCTGCACCCAGTCGCGCCGGTCCGCATGGCTCGCGCCCGAATAGGTCCAGTAGCCGCCCGCGCCGGCGGCGGCCGGCAGCAGCCGGTGCGCACCGACGTTCCATGCGCGGATGTCGGTCGCCTGTGTGCCGACGTTGCGGAACTGCGTGTCGATCAGCGCAACACCCGGCCGCGCTTCGAGCAGCGTGATGCGCACCGTCTTCTCGAAACCGTTCGCCGAGCGCCCGACCAGCCGCAATTGCCGCCCCGCGCCGAACACGGTCGAGACGTCGGCATGCGCGACATCGACGATCGCGAAGCGGTCGATCGTCCGCACCGGCCGCGTGTCGGGCGCGGGGCCGTCCGAGGTCGGCGCCGGCGCCGGACCGATCAGTTGTTCGAGCGTCTCGCTCGCATCGAACCGGGTCAGTGCGCGCGTGCCGCCACCGCGGCGCACGGCCAGCCGGCTGCGCATCGCCGGGTCGAACTCGATCACGAGCCGGTCGTCACGCAGCGCAACGCGCTGCGGTTCGCCGCCGTGTGCATCGCGCACGCCGACGCCGACCAGGATCGGGCTCGCCGCGCCGGCGGCCAGCCACTGCACGAACGCGCGCCGGGTGGTCATTGGCGCACCTCGCGGCGAAGCGGCATGCGCCGCGCCGGCCAGCCGGCCAGCCGGACGGGCGAGAGAAATCGAAAGGAAAAACAAGCGTTCATACGGAGTTCCTCGTGAAGAAGGGCCGTGCGCCGACGCATCCGCCTCGCGCAGATCGGCAATCTAGTTCATCTTTCGATTTCTTTCGTTTGTGGTTTACACTAATAACGAAAGAAATCGAAAGCTCATAGATTGGCGGCTCCCGGCACGTAATTCTGCTATTTTTTGCTGATCCGTCGTCGGGACGGCCCGCCGAAAGCCTCCGATTTCGCTTCATATGGCAACAAACGAAAGCATTCGACGGATTTGAACCTACTTCGAAAGACGCGACCGATGCAAAACAACTGGCTCGTTCACGCGCTCGTCACAACCCTGCTGTGGGGCGTGTGGGGCGCATTCACCGGCTTGCCCGCCGAGCAGGGCTTCCCCGATACGCTGATCTACGTGGTCTGGGCGTTCACGATGATTCCGCCCGCGCTGGTCGCGCTCGGACGCGCTGGCTGGCGCGTGCGGCACGACGGCCGGTCGCTGGCGCTCGGGCTCGCCATCGGGCTGCTCGGCGCCGGCGGACAGATGCTGCTGTTCCGTGCGGTCGAATCGGGGCCGCCGTATCTCGTGTTCCCGATCGTGTCGCTGTCGCCGGCGCTGACGATCGCGCTGTCGTTCCTGCTGCTGCGCGAACGCACGGGCAAGCTCGGCGTGGCCGGCATCCTGCTCGCGCTGTGCTCGCTGCCGCTGTTCGATTTCCAGTCGGGCCAGGGGCCTGCCCGGTTCGGGCTGTGGTTCGCGCTCGCGCTGCTGGTGCTCGTCGCGTGGGGGCTGCAGGCGTATTTCATCAAGATCGCGAACGCGACGATGGACGCGGAATCGATCTTCTTCTACATGGCGCTGACGGGCCTGCTCTGCGTGCCGTTCGCGCTGTGGATGACCGACTTCGGCCGCACGATCAACTACGGGCTCAACGGCCCGGGGCTCGCGGCCGTGATCCAGGTGCTGAATGCGATCGGCGCGCTGACGCTCGTGTACGCGTTCCGCTTCGGCAAGGCGATCGTCGTGTCGCCGCTCGTCAACGCGGGCGCGCCGCTGCTGACGTCGGTGATCTCGATGGCCGTCACCGGCACGACGCCGACCGGCAGCAAGCTGACGGGCATCGCGCTGGCGCTGCTGGCCGCGCTGCTGCTCGCGCTGCAGCCGGAAAGCGCGGCGGCGACCGGCGCGGCGGGGGAATCGGCATGAACTATCTGCTCGATCTCGTCCGCCGCCACAAACAGGCACCGCGTCGCGCGCCGCACGGCGTACCCGCGATCGGCATCCCGTCCGTATGCTCCGCGCATCCGGTCGCGATCGCCGCGGCGCTGCGCGAATGCGCGGCGCGCGAGCGCCCTGCACTGATCGAAGCCACCTGCAACCAGGTCAACCAGGACGGCGGCTATACGGGCATGACGCCGCACGACTTCCGCCGCCACGTGCTCGACATCGCCGCACGCGAACGCGTGAGCCCCGATGCGATCCTGCTCGGCGGCGACCATCTCGGCCCGAACCCATGGCGCCGGCTGCCGGCCGCGCAAGCAATGGACAAGGCCGAGACGATGGTCGCGCAATACGTGGCGGCCGGCTTCCGCAAGCTGCATCTCGACTGCTCGATGTCGTGCGCGGACGATCCGTCGCCGCTGCCCGAGCCCGAGATCGCCGCGCGCGCCGTGCGCCTGTGCCGCGCCGCCGAGGCGGCGTGGGCGGCCGGCTCGCCGCGCGGCGAGGCGCCCGTCTACGTGATCGGCACCGAGGTGCCGGTGCCCGGCGGCGCGCACGAGACGCTCGATACGCTGGCAGTCACCGCGCCCGGCGCGGCCGCCTCGACGCTGGCGCTGCATCGCGACGCATTCGCGCGCGCCGGCCTCGACGATACGTGGTCGCGCGTGATCGCGATGGTCGTGCAGCCCGGTGTCGAGTTCGACCATCACAAGGTCATCGACTACGACGCCGGTAACGCGCGTGCGCTGAGCGCGTTCATCGAACGCGAACCCGCGCTGGTCTTCGAAGCGCATTCGACCGACTACCAGACGCCCGACAATCTCGCGCAACTGGCACGCGATCACTTCGCGATCCTGAAGGTGGGCCCCGGCGTGACCTTCGCGATGCGCGAAACGCTGTGGGCGCTCGCCGCGATCGAGCGCGAATGGCTCGGCGGCGACGACGGCTTCATCGCGACCGTGCTCGGCGTGATGCGCAACGAACCCGCGCATTGGCGCGACTACTACGCAGCCGGCGCACAGCTCGAACTCGACCTCGCGTACAGCCTGAGCGACCGCATCCGCTACTACTGGACCCACCCGGTCGTGCAGCGCGCGTGCGCCGACCTGCTCGCGCGCCTCGATGCAGCGCCGCCGCCGCTCACGCTGATCAGCCAGCATCTGCCGCGCCAGTACGAGGCCGTCCGCGAAGGGCGGCTCGACCTGCGTGCGAGCGCATTGTTGCAAGACGGCACGGCCGCGGCCGTCCGTCCGTATCTTCACGCGTGTGCCGCGTGACCGACTCTCCTCAGATCTGCTCATGGAATTTCTCGACCTCGATCCCGCCGACCTCACCCGCCGCCACGCCGCTCACACGGCCCGCGAAATCGCCCAGCAACCCGACGTCTGGCCCGACGTGCATGCCGTCGTCGACGCGCAACGCGCGGCGCTCGACGCGTTTCTTGCGCCACTGCTCGCCGACGTGCGCCTGCGCATCGTCCTGACGGGCGCCGGCAGTTCGGCGTTCATCGGACAGTGCCTCGTGCCCGCGCTGCGGCACCGCTTCGGCGGCCGCGTCGAAGCGGTGGCCACCACCGACATCGTCGCGAATCCCGGCGACACGCTGCAGCCTGGCGTGCCGACGCTGCTGGTCTCGTTCGCGCGCTCGGGCAACAGCCCCGAAAGCGTCGCGGCCGTCGACCTCGCGGACCGCTTCGTCGACGGTTGCCGCCATCTCGTCTTTACATGCGCGGCCGACGGCTTGCTGAACCGCCGCCTCGGTACGCATCCGCGCGCGCACGTCGTGCTGCTGCCGGAGGCGACGCACGATCAGGCGTTCGCGATGACGTCCAGTTTCAGCGGCATGCTGCTCGGTGCGGCCTGGGCGTTCGGCGTGGCCGGCATGCCGGTCGGGCCGCTGGCCGACGCCGCGCGCACGCTGCTGCGCGAACAGGCGTCGCGCATCGCCGCGCACGTGCGGCAGTTGCCCGAGCGCGTCGTGTATCTCGGCAGCGGCGCGCTGCTCGGGCTCGCGCGCGAAGCCGCGCTGAAGCTGCTGGAACTGACCGACGGGCTGATCGTCGCGATGGCCGAATCGCCGCTCGGCTTCCGGCACGGCCCGAAGACGTTCCTCGACGAACGCACGCTCGTCGTCGTGCTGCTGTCCGGCGATCCGCATACGCGCCGCTACGATCTCGACCTGCTGCGCGAACTGCGGCGCGAAAACCGCGCGGCCGGCATACTGTCGATCGGCGTCGCGGCAGCCGACGGCGCGGGCACCACCGGGACGCTGCCGCCGTCCGACGACGACCTGACGGTGCCGCTGCCGCCCGGCCTGCCCGACCTCGCGCTCGCGCCCGTCGCGCTGATCCTCGCGCAGTGCTTCGCGCTGCTTGCGTCGCTGCGGCTCGGGCTCACGCCCGACAACCCGAGCGCGTCCGGCACGGTCAACCGCGTCGTCGCCGGCGTCACCATTCATCCGTATGCGGGGCAGCCCACATGACTCCACTCTTTCTCGGCATCGACGGCGGCGGCACCAAAACCGCGTTCCTGGTGATCGACCCGCACGGCCGTGTGCTCGCGCGCCACGAAACGACCACCAGCTATTACCTCGAGATCGGCATGGACGCGCTGCGCACGCTGCTCGCCGACGGCGTGCACGCCGTGCTGGCCGCGGCGGACGTCGCACGCGACGAGATCGCGTATGCATTCGCCGGCTTGCCCGCGTACGGCGAGGACAGCCGCCTGCTGCCCGAGCTCGACAGCCTGCTCGCGCCGCTGTTCGCGCGCGAGCGCTACCGGATCGGCAACGACATGGTGTGCAGCTGGGCCGGCACGCTGGCCGGCGGCGACGGTATCAGCATCGTCGCCGGCACCGGGTCGATCGCGTACGGGCAACTCGAAGGCCGCGCCGCGCGCTGCGGCGGCTGGGGCGAGATCTTCGGCGACGAGGGCTCGGCCTACTGGCTCGCGCGCGAAGGGCTCGCCGCGTTCTCGCGGATGGCCGACGGCCGCGCCGCGCGCGGGCCGCTGTTCGACATCGTGCGCACGCACTTTTCGCTCGACCACGATCTCGACCTGTGCGCGGCCGTGAATTCGGGCGCCGTGCGCAGCCGCTTCGCGCAACTGTCGCGGCTCGTGATCGACGCGGCACGCGCGGGCGACGCCGAAGCGCACACGCTGCTCGAACGCGGGACGGACGAGCTCGCGCAACTCGCGGCCGGCGTCGCCCGCGCGCTCGACTGGCCGCCCGGCCAGCCGCTGCCCGTGTCGTATTCGGGCGGCGTGTTCAATGCGGGCGCGCTCGTGCTCGATCCGCTGCGCGACGCGCTCGCCCGCTGCGTGCCTCAAGCGGTGCTTACCGCACCGCGGCTCGGCCCGCATGTCGGCGCGGCCGTCCACGCGGCCCGGCTGGCGGGCCGGCCGCTCGATCCGTCGGCATTGCGTGCGCTCCAGCCCGGGCAGGGGTTTTGATATCATTTCGGCTCCCTGTCTTGCCGAAATGGACATGCCCGCTCACAGAGTGCCTCCCCCGCCTGCCGTCGATCACGCACCGTTGCTCGTCGAGGAACGCCGCCGCCTGATCTGCGAGCTGGTGCGCGAACGGGAGAAAGTCACCGTCGAGGAGCTGGCCGAGCGGTTCGGCATTTCGCTCGTCACGGTGCGCAGCGACCTGAACGCGCTCGCAGCGGCCGGCGCGGTGCTGCGCACGCACGGCGGCGCGCTCGTGCTGCGCGAAAGCGACGAGGTGCCGATCGCGGTCAAGCAGAAGCTCCGTCACGCGGAGAAGGTGCGCATCGCGACGGCCGCCGCCGCGCTGATCGGCGACGGCGAGACGATCCTGCTCGACTCGGGCAGCACGACCGAGGAAATCGCAAAGCAGATCGTCACGATGAAGCTGCAGTCGCTGAACGTGATCACGAATGCGCTGAACGTGGCCGTGCTGCTCGCGGCCGCGCCGCACATCAACCTGATCATGCCCGGCGGGCAGCTTCGGCCGAACTCCTATTCGCTGTCGGGGCCGCAGGCCGTCGTCGCGCTGCAGGGGCTGTATGCGGACCGGCTGTTCCTCGGCGTCGACAGCCTCGATCCCGAGATCGGCCTGATGACGCCACACCTGCTCGAGGCGCAGCTGAACGCGCAGATGCTGAAGATCTCGCGCCAGGTGATCGCGGTTGCCGATTCGTCGAAACTGATGAAGCGCAACCTGTCGGTGATCGCGAGCGTCGAGCAGCTCGACATGCTGATCACCGATACCGGCGCCGATGCGGCCGTGGTCGACGATCTGCGTCAGCGCGGCATCGACGTGCTGACGGTCTAGCCGCGCCCGACGCTCCCCTTTCCGGAAACCCCGATGCCGCCCGTTTCTTCCCCGCCCGTTCTCGATACGCCGCGCCTCGTCCTCGAAGGCCATCCGCTCGGCGACTTCGACGCGCTCGCCGCGATGTGGGCCGAGCCCGACGTCGTCGCGCACATCTTCAACGGCCAGCCGTCCGCGCCGCGCGATTCGTGGATGCGGCTGCTCGCGTATCGCGGGCTGTGGCCGCTGCTCGGCTACGGCTACTGGGCGATCCGCGAAAAGGCGTCGGGCCGTTACGTCGGCGATCTCGGCTTCGCGGATTTCCACCGGAACATCGAGCCGCCGATTCGCGGCGTGCCGGAAGCCGGCTGGGCACTCGCGACCTGGGCACACGGCAAGGGCTATGCGACCGAGGCGCTTGCGGCCGCACTGGCGTGGCTCGATGCGCAGCAGCGGTTCGAGCGCAGCGTGTGCCTGATTGCGCCGACCAACGTCGCGTCGATCCGCGTGGCGGAAAAGGCAGGTTACGGCGAGCCGCGGCGCATCCGCTTCAACGACGCCGATTCGTTGATGTTTTCGCGCACGAGCCGGTAGCGTGGGCGTCGCGATCGCCGGCGCTCGCGTCACTCGGCAGCCGGCTCGTAGAAACGCTCGAACAGATCGTGGTCCATCGGCCAGCAGTGCCCGCATGCGTCGAGCAGGATCCAGTCGCCCGGCTTCACCGGACGCCAGCCTTCCGGCGTCGCGACCGCCCACATGCCCCGATGATGCTCCACACGGTCATGGTCGCCCTCGACGAACCACCGGGTTGCATCGACATAGCTGGTGCGTTTTCTGAATTTCATCCCACCACCGGAGAAAGCGGATATCGGCGTCGCGTTGCCGGACGGAACGTGAACCGGAGGCCCGCGCGGGCCGCACAGCGCGCGGCCGCTGCGCCCGCCTCGTAGAGCCGCGGCTCCGCCTTCGACGCGTTCGTCGCCGCCCGCGTGTCGCGCAACGCCGCCCAGCCCTCCGCGACGAGCGCCTGCAACGTTTCGCGTGCGGCGGTGGAGATCCGGACATCGATCTCCTGCATTCGCCTGAGCGCCGACATGACCTCGTCCGGTTGATCGGCCCCAAGGGCGACCACGAATCTCGAACGTCTCCCGGCGGCCCGCACGGCCTCGCTCCAGTCAGCCCGCGCAACGGCAACTTCGATCGCGTGCGTCAGCGCGTCGAGACTCTGGACGACTTGCAACGGCGTCATTTCGCATCCCCGTCTGTTATTGGTTTCGCCTGTCTGCCTGCCCGTCGGGCGCCGGCGCGGCGTCAATCCGGCACGCACGCATGCGATTCCGCGCATGAGCGACAGGGCTCGACGCGTCGTCGAAACCCGCAGCCGATACGTCCGGGAAACGGACGAAATCGCGCTGCGTCGTGCGCGCGTGTCAGGTGCGAGGATTGTAGGGAGCGGCGCCCGGCCACGTCGGTAATATTTTGTAATGATATGTCGAGTAACCTTGCCCGGCCTGGGCTCGGCCCGGATGCACGACCTTCGCGGCAGCGGATTGCCGCAAACGTTTTCGTCTGAACGATGCCCGATCGCACCCGCTCGTCCGTGCCGCGCCGGATATCGCGTTGAACCGTTTCGACCACGGGCGCGGCCTCGTGCCGCCGGCGATGCGCTTTGCGCCCGGCGGCGACGCTTTCCCCATAGATAAGCTCACCGAACGAATCAGATTTCGTCACATTCCGGCGGAATGTTGCGCAGTATCATCCACGTCGCTTCAGCCATGACGCGTCCGGACTGGGCCTGACCGCTCGCCACTTTCCCGTTTTGCCCCCTCGTTCAGCGATGCCCATCCGAATCCTGCTCGTCGAAGACGACGTTCCTCTGTCCGCGCTGATCGCCGACTATCTGCGCAAGCATCACTACCAGGTGGACACGCTGTTCGACGGCGGCGGCGCCGTCGCCACCATCGTCGCGAACCGTCCCGACCTGGTGCTGCTCGACATCAACCTGCCGGGCAAGGACGGCTTCGAGATCTGCCGCGAGGCGCGCGTGCAATACGACGGCACCATCATCATGGTGACGGCCCGCGACGAACCGTTCGACGAACTGCTCGGCCTGGAGCTGGGTGCGGACGACTTTCTCCGCAAACCGGTCGAGCCGCGCCTCCTGCTTGCGCGGATCAAGGCGCAACTGCGGCGAACGCGCCTGCCTGCGGACGAGCGCCTGCCGGATTCGCCGCAGCGATTCGTGTTCGGCAAGTTCTCGATCGACCGGGCCGATCGCCGCGTGCGTCTTCCCGACGGCAGCATGCCGCGCCTGACGTCGACCGAATTCGACCTGCTGTGGGCGCTGGTCTGCCGCGCCGGCGAAGTGGTCAGCCGGGAAGACCTGACGCTGTTGCTGCGCGGCATCGCGTTCGACGGCCTCGATCGCTCGATCGACGGCCGCATCTCGAAGCTGCGCCGCAAGCTGCGCGACGACGCCACCGAACCGAAACGGATCAAGACCATCCGCTCCCGGGGCTATCAGTTCAGCAAGCACGCCTGGGAATGACGCCGCGCGCCGGCGATGGCACGCGGCTTCACCGTCGCCCGGTGCGTCGCATCAGGTGCCGGCAGGCTTCTCGCCGGGCGGGGTAACGGGCGACTGCGGATCGCGCGCGAGCCCTTGCGCGAACACCTTCAGGCCCTCGAGCAACGGCGTCAGCGCATCCCACAGCGCCTCGTCGTGCAGCAGCCGGTACGCGCCGCGCACGCCGGGCGCAACGTGCTCATGCTGCGCCGGCTGCCATGCGCCGACATGATGCAGCGCGTCGGCCGCCGCGAACACGGCCTTGCCGAACTGCTCGGGCGGAATGCGCGACAGCGCCATCAGCAGCACCGCAAGATTCTGCATCCCGCTTTGCATGCCGGGCTTGTCGAGCGCGTCGACGAACGTGTCGGCCAGCCGCGCATTCGCGCTGACGACCTCGTTCGCGAAATGCAGGAAACCATGCCGGTGCAGGCTGCCGAGCAGGTGTTCAAGCGCGTCGTGTGCACTGGGCTCCGCGTGCGGCGCTGTCGTATCGGGGGATGGGCGTTCGGTCATCGGTTTTCTCCGGATGAGACGCTGCGCGGCTGTCGGGACGGCAGCCCCACGCGCCGATTGCGTGTCGTACGGCTGTCGCCGCGAAGCCGGCAACGCCAGCCCGGGCGACCTGGCGGCGCAGCAATCCGCATGCCGCGCCGCCAACGGTCGCGCAAGCGGACCGCAAGACGGGCACCGGTGCCTGGCGCGGCCCGCCGCAACACCCGCCATCCAGCCACGCGGCACATACCGCGCCGGCGAATACCGGTCACGCCCCCGGCTTCGTCGATGTGCGATCCGGTCAGCGTACTCGCATTGCGCGCGACTGCATCGACGAGCCAGCGAATCACCGCGGTCACGGTGCGTCCGGCACCTGCGGCCTGCCTGACGCAACGCATCGCCGCCGCTCGTGCATGGGCGACGTGGTGTTTAACCTTACTTGCACGAATAGTTCGCCGCATCCCTGATCGACCCCGAGCCGTTGTACGTCGCCTTCGACGGATACATGCAGACGGGCTGGCTCGCGCTGCCGTCCGCCGACGTCAGCGTGATGCGGGCCGGCGCGCTCCCGTTCTCGACCCAGTTGACCAGCTGCGCATACAGGTCCTGGCGATCGGCATGCGGCAACGGCACCGTATCGGCCGTTTGCGCAGGGCCGGCGGTGCCGTTGACGCCGCCATAGCCGCTGCAATGCCCCATGCCCGGCACCAGGAACAGCCGGTCGAACTGCTGGACGGCCGGAATGCCGCCCATCCGGCCCGCCACGCGTTCGTAGTAGTTGATACTGCCCGACGGCGTGATCAGCGGATCGGCCAGGCCGTGATAGTGCAGCACCTTCGCGCCGGCCTTCACGAGCCCCGACAGGTCAGGATTGTCGGTATTGATGTTGCCGAACGACGGCTGCAATGCAATCCCCTGATCGTAGGCGTTCGCCAGACCCGCATAGCCCAGGCCCTTCCACTTGTTCGCGCCGTTTCCGGTCGCGTTCGTGAAGTTGCTCCCGGCCATCGTCGGATCCTGCAGCTCCAGCGCGACCAGGTCGGTCGAGATGCTGAACGGCGACGCGCCGGCCAGCGCACCGGTCACCGTCCCGCGCATCAGCCCGAACCACAGCTGGTTGCTCGCGAGCGACGTGCCCGTGCCAATGTCGGCGGCCGGGCCCGGCACCGCCCCGTCGCGTGTCATTCCGTACCAGGTCTTGTTCATCGCCGTCGCCTGCGCGGCCGTCACGCACGCGGCCGTCGTGTTCGTCCCGGTGACCGCACCGATCTTCACGCCCGAGCACAGCACGTTCGCGTCCTGCGCCGGATCGTAGCGGCACTGCGCCGGGTCCATCAGGTAACCGAGATGCTGGCCGCCGACCGAATCGCATGCGCTGACGGCCGCGCCCGACAGCAGCGCCTGCTGCGCGTCGGTCAGCGTGACGCCGCCGAGATCGCTTTGCGCGACGACTTGCGGATAGAGTTCGCCTGTAATGAACCTCGACCAGTTGAATGCCGGCGCGCCATTCAGGTAGCCGTCGTAGTCGGACGGGTTGTTCTGCACCTCGTTGTAGCCTTGCCGGCCGCCCGTCGAACAGCCGTCCCAGTACGCATACTTCTGCGGCGTCGCGTAGTACGCGGCGACCAGCGCCTTCGTCTTCAGCGCGAGTTCGTGCAGGCTGCGCTGCGCGAAGTCGCCCCACAGCGTCGTGTTGATCGTGCCATCGGGATTCATCGCGAACGAACCGTTCGGGACGGCATGCCCGGTATCCGTCGTGCCGACCGCGGCCCCCTCGGTGGCCGCGATCGTCGCGGCGCCCGGCACGCCGCCGGCACTCGCGATCTGCGTCGGGTCGTCATACGCGCCGCCCTGCCAGCCACCGCCGCCGAGGTTGTGTATCCGGTGATTCCAGTTCGCCGGCGCCGGCAGCCAGATCTCCATGCCGATGCCGGCCGACGTCGACGGTGCGCCCGCCGGCCCCGCGTTGCCCGGGCCCACGTTCAACTTGACGAGACACAGGTCGCTGCCGGCGACGGGCGTCGCGGACGTGGCGGCCGATGCCGTCAGCACGAGCGGATCGCCGGCCTTGAACGCCTTCACCGCAATCACGGTGGTGTTCGCATCCGGTACGAACCGTGTCTTCATCGTGTCGTTGCATGCGAGTGCGGCGGTTGCCGTGCCGCTTCCCGGCGCCTCCACGTCATGATCGTTACAGCCTGACAAGGCCAGGATTGCCGTTGCGGACGCGACCGCCCACACGCCCGCACGCCATGCACGGCGACCGCCGTTGCCGCTTGTCGTCGAATTCATACCGCCCCTCCGTCTTCTCTCGAGTTATTTGCGTTCTTGAAAGCGAACCGGCACGCGCCGATTCGCGTGGTGCCTGTTCGACGCGATCCGCTCAGAACATGTGCCGGATGCCGGCCATCACACCGACCTGGTTCTGCCCCGGTGCGGGCGTCGTGCCGCCCCCGCCGGCGCTGATCGTGAACGCGCCATGCGCGCTGTTGGCGAGGTAGGCGCCCTGCAGATAAACAGCCGTCTGCTTCGACAGGAAGTAGGTGCCGCGCAGTGCGCCGAGCGTCGCGCGCGCATCCTGGCCCGACACGTTGACGTGATAGACGCCGCCGTCGACCAGGAACGCGGGCGTCACGTAGTAGTTCGCGGTGAGATAGAACAGGTTCGAGTGCACGTTCGGGCCGCCCGACGAATCGGTGTCGACCCAGCGGCCGATCCAGCCGCCGCCGATCTTCACACCGAACGCGTTGACGTAGCCGTTGACCTGCGCGCGGTCGTCCTTGTCGCCGTTGGACGTCAGCGGCAACGGCTTGACGCCGTCGAAGAAGTTCGCAGCGGCCGTCGCGCTGCCGCCGCGCTGCTCTTCATACGACGCGGCCGCGCCGAACGACGTCGAATCGTATTTGAGCATCGCGGACCACAGCCGGCACACGGTCGTTTCGCCCGGTGTCGGGCCTGCGCACGTGCCTTGCCCCGGCGAGTTGCCGGTCCCGGCCGAATCGCGGCCGAACGAAACCATCGCGCCGGCCGTCAGCCCGCCGAACTTGCCGCGCCATGCCACCGCGTTGTCGGCGCGGCCGTTCGGGATGTATGCGTCGAGCGACGGCAGCCCGTAGATGTTCGGGCCGAGCAGGTCGGCATCGAGCACCGCGTAATAGGTCATCGTGTACTGACGGCCGAACGACAGCGTGCCGTACGGGCTTTCGATGCCCACCCAGCTTTGCCGGCCGAACAGCCGCCCGCCTTGCCCCATCGTGCCGCTGCCGACATTGAAGCCGCTCTCGAGCGCGAACACGGCCTTGTAGCCGCCGCCGAGATCCTCCGATCCGCGCAGCCCCCAGCGCGACGGCAACTCGCCGGTGATCGAGGGCATGCGCACGATACCCTTGCCGTCGGCATTGGCGTGCGACACGTATTCGACGCCGGTATCGATGACGCCGTACAACGTCACGCTGCTTTGCGCGCAAGCGGCCGTCGCGAATCCGAGCAAAGCTCCGCCCGCGAGATGCTGAAATCTCATTCCGTCTCCAAACATTGATATGGGGTATTTCTCATTGATTCGGGGTACTGAACGGCAATCCGGCATGTGCGGATTGAACGACCGGGCCGGATCGACGCGTCATGCGAGCCGAACGCCATCAGGCTGTCGCTCAACTCGCCGCCGGCGGCCGGTCAAAAGGGAATGTGATCGGGGGCGTCTCCTTGCTGCATGATTCCGTTCGGGCTTGCAACCTGTTTGCGGCGATAGTAGCGACCGCAAAATAGCCAGTCCAACACCGAATGGGTATCGGTTCATATCTGCGAGGTATGCATCGGCCGGCCGCCCTCCTTTGGTGCATCGATGACCGTCATGCCTCGCGAATCGCTCTGCAAACCGAACTAATTTTTACGAAAAACCGGTCACGCTCGCGTCGTAGCTGCCATAGAATGGCGAGACCCGCTCACCCCCCTGCTCCCCACTCGACGCCAACGAACATGGAATTCCGCCATCTGCGCTATTTCGTTGCGGTTGCCGAGGAGCGCAGCTTCACGCGCGCCGCACAAAGGCTGCATATCGCACAGCCCCCGTTGAGCCGGCAGATCCAGCAACTCGAACAGCAACTCGGCGCGTTGCTGTTCGAGCGCGATTCGCGTCCGCTGAAGCTCACCGAAACCGGCCGCTTCTTTCACCAGCATGCCGTGCAGTTGCTCGCGCAAACGGCCGAGCTCGAATCGATGACGCGCCGCGTCGGCAAGATCGAACGCAGCCTGTCGGTCGGATTCGTCGGCTCGACGCTGTACGGAATGCTGCCGAAGGTGATTCGCCGCTATCGCCAGCGGCATGCGGAGGTCGAACTGAGCCTGCACGAGATGTCGACGATGGACCAGATCAAGGCGCTCAAGGAAGGCCGCATCGACATCGGCTTCGGGCGCATCCGGCTCAACGACCCGAGCGTGCGCCGCGTCGTGCTGCGCGAGGAACCGCTGATCGCGGCGCTGCCGCTCGGCCACCGGCTGTGCGCAACGAACGCGGCGCTGTCGCTGCACGACCTGCTCGACGAAACGCTGATCGTGTTTCCGAACGCGCCGCGCCCGAGCTATGCGGACCAGGTACTCGCCGCATTTCACGATCGTGCGCTCAAGCCGGCGCGTGTGCTGGAGACACGTGAGCTGCAGGTCGCGCTCGGGCTCGTCGCGGCGGGCGAAGGCGTGTCGATCGTGCCGAAGAGCGTGTACGGGCTCAAGCGCGACGACGTGTCCTACCAGGAGCTGGACGACGCGCGGCTCGTGTCGCCGATCATCATGAGCATGCGCATGCTCGATGCGTCCGACGACATCGAACGCATGCTGCGGCTCATCTACGACCTGTACGACGAGCACGGCATGGCATACCTGCCGCCAGCGGAACGCGACGCGCCGGCCGCACGCGCCTGAGCGGGCGCCAGGCCCGATGCGCCGCCGCGCTCAACCCGGCAGCACCGCCACCGCCTTGATTTCGACGAGATAGCCGGGCGAGCCGCCCAGCATGTGCGCACCGACCGCCGTCCATGCCGGTTTCGGGTGGGCCTGAAGATAGCGGTCGCGTACCTGCATGAACAGCGGCAGATCGCGCATGTCGGTATGGAACGTCGTCAGGTCGACCACGTCGTTGAACGATGCACCGGCCGCTTCCAGCACCTGCTTCAGGTTCTCGAATGCCTGCACGATCTGCGCTTCGCGGCCGTCGACAAGCTGCATCGCCGCGTCGCGGCCGATCTGGCCGGAGACGTAAAGCGTATCGCCGACCTTCAGGCCCGGCGCATAGCCGATCTTCTCGTACACCGCTTCCATTCCCGCCGGAACGATGGCTTTGCGTTCATGCATGGCTGTCTCCGTGGCCGGCGTCGATGCGCCGGCCGTCTGGTTGTCGATGAAGGCTGTCGATGAACACGGGCGGGCGGCGCGCCGCTCAACCCGTATCGCCGCCTGCGACCGGCAGCACCGTGCCGGTGATGTAGCTCGCCTCGTCGGACGCAAGGAACAGGATCGGCGCGATCTGCTCGTCGAGGCTGCCGTAGCGCTTGAAGTACGTCGATTCCGTGACCTGGCGCACGGCTTCGCCCATCCACGCCTGTTCCTGCGCGCTGTCGCCGGCCGCATTGCGCGGCACGCGGCGCGGCGGCGCGCTGGTGCCGCCCGGCGCGGTGGCGACGACACGGATGTTGTGCTCCGCGTACTCCATCGCGAGCGCCGACGTCAGCGCATTGACGCCGCCTTTCGCCGCCGAATACGGCACGCGACGAATGCCGCGCGTCGCGTTCGACGAGACGTTGACGATCGTGCCGCCGCCGCGTGCGATCAGGTGCGGCAGCACGGCGTGACAGGTATAAAGCGTCGGCATCAGCGAGCGACGGATCTCCGCATCGATCTGCGCCGGCTCGAATTCAGCGAACGGACGCATGCGAATCGCGCCGCCGACGCCGTTGATCAGAATGTCGATGCCGCCGAACGTCTGCACCGCATGCACGATCGCCGCGTGCGCGCCTTCGTAGGTTTCGAGATCGGCGACGAAGCCTGCCGTCTCGCCACCGGTCGCCTCGGCCGCCACCTCGGCGACGAAATCCGCGCGATCGACGAACAGCACCCTGCCGCCCTCGGCGACCGCGCGCAGCGCGACGCCTCGGCCGATGCCCTGCGCCGCGCCGGTAACGACGACAACCTTGCCGGAGAATCGTTGCATGGTCATGCCGCCTTTGCCGTGACGTTCGGGGTGAACTTCTCGTAGTGGAAGCTGTTCGGCTTCACGCCTTCGTCGTCGAAATACTTGCGCACCGCGTCGACCATCGGCGGCGGCCCGCACAGATACACGTCGACGTCGCCGTCGTTCAGCGCATCGGCCGGAATGTGCTGCGTGACCCAGCCCTTGCGCGGATGGCTCGATTCCCCATCCGCGACGACCGTCGCGAAGCTGAAGTTCGGCAGCTTCGCCGCGTAGGCTTCGATGGCGTCGACCAGCACGAGATCGAGGTCGCGCGTCACGCCGTAGATCAGGTGCACCTTCTGCTGCGAGCCGCTGCGCGCCAGCACTTCGAGCATCGACAGGAACGGCGCGAGGCCGGTGCCGCCCGCGAGGAACAGCAGCGGCCGCTGCACGTCGCGCAGGTAGAAGCTGCCGAGCGGCCCGTGCAGTTCGAGCGTGTCGCCAGGCCGCGCCGATTCAAGCCACGTGCTCATCACGCCGCCGGGAATCTTCTTGATCAGGAAGCTGACCTTCGCGTCGGCCGGCGCCGACGAGAACGAATAGGAGCGGTGCTGGCCGCTCGCGGGCACGTCGATGTTCACGTACTGGCCCGGCAGGAACACAGGCGCGGCCGCGCCGACGTCGAGCTCGAGCACGACGGCCGCGTCGTGATGCTGCTCGACCTTCGTGACCGTCGCGGCGAAGCCGCTCTGTCCGGTCTTGCACGCGACCGACGAGGTCGGCACCGCGATCACGCAATCGCTTTGCGGCACCATCTGGCACGTCAGCACGAGACCGCCGTCCTTTTCGTCCTCGGTGAGCGCATCGTCGATGTAATCGTCGCCGAGGTCGTAATTGCCGCTTTCGGCGCGGCACTTGCAGGTGCCGCACACGCCGTCGGAGCAATCCATCGGCAGGTTGATCTTCGCGCGGAAGGCCGCGTCGAGAACCTTCTCGCCGGCCTTGCAATCGATGAAGCGGGTTACCCCGTCCTCGAAATTCAGTGCAATCTTGTAGCTGGACATGGCGTCACCTCCACTTCCTTTCATGACAAGTCAACAGGCGTCAGACGTGATACACGTCGAGCACCTGCCGGATGTAGTCGTTCTTCAGCACGATCTTCTTGTGCGAAATCAGCAGCGCATCGCCCGCCCGGCGCAACGTGACGAACATCGTGCCGAAGAAGTGATCGGTCACGCGGTAGCGGTGGTTCAACGTGTGAAAGTTGTAGCGCACGTCCACTTCGTCGTCGCGTTCGGCCAGCACCTCGACGTTCGTCACGTTGTGGCTGGTACGCGGCTCGGGCGTCGATGCGCCGCTGCGCTCGGTCTTGATGCGGAACACGCGATCCTCGAGGCCGCCGCGGTCCGGGTAATACATCAGCGAGATCTGGCTCTGGTGATCGTCGGTCGGCCGGTCGTCGTCGTCCCACGCGGGCATCCAGTACGTGACGTCCTCCGTGTAGCAGGTCAGCCACTCGTCCCACTGGCGATCGTCGAGCAGGCGCGCTTCGCGATACAGCGCCGCGCAAATGGTCCGGAAATCGAAGCTCATGCTGCCACCTCCCCGCGTTCCTTCTTCAGCGCATCGCGCATCACGTGCACCCAGTGTTCGTGCTGGCACACGAACAGCCCTTCATCCTCGCTGCGCTCGCCCGAAATGCGCGGGTTCAGCCCCATCTTCTTCGCGTTGTCGTCGGGCCCGTCGACCCACAGCGGCGCGCCGCGCGACAGGTCGTTCCACATCGCCGTGATGCCCGCATAGCCGGCCTGGCACGCGCGGAACTCCTCGAGATCGTCGGCGGTGCCCATGCCCGTCACGTTGAAGAAATCCTCGTACTGGCGGATGCGGGTCGTGCGATCGGCCTCGCTCTCGCCCTTCGGCGCGAAACAGAAGATCGTGACTTCGGTCTTGTCGACGCCGAGCGGCCGCACCACGCGGATCTGCGTGCTGAACTGGTCCATCAGGAACACGTTCGGGTACACGCACAGGTTGCGCGTCTGGTTCACGATGAAGTCGGCCTGCACGTCGCCGACGCGCGCGCGGATCTCGTCGCGATGCTGGTACACGGGCCGTACTTCCGGGTTCATCGTCTGCGTCCACAGCAGGATGTGGCCGTTGTCGAACCCGTACACGCCCGCGACCGATTTGCTCCAGCTGTTCGCGTCGACGGCCTTGGTGCCGTCTTCCTTGCGGCGGCCCATCGTCGCCGCGTAGTTCCAGTGGACGGTGCTGACGTGGTAGCCGTCGCAGCCGTTCTCCATCTGCATCTTCCAGTTGCCTTCGTAGATGTAGGACGAGTTGCCGCGCAGCACTTCGAGCCCGTCCGGTGCCTGGTCGACGATCTGGTCGATGATCACGCGCGCTTCGCCGAGGTACTCCTCGAGCGGCAGCACGTCGGCGCTGAGGCTGCCGAACAGGAAGCCGCGATAGTTCTCGAAGCGCGCAACCTTCTTCAGGTCGTGCGAGCCGTGCGTGTTGAACTGCACCGGATATTCGGTCGTCTTCTCGTCCTTCACCTTCAGCAGCTTGCCGGTGTTCGAGAAGGTCCAGCCGTGGAACGGGCACGTGAAGCTGCCCTTGTTGCCGTGCTTGCGGCGGCACAGCATCGCGCCCTTGTGCGCGCAGGCATTGATCACCGCGTGCAGCTCGCCGGTCTTGTCGCGCGTGATCACGATCGGCTGGCGGCCGATCCACGTCGTGTAGTAGTCGTTGTTGGCCGGAATCTGGCTTTCGTGCGCCAGATACACCCAGTTGCTCTCGAAGATGTGCTTCATCTCGAGCGCGTACAGTTCTTCGTTCGTGAAGATGTCGCGGCGGCAGCGGAATACGCCGGCCTCCTTGTCATCCTGCACGGCGGTGGCGAGCAGGTGATCCAGTTCGTTGGCTTGATCGATCGTGGCGGACATGTTGGCTCCTCCCATGCGCGTGCCGCGTCCTGCAAGCACGCTCGCATCGGTTTCGGTTGAATCTCGCGGAAACCCGGCCGGCGGCGGCGCATGCGCGCCGCGCCGCAGGGTGGTTACGCCGTCGCGGCTGCGCGCAGGCGGTGGACGATCTGGTTGTCCTTGCCCTGCACCAGCGGCGTCAGCACGAAGTTGAACTCGATGTCCTGGTACGCATCGGCCTTCATGCCGAGCGCCGCGCCGCCGGTCTTGCCGACCACCGGCGGGATCAGTTCCTCGCGCGTCGCATACGCGAAGTCATCCCAGATCAGCGGGTCGCCGTCGATGTTGAACTGCGTCGTCAGCTTGCGGTGGTCGTTGCTGTCGACGAAGAAGTGCACGTGCGCGGGGCGGTTGCCGTGGCGGCCGAGGCCGTTCAGCAGTTGCTGCGTCGCGCCCTGCGGCGGGCAGCCATAGCCGACCGGCATCAGCGTGCGGAATTCGTACTTGCCGTCCGCGCCCGTCTTCACCGCGCCGCGCAGGTTGAAATCGCTCTGCTTGCCGGTCGGGTCGAAGTGCGAATAGAAGCCGTGCGAGTTCGCGTGCCAGCATTCGACCAGCGCGCCCGCGACCGGCTTGCCGTCGAGGCCCGTGACCGTGCCGTGGATCACGAGCGGGCCCGCGCCTTCGTCCGCGTCGAGGTCGATCTTCGCGACGCCGTCGCGCACCGGCGCGCCGGCCACATACAGCGGCCCTTCGATCGTGCGCGGCGTGCCGCCGTCGAGGCCGACGGCCTTGTCTTCGGCGTCCATCCGGATGTCCAGGTACTTCTCGAGACCGAGGCCGGCCGCGAGCAGCGCTGCTTCGCCATCCTGACCGAGCTTGTTCAGGTAGTTGACGCCGGCCCACACTTCGTCGGGCGTGATGTCGAGATCGTCGATCGCCTTGAACAGGTCGCCGAGCAGGCGCAGCACGACCTGCTGCGTGCGCGCGTTGCCGCCTTTCGCGTTGTCCGCGCCCGCGTTCGATGCGGCCTTCAGCAGATCCTGCACTTCCCGGGTTTCGAAAACTTTGACGCTCATGATGGTGTCTCCACGTGTATTGGGGGGAATGACGGCTGTGCCTGACTCGGGCTACCGCGCGACTTTGATCAGTCCGTCGCGGGTGAAACGCCTGACTTTGTCTTCGTCGAGTTCAATGCCGAGACCGGGGCCGTCCGGCACGGTCAGTTCGAAGTCGCTGTAATCCAGCGGCTGCGTCAGGATCTCTTCGGTGATCAGCAGCGGCCCGAACAGTTCGGTGCCCCACTGCAGGTTCGCGAAGCTCGCGAACAGGTGCGCGGACGCGACCGTGCTGAATGCGCCTTCGAGCATCGTGCCGCCATACAGCTCGATGCCGGCGGCATCCGCGATCGCGGCCACGCGCTGCGCGGCAAAGAGGCCGCCGCTCTGTTCGATCTTGATCGCGAACACGTCCGCGCCGTGATGCTTCGCGATGTCGAATGCGCTGTCGGGGCCCTGCAGGATTTCATCGGCCATCAGCGCGACCGGGAAGCGGCGCATCAGGCGCGCCAGCGCCGCGGCCGACGCGACCGGCTGCTCGACCAGCTCGCAGCCCGCATCGGCCAGCGCGGGAATCGCGCGCGCGGCCTGCGTTTCGCTCCACGCCATGTTCACGTCGACGCGCACCGACGCGCGATCGCCGACCGCCTTCTTGATCTCGGCCACGTGCCGGATATCGGTCTCCGGCGACTTCGCGCCGATCTTCAGCTTGAATACGTTGTGGCGGCGCAGGTCGAGCATCCGTTCGGCTTCGGCGATGTCGGTGGCCGTATCGCCCGACGCGAGCGTCCACGCGACCGGCAGGCGATCGCGCCGGCGGCCGCCGAGCAGTTCGCTGACCGGCACCCCGAGCCGCTTGCCGTGCGCGTCGAGCAGCGCGGTTTCAAGCGCGCTCTTCGCGAAGTGGTTGACCTTCGCAAGCTTGCCGAGGAACGCCATCAGCGTCTGGATGCGCATCGCGTCACGGCCAATGATCGCCGGTGCAAGGTACGCATCGATCGCGAGCTTCATCGCTTCGGGGCTTTCCGGGCCGTAGGCCATCCCCGCGATCGTCGTGCCTTCACCGATACCCGTCACGCCGTCGCTGCAAAACACCTGCACGAGCATCAGCGTCTGGCCGTGCATCGTCGCCACCGACAGCTTGTGCGGGCGGATCGTCGGCAGGTCGACGAGGCGGGTTTCGATGCGTTCGATGGTGACGGAGGACATGGGGCACGCTGCTTGGGGGGTGTTCATGGAACGGATTTATACGCGGCGGGGAAATGGAGCGTCCAATACTTTTGGGCGGGACTTTTTATACCTGGTGGGTATTGAAATCGCGCCCATCACGCGGAATATTGCGGCGCGCCATACCTTTTTTGGCTAGATATGCGGGCTGAGAGGCTTGATGGAGCGCGGTCGTGCGGGTTCGGGGTATCGCTTGGGCGGGCGCGCACTGCAGCGGCTTGTGACAGCGGGAAAACCGGCTGAAACCGGCGGCCCTGCCGAGTCGATCAGGGTTTTCCTGATGGGGAAAATGGGGGGCTGGCCGTCCGGCCTTCCGCTTCGGCGTTGGTTTCTGCGAACAACCGGAAGGAATCGGGGAGCGGATGTCGACGGTCGATGGCGATGCCCGTCGTTCATCAGAAGTTGCCCGAGTTTACCAGCGGCCCGCACGGAACCGCTGAAGTTCGCCGTTCAGCCAGTTACCGGAGATCATGACCGGCGGCTTCCGGCCAGAAAGAGCCACTCGCCCAAAGCGGCGCCCGGACATTCAAGCGTCAGCGAAGCAACTGAGAGTGGACAAACTCTCGATATCTCAAGTTTTCAGGCTAAGCGACCGTAATTGCGGATTGACCTAGACGGGTATCACGCTATCGCGTACCGAAACTGAGTCAACGAGCAGTACGCAAATTTCCCAGAAGTAGTCTGGGCTACACCACGCTATACCGAGTAGAGACAGGATGGACACATTTCTTTCAGTTTTGGGCATTGCTGTATCGTTCGTGCTATTTCTAATTGGTTATCGACAAACCATAGGGGCAAAGAAGGAGCGCATTGCAGCGTGCAACGTCGAAGTGGAGAAGATTCTCCTTCGTCGCCTCATTTTGGAGGGCTACGCTCCAAACCGGCTCGACATCGAACGTCTTGCGGATGGGAAAGCACGCGACTTCCGGGTATCCGCAGACGATTTGTTGTCGGTGCAGCAGATTCTCAACACCTTGTACACACGAATAGTCGAAAGTGATCTCGTACCCGCTGACGAGAGGCGGTCAATGGTCGAACGCATTACCCCAGCACTTGTCGAGAGTGAGGCAAAGCTGGTCGAAGGGGGCGTTGTTGAATCGTCTGAAGCTAGCGGCGGGCGGAGCATGAGAATGCGAGCGGTAGCGCTAATGGCTGTGCTGGCGTCTTTAGTTGGTGCGCTGGTCGCTGCGCTCCCGAATATCTCGAAACTCGGCACGGTGCAGCCCGACTTCAATCTTGTTTTGACTGCTGTCATTACGATTGCCGCCAGCCTTGCTGTGATCTCATTGTTTCTCACCGCTTACAAGCTTCGTGCCGCGCAAGAAGAACCAACGACCAAAAGCGACGAGATGGCGCAATACGTTCGCTTCGAACGCGACGTAGCTAGCGTACTGAAGAAAGCCGGCGCCAGCACGCGAGCAGTGTCATCCGGATTGAGGGCAGGTGACTTTATTGCGGAACGTGGTGGGCGTAAATACCTGATCGAAGTCAAGTCTTGGTCCCGCAGAGTTCCCTCTCGGATGCTGGCGGAATTGGCAGACAGGTTACGACTTGCTGCTGCAACTGTCGGTGCGGATGAGACCATCGTGGTAACCAAAGTGCCGCAAGTTGACGCGAGTGAATTGCCCCAGATTCCAGGCGTGATTTTCCTTACCGAAAAACAGTTGGCAACATATTTGCGGCGGTCAAACGACCAGTCGGATGCGGCCTGAGCGATCCTTCCGGATGACTGGGCGTATGGCCGATGTGCCTTGGAATCTGCCGGTAAAGCGGTGCCAAGCTCACCGGTGGCACCGGGTCGGTAACCGCCCCTCCAACGAACCTTGAGCGCAAGTCTTGCCGCAGGTTTGCGCGCTGAGCCTTCAGACGCAGCGCACGTCGCACGACACCAGCAACAACCTGCCATGTCACCAGACGGCGTGCAGCAACAACCTGCACAACGACTGTTCAGTTTCCGCACACAAAACCACAGACGCCCCCCACCCCAAGCGCCCTCCGCGGGTGGGAAGAAACCCGGATAGCCCCGCTTCGCTGCGCCCGCCTACCCTCGCGCGCATGCCGGTCGACGCCCAAGCAAGCGCCCCGATCCGGCCGATCCGAATTCCTCAGGAGCGTACATGGAAAGCAGCAGCAACACCGCACTGTTCGACACCGACATCTGGCGCGGCAAGACCTTCAACGGACGCTGGCACGCAAGCGCGCACGCGGCCGACGTGATCGAACCCGCGACCGGCACCGCGCTCGGCCGCATCGGCGTCGCCGACAGCGCGGCCATCGCCGAAGCCGCCGCCGCCGCACATCGCGCACAGCCCGCATGGTTCGCGCTGCCCTACGACGAGCGCGCGGCGGTGCTGCGTCGCGCGGCAGCCGCCGCCGAAGTGCATTTCGACGCGATCGTCGACTGGCTCGTGCGCGAAAGCGGCTCGACACGCGCGAAAGCGTCGTTCGAAACCTCGATCACGATCAAGGCGCTGCACGAAGTAGCCGGGCTGCCGTCGCGCGCGGCCGGTGAAGTGCTGCCGTCGGCGGCCGGCCGGCTGTCGCTCGCGCGCCGCCGCCCGCGCGGCGTGGTCGGCGTGATCTCGCCGTTCAACTTTCCGCTGTATCTCGCGATACGCGCAGTCGCGCCGGCGCTCGCGCTCGGCAACGCAGTCGTGCTGAAGCCCGATCCGCGCACCGCCGTGTGCGGCGGCGTCGCGATCGCACGCGTGTTCGAGCTTGCCGGCTTGCCCGAAGGCGTGCTGCACGTGCTGCCCGGCGACGGCGCGGCCGGCGCGGCGCTGGTCGCCGATCCGCACGTCGCGATGATCCAGTTCACCGGCTCCACCGCGGCCGGGCGCAAGGTCGGCGAAGCGGCGGGCCGGCATCTCAAAAAGGTGTCGCTCGAACTCGGCGGCAAGAATTCGCTGATCGTGCTCGACGATGCCGACCTCGACCGCGCCGTTGCCAACACCGCATGGGGCACGTATCTGCATCAAGGCCAGATCTGCATGGCGACCGGCCGCGTGCTCGTGCAACGCGCCATTCACGACCGCTTCGTCGCGAAGCTCGTCGAGAAGGCGCGAAGCCTGCGCGTCGGCGACCCGGCCACCGGCGACGTCGGCCTCGGCCCGCTGATCGACGCCGCGCAACGCGACCATGCGGCGAGCGTGGTCGACGCGGCCCGACGCGCGGGCGCCCGCGTCGAGACGGGCGGCGACCATCGCGGCCTGTTTTTCGAGCCGACCGTGCTGAGCGGCGTCGCGCCGGGCAATCCGGCGTTCGACGAGGAAATCTTCGGGCCGGTCGCGATCGTCGTGCCGTTCGATACCGACGAAGACGCGATCGCGCTCGCGAACCGGACCGAATACGGGCTGTCGATGGCGATCCTGTCCGCTGACGTCGGCCGCGCGCTGAGGATCGGCGAGCGCTTGAACACGGGGCTGCTGCACATCAACGACCAGACGGTCAACGACGAGGTGATCAACCCGTTCGGCGGCGTCGGCGCCTCGGGCAATGGCTCGAGCATCGGCGGTGCGGCAAACTGGGAGGAATTCACACAGTGGCAGTGGCTGACGATCAAGGGCGAAGCGCCGCTGTATCCGATTTGACGAGGAGACCGACCATGTACACCGAAAACGATACACGCGCCGTCACCGCGGCCGTCGCGCGCGCCGCCGGCGCGCCCTTCTCGATCGAAACGGCACGGATCCGCGCGCCGCGCGGCGACGAGGTGCTGGTGCGCGTCGTCGCGACCGGCTTGTGCCATACCGACCTGATCGTGCGCGACCAGTACTACCCGGTACCGCTACCGGCCGTGCTCGGTCACGAGGGCGCCGGCGTGGTGGAGGCGGTCGGCCCGAATGTGAAGACGCTCGCCGCCGGCGACCACGTCGTGCTGACCTACGGTGCGTGCGGCCACTGCGCATCGTGCGCCGGCGGTCACGGCGCATATTGCCGGCAGTTCTTCGCGCTGAACTTCGGCGGCGCCGATGGCGACGGGCAGACGGCCATCCGCGACGCGGCCGGACAACCGCTGCACGATCATTTCTTCGCGCAGTCGTCGTTCGCGAGCTACGCGCTCGCACGCGAGAACAACGCAATCAAGGTGCCGAAGGAAGCGCCGCTCGAACTGCTCGGCCCGCTCGGCTGCGGGATCCAGACCGGCGCGGGGGCCGTCATCCATTCGCTCGCGGTGCGCCCCGGCAGCAGCTTCGCGAGCTTCGGCGCGGGCGCGGTCGGCATGAGCGCCGTGATGGCCGCGCGCATCGCCGGCGCCACCACCATCATCGCCGTCGACATCGTGCCGTCGCGGCTCACGCTGGCACTGGAGCTGGGCGCAACGCACGCGATCAACAGCCGGGAAGTCGACGTCATCGACGCGATCCGCGAGATCACCGGCGGCGGCGTCGACTACGCGCTCGAGTCGACCGGGCTGCCGGCCGTGCTGTCGCAAGGGATCGACGCACTCGGCTCGCGGGGCACGATGGGCGTGGTCGGCGCGCCGAAGCTCGGCACGAAGGCCGAATTCGACGTGAACAGCCTGCTGCTCGGCGGCCATACGATCCGCGGCATCGTCGAAGGCGACAGCGTGCCGCAGACGTTCATTCCGCAACTCGTGCAGTTGCACCTGCAAGGCCGGTTTCCGTTCGACCGGCTGGTGAAGTTCTATCCGCTCGAGCAGATCAACCAGGCCGCCGAGGACAGCAGCCAAGGCATCACGCTCAAGCCGATCCTGCGGTTGCCGCACTAGACGCGGGCGCCGCCGGCCGCCCGCCGATGCCAGGCGGCGCCACACGACGGGCACCCTTGCCGGGCACGAAAATACCCGGCTTCAGGCACCGGGCTATATTACGCATTCGCGCGACACGCCGGGCCGGCACGCCCGGCCCGACCATTCGACCTCACATGGAGCGCAGCGTGAACACGGCCCCTGAATCCCCTGCACGGCCGGTCGATCTCGACCGGCTCCGCGCCCGCTTCGCCGCGGGCGAGCCGCTGCCGGACACGGCGTTGCCGGCCAGCGTCGCGCGCTCGTGGCTGCGCTCGCGCGACGCCGGGCTGCGACCATGGCAAACCGCTCGCTATGAAATGCAGCGCGAGCGCGACGAATCGCGCGCGGACCGGCGGCTCACCCGCTGCGTCGCGCAGGAGATCGAGCCGCTGTGGGCCGCATTCGGCGGCACCGAATGGACGATCATGTGCGTCAATCCGCACGGCACGATCGTCCATGCGCGGCGCAGCCCGCAATGCGACGACGCACTGCTGACGCCGATCGTCGCCGGACGGCGGATCGTCGAGCCGAACATCGGCACGACCGCGCCGAGCTGCGTGATTCACGATGGCGCCGAGGCCATCGTCGCGGGCGCGCAGCATTATCTCCACGAGTTGTCCCGGGTGTTCTGTCTCGCGGTGCCGCTGGTGGGTTTCGACGGCGAAGTGATTGGCGCGCTCGACATCACCGGGGTCGGCAAGCGCAACGTCGTGCAGTTGTGCGAACAGTTTCGTCACGCGGCGCTGTCCGCCGAGCAGCGTCTGTATACGCTGCTGCGCGACTGCCATCTGCTGCAGGTCCAGCATGACGCGCGCTGGCTCGGCACGCCGCTCGCCGGCGTCATTGCGCTCGACGAAGCGGGCCGCGTACGCGCGGTGAGCCGGCTGGCGCGCCGGATGCTCGACCTCGCGGCCGCCGGGCCGGTGGCCCCGTACGATCTCCGGCAACTGTTTCCCGGCGCGACGCCCGTGCAGCAGCGCCGTTTGCTGATACCGGCACGCACGCCGCAGCGGATCGCGCGCGACGATGGTAGCCATGTATGGGTGCGCACCCTGCGTGCGCCGCTCGACCGGGCGACGATGGCGCGCCATGCCGATGTGCTGGAAGACGCCGCCGACGTATGCCACGCGGCACCGGCCGCCGATGCTCAGGCGAGCCTGCACGAACAGTCGCTCGACGCGATCCGGCGCGCGCTCGGCGAGCACGACGGCAATGTGTCGGCGGCCGCGCGGCGGCTCGGCATTTCACGCACGACGCTGTATGCGAAACTTCGTCAGCTCGATGCGGCAGGGATCCGGCACGACGAGCCGCATTGACGATTCCGGACGCGGCGGGCCGTGTGGCGATGGCGCTTGCGCCTGTTCACGCGAACAAGGGGCTTGCGCTGATCCTGAGCCACTGCCCGCCGCTCATGAAGCCGCAACGCGATTGAGACCCTTAACCGTTACGACGCGCCGCCGCCCGCCCAACCGGCCAGCCGGCCCTCCGCCCCGTACCCGTCGTCCGGCGCCGGCAGCCGGCCGAGCACCCGTTCGACCTGCAGCGCGACCGCGATGAGTTCGCGGTCGGTGCCGGCCGCGCCATCGAGCGCCAGGCCGACCGGCAGACCGGCCGCCGTCAGGCCGGCCGGCACGGTGATGCCCGGCACGCCGGCGTTGCTGCCGGGCTCGGTATTCCTGATGTAGGTCTGGAACACCGACACGGTCTCGCCGTTGACGATCATCGCGTCGCCCGCCGGGATCGGGCAAGCGGTCGCGATCGTGGTCGGAAAGGCCAGCGCGTCGGCGCCGCTGTCGGCGAGGCACTGCCGGTACGCGGCGCGCGACCGCGTACGCCGGTCGAGCGCGGTGCGGTAGGCCGTTTCGGCGATCCCGTCGGGGCCGGTGATATGGCGGGCGATCCGCGCGACGTCCGGGCTCCCCACGTTCGCGACGATATCGTCGACCGACAGGTCGTAGCCGTTCTCGACCAGATACGCGTGCATCGACGCACGGAATTCATACATCGCGATGACGGCCGGCTCGTCGTCGAAGAACCCCGGGTAGTCGTTCAGGTCGATATCGACGCACTCGAATCCCGCCCGCTCCAGCTTCGCGATCGCGGCCTGCGCGAGCGCGTCGACATCCGCTGCGAGGCCACGCCAGAACGTCGTGCGCGGAAGCGCAAGACGCACGGGACGCGTCAGGCTGCGCGTCGGGGTCGACAGCGACGCCACGTCGCCGGCCAGGATCGCGTCGAGCAGCGCGATGTCCTCGACCGACCGGGCCATCGGGCCGACGGTGTCGCGCGTGCGGGAAATCGGCGCGACGCCGCCCTGCGGATAACGCCCCACCGTCGGCCGAAGACCGACCGCGCCGCACAGCGCGGCGGGAATCCGGACCGAGCCGCCGGTGTCCGTGCCGAGCGCGGCCGGGACCACGCCCGCGCCGACCAGCGCGCCCGACCCGCTGCTGCTGCCGCCCGGAATCCGGTCGAAATCGTACGGGTTGCGCACCACGCCGGTCACGCGATTGTTGCCGGACACGCCGAACGCGAGCTCGTGCAGGTTCGCCTTGCCCGCGATCAGCGCGCCGTGCGCCAGCAACCGTGCGACGACCGGCGCATGCTGCGGCGGCACGCGGTTGTGCAGCGCCAGCGTGCCGTTACCGGTCGGCAGGCAGGCGGTGTCGATGTTGTCCTTGATCGCGATCGGCAAACCGAGCAGTGCGCGCGGCGCAGCCGAGGCCGCGAGGTCGCGGTCGCTGCGGGCGGCTTCGGCGAGCAACCGCGCGTCGTCGACGCACGTGAAGCCGTTCAGGTAACGCCAGCGCGCGTGCCGCTCGATCAACGCATACGCGTATTCGACACAGGAAAACTCCCGGCGCAGGATCGCGTGCCGGGCTTCGGTGAGCGTCAGGGAACCCAGGGTGGTCATTTCGGCAGGCCTCGTAACAGGGGATCGTCACAAGGTAGGCCGCGCCGATTTTGACGCCCATCATCACAATGGATGACCCCGCGCCGCCCGCGGCGCGACCCGTCACGCCATCGCGGCCGCCAGACTCGCCCGGTTGGCGACGCCCTTCTTCGCCATCACGCGCCGCAGATGCGTGCGGACCGTCGACAACCCGATCCCGAGCGTACGCGCGACATCCTTGTCGGTGTAGCCGGCGGCGACGAGCCGCGCGACGTCGCTCTCGCGTTCGGTCAGCCCGGTGCACGCATGGCGCCGCCTCAGCAGCGCGCGCCGGAAAAACGGCTCGATGCCGTTCAGCAGCAGCTTGTCGCGTTCGGTGAAGTCGGGCCGCCCTTGCGCGCGCCAGATGCGCAGGTCGCCAACGTGCGTCGCGCCATCGAACGCATAGACGTTGATCCCGTGATGCATGCCGTCGCGGCTCAGGAAATCGCGGTAGAACGCGGTGCGCTCCAGGTCGCGGCGGCTCATCACTTCGTCGACGCAGGTTGCCACGCGGCGCGCGCGCAGCTGCGGCGTGACCGGGTCGATATGCTGGAACCACGCTTCGTACCGTGCGATCTGCGACGGATCGAGGTTGTACGAGAAGCCGTTGCGCCAGAGCCCGGTCTGCGCGTCGCAATCGAACGATGCGGCGAAATCCGCGCGGATCAGTTGCGTGATCTCGGGCAGCACGACGGTCCTCACGTCGACGATCGGCCCCAGTGCTTCCAGGCGGGCCACGATGTCGCCGAACAGCCGGAGTTCGTCCGGCGTGATGTCGGACGCGGCAAGGTTCATGACGCCGCCGCGACCGACGCCTGCCATTGCGCGGCCACGCCCGCGTAATCCTTGATCCTGAACGCGGAGCCGTCCTGGACATGGACCCAGCCGAGCGTGCGCTCGGCCAGCGGCCTGCCGTCGCCGTCCGTCGCGACCTTGACGATCGCATGCGCACGGATATGCACGAGCCCGTCCGGATAGTCGGACGACGGGCTCGCCAGCGTCACCGTCACGAACGGCCCGAGATCCTGCAGGAGCCGGGCGGCCGACGGGGCGTCGGCCACCAGCAACGAGCCGCCCTTCACGCGGTCGTCCACACGGATGGCCGTGCTGTCCGGCCGCCGCTGCGCGGCGGTCGGCTGCGACATCCACAGCACGTGCGCCGGGTTGAGATAGACCACATCGGGGTCGCCCATCGCGTCGCGGGTTTCAATCCGGGGTATCGGCATGCAGGGTCTCCAGTCGAACATCGGGCACCGCTCGCGGGTGCGGCGGCACCATGATGATGCCGCAATATGCCGGCATTCGGCCCGTCATTCCGGCGAATGACGCGACCACCCGTGGCCGGGTAGCCGCGCCACGCGCCCGTTACGGCTTGACGGGTGCCGCGATGCCGTCGATATCGGGCGCCCAGCCCGTCGGGTTGGAGAACTTCAGCGTGTTGGCACTTCCCTGCTTGAACGCACCTGTCACCGTCAGCGTCGACACGTTCCCCCAACCGCCAGTCGACGGGAACGACACGGCAACCGGCGCGCCCCCGTCGAAACTGAGCTGCGCGCTGCGCGGCGCCGAATCGCCGTTCACGTAAGCGATCAGGACGCTGTACGTGCCGTCGGCCGCGACCGAGATGCCGTTGATCGTCAGCGTGCCGTTGCTGGTCCCGTCGCCGTTGCCGATATAGCCGACGTCCTGCCCGCCCGAGCATGCGCCGCATGACGACACGCGCGCCGCGCCGCCGAGCGTGTTGGCGGCCGCCTCGGCTTCATACGCCATCGGCGGCGGCGGCGGGACTTTCACCGGCCCGGCCACCACGGCGATCGACGCGATCTCGGGCGTCGGCGTCGTGCTGTCGACGCTCGACAGCGACAGCGCGTTCTGCCCGGCCGCCAGGTTGACGAACACCGTCACCGTGCCGACCGCGTTGCCCGTGGGCGGAAACGCGAGCGTCGAGCCGTGGCCGCCGTTCGCGACGAGTTGGGCCCTGACGGTTTCCGTTCCGGCGTTCAGGTAGGCGATCTGGAGGTAGCCGCCGGCCGTTTGCGACGTCACGTTGTTGAACGTCACCGTGCCCAACCCCGTCACCTTCTTCCCGCTCGCACACGCAGCGCAATCCGCGACAGTCGCGCCGCCCGACAGCGTGCCCGGCAGGAACGTCGTCGACGGGAGATCCGTGCCGCTCAACACGAGCATCGCGGTACCGCCTGCCGGCACGGCCGCGACCGTGTAGGAACCGGTGGCCGCACCGAGATCCTTGTGCGCCCAGACATCGCGGACAGTCGCTGACGTACCGGCGGCGAAACCCAGCTGCTGCCACGTGACCGTCATGTCGCTCGCCGCGGTGCCGTTGTTGAACAGCAGGACCGCGCGCTTGCCTGCGCCGGCCAGCAATTTCGCCCACACCTGCTGCCCGTTGGCGTCCGCGACCTTCAATCCCTGCAGCCCCAGCGTGTCCTGGTCGATCGCGATCAGTTCGGGATTGGTAAGCAGGCTCACCGTATCGCTCGACAGCGCCTTCGACAGATCGTTGCCGAGTATCATCGGCGCGCCGGCAATGGCCCACAGATTCACGTGTGCAAGGTCGTTCGCGGCCGTCATGCCCATGCCGGCCACCATCATGTCCGGATCGTTGTAGTAACCGGTGTGCTGGCCTTCAGGGTGCGTGTTGCCGTTGAAATTGCCAAGCACGGAGCTGAACTTCGGCACCCCGCTCCCCGGCCCGTAGATGTCGCCCGTCGTGCGCCACGAGGTCGCGATGCCCGCGCCCCAGTCCCACGGCCCCAGGTTGTAGTCGAGGTATCCGCTCTTGCCGAGCGTGCCCCAGTCGCACATGTTCAGCACCAGCAATTTGCCGGTGGCCACGTAGGCCTTCTGAATCGCCTGCGAGATCGCCGTATACGCTTGCTGCGGATCGTATCCGGCCGCGCTGCCGCCGCACCAGTCGACCTTGACGAAGTCGTAGCCCCATTGCGCGAACTGCAGGAAATCGTGGTCGTAGTGCGCGTAATCGCTGCCGACGAAATGCGTGCCGTTCGTGTTTCCGCAGCCCTGCGGCCCGGAATCGATATAGATGCCGGCCTTCAGCCCCTTGCCGTGAATGTAGTCGGCCATCGCCTTCATCCCGCCCGGCCACTGGTTGGTGGGATTGCCGTTCATGTCGACGTTGAGGATGAAGTTGCCGTTCGCGTCGCGCTTTCTGGACGTCCACCAGCCTTCGTCGATATTCACATACTGGTACTTGTTGCCCGTCGCGAGGTTCGCATTCAGTGCGGCCAACCCGTCGGCCTGCGCCTTGATCGTGTCGAAGCTGACGTTCTCCTCGAGGCTGTTCCACGACGACCAGCCCATCGGCGGCGGATTCACCGCGATCTGCTGCAATGCCGTCGGCGACGTGGCCGGGGTGCCGTTGCCGCCGGGCGCCGTGGTCGTGCCGGTAGTTGACGTCGCGCCTGTCGTCGACGTGCCCGGCGACGAGCCGACGTCATCGCCGCCGCATGCCGATAGCGCCATCGCCGCCGCAACAAAGCACATCATCAATAATCCTAAATGATTTCTGCCCTTCATCTCCGTCTCCCGATTGTTGTGAACGACGCACGCCGGTCCGCTTCGTACGCGTACGCAGATTAATGACGTTCGTTTCCCTGTTTCAATCTTTGCAGCATGCGGTCACATATTGGGAGACCCCACCTTTCCGGGCAGAAACCCGCTGCTTTCTTAATGATTTAAATAATTGACGGGGAAAACCCAATCTTTGGCAACCAGGCCGACGATATGGAAACAATCCGGACGCTTGTGGCAGGTTTATCGCGAAACCGGTGGTCGACGCCGCGTCGCGACGATGCAACGGCCGACCGGACCGCACCGGCTACCCCCGCCACGTTGCGTCCGCAAGCTTCGCCACCAGTTCGTCGTACACCACCCGGATGCGCCGGGGCATCGGGCCGCGCCGCGGCCGATAGACATGCAGCTTCCACGGCTCGGGCTCGAGGCTCGGCAACACGCGCACGAGGCGCCCCTTCTGGACGTATGGCCGGACCAGATATTCCGAGCACTGGCCGAACCCTACCCCTGCACACACGGCCTCGATCTCCACCTCGGTATCGTCGGTCAGATAAGCCGGCGACGACGGCACGAACTGGTGCTCGCCACGGAACATCCACGGCCACGGCCGCCCATTCGCGCGGTCGATCAGGCACGTCACCGGCATCGCTTCGAGTTCCTTCCGGTTTTTCGGCTCGCCCAGCCGCCTGAGCAGCGACGGTGCGGCTACGACCCACATCGGCAACGGCCCGATCATGCGCGCGACATAGCGGTTGTCGCCGATCGCGCCGACGCGCACGCCGATGTCGATCTGCTCGTCGACCACCGGCGACGGCACGTCCGACAGCCGCAGATCGGGCACGAGCCCCGGGTACCGCTGCATCAGGCCGGTCAGAACCGGTTGCACGTATCGACGCCCCATGCCGGACGGCGCGGTGATCCTGACGACGCCGACCGGCTCGTCGCGCTGGCCGGTCGCCGGCCCGAACAGCCCGTCGACGACCGCCAGCGCGCCCTGCACCTCGCGCGCAAACGACTGTCCGAACACGGTGATCCGGATGCTGCGGGTCGTCCTGTGAAACAGCGTTTCGCCCAGCATCTCCTCCAGCTCGCGCACCGCACGCGTCACGACCTGCGGCGACACGCCGAGACGCGCCGCCGCCTCGCGGAAGGTGGGCGCCGCGGCAGCCGCGGCGAAGATCTTGAGGAGGTCGAGTCGATTGAGCATGGCGGGCCCTTCCGGTGTTCCGGTGTTCCGGTGTTCCGGTGTTCCGGTGTTCCGGTGTTCCGGTGTTCCGGTGTTCCGGTGTTCCGGTGTTCCGGTGTTCCGGTGTTCCGGTGTTCCGATGTTCCGGTGTTCCGGTGTTCCGATGTTCCGGTGTTCCGATGTTCCGATGTTCCGGTGTTCCGGAGGCAGCGTGATCCATTCCAGAATCAGGAATTCTGAATGCGTGATTGTTCCATTCTATTGCGATGACCAGGCGGCCACAATGAGCACCAGACGTCGCTTTGACGTGGACGGTCAACCACTCTGGAGAAATGCATCATGAACGCAAGCACTCAACCTGCCCAACTCGAAGGCCGTATCGCCGTGGTGACGGGCGCCAGTTCCGGCATCGGCCGCGCGTCGGCGATCGAACTTGCGCGGCGCGGCGCGAAGGTCGTCGTCAGCGCCCGGCGCAAGACCGAACTCGACCGGCTGGTCGACGAGATCGTGACCGCCGGCGGCGAAGCCCGCGCTTTCGTCGCGGACGTCGCGAACGAAGACGATCTGCGCAAGCTCTTCGATTTCACGGTATCGGCCTACGGCCGCCTCGACATCGCGTTCAACAATGCGGGCACGGAAGGCACGTTCGCCCCGCTGCTCGAACAGAATGCCGACAGCTTCGACAAGGTGTTCGAACCGAATGTGCGCGGCGTATTCAATTCGATGAAATATGCAGCCGAGATCATGCTGCGCCAGGGGGCGGGCAGCATCATCAACAATGCGTCGATGGGCGGCCTGATCGGCTTCGAGAATGCGTCGGTTTATATCGCGAGCAAGCACGCCGTGATCGGGATGACGAAGACGGCGTCGATCGAGTGGTTCAAGCGCGGGGTCCGCGTCAATGCGCTTTGCCCCGGGCTGATCGAAACGCCGTTCCATCATCGCGGCATCTGGCCGTCGGACGACGCGCAACAGGCGTTTGCCGCGTCGACGCCGGCAGGACGGTGGGGCTCGGCCGAGGAGATGGCGACGATCGTTGCGTTCCTCGCATCGGACGATTCCAGCTATGTGTCCGGGCATGCGCTCGTGGCCGACGGCGGCTACTCGGTTGCATGACCGGTTGCATGCCGAACCGCACGCGAACCGCCGCGTGACTCAAGGGGCCGCGGCCGCCACGTCCCGTTTCGCGTGAAGCCGCAACGCGAGCCACGCGATCCCGACCGCGAACGCGCCGACCACGCCGCCGAACGTGCCGATCCACGGCAGCCCGTAGTCGCCGGCGATATGGTTGCCGAGCAGCGCGCCGGCGCCGATGCCGACGTTGTACAGCCCGGAGTAGATCGACACGGCCAGGTCGGTCGCCTCCGGCGCCAGCTTCAGCACCCAGGCCTGCATCGCCAGCCCGAAGCAGACGATCGCGCCGCCCCACACCAGCGTATGCACGGACAGCGTGACGATGTTCAGCGCGCTCGGGAACAGGATCAGCAGGCAGGCCGACAGCGCGACGATCGACGCCAGCAGGAAATCGTCCGGCCGGTGCGGATAGACGCGATTGAAGCAGATCGCGGCCGGCAGGCCGGCCACGCCGAACAGGATCAGCACGTACGTGATCCGGCTGCTGCTCGCGTGGTTCACGCTCTGGACGAACGGTTCGATGTACGTGTACGACGTGAAGTGCGCGGATACGACGAGCACGGTGATCGCGTACAGCGCGACCAGCGCCGGCTTGCGCAGGAACCTGCCGATACTGCTCAGCGACCCGGCGCCCTGGCTCGGCAGGACCGGCAACGTGGTGCGCAGCAACAGCGCCGCACCGGCCGCGGCGCCCCCGATGATCAGGAACGTGACGCGCCAGCCGAACGCCTCGCCGATCACGCGCCCGAGCGGAATGCCGGCGACCATCGCGATCGCCGAGCCCATCGCGATCAGGCTGAGCGCCCGGCTCTTGCGGTCGCTTGGCGCGAGCCGCACGGCGAGCGGCACGGAAATCGACCAGAACACCGCATGCGCGCACGCGATGCCGAGCCGGCCGATCATCAGCACCGTGAAATTCCATGCAACGCCGGTCACGAGGTGGCTGCCGATGAACACCAGCAGCGCGCCGACCAACAGCTTGCGGCGCTCGACGTGACGCGTGACGAACGTCAGCGGCAACGACACGACGGCAACCGCCCACGCGTAGATCGTCAGCATCAGGCCGACGGCGGTCGGCTCCATGTGGAGGCTGTCGCCGATCGCGCTGAGCAGCGCGACGGGGACGAATTCGGTGGTATTGAAGATGAAGGCAGTGAGGGCCAGGGCCAGTACGCCCCACCACGAGTGCCTGGAACTGACGGCGTCCGGTGTTGCCATGCGTGGAATCGACGAGACGAGGGTTGGGGGCGCGTGCGGCGCGGACGCGGCGCAAAAAACCGGCCCGGCGCATCGGCGCGATTGTACCAGTGGCAAATGACACGTCGCCGCACGGCGCGGCGGCGGGACATGACGATGACACGGCGATGCGCCGATAATGTGCCGTTCAGGATTTTCGCGGACTGTTCGCGGACGATCAGCCCGGGCGTCGTCGGGCCAGGAGATTCACATGCGCATCGAAACGTCATTTCTGTTCGATCTCGACGGCACGCTCGTCGACAGCGTCTATCAGCACGTGCTCGCGTGGAAGGAAGCGCTCGATGCCGAAGGCATCGAACTGTCGGTATGGCGCATCCACCGCAAGATCGGGATGAGCGGCGGCCTGTTCCTCAACCAGCTGCTGCGCGAGACGGCGGGCGACATCGACGCCGAGCGCGTCGAACGGCTCGCCCGGCTGCACGCGGCCGCGTACCAGCGGCTGCGCGCGCAGGTCCGGCCGCTGCCGGGCGCGCGCGAACTGCTGGCCGCGCTGTCGAGCGCCGGCATCCGCTGGGCGATCGCCACCAGCGGGCGAATGGAAACGGCCGCCATCAATCTCGAGGCGCTCGGCGTCGATCCGGCCAAAAACGTCGTCGTCACGCGCGACCAGGTGAAGTATGCGAAGCCGGACCCCGACCTGTTCCTGACCGCCGCCGCGCAACTGAACGTGCCGATCGAACACACGGTGGTGGTCGGCGACAGCATCTGGGACATGCTCGCCGCGGCCCGCTGCCGCGCGCTCGGTGTCGGGCTGCTGGCGGGCGGGTACGGCAGCGACGAGCTGGAACGCGCCGGTGCCCTGCGCGTGTACGACGATCCGGCCGATCTGCTGTGGCATCTCGACGAGATTGCGGCCCGGCCCTGAGTCGCCCGGATTGCCGCAATCGCCGTTGCCGGATTCGCGTCGACGTCGTCGCGCCGCAGATCGCGCAGGGCGATCGCGCGACGCGGCGCCGGTACGCCGGCGCAACGCGGATCAGTCGTCGTCGATGCGCTTGTCGATCAGATAACGGCCACGCTCGACGCCCGCGCGCAGCGCTTCGTTCTCGGTCAGCCACTCGGGGCCGGCTGCCGCCGGCGTGACGATCTCGATCGGTGCGCCGCGGACATACACCTGCACCTCGTCGCACCACGCACCGCTTTCGTTGCGCCACGCCCAGACGTGGATCTCGTGGCCGCGATACGGGTCGCGGATCTGAGCGTCCTGTTGATGTTGCATGATGGCCCCCAATGCCCGTCTGCGACGACAAGGCAAAAATGCGCGCTGCTTCGATGTGTCATGCGTCGGTGATGTCGGGCTCGATCGCATCGTGCCGCTGCACGCGCCGCACGATCGCCAGCCCGTCGGCCGTCAGCGCGGGCCGTTGCTCGCCGGATGCGGCGTTGCATTGCATCACGATCAGGTGCTGCTCGACCAGCGCGACAACGTCTTCGCGGTCGATCTGGATCTGTTCCGGCGCGCGATACACCAGGAACAGCACGGCAAGTTCATGGGCAGTGAGCATGCTCGTTTCCCCGTGGACGGCTTCGCGCGAGGCGGCAACATTGCCGCATCGGCGCCCGGCGCAATGCGTGCGCCGACAATTCTTCAAGCACGCATCGATCATGCCAATTCACGCCATGCAGCGACCGTCCGCGCCGCGAGCGCGCGGCGCGATGCGGCACCGAACGGCATCCGGCTGCCCGTGCAAAGTTTTCAACGGCGTGTAACGCCGGATCCGGGCGCGGGTAACACGCCATCGCAAGCGGCGCTTCGGTCAGGACCGGCGCGAGCGGGACAGGCCAGCCTTCACGCTGGCCGCGGCCGCGCGACCGCGCGCGCGGAAGTAGCCGCTGTGCAGCACCACGCCGCCCTGGCCGTCGGCCAGCACGTCCGCGCAGGCGGCCTCGATGCCCGCACGGCCGCGTTCGAACGCGGCGCACAGGTCGGCTTCCAGTGCGGACGGCGCACCGAAATGATCCTCGAGCGCCTCCGCCGTGATCGCGCACGCTTCCGGCACGCCATCGACGTCGACGATGAAGCGCAGCTGCAGCGCCGCGCCGTCGAACTCGGGCGGCGCACGCGTCAGCGTCACGTGGCGGGCGGAACCGGCATGCATACGCTCAACCGCCCTGCGCCGCGAGGCGCTCGACCAGCGCGCCGCTGAACGCGGGCAAGTCGTCCGGTTTGCGGCTCGTGATCAGGTTGCCGTCGCGCACCACCTGCTCGTCGATCCACTTGCCGCCCGCATGACGGATGTCGTCCTGCAGGCTCGGCCAGCTCGTCATCGTGCGGCCCTCGACGAGGCCGGCCGAGACGAGCAGCCAGCCGCCGTGGCAGATCGCGGCGATCGGCTTGCCTGCGCCGACGGCCGCCGTCACGAATTCGCGTGCAGCCGGAAGCATCCGGATCGCGTCGCCGTTGATCACGCCGCCGGGCAGCACGACCGCGTCGTAGTCGCCCTCGCGCGCCTCGTCGAACGTGCGGTCGACCTTCACGCGTGCGCCCTTGTCGACGTGCGTGAACCCCTGGATCTCGCCGCGCTGCTGCGAAATCACGTCGACCTGCGCGCCCTCGGCCACCAGCGCGCGCCGCGGCTCGACCAGCTCGGCCTCCTCGAAACCGTCGAGCGCGAGAATGGCTACCCTGCAATGATCCAGCTTGCCGCTCATGCGCACCTCCATCCAGGTTGTGGCCGCCGCCGCGGCGCAATCCGCATGCCCGCGGCGCGGCGGCCCGCCGCCGCGACTACTGCAGGTGACGCGCGGCGTCGAGCATCGCGTCGGTCAGCTCGATCGTCAGCGTCGGGCTCCCGTCCGCGCCGGACAGCCGCTCCAGCCTGTCCTGCACGGTGTCGTGCAGGATCGCGTGCACACGCATCCGCGCGTTTTCATCGAGCGCCGCGTAGCGCTCCATCGTGTCGCAGTCGAGCACGAGTTCGACGCGATGGAGCGCGATCTCCGGCGGGACCTCCGTCGTCGGTGCCCACGCGGCCTGAAACATGATCCTGCCCGTTGCGACGTCGAGATGGACCATCGTATCGAGATGGACGGCGTCGATCGGGTCGCCGTCGATCTCGTCGGCCTCGTCGCGGTTGAGCCTGATTCTGGAATTCGATTGCATGATGTCCTCCTGCCTGGCGGCGGCCCGTGCGGGAAACCGCGCCGCGCGCATCGCCTGCCGCATCATGGCGCAGACAGCGCCGCATCGAGTTCGGCGCGCGTCACATCGAGCGCCACGCTGCATTCGATCACGGCATCCTCGACGCGCGGCTTGTGCTCGTCCACCGCGCGCCGCGCCCGGTCGCACAGTTGGGTGCGCACACGCAGCCGGTCTTCCGCTCCGAGCGATGCGTAGCGCGTGATCACGTCCGGATCGAAGCGCAGGTCGACCGTGCAGCGCCATTCGCGCGCGTCCTCGTCGGACGGCACGCGCACCCACGACACCTGGATCGTCAGCCGGCCGGACACCGCGTCCGCGTGCACGACAACGGTCGAACGCGACGGAAACCCGTTCGCGAGCGCGTGCTCGAGTTCCGCGACGCGCTGCGACCGGTCGGGCGCGCGGCTCATCGTCGCAAGACGCCCATCAGCAGCGTGACGAGGAAGATCACAACGAAGAGGTAGAACAGGATCTTCGCGATCTCGGCCGCGCCGGCCGCGATGCCGCCGAAGCCGAAGACGGCCGCGACGATCGCGATGATGAAAAAGATGATGGCGTATCGCAGCATGGAGCCCTCCTGGATGACGGCCGTCGTCACCAAACGTCGTCGCCGGTCACGCATCGTGCTTGTGCTTCGGTTTGCCGCACACGGGCGTGGAAGCCATTTTCTCGAGCGATTTCTCGCTCATCGATCGGGCCATCGACTTCGCCGATGGCCCGAGGTCCTTCATTTTCGTGTCGCCACGTCTGGCCGGCCGCGCAGCGCCTGCGGCACGTTGCCGGGCCCGGGATGTCGCGGGCATGGTTGCACTCCTGTCGTGGGTGCGCGGGCCGATACGACAAGCCGGCCCCGCGCACGTCCGGTTGGGCAGGCAAGCCGTCACACGACGCCGCGGCGCCGCAGGTCGGCCGGCGGGATCTTCATCGCCTGGCGATACTTCGTCACCGTGCGACGCGCAAGCAAGATGCCACGGCCGGCGAGGTTGTGCGTGAGCGCGACGTCGGACAGCGGATCGGTACGCCGCTCGGCCGCGATCATGTCGCGGATCAGCACCTTCGCGGCCGATGCCGAGCACACGCCCCGGCCGGCCGCCTCGAGCTTGCGCGGGAAGAAGTGCTTGAACTCGAACGTGCCGTGCGGCGTGGCCATGTACTTGTTGCCCGTCGCGCGCGACACGGTCGATTCATGCAGGTCGAGTTCTTCCGCGATGTCGCGCAGCACGAGCGGCTTCATCGCGATCTCGCCGTAGCGGAAGAAGTCGCGCTGCCGCGCGACGATGCATTCGCCGACCCGCTGGATCGTGTCGAAACGCTTCTGCACGTTGCGGATCAGCCAGCGCGCTTCCTGCAACTGCTGGCCAAGCGGCGAATCGCGCTCGCCGCTCGACTGCGCGAACAGCGTCGCGTAGCGCTCGTGCAGGCGCGCACGCGGCAGCACGGCCGGATTGATCGTCACGATCCACTCGTCGCGCACCTGACGCACGATCAAGTCGGGCACCACGTAATCACCGCGCGTGCTGCCGTAATGATTGCCGGGGCGCGGGTCGAGCCCGCGCACCAGCGCACATGCCGCGTGCAGCATCTGCGGGTTGCAGCCGACGCGCCGCTGGATCTCGGCCGTCTCGCGGCGCGCGAGCCGCTCGAGATGTTCGCGTGCGATCGCTTTCGCTTCCGCGAGTGCCGGCGTGTCGGCCGGCATCGCATCGAGCTGCAGCGTCAGGCATTCGGACAACGAACGCGCGGCCATGCCGGGGAGGTCGAGCATCTGCACGAGCCGCAGCGCGACCGCGAGATCCTGCTCCGACAGCAGCAGCGCCGGATCGGCGGCGACCAGCAACTCGGCCAGTTCCTGGCGCAGGTAGCCGTCGTCGTCGAGCGCGTCGATCACGATGCGCGCGGCTTCACGGTCGCGTTTATTCAATGGGTAGAGCCGGAGCGCATCGTGCAGCTGCTGATGCAGCGACGGCTCGGCGGCGATCCATTCGCCGGGCGACAGGCCGCCAGCGTCGTCGCCCTGGCGGCTCGTGCCGCGCGGCGCAGGCGCGGCCGTAAAGGACACCTCGCCGTCCGGCGGGCGGACTTCGTCGGGTTCGGCAGCCGCTTCCGGTGCAGCCGTTTCGGCCGGTTGCTCCGGCGTGCCGGCAGCGGGTTCCTCGTCGCCCTGGCCGTCCTCAAGAAACGGATTCATGTCGAGCGCTTGCCGCAATTCCTGTTGAAATTCGAGCGAGGACAACTGCAGCAGCCGCAGCGACTGCTGAAGCCTCGGCGTGAGTGCCAGATGCTGTCGCATCTGCAGCGCAAGCGAGACGGACATCGAAAGCCTCCTGACGGTTCGGTTCGCAGAATATCGCCTGCAGGATTCATGCAGCTTTCGTGCCAGTCCGGCGAAGCGCATCGGGCCGCGGCTCTCGCGGGTTCATACCCCGTGTCGCCACGGTCGGGAATCGCTTTTTTACAAGCCGGCGGCAAGTTTGGGGCACGTATTTCGCTCGCCGCGCCACGCGCCGTCGTCCGGCCGTTACCGGTTCGCATCGATGCAATCGGCGGCCGAGCGGCCGAGAAACGCCGTCGTCAGGTCCGGCAGATGACGCAGCAGCCACGCAGCCATGTCGCGCTCCTGCTGCAGGAGCCGCTCGCAGCAGGCCACGATCTCGGCCTCGCCGGCCGACTGCGCGGCCGCGACGAGCGCCGTATACGCGGCGATCTCGACCTGCACGAACGCATAGCCGGCCAGCGCGCCCTTCATCACCTCGTCGACCGCCATCATGTTGCTCGCCACCTGCCCGTAGCCGGCGATCCGCGCCGCGGCATCCTTGAGCGCCGACGGCGCCGTGCCGAGCCGCTTCAGGCACGCCTTGACGAGCGTCTGCTGGCCGAGCGTATCGTCGAGATGCAGGCGCAGCCGGTCCTGCAGGTGCGGATAGTGATCGATCCGTTTCAGTTGCGCATGGAGCAGCGTCTCGGCCTGCCGCTCCATCGCGTACGCATCGCGCAGCCAGTCTTCCAGATGTTCGCGCGGGCTTGCCATTGCGTTCCTCCGCCACATTACGGTGCGGCATGCCGTGCGCCGCGATGTGCCGCGCGGCCGACGCCTCGCAACGTGTGTGCCGTGCGCCCGGTCCGGCGCGTTCGGCACTGCAGCGGCGGCGGCGTGCCCGGCAGCGGCGGTGGATCGCCCCGCGCCGTTCGGGCCCGGCGGCGGCAGGTCGGCCGGCTCGCCGCCGGCTGCGCCCTGCGGCATCGTGTTGCCCGGCGACCGACGCGCGTCATAGCGCGTATTCGCGTCCGGCATCGTGGTGGCCGACCGCGCGCCGCGACCGCCGGGTGGCGCGGGCGGCGGCGCCGCCGCGCCATGGGTGCCGGTCATCGGTTGCGTGCATGCGCCCGGCACGCACGCGGCGGCGAACGCACATACGCCCGCGCGTATCGTCCGGATCGGCGGCATCGGAATCCTCCGTTGCAGCGACGGCTCGGCGCCGGTTGAAATGGAATGCGCCCGTTGCGGTTCGGGTCGATATCGGGTGCTACGGTCGCATGCCGACGATCCGCAAACCGCATGCCGTCCGTGCGCGCCATGCGCACGTGTGCATTGATGTCTCCGCGCGGTCCCGCGCCGCATGCCGTGCCTTTGCTACACCGATCGCTGCAAATCTTGCAAGCGCGCCGCTATGCGTCGTACGCGGCCGTCACGAGCCAAAGATCGCGACCGTCGTCCTGCACGCATGCCGTAACCCACGCGCGGCGGGACAGCTGCTGCATCAGCCGTCGCGCTTCGTCACGCGCACGATCTTGTCGGCCAGTTCGCGCACGTCGACCGGCTTGCACAGATAGCCGTCGAATCCGGCTTCGAGCGCAAGGCGTTCGTCGGCCAGGCCCGCATGCGCGGTGACGGCCAGCACGCGCATGCCGGACGGCCCGCCATGACCGTTCGCCCCCGCGTGCCGCAATGCATCGAGCAGCCAGAAGCCGTCGCCGTCGGGCATCGCGAGATCGGACAACACGACCGTCGGCCGCATGTCGGCCGCCACCGCAAGCGCTTCGCGGCCGGTCGATGCGTTCGCGACGGCCGCACCGAACGTCGTCAGCGCGGCGGAGAGGCTCGCGCGTGTCGTCGCATCGTCGTCGACGATCAGGATGCGTTGCGTATCGAGCGTCGGCGGCTCGCGATGACCGTCCGCATGCGCGATCCCCCACGCCATCGCACCGGTCGGCTGCCAGCCCGCCGGCAGTGTCACCGTGAACGTCGCGCCGCGATTGCGGCCCGCGCTCCTGACGGTCACGCTGCCGCCGTGGAGCTCGGCGATATGCCGCACGATCGACAGGCCGAGGCCCAGCCCGCGCCGTGGCGACGCGGGCGAATCGTCCGCGCGGCGGAACATGTCGAACACGTACGGCAGGAACGCGGGCACGATGCCCTGCCCCGTATCGGACACGGTCAACTCCGCCTGCGCGCCGTCACGGGTGAGCGCAACCGTCACGCTGCCGCCGCCGGGCGTGAACTTGAGCGCGTTCGACACGAGGTTCGACAGCATCTGCCGCAACCGCTCGGCATCGCCCGGCACGACGCAGGCGGCCACCTCGCAATCGAACGCGAGCACGATGCCGGCCGACGATGCGGCCGTCTGGAATGCGCCGACCGAATCGGCGAACAGCCGCACGAGATCCACCGGCATCGCGTCGAGCTGCAGCTTGCCGGTCGCGAGCGACGAAGCGTCGAGGATGTCGCCGACCATCCGCGTGAGCGAGCGCGCACTGCGATCGATCGCATCGATCGCCTGCTGCTGCAGCGCATGCTCGCCCGAGTTGCGCAGCACCTCGACCCAGCCGTAGATCACGTTGAGCGGCGTGCGCAGTTCATGCGACACGGTCGCCAGCAGTTCGTCCTTCATGCGGTTCGACGTATCGGCCTGGTCGCGCGCATCGCGCGCGCCCTGCAGCGAACGCTGCACGCGCAGGTCGCGACGGCGCTGCGCGCCGGCTTCGCGCAGGGTCAGCGACAGCACGACGTACGTGCGCGCATCGCCGCGCACCGGTCCCGCCGACACCGTCGCGCGAAAGCGCCGGCCGTCGCGCTTCACGCACAGCAGGTCGATCGGGCCGACTGCTTCGCGCATGTCGTCGAACGCCTCGGCAAAGGGTTTGCGCTTCAGCCAGCGCATCGCGACCAGCGATTCGAATGCGCGCCCGCGCGCGTCGCCTTCGTCGTAGCCGAACATGCGCTGCGCCGCCGGGTTCCAGCTGACGATACGGCCGTCGATGTCGATGCCGACGATCGCATCCGGCGACGCGTCGACGACGGCGCGCTGCAACCGCGACGCGTCGGCCCGCGCACGTTCGGCGCCGGCGTTGCGCAGCAGCAGCACGGCGCCGTCGACGTTGCCGTCCGCGTCGCCGAGCGGCGCCGCAACCTCGACGACCGGCACCGGCTCGCCGCCGTCCACCTGCAGCCAGTGGCGATCCGACACGACACCCGCGCCGCCGAGCGCGAGATCGAGCGGCGTTGCGGCCACGCGCCGGCCCTCGCGATCGACGATCCGCAGCACGTCGCGCGCGGCACGGCCCGCCGCGGCTTCAGGCCGGCAGCCGACGAGGGCAGCCGCGGCCGCGTTAATGTAGCTGAGCCGTCCGTTCGTGTCGGTGGCGATCACGCCGTGCGGCAACGCCTGCAGCACGGCTTCGAGCCGCCGACGGGCGAGCGCCTCGCGCCGGTAAGCGGCGTCGTTCGTGAATCGCGCGCGACGCAGCATCGACGCGATCGCGCACGCCAGCGCGCAGACCAGCACGAAGGTGCCGAGCCGCACGAGCCGCTCGGGCAGCGGCTGCGTGTAGGCGGCGGGATCGGACAGGAACAGCGTCCACACGAGCATGCCGCTGACCACGGTCGCGACGATCCCGAACAGGAACGACGTGGCCCACGCGACGCCCGCGAGCAACGGGTAGTACAGGACGAGCGGCAGGTTCACGCCGCCGAAGCGGATCGCGAGCGCCTGCAGCACGGTCGCGATCGCCACCAGCATCACGGCGGTGACGTAGTTGCCGGCGCGTGTCCGCGAAAGATCAATCATCGGTCGCGCTCCTGCCGGCCGGTTCGGTCGGCGGCATCAGGTCTCCGGCTTGTCTGCTTCGTCTTCGAGCTGCGCGAGCCGGTTGTAGATCGTCTTCAGGCTGACGTCGAGCACCTCGGCCGCCTGCGCCTTCACGCCGCCGCATTGCGCGATCGTGCCGAGGATCAGCCGCCGGTCGACCTCCTCGAGCGGCGTGCCGAACGGCACGGTCACGCGATCCTCGTGCGAATCGGCCATGCTCGACAGTTCGTCCATGATCGGCGGCGGCAGCGACTCGATCACGTCGCCGTCGCTGAAGATGCCCGCACGCTGCACGAAGTTGCGCAACTCGCGCACGTTGCCAGGCCACGCATGGGTTTTCAGCGCATCGCGCGCGGCCGGCGCGAACCGCAGGTTCCGGCCGCTTTCTTCGTTGAATTGCTGCAGGAACGCATCGGCGAGCATCGGGATGTCGTCGCCGCGCTCGCGCAACGACGGCAGCGGAATCGGAAACACGTTGATCCGGTGGAACAGGTCGGGCCGCAGCTTGCCGTCCGCCATCGCGGCCTCCGGATCGCGGTTCGTCGCGGCGACGATGCGCACGTCGACGTCGATCTCGCGCGTGGAGCCGAGCCGCGTGAGACGCCCCGTCTCCAGCACGCGCAGCAGCTTGACCTGCGATTCGGGCGGCATCTCCGTGATCTCGTCGAGAAACAGCGTGCCGCCGTCCGCACGCTCGAAGAAGCCCTTGTGCTGGCGCTCCGCGCCGGTAAAGCTGCCGCGGTCGTGGCCGAACATCTCGCTCTCGACGAGGTTCGCGGCAATGGCGCCGCAGTTCACTGCGAGGAACGGACCGCGGCGGCGCAGGCTCAGGTCGTGCACGGTTTGCGCGGCCAGCTCCTTGCCGGTGCCCGATTCGCCGGTGAGCAATACCGACGCCTCGGTACGCGCGACGCGGCCGATCGCGTCGTAGACGGCCTGCATGGCGGGCGCACTGCCGAGCATGCGGCCGAAGCGGCCGAGGCGCTGCAGTTCCGAGCGCAGCTCGGCGATTTCCTCATGCAGCGCGGTCGTACGCGGCACGCGTGCGAAGATGCTGTTCAACCGCTGCATGTTCAGCGGCTTCACGAGGTAGTCGGTCGCGCCGCGCCGCAATGCGTCGATCGCGGTTTCGAGGCTCGCATGGCCGGTGGTCAGCACCATTTCGCAGTGCGAACGCTTCGGCAACGCATCGAACAAGTCCATCCCGTTGCCGTCCGGCAGCACGAGATCGCATAGCACGAGATCGGGGGTATTCGTCGTGACGAGCGTGCGCGCTTCTTCGAGCGTCGCGGCCGTATCGCACGCGAGTTGCTGCGTGCGCGCCAGCGCCGCGAGCATCGTCCGCGTATCGGCATCGTCTTCGACGATCAGGACATAGGGCATCGTCGCTCCTTGTGAGGCGGCCCGGCGCGTCTGTCGGCCGAGACCGCAGCGGATGACAGCGCGGTCCGGCCGCCGCTTGCGCGACGGCACTTCACGATTGATGCGCTCGTGCGGACTGGCTTTCCTCCCGTGAAAAGCGGTCCTTGTCAGTATAGAAGAGGCATGTCGCGCATTCGCCGATCATCGAATAAATCTATCCATGCGTGCGGTCTGCATTGCCAGATTCAATGCGTCGCGATCGGTAAGAACGTCTTCACCGTCGAGCGGATCATGCGGTGTTTAGCCGGGTGCGATGTCGCGTTTACACGTTTCGTCGCGCTATCAGGTCAAACTTCCCGACTCGACTTTTCGCATCTCGAAATCCGGCCAAGACCGCTTTCGCGCGATTCCGACCCTGCACCCCGTGCATCACATGCGTGCCTGCTGCCCTCGCATGGCTGGACGTTCGTCCGATCATTCTGTAAGCTTCGGCGCCTCGGCAGCCGCTGCGCGGCGCGACGTTTCCCCGTATTTCCTCCGAATTCCCCGAGATTCCTATGTAGCGCTTCGCGAACTACCCATCGTCATCCAGCCTGACCGACAGGGGGTTCGCGTACCCGCTGTGCGGGCCTGCGCATTCGCGCGCCGGCCGCACAGCGCCTTTTCGCTCTCGAAGCCGCCGCTCGTGCAGCCGTCGTCGCCGCGCCCGCCATCGGGCCGCGCGCGGCCGTGCAGTGCGTCACCTTCGCATCGAACCGCGCCCCGGCGGCCGGCAGTTCCGTCATCTGCTTCCTATCGCTATCGCCATCGCCATGCAAACCCGCTCCTTACGCGACGAATGGTTTTCCAGTCTCCGCGCCGATCTTCTCGCCGGCACGGTCGTTGCGCTCGCACTCATCCCCGAAGCGCTCGCGTTCTCGATCATCGCGGGCGTCGACCCGAAGGTCGGCCTCTATGCGGCGTTCAGCATCGCCGTCGTGTCCGCGATCGCGGGCGGCCGGCCCGGCATGATCTCGGCCGCGACCGGCGCCGTCGCGCTCGTCATCACCTCGCTCGTGAAGCACCACGGCGTCGAGTACGTGCTCGCCACCGGCATCCTCGCGGGGCTGCTGCAGATCGCCGCCGGCCTGCTGAGGCTCGGCACGCTGATGCGCTTCGTGTCGCGCTCGGTGATCACCGGCTTCGTCAACGCGCTCGCGATCCTGATCTTCCTCGCTCAGCTGCCGCAACTGCACGACGTGCCTTCCTATGTGTACGCGATGGTCGCCGGCGGTCTCGCGATCATTTACCTGCTGCCGCGCGTGACGCGCGCGGTGCCGTCGCCGCTCGTGTGCATCGTCGTGCTGACAGCCATCTCGATGGCCCTGCACCTGAAGCTGCCGACCGTCGGCGACATGGGCGCGTTCCCCGACCGGCTGCCGTCGTTCGCGCTGCCGCACGTGCCGTTCACGCTCGACACGCTGCGCATCATCTTCCCGTATGCCGCGGGCGTCGCCGTGGTCGGCCTGCTCGAATCGCTGATGACGGCCGCGATCGTCGACGACTTCACCGACACATCGAGCGACAAGAACCGCGAATGCCGCGGCCAGGGCGTCGCGAACATCGCAGCCGGCCTGCTCGGCGGGATGCCCGGCTGCGCGATGATCGGGCAGACCGTCATCAACATCAAGTCGGGCGGGCGCGGCCGGTTGTCAACGTTCGTCGCCGGCGCGTTCCTGCTCGTGCTCGTGGTATTCCTCGGCCCGTGGGTGCGGCAGATTCCGATGGCCGCGCTCGTCGCGGTGATGATCATGGTGTCGATCAGCACGTTCAGCTGGCGCTCGCTCGCGAACCTGCGCACGCATCCGGCAAGCTCGTCGTTCGTGATGGTGGCGACCGTTGCCGTCGTGGTCGCGACCGGCAACCTCGCGATCGGGGTCGGGATCGGCGTGCTGCTGAGCGCGCTGTTCTTCGCGTCGAAGGTGCAGCGCGTGCTGCGCGTCGAATCGGCGCTCGACGATGCGCGCGGCGCGCGCCGCTATGTCGTGCGCGGGCAGGTGTTCTTCGCTTCGTCGGAAGCGTTCGTGTCGGCGTTCGACTTCAAGGAACCGGTGAAGCACGTGCGGCTCGACCTGTCGCACGCGCACTTCTGGGACATCACCGCGATCGACGCGCTCGACCGGATCGTCCACAAGTTCCGGCGCAACGGAATCGACGTCGAGGTCGGCGGCCTGAATCGTGCGAGCGCGACGATGATCGACAAGTACGCGACACACGACAAGGCCGGCGCGCAACCGGAGGCGGCCGCGCACTGAACCTGCGACCGCGGCCGGCGCGGCGCGTCAGTCGCTCGCCGGGCGGTTGCCGCCGCCGCGCGCGTTCGAGATCGCTTCGACCAGCTTCAGTTCGTCGTCGATCGACAGCGTCGTGTCGAGCACGTCGCCGCCGAACGGCGCGAGCGCCGCGCTCAGCGCGTAAATGTCGAGCTGCGTCGCGTCGAGTCCGAGCGATACGGTGCCGGGGCGCGCCTTGCGCGCGACGCGATCGGTCAGCGCGTCGTCCACCGGCCGCGCGCGCCATGCGTCGAGCGACGATTCGAGGTGCGCGACCACGCTGTCGAGCAGCGATCCGGACGACACGCGACCGGAATCGACCGATTGCGTGCGCAACTGTCCGTCGCTCGCACACTCGACGATCACGACCGCCGCCAGCGCGACGACGTGCCGGTCGCGCAACGTGCCCAGTTCGGCCAGCGCACGATGGGCGGCCTGCAGATCGGGGTAAGACAACGCAATCAGCGTATTCATCGACCACTCCATGCAATCGAATGACCGGATGCCGGCACGCCGCACTCAATGCGACAGCCCGAACGCGGCCTTCAGGCTCGCGACGATCATCTGCATCGCGATCGCCGCGAGAATCATCCCCATCAGGCGCTGCGTGACCGCCGTCACGCGCGGCGACAGGTAATGGCCGATCAGCGGCGCCGACAGCAGCGAGACGGCCAGCAGCACGAGAAACGCGGCCAGCCCGAGCGCAAACGCGAATGCCTGCCCGGTCGAGAACGCGTTGTGCCCTAGCACGATCATCGTCGCGATCGTGCCGGGGCCGACCAGCAACGGAATCGTCAGCGGATAGATCGCGACGCTCTCGGCCTCGGCCGGATCCGCGCCTTCGTCCGCACCCGGCGCATGCTGGCGGCTCGGCGAGCCATGCAGCATCGACAGCGCGATCAGCAGCACCAGCAGCCCGCCCGCGAGACGAAAATCGTCGATCGTCAGGCCGAACACGTGCAGGATCGCACCGCCCGCGACGGCCGACACGATGCAGCCGACCGTCACGCCGATCGCGGCCGTCACCGCGACCTTGCGGCGCACGCCGTCCGCCGCGCCCTCGGTCAGCGACAGGAACACCGGGATGTTCGCGATCGGGTTCATGATCGCGAACAGCGCCGCAAACACCTTGATGGAAAAAGTCAGGTCGAAGCCCACAGGGTCGCTCCCGTATCGTGCGGCAAGCCGAGGATGGATCCGGGCGGGTTTCCGGTGCGCGGCGCGCGCCGGGCTGATACGATCGACGCACCGCGTTCACGCACGACGGAGGGCCCCCAATGCAAGCCACCGATACCTTCATGGATCACGAGATTCGCGTCGAAGCGACGCGCAACGCAAACGGCGCGTGGGTCGCGCAGGTGCGGATCTTCCGCGACGGCGCGCCGGTCGACCTGCCCGCGCCCGAACTCGTCACGCCCGAATGGCTCACGTGCGACGAAGCGCTGCGCGGCGGCATCGACCAGGGGCGCGTGATCGTCAGGACGCGCGACCGTTAGCGGCACCCGGTTCATCGGCGAAGCGACGGCCGGCATCGCACGACGCGCGTCACGCGTCGAAATCGAGGTCGCCGATCAGGATCTCGCGGTCGCGCTGGGTCCGTGAGCTGAAATCGACCGGCAACTCCATCTGCCAGCGCTCGATCGTCACCGGCAGCGCCGCGAGATAGCGGTCGAAGCGGCTGCGGTCGGGATCGGCCAGCAGCTCGGCGATCGCGTCGTCGCGCCACGCGAGCCGCGCATTCAGCCGGTTCGGCAGACCGGCCGTCGACGTGAGGCCGGCGACCTCGACGCAGGTCGGGCTGCCTTGCCCGTCGTGCGGCACGACGTCGACCTTCACGTCGCCGGGCCGATACAGGCCGAGCAGGCGCGTGGCGATGCGCGGCGCGAACTCGGTTTCGAAACGTGCACGGACGTCGGGATTCATCTTGCCTCCACTCCAGGTTCGGATCGTGTCGTCATGCCGCTGTCACGCGGCTGCAATCTGCCGCTCGAATGCGGCTTCCACTTTCAGGCTGTCGAGATCGCGGCCGATCGTCACGACCGCAAGCCGCGCGTTGCCGCGCCAGTACGCGATCGAGCAGTCGCGCGCACCGAGATCGCCATCGATCTCGACGCGATCCCATTGCTCGGCGTGCCCGACATAGTTGATCGTCAGGTCGTAATGCTGGCTCCAGAAAAACGGCACCGCCTCGAACGGGCGCTGCTGGCCGAGCATGTTGCACGCCGCGACGATGCCCTGCCGCTCGGCGACAACCCAGTGCTCGACGCGAATCCGCTCACCCGTGAGCGGATCGGGCCAGCGCGCGATGTCGCCGGCCGCATAGATGCCGGGCGCACTCGTCTGAAGGAAGCGGTCGACCGTCACGCCGCGCTCGACGGCCAGCCCCGCATCCTGCGCGAGCTCGACGTTCGGATGCACGCCGATGCCGACCACCACGACATCGGCCGGCAGCACGTCGCCGGTCGACAGCGTCACGCTGTCCGGCCCGATCTGCACGGGCGTCGCGCCGAGATGGAACACGACGCCGTGCGCCTCGTGCAGCGCCTTGATCGTGTCGCCGAGCGCATCGCCGAGCACGCGTGCCATCGGACGCGCATCGGGCGCGACGACCTGCACGTCGAGCCCGCGCGTGCGCAACGCGGCGGCCGCTTCGAGCCCGATGAAACTCGCGCCGACCACCACGCAGCGGCGCGCCGTTTTCAGCCTGGCGATCAGCGCATCGCAATCGGCGCGCGAACGCAGCACGCACACGTGCGGCAGGTCGGCACCGGGCACGCTCAGACGGTTCGGCTCCGCGCCCGTGGCGAGCAGCAGCGCGCCGTAGCCGACGCGGCTGCCGTCGGCCAGCTCGACCGCCTGCTGCGCGGAATCGATCCGCACGACGCGTGCGCCGCACCGCACGTCGATCCGCTGATCGGTATAGAACGACGGCGCACGCAGCGGCAACCAGTCCGCGTCGGCCGTACCCGCGAGGTAATCCTTGGACAGATTCGGCCGGTCGTAAGGCGGATCGGCATCGGCGCTCAGCAGCGTGACGGGATGCGGATAGCCTTCCTGCCGTAGCGTCACGGCCGCGGCGATCGCGGCGGCGCCGCCGCCGACGATCACGACCGACGCCGGCAGCCCGGCCGCGTTCAGCACCGGCGGCACCGCCGCCGGCCGCGCATCGAGCACGACGGCGCGGCCGTCGCGGCGCTCGACGCGCCAGCACGGCAGCCCGTCGAGCGCAGGCGCGCGCTGCATCTCGCCCGTGCGCAGGCAGAATGCCGCGTGATGCCACGGGCAGCGGATCGTGTCGCCGACCAGCAGGCCGTCGGCCAGCGGCGCACCGTAGTGCGTGCAATTCGCACCCACGGCGAACAATTCGTCGGCGCGCCGCACGAGCAGCACCGCGGCATCGCCGACATGGCCCTCGATCATCGCGCCGTCGGCGATCTCGTCGAGCGCGATGCCTGCCGCGAGATCAGGGCGTGAAGACGAAGCGTCGCTTGCAGTCATGACGTGGCTCCCGGAAAGTCAGGTAACGATCCCATTATCGACATCCCGCCTGAAAAGAACAGGTACAGACGCCCCGCAGCGCACGCAAACACGGACTGTAGCTTGCATGCGATCCATGACGGGCGTAGAACGTCATCAACGCTGCGGCGCAACACGCCGGCCGCCTGCGGGGCACGTCGCGCCTCCTGCGCAATCCGCGTGCCGCCTTCCCTCTGTCGCGAGGAGTGCTACCCGATGGCCACCGTCCTGTGCGTGCTTTACCCCGATCCTGTCGACGGCTACCCGCCGCGCTACGTGCGCGATGCGATTCCGGTCATCACGCGCTACGCGGACGGCCAAACCGCGCCGACGCCGGACGGCCCGCCCGGTTTCCGGCCCGGCGAACTCGTCGGCTCGGTGTCCGGCGCGCTCGGGTTGCGCGGCTATATGGAAGCGCATGGTCACACGCTGATCGTCACGAGCGACAAGGACGGCCCCGGCTCCGAATTCGAGCGCCGGCTACCCGAAGCGGACGTGGTGATCTCGCAGCCGTTCTGGCCCGCGTATCTGACGGCCGAACGGATCGCCCGCGCGCCGAAGCTGAAGCTCGCGCTGACGGCCGGCATCGGCTCCGATCACGTCGATCTCGACGCCGCCGCGCGTGCGCACATCACCGTCGCCGAAGTCACCGGGTCGAACAGCATCAGCGTGGCCGAGCACGTGGTGATGACGACGCTCGCGCTGGTGCGCAACTACCTGCCGTCGCATGCGATCGCGCAGCAAGGCGGCTGGAACATCGCCGATTGCGTGGCGCGCAGCTATGACATCGAAGGCATGCATTTCGGCACGGTCGGCGCGGGGCGCATCGGGCTCGCCGTGCTGCGCCGGCTGAAGCCGTTCGGCCTGCACCTGCACTACACGCAGCGCCACCGGCTCGATGCGTCGGTCGAACAGGAACTCGGGCTCACGTATCACGCCGATGCCGCGTCGCTCGCGAGCGCCGTCGACATCGTCAACCTGCAGATCCCGCTGTATCCGTCGACCGAGCGCCTGTTCGACGCGGCGATGATCGCGCGAATGAAGCGCGGCGCGTACCTGATCAACACCGCGCGCGCGAAGCTGGTCGATCGCGACGCGGTCGTGAATGCCGTCACGTCCGGCCATCTCGCGGGCTACGGCGGCGACGTGTGGTTTCCGCAGCCGGCGCCGGCCGATCATCCGTGGCGAACGATGCCGTTCAACGGCATGACGCCGCACATCTCCGGCACGTCGCTGTCCGCGCAGGCGCGCTACGCGGCCGGCACGCTGGAGATCCTGCAATGCTGGTTCGACGGCAAGCCGATCCGCAACGAATACCTGATCGTCGACGGCGGCACGCTCGCGGGCACCGGCGCGCAGTCGTACCGGCTGACGTAACGCCGCGCGCGACGCGCGGCGGTACGTTCAGTCGGCGCAGTATGCGGCGAGCTTGCCGACGGTCACGACCGCCTGTTCGATCTCCGGCGACCACGGGCTGCTGTAGTTCAGGCGGATGAAATTCCGGTAGCTGTCCGCGATCGAGAACATGTAGCCGGGACCGATCGTGATGCCCTGCTCCAGCGCGAGCTGGTACAGCCGCATCGCATCGACCTGCACGGGCAACTCGATCCACAGCACGTACCCGCCCGCCGGACTCGAGATGCGCGTGCCTTCCGGGAAGAACCGCGACACCATCGTCCGCATCAGGTTCGACTGCTGCGCGTACGCCTTGCGAATCCGCCGCAGGTGATGTTCGTAGCCATCGCGCTCGAGAAACTCCGCGATCGCGAGTTGCGGCAGCGACGGCGTCGCCAGCGTGTTCAGGAATTTCAGCTTCTCGACCTGTTCGCGATAGCGGCCCGGCAACGCCCAGCCGATCCGGTACGCGGCCGTCAGGCTCTTCGAGAACGAAGCGCAATGCAGCACGATGTCATGGCGGTCGAACGACTTCAGCGTGCTCGGATGGGTGTTGCCGAAGTACAGTTCGTTGTACACGCCGTTCTCGATCAGCGGCATGCCCGTTTTCGTTGCGTACTCAACCAGCTCGCGCTTGCGCTCGTCGGGCATCTGGAAGCCGAGCGGGTTCTGGAAGTTCGGCATCACCATGCACGCGGCGATCGGCTGCGACTTCGCGATCGCGGCCAGCGCCGCGATGTCGATCCCGTACTCCGGATGCGTCGCGACCTCGATCGCCTTCATCCCCATCCGTTCGATCGCGTGCAGCATCGCGTAGAACGTCGGCGATTCCACCGCGATCGTGTCCCCCGGCTTCGCCACCGCCTGCAGGCACAGGTTGATCGCCTCCGTCGCGCCGACCGTCACGATGATCTCGTTCGGATCCACCGACATCCCGTTTTCCAGGTAGCGGCGCGCGATCTGCCGGATCAGCCGCGGATGGCCGGGCGGCAAGCCGTCCGTCACGCCCCACAGCGACTTGTCGCGGCCGGCTGCGTACGCATAGCGGTTCAGCTTCTCGAACGGGAACAGGCTCGGGTCCGGGTACGGCGAGCCGAGCGGCACCGCATCGTCCGTGCCGATCGAGCGCAGCGTCGACAGCACGAGCCGGCTCACATCGACCGACGACGAGATCGCGATCGGCTTCGACGGCCGCAGCTCGCGCACCGGCGCGTGGCTGTCGTCGCGCCGCAGGTTCACGAAATAGCCCGACTGCGGCCGGCTTTCGAGCAGCCCGCGGCTTTCCAGCAGCAGATACGCATGCAGCACGGTCGTAATGCTGATCCGATGCTGCTGGCTCGCCTGCCGCACCGAAGGCACACGGTCACCGTGTCGATAAACGCCTTGCCGGATGAGTCTCTCTATGTCGTTTGCAAATTTCTCGTAGAGCTTCATCCGCCTCGCCCCGCCAGCGGTGAACCGGCCTGCGATGCGTGGGCGGCACGGCCGCGCCGGCGCCCGAAGCCGGATAGCCGTGCCCGGGCGCGGGTGTCCCGGTGCGAACCTCGTCCGTTATCGAAATTGAAGGCGGATAGCAATGCGAATCTCATCAAGACAAGGTTCGGCATCCTACTGCGTCATTTCGACGAATGTAAGTGACAGTTTGGCGAGGAAACGTCAAATCCGGCCGGCATGGTGAACAGATTCGAATGCGACGGCGCGGCCCGGCGCGAGCGCGCGGCAGCCGTTCGCCCAGCGCTGCGCAGGCGCACGTGATCGCGCATTGCCGTCGGCGGTCGGCCTGCGGTCGCGCGGGACCCGGTCATGCGCGGGCCGGTGTGCGCTCAAGCGTCGTCGACGTTGTCCGCGTAATGATCGATCGCGACCTTGCACTCGTCGAATACCACCGTCAGCAGCGCGACGTCGTTCGACTCGACCCATTTGCGGATCTGCAGGAACTGCCCGGTGCCGAGATCGGCGAGGCGGGCCGGATCGTCGGTCGTCACGTCGACCGTCGCGATCGCGCGATTGCCGTTGCCGGGCAGCGGCGACAGCGTCGCCGCGATGTCGAAGCGACGGTACGATTGATCGATGCGCATGCGGTTCTCCCGAATCGGTTCGAAGAATGACGCGCTCAACCGAGCGCCTGGCGGAAGACCTTGCCGCCGAATCCTGTCACGACGTTGTCGACCGAGAACGGCGTATCCTCCTTCGCCTCGACGATGACTGCGACGCTGCCGGGCGCGAGCCGCGCGGCCACGGCTTCGACGAAGGTGCCGTCGAGCAGCGCATTGCCGGCCGCATCCGCGAGTATGCCGGCGCCCGCGCCGGCCGCCATGCCGGTGACCACGCCGAGCGGCCCGGCGAGCAGGCCGAGCAGGCCGCCCGCGATCGCACCGATCACGCCGCCCTTGAACGGCCGCGATTCGGCCGCGAGCACCGCGAGCTTGCCGGCCGCGTCCTTCTCGACGACGACGCCGTTCTCGATGTGGAATCCTTCATTCTTCTCCGACAGCGCCTCGAAATCGTTCACGGCCCGATGGGCCGTGTCGACGCTGCCGAACACGGCGACGATCAGTTGCTTGGTCATTCGATACCTCGCTCGGTTGGATGGTCCAGTTCAGCCGACGCACCGCATGCGGGCGCGTCGGGATTCGATTCAGACGCCGGTGGCCGCGACGCGTGCGCGAGCGGCATCGGCATAGGCGTGTGCAGCCGCCTGCTGCAGCCCGGCCACCGACGGCGCGCATGCATGCACCGGGTCGGCATCGCGCGCGTCGCGCGCCAGCCGGTAGGCGTCCGACGCCGCCTGCTGCAACGCGATCGCCTGTTTCGTTTCGACGGAATGCGTGTTCATCGGGCACCTTCCTTGCAGAGCCATCGCACATGCATGCGACATGCCGCGCGCCCGTCACCGGCGCGCATGCACATCGTCCTCGACATCGTCGACATCCGCCGGAAAGCGATGCTGGCCGAAACTCAGGATCAGCACGCCGACCGCGAGCAGCACGATCCCGAAGGTGGTCATCAGCATCCGCTCGGGGCTGTCGGTCGCGCCGCGCAGGATCAGGTCGCGCGCGAGCGACGTCATCGCAATGAACAGCGGAAACCGCACGGGCAGCCGGCCGAGCCGCAGGTAGCGCACGTCCATCGCGAGCACTTCCAGATACAGGAACATCAGCAGCAGGTCGGTCAGCGACACCTCGCCCGCGAGCACGACCTTCCACGCTTCCTGCGCCATCGCGAACGCAGTCGCCAGGCCGATCACGATCAGCCCGGCCAGCTCGGCCGCGTGCAGGAAATGACCGAAACGGCGACGGATGCGCTCGGCCGGCGAGCAGGAAACGGTAGACGTATTCAAGGCGACAGTCGGTGTGCAGGTGCGTGAGCGGCGCCGGGCGGCGGGAAATCGGGGCAATGCGCCGGGCGATGCGCGGCGCCGCGCGCCTCCGGCGCGGGCGGGCGAGCGGGACCGGTCGCCTGCTCGACCGCGGACAGCGTGCGGCGGCAGCACACATGGAACGCATCGCCCGCGTCGGTGCAGGCGACGTCGTCGTGCTCGCGGCACAGCAGCAGGCGGCAGCCGAGATACCGTTCGAGCGCGTCGATCCGGTCGCTCACCTGCGCCTCGCCGAGCTTCAGTTCGGCCGCGGCGGCGGACAGGCCTCCCTGCTCGACCACCGCGACAAATACTCGCATCGCTTCCAGCAGGTTCATGGTGACGCTCCTCGTCGGCGGCGCAGCGGGACCTAATCTACTGCACGCGGCACGCACGCTCAAGAGCACAGCACCGCAGCCGCCAGGAGTACAGCTGGGCGGGCGCCGCGCAAAATCCGGCCCTGTTTGACGCAATCGAATGACAGATTGACGATACGTGTTCCAAAGACCCGCCGAAGCTGCTAGATTGCATGCTCGACGACGTTACGCGGTGCGGGCAGGTCACGCGCCGGGCGGCCGGCCGCCGCTGCTGCGGCCCGTTGCGCGATGCCCGCGCAACGTCCTTCATCCGCATGTCACAAAGAGAACAGTCGCATGACACAGTTCAACCGAACGCCCTCGCGCGCTGCGGCAACCGCGGCCCGTCCGTCCCGACATGACTGACCGGCAGGCCGCGATGCAGACTCCTCCCCCGCTCTCCCAGGCCGTTCACAGCACGATCACGCGCAGCGCGATCTTCCTCGTGGCGACGATCAATCCCGGCGCCGATCACGCTGACACGATCCGCTCATGGTGCGGCGACATCGCCGCGCTCGTGCGCTCGGTCGGCAAGCGTGTGCCGGGCGGCAACCTCACGTGCGTGTGCGGCTTCGGCGCCGACGCGTGGGATGCGCTGTTCGGCGATCCGCGCCCCGCGTCGCTGCATCCGTTCCGCGAGTTCGGCGCCGGCCAGCGCGTCGCGGTCGCGACGCCCGGCGACATCCTGCTGCACATCCGCGCTGAAGCGATGGACCTGTGCTTCGAACTCGCGACGCAACTGCTCGGCGCGCTCGGCGATGCGGTGACCGTCGTCGACGAAGTGCACGGCTTCCGCAATTTCGACCAGCGCGCGATGATCGGCTTCGTCGACGGCACCGAGAACCCGGAAGGCCGCGAGGCGGTCGACTTCACGGTGATCGGCGACGAGGACGCGGAGTTCACGGGCGGCAGCTACGTGATCGTGCAGAAGTACCTGCACGACATGGCCGGCTGGAACGCGCTCGCGGTCGAGACCCAGGAGCGCATCATCGGCCGCACCAAACTGTCCGACATCGAGCTCGCGCCGGACGTGAAGCCGTCGTGCTCGCACAGCTCGCTGACCACGCTCGACGAAGACGGCCAGGAAGTGAAGATCCTGCGCGACAACATGCCGTTCGGGCGCCCGGGCGCCGGCGAATTCGGCACCTATTTCATCGGCTATGCGCGCTCGCCGGCACCGATCGAGCAGATGCTCGAGAACATGTTCGTCGGCCGCCCGCCCGGCAACTACGACCGCCTGCTCGACTACAGCCGCGCGGTCACCGGCTCGCTGTTCTTCGTGCCGTCGGCCGACCTGCTCGAAGCGCTCGCCGACCGCGCGGCCCCGGCCGCCGACGCCGCGCCACCGGAATCCACGTCGTCCGCGCCGCGGCGCGACGGCTCGCTGAAAATCGGCTCGCTGAAAGGAACCCCGACTTATGAATAACCTGCACCGCGAACTCGCCCCGATCTCGTCGTCCGCCTGGGAACAAATCGAGGAGGAAGTGGCGCGCACCTTCAAACGCTCGGTGGCCGGCCGCCGCGTCGTCGACGTCGATGGCCCCGAAGGCCCCGAACTGTCGGCCGTCGGCACGGGGCACCTGCTGGAGGTCGCCGCGCCGCGCGAGCACGTGAATGCGCGGCTGCGCGAAGTGCGCACGATCGTCGAGCTGACGGTGCCGTTCGAACTGAGCCGCGCGGCGATCGACAGCGTCGAGCGCGGCGCGCGCGACGCCGACTGGCAACCGGCGAAAGAAGCCGCGCAGCGGCTCGCGTTCGCCGAAGACAACGCGATTTTCGACGGCTACCACGCAGCCGGCATCGTCGGCATCCGCGAAGGCACGTCGAACCGCAAACTCACGCTGCCGGCGGACGTCAGCGCCTATCCGGACGCGATCAGCGATGCGCTCGAGGCGCTGCGCCTCGCCGGCGTCGACGGTCCGTACTCGGTCGTACTCGGTTCGGACGCCTACACCGCGCTCAGCGAAGCGCGCGACCAGGGCTATCCGGTCCTCGGCCATATCAAACGCATCGTCAGCGGCGAGATCATCTGGGCGCCGGCGATCAGCGGCGGCTGCGTGCTGTCCATGCGCGGCGGCGATTACGAGCTGCACCTCGGGGAAGACGTCTCGATCGGCTACACGAGCCATAGCGACAAGGCCGTCCGCCTGTACCTGCGCGAAACGTTCACGTTCCTGATGCTGACGAGCGAAGCATCGGTGGCCGTGGCGCCGCAGGGCAATACGGCGGCCTGAACCCGGTTGCCCGCGCGCGGCGCCCGCCCGGGCTTCGCGCGCAACCGGCCACGCCGCCGACTGCAGGTTCGTCGCCGATCCAACCCATCTTGCATGGAGTGTGTCATGAGCGAATCGAATGAGGCATTGCAGGCGCTGCAGGCGTCGGTCGACACCCTGAAGCGGACGGTCGACGCCCACGCGGGCAGCCAGGCTGGCGACACCGCCGTGTTGTTTACCGTCGTCTCGCTGATGCTGGCCGAGTTGCCGCCCGACACGCGCAACCTGATCGAGGATTCGTTCTCCGTCTGGGCCAATGGTCTGCCGAATGCGGCACTCTCGACCGACGTGAAACAGATTGCGCGACAGCGGCTCGCGATGACACTCTCCGACTGATTGCGGTTTTCCACGGTTGCGCCGTTCCGGCTCAACCCGTGCCACCCGTCCTCGCCTTCGGCCACCCCGTACGCCCCGGTTGCGGCGCGCGCGTGGCCGGTCGTGACCGGTTTGCGCACGCGCCCCTCGCGGCATCCGCGCCGCGCCCCGCCTCCCGTATCGCCAACCGTCTGCCGGCGGCCGGCGCCCTGCGCGCCGATGTCGCACCGCGCGCCGTGCGCGCGCCCCCCCTCCCCGCGTCCAGCCATCGCATGCTGCACCCGCCGCGCAGGCCCGCGCCGCCGCGCATGCACCCGTCTGTACTCCTTGCCACCGATGCACGCGGCCATGTGAGGGTGCAATTCACGGCCAGCCCGGCAGGGAACTGTGTCTTGGATGGCCTCCGCCGATTCGTTATTTTGAATGCAGTCGAAGCGATGCCGTGGGCTCCTCGCAGCACTCGCGCTTTCCGCCCCGATTGCGACCGTGCGCCACGCCGGCGCGCGCTGCGCCGCTGCACGGGCGCGGCACGCGCGCCGCCGCGCCGCGCGTCGTGTGTGCGCGGTCGGGACGCGCGAGCGCCGCACCGCATCGGGACTTCACCCTTCGACCCACCTTCACCGACAGGAGCCAGACCACCATGCCCGCACTTTGCGATATCTGCCACGCCCGGCCGGCCGTCGCGCGCGCAACCGTGATGCAGGACGGCGAGCGCAAGACGATCTCGATCTGCGATTACCACTTCCGTCAGCTGATGCGGCATCAGAGCATGCTGAACCCGTTCGACTCGCTGCTGGGTGGCGGCTCGTCGTCGCTGTTCGGCGAATCCGGCGACGAATCGCCGCTTGCCGCGGAGATTCCGCGCGAATCGGTCGACCCGACCGACGCGTTCAGCGAACAGACGCTCGAACTGCTGCAGCGCGCGGCCGAGAAGGCGCACGAGCTGCGCCGCAGCGAGCTCGATTCCGAACACCTGCTCTACGCGCTCGCGGACACCGACGTGTGCGCCGCGCTGCTGAAGGAACTGAAGCTGTCGCCGCAGGACATCAAGTCGTACATCGACGCGCATGCGCACACCGGCACGGCCGACCCCGATGCGCCGCTCGACAAGCTGTCGATCTCGCCGCGCGTGAAGAAGGCCGTGCAGTACGCGTTCCAGGCGTCGCGCGATCTCGGCCACTCGTACATCGGCCCCGAGCACCTGCTGATCGGGCTCGCGTCGGTGCCGGACAGCATCGCCGGCACGCTGCTGAAGAAATACGGCGTGACGCCCGAGGCGCTGCGCCAGAAAGTCGTGAAAGTGGTCGGCAAGGGCGCCGAGGACGGCCGCGTCGATGCGCCGACCGGCACGCCGAACCTCGACAAGTTCGGCCGCGACCTCACCGCGATCGCACGCCAGGGCAAGCTCGATCCGGTGCTCGGCCGCGCGCAGGAAATCGAGAGCACGATCGAGGTGCTCGCGCGCCGCAAGAAGAACAACCCGGTGCTGATCGGCGAGCCGGGCGTCGGCAAGACGGCGATCGTCGAAGGGCTCGCGCAGCGGATCGTCAACGGCGACGTGCCCGAGGTGCTGCGCGACAAGCGGCTCGTCGAAGTCAACATCAACTCGATGGTGGCCGGCGCGAAATATCGCGGCGAATTCGAGGAGCGCGCGAAGCAGCTGATCGACGAAGTGACTGCGAAGCAGGACGAACTGATCCTGTTCATCGACGAGCTGCATACGATCGTCGGCGCGGGCCAGGGCGGCGGCGAAGGCGGCCTCGACATCGCGAACGTCCTGAAGCCCGCGCTCGCGCGCGGCGAGCTGAGCCTGATCGGCGCGACGACGCTCAACGAATACCAGAAGTACATCGAGAAGGACGCCGCGCTCGAACGGCGCTTCCAGCCCGTGTTCGTGCCGGAGCCGAGCGTCGAGCAGACGATCGTGATCCTGCGCGGGCTGCGCGACAGCCTCGAGGCGCACCACCAGGTGACGTTCGCCGACGACGCATTCGTCGCCGCCGCCGAGTTCGCCGACCGCTACATCACGTCGCGCTTCCTGCCCGACAAGGCGATCGACCTGATCGACCAGGCTGCCGCACGCGTGCGGATCGGCGCGACGTCGCGCCCGGTCGACATCCAGGAAGGCGAGGCGCAGATCGCGCAGTTGAAGCGCGAGCAGGACTACGCCACGTCGCGCAAGCGCTTCGACCAGGCGAAGCAGTTCGAGGAGCAGATCAACGAGAAGCAGAAAGCCGTCGACGAGATGATGGAGGCGTGGCAGCGCAAGACCGGCTCGGAAACGCTGGAAGTCACCGTCGAATCGGTGGCCGAGGTCGTGTCGCGGCTGACCGGCATCCCGGTCTCCGAACTCACGCAGGAAGAACGCCAGAAGCTGCTGCAAATGGAAGAGCAACTGCGCGAGCGCGTGGTCGGCCAGAGCGATGCGGTGGTCGCCGTCAGCGATGCCGTGCGGCTGTCGCGCGCGGGGCTCGGCCAGACGCACCGGCCAATCGCGACGTTCCTGTTCCTCGGGCCGACGGGCGTCGGCAAGACCGAGCTCGCGAAGGCGCTCGCGGAGACCGTGTTCGGCGACGAGCAGGCGATCATCCGCATCGACATGTCCGAGTACATGGAGCGGCACGCGGTCGCGCGGCTGATCGGTGCGCCGCCCGGCTACGTCGGCTACGACGAAGGCGGCCAGCTCACCGAGCGCGTGCGGCGGCGTCCGTACAGCGTGATCCTGCTCGACGAGATCGAGAAGGCCCATCCGGACGTCTACAACGTGCTGCTGCAGGTGTTCGACGACGGCCGGCTGACCGACGGCAAGGGTCGCGTGGTCGACTTCAGCAACACGATCATCATCGCGACGAGCAACCTCGGCGCGGCGATCATCATGGACAACCTCACGCAACCCGAAGCCGCGCGCAAGACCGACAAGGCGGTCCGCGAGGAGTTGATGCAGGTGCTGAAGGGGCATTTCCGCCCCGAGTTCCTGAACCGGATCGACGAAGTGATCGTCTTCCACGCGCTGTCGAAGGACAACATCCGCTCGATCGTGCAGATCCAGCTCGACCGCGTGGTGCGTACGGCCGCCGCGCAGGACATCACGCTCGTGATGGGTAGCGCGCTCGTCGATCACCTGACCGAAGTCGGCTACCAGCCGGAGTTCGGTGCGCGCGAGCTGAAGCGCCAGATCCGCCAAACCATCGAAACGAAGCTCGCGAAGGAAATCCTCGCCGACCGGCTGAAATCGGGCGACCGGTGCGAAGTCGACTTCGACAAGGACAGCGACGAAGTGAAGTTCACCACACTCGCCGCGCCGGAAGCGAAAGACACGAAGGACGCGAAGAAGGACGCTGACGGCAAGGCGAAGCCGAACGGCAAGGCCGCCAAGGCATCCGGCAACGCGAAAGCGGACGACACGCCCGCCGACACGCCGCCGCCCGCGGCGAAGTCCGGCAAGAAGTCGTCCGGTGCGAAGAAGGACGCGCACTGAGAAAAACACGTGCCCTGCAGCCCGGGGGCACGCATGACCGGCTCCGTCCACCGGACGGAGCCGCCCCACGCCGCGACATGGCGCAACCGAGCCGCCCGCACCGGGCCCGGCTCTTGGAGATTCACATGACAAATCGACGCGAAGTGCCAGGCATCAGGAAGTACGATGGGCCCGCCGGCGGTTGGGGCGCGCTTCGCGCGACAGCCGATGCGGTGCGTACGCAGATGGAAACCATCGAGGCGCCGATCGTGCTGATGCGGACCAACCAGCCCGACGGCTTCGACTGCCCCGGCTGTGCATGGCCCGACAAGGAACACAAGTCGACGTTCCAGTTCTGCGAAAACGGCGCGAAGGCCGTCACGTGGGAAGCGACGACCAAGCGCGTGACGCCCGAATTCTTCGCGGCGAACACGGTGTCATCGCTGCTGCGCATGTCGGACTACGAACTGGAGAACATGGGCCGGCTCACGCATCCGCTCGTCTACGACCGCGCGAGCGACACGTTTCGCGCGATCGAATGGGACGACGCGTTCGCGCGCATCGGCGAAGTGCTGCGCGCGCTGCCGCCCGAGCAGGTCGAGTTCTACACGTCGGGCCGCGCGTCGAACGAAGCCGCGTACCTGTACCAGCTGTTCGCACGCGAACTCGGCACCAACAACTTCCCCGACTGCTCGAACATGTGCCACGAGCCGACCAGCGTCGGCCTGCCGCAGTCGATCGGCATCGGCAAGGGTACCGTCTCGCTGGAGGATTTCGACCACTGCGAGCTGATCATCTCGATCGGCCACAATCCCGGCACGAACCACCCGCGGATGATGGGCACGCTGCACGAGTGCTCCCGCCGCAACGTGCCGATCATCGTGTTCAATCCGCTGCGCGAGCGTGCGCTCGAGCGCTTCGCCGATCCGCAGGACATGATCGAGATGGCGTCGTTCGGCTCGACGCGAATCGCATCGACGTACTACCAGGTCGACGCGGGCGGCGACGCGGCCGCACTGAAGGGCATCATGAAGGCGCTGCTGCAGCTCGAAGCCGAGCGCGGCGACGTGCTCGACCGTGACTTCATTGCGCAGCACACCAACGGCTTCGATGCGTTCTCGGCCGACCTCGAAGCCACGTCGTGGGACGACATCGAACGCGCGAGCGGCCTCAGCCAGGCGCAGCTCGAACAGGTCGCGCTCGCGTACGCGAAGTCGAACGCGACCATCATCACGTACGGGATGGGCGTCACGCAGCACAACAAGGGCACCGCGACCGTGCGCCTGATCGCCGACCTGCTGCTGATGCGCGGCAACATCGGCAAGCCTGGCGCCGGCGTATGCCCGCTGCGCGGCCATTCGAACGTGCAGGGCAACCGCACGGTCGGCATCACCGAGAAGCCGTCGGCCGAGTTCCTGAAGAAGATCGAGGACGTATGCGGCTTCACGCCGCCCGCGCATCACGGGCACGACGCCGTGCAGGCGATGCAGGCCATGATCGACGGTACCGCGAAGGCACTGCTGTGCCTCGGCGGCAACTTCGCGGTCGCGCTGCCCGATCCGGAACTGTCGTTCCCGGCAATGGCGAAGCTCGACCTGAGCGTGCATCTCGGCACGAAGCTGAACCGTTCGCACCTGCTGGTCGGCAAGGAAACCTTCATCCTGCCGGTGCTCGGCCGCACCGAGCTCGACATGCAGGCAACCGGCCGCCAGTCGATCACGGTCGAGGATTCGATGTCGATGGTCCATGCGTCGGCCGGCAAGCTCAAGCCTGCGTCCGACCAGTTGCGCTCGGAGCCCGCGATCGTCGCGGGGATCGCGCATGCGACGCTGCCGAACAGCAAGGTCGCATGGCTCGACCTGATCGCCGACTACGACCGCATCCGCGACCTGATCGACCGCACGGTGTCCGGCTTCGAGGCGTTCAACGAGCGCATCCGCACGCCTGGCGGCTTCCGGCTGCCGCTGCCGCCTACCGAGCGCGTGTGGCCGACGGCGACCGGCAAGGCGATGTTCTCGGTCTACAAGGGCGTGAAGGAAGACGCGGACGTGCTCGGTGCCGAGCAGGTGCTGCGGCTGATCACGCTGCGCAGCCACGATCAGTACAACACGACGATCTACGGGCTCGATGATCGTTATCGCGGCGTGTTCGGACGGCGTGACGTGCTGTTCATGAACACGGCCGATCTCGCGAAGTACGGGCTCGAACACGGCGACCTCGTCGACATCGAGACAATCACTGCATCGGGCCGCACGCTGCGCCTCGAGAAGATCACCGCGATCGAGTACGACATCGCGCCGGGATCGGTCGGTGCCTACTATCCGGAGGCGAACGTGCTCGTCCCGCTGGACTACATCGACAAGGAAAGCGGCACGCCGTCGTACAAGTCGGTGCCGGTGCGCGTCGCGCGCTCGGCGGTCGTCTGATGGACCGGCAGGCGTGCGGTATCGGGTCCGCCGCGCGCCTGCCCGCGCCTGCCATTGGCCGCCGCTGCGCCACAACCCAAGCGGCGGCCCTCCTTTCCTTCAACGCACTGCCGTCGGCGGCAGATGCGCACCGCCTTGCCGGCGCCGATACGCACTGTCGCGCGTCGCGAGCCAGTAGTACAGCGGTGACGTCAGCAGCAAGCCCACGACCCACGACAGGTCCGCGCCGCCCAGATGCGCGGGAATCGGGCCCGCGTACATCGGCGTGTTCATGAACGGAATCTGCACGAGGATGCCGATCGCATACGCGAGCAGCGCCTGCGGATTGAAGCGGCCGTAGATCCCGCCGTCCGCCATGAAGATCGACTGGATGTCGTACTTGCCCTTGTGGATCACGTAGAAGTCGATCAGGTTGATCGCCGTCCACGGCACCAGCACGACGAGCAGCGCGAGCACGAGATCCACGAGGTTGCCGATGAAGTTGGTCGATGCGCCGATCGCCGCGTAGCAGCACGCGACGAAGATCACGACCGACACCACCGCGCGCGCCTTCGCAGTCGGAATCCACTTGTACGCGAACGTCTGCACCGACGTGATCACCGCGAGCACCGCGCCGTACAGGTTCAGCGCGTTGTGGCTGATCACGCTCAGCAGGAACAGCACGAGCATCAGCGGCCCGAGCGGGCCCGTTGCCTGCTTGACCGCGTCCATCGTGTCCGCGCCGGCCGGCACCGCGAGCACCGCAACCGCGCCGAAGATGAACGCGAGCGTCGAGCCGATCGTGCAGCCGAGATAGGTCGCCCAGAACGTCGACGCGACGCCGACATTCTCCGGCAGATAGCGCGAATAGTCCGACACGTACGGCGCGAACGCGATCTGCCACAACGCCGACAGCGACACCGTCGCGAGCCAGCCCGCGAAGTCAAAGCCGCCGCGCGTCAGGAAATCGTCGGTCGCCACGTGCGTGAGGATCATCCAGAAGCCGATCACGATGCCGATGCCGAGCACCCACGTGCCGATGCGGTTCAGGATGTGGATGAAGCGGTAGCCGACGATGCCGATCAACCCGGAACCCACCGCGCCGATCACGATGCCGACGGGCACCGGCACCGACGAGGCGATGCCGTGCACCGACTTGCCGGCCAGCACGATGTTCGACGCGAAGAAGCCGACGTACATCACGGCCGCGATCACCGTGACGAGCAGCGCCCCCCACGAGCCGAACTGCGCGCGGCTCTGGATCATCTGCGGGATGCCCATCTGCGGCCCCTGCGCCGAATGCAATGCCATCAGCACGCCGCCAACCGCCTGGCCGACGACGATCGCGACGATGCCCCACATCAGGTTCAGGTGGAAGATCTGCACGCCGAGCGCGCCGGTCACGATCGGCAGCGGCGCGATGTTGCCGCCGAACCAGAGCGTGAACAGGTCGCGCACCTTGCCGTGGCGCTCCGCGGGCGGCACGTAGCCGATCGTGTGTTTCTCTATCATCGGGGACGCATTGCGTTCCGCGTTCGTCATGGTGATGTCTCCTGTCCTGCGCGGCGATGCGCGCTTGCCGTTTCCGCCGGCGCGCGTCGGGGTGCGCGCCGGCAATCGGGTCCGGATACGCGAGCGACGACGCGCCGCGTGTGCGCGCGGCGGTGTCGACCGAAGCGGCACATCTGCGGCATGCGGGGACGGATGACATGCCCCGCCAGCGCGTGCGCGGCCGCGTCGTGATCTTCGTGATCCAGGTTGGAGACGATGGTGCGCCACGTGCGGGGGGGCCGGAAAATACTAAAAATATTTCCGCGACATACGAAAAAGCTCTGCAGCGGAAACTCCGGCACCGCGGCTCTTCAGGTAAGGTGCTACGCAAAACCATGGACAGATTGCGCGCAGCGGCGGCAGGCCGGCGTGCGTATCAGAGGTGCTTGTGGCTCACTACACTTTGCGGCAACTGAAATACTTCATCACGACGGTCGAATCCGGCAGCGTCGCCGAGGCCTCGCGTCAGCTCTTCATCGCGCAGCCGTCGATCTCGAGCGCGATCAAGGGACTGGAGGAAAGCTTCGGCGTGAAGCTGTTCATCCGCCATCATGCGCAGGGCGTGTCACTCACGCCGAGCGGCACGCGCTTCTACCGGAAAGCGCAGGAGCTGCTGCGCATCGCGCACGAATTCGAACAGAACGCACTCGCCGACAACGACGTGATCACCGGGCAGATCGACATCGGCTGCTTCGAGACGGTCGCGCCGCTCTATCTGCCGCAACTGATCGCGGGCTTTCGCGAGCGCTACCCGGGCGTGAACATCCGGCTGCGCGACGGCGACCAGCAGGAGCTGGTGCAGGGCCTGACGTCAGGCACGTTCGATCTCGCGCTGATGTACGACCACGATCTCGACGGCACGATCGAGACCGAGCCGCTGATGCCGCCGCAGCAGCCGTACGTGCTGCTGCCGGAAAACCACCGGTTCGCAGGCCAGTCGCACGTTTCGTTGCGCGACCTCTGTGTGGAGCCGATGATCCTGCTGGACGTGCAGCCGAGCCGCACCTACTTCGTCAGCCTGTTTCATGAACTCGGGCTCACGCCGAACATCGTGTTCGGCTCGCCTTCGATCGAGATGGTGCGCGGAATGGTCGGCCAGGGATTCGGCTTTTCGCTGCTCGTCACGCGCCCGCATTCCGAATACACGTACGACGGCCAGCGTGTCGTGACGATCGGCCTCAGTGAAACGGTGAGCCCGTCCGGGCTCGTGAGCGCACGGCTGAAGCGCGGCCAGCTCACGAAGCAGGCGCAGTCGTTCGTCGATTTCTGCCGCGAGCGGCTCGCGCAGATCGTCGCGGAATCGGCGCGATAGGAAGAAGTAACGCGCACGCGCCGCAGGAAGCGGTGCGTGCGTGTCGGCAACAGGTCAGGCCGCCGCTGAAAGATGCGCGGCCAGGCGACCCAGCATCGCGTCGCATCCGTGCAGTTGCTCGAGCGTGACGAACTCGTCGGGCTTGTGGCCCTGGTCCATGCTGCCGGGCCCGCACACCACGGCCGGAATGCCGGCCTGCCCGAACAGCCCGCCCTCGGTGCCGAACGCCACCGTGCCGAACGCACTGGAACCGCTCAGCATCGCGAGCAGGCGCGCGGCTTCGCTGTCCGGCGCAGTGGCCAGCCCCGGATACGCGCCCAGCGGCTGCAATCGAATGTCGGTATTGCTCTGCACCGCACGCATTCTCGGCAACAGTTCGGATTCCGCATAGTCCTGCAGCTTCCTCGGCACCTCGTGCGCATCGAAATCCGGCAGCGCACGCACCTCGAAATCGAACTCGCATTCGGCCGGTACGATGTTCAGCGCACGGCCGCCCTTGATCAGCCCCGTCTGCACGGTCGAGAACGGCGGATCGAAACGGCCGTCGTGCCGCTCGGGTCGCGCGAGCGCCGCACCGATCTCGCCGAGCCGGCCGATCAGCTTCGCCGCATAGTCGATCGCATTGACACCCGACGGCGCGTACGCCGAGTGGCACGCGGCGCCCTTCACGTGGCAGCGCATCGCAAGCTTGCCCTTGTGACCGAGCACCGGCTTCAGTTCGGTCGGTTCGCCGATCAGGCACAGCCGCGGCCGATGCTCGCGCGCGGCCAGGTGTTCGAGCATCGGCCGCACGCCGAGGCAACCGACCTCCTCGTCGTACGAGAACGCCAGATGCACGGGCACATTCAGCGGCCGGGCAACGAACGCCGGAACCGCCGCGAGCACCGACGCGATGAAACCCTTCATGTCGGCCGTGCCGCGGCCGTACAGGCGGCCGTCGCGCTCGGTCAGCCGGAACGGCTCGACCGTCCACGCCTGCCCGTCGACCGGCACCACGTCCGTATGGCCCGACAGCGCGATGCCGCCGCGATCGCGCGGCCCGATCGTCGCGTACAGGCTCGCCTTCGTGCGTTCCGCGTTGTAGAACAGTTCGCTTTCCACGCCGAAGCCCGCCAGATAGTCGCGGATGAAGCCGATCATCTCGAGGTTCGACTCGCGGCTGACCGTCGCGAAACCGATCAGCCGCTCGAGCAGCGCGCGGCTCGACATATCACTCATCGCCCGGCACCCCGTAGCTCGGCGCGGCGGTCGGGTTCAGCGCGCGCGTCTGGTAATCCTGCATCTGCGGCCGATACGCACGCCACAGCGCATCGAGCTGCCCGAGCGGATCGGTATCGGCCCAGTCGACGCGCAAATCGACGATCGGCCAGGTCACGTCGCCGGCCACCTTGAGCGCGGCCGAATGCACCGGCCCGGCCTCGCCGCCGGCCGCCATCGCCGCGTGCATCGCCGCCAGCAGCCGGTCGGCGAGCAGGCCGGGCGCCTGTTCGAACGCCTGCACCATCGCGTCGATCACGGCCGGCGCGGCCAGCAGGTTGCCGGCCGCCATGCATTGCTCGCCCTGCACCGCGTGATGCGTACCGAGCGCTTCCTTGCCGGTGAAGCACGCCGTGTGCCCCTGCCCGTCGATCACCGTGACCTGCCGGTACTGGCTCCAGCCGTTCGCGCTCAACGCGCGGTCGAGCGCCGCGGCGGGCGCAAGCTGGTCGTGTTCGATCAGGTCGAGGATCTGCGGGCCGAGCGCCGGCAGCGTGATGTTCTGCGTCGCGACGGCGCCGACGCCCGCGCGCACCCACGGGCAGCGCGCGCCGACCGCGATGCTCGACGAGCTGATCGCGATCCCGAGCTGGCCGGTCTCCGGGCAACGCCCGACGATGGAGAAAGTCATGTCGCCTCCTGGGCGCGGTGCGGCTGCCAGTTGTCCGGGATCACCGCGATCACATCGATCTCCATCAGCCACTGCGGCTGACCGAGCGCGGACACGACGAGCCCCGTCGAGATCGGATACACGCCCTTCAGCCACTTGCCGACTTCCTGGTACACGGGCTCGCGATAACGCGGATCGATCAGGTAGGTCGTCGTCTTCACGATGTGCGTGATGTCGCTGCCGGCTTCCTCGAGCAACTGCCTGACGTTCTTCATCGCCTGCTCGGCCTGCGCGCGCGGATCGCCGAGGCCGATCAGGTTGCCGTCGAAATCGGTGCCGACCTGGCCGCGCACGTAGACGGTGTTACCGGCACGCACGGCCTGGCACAGGTCGTTGTCGAGCGTCTGGTTCGGGTAGGTATCCTTGGTGTTGAACATGCGGATACGCGTATGGGTAGGCTGGCTCATCGAAGTCCTTCGAGTGTCGGGGTGTTCGCCTGCCACGCCGACAGCGGTCGCGGCGCGGCGGGTCGTATCAGGGGGTCAGTTCGCCGCTTCGGCGAGCGGACGCGCGTCGGCCGGTGCCGGCTGCGCGGCCGCGCGGTGCTGCGACGCGTCGTGGTACGCGAGATATTTGCGCTGCGTGACGATGTGATCGGCGATGTGCTTCGCGTCGTGCCACACGCCCCAGATGAAGCTGGAGCCGCGCCGCGACAGCCACGGCAGCCCGAGGAAATAGATGCCGGGCTCCTTCGACACGCCGCGCTGGTGCTGCGGCTTGCCGGTCGGCGCGAACGCGTCGACGTCCAGCCAGCCGTAGTCGACCGCGTAGCCCGTCGCCCAGACGATCGACGCGACGCCGGCACCGGCGAGGTCGAGCGCGAGGATCGGATGTGCGACGCATTCGGGGTTCGGCAGGATGCGGCGTGCCTCCGGCTCCTCCGGCAGGTCGAGGCCGTTGCGTGCCGCGTAGGCGTCGGCCGCGTCGAGCAGCGACAGGTAGTTCTCGTCGCCGCGGGCGAGATTGACCGCGAGATCGCGTTCGAACACGGCCACGCCGCCGTCGAACGACTTCGTCAGCCCGACGAGCGTCACGCCCTGGTTCGCGAGCGCGCGAAAATCGACCGTGTGGCCGCCGCGCGCGCCGCTCACCGCAATCGTCACGTGTTCGCGGCCGGGCGTCGCGATTTCCTTGTCCCATTCGCCGAGCACGCCGAGCCACCAGCAGAAGTCGCGGCCGCGATACGCGCGCGGCGGGCGATCGTGCGGCCCGACCGACAGATAGACCTGGCGGCCCGCGCGCTGCAGCTCGTCGGCGATCTGCACGCCCGACGAACCGGCGCCGACCACCAGCACCGCGCCTTCCGGAAGCTGGCCCGGATTGCGATAGTCGGCGGAATGGAGCTGCACGAGGCGCGCGTCGGCCGGTGCGATCGGCGGAATGACCGGGCGCTGGAACGGCCCTGTCGCGACGACCACGCGATTCGCCTCGATCGCGCCGTCGGAGGTTTCCACGACGAAGCCCGGCTTGCCCGTGTTGCGCACGACGCGCTTCACTTCGACCCCCGTGCGGATCGGCGCGTTGAATTTGCGCGCATACGCTTCGAAGTAGTCCGCGACCTGGTCTTTCGACGCGAACGCATCGGGATCGAGGCCGTCGAATTCGAGCCCCGGGAAACGGTCGTGCCATGCCGGGCCGTTCGCGACCAGCGAATCCCAGCGCCCGGTGCGCCAGCGTTCGGCGATGCGGCTGCGCTCCAGCACGAGATGAGGCACGCCCAGCTTGCCCAGGTGTTCGCTCATGGCCACGCCGGCCTGCCCGGCGCCAACGACGAGCGTATCGATTGAGGTTGTTTCGACTGCCACGGCTGTCTCCTTCTGAAGTGCGGCTCATGCGACGCTCGTGCAGTCGCGTGAGTTGGAATGGAGACATTCTGCTGACAGGCCGCCCGGCGCGAAATGATGTTTTTTGTTGGTGTTGACGAGAAAAAAGCTGGGGCGAGCCGTGGTCGTGCGGGCAGCGCTGCGGCCCCGGTCCCGGGATACCGGGCGCCTCGTCGGCACAATCGTCGGCGCACCCATGCCGACAAGGCCGAGACGGATTGCCGGCGAAACGCGTCGGCGAAGATTTCGTTTTGACGCTATTCTGCGGTTCGAACAGGGATGACCGTGCCCGAGTGACCTATGTCTGCAATCGACTCCGACGATATCGAGCAACACGCGCGTCAGGCGAACGGCCCGGCGACGCGCCGGAATGACGCGCGCGTCTGGCGCTCGACGCTGATCCCCGGCGGAGAGATGGTCACGGCCCGGTTCACCGACCATGTCTATGCGCCTCACTGGCACGACGCGTACACCATCTCGGTCATCGAGCGGGGAGCTGAGCGTTACGACTACCGCGGTACGCGGTTCGTCGCCGACGCCGGGTCCCTGCCGATCATCAATCCCGGCGAAATCCATACGGGCTCGAGCGCGGCCGACGCGGGCTGGCAGTGCCGCACGTTCTATTTGCCGGTCGATTTCGTGCAGGGCGTGGCCGAAGAGGCCGGGTCGTCCCGTCACGATACGCCCTGGTTCGACTCGGACATCATCAAGGATGCCGACCTGGTCGGCCGCGCGCTGCGCGCGCACCGCGTGCTCGAGACCGGCACCGACATGCTTGCCGTGGAGTACGCGCTGCTCGATGCCGTTTCCACGCTGCTGAAGCGCTACGGGCGGATGCGTCCGCCTTCCCGGCCAATGAGCATCGATCGCATGCGTGTCGAGCGCATGAAAGCGCGCATGCTCGACGAGCTGACCGCGTCGCTCGATCTCGCCGAACTGGCCAATGTCGTCGGGTTGTCGAAATTCCATGCGGCGCGCATCTTCTCGCGCGAAGTCGGCATGGCGCCGCATGCGTGGCGCAATCAGGTTCGGCTGGCCCGCGCGTGCGATGCGCTTCGTGCCGGCATGCCCGCAACGGACGTGGCCGCGACGTTCGGCTTCGCGGACCAGAGCCACTTCAACCGTCACTTCAAGAAAGCCAACGGCGTCGCGCCGAGTCGCTGGCGGGCCACCCGGTAAAAAAACGCGCAAACCACAAGAACGTTCAAGCGCGCGCGCCGCACCGCGTCCTATCCTCGCCCTCAATGGGAGGAAGACATGAACGCAGATCAACGACGCAGCCCCGTGACGATCGGGGAAGCAGAAGCCGCTACGGGTTTCGTGGCCCTCGACGACATCCGGCCGCGACGCGGCGCGGAGGTGCTGGTCGAGGTGCTGAGAAGCGAAGGGGTACGCTACGTTTTCGGCAATCCCGGCACGACCGAGCTGTCATTCATCGATGCCCTGGCCGACGCCCCCGACCTGTCGTATGTGCTGGGCTTGCAGGAGGCCGCGGTCGTTGCGATGGCGGACGGCTATGCCCAGGCTTCCGGCCGGCCCGGCTTTACGAACCTGCATACGGTAGGCGGCCTCGGCCACGCGATGGGCGCCCTTCTGAATGCGAAGGCGGCCAGAACGCCGCTGGTCGTCACGGCCGGCCAGCAGGATACCCGTCATGCCCACACCGATCCGCTGTTGTACGGCGATTCGCTGGGCGTCGCCCGTCCGGCGGTCAAATGGGCACGGGAAGTCGCGCACCCTGACGAAATCGGCGTGCTCGTGCGGCGGGCCTTCAACGACAGCGCGGCCGCGCCGTCCGGGCCGGTGTTCCTGTCGCTGCCGATGGACGTGATGGAGCGCACCACGTCCGTGCCTGTCGCGCGTCGATCGGCGATCGACCGCACCGCGATTCCGTCGGCGCTGCCCGATCTCGCGAAGGCATTGGCATCGATCCGCCCCGGACGCCTCGCGATGGTGGTCGGCGACGAAGTGTTCGCGGCCGGCGCCAGCGCGGAAGCCGTGGCCATCGCCGAAACGCTGGGCGCGCCGGTATTCGGTCCGTCCTGGCCGGCCCACCTGCCGTTTCCGACGTCGCATGCGTTGTGGTGCGGCAACCTGCCCATGACGGTCGCCGACATGCATGAAACGCTTCGCGCCTTCGACGCTGTCTTCGTGCTGGGCGGCCACTTCAGCATCACGATCCTCTACTCCGTCGGCCCGGCCGTTCCGTCGAGTTGCAGGCTCTATCAGCTCGCAAGCGACCCGCAAGACCTGGGCCGGATTCATGCAACCGCACTGGGCTGCGTCGGCGCCCTTCGCCCCTCCCTTCAGGCACTCCTGCCGATGCTGCGCGACGCGTCGCAGCATCGGCGCGCTGAAATCGACGCGTTGCGCACTGACGCGCAGCACGATCGCGCACGACAGCGCGCCCGCCTCGACGAACAGGTCGCGTCCGGGTTGAACGCCGCCATGACGACGCCACTCGTCGCCGCGCACGAGGTCGCGCGGGCGCTGGGCCCGACGACGCCGCTCGTCGATGAGTCGCCGGCGACGATGCCGCTGATTCGCCGCGCGCTCCACACCAGCGGTACCCGGCAGTACTACGGTACCCGGGGCGCCATCCTCGGATGGGGCATGGGCGCGGCGGTCGGCATCTCGCTGGGGCTCGGGCGGGAACCCGTCGTCGCAATCGTCGGCGACGGCTCCGCCCTCTACGCGCCGCAAGCGTTGTGGACCGCGGCGCACGAAGGTCTTCCGGTCACGTTTGTCGTGGTGAACAATCAGGAGTACAACATCCTGAAGAAGTACATGAAGTCGCAGCAGCATTTCGTCAGTGCTCACACCGATCGCTTCGCCGGCATGGACCTCAAGGATCCGCCCATCGACTTCCTGGCACTGGCAAAGTCCTGGGGGCTCGCGGCCCGTCGCGTGGCGCGTGCAGCGGACATCGCGGCCGCGGTCGAGTGCGGGATCGCATCGGGACAGCCAAACCTGATCGAGATTCCGGTCGGCGTGACGTAAGCGGCCTCGCGTGGCCAGGGGCCGAATGGCCTCTTCGGGTTCAGGCCGCACCGACGCCGGCAATCGTCCACACGCGGCGATTCCGGGCACCGATACGATCCGCAGCCATTTCGCTCGGCATCGGCGTGGTCAGGTTCGTGCGCGCGCTCGGAACGGTTCAACACATGCGCGTCCGTGTCGACCAATGGATTTTCCGACGCAATCGCGCGGATAAGCGAACCATCGAACGGTATTCCACCGGCACCCGCACGCATGGCAGGCGCCGGTTTCAACGATTCATGCCGGCTACACGTTGGCCCATGCATCGGTGCCCTTCTGATACTGCATCACGCCACCGTGAATCCGCACCCGCAGGTTGCCGTCCGGCACCTTCACCCATTCAGTCATGTCGAGGCTCATCATCAGCCCGGCGAAGAAATCCTGCAGCTCCTGCGACTCGCTGCCCTGCCAGAGATCGATCCGCCCGAGGCACGCACGCATGTCACCACTCTGCTGCATGATCGTCTCGACCTGTCCGGCGACATCCGCCACCGAATCGTAGACCTTCGTGCCGTCGGCGCTGACGATCGACAGATGGATCGCGCGCACCAGCGTTGGCTGGCCCGGCGTCTGCTCGACGAGCGCGATGCAACTCGTCATCGCGCCGAAATCGATTTCCGTCGCATCTCCCCAGGCGCGCTCGCCAACCAGCAGCGGCGCGGGACCTTTTACGTCGTGAATGATGTAGGACATGGGTTCCTCACAAGATTGGACAGGACTGCCGGTAGCGGGCCGCGACGTGTCCGGGAAAATGGACGTGCGCCGGTCCCGCCGTTCACATCCCGCATCGGGCCTGACGGCCCGGCGGGTCGTGTCGATTGATGCTTCGTCGCTGTACGCACGGCAGGCAATCGCCCGGTGTTCACGCGGCACGATTCCCCGCGACGTTCGTCATCGACGCAACCACCACTGCCGCGCGGACGATTGCGCGCGCATCGATTCAATGCAGATCGCTTCGCACCGCGCCGCCGACGCTGCCCTACGCGCCCTTCTTGTCCAGCAGCGCCTGATACTTCTGCAGGCTCTCGTCGATCTTCTCGAGCGCGACGCTCGCGGCCTCGCCTTCGATCGCCTCCGCGGCCCCCGCGACGATCGCCGCGGTCGCGACGAACAGGTCCGTCAGCAGCAGGCCCACCGCATCCATCGCCATCCCGGGCACGTTCTCGTCGACGGTCTTCTGCGCCAGATCCTTCATCAGCACGCTCTTGCCCGCGATCGCCAGCGACGTCGTCGCCTCGAAGTAGTTGGCCGCCGCCTGCGCGACCATGCCGCCCGCCTGCGTGATCATCATGTTCGGGCCGACGGCGATCTGCGTCGTCGCGTAGGACGCGGCCTCCGCGTTGATCGCCTGCACCGTCTGCAGCGCCGGGTCGCCGGGCCCGGTCGCAACCGCGATCTGGTTCGGCGCCTTCAGCGTATCGGTCAGCCTGCGCAGCCGGTTGACCGGCCACGCGCGCGCGCCGCCCGCCGATGCCGCGGGGGGCGGCACGGCATCGGCCGGCGTCGCTGCTTCGGCGGCGACATCGGCTTGCTCGTCCGGCGTCCGCGTTGCGCCGTCGCCGCGCCCGCCCAAAAGACCTTTCATGTTCATGATTCAGGTATCCCGAAAGTCATCGCGTCCTAATGCGTGGAGCCCGTCTTCGGCCCGCCCGTCACGGGCTGCGATGCGCCGCCCGATGCCCCCTTCGGCGACGCCTCGACGGACAGGATCATGGCCACCGCCTTCGACACGACGGCGTTCGAAATCTGGTTCAGCGCTGCCTGCTGCTGCGTCATGTTCTGCGCCGAGATGCCGACGGCCTGGCTGAACATCTGGTAAAGCGTGCCCAGCGCCTGGGCCGGCGATCCCGCGACGACGCTGACGTTGGTCTGCGTCAGCGCGTCGGTAATCTGCTCATTGACTTTGTCTGCCACGAGGCCTCCTCGGATCTCGGCTCCGGCATGCGATTGAAGGAACGGGCGGGCCGGCAGGCCAGCGACGCCGCGCATGCCATTAGGAACGCTGCGTGAGTGCGTTCGTGAACCCGCTCACGCGAGTTCCTCGCGCAACTTCTTGCGCAGCAGTTCGACACGCTTCCTGGCAAGCGGCTCGTTGATACCGAGCGTCGCCGCGATGTGCAGATAGGGACGGTCTTCCTCGAATTTCAGCGTGAACAGCATCTGCTGTTGCGCAGGGAGCGTGGACAGCGCCTGCTCGAGACGCAGCAGTTGCTGCCGGAGCAGTAGTTGCTGCTCCACCGACGGCGCGTGGCCGGCCAGCTCGACGGTGTGATCATCGTCCCAGCCCGGGTCGAATTCGAGCATGCCGCTTTCGCGGAGACGGCGGCGCGCGCCATCGAGGAACGCGTGATTCAACGCCAGGAAGAGAAAGCCGGACAGGTTCCTGACGCGCTCGGGCGAGCGCTGCAGGTAGATGTGGACCTTGAGTGCGGTATCGGAAAGCAGTTCGTCGGCACGGTGAATATCACCCTTGCACAACAGGCGCGCGCGGCGCCGCAACTTCCCCTGCATTTCCCGCCACGTGCGATCGAGCTGCTGCGCCGGAGACTCGGGCGTCGAGGCAGCGTGCTGGTTCGAGGTTGTCATCCCGTGCCTTCCTTTTTTATGGAAAACACAGAATCGATTCGATGCCGAGAGCGGCGCTGTTACCCGCGTAACACCGTTATAACGATAATCGGTTTCGGTAAATTTTCTTGATTATTATGAACGAAAACTTTAATCACCCGGCTTAGCCCGATCCGTCGTTTCACGTGCGTTGCCGGGCCTGAATAACGGCATTGCGATGAAAAACAACGACTGCCGCCGCGATACATCCGTGCGCCGGCATGCTGCTACCCATGTCGATGAGCCAGGCGCCCTTGCCGCCAGCATGGCAACCTGCCGGGCCTGCTTGCCGATTATCACGATATTTCCATTATTCAATTTTCACGTAATGCCAAAGGCAGCGTTTTTCGCTAGGTGGCTGCATCGTCAAACAACCTCGCGCGGAAAACATGCCTGCCCTTGCTAATGCTCCAACGCTGCGCAATATACCGATACTGACCGATCTCCCGGAAAGCCTGCTCGCGCACATCGAGCGCCATGCCACACCCTGGCCGGAGCACGGCAATCGCCTGCTGTTCTTCAAGGGCGATCCGGGCGATTTCGTTGCGTTCGTGCACCGTGGCCGCGTCTACAGGACGCTGCACGAACCCGGCGGACGCGAGATCATCCTCGGCCACTCGATGCCGGGCGACCTCATCGGCGAAAACACGCTGATTCGCGCACATCGGCGCAGCTTCACCGCCCAGTTGAGCCCCGACTGCCGCATTTCGCTGCTGCATCGCCAGTACTTCGCACCACTGCTGGCCGATGCGGAATTCATGGGACGCATCCACGAGCAGCTGTGCCGGCACATCCACCAGCTGAGCGATTTCGTCGAGTCGGCGTGCCTTTACCGGCTCGACGCAAGGCTCGCGCGCCATCTGCTGAACCGCATGCAAGGAAACGATCTCGAGGTGCCGCTGCCGGAGAACCAGAGCATCCTCGCCGCGATGCTCAACGTCAGCCGGCCGCGACTGAACAGCAGCCTGCAGAAGATGCAGCGCGAGGGCCTGATCCGGCTACACGAGCACGGTGTGACGATCGAGAAACCGGAGCAGCTCCGGTACATCGTCGACGCCAATTGACGCGCCGGCAAACACGGCGTCGTGCCGCGGCGCGCGGAGGTGACGCGCGCCGGGTGCGCGGCGCGCGATGAAGGTCAACCGCGCCAGTGGCCGATGGCGTTCATCAACTGCGCGACGGCGGCCAGCTGGGACGCAAAGCTGTCGTTCGACGACCGCGCCGCGCTGGCCAGCGCCACCGGCGAGCCCGCATAGAGCTGCATGATGCCGACGGTCGTGGCGGCGAGGTTGGACGCCGCCTGGTTCGCCTGCATCTGCACCGCGTTGTGAAGCAGGATCGCGGACGCATGGCTGTTCGACTGCATGAGCGTGCCCAAGGCCACGGCGGGCGCCTCGCCCACCACCTTGACGTTGGCTTGCGTGACTGCATCGGTCATCGCAGGGGAAACCTGTTCCGGCATGTCGTTGCTCCTGGTTTGCTCGCCGCCGCGGCGCAGTCACGGCGAAAGCGTGGGTGAGTGGGTCGGTCGGCGATGCGTGCCGCACGGCGCAGTCGATGCGCGCCGCGATGCGCAGTCGATGCGCAGTCGATGCGCGCCGTCGCGGACGTCGACACGACATCAGGCGCCGGGCGGCGGCCACCGCGATCGGGGCCGCCGCCCGGCGTCGACGCCGGGTTACGCGTCAGGCGGCGAGCGCCTTGCCGAGCGCGAGCACGTCGGCCAGCACGGACAGCACGCCGTTCGAGCCGATTTCCGTGGCGGCCGCGCCGGCGCTCGCCGGCCCGAGCGTGTACAACTGCATCGTGCCGACGTTCGTCGAGGTCGGCAGCTGCACCGCGGACTGCGATTGCTGCTGCACGGCATTCTCGAACAGCACGCTGAGCGAATGGCTCTGGGCCTGGTACAGCGAACCCGTTGCCATCGCGGGCGCTTCGCCGACCACCTTGACGTTGGTCTGCGTGACCGCGTCGGTGATCGCGGCGTTGACCGCGCAGGTCTTGCAGTTGCAGGGGTCTTTCGGGTCGTTTGCGTCGTTTGCCATCGTATTTCTCCTGGTTCGCGAACGGGCGCCGCATCGAATCGGCTTCGCCCGTTCTGTCGGTTGCTCCGGAACACCGCGCGGCACCGCGGGTCGGGCGCCGGCGGCCATGCTGCGGATCCGTGGCACGGCGGCGGCATTGGCGGCTCGTACCGCTAGCGCCGCCGCTCAACCACGGCGTCGCGACGACGCCTTACGGCCGCACTGCCTTCCCGATCGCGATCACGTCGGCCAGAATGGAAATGATCCCGTTCGCACCGATTTCCGTGGCGGCCGCGCCCGCGCTTTCCGGCCCGATCGTGTAGAGCTGCATCGTCCCCACGTTCGTCGACGTTTGCGACTGGATCGCGGCCTGCGACTGCTGCTGCACCGCGTTTTCGAACAGGATGCTGAGCGAATGGCTCTGGGCCTGGTACAGCGAGCCCATCGCCATTGCCGGCGCTTCCGCGACCACCTTGACGTTGACCTGTGTGACCGCATCGGTAATCGCGGGATTGACCTGGCACACTTGACACGTATCAGCCATTTGTTGCTCCTTGGTTCACGTAGTTGAGAGGTCGCACATCGGGGCCGGCCGGTTTCGCGTTCGGCCGCATGACCCGCGTGCTACTCCATGGACGCATGGCCGGGGATATCGTGAACGCCGGCGGTGGCGGCAGCGGTCGATTCGGACAGGTCGACCGGACCGGCGCCGATGCTTTGCAACCGTTCCCCCATTGCGTCGAGCCGGATCGCGAGCCGTTCGGCGAGCGAGTCGACGTATTGCCGGAAGCATGCTTCGATTTCCTGGCGGATGAGGCCCGTCAGCTGTTCGCCGATCATCGCCAGCGCCTCGCGGGTGCTGTCCTGGAGCTCGGCCGCGCCGGATGCCTGCGCGTCGCCCTGCGGCTCGTGCGCGTCGAGTACGCCCGACACCTTCCGCTGTTCCGACGCCAGCATGCCGAGGGTCGTCTCGTTCTGCGCGTCGATCGTCTGCAGGATGCCGCGCATCTTCTCGTACGCCTTCTGCTGGTTGAGCTGCAGAAAATGCTTGATCTGTTCGCGCGCCTCATGCCGGGTCTTCAACTGCGGCAACGACGGGTTCGCGGCGTGCGCGTGCGTGGCCGGGCCGGTGGCCGACGCCTGCGGATTCCCGTGTCTGCCCGGCAGCCGCTCCACCAGCGCCTGTTCTTCGCCCGGCTCGAGGGGCCGTCCCAATCGCTTCTCCGCGAACTGCCGCAGCAGGGGGTCGAGTGCTTCGTGGCTCATCGCTCAGCCCTCCTCGATATCGGCTCGCGGCGCCAATGCGTGCGGTTCGGATTCGGATGGACGCCGCGCCTCGGCGCCCTGATCGACGTGCTGCAATGGATATCGCATGGTGTTCTCCGGGAATGGGATGCGTGACGGCCTGGCCGAAAATTTCGGCAGGACCGCTGCAAGGACGAACCGTGCGACGTGCCTGTGAAGTCAGCCGTTGCTGCGGGCGGGCGGAGTGTGCAAGGTGTCCGATGTCGCCGACGTCCGGGCCGCGCGTGAAAGCGTGCATCGGCCGGACGATGCGCTGTTCGAGCGGACGGGAAGCACACGTGCGTGTCGTGCCCGTTCCCGGCATCTCTTGCAAGGATGAGGAAACCGAAGCAGTCTGTCCGCCCCTTCGCGACCAAGACCGAACGCCTTGGGTACACGCAGGCGCGTTGCTGCTGATGATCGAACTGCTGTACCTGCTCGCTGACAGGCCGCTTGACGCGAAATGTGTTTTTTCGGTGTCGACGGGCAAAAAACTGGGGCGGGCGGGGATGGTGCCGGCCCGCCGCGCATCGCACGATTCAGCGGGAACATTCCCGCCCGTGTCGGGTGTGATTCGGATTCGAGCGAAGCGGGGGTGGTTGCCTCGCGATATCCCGCTCCGTCACGCGGTACTTTCGCCACAAGTCCTTGCCGTATTCGATCTTCCCCCGGTTCGAAGCTTGTATCTCAAGCGCGACGCGCACGCCGCTACCGCCGCCGAAAATGTTACCGTGCTGCACTCATGCTGATCCGGCAGACCGCCACTTTCCGCAGGCAGCGGTGCGCGACCGAATACGGAGCGGGTAACCGTCGCAGGCAGACTCGCCGCTACGTCCACGAAACCCCGCAACGGAGGCAGTCTCGCCTCAATGCCCGCCGTTGATTTCCGTGTCTTCGAACGCCAGATGCTCGAAATAGCTCCCGGTGAAATCAACGTCCAGTCCCTTGAGGCCGTGCGCTTCAACCGTCGTGCCGGTGCAGTCCAGCACCTGCACTGAATGCCACGTGTTGCCGTCGAACCTGACACCGTTCCACTTGCATCCGAGAAATTTCACGCCGTTAAACGTGCTGCCCTGAAAGGCGGCGTCATTGAAGCTGCAATCCACGAATGTGCATTCGGAAATCGCAATCTCCGCGAAATCGCAACCGGTGAACGTGCAGGCCGAGAATCGGCAGCCGGTCCAGCCGGCCTGCCGGAATGACGTTCCGGCGAAGCTGCTGCCGCTGCAACTGCTGCCGGCAAATTGCGCAAGACCCAGATCGAGGCCCGCACAGGCCGCGCTGTCAGCCTGACCGGACAGTCCCGCAGGCATGCCGCCCGCACCCTTGCGCCACTGATCGTGCTTGTAGATGATTTCAGCACTGCTCATCGGTCTGCGTCCCGGTGCGCGGGAGCAGCCGGATCGCGCTCATCCTTGCCCGAAGGCTGATCATCGTCATCGTCGCCGGATGTTGCCGAACCTCGGCTGGCAAACCACGCGACCAGGCCACCCAGAGCAAGTAGCGGACCGAGAAACAGGAAATTCTCGATCGCAAAATCGCTCACATCGTGCGACCCGTAGCCGCCTCCGCTGATCTGGGCCACGGCACCTAATGTTGCAATCGCCCCCCAGGCAGCCAGGATCAGCCCTCCGACACACACCGTCACGGCAATCGTCGATTTACGCATCTCCGCTCCGTCAAGCGCTCTCGGAAGGGTTGCCGACGCTGACCTGAGGCAGCTTCGCGAACCCCAGGTGATTGGCCTCGTTCCACCACGTCCACGTCACGTCCGCCGGCGATACGTCCAGATGTATGTTTCGTGGATCGGGGAACGCATCACCCTGCAACACATAGGCCTGGCGATACCACTGATTGAACGTGGCCGCGCGGAGATGATCGTCCGCCACGCCGGCCTGCCAGATGCCCGTCACCGGACACGTGCGCGTGCCGCGGCACCGGATCGCCGGGTCGGGAAGTTCGGCGGCGCGCGCAATGCCCTGCGTCACGCGCGGATGCGATTCCGCCTGTTGCGCAGGCATCGGAATCGCATCGCCGACATAGTGGAAGAAGATGCGGCCGTCCTCGGGCACCAAGCCGGGACGACTCCGATCGAACAGTTCCTCGTTTCGGTAATGCATCGGTGCTTGAGCCGCATTCCATGCGAAGTGACGTTCGGCGGTCGGATACTTCAGTTGTGCGAGCCAGTAACCACCGACAGGAGCGGCGGTCGTTTCCGCCTGCGGAGGAACGGCAACCTGCGGCTTCTCCGGCAGCATGTAGCCATCGGGCACGTGAGCGCGGCCCGTACGCAACGACACGGGATGCGCCGCTGGCTTGACTGGCGTCACCGGCGCGAACGTCACCGCCTTCGCCGCGTCGATCAACGTCTCCTTTTTGCCGTCCCACTTAGGCAGTTTGGCGGGCGGCAGCGGCACGACCTTGTCCAGATTCGGCAAACGCAGATCGGGGTCGCGCTCGAGGCGATCGGCAAGAACGCTGTAGCGCTCGGCGCGGGCTTCATCCTTGACATGGCCGACCAGTGCGTCCCCCTTGCCAAACGACGCACTCAACCACCCCGCACTCTCGGCACTGCCGAATTTCACACCCGCATGCAGCGTCTTGAGTGCGCGCTCGTTGTTCTCGCTCAACTCGGCTCGATCACCCGTAATCGTCGTTCCCAACTCATATGCCGCAAGTCCGTTGCCTTGCGCAACTGCACACTCAAGCATCTGGAGTGCGATTTTGCGGTTGCCCCAGAAACCCGCCTTCGGGTCGTCATAGAGCGCGTCCATCTTGCCACCCAGATACGCCATCGCACCCGGGCTACCCATATCGGCGGCCAGTTGCCAGAATGCATAGGCGCGGCTGGAATCCTGCTTAACGCCCATCCCGTTCATGTGATACGTGCCCATCAGATCGTAGGCCGCCGGAATACCAAGTTTCATCGCCTGTTCGGTGATCTGCACGGCATGTTCCGAATCACGATCCACACCCTGCCCCTGGGCGTAGGCATTCGCCAGATTCAGCATCGCCTTCCAGTGCTTGCGCTCGGCCGCCTTCGTCCACAAATCGACAGCCCCCTTGTAATCGCGCTGATTCGGCCACAACAGCGTGCTGGTCAGCGCCATCGCCTGCTGATTCCAGCGATCGGCATCTGGGTCGAGCGGGGGAACCACGTCCGCCTCATGCTTGCACTCAAATGCTGTGCGATGAGGGTTGAAGGCGGTCAACGACATGTTGCGGGGAAGAGAATCGTTCATTGAGCAGGCTGCACATGCAAGGAACAGGAAAGCAGAAACTAACCGGGTAAAGCCGATACGGTTGGCAGGAGACGAACGCAATTGATTTAGCACGATTTGAGAAGACTACTCAGGATAAGCGAACGCCTGTCACACGTTCATCATGGAACGGATGCAGGAAGCCGGTCGGCGCGTCCCCCTTCTTTCGAGCAAGCTCATTGGCACGCAGCAATTGCACCCAGTTGCGGAGCGCCTTCGACATGGCCTGCGGAGTCAGCGACGACGGATTGCAATCCGCTGCATTCCCGGTGTGAAGCTTCCACACCCGCTTGCGCAGATCTTCGCTTTTCGTGCGGTCGTCGGTTCCCATGTTGATCTCGGCATCCACAGCCATGCTCCGCAAATTCAGATTGGCACTGCCCAACGTGAAGAAGCTGTCGTCGATCATCAGCAGTTTACTGTGGATGTAGATCTCCCTGTACCGGGCCGCGAATGATTGTGCCGGCAACGGCAGCATCGGCGCCAAGTCCGGGTCGGGCAATTCGCCTTTGGCTTGCTGCTTTTTTACGTAGTCATCCCAGCGCGCCTGCTTCTTCTCAGTCTCGGTATTCAGCTTGGAACTACGCCAATTGTAGTCAAAGGACCACAGACTACCGACCAGCGCGCGGATGCCCATCTGATCCAGCGATTTTGTCAGGGACGCCTTGTCACCGAGGTCCTTGGCACTTTGCGCCGCAGGCGACAGCGGCGCAGGGTAATAGTCGGGGTCGACCGCGCAACGAAATGCGACGAATACTCGATGTCTCGCGGGTTAATCTGCCCCCTTCTAAATGACAGAAATCAACCAATTGATTTCATTGTGTTTTTTCATTATCTCGGACGACCGACGGCAAATGTCGCCACGCCTGAACGACAATTCTTGACGGTTCGCGGGCCGCCAAGCTGATAACATGCGCGTCGCACATGACCGATCCGCCCCGGATCGTCGCGTGTCAGGCCGACAGACGTACCGAATGTATGGTCAAGCACCGCACCACGTGTTTGGGGGCCTCGTAGAAGCCCGCAACACCCCGGCATCGCCCCCGCGCGACCCGTTGCAGCAACCGTTGGAGTGGCGCGCCCCGCGCCTGCAAGCATGAAGAAATCGAAGCAGCCCCCCCGTCCCTCGCACGACAAGGACCGCACGCCGCTCGCACGCGCCGGCGCGTTGCTGCTGATGGCCGGCCTGCTGTACCTGTTGTGGCCGTCGGCCGAAACCGCCTACCTCGCGATGGAGTCGGTGATCCGTTGACGCGCACGGCCTGCCGCACACTGCGCTATACTGGCGCGATGGAAACCCAACCCGCCTCGCCGATCGTGCATTGCTGGTGGCGCGCCTGACCCAGGCGGCCCGTTTCCTTTTGCATGTCCCAAACGTGATGCCGCCAGCCATGGCGGCATTTGCGTTTCTGCGCTGACATCATGGCTGGCGGCTTCGATAACCCGGAGCCAACGTCCACCATGACTCACCCGTCCCGCCCGATCATCCTCACCGGCGACCGCACGACCGGCCCGCTGCATCTCGGCCACTACATCGGCTCGCTGCGTGCACGCGTACAGATGCAGCACGAAGCAACGCAATTCCTGCTGCTCGCCGATACGCAGGCGCTGACCGACAACATGGGCCGCCGCCAGCGCGTCACCGAGAACGTGATCGAGGTCGCGCTCGACTATCTCGCGGTCGGCATCGACCCGGCGATCTCGACGATCGTCGTGCAGTCGCAGGTGCCCGAACTCGCCGAGCTGTCGCAATACCTGCTCAACCTCGTCACGGTCGCGCGCCTCGAACGCAATCCGACCATCAAGGAAGAGATCCGCCTGCGCGGGTTCGAACGCGATATCCCTGCCGGCTTCCTGACCTACCCGGTGAGCCAGGCAGCCGACATCACCGCGTTCAAGGCGACGCACGTGCCCGTCGGCGACGATCAGCTCCCGATGATCGAACAGACCAACGAACTCGTGCGCCGCTTCAACGCGACCGTCGAACAGCCCGTGCTGGTCGAATGCGAGGCGGTGCTGTCGTCGGTCACGCGGCTGCCGGGAATCGACGGCAAGGCGAAGATGAGCAAGTCGCTCGGCAACGCGATCACGCTCGGCTCGACGCCGGACGAGATCACGCAGGCCGTGAAGGACATGTACACCGATCCGAGCCACCTGCGCGTGAGCGATCCCGGCCAGGTCGAGGGCAATGTCGTGTTCACGTTCCTCGACGCATTCGAGCCGGACGTCGCAAAAGTCGACGAACTGAAGGCCCACTATCGCCGCGGCGGGCTCGGTGACAGCGTCGTCAAGCGCGTGCTGAACGAGCGGCTGCAGGCGCTGATCGAGCCGATCCGCACGCGCCGCCGCGAATTCGAAGCCGACAAGGCCGAGGTGATGGCGATCCTGAAACGCGGCACGCTGCACGCGCGGGACGTGGCGGGTGCGACGATCGCGGAGGTGAAGGGCGCAATGGGGCTCACGTACTTCGATTGAGCGGCGCCGTCATGGCCGCTCACGCTCCGGCGGAGCGGCATGACACACGGCCTCGATCCGGTTGCCGGCCGGATCGACAAGAAACGCCGCGTAGTAGTCGCCGTGGTAGTGCGGCCGCAATCCGGGATCGCCGTCGGACTGGCCGCCCGTGGACAGGCCGGCCTCGAAAAATGCTTGCACCTGCTCGCGCGTGGACGCCTTGAAACACCAGTGTCGCTTGTTCGTCCCGATTTCGGCGGGATCCAGATACACCGCCAGGAACGTCGATGCGATGTCGTTCGCGTTGCAACGTTCGCCATAACCGAGCGCAGTAGCCCGATCATAGACCTTGGTCGCGCCCAGCGCGGCCATGACGGCATCGTAGAAAGGGCGAGCCAGATCGATATCCGGGACACCGATCGACACGTGATCAAGCAGTTGCATGGGTTGGTCAACCGAGAATTGCACACCTGTGGGAACGTGCACGCGCCCGTCATACGAGGCTGCGCGGCTATCGCGCATTCCTCGGAAACAGGCGACGAGGACTCGATCGGCGAACCTCCTGCCCCCATGACGTCACCGCTCCGTATGAGAGCACGTGCTTTCAGCCGTCATTCTAAGCCGACCAACCCGGCCGGGAAAATCATCGATGTTTCCCGGCGATGGCTCAACGCACCTACTTGATGGATTGAACGACCTCGAAGCCCTCGAATTCCGGATGCCCGAGAAAGAGCGAGCGGCTGTCGTTCGACTCCCCTCGATGCGTGGCGTCGAAGGCTTTCGAATTTCTCCATGCCTCGAACGCCAGGTAATCCGTCCAGATCGTCTGGCTGGAATACAGAATGTGATCTTCCCTGCTCACCCCCTTCAGCAGATTGAACTCGATCGCGCCCGGAAGCTCTCTCAGATAAGTCTCGCGAGATGACCAGACATTTTCGAATGCCGCTTCGGATCCGAGTTTCACCTTGAAACGATTGACTGCGATGTACATGTCCAATGTTCCTCTTCCGTGGTGATGCAGGGATTATTTGCAACGGGTTGCACGTTGCGTGCGGATCGGAGTAATGCTTGCGCCGAGAATGATCGACTTGCCCGTCCATCAAGCTCCGATCGTTTCGATGCCTGAGACAGGCCAAGCCCCTCCCGGAGCCCTCATGAACCAGTCTCGCGGAATGTATATGTTGCGCGGAATGCGCGTGGCGGCACGGCGCTCATCACGAAGAACCGGCTTGATTTGCGAAGCGATCGACAAGGCGCTTCTTTGGCTTGATCAACTTGTTTCGCCAGAGTGATGAAATCATCCATTAATATGGTTTCCTTATCAAATCAGATTCTCATTCTCTCGGCGCACACTAGCCAGATCACAAGGCGAGGCGATGACGGAGGGTCGCGCCGAGTAACGAAGCCACCATCCGACGACCGACTTGATCGATCAAACCACCGATCGTCACGCGCCTTCCCGCTCGTCATAGGCTTGCCGGGCCTGTTCGATCTCGTCCAGATGGTTGATCGACCAATCGTAGACGGCGCCGAACGGCACCTGCAGCGTGCGCCCCAATTCGGTAATCGAGTATTCGACCGCAACCGGCGAAGCGTTGATCACTTCGCGCGCAATCAGGCCATTACGTTCGAGACGCCGCAGCGCCTGCGTGAGCGCCTTGTGCGTGACGCCCTCCAGACGCCGCTTGATCTCGTTGAAGCGTGTGGGCTTCTCCGAAAGCAGCGTGAGAATCATCACCGACCATTTATTGGCCACCTGATCGAAAAACGAGCGCGCGGCGCAGTCCGCAAAGAACACTGCGTCAACCTCACATGCCATCCCGGTATCCTCCTGTATATCTACGCACTTCGTGGTGCGTAATTGACCGTAGATATCCGACGTATACCATAGGTGTCACCTCAATCGCGCCGAGCCTTGAATCGCAAATGCGCTGCCGGCATACACGTCAGATTGCGTGGCTCGACACCTCGGAGAATGCGGAATGGAAGCAAGCCTGGGCAATGCATTGTCAGTCGATGGAGCCGGTTTCGCCGGCACTGCAATTGAATCCGCGGCACGTCTTTATTCAACGGATGCCGGCAGCGGCAAGAACGTGATGCTCCTGCACGGCTGGACCTGCGACGCCGGCGACTGGAGCGGGCAAGCCCCCTGCTTCGAGCACAAATATCGCACCGTGACCATCGAGCTACGCGGACATGGCAGGTCCGAGGTGATGCCGTCCGGCGCGTACTCTCCGGAGGATTACGTCGCCGACATCGAGTCGTTGATTGCGACGCGCTACGCGGGCGAACCGTTCATTCTGGTGGCGCATTCGATGGGCGGCCAGATTGCGGCCCGCCTCGCGGCGCGCCGGCCCGAGTTGGTCCGCGCCATCGTCTCGATTGACGGCGCACTCGGATTCTCCAACGAAGCCGCCGAAATCTTTGCGAAAGCCGCAAACGACATGAACGGAGAAGATGCTCGCGGCGTGGTCGCGGCGTTTTTCCAACGTGTCTACGGCCCCGGGACCGATCCAGCTCACAAGCGCTTGCACGCCGACCGGCTTCAGTCGATGCCGCTGCACGTCATTCGCGAATCCTTCGCACCATTGTTCTTCGGCGCGGGTCAGGTGGGGATTGGCGAAGCGAGCGCACGGTTTTGCGCGGGCCTGACGGTGCCCGTCTACCACCTGTGCATCGATCCCGCGCAGGCCGATCGCATGCGTCCATGGTTCTCGCACCCGAAGTCGAAAGTGCAGGTGTGGTCTGACACAGGTCACTGGATCATGCAAGATCGCAAGGACGACGTGAACGCGGCCGTGACTTCGTGGATCGATTCGCTGTAGACCACGCGCCCTCCAAGCCCGGGAATGCCCATGTCGAATCTTGACGTCCTGTTCAGCCCCTATCGCCTGCATACGCTCGACTTGCCGAATCGCGTGGTGATGGCACCGATGACGCGATCGTTGTCGCCCGCCGGCGTGCCCACCGCCGACATGGCCGCTTACTACCGTCGCCGTGCCGAGCACGGCGTGGGTCTCATCATTACGGAAGCCGCCGGAATCGATCGTCCGGCCGCGCTGAACGAGCCGGATATGCCTCGCTTTCATGGCGAAACGGCGCTCGCCCACTGGAAAACGATCGTGGATGAGGTCCACGCAGCAGGCGGGCGTATCGCACCGCAACTCATGCATGTGGGCCAGAAACGCTCGAACGCGGCTTCCGGCTGGATACCGCCCGCGCCCTACGAAAGTCCTTCGGGTCTTGCCTTGACGGGGCAGCCAGCCGGCAAGCCGATGACCGATGCCGACGTCGCGCAAACCATCGACGCCTTCGCACGCGCGGCGGCCGACGCCGAAAGAACCGGATTCGACGCTGTTGAGTTGCACGGTGCGCACAACTACCTCATCAACCAGTTCTTCTCCGAGGATCTGAATCTGCGCAGCGATCCGTATGGCGGCTCGACACTTCTCGCGCGCTCGCGCTTTGCCATTGAAATCCTGAAGTCGATCCGCGCCGTCGTGAGCCGTGACTTCCCGGTCATTCTCCGCCTGTCGCAATGGAAGCCGAAGGATTTCAACGCACGTCTCGCGGCAACGCCCCAGATACTGGAACAGTGGCTGGGCGCGCTCGTCGACGCAGGCGCCGACGCCTTCCATCTCTCTCAACAGCAGTTCTGGCAGGCGGCTTTCCCGGAAGTCCATGCAGGGCTGAATCTGGCGGCCTGGGCAAAGAAGCTCACGGGCGTGACCGCCATTACCGTGGGCTCGGTTGGATTGACGCGTGACGTCTACGCATCGTTCGCCGGCCAGCGCGCGCAAACGGCATCGCTCGATGGCCTGCTGGAACGGCTGGCGCGTGACGAATTCGATCTTGTCGCAGTCGGACGCCCATTGCTTCAGGACGCAGCGTGGCTCGACAAGATCCGCGAGAACCGTCTCGAGGCCATTGCCGACTTCACGCCCGCGGCCTTCGCCACACTGAGCTAGCGTATTCCGTCACGCGAAGCGGCCTGCGGCTTCGCACGGGTGGAACATCGCCGCACGCGTGTGCCTGCCAACGGCCCGAGGCTGTCGCCGTCATCCGGCGGCAGTCTTGCATCGCCGCTATTCCGGCCCACTCACGACACGCTCGTTCACGTCGAGCCGCACGCGTCCCGCGCGTTTCACGTGTCGATATCGAGCATCACGACGACTTTCGTGCACGAACGCACCGGCAGCGTCCGATCAATTTCGCACCGGCTTCTTAGTCCACTCCGCCGATGTCGCGCCCTGGCGCACCCGCTATCGTTTCCCCGTCATCCACACAGTTCACGACACCATGACATCACAGGAAACGATCGACCGGCTGGACATCCAGGATCTGCTGACGCGTTACTGTCACGCAGTCGACCGCCGCGACTGGCCGGAATTCGAGCGCCTCTTCACCGCCAACGCGCGGCTGGACTACGCGGCGTTCGGCGGCCCGGTCGGCAGCCGCGCGGAGATCGCGTCCTACCTGGAACACATGACTTCGACGATGCGCGGCACGCAGCACACGATTTCGACGTCGCTGGTGATCGTCGACGGCGACGCCGCGACCGCGCGAACGGCCGGCCAGGTGATGATGGTGTCGGCCGACGAAGCCGGCGACGATCGCGTGTGCTTCGTCGGGCTGTGGTATCGCGACCTGCTGGTGCGGACCGAATGCGGGTGGCGCATCCAGAGCCGCATGCAGGAGCGCAGCTGGATGCACAACGCGCCGCCGGTTGCAGCGCGCTGAACGGCCCGCGCGGCGCGTTACTTCATCTGCATCAGCTGAATCAGGTTCCCGCACGTATCGTCGACGATCGCCACACGCACGGGCCCCGCATCCATCGGCGCCAGCGTGAACCGCACGCCGAGCGCCGTGAGCCGCGCGAATTCGCCGTCGAGATCGTCGACCTGGAACGACGCGGCAGCAATGCCGTCCTCGTACAACGCCTGCTTGTACGGCCCCACCGCGCGATGGTTGCTCGGCTCGAGCAGCAGTTCGGTGCCGTCCGGCTGATCCTTCGACACCACGGTCAGCCAGCGGAACTCGCCCACCGGCACGTTGTTCTTCAGCCTGAACCCGAGCTTGTCGGTATAGAACGTCAACGCCTTGTCCTGGTCGTCGACAAAGATACTCGTCACATAGATTCGCATTTCACGCTCTCCTGAAGCGGCGGCCAGCGCCCGCCTCTATTCTTCGTCGAAATCGATGACAAACGTATAACCCTCGTCGATCAGCTTGCGCAGGTAGCCGTCGAAGTCGTCGGCGATCACCGCGTAGCTGTCGGGGTCGTGCAGAAAGCGCACGACCTGCCCGACCTTGCCGCCGGGCGCCGGCTCGAAATCGATGTAGAGCTGCGACGTGCCGCCGTTGTTCATGCAATGCGAGAAGCACAGCCGCCGGCTCATCGGCAAGGCGATGTCGATGCGCGGATCGACGAGTTCGCCGTCGTGGTTCGCGTCGTCGCCGTAAATCCCGGCGATGCTGTCGCGGTACTTCGCGCTTTCGTCGAGCATCTGCGCGGCCGATAGCAGGTAGTAAGGATATTCGTAGACGTCCGAGCCCAGCGCGTACACGTTGATCGTCGTGTCGCCGTAGTCGCGCCAGTAGGTGCCGTCGAGCTTGCCGAGCAGTTCGAGCAGGCTGGCCGGGCACTGCGGATAGACGGCGCGCAGCGCATCGAGCTGCTCGGGCGTCGCGCCCGTGGCGGCGGCGAGCGCCGTGTTGTCGGCATCGGGCAGCGCGGCGCGCAGGCCGGCGAGGTAGGTATCGACGAGGGTCATCGCGAAGGGTCCTGAATCCGGGAAACGGGCAAGCGCCATTCTAGCGCCCGCCGCCGCGCATGACCGCCCGGCTTCGCGTCGATTGCTTACGTGATCTGGTACGTCGACGCCGGCACGAATTCCTCCGGCATCGGCCGGTCGCCGAGTTCGAGCACCGACCGCTCGATCGTGCGCGTCATCGCATCGAGCGCGAGGGCATTCGGCGCAAGACCGAACGGCTCGGCCACTTCGTTCGCAATCGCTTCGAGCGCGATCAGCGTGTACGAGATGAACACGCAGATCAGCGGCGTGAAGAACTCCGTCGAATCGACGAGCCCGAACGGCAGCAGCACGCAATACGCGTACACGGTGCGGTGCAGCAGTACGCTGTACGAGAACGGGATCGGCGTCGACAGGATGCGCTCGCAACCACCCACCGACTTGCCGAGCTCGTCGAGCTGGGTCTCGAACATCCAGCAGGTCGTGTCGCTGCCGGGCGCGCGGCCCAGCGCACGGACGATGCCGCCGCGCAGCTCGTCGAGGATCGCAACGGGCTTGAAGCATTTGCCGCCAAGCTCGACCGTGCGCGCCGCGCCGAGAATGCGCCGCAGGTCTTCGGTCGGATCGGTATGGCGCAGCTGATGCTTCAGCGCATACGTGAATGCGATCAGCAGATCGGCGAGCCGGTTGCGCTCCGCATCGCTGACGCCGTCGGGCAGGTAGCGATTCAGTTGCGACGTCACGGTGCGCGCGGCGATCAGCAGGTTGCCCCACAAATGCCGCGCTTCCTTGAAGCGCTCGAAGCTCGCGTTGTTGCGAAACGCGAGGAAGATCGCGAGCGCGAGCCCGAACAGCGTGAACGGCGCGGTGTTGAGCGGAATCTTCTCGCCGAAGATGCGCCCGTTCGTGAAGACCGCCAGCGTGCTGACGATCGCCATGAACACGAGCTGCGGAATGATCGATTGCAGCACGGAGCCGTTCCATACGAACAGCATCCTGAGCCAGTTTTGTCGTGGTCTGACGATCATGATGTTTTCTCGACTGCCAAATGAATGCGCTGCGCGGCACGCCTGCGCCCGATGCGCAACGGCCCGCGCGTGGCGGGCCGCTGTCGGTCGGGTGCCGTGCCGGAGGCGCGCTGCGCGTGATGATACGCCCGCGCATGCCGCGCCCCGTCACATCGCTTGCCGCTCAGTGATAGCCGATGTCGCCCTCCCGCACCTTGCCGCGGAACACGCGGTACTGCATCGCGTTGTACACGAGGATGATCGGCAGCACGATCACGGTGCCGACGAGCGCGAACAGCTGGCTCGAATGGCTCGACGACGCATCCCAGATCGTCAGCGACGGCGGCACGATGTTCGGCCAGATGCTGATCACGAGCCCCGTGTAGCCGAGGAACACGAGGGCGAGCGTCAGCAGGAACGGCGTGGCTTCATGTGCGCGCTTCACCGTGTGGAAGATGCCCCACACGCAGGCGACGACGAGGATCGGCACCGGCAGGAACCAGCCGAGGTTGCCGCTGCCGAACCAGCGGTGCGCGACGGCCGGCAGCCCGATCACGGTCCACAGGCTCACCACGCCCATCACGGCAAGCAGCACGCCCGCGAGCGGCTTCATCAGCAGCCGCATCTTGCGCTGCAGTTCGCCGTCGACCTTCAGGATCAGCCAGCCGCAGCCGAGCGTCGCATACGTGACGAGCACGCCGATCCCGCAGAGCAGGCTGAATGGCGACAGCCAGTCGAACGGCCCGCCCGCGAACTGGTTGTTCTCGATCTTGATGCCCTGCAGCAGCGAACCGAGCACGATCCCCTGGCAGAACGCGGCGAGCGCCGAGCCGCCGATGAACGCGAGATCCCACATGTGCTGCGTGCGGGTGGCCTTCGCGCGCAATTCGAACGCTGCACCGCGGAAGATCAGGCCGACCAGCATCAGCACCAGCGGCAGGTAGTTCGCGGGCAGCAGCGTCGAATACACGACCGGGAACGCGCCGTAGAGGCCCGCGCCGCCGAGCACGAGGAACGTTTCGTTGCCGTCCCATACCGGCGCGACGGTGTCGAGCATCACCTGGCGCTCGGCCTTCGCATCGAAGAACGGAAACAGCAGGCCGATGCCGAGATCGAAGCCGTCCAGCATCACGTAGATGAATACGCCGAGGCCGATGATCGCGGCCCATACGACAGGAAGATCGATGTGCATGGCTTACTCCGCTTCGGTGACGTTCAGCGGCGTGGACAGCGCGCTCTTGCGCAGCCCCGGATGCCGGTGCAGCTCGATGTACCCGGCCTGGGCAGCCGGCCCGCGCCTCATCAGTTTCATCATGTAGTAGATACCCGTCCCGAATACCAGGAAATAGACGACCACGAAGATCAGCAGCGACACGCCGACCTGCTGCGCGCTGAGCGGCGCGACCGAATCGATGGTGCGCAGCACGCCATAGACGGTCCACGGCTGACGCCCGACCTCGGTCGTGATCCAGCCGGCCAGCAGCGCGACGATGCCCGACGGCCCCATCGCCACCACGAACCACTGGAACCAGCGCGTTTCATAGAGGCGTCCGCCCTTTCTCAGCAGCAGCCCGAGCAGCGCGGTGAGCAGCATCAGCATCCCGAGGCCGGCCATGATCCGGAACGTCCAGAAGATGATCGGCGAATACGGGCGGTCCTGCGGCGGGAATTCCTTCAGCCCGCGGATCTCGCCGTCCCAGCTGTGCGTCAGGATCAGGCTGCCGAGGTGCGGCACCTGGATCGCATAGCGCGTGGTTTCGGCCTGCATGTCGGGCAGCCCGAAGAGGTTCAGTGCGGTGCCGCCCTTCTCGGTTTCCCACAGCCCCTCGATCGCCGCGATCTTCGCCGGCTGGTATTCGCGCGTGTTCAGGCCGTGCGCATCGCCGACGACGATCTGGATCGGCGCGAGCACCAGCAGCATCCAGAGCGCCATCGAGAAGCTGCGTTTCACCGGCTCGTCGCGGCGCCCCTTCAGCAGGTGCCATGCGCCGCATGCGGCGACGATGAAGCCCGCGACGATGAACGCCGCGATCGTCATGTGCACGAGACGGTACGGGAACGACGGGTTGAAGACGATCTTGAACCAGTCGACCGGCACGACGAGGCCGTTCTCGATCTTGTAGCCCTGCGGGGTCTGCATGAAGCTGTTCGACGCGAGAATCCAGAACGTCGAGATCAGCGTGCCGACCGCGACCATCAGCGTTGCGAAGAAATGCGCGCGCGGGCTGACGCGTTGCCAGCCGAACAGCATCACGCCGAGGAAGCCGGCCTCGAGGAAGAACGCCGTCAGTACTTCATACGTAAGCAGCGGCCCCGTGATGTTGCCCGCGACGCGCGAGAAGCCGGCCCAGTTGGTGCCGAACTCGTACGCCATCACGACGCCGGAGACCACCCCCATCCCGAAGCCGATCGCGAAGATCTTCGACCAGAACTGAAACATGGATTTGTAGGCGGCGTCGCCGGTGACGAGATACCGCCACTCCAGCACCGCCAGGAAGCTCGCCATGCCGATGCTGATCGCGGGAAACACGATGTGGAACGACACCGTGAATGCGAATTGCAATCGGGCGAGATGGAACGCATCGAAGATTTCCATGACCGTAATTTGCTCGTGATTGTGAGGACGTACGCCCGAAGCAGGAAATCGCGCGACGGCTTGGCGACAACACATGCGAACACAAACGGTCACTCGCATGGCATCGAAGCGTGAATGACGATATCGCGTTTGCAACGATACTCGCAATCACTCGAACGTGCGCCGAAACTGTGCTGCTTCCGCCGCCGAAGATGTGTGTACGGAAAACACATTTCGTGCCCGCGGGATGGTCAGCTGTACTGCTTTCCGCGTTGCGGTGCTGTGCCTCCGGCGCGCTGTTCACTCCACTTAACATGTTATGCAACGCCTGCCCGGGGCGGTAGTGCGCCCTGCGGCACCCGTCCGGCAGCTTCGATTCCCGTGGTTCGGCCAATGCGCCGAGCCCGGCCGGTCCGCCGGCCGCCCCGCCTGGAGAAAAACGCATGGAGTCCTGCACCCGACTCGACGATCCGACCGGCAGCACCGCATGTCATGTGACGCGTCATCGTGCCGGCGACGTGCGCGACACCATCGATCGCGTCGTCGAAGAAACGCCGGTCGCACTCGTATTCAACGGCATCTCGCACACGGTCATGATGGCCACGCCGATCGACCTCGATGCGTTCGGTCTCGGCTTCGCGCTGAGCGAAGGCATCGTCGAGCGCGCGTCCGACGTGTTCGACATCGAAAGCGAATGCCGGCCCGGCAGCGCCGAAGTGCGGCTCACCGTGTCGCAGCAGGCATTCATGGCGCTGAAGGCGCACCGCCGCGCGCTGGCCGGCCGCACGGGCTGCGGCGTCTGCGGGATCGAAAGCATCGCGCAGCTCGACCTGCACCCGCCGCACATCGCGGCCGCCGGCGCGGCTGCCGGCATCGGCGCCGACGCGATCGCCCGCGCCGCGCGCGCACTGCCGGCCCGCCAGACGCTGATGCGCGAGACGGGCGGCATCCACGCGGCCGCGTGGTGCGACCGCGACGGCGCGGTGCTCGACGTGTTCGAGGACGTCGGCCGCCACAACGCGCTCGACAAGCTGATCGGGCATCTCGCGCGGCGGCGCGCCGACCCTGGCGCGGGCTTCGCGTTCCTGTCGAGCCGCGCGAGCTACGAGCTGGTGCGCAAGGCCGCGCGGGTCGGCATCCCGATGATCGCGACGATCTCGGCGCCGACGTCGCTCGCGATCGACGTCGCCCGCGAAGCCGGCGTGCGGCTGCTCGGCTTCTGCCGCAACGACGGCTTCGTCGAATACGTGTCGCCCGTCGCCGTTCACCCCGACCAACCGGCGCTTGCGCCCGAGCAAGCGGCCCTCTCGTCATGAAACACCTGTTCGATTTCGATACCGCGCAGCAGCAATTCGCCGGCGCGTTCGCCCCGCTTGGAGCCCGCGCCACCCTGCTGGTCGCCGAAGCGGCCGGCCACGTGCTGGCCGCACCGCTGACCGCCGTGCTCGACCAGCCGCCGGCCGACCAGAGCGCGATGGACGGCTATGCGGTGCGTTACGCGGATCTCGCGCAGGGCGAGCCGCTGCACGTCGCGCAACGCTGCTATGCAGGCGATACGCCGGCGCCGCTGGCCCCGCGCACGGCCGCGCGCATCTTTACCGGCAGCCTGATTCCGCCCGGCGCGGACACCGTCGTGATGCAGGAGCATGCACGCGAACGGGACGGTTGGGTCGCGTTCGACGCACCGCAGCGCTGCGGGTCGCATATCCGCCGGCGCGGCGAGGAAGTGCGCGCGGGCGACCTGCTGGTGCCGGCCGGCGTGCGGATCGGCGCGATGCACGTCGGCGTAGCCGCCGCGCAAGGGTTCGCACGCGTCGACGTAAGTCCGTCGCTGCGGGTCGGCATCCTGACGACCGGCGACGAACTCGTCGCGTGCGGCCAGCCGCGTGCGCCGCAGCAGATCTACAACAGCAATGCGCCAATGCTCGCCGCACTGGTTGAAGGAACCGGCGCCGGCGTCGCGATGCGCCTGCACGCGGCCGATACGGCGCCGGCCGTCGATCGTGCGCTGCGCGACCTGCATGCGCACTGCGACCTGGTGATCTGCGTCGGCGGCGCTTCGGTCGGCGACAAGGATCTGCTGCGCCCCGCGCTGACCGCGCTCGGCGCGTCGTTCATCGTCACCGGCGTGCGGATGAAACCCGGCAAGCCGGTCGCGCTCGCGCGGCTCGACACGCGCCCCGTGGTGCTGCTGCCCGGCAATCCGGGGGCCGCGATGACGGCGTTCGCGCTGTTCGTCGCGCCGCTGATCCGCCGCCTGCAGGGGCGCGACGCATGCCGGCCGGCCGTGCCGTCGCTGCCGATCGACACCGGCTTCGAACCCGATGCGCAACGCGAACGCTTCGTGCGCGTGCGTTGCACGGTCGGCGCCGGTGGTGCGCCCGTGCTCGACACGCTGCGCCAGCAAGGCGCCGGCACGCTGCAGTCGCTGGTGCAGGCCAGCGGGCTTGCGCGGCTGCCCGCCGGGCGCGCGATCGCGCGCGGCGACGCAGTTCCGTATTACGAATTCGCGCACTGGCTCGCATGAGCACGACGCCTGACGCCCGCCCGATGCTGCGCAATCGCCGCACGTGTCGCGCCTTCCGCCCGGCGAACTGTATTCCTGCAATTCGGGCGCGATTGTGTCTCTGCCGGAAAAAACCGGCGGACTATGCTCACGATGAGGCTCGTCACGACCTGTGCGCCGACACGTCGGCACACGCACGGCCGGCCGGCGATGCCCCTCCGCTTACTTCATGCAGGCCGACGACCCGATCGTGAATGCCATCGTTTCCGCCGCGCCGGCCGCCGCCGTTTCATCCGGCGGCGCATCGCCCGGCGCCTTCCCCCGCACGTCCGACACGCTCGGCCGCCCGCTGCGCGACCTGCGTCTGTCCGTCATCGATCAGTGCAATTTCCGCTGCGGCTACTGCATGCCGCGCGAAAGCTTCGGCGCCGACTACGCGTTCATGCCGTCGTCCGAACGATTGTCGTTCGCGCAACTGGAAAAGATCGCACGCGCCTTTACGTCGCTCGGCGTCGAAAAGATCCGCATCACGGGCGGCGAGCCGCTGCTGCGCCGCCACCTCGAAGCGCTGATCGAGCGGCTGGCCGCGCTGACGACCGTCGACGGCAAACCCGTCGAAATCGCGCTGACGACCAACGGTTCGCTGCTCGCCGCGAAGGCACGCACGTTGCGCGATGCAGGGCTGTCGCGCGTGACCGTGAGCCTCGATGCGCTCGACGATGCGGTATTCCGCCGGATGAGCGACGCCGACGTGCCCGTGTCGCGCGTGCTGGCCGGCATCGAGGCCGCGCACGCGGCCGGGCTCGCACCCGTCAAGGTCAACGCAGTGATCGAGCGCGGCGTGAACGACGACCAGATCCTGCCGCTCGTGCGTCACTTCCGGCAGTCCGGCGTGGCCGTGCGCTTCATCGAATACATGGATGTCGGCGGCGCGAGCTTCTGGTCCGGCGACAAGGTCGTGCCGGCCGCGCGAATGCGTGAGCTGATCGACGAGCACTACCCGCTCGTACTCGTCGGCGAACCGGGGCACGACGCCACCGCGATCCGTTGCGCGCACATCGACGGCGCCGGCGAAGTCGGCTTCATCGCGAGCGTGTCGCATCCGTTCTGCGGCACCTGCTCGCGGGCGCGCGTGTCGGCCGACGGGCAGCTCTATACGTGCCTGTTCGCGACGCAAGGCACCGACCTGCGGCCGTGGCTCGACGACGCCGCTTCGACCGGCGACCTCGCAGCGGCCGTCCGCGCGCGCTGGACGCAACGCGACGACCGCTATTCCGAGCGCCGCGCCGCACGGCCGGCCCGCGCGCCGGGCAAGACCTATCCGACCGTGCGCATGTCGCTCGTCGGCGGCTGACGGGCCGCCGCGCGACACCGGATGCGCCGCCCCCATGGAGAACCTGTCATGACGACCTTCACCGAATCCCGCGCCGGGCTGCCGGACGATCCGCTGCGTGCCGGCAGCCCGCCTTCCGTCGACGCGACCGACCCGCACACCGAACCGGCGCCCTCGATTGCGGCCGGCTTCGAAGTGCGCGTCCAGTACGCGCCGATCGATGCCGGTGCCGAGCTCGCGCCGATCGTTCGCAATCCGAATGTCGGTGCGGTCGTGAATTTCCTCGGCGTCGTGCGCAAGGAAGGCGACGTCGACGACGTCGTCGCGCTGGAAGTCGAGCACTACCCGACGATGACCGAGCAGGCGCTCTGGAGCATCGTCGAGGAAGCCAGCGCGCGCTGGCGGCTCGAATCGGCCAAGATCGTGCACCGCGTGGGCCGCATCCCGCTCGGTCAGGCCGTCGTGCTGGTCGTGGTGGCCGCTGCGCATCGCGCCTCTGCATTCGATGCCTGCGAGTTCCTGATGGATTTCCTGAAGACCCATGCGCCGTTCTGGAAGAAGGAAATCCGGCACGACGGCGAATCCGGCTGGGTCGAGGCGAAAGCGCACGACGACCAGGCAATGCGGCGCTGGGGCTGACCGCGTCCGCTTCGCGCTTTCCGATTCCGCCGCTTCCGTTCAAGACATCGCGATGAAACTGACCATCAAATACTTTGCAAGCATCCGCGAGCAACTCGACACCGACGAAGAAACCGTCGAGGTCGATGCGCGCGAACTCACCGTCGATGCGCTGCGCAGCACGCTGGCCGCGCGCGACGCACGCAGCGCGGAAGCGCTGCGGATGGACCGCCCCGTGCGGGCGGCCGTGAACCTCGAGATGGTGACCGGGGAGTTCGTCGTGCGGGAGGACAGCGAGGTCGCGTTCTTTCCGCCGGTAACGGGCGGGTAACGCACCCCGACGCAAGGGAACGCGCGGCTACGCGCGGCCCACCCGCCGGCGCAAGCCGTCCACGATCAGGCCGAGCCCGAATTCGAACGCCACACCGGGGTCGATCGGCGCCAGCGTCACCCCGTTCGTCCGCGGCCGGTCGTCGGCCGCCTCGCGCCGCGCCGGCTCCTCCGCCCCGCCCCCCTGCGCGGCCTGCTGCTCCAGCACGCAGCCGATCGTAAACTGGCCTGCAGCCAGCATCGCCATCCCGGCCTCCTGCTCCGTCAGGCCGGCGCGTACCAGGTACGCGATTTTCGGCCTGATCCGCTCGACGGCATCGGGGCCCGGCGTCGAGCCCGCATGCAGCCGCGCACCGTCCCGATACGCGAGCAATGCGCGTCGAAAGCTGCGCGCGTTGTCCGCGAACCACGCGTCCCACTGCGCGATGCCGGCCGGCACGTCGAGCGTGTGATGCCGCGCCAGCGCGACGGCAGCCATTTCCGCCAGCAGCACCGACTTGTCGCGGTAATGCCAGTAAAGCGCCGCCGACTCGACCCCGAGCCGCTGCGCAAGGCGCCGGGTCGTCAGCGCATCAAGCCCCTGTTCGTCGAGCAGCGCGAGCGCCGCATCCACGATTTCGTCACGTCGTATCTTCGCCATGCTTGATTTTCTCTATCGATGATAGATAAACTTATCACCGATAAATTTTACGCGAAGGTGTGCCCGATGCCTACCTCTGTCACTACGACGCCGGTGCTGATCGCCGGCGGCGGGCTGGTCGGACTGTCCGCAGCCCTGTTCCTGCAGCGCCTCGATGTTCCGTTCATCCTGGTCGAGAAAAACACGGGCGTGTCACCGCTGCCCCGCGCACGCGGCATTCATCTGCGGACGATGGAACTGTTCCGTCAGGCCGGCGTGGAAGACGCCGTCACGGACGCAGCGGCCGGTGCGTGGCGTCAGGGTGCGTTCGGCGGGGCGCGTCGCGGGCGCACGCTGGTCGATGCGCAACCGGTCATCGACATCGCGGCCATGCAATCGAAGCTGGCCGCGATCGCGCCGTCGCCGTCGCGCTTCACCGCGTGCCCGCAGACGCTGATCGAGCCCGTACTGCGCCGGCATGTCGAAGCGCGCGGCGGCGATGTCCGCTTCGGCCACACGCTCGTGTCGTTCAGCATGACCGGCGACACCGTCCTTGCCACCGTGCGCGGCCCGGACGGCGTGGAAGCCGGGATCGAGGCCGCCTGGCTCGTCGGCGCCGACGGCGGTGGCAGCTTCGTGCGCCGGCATCTCGGCATCGATACGGCCGATACGCCGGCGCCGCAGCATTTCGTCAACATCTTCTTCCATGCGGATCTTGGCCGGACCGTGCAGGGCCGCACGTTCAGCCAGTGCGAGGTCGCGAACGCGACCGTGCGCGGCCTGTTCCTTGCCATGGACAACGCCGACAAGTGGTCATTCCATCTCGAGTACGACCCCGTGCAAGGGCCGCCGCCCGACCACGCACTGCCCGGCCTCGTGCGCGCCGCGATCGGTCTGGACGACCTCGGCATCGACATCCGGAGCCACGGCACGTGGAACACCGGCGTGCGCGTCGCGACGCGCTACCGGTCGGGCCGCGCGTTTCTGTGCGGCGACGCTGCGCACGTGATGCCGCCGTGGGGAGGATTCAACGCGACGACCGGCATCGCGGACGCGCACAATCTCGCGTGGAAGCTCGCCGCGACGCTGCGCGGCGACGCGGATGCGGCGCTGCTCGACAGCTACGATTCCGAGCGGCGGCCGCTGGCCGTGCGCAACGGGCATCAAGCGCTGCTGCGCAGCGACTTCGACGCGCGCTTCGGCATCGAGACCGACGCGAACCGGCACGTCTTCGCCGGATTGCTCGACACCGGCGACGTGCTGCTGCGTCATCGCTACCGGGAAGCCGGCGACGCACCGCCCGATTCCGTCGTGCAACTGCAGGCGCAAACCGGCACGCGCTTCCCGCATGCGTGGATCCGGCGCGATGGCCGGCAGATGTCGACACTCGACCTGTTCGGCAGCGGCTACGTGCTGCTCGCCGGCCCGGCCGCGCCGGTCGCCTCGTCGGGCCGCGCGAGCCTGAGCCGTGCGAACCCGGCCGTCCTGGTGGCCGGCAGGGATTTCGACTTCGTCGACGCCGCGACCGGCTGGCACGCGTCGACCGCGCTTCCCGACGACGGCCACGTGCTGGTCCGCCCCGACGGGTTCGTGCTGTACCGCTCGGACGAGCCGCCGCGCGACTGATGGCGGTTGATGCGCAGCCAGCGATCACTCAAAAAGACAAAGCCGGCACCCGGCCGGCTTCGTCGTCCAAGCGCATGACACCGCACGCGCCCGCTCACCGCATGCACGCCGCGGCCAGCTTCCCGACCGTGATCACCGCCTGTTCGATCTCCGGCGACCACGGGCTGCTGTAGTTCAACCGGATGAAGTTCCGGTAGTTGTCGGTGATCGAGAACATGTAGCCGGGACCGATCGTGATGCCCTGCTCCAGCGCGAGCTGGTACAGCCGCATCGCATCGACCTGCGCGGGCAGCTCGACCCACAGCACGTACCCGCCCGCCGGGCTCGAGATGCGCGTGCCTTCCGGGAAGAACCGCGACACCATCGCACGCATCAGGTTCGCCTGCTGCGCATACGCCTTGCGCAAACGCCGCAGGTGATGCTCATAGCCGTCGCGCTCGAGAAACTCCGCGATCGCGAGTTGCGGCAGCGACGGCGTCGCCAGCGTGTTCAGGAACTTCAGCTTCTCGACCTGATCGCGATAGCGGCCCGGCAACGCCCAGCCGATCCGGTATGCGGCCGTCAGGCTCTTCGAGAACGACGAGCAATGCAGCACGATCCCGGTCCGGTCATAGGATTTCAGCGAACTCGGATGCGTATCGCCGAAATACAGTTCGTTGTACACGCCGTTCTCGATCAGCGGCATGCCCGTTTTCGTTGCGTACTCAACCAGTTCGCGCTTGCGCTCGTCGGGCATCTGGAAGCCGAGCGGGTTCTGGAAGTTCGGCATCGCCATGCACGCGGCGATCGGCTGCGACTTCGCGATCGCGGCCAGCGCCGCGATGTCGATCCCGTACTCCGGATGCGTCGCGACCTCGATCGCCTTCATCCCCATCCGTTCGATCGCGTGCAGCATCGCGTAGAACGTCGGCGATTCCACCGCGATCGTGTCCCCCGGCTTCGCCACCGCCTGCAGGCACAGGTTGATCGCCTCCGTCGCGCCGACCGTCACGATGATCTCGTTCGGATCCACCGACATCCCGTTTTCCAGGTAGCGGCGCGCGATCTGCCGGATCAGCCGCGGATGGCCGGGCGGCAAGCCGTCCGTCACGCCCCACAGCGACTTGTCGCGGCCGGCTGCGTACGCATAGCGGTTCAGCTTCTCGAACGGGAACAGGCTCGGGTCCGGGTACGGCGAGCCGAGCGGCACCGCATCGTCGGTGCCGATCGAGCGCAGCGTCGACAGCACGAGCCGGCTCACATCGACCGACGACGAGATCGCGATCGGCTTCGACGGCCGCAACTCGCGCACCGGCGCGTGGCTGTCGTCGCGCCGCAGGTTCACGAAATAGCCCGACTGCGGCCGGCTTTCGAGCAGCCCGCGGCTTTCCAGCAGCAGATACGCATGCAGCACGGTCGTGATGCTGATCCGGTGCTGCTGGCTCGCCTGCCGCACCGACGGAATCCGGTCGCCGTGCCGGTACACGCCCTGGCGGATCAGACGCTCGATGTCGTCCGCGAGTTTTTCATAGAGTTTCATCGTGCGCCTCCCGCCGGCAGGCGCAGAAGCGCCGCCCTGCCGTGTGCGTCCGACACGCACGTGTTTCGCCCGCCGACCGGGCCGTCGTGATTCCTGATCTTTCCCTCCGGTTTTGCCTTTTCCATCGCACTGGCTCTCTTGAAGATGCGCCAACAGGGTTCCGGTACGACTGGATCTGCGGCACTGTGCACTTGATGATGGAATCTTAAGAGCAGAACAGTTGGCGGCGAGTACACACATCGACCACGCGAACAAGAGTACAGTTCGGCGCGAATCGCGCATGGCGGGATAACTGTACGTCTTATGAAATGGCCGGCTGGCCGGGAAACCGGCGCGGCGCGGCCGGATCGGCCCGGAACGCCCGCCGGACGGGCATTCGCCCGATTGCCTCAATCGGGGTGCAATACTGTGCGGCCGCACGGCGTTCAGTGCCGGAGTCAGTCCCATGCCGCACGCGATCGAACGAGCAGCCGGCCTCGGTGGCGCAATCCGAAACGCCCGACAAGTACAGATGAAATGGTGTCAAAACGAAACGGCCGACCGTGCACCGCACGCCGCCGGGAAGGAAACCGCACATGACCGATCGCAACCTCGCCGCGCTGCTCGTCGCGCGCCTGACCGGCACGGCCGACCATCCGCGCTTCACCGGCGCGCCGATCGACCTGTCGACGCTCGACGCGCACACGCTCGGTGCGGCCTGGCCGGCACTGCGTCGCGCCGAGTACGAGATCATGCTGCGCGACCACGCGTACGACGACCCGCGCGCCGAATTCGCGCGCTGGCTGCGCGGGCAGATCGACGCGCTCGGCCTGGAGCCGCTCGTCGACGCCGATACCGCACTCGAACTGTTCCGCGACATGCCGCCCGGCGGATGGAAACGCGCGCTGGAAGACCTGCCCTGCCTCGACGCGCTGCCGTCGCCCGCGCTGCAGGCCGAACTCGCGCGCATCGCGGGCGAACCGGAAGACGGCGAGATCCGCGCGAAGTCCGCATATGGCGCGTATGCGCTCGACTGGTTTGCCGGCCGCCGGGACTTCTCGGCGCGGCGCGAGGCCTACGCACAGGCGCTGGCCGACTCGCCGTTTCGCGTGCGCGAACTCGACGTGCTGCCCGAGCTGGGGCCGGCCGCGCTACTCGCGCTGGCCGCGTCGAGCAACGGCTACTTTGCGCCGAAGCGGCTGTGGCTCGATGCCAGCGATCCGGCCGTCACACTCGCGGAAGACGCCGCGTATGTCGCATTCGCGCACGACGCGCTGACCGACGCAGCAAGACAGATCGCGGCCCTTCATGCCGGCACCGTGCCGTACGAAGCCGACCGCGCGTTCACGATCGATGATGCACAGGTCGTTGCGCGCGCCGTGCGCGTGGCCGCCTATCGCGACGAAGCGTGGCTGCGCCCGCTGATCGGGCCGTTGCTGACGGGCGTGTGCGTCGCGCCGACGGCCGCGAAGACGGTGCCGTCGCAGTCGCTCGCGATCGCGCTTGGCCATGCAGTCGAAACGATCCCGACGCCCGAGAGCGTGCGCGCGCTGCGCGACGCGCTGGCCACGGTGCGTCATGCAGGCGTGCAGAAGAAGCTTGCACGCAACCTGAAACCGGCCGAACGCATGCTCGGCGAGCGGCCGCACACCGCGCTGCGGATGACGCTCGATGCAAAGCCCGACAAGAAGCAGCTTGCGATGCTCGCCACGTGCATGGAAGCCGGCTTCTGGCAGCCGATGACGCTCGGCCACGCCGAATGGCGCGAACGGCTCGTCGATGCGCCGGCCGGCGCCGCGTTCTCCGCGCGGATGATCTGGCAGGCGCGCGGCAGCGATGGCGCGACGCAATCGTTCATGCCCGACATCGCGAAAGGCAAGGTGGTGCTGCGCGACGCGGCCGGGCACGCGTGCGAGATCGCCGAGGACAGCGACATCCGGCTCTGGCACCCGCTGCTGGCCGACGCGGACGAACGGCTCGCGTGGCAGCGCGCGATCGTCGGCCGTTCGCTGCGGCAACCGGTCAGGCAGGCATTTCGCGAGTACTACGTACCGGCGGACGACGACGCGTCGGCCAGCGATTCCGCGATGTTCGAAGGTCATGTGCTGTCGAGCCGGCCGCTGCTCGGCGTCGCGCGCCGCGAAGGCTGGTCGATCCGCGCGTACGACGACGGACTCGTCCGCGAATTCGGCGACGTGCGCGCGACCTTTCTCGTCGATGCGCGGCTCTATCCCGGTTCGGAAAGCCACGGCACGTCGCGCCGGCTGCACGTCGAACGCCGGCATGAGCGTCGCTGGGCGCCGCTGCCGATCGGCGAGATCGACCCTGTCGTGTTCTCGGAAGTCGCGCGCGCGGTCGACCTGCTCGTCAGCGTGGCCGCGTTCGCGCTCGACGACGATGCAACGCGTGCGGCCACCGCCACGCGCACGACGGACCCGGTCCGCCAGCGCGATCTCGAAACGGAACGCTGGCAGCGCCTGAACCGCTTGTCGGATCTGCCGCTCGGCGTAATGGCGCGGCATCGCAAACACGTGCTGTCGCTCGTGTTCGCCGAACCGGTCGCACAAGGGAAGATCACGATCGACGAACGCCACGTGCGGGTCGGCGCGTGGTCGGTGCATTGCGCGACCGGCCGCGTGACGCGCGATGGCGCGCCTGTCGATGCCACAATCGAGCCGCCGCCGTCGCCGCTGCGCGCGGTGCCGTGGCTGCCTTACGACGAAGCGCTGCTGCAGCGGATCGTCGACGTCGTCGCGGATCTGCTCGACTGAGCGGGCGCCGTCAGATCGAACCGAACAGCGCGCGCGGCCGGTCCTTCAGCGTACCGGACAGGATCCGCAGCCCGTTGACGAGCTCGTCGCGCGTGGCCGGGCACGCGAGGTTGATGCGCACGCCATGCTCGATTTCCGCGCGATCGACCGCGAACGTCGACGACGGCATCACGATCACGCCGCGCGCCTTCGCATTCGCGGCGAAGTCGTCGGCACGCCACGGCGGCGGCAGCCGCAGCCACACGAACATGCACGCCGGATCGGACTTCAGCTGCCCGGCCGGCAGCAACTCCCGCGCGAGATCGACACGCGCGCGGATTTCCGCGAGTTGCGCGGCCATGATCCGCTCGGCGGTGCCGTCCTCGATCCATACCGTCGCGATCAGCATCGATGTCGGCGCGGGCATCCATGCGGTCGTACGCACGGCTTCCGCGCACAGCGCGACGCTGTCGCACGGGCAGCTCAGGTAGCCGAGGCGCAGCCCCGGCGCGAGGATCTTCGACGTCGCGCCGATATGGAACGTCAGCTCGGGACACAGCCCCGCGATCGCCGGCAGCCGGTCGCGCACGAGCGGGCCGTATACGTCGTCTTCGATGATCGTCACGTGATGGCGCCGCGCGACGTCGACGAGCGCCATCCGGCGCGCGAGGCTCATCGTCGTCACGGTCGGGTTCTGCAGGTTCGGCACGACGAAGATCGCCTTGACCGGCATGCGCTGGCAGATCCGCTCGATCTCGTCGGGCAGCAGGCCGTCGTCGTCGGCCGGCGCGCTGACGATCTCGAACTGGAACACCGGCGCGAGCGCCTTGAGGCCGTAGTACGTGAGGCGATCGGCAATGATCACGCCGTCGGTACCGATCAGGCTGTTCAGCACCGCATACAGCCCGTGCTGCGCGCCGCTCGTGACGACCACCTGGTCGCGCGGCGGCGTGAAGCCGGGCGCGGCGAGCCACTGCGCGCCGGCCGCGCGCGCCCAGTCGGGCCCCTGCGGCGGCTGGTATTCCTGCAGCGCGGCGAACCGCGGGTCGTTCGGCAGCGTGCCGAACGTCTGCGCGAGGCTCGCGAGAAACTCGCCGGTCGCCGGGCGGTTCACGGTCAGGTCGATCACGCCGTTGCCCGCCGCAAGCGACGCGCGGGCCGGCTCGATGCTCGGCATTGCGCCACCGGTGACGAGCGAACCGCGCCGCTTGCTGCCGATCACGAGGCCGCGCAGCTGCAGTTCCTTGTACGCACGCGACACGGTCGACACGTTGATGCCAAGCTCGGTCGCGAGCTGACGCTGCGGCGGCAGCCGGCTGCCCGGCGGATACGTGCCGTTGCGGATTTCCGCCTCGATCGAGCTCGATACCTCGACATAAGTCGGCCGCTTCGCCTGCACCAGCAGGCCGCTGTCGCGCTCGCCGGAAAGTTTGTCTGATGCCATTTGTCGCCCGTGACCACACAAAAAGCGTTTGTCTGCCGTTTTGGCTTGCCCAGCGATTGTATATGACATCCCCGCCCCGTCAAACGCCCAGGGAAAAGTCTGCTGAATCAATGCATTGGAATCGGGTAAACACTGGCACCACACAATCGATTTTTGATTGCACACAAAAAATTACTGTGTGATTCTTGATCGCAACTTTGTGTGAATCACGTGGACCGGAGGGGAAGCGTCATGGCGAATGTCGCCATCGTGGGTGCAGGCTTCATCGGGCTCGGCGCAGCGGCATGGCTGCAGCGCGACGGGCATCGCGTGACGCTGTTCGATCCGGCCGGCATCGGCCAGGGCGCGTCGTTCGGCAATGCCGCGACGTTCGCGCCGTACGGCTGCGTGCCGGTGAACGGCCCGTCCGTGTTCCGCAACATCCCGCACTTCCTGTTCGCTGCCGACAGCCCGCTGCGCATCCGCTGGCCTTACCTGCTGCGCGGCGCACCGTGGCTTGCGCGGTTCCTGCTCGCGTCGACGCCCGCGCGCCATGCGCGCAGCGCGAGCGCGCTGGCCGCGCTGCTGTCGCGCGCCGCCGACGGCTATGCGCCGCTGCTCGCGCCGCCGCGGCTCGCCGCGTTCGTGCGGCCGCGCGAATGCCTGTACCTGTATGCGCGGCAGGCATCGTTCGATGCCGCGCAACCGTCGCTCGCGCTGCGGCGCCGGCTCGGCGTGCCGTTCGAGACGCTCGACGCGAGCGCGATCCGCCAGCTCGAGCCCGCACTCGCGCCGATCTTCACGCGCGGCGTGCTGTTCGTCGGCAGCTGGCATTTCTCCGACCCGCACGGCTTTCTCGGCGAGCTGTTCGCGCAACTCGCCGCCTCCGGCGCAACGCTCGAACGGGTGCGCGTCGAGCGGATCGCGCCCGCCGGCGACAGCGTGAACGTGCAGGCGGGCGGCACGGTGCGCGCGTTCGATCATGTCGTCATTGCCGCAGGCGCACGCTCGCGCGAATTCGCGGCCGCGTGCGGCGACGCGGTGCCGCTCGATACCGAGCGCGGCTATCACGTGCAGTTCGCCACGCACGAGCCGATCGTCACGCGGCCGGTCGGCTGGGCCGAACGCGGCTTCTACATGACGCCGCTCGACGAAGGGTTGCGCGCGGCCGGCACCGTCGAACTCGGCGGCTTCGACGCGCCGATGAACCCGTCGCTCGTCGCGCTGCTCACGCGCTCCGCACGCGAAGCCGTGCCGTCGCTCGGCGCGCCGACGCGCAGCTGGCTCGGCTTCCGGCCGACGCTACCCGACGGCGTACCCGTCATCGGCCACGCGCGGCACAGCGCGCGCGTGATCCACGCATTCGGTCATCAGCATCTCGGCGTCACGCTCGCCGGCATCACCGGGCAGATCGTCGCCGACCTCGTCGCCCGGCGCACACCGCCGCTGGACCTCACGCCGTACCGGGCCGCGCGATTCTGACGCGCGCCACGACTTCCACCCACACAAGGAGAGGCATCATGAATCGTCGTCACTGGCTGGTATGGCTGGCCGTCTGCTCGATCGGCACGGTCGCGGGGGCCGCGCAGGCCGCGGACCCGGAAACCGTCAAGATCGGCTTCGCCGGCCCGCTGACGGGGCCGGTCGCGCGCGTCGGCAAGGATCTGCAATACGGCGCGCAGCTCGCACTCGACGAGGAGAACGCGAAGCATCCGACCGTCGGCGGCAAGCCGGTGCGCTTCGTGCTCGACGTGCAGGACGACCAGGCCGATCCGCGCATCGCGATCCAGGTCGCGCAGAAGCTGGTCGACGACGGCGTGGTCGGCGTGATCGGCCACTACAACTCCGGCTGCAGCATTCCGGCGTCGGCCGTCTACAAGCAGGCGAACGTCGCGATGATCACGCCCGGTTCGACCAATCCGCAACTGACGATGCAGGGCTTCAAGAACGTGTTCCGCACGATGGGGCACGACGGCGTCGGCGGCGTGGTGGCCGGCCGCTTCGCGGTCGAACAGCTGAAGGCGAAGCGGATCGGCATCATCGACGATCGCACCGCGTTCGGCCAGGGTCTCGCCGACGCGTTCGAGAAAGGCGTGAAGGACGCGCACGGCAGCATCGTCGGCCGCGAGTACACGAACGACAAGGCCGTCGATTTCCGCGGCATCCTGACGACGATGAAGAGCAACAACGTCGACCTGCTGTTCTTCGGCGGGCTCGACGAGCAAGGCGCGATGCTCGTCAAGCAGATGCGCTCGCTCGGCATCCGCGCGCAGCTGTTCGGCGCCGGCGCGTTGAAAAGCAACGCATTCCTGAAGATTGCCGGCAACGCGGGCGAAGGCACGCAGGATCTCGAGCCCGGCCCCGCGCTCGACAAGCTGCCGTCGGCCGTCGCGTTCGCGCAGCGCTACAAGGCGCGCTTCAACCAGGACGTCGAGCTGTATGCGCCGTTCGCGTACGACGCGGCGCTCGCGATGATCGCGGCGGTCCGCAAGGCTGATTCGCTCGATCGCGGCAAGATCGTCGCGAGCCTGCCGGGCGTATCGGTGACCGGCGTGACCGGCAAGATCTCGTTCGACGAGCGCGGCGACCTGATCAAGCCGCCGTACACGCTGTTCCGCGTCGAACAAGGGCAGTGGCACAGCATCCGCACGGTCGGCGGCGCGTCGAACTGATGCCGGGCCGCGCGCCGGCGGGCCACACCGTCAGCGCGCCGCCTGCTGCCGCTGCACCTCCTGCGCTTTCATCTGCAGATACGCGTTCCTTTCCACTTCGTGCAGTTGCTGCGGATACTGTTCGGTCGCGTCGAACCAGCGCGCGAGGCGCTGGTCGAGCGGCTTGTCGAGCGTCGCGAGATACGTGTCGATCGCGAGGTAGTAGCGCATCGTGTTGCGCTCCAGCAGCCCGCGCACGCCGCCGATGTACTGCGGCTGCGCGGCCGATGCGCCGACGTTCGTGAACCCGACCTTGTCGCTGCCGACCGTTGCCAGGTAGGTCTTCATCGCCATCCGGCCGACCGTGCCGAAGCCATACGAATACGTGAGGTGCAGGAACGTGCGCGACCCGCCGGCCGGCACGGCCTCCAGCGCGATCCGGTAGTCCTTCGTGCCCATCGGGCCGCTGTCGGCGGTCAGGTCGACCTGGAAATAGTCGGGCGTCGCGGCCGCCACGCGATAGCGGAATTGCACGCGATAGGTGTCCGACAGCTTCTGCTGGATCTTGCGGCCGAGGTTCACGTCGAGCACCGGGCCGTTGCTGCCGCTCGACGCGTGACAGTACTTCGTGTTCAGGTGCAGGATCAGCACCGCGCACCAGTTCGCCGGGCCCTGCGCAGGATCGTCGAGCTGATCGCTCACGACCGCGAACGGATAATCGACCACCGCGTAGATGTCGCCCTTCAGCGATGACGACGATTCCGCCGATTCGAGGACCACCGGCCGGTGAAACGCGTTGTCCTTCAGTTGCGCGCCGAGGCTGCGATAGCGATCGAGCAACGCGGCCGCGCCGCCCGCACCGTCCGCGCCGAACGACAACGCGCTCCAGCCAAGACACGCAACCGCGACGAGCGCGTGCCACGCGCGGCGGGCACGCCACGTGCCGCGCGGATGTCCGGATGTCTCCATTCTTGTACTCCCTGGCGCGCGATGGCCGCACGCATGTGTCACAGAATACGCCTGCGTGTCGCGCACTGTCGCTATCGGCTCCGCTTCACCGGCATCGGCAACTGCGCGGCGGTGATCCGGATCAATGCCGACAGCCATTCGCGGTCGTCCCAGCGATCGCCGGCGATGACGAGGTGCGGCTTCGCGGCCGGATACGGCGGGGCTTCTTCGCAGGCGCCGAGATACGCGCGCCCTTCCGGGGTCGGCTTGACGAACAGCCGGTCGTCGCAGACGAGCGCGACCATCTTGCCATCGCAATAGATGCCATACTCGCCGAACATCTTGCGGGACGAGACCGTACCGGCCGCCGCGATCTGCTCGACGATGAAATCGACCGTGCTCTGGCTGGATGCCATTCACTGCTCCTTGCGAAAAAAATTATGACCGCCGCGTGCACCGACCGTTCCGTGCCATCGGCCGATGCGTTGCGGCGCGTCATTCATTCGTCGACCGCCAGCCTGTTCCAGCACCGGCCGGGCCGTCCCTGCCGACAATCTCCTGACACACCTGACAGTTACATCGCAACGCGATGAATCGTCCAATAGCGCTTCACAAAAATCCGCCTTCGGTCACGCGTCTGGAGAGAGACGCGGGCCACCTGGCCGCACAATGGTGTGCCACGAAGCATCACGACGAGGAACCCGATGAGCGTACCCGCCCGCTATCCCGCATGGCTCAGGCAAGCCTATGAACCATGCCGGCGCCTCGTTCCCGGCGCGATGCTGAGCGAGTCGATCCCGATCGACGAAGCGGCATTGCGCGTCACGGCGGAGGACATCCTCGCCCCGGACGACGTTCCGTCCGTTCCGCTGGCCGCCTGCGACGGCTATGCGCTGCGTGCGGCCGATACAGCAACCGCCTCTTGCCGGGAACCCGTCGAGCTCGACTGCAAAGTCGGGCTGGGCCAGCTGGCGTCGCGAACGGCCAGCCCGGCTGCCCGCGCGCTCGGCGAACGGCAAGTGGCCAGCATTCCCGCCTACGTCGCGATGCCGGATCACGCCGACACGGTTGCGCCGAACGCCGAGCATCGGTGGATCGACTCGCACACGGGCGCACGCCTGCGGTTTCATGCGCCGCTGGCGGAAGGGCAGCACGTGATCGCCATCGGCAGTGAATTCCGGAAAGGACACGTGCTGCTCGCGAAAGGGATGCGGATCACGCCCGCGCGACAGGCGGCGCTGATAGCGGCAGGTGTGCGCGACGTTGCCGTCACGAGGCGGCCGCGTGTCGGCGTCGTGATCGCCAGTTACGATGTGGCGCCGCCGGGCCACGCGCGCGAACCCTGGCAGCGATTCGACTCGATGGGCCCGTATCTGCGCGCGGTGCTGCGGCAATGGGGTTACGACGTCCCGGTCGTCGAATATCTGCCGTTGCCTTCGACAGATTCGTTGTCGCCCGAGGTGGAGCGCAACGAACGGGCCTTCAGGCAGCAGCTGGTCGAGCTGTCCAGCCGCTACGACCTGATCGTCGGCGCCGGATTGCCGGCGGGTGCGCCATTCGGGATTCGCGGCCTGAATGCGCAGATGATGTATTCGAACAGCCGGGAGACGGTCCAGGTCCGGCAGGTGCCCGGCGAACGCTTCAACGTCGGGCGAAGCGAAGACCGCTCGCCGCCGACGAAGTGGACAGTGAAATCCGCGAGGCCGGACGGCTTCGTCTACCGGACGGAGTCGTTCACCCGCTACGACCAGGCCGTGCTGGTCAACCTGCCGGGTCACACGAGCGGCGTCGCCGTACTGCTGCATACGATCGTCCCGCACGTGCTCGACCTGCTGGAGCACATGGCGACGCCGGGGCCGTATTGGGAAACCGCACTGACCGCGCACGACATCGAATCCGATGCCGAAGTCAACGGGATGCGATGGGGCAATCTGTCCGCCACCGAACGCGGCGAATCGCGGGTCCGTCTTCTGCCGTTCCAGGGTGACGGCCCCATCCGCGGCGTGGCCGAAGCCGACGTGCTCGTCGCGATCCCGGCGGGCGTCGATGCACTGCCGGCCGGGACGCCCGTGCTGTTTCTGCGACTGGATGGCACGGGTACGCGCGCGTCGCGCACCGATGTCACGACGGACGACACCGCGACCGTTCCGGCGCAGCCGCCGCAGGCCGCGGCCTCCGCCGCTGCACCAGTTGCCGGCGCCGTTGCGCCTGATGTTCACGATGCATGGAAACGCATCGAACACGCGATCGCCGCCCATCCCGCGAGCTTGCCGGGCGGCCTGAACGGGCCGGCCGACGCTCTTGCGATTGCCGAACTCCAAGCCGCGCTGGGTTCGACGCTGCCGGACGACCTGATCGCCAGCCTCCGGTTGCACGACGGGCAAGCCGATCCCGACGCCGTGTTCGCCGAAAGCGATGCGTTGTTGAGCGCGCAGGAGATCGTCGCGCAATGGTCGATCTGGCAGAAACTGGTTGCGTCCGGCGACTTCGACGGCATGTCATCGGAGCCCGACGCCGGCATTCGCGACGACTGGTACAACCTCAAGTGGCTTCCGTTCACGCACGACGGCAGCGGCAACCATCTGTGCATCGACCTCGATCCCGCGGCAGGCGGCGTGGCAGGCCAGGTGATCCGCGTGTGGCATGACGACGAGCTGCGCGAACGCGTCGCGTCCAGTTATGCGGAATGGCTCGCGGGCGTAGCCGCGGAGCGCGACGACCGGTCCGGCGATTGACCGGCCGGAGAATGCGGGCCGGGGCGCCTTACCGAAGCCGGCAGTCGTCGATCGACTGCTCCGCGCACGTGCGCTTGTCGAAGCACTCGGCCCGGATGGTGGACATCCCGCGCTTTCGCCTTCGATGCGCGTCGGCCCTTTCGGTGCATCGGCTCTCGAAGGCGTTTTCTCCGTCGTCGCATGACCTGGTTCGGACCTCACGTCAACGCGATTCTCACGGTACGGCCCGATGAGCCGGCGGCGCCGTCAGCGATGCGGCCCGGCCATGCCCGAACGACCAGTCGTCGGCACCGGTCGTGCCGATGATCACCATCACGTCCGCGGGCCGGATACCGGGGCTGTCCGCGAGCCGTTCGACGAGTTTCGCGTAGAACGCCGCTTTACACGCAGGACTGCGCACGCGGCCAGCCGTGATGTGGATCAGGACGAAATCGTCGGTGCGCGGCCCGCCACCGTAGTCCCGGTCATAGACCAGTTCGCCCGGCCGGCACTGCTGAAAGATCTGGAAGCAATCCCCGGCCGGCACCTCGAACGTTTGCTCGAGCGCCTCCTGCAAGCTCCTCGAAATCGCCGCCAACCAGTCGGCGGGCTTACCGTCCAGCAACGCAATTCTCGCGTAAGGCATCGGACACCTCTCCGTTATTCGGGCAGCGCGGCGAGCGCATTGATCGCGGATGCCGCGGCGGGCCAGCCGGCGTAGAACGCGAGGTGGGTGATCAGTTCTCCCAGCTCGCCTTTCGTGACGCCGTTGGCGATGGCTCGCTGCAGGTGTCCGGGCAGTTGCTCGGGACGATAGAGCGCCGTGAGCGCAGCAACGGTGGCAATGCTGCGCTCCCGTGGCGAAAGCTCGGGGCGCTGCCAGACATCGCCAAAGAGCACGTCTTCGCTCAGCTGAGCGAGCTTTGGAGCGAATCGCGTGATTTTTTCCAGATCGGTGGCGGGTTTGGCCATCAGGGCACCTGTGGTGGGGATTGACGGCTTTCAGTCTAGCCAGCCACGCGCATGCTGAATATTTGAAATATCTGCATCAACGATCCTGTTTTTTTGAACGATCGACATCCGCCCGATATTGCCGGATCTGGCCGTGCGCCGTCGTTTCGCAACCGGTGTCGAAACGGCAGCGTTGCCCAGGCGGCGGAACGGCTGAATCGCTCGCCATCGGCCGCCGGCCGCCGGCGCGCCACTGAAAAAGCGCGAGGACCACGCGGGTCAGGATGTTCGAAAACGCCCACGGTACGCGCCCGGGCTCAGCCCGACCCGCTCCTTGAACAACCTGCAGAACGAACTCACGTCGCTATAGCCGACCTTGACTGCAACCGCCTCGATACTCAGGTCGCCCGCCTCGAACAGCCCACGGGCCGCCTCGATTCTCAGGCTTTGCAAATAACGCAGCGGTGTCTGATCCAGCGCGGCCTGAAAGCGGCGGATGAGGGTCCGCTCGCTCACGCCGAGTTCGCTCGCGAGCACCGATATCCGCACCTCTTTTGCCATGCTCCTCTGCAGCCGGTGCTGGGCGCGATGAACCAGCGAATCGCCATGAACCTTGTCGGCCAGCAACGGGAGATAAGGCGTTTGCCGGGTCTGGCTGACGTCGATGAGCATGGTCTTCGCGCAGAGCGACGCAATCGTCGGCCCCGACAGACGCTCGATGATGTGAATCGTCTGCAGCAGATAGGAGGCCGATGCGCCGGCGCAAATCAGGCGATCGACTTCAGTCAGAACGGGTTCGACCTGAAGATTCACACGGGGAAACCTGGCGCGAAACTGGTCGGCGAGCCACCACGTCGTCGTCGCCGATCGTCCGTCGAGCAGGCCGGTCTTCGCCAGAATGAAGGTGCCGGTGCAGTTTGCCGCGACACAAGCGCCGGCGTGCCATTGTGCGATCAGCCAGTCGCACGCCATCGATTGACTCGCCAGCAGCTTGTCGAACGCCTTGTGCCCGGCGTAGTGCGCACTAGGGACGAACACCAGGTCGAATCGCTGCCGCGGGCGAATCGGTTGCGTACTGATCTCCAGACCGTTGCTGGTCCTGACCGGACCGCCATGCTGCGACACGAAATGCCACTCGTAGCGCGCCCCCGCTTCGCCGTTCTGCCGCTTCAGGTGGGAATTCGCAACCTGAAGTATGTCGGCGAATCCCCCCAGGCTGAAGGCATAGCAATTTTCGTAGGCAAGGATGGCCGCGCGGTGCATGTCGGATTTCGCAAAGTGTTTGTCACTTCCGCCAATGTACAGCAGCGCGCGGCGCGACGAAACTTTCGATGCGAAGTCAGGTTTCACGCCTGATACCCGCGTTCCAGCCGGTATCCATTGCCCTTTCGTCACGAGGCCAGCTTTCATGAAAGTCCTGATCGTCCACGCGCATCCCGAACCGCAGTCATTCTGCACGGCACTCAAAACCACGGCAGTCGATGTGCTCGGCGGCGCCGGGCACGAAGTGGAGGTGTCGGATCTCTATGCCATGGGTTTCAATCCCGTCGCATCCGCCGATGACTTCGGAACACGCGCCAACCCCGACTACTGCGTCTATGCACTCGAGCAGCGCCATGGCGTTGCCGGCGGCACCATCGCCCCGGACATCAAGGACGAACTCGAGAAGCTCATGCGATGCGACTTGCTCATCCTGAACTTTCCGCTGTTCTGGTTCTCGACCCCGGCGATACTCAAGGGCTGGATCGATCGCGTTCTCGTCTCCGGACCCGTTTATGGCGGCATGCGCTTCTACAATCGCGGCGGCCTGCGCGGGAAGCGCGCCGTGGTGAGTCTCACGCTGGGCGGACAGGCTCACATGTTCGCTGACGACGGCGTCCACGGGCCACTCATGGACATGCTGCGGCCGCTGCTGCAAGGCACGCTCGGCTATACCGGGCTCGATGTGCTCGAGCCGTTCGTGGCCTGGCATGTTCCTTATGTCACGCACGACGTGCGACTCGACTATCTGGCCGCCTGGCGAAGCCGCTTGTCGTCGCTCGCGACGGAATCACCGCTTCCATTCCCGAGTCTCGATGACTTCGACGAACGTTTGCATCCGGTCACCGGCGCAACCCCGGCGATCGAAACACGCCAGGTAGCGCGCGTGAAGATGTGAACGGGCGAAAATGTCGCTTCCCGTGCGACATTCGCCAGATGCTCGACGACCAGCTCTTTTTGCATGCCGACCTCCGGCGGATCCGCGCGAAACGGTGCGCGCGCATGGCAGAAAGTGCGGGAGAAATGACCTTGCGACAGGCCGCGCGCGGCGCGATGCTACAGGCCGCTCATGCCTTCGAGGGATCGTGATGGCCGCCACGCCGTTCATCGTCGTATTCGCATTGTTCGATCACGTCACGCAGCTCGATTTCACCGGGCCGGACGAAGTGTTCTGGCGCCTTCCGGGCGCACAAATTCACCGCGCTTCCGTTCGCGGCGGATCGATTCGCGCGGACAGCGGCCTCGCCGTTGCGGAGGTCGGGCGGCTCGCCGACATCGCGCATGCCGATCTCGTCTGCGTGCCGGGCGGGCTCGGCGTGATCGACGCGATCGCCGACGATGCGTTCGTCCGCGAGGTGCGCCGGCTCGCGCAGGATGCGCGTTATGTGACGTCGGTGTGCAGCGGGTCGCTGGTGCTCGGCGCGGCCGGGTTGCTGCGAGGACGACGGGCGGCCTGCCACTGGGCGTGGCGCGACCTGCTGCCGCCGTTCGGTGCGATCGTCGACGAAGGGCGCGTGGTGCGCGACGGCAGGATCGTCACGGGCGGCGGCGTGACCGCCGGCATCGACATGGCGCTCGCGGTGATGGCCGACGTCGCAGGGGCGGAATACGCACAGGCGGTGCAGCTCGGCATCGAATATGCGCCGGAGCCGCCGTTCGACTGCGGGCGCCCCGAACTTGCCGCCCAGGATGTGCTCGCTTCCGTCTGCGCGCTGTTCGAGCGCGTACGGCCCGATCGTCATGCGGTCGTCGCGCGTGCGGCGCAGCAACTCGCGCAACGGGACGGATGCGGATGCGCGGCATGCCGCTAAAGCGGCGGCCGCCTGCCGCGCGCGACGCCGCTACTTGTCCGCAGCAAACGCACTCGACATCTGCCGCGCGCGCTTCACGTCGTCGCCATGCAGGTAAATCGATGTCGTCGAAATCGACGCATGCCGCAGGTTGTCGCGCACGGTCGTCAACTCGGCCCCGCGTGCAAGCGCGTGCGTCGCATGCGTATGCCGCATCCAGTGCGGGCTCGCCTGGCGCAGCTTCTGCGCCAGCGCCGGGTTGTCGGCATCGACGGCATCGGCCGTCTGCGCAAAAAACCGCTGCATCACCTTCCACAGCCGCACGCTCGTGATCGCGGCCGCATCGTCTTCCGCGAGGCTCGGAATCAGCGGCGTATCGGGCCGCCAGCGCGCGGGCGTCACCGGCAACCGTCGCGCGACCAGATAGCGATCGAGCGCCGTACGCGCAAGCGGCGGCATCGCGACACGCGCGGCCTTGCTGCCCTTGCCGATCACCTTCAGCCACGCGTCGCCGTGCGCATCCGTCTCGATGCCGCCGAGCGTCGCGCCGACCAGCTCGCTCGCGCGCAGCCCGGTCGCATAGCCGAAATCGAGAATGAAGCGCAGCCGTTGCGCGGCGCCCGGCGTCCAGCCCGGCTGCGGCGCGCCGGCCGGTGTGCGCTTCCGGAATTCGAGACCGTCGGCGATCGTGCGGACCAGCAGCCACTCGCCTTCGGTAAATGCATGCGACGTGTCGAGTGCGTTCGCGCCGCGCGTGTCGCGCACCTTCACGCCCGCGAACGGATTCGCGAGCAGGTAGCGCTGCTCGATCAGCCAGCGGAACAGTGCGCCGAGCACCGACAGCGTGTACGCCGCCGAGCGCGCGGACAGCGCGCCCGAGAACGGCCGCCAGTCGGGCGCGCCGCGCGGCCGCACCGGCCCGACCCAGCGCTCGTGCGGCGTCGGGCGCCGGATGAACGCGCGATACGCGACCGCATCCTCGGTCGTCAGCGACGACAGCGCGCGGCCGCGCTCGACGATCGCCCACAGTATCAGCCGCTCTGCTTCCTTGCGGTATGCGCGCCGCGTCGCGGCCGATTCGTGCAGCGACAGCCATGCGTGCACGGCCGCGTAGTCGTTGTCCGCGTCGAGCGTGCTGGTCGCGCGCGGCGCGCGGAACGTGCCGGCCGAGCCGTCGACCTCGTGCGGCAGCTTCAGCTGTTCCCACGGCACGATGCTGCCGCGCGGCGTCGCGGCGATCAGTGCGCGCGCCCGTTCGGTCAGGTCCGGGTGCGCGGCGAAGAATGCCTCGATGCGCCGCGCGCTGGCCACGCCGAGGCCCGCGATCGGGCTCCACCACTGGCGCCGGCGCGGAATGCGCACCGTCAGGTCGGCCAGCGTCGCGATGCCATGCGCGCGCAGCGCGCCGACCGCGCGGGCGGGCAGCCACAGGCCGACGTCGTCGCTGATCTGCGGGACCGGTGCCCGCGCATGACGCAGCAGGCCGATCGCTTCGGTTGCGGCCTTCGCCTCCCGCAAACGCTCACCGTCGGCATGCCCGAGCCGTTCCGCGAGTTCGGGCCGACCGGCCTGCCGCGCGACGCGCACGAGGCGGCGGCGAATCGCGCCGATCACGCCGCGCGCCGATCGCCCGTCGCCCAGGCGATCGGGCAAGTAGCGCTCGACGGCCTGGCGCACGGTCATGCCCGCATACCACGCGCGCAGCGCGGCCAGTTCGTCGGCGTCGGGAAAGCCTGCGGGCGCAGGCGCGGAATCGGGGGAAGGCGGCGAAATGAGGCGCGGTTTCATGGGCGCCAGTTTGACAGAAGCGCGCGCGGCCGGATACGTCGTGCGCGCCTTCAGAGGGAAGCGCCGCACTGGCGCGATCCCGAGCCTTCCGGCATCGCGCCCGCGCATCGATCGCGCCCCGTCAGCCCGTGACCGGCGTGCGCCGCACTTCCGACAGGTAGATGAGGATCAACGACACCCACACGATCCCGTACAGGAACATGAAGCAGGTCGTGCGCACGCGCAGCAGGTCGAGCAGCACGCCGAACAGAATCGGCAGCAGGAAGCCGCCGAGCCCGCCCGCGAGCCCGACGATGCCGGTGACGACGCCCATGTTGTCCGCGAAGTCGTCGGCGACGTACTTGAAGGTCGACGCCATCCCGAGCGCGAACACCGCGCCGAGCACGAAGGTCAACGCGACGAAACCGGCCACCGGCATCGACACGTTCAGCGTCGCGGTGCCGTCGATCGTGTGGATCACGAAGTCGGTCGCCGGGTACGACAACAGGAACAACGCGATCCACGCGACCCACAGCCCCCACCACGTGACCGCATGCGCGCCGAAGCGGTCGGACAGCGCGCCGCCGAGCGCGCGCAGCACGGAGCCCGGCAGCGAGAAGCCGGCCGCGAACGCGGAAGCCATCACGAGCGACATTCCGTACTCGCTCTTCAGGTACTGCGGAATCCACAGCGACAGCGCCGTGAAGCCGCCGAACGTGATCGAGTAGTACTGGCAGAGCCGCCACACGCGCGGGTCGCGCAGCACCTTGAACGCGTCGAGCATCGACCCGCCGCGCTTGCCCGCGCCCGGATCGGGCGCCGACGCGAACCAGAAGATCAGCGCCGTGACGAGCAGCGCGACCGCGTAGATGCGCGGCACGACGCGCCAGCCGTACGCATCGAGCAGCAGCGGCGTGACGAACAAGTTGACGGCCGCGCCGGCCGTGCCCGCGCCGAACACGCCCATCGCGAGCCCGCGCCGCTGCGGCGGGAAGAAGCGCGCGACATACGGCGTGCCGACCGCGAACGACGCGCCGACGCAGCCGAGGAACAGCCCGATCAGCAGGAACTGCCACAGCTGCGTCGCGTAGCTGACGACATAGACGGGCACCGCGCACACGACGAGCAGCACCGTCATCACGATGCGGCCGCCGAAGCGGTCGGTCCACGTGCCGAGCGGCAAGCGCATCAGCGCGCCGGTCAGCACCGGCGTCGACGTGAGCAGCCCGAACTCCGTGCTGTTCAGCCCGAGGTCGGTGCGCAGCTGCACGCCGAGCACGCCGAACATCATCCACACGACGAAACACACCATGAACGCGAGCGTGCTCGCGGCCAGCACCGACCACGCGCGCAGCGGGACGGCCGGCGCGTTCACGACCGGCCCGGCATTACCTTGTTGAATTGCCATACGCAAGACTCCGTTACTGGACCAGCGGCCCGTTCGCGCCGTCGAATTCGACGCCTTCGACGCGCGCATCACCCGCGAGAATCGCCACGTACTGCCGCATCGCCCGCTGCCGCACGCGTTCCGACAGGTACGCGGCGATCTGGCCGGCGGCTTCGTCGAACGGCACCGCGTCGCCCTCCACGCGACGCTCGATGCGCACGATGTGGAAGCCGAAGCGCGTGTTGACGAGTTTCGGCAGCACGCCGATGCCGTCGGTATCGAACAGCGCGGCCTCGAATTCCGGCACCGTATCGCCGCGCAGCAGTTGCCCGAGGCTGCCGCCGACTTCCGCCGACGGGCAGTTCGACGACGCGCGCGCGACCGCTTCGAACGTCCCGGGCGCGGCCACGACATCGGCGAGCGCCCGTTCCGCGCGCTGCCGCAGCGGCGCGAGCGGCACGCGATCCGTCATCGCGAACAGCACGTGGCTCGCATAGACGATGTCGTTGCGGCGAAAGCGCGCCGGGTGCTGCGCGTAATAGCGCTCGCAATCCGCGCGATCGGGTTCGGGCACGTGCGTCAGTTCGCGTTCGAGCAACGCGTCGACGGCCGCGTCGTCGAGCGGTGCCCCCTCGTCGAGCAGCGAGAGCGATATCGCGCGCTGCCGCAGCAGCTCGCGCACCGCGAGCGCGCGCCGTGCCGCGTCGAGCGGATCGGGCGTATCGCCGTGATGCGCGGCCTCGGCCGCGATCGCAGCGTCGTCGATCGTGATGCCGTTGATGCGCAAGACGACCGGTGCATCGGAGAGAACGTCGTTCATGCGGCCTCCTTAGCGCTTGCGCACGAGCTGGTACGGGCGGATCAGGTACGCGACCGACGCGATCCCGCTCCAGATATGCACCATCCGCGTGAACGGTGACACGAGGAAGATCGTGAAACCGAGCAGGATGTGCAGCCGGTACGTCAGCGGCACGCCGACGAGCAGGCTCGCGATATCCGGCCGGAACGTGACGACGCCCTTCACGTAATCGGTCAACTGTTCGAACATCGCGCCGTCCATGTGCCGCGTCGACAGCACGACGGTGCCGAGCCCGAGCGCAAGCTGCACCCACAGCATCAGCACGATCAGGATGTCGGACTGGCGGCTGTTGCGACGGATGCGCGGATCGCCCAGGCGACGCCAGATCAGGATCGTGAGCCCGACGATCGCCGCGACGCCGGCCGCGCCGCCCGCCACCATCGCGACGAGCTGGTGCCCGGACGCCGACAGGAATGGCGACACGAGCCAGTGCGGCGCCAGAAAGCCGCCGAAGTGACCGAGCACGACGACCAGCACACCCCAGTGAAACAGGTTGCTGCCGAGCCGCAGCATGCCGTGGCGCAACAGCTGCGACGAATCGCTTTTCCACGTGTACTGCTCGCGGTCGAAGCGGATCAGGCTGCCGACCAGCAAGACGGCGAGGCAGATGTACGGGTAGATCCCGAACAGGAACTGATGCAAGTAAGCGTTCATGTCTTTCCCCAGTTGGGCCCGCGCTTACGCGCCGCGGGCCGGCCGCCTGTCGTGGAACCGCACGGTCTGCTCCGCCGGCGTCGCTGCCCCGACGAAGCGCACGGCCTCGTCCGCATACGATGCGTCGAGCGCGCGGTAGTCGTCGGCGCTCGGCCGCTCGGCGGCCACGTCGTCGTCGGCTGCATCCGGCGCGTCGGCCGGCGCGAGGCCGGCCAGCGGCAACAGCGCGCCGACGACGAAGCTGTAATGGCTGCCGCGCTGCGCGAGCTGGCCGGCCAGCGCGCGCAGGATCTCGCCGGTTTCGGCGAGCAGCTTGCGTGCGTCGGGTACCGGCAGCCGCGACAGGTATTCGAGGAACACGGGCAGGTAGTCGGGCAATTCGCCCGGGTTCAGGAACAGCCCGTGCCGCTCGTACATCTGCAGCAGGTCGACCATCGCCTGCCCGCGGTCGCGCGATTCGCCGTGCACGTGTTCGAACAGGTACAGCGACGTCGCGCGGCCACGGTCGAACAGCCCGACGTAGTTCTCCTGCAGCGTCAGCAGGTCGCGCTCGCGCACATAGGCAAAGAACCGGTCGAGGCCTGCGCGCACCGACTTCGGCGCGCGGGTGCGGTCGCGCAGGTGCGCTTCGATCGAGTCGAGCGCGTCGACGAGCGATGCGTCGGGATAGTCGAGCAGCGCCGCGAGCGCCGCGTAGGTCGGATCGGATGCGGTGCTCGTCATCGGGAAGCCTCGTGGATCGGGATGGTCTTGTTGCCCTTCTTCGGGCTGAACAGGCTCGCTTCGGAACGGCCGTCCGAGCAGCCGTTGCCGAACGAGAAGCCACACGACGCGCGCAGGTCGTATGCGTTCTCCGCATACTCGCGGTGCGCGGTCGGGATCACGAAGCGATCCTCGTAGTTCGCGATCGCGAGATAGCGATACATCTCCTCGACCTGCGCGAGCGACAGCCCGACCTGGTCGAGCACGCCGCGCGCGTCGATGCCGTCCACGTGGCGCGCACGCATGAACGCACGCATCGCGAGCAGCCGTTCGAGCGCGAGCTTCACGGGCGCCTCGTCGCCGGCCGTCAGCAGGTTCGCCAGATAGCGCAGCGGGATGCGCAGCGATTCGACGTCCGGCAGGTAGCCGTTCATCCCGAGCGCGCCGCTGTTCGCGGCCGAGTTGATCGGCGACAGCGGCGGCACGTACCACACCATCGGCAGCGTCCGGTATTCCGGGTGCAGCGGGAATGCAATCTTCCAGTCGATCGCCATCTTGTAGGTCGGCGAACGCCGCGCGGCGTCGATCCACGCGGCCGGCACGCCGTCGCGCTCGGCCTGCGCGATCACGGCCGGATCGTCCGGATCGAGGAACAGCGACAGCTGGGCTTCGTACAGGTCCTTCTCGTTCTCCACGCTGGCCGCTTCGCCGATGCGATCGGCGTCGTACAGCAGCACGCCGAGATAGCGGATGCGGCCGACGCAGGTTTCCGAGCACACGGTCGGCTGGCCGGCCTCGATGCGCGGATAGCAGAAGATGCACTTCTCGGCCTTGCCGCTCTGCCAGTTGTAGTAGATCTTCTTGTACGGGCAGCCCGATACGCACATGCGCCAGCCGCGGCACTTGTCCTGGTCGATCAGCACGATGCCGTCCTCCTCGCGCTTGTAGATCGAGCCCGACGGGCACGACGCGACGCACGCCGGGTTCAGGCAGTGCTCGCACAGGCGCGGCAGGTACATCATGAAGGTGTTCTCGAACTGCCCGTAGATGTCCTTCTGCACGTTCTCGAAGTTGGTGTCCTTCGCGCGCTTCTCGAACTCGCCGCCGAGGATTTCCTCCCAGTTCGGCCCCCACTCGATCTTCTCGAGCCGCTGGCCGCTGATCACCGAGCGCGGCCGCGCGACCGGCATCGCGCGCGTGTTGCCGGCTTCCTGCAGGTGCGCGTAGTCGAACGTAAACGGCTCGTAGTAGTCGTCGATCTCGGGCAGATGCGGATTCGCGAAGATCTGCGCGAGCAGTCGCCACTTGCTGCCGAGGCGCGGCTCGATCTTGCCGTCCGCGCGCCGCCGCCAGCCGCCGCGCCAGCGGTCCTGGTTCTCCCAGTCCTTCGGATAGCCGATGCCCGGTTTCGTCTCGACGTTGTTGAACCACGCGTATTCCATCCCTTCGCGGCTCGTCCACACGTTCTTGCAGGTCACCGAGCAGGTATGGCATCCGATGCACTTGTCGAGGTTCAGCACCATCGCGATCTGTGCGCGTACCTTCATGACGTTTCTCCCGTGTCGATGGGAGTTGGCGCTTTAGCGCCTACTCCCGTCCCATGCAAGGCCCCTATCGCGTGCATTGCGGGATCGACCGCAGTCTCTTCGCCGTCGAGCCAGTCGATCTTGTTCATCCTGCGCACGATCAGGAACTCGTCGCGATTCGAGCCCACCGTGCCGTAGTAGTTGAAGCCGTACGCGAGCTGCGCGTAGCCGCCGATCATGTGGGTCGGCTTCAACGCGATGCGCGTGACCGAGTTGTGGATGCCGCCGCGCGTGCCGGTGATCTCGGAGCCCGGCGTGTTCACGATCTTCTCCTGCGCGTGGTACATCATCACCATCCCGGACGGGATCCGCTGGCTGACGACGGCCCGCGCACACAACGCGCCGTTCGAGTTGTAGCACTCGATCCAGTCGTTATCGACCGCGCCGATCGCCTTCGCGTCGTCCTCCGACATCCATACGATCGGGCCGCCGCGCGACAGCGTCAGCATCAGCAGGTTGTCCGTGTACGTGCTGTGGATCCCCCACTTCTGGTGCGGCGTCAGGAAGTTCAGCACACGTTCGGGGTTGCCGTTCGAGCGCGTGCCGAGCATGTGCGCGTAGCTGCCCGTATCGACCGGCGGCTTGTACGCGCACAGCGATTCGCCGAACGCGCGCATCCACGCGTGATCCTGGTACAGCTGCTGGCGGCCGGTCATCGTGCGCCACGGCACCAGTTCGTGCACGTTCACGTAGCCGGCGTTGTACGACACGTGCTCGGATTCGATCCCGCTCCAGGTCGGCGACGAGATGATCTTGCGCGGCTGCGCCTGGATGTCGCGGAAACGGATCTTCTCGTCGGCGCGCGCGGCAGCGAGGTGCGTGTGGTCGATGCCCGTGATGCCGGACAGCGCGCGCCACGCCTTCACCGCCACTTCGCCGTTGGTCTCGGGCGCGAGCGCGAGGATCACCTCGGCCGCGTCGAGCGCCGTGTCGATGCGCGGGCGCCCTTGCGCGGTGCCGTCGGCGACCCTGTAGTTGAGCTCGCCGAGCAGCGTCACTTCGTCCTTCGTGTCCCAGCCGATGCCCTTGCCGCCGTTGCCGAGCGTGTCCATCAGCGGCCCGAGCGACGTGAAACGCGCATACGTATTCGGATAGTCGCGCTCGACGACGGTCACGGTCGGCATCGTCCGGCCCGGCACCGGTTCGCATTCGCCGCGCTTCCAGTCCTGCACGTCGAACGGCTGTGCCAGCTCGCCCGGCGTGTCGTGCGCGATCGGCGCGAGCACGACGTCGCGCTCGACGCCGAGATGCCCGTCGCACAATTCGGAGAAGCGCTTCGCGATCCCCTTGAAGATCTCCCAGTCGCTCTTCGATTCCCATGCGGGATCGACGGCCGCCGACAGCGGATGGATGAACGGGTGCATGTCGGACGTGTTCATGTCGTCCTTCTCGTACCAGGTCGCAGTCGGCAACACGACGTCCGAGTACATGCAGGTCGTCGACATCCGGAAATCGAGCGTCACGAGCAGGTCGAGCTTGCCGCGCGGCGCTTCGTCGTGCCACGTCACTTCCTCGGGACGCGAGCCGCCGGTTGCACCGAGATCCTCGCCCTGCACGCCGTTGGTCGTGCCGAGCAGGTGCTTCAGGAAATACTCGTGACCCTTGCCCGACGAACCGAGCAGGTTCGAGCGCCACACGAACAGGTTGCGCGGGAAGTTGCCGGGCGCGTCGGGATCCTCGCTTGCCAGCTTCAGCGTGCCGGCCTTCAACTGCCGCGCGACATCGGCGCCCGCGTGCGCGGGATCGGCGAGCGCCGCGCCGACCTTCAGCGGATTCACCGACAGTTGCGGCGCGGACGGCAGCCAGCCCATCCGTTCCGCGCGCACGTTGTAGTCGATCGGCGCCCCATGGAACTGCGACTTGTCCGCGAGCGGCGACAGCAGCGTGGCCGGGTCCATCGGGTCGTAGCGCCACTGATCGGTGTGCGCGTAGAAGAACGACGTCGAATTCATCTGGCGCGGCGGGCGGCTCCAGTCGAGCGCACCGGACAATGCCGTCCAGCCCGTCTGCGGACGCAGCTTCTCCTGGCCCACGTAGTGCGACCAGCCGCCGCCCGGCTTGCCGATGCAGCCGCACATGATCAGCATGTTCATGATCGCGCGGTACGACATGTCCATGTGGAACCAGTGGTTGATCCCGGCGCCGATGATCACCATCGACTTGCCCTGCGTCTTGTGCGCGTTCTCCGCGAACTGCCGCGCAACCGAGATCACGTCCGCGCGCTTCACGCCGGTGATCGTTTCCTGCCATGCGGGCGTGTACGGCAGGTCGTCGTCGTAGCTCGCGGCGACGTCGCGGCCGCCGAGGCCCTGGTCGAGCCCGTAGTTCGCCACGAACAGGTCGTAGACGGTCGCGACCAGCATGTCGCCGTTGCGCGTCGCGATGCGCCGCACGCCGATCCGGCGCGACAGCTCGGACGCATGCTGCGTCGAGTTGAAGTGCGCGTGCGGCTGGTTGCCGAAGTACGGGAACAGCACGTCGACCACGTCGTCGTGCTCGGCCGTGCACGACAGCCGCGGTGACAGCGCCGCGCCCTTCGACGTCTCGCCGCGCAGGTTCCACTTGCCCTTGTCGGCGTCGCCCTGCTGCCCCCAGCGGAAGCCGACCGAGCCGACCGGCACGACGAACTCGCCGTTCGCGTCGTCGATCATCACGGTCTTCCAGTCCGGATGCGCGGCCTCGTCGAGCGCGTCGTCGAAATCCGACGCGCGCACGAGGCGCTCGGGCACGTAGCCGTCGCCGTGCGGTACGAGGCGCACCAGGCATGGCATGTCGGTGTAGCGCTTGCAGTAGTCGGAGAAGTAGTCGCTCTTCCCGGCGAGATGAAATTCCTTGAGGATCACGTGGCCCATCGCGAGCGCGAGCGCCGCGTCGGTGCCCTGCTTCGGGTGCAGCCACAGATCGCCGAACTTCGCGCCTTCCGAGTAATCGGGGAACACCGACACGACCTTGGTGCCGCGATAACGCGCCTCGACGAGGAAGTGCGCGTCCGGCGTGCGCGTCTGCGGGACATTGGAGCCCCACATCATGATGAACGTCGAGTTGTACCAGTCGGCCGATTCCGGCACGTCGGTCTGTTCGCCCCAGGTCTGCGGCGACGCCGGCGGCAGGTCGCAATACCAGTCGTAAAAACTCAGGCACACGCCGCCGATCAGCGACAGGTAGCGCGAACCTGCCGCGTACGACACCATCGACATCGCGGGAATCGGCGAGAAGCCGACCACGCGATCGGGGCCGTGCCGCTCGACCGTGTGCACGTTGGCGGCCGCGACGATCTCGTTGACCTCGTCCCAGCTCGCGCGCACGAAGCCGCCGAGCCCGCGCCGGCTCTGGTACGAACGGCGCGCTTCATCGTCGTCGACGATCGAGCGCCATGCTTCGACGGGGCCGAGCGTGCGGCGGCGTTCGCGCCACAGCTTCACGAGCGCGCTGCGCACCATCGGATGCTTGAGGCGGTTCGCGCTGTACAGGTACCACGAGTACGACGCGCCGCGCGAGCAGCCGCGCGGCTCGTGGTTCGGCATGTCGGGACGTGTGCGCGGATAGTCGGTCTGCTGGGTTTCCCAGGTGACGATCCCGCCTTTCACATAGACCTTCCACGAGCACGAACCCGTGCAGTTCACGCCGTGGGTGGAGCGGACGATCTTGTCGTGCTGCCAGCGCATCCGGTAACCGTCTTCCCATTTGCGGTCTTCGTCGGTGACGGCGCCGTGCCCGTCGGAAAAGCGTGGCCTGGTGGTGGAGAAATAACGCAATCTGTCCAGGAAATGGCTCATGGGGATCTCGTTTTTCCGGTCTTTTGGCAGACCCTGATTATTTAAGGAGGCGAAATACCGGTTGTAAAGGACGATCGAATGTCGATCATTTCGTCCTTCTCACCGTGATCGAACCCATTGTCAGGCGGATCGACATATCACGACTTGATACAAATCACGGAATCGTTCATCTATCCGCAACAGTGAAATCGAATGGGGATCGAGCGCGCGGCACGGCCTGTTATGCTGCGCACTGCATTCCCGCGTTGCCCGTCCGTTGCCGTCATGCATCCCGTGACGGCGGGCGGACTCCGCATTGAATTGCACTGGACGATCCGATCCACCGCATCGGGATTCGCCAACCGCAGCCGGCCGTTCATCAAAGACCGCGCGGTTTGTTCAGTGCATTTCCGGCCGTCGGACCATCGCACCTTTACATACAAGAACCGCCATTTCATGACATCCCGACTTCTCGCCGCGCTCGTTGCCGCGGCCTTGAGCTGCACCGGCCTGCCCGTCGCCCACGCGCGCACCTACGTCGCGCCGACGGCGTCGCTCGGCAAAGGCGCCTACGTTCACCAGTTCGTGCTGCGCGACCCCGTCACGCAACAGCCGCTGCCGAACGCGCGCTACCGGCTGTTCCTTCCGGGCCAGGTCATCGCGGGGCTGCCCGTCAAGCCGGGCGAGCACGACAGCGTGATCTTCGGCACGACCGACGCGGCGGGCCGCACGATCCGGATCCGGCTGCCGAAATCGCATCCGCAGAAGCAGTGGGTGTTCAACCCGGTCGTCGGCGACGGCGACCTGGGCGAATCGTTCCGGCTGGTCGATCCGGGCGGCAAGGCGTCGCTCGGCCGTTTCCCGTACGTGCTGGACGTGGAGAACGAATATCTGGCATGCGGCTATTCGGACGCGAACGGCTACACCTACTACGCACAATCGCGCACGCCGCGGAACGTCAATCTTTACGTCGGCATGCTGGAAAAAGCGGCCGACACCGACTGGTGCGCGGGTCCGGGCCTGACCATCGCGAACAGCGCGAACGAACCCGGCACGCCGGACCTGTACACGCAGTACCTCGGCACGCTGGTCACCAACAGCGACCGGATCAGCGGCGAGTTGCGGCAGCAGATCGTCGCGAAGCTGCTGTCGCTCGCGATCGCCGAACGCGACGCAAGCCGCGTGGCTGCCGTGCTCGATCTCGACACGATTCCGGACGATCGCCTGAACGATATCGGCTACCGGCTCGTCGATGCGGGCGTGGAGGTCGATCGCGGGCTCGCAATGATCGACACGCATCTCGCGAAGTCGCCCGACGATGCGTATGCGCTCGACAGCAAGGGCTGGGCGCTATATCGCCTCGGCCGCAACGACGAGGCGCTCACGTGGTTCGACCGCTCGATCGCGATCTTCGCGAAGGACGACGACGGCGACGCGCGCGAAGCCCATGCGACCGGGCTGACGCACAAGGGTGAAGTGCTGTGGAAACTGGGGCGCCGGGATGAAGCGCGCGATGCGTTCGCGCAGGCGCAGAAGCTTCAGCCGAAGAACGCGGAGCTGGCGGAAACGCTGAAGCGGCTGGACGTGCAGGCGAGCCCGGACAGCGCGGCGGCGCCCGGTGCGAGCGGCACGTAATCTCGACGGAAGCGGTGATCGTCAGGGCAACGACGGTCACTGCTGACAGGGATCGTCACGGGACAGCATATAGACGTGCCCCGACGCGTTCGCCATCGCATGACCGTTGGCCACAAAGCGCTGCTTCGTGTTCGACATCATCGCAACGACGACTTTCGACTGATCGATGCCCGGCTGCCCCATCAGCTATGTTGTCGTTCTTCGAGCACGATAGTGCCTGCACGCGTTCCCTCAAGGAAAGACGCAGCCTCCCCGCGTCATTCCTCGCCTTTCGCGCCCGGATTGAGCATCACGACGAAGCCGCCCACACCGACGATCAATGCGATCGCGCCGCCACGCAGCGCCATCGCTTCGTCGAACAGCAGCCCCGTTACGACGGCCATCATCCCCACGAGCGACACGAACACGGCGATCGCCGCGACGACGATGCGGTACTGGCGGCGGATCATCGCTCGAGCGCCGCGTTACGCCGCAGCCGCGGCCGCCGCTTCGTCGGCATCGTCGCCGCGAATCAGCAGCACCGGGCACTTGGAGCCGCGCACGAAGCGCTCGGCGACGCTGCCGAGCAGCACGCGCCGGATCCCGCGCCGCCCGTGCGTGCCGACCACCGCGAGATCGATCCCGTGCTCCTTCACGTAGCGCTGCAGGCGCTCCGCGATGTCCTCGCCGATGCTCTCGGTCTCGACGAGTTCGGCTTCGCCTTTCGCGCCGGCCAGCGCGACGATCTGTTCGGCTTCACGCAGCACCTTGCGCCCGTCGTCGCGGATTTCCTCGACGAGCGCGTGCGGATCGAAACGTCCCGCGTACGTGAACAGCACCGACTTGTCGACCACATACACGACGCTGACGTGCGTGTCGCTCGCCAGCGCCACTTTCACGGCCTCGGCAAGCGCCTGTTTCGACGAAGCACTGCCGTCGACGGCCACCATGATCTTCTTGTACATGCGAACCTCGCTGGGGTGAACTGCCGCGCGCCCTGTCGCGCGCGGCCATGTCACCATCATCGGCCGACGGCGGGCCCGGATGTTGACGACGATCAAGCCGGCGGGCGTCCGGCCTGCGACCGGACGACGCACGCGCCGGGCACCGGGCGCCACGCATCGACGCCCGCGCCCGTCCCGTCATCGCGCGTGCGGCGCGCGGTACTTGTGCCGGTCGAACCCGCTGTCGCGCAACCAGGCACCGGCGACCGCGTCCACGTCCTGTCCGGCGAACGGCAGCACCGTGTCGGGCTGCGCACCGTGGCGATAGTTCGGCCCGGCGAACTCGGAATCCGCCGCATAACCGAAGTACGCGTTGCCGCTCCACACGATGTTCGCGTAGCTGCCTTGCGCATTCTTCGTCCGGTAGATCGCGCCGCTATCCGAAGCGTTGTAGAAGCGGTTGCCCGTCACCTGGAACGCGTTCGCATAGCTGAGGTTCTCGACGATCGGCGTCACCAGCCCCGGCGTACGCGTGATCACGACGTTGTCGCGCACCACGGAATCGGCCGATCCCGCCGCCGAGACGATCCGCCGCTTGTCGTTCAGGCTCAGGTTGTTTTCGACGATTGCCCCCGTCTCCTGCGCCGTGTGACCCAGGCCGTCGGAACCGCATCCGCAGAACAGCATCAGCCCGCCGTCGTTGTCGTGGCTGAAGTTCGCAGCCACGCGCGTGTTGCGCGTGCCGAGATCCGCGTCGAACGCCATCCCGTCGCCGGCTTCGATGTTGTTCTGCAACCGCACGCCGTTGACTTCGTTGTACTGGAACAGCGCATCGTCGGTGTTGATCGCCCACGCGCCGGCGCTGTTGCCCGGTGCGCGCATCCAGATGTCGTACAGGTGGTTCGCCTCGACCTTCGGCGCGGTTGCCGTGCGCACGATGATGCCGTCGCCGCCGACGTTGTGGATCAGGTTGTTGCGCAGCACGACGCGCGTCATCGGGAAGTAGTCCGACGCCGCCTGCGTGGCCGGATTCGTCAGGTAGGCCGGATTGCCCTTGTACGGCGGATAGTCGCCGCACGGCGCACCGCCTTCGCGGCACATCCACGCGGAGCGCGTCGACAGTGCGACCGCATCGACGGCGTAGATTTCGCTGTTCTCGACCGCGATGTCGTCGAAGTTGGTCGGCTTCTCCTTCGTGCCGACGACTTCGTTGTCGCGCGTCACCTCGAACAGCATCCCGCCGGTCGTCTTGTACGAGCCGACCGTATTGCCGGCGACATCCTTCAGATAGCCGCGAACGTGATGCACGTACACGTCGTCGACATGGTAGTGGCTGCCCGTGCCGTAATCCTCGAGCCGCACGTACAGCCCGAGGCGGCCGCCGACGGTCGTCGCATCGTTGGTCAGTTCCAGCGAACGGATCTCCCAGTACTGCGTGTTGTACAGATAGATCGCCGCGCGGTTCACGGTCGGGTTGTCCGTCTTGCACAGCGAGTAATAGCCGCTGAATCCGTTGGGCGTCTTGTGCTGCTCGGTGATCGACTGGTCGGGGTCGGCCGTCGTATCCGCACAGCCGGCCGCGATGACGGGGCGCGATGCCTTCGGGTCGCCGTATGCATCGACGACGATCGGTGCGCCGGCCGCGCCGGTACTGCCCGGCGCGGGCGTAAAGCTGCCGTTGCAGGTGGTGCCGCGCTTGAAGCGCACGTGCGTGCCGGGTGCGAGTACGATCCGGTTCAGCGTCGCGAGATCGCGGATCGGATTGGCCGGGGTGCCGAGCGTCGCGGGCGATCCCGTTCCATTCGCGCCGAGCGAACAGTCGACGTGCAGCGTGCCGGGCGTCGCGCCGCCGGCCTGCCCGGCCACGGACGCGGCGGCAAGCTGCTGCCCCGCCACGCCGTCCGCCGATTCTCCACCGCCGCATGCGGCCAGCGCGCCGATCAGCGGCGCTGCGACAATCTTCCAGTGTTTCAAAGTCAGTCTCCCGAAATATTGCATTCGTGATCCGGCACCGGGTCGACCGCCGGTCGCTCCGCATGCCGTCCGCCCATTCCGGCAGCCGGTTCGTCCAGACGAACCGGCGCCCCCTCGCTTGCCGCGGGCAACAGCCCTGCCCGCTCGGCCAGCACCCACAAACCGGCCGCCGCCGCGCCGTCGATCGTGTCCACCGGCGGCCAGCCGAACAACGACGCCGCGTGCCGGTAACGCGAGCACAACGCGGCATCGCCAATCAGCATCGGTCGCGGCGCGCCGGCGCCTGCTTCGGCGCCCGGCCCGTCGCCTTCCGCGGCAAGCCCCGCAAGCTCATGCCCGATCAGCACGCCGGACAGGTAGTCGCGCTGCTCGGCGGCCGCCAGTTCGCCGGCCAGCAGCCGCGCGCGGCTGCCGAAGATCGTCGCGAGCAGCCCCGTCGCATGGCCCGCCTGCGCCGCGTGCACGCCGCGCTCGAATGCATCGCGCGCGAACGCGGCCGGCGGCCGCATCGTGCGGCCGAGCAGGCTGTGCGTGCACAGCAGCGCGTACAGCTCGCCGGTCATGAACGTGCGGAAGCGCTCGATGCGCGAGCCGCGCACGGCAACCCATTTCGAATGCGTGCCCGGCAACCCGATCCACCGGGCAGGCGCCGAGTCGTGCGCCGCGCCGCCCGCATGCAGCGCGCCGACGATCTGCGTCTCCTCGCCGCGCATCACGTTCGCGAGTTCGCCGCGCTGGATCAGCCCCGGCACGATGTGCACGATCGCGCCGCGCCGCGCGTGTACCGGCTGCAGCGACGCGCCGAGCCGCACCGCATCGATCGGCACGTCCGCGTACGGCGCCTCGCGCCAGCCCTGCGCACTGCCGACCATGCCGGCCGCGACGACCGGCAAGTCCGGCCACGCATCGAGCCACGCGCCGCAGACGCTCTCGAACGCGTCATCGCAAGCGTCGGCGATCGCAACGCCCGCGCCGCCGATCTGCATCACGCCTTTCGGCGCGGCGCGTTCGTCGAGCACGGTGCGCGCGTCCGCCATCAGGTACGCGCGCAGCGACGTGGTGCCCCAGTCGAGTGCGATCAGGCGTGGCAACGGCGATTGCCCGCTGGCACGTGGTGTTGCATCTTGCATAGGATTCCTCTGTTTGACGGTTGCGGCTCGCTGCGTGATTCGGCCTGGATCAGAAGAGCGTCTCGATCCCCGCATAGATGCCTGTCTGTCCGTGCCCCGGCATCGGCGACGCGCCCAGCCCGTTACCGTTGCCGAGCCCCGGCGACTGCGGGTTCACGCCCAGGTTCGCGTTCGCGCTGTTGAACACGTGCGCGGCCGTCGCATACAGGAACGTGCGCTTGGACAGGTCGTACATCGTGCCGAGCCCGATGATCGTCGAGCGCCCTTCGCCGCTGTGGTCGGCGGTCCACTGGCCCGCGTCGATCTTCATCGAATAGACGGCGCCCTGCAGATGCAGGAACGGCGTCGCGTCGTACGTCAGGCCGCCCCAGTAGTAGTTCGCGGTACGCGACAGGCCGGCCGGCGTATCGGGCGCGCTGTAGCGCGTATAGCCGAGTTGCACCAGCGCCGGGCCGAAGCGCTCGCGCACGCCGATGAACGCTTCCTGCGACGCGGTGAACAGGTTGTCCTCGCGGCCGTACTGGTTGCGGATCTCGTTCCAGATGGCGCGCACTTCGAAGTCGCCGTGCGTATAGGCCACCGTCGCGCCGTCGGACAGGCCCGTCGCGCCGACATTGTTCGGCGAGCCGCGCAGCCAGCCGTTCGAGCTGTTGCCGAGGTTCGCCTGCAGCGCGAACGAGAAGCCGCCGAACTTCGGCGATTCGTAGCGGATCCCGTTCGACAGCTTCGGGCCATTGCGGTACGACGTCAGCGATTCGACCGAGTAGTTCTCCTCGAGCAACGGATCGTACGACCAGATATAGCTGTTGATGAACGAGCCCTGCCCGAGCCTCAGGAAACCGTAACGCTCGTTCTTCAACCCGATCCACGCGCCGCGCTGGAACAGCACGCCGCCGCCGTAGTTGCCGTTCGCCGCATTGATCGACGACTCGAGCCAGAATACCGCCTGGTTGCCGCCGCCGAGATCCTCCTTGCCGGTGATGCCGAGGATGCTCGTCCCCCAGTCGTTGCCTTCCGAGAAGCGCGAACCGGTCGAATGCGGGCCGTTCTGCACGCCGCTCAGGTACTGCACGTCGCCGCCGACGCGCCCCCACACCGTGACGCTCGACTGAGCCTGCGCCACCGCCGGCACCGCCAGGGCCAGCGCCGCGATCCACCCGTACTGTCGCATCAAGATCTCCTCCTGCTTTTCGTTGACGTTTCGTCTGATTTGGGAAAACGCTTTCCCTCAACGGCAAAAAAATTTCGCGGCGGTTGTCGTGTGTCGTTTTCCGCTACGTTTCGAACGGAAGGCACGCGTGCTATGCTCGCGAAATGGGAAAGCGTTTTCATTGTCGGCGCGCGATTGCGCTTTTTCAAGAAAATTCTGGCCCCCCAAGGGATACTACCGAGTCCGGTCGCGCGGCACGCCTGCGATGCCGCCGCACGGCCGCCGCCGCCGGCGCGCATGCTATGCTCGCCGGCAAAATGCACTGACACTCACTTTCACCGTGGCCAAGATCAACGAAGTCGCCGCCGCTGCCGGCGTCTCCATCGGAACCGTCTCGAAGTTCATCAACAAGACGAAGCGCTTCTCGCCGGACGTCGAGCGCCGCATCGCCGAGGCGATCGAGCAGCTCGGCTACGAGTCGAACCCGCTCGCGCGCTCGATGGCCACCGGCCAGACGGGTGCGGTCGGCGTCGTGATCCAGGACATTCTCAACCCGTACTTCACCGCGATGGTCAAGGGCGTGAACCGGATCGCGCAGCGCAACGATTTCGTCGTCCTGATCGTCGATGCCGACGAGAACCGCAAGGGCGAACGGCCGGCGCTGACGAAGCTGAGCCGGCGCGTCGACGGGCTGATCCTGAACACCAGCATGCCCGACGACGACCTGCGCTGGACCGCGAGCCTCGGCAAGCCGGTCGTCGCGGTCGGCTCCGCGCCGCGCGACGGCCTGCTCACGCTGTACTCCGATCCGGTCCGCGCGGGCGAGATGCTCGGGCAACACCTGTTGATGGAGAAATACCAGCGCTTTGCGTATATCAGCCTGCCGAACGCGCGCGGCGACGACGAGCGCCGCGCCGGCGCCGAGCAGGTGCTCGCGCGTGCCGGCCTGCCGCTGCGCACCTTCAGCGTGCCGCGCGCGACGGTGGCCGACGGCGAGCGCGTGTGCGCGTCGGTGATGCTGTCGGCCGAGCCGCCCGACGCGGTGATCTGCTACAACGACATGATCGCGGCCGGCTTCATCAAGGAAGCCGAACGGCTCGGCATCTCGATCCCGCACGACGTCGCCGTGTGCGGCTTCGACAACCTCGAACTCGGCAAGCTCACGTCGCCCACGCTGACGTCGATCGACACCGAAACCGAGCGCGCGGGCGAGGTCGCGATGACGACGCTGCTCGACGCACTGGCCGGCAAGTCGCCCGATCCGCATACGATGCTCGATGCGCGGCTGGTCGTGCGCGAATCGACGGTGCGGCCGCGCGACGCGCGGCGCCGCTGACCGCCCGGCCGTTTGCCCGTTCAACGCGGCGTGGCCGCGACCGCGTCACCGAGCCATGCGTGCGCAACACGATGCTGTTCGAGCCCGGCGACACCCGGGCGTGTCTCGAACAGGCTGCCCGCGAGCGGCCCGCGCAACAGCCCGTCCGCGCTCACGTTGACCGACGCCGACGTGACGAACAGCGTCGCACGATCGGCGCCGCCGAACGCAACGCTGGTCGGCCGCTGCACCGGCATCTCGACAACCCTGTCGAGCGCGCCGTCGGGCGCATAGCGATGCAGCCGCCAGCCGTCCCAGACCGCCGACCACACGCCGCCTTGCGCATCGACCGCGAGCCCGTCAGGCACGCCGCGCGCGTCGTCGAACGTCGCGAACGGCCGCGCATTCGACAACTGCCCCGCAGCGACGTCGAAGTCGTACGCGAAGATCGTACGGCGGCCGGAATCCGTCACGTACATCGTTGCGCCGTCCGGGCTCCAGCCCATTCCGTTCGCACAGGCGAAACCCGCGACCGCGACACGCGACGCACGCGCATGCTCGAAGCAATGCAGATCGCCGGGTCCGTCGCCGTCGTCGGCCATCGTGCCGACCCAGAAGCGGCCGCGCGCATCGACCGCGCCGTCGTTGTAGCGCAGCGACGGCCGCGCGTGCGCGGCGTCGGCCAGCCGTTCGAGCGTGCCGTGTGCGGGGTCGAACAGGTGCAGGCCGCTCTTCAGCGCGACGAGCAGCCGCCCGTCGTCGACGCTTGCGACGCAGCCGGCCAGCTCCGGCAGCAGCCAGAAGCCCGTCTGCCCGTGGCCGGGCGTGTAGCGGTAGAGCGCGGTGCGCTTGATGTCGATCCAGTAGAGCGACGCCGAGCGTTCGCACCAGAGCGGGCCCTCACCCAGGATCGCGTTCGCGCCCTGTACCAGTTTTACTGTCGTCATCGAAATTCTGTTTTTGTGCATGCGTTCGGCCGCCCGCCGGTGCGGCGGGCGGAACCTGCCGGGAGCCGGCCTTACAGCGCGCGGCCCGCGTCGTCGAAGAAGTGCGCGTGCCGCATGTCGACGCGCACACCGACCGGCTGCCCCGACGCGACCGCATACGCGTCGCGGTTCTGCCGCACCGACAGCGGCCGGTCGTGGCCCGCGAGTTCGACATAGACGATCGTCGCGTCGCCCAGATGCTCGGCGTGCGTGACGCGGCCGTCGAGCCCCGTGCCGGGCGCGCCGACCGTGAGGTTCTCCGGCCGGATCCCGAGCTGCAGCGAACCCGACGGCCACGTGCGCGACACGTCCTGCGTCGCGGCGAGCGAGCCACCCGGCACGTCGAAGCGCGGCGCATCGGCGCCGCCCCGCGCGCGGCACGGCAGAAAGTTCATCGACGGCGAGCCGAGGAACGATGCGACGAAATGGTTCGCCGGCTGCTCGTACAGCGACAGCGGCGAGCCGACCTGCTCGATGCGCCCGCCGTTGAACACCGCGATCCGGTCGCCGAGCGTCATCGCCTCGACCTGGTCGTGCGTCACGTAGATCATCGTGCTGCCGAGCTCGCGATGCAGCCGCGCGAGTTCGAGCCGCATCCCGCCGCGCAGCGCCGCGTCGAGGTTCGACAGCGGTTCGTCGAACAGGAACACGCCCGGCTTGCGCACGATCGCGCGGCCGATCGCGACGCGCTGCCGCTGGCCGCCCGACAGCGCCTTCGGCTTGCGGTCGAGCAGCGCGGACAGCCGCAGCGCTTCGGCCGCCTGCCCGACGCGCGTGCGCGTCTCCGCCGCGTCGACCCCCGCGAGCTTCAGCCCGAACGCCATGTTCTCGAACACCGTCATGTGCGGATACAGCGCGTAGTTCTGGAACACCATCGCGAGCCCGCGCTTCGCGGCCGGCACGTCGTTGACGCGGCGGCCGTCGATCAGCAGGTCGCCCGACGTGATCTCCTCGAGCCCCGCGAGCATCCGCAACATCGTCGACTTGCCGCAGCCCGACGGGCCGACGAACACCATGAATTCGCCGTCCTCGATGTCGAGGCTGACGTCCTTGATCACATCCGCGCCGTCGTCGTAACGCTTGCGGATCTGCTTGAGCGACACACTTGCCATGATTGCGTTTCTCCTCGTCCGTTCGTGCCGCTTACCATTCGGCGACCGAGCCATCCTCGCGGCGCCACACCGGGTTGCGCCAGCGGTGCCCGGTCGCGGCGGCTGCCCTCACCTTCTCCTCGTCGATCTCGACGCCGAGCCCCGGCGCATCCGGACGCGCCACGTAGCCCGCGTCGAACGCGAACGGGATGCCGCGCGTGTACGCATACATCGCGTTGTCGTCGTGATAGGCCACATTGGTCGACTGCTCCTGGATGAACGCGTTCGGCGTGCAGAAATCGATCTGCAGCGACGCCGCGAGCGTCAGCGGGCCGAGCGGGCAATGCGGTGCGACCGCGACGTCGTACGCTTCGGCCATCGCCGCGATCTTGCGCAGCTCCCAGATACCGCCCGTATGACTCACGTCGGGCTGCACGATATCGACGACACCTTCCTGCAGCAGCGCCTTGAACTGCCAGCGCGTGAACAGCCGCTCGCCCGTCGCGAGCGGCACCGCGCAATCGCGCGCGACTTCGCGCAGCGCGTCGTTGTGCTCGGGCAGCAGCAATTCCTCGTAGAACATCGGATCGAACGGCGCGAGCGCTTTCGCGAGCGCCTTCGCAACCGGGCGGCGCACGCGGCCGTGGAAGTCGATGCCGAGCCCCACTTCCTTGCCGATCGCGTCGCGTACCGTGCCGAAGCGTGCGACCGCGCGGTCGATCGCCGCCGGCGATTCGATCCAGTCGGTCGCGTTGACGACCCCCATCTTCAGCGCGGTATAGCCGGCCTCGACGAGCTGCCGCGCGTTCGCGGCCATCTCTTCGGGGGTGTCGCCCTTCACGTGCGCATAGACCCGCGCCTTGTCGCGCACGGGGCCGCCGAGCAGGTCGTAGACGGGCACGCCGAGCGCGCGCGCCTTGATGTCCCACAGCGCCTGCTCGATGCCCGAGATCGCGCTCGTCAGGATCGGGCCGCCGCGATAGAAGCCGCCGCGGTACATGACCTGGAACAGGTCCTCGATGTGGCGCGGATCGCGGCCGATCAGGTAGTCGGCGAGTTCGTGCACGGCCGCCGCGGTCGTGGCCGCGCGCCCTTCGACGATCGGCTCGCCCCAGCCGGCCAGCCCTTCGTCGGTGCTGACCTTGACGAACTGCCAGCGCGGCGCGACCGCGAATGTTTCGATTTCGGTGATCTTCATGTGGAGGAACGGGTCCGGTTGAACAGCAGTGCCGACATGCCGTTGTCGGCGACGAGATCGGCGCCGGCAATGCCGGTCGCCGCGTCCGACAGCAGGAACGCGGCGATCCGGCCGATATCGGCCGGCTCGTTGATGCGCTGCGCGGGATGCAGCGCGCGATACGCGTCGAGCAGCGCGGGATCGCGCTCGAGCGCCGCGCCGATCGGCGCGTTCAGCGTGAAGCCGGGGCTCAGCGTGTTGACGCGGATGCGCTGCGGCGCGAGGCTCGTCGCCATCGCGCGCGACATCGCGACGATGCCGCCCTTGGTCGCCGCGTACATCTCGAAGCCCGGCACGCTCGCGCCCGCATGGTTCGACGCGATGTTGACGATCGCGCCGCCGCCGGCGCGAGCGATGCGCGGCGCCGCGAGCTGCGCGCACTGGAACATCGAGCGCAGGTTGGTGCGGTACAGGCGGTCGCAGTCGTCGAGCGAGAACGCATCGAACGGGCCGTGCAGCGTAATGCCCGCGTTGTTCACGAGCCCGTCGAGCCGGCCATGATGCGCGTCGACGCGCCCGAACAGCGCGACGACGCTCGCCGGATCCGCGACGTCGGTTTCGACGAACAGCGCGTCGCGGCCGCCGAGCCGTTCGCGCACCGCATCGGCGCGCGCGACGTTCTTCTCCGCGACGACGACCTGCGCGCCGCATTGCGCGAGCACTTCGACGATGCCGAGACCGATGCCGTCGCCGCCGCCGGTGACGACGATCACGCGGCCGTCGAGCGATTCGAATGGATTCATGATTTCACCCCTTGACCGCGCCGGCCGTGATGCCCGCGACGATCCTGCGCTGAAGAATGAAGAACAGCACGAGCAGCGGCAGCGTGCCCATCACCGCCGCCGGGAACAGCTTGGTCGGGTCGATGTCGTTGGTGCCGATGAAGCGGAACACCGCGACCGTGATCGTGAACTTCGACGAGTCGGTCAGGAACAGCAGCGGATAGACGAGGTCGTTCCACACCGACAACGTGACGAACATCGCGAGCGTGCCGGTGATCGGCCGCAGCAGCGGCAGCACGATGTACCAGTACACCTGCAGCGGGCTGCAGCCGTCCATCACCGCCGCTTCTTCCAGTTCGAGCGGAATGCGCTTCAGGAAGCTCGTGTAGAAGAACACGCCGAGCGGCAGGCTCTGCACGGTGTACGCGAGCACGACGCCGAGATACGTATTGAGCAGGTGCAGGTCGCGGAACAGCACGTACAGCGGCGTCAGGCTGACGAACATCGGGATCGTCAGGCCGAGCGTCAGCACGATGTAGACCGCGGTCGACAGCCGGCCCTTCACGCGGGCCAGCGGATAGGCCGCGAGCGACGACAGCAGCGCGACGAGGAACGTGACCGCGAGCGTGATGCCGATCGTGTTCGCGACGCTGCGCCAGTAGTTCATCTCGGTGAACACGGCCACGTAGTTGCCGAAGAACACGTGATCGGGCAGCCCGAGCGGGCGCGCGATGATGTCGTCGCCGGTGCGCAGCGACATCAGCACCATGTAGATCGTCGGCAGCAGCACGATCGCGACGATCGCGATTGCGGCCACCAGCCGCGCGAAGCCCGGCACGCGGCGCAGCAGCGTGCCCGCGCGCAGCCCGCCGCCCGACGTGCCGGCGGACGGATGGTCCGCATGAAAGCGTTGGCGGATGACGTTCACAGGTTGTCCTCCCGGCGGCGCAGGATCGTGTTCTGGGTGGTCGCGACCACCACGACGATCGCGAGCATGATCATCGACAACGCGCTCGCGAAGCCGAACTTGTAGTCGTTGAACAGGCTGTGGAAAATTTGCAGCCCGAGCGTGGTCGTCGCGCCGTCGGGCCCGCCGTTGGTCAGCACGAGCGGCAGTTCGAAGGTCTTCAGCGTGCCGATCGTGCTCAGCGTGATGTTCACGGTGAAGGCCGGCGCGAGCAGCGGCAAGTCGATGCGCGTGAAGCGCACCCACGCGTTCGCGCCGTCGAGCTTCGCCGCGTCGTGCAGTTCCGACGGAATGTTCAGGTAGCCGGCCAGGAAGATCGCCGTCGAATAGCCGACGTACATCCACACGTGCACGGCCGTGACGGCCGGCAGCGTGACCGACGGATCGCCGAGCCATACCTGCTGCAACGCGTCCAGATGCACGAGATGCAGCAGCTCGTTGATGCCGCCGCCGAGGGGCGAGTACAGGTACTCCCACACGAACCCGGCGATCACCGCCGAGAACATGCTCGGCACGAGCAGCCCGACCCGCAGCGCGCCTCGCAGCCGCGGCAGCGAGAACAGCAGCGCCGCGAACAGCAACCCGAGCCCGTTCTGCACGATCACGACGATCGCCGCATACGCGAACGTGACGACGAGCGTATGCAGGCTCGCCGGATCGCGAAACGCGGCCGCGTAGTTCGCGAGCCCGATCCAGTGCGCATCGCCCACGCCGGAGAAATCCGTCAGGCTCATCCGCGCGGCCTTGAACAACGGATACAGGCTCAGCAGCGCGTACAGCGCGAGCGCCGGCACGGCGCACCACAGCAAGGTCCGGTTGCGCTTCATCGTGCGCCTCCTTCGTCGAACCGCGCCGCGCACCCTCGCGCGGCACGGGAAATGTCAGCAGTCAGGCAGCTCATCGCGCGGCCGCATCCCAACGGGCGAGCAGTTTCGCCGGGTCCTGCCCGATGTCGAGGAAATACGCGGACATCGAATTCCAGATCGCCGTGAACAGCGCGCCGGTCCACACGCCCTTCGGATACAGCACGACGTGCCCGTTCTTCTGCGCGGCCGCGTACGGCTGCGCCTGCGGCGGCATCGCGTCGGTGCCGCCCTCGAATGGGCTGAACCCGGCTTCCGCGTCGAGGAACTGGCGGTCGTTGTCGGGGCGCGCCCAGAACGCGAGCCACTTCTTCGCGGCATCGGCCTGGTGCGACGCCGCATTGATCGCCCACGCGGTGCCGAGCATGTCGAGCGCGACCGGCCCGTTGCCGGACACGAGCGCCGGCAGCGGCGCGAACTGGAACGACAGCCCCTTCGTCGCACTGAACTTCGCGATATTCCACGCGCCCTGCGGCATCATCGCGACGCGGCCGGCCTGGAATTCGGTCAGCCCCGTGCTCCACGCGCTCACGCCATTGTTCAGGCGCGGCACGAAGCACTTCGCGTCCGCGAGCACCTTCAGCGCAGCCATCGATTGCTTGAACGCCGGATCGGCCGCGAAGCGCGCGCTGCCCGCACCGACGAACGACTCGGCGCGCGCATCCGCGTCGCCGCCGCCGGCCGCGAGCCCGGACGCGATCACGAGCGCCGCGGGCGCCCAGCCTTCCTTCGCGGGCAGCAGCATCGGCGTGATGCCGGCCGCCGCGAGCTTCCCGCACGCGGCTTTCAACTGGTCGACGTCGGTCGGCACCGTCGCGATGCCCGCGCGCTTGAGCAGGTCGAGGTTCGCGAACAAGCCGATGCCGACCAGTTCCATCGGCAGCATGTAGGTCTTCCCGCCGATCTGCGTATGGGTGCGCACGCCGCGCCAGATCGTCGGCACCCACTTCTCGCCGCTCAGGTCCAGCAACTGGTGCGCGCCCTGCCACTGCCGCATCAGCTCGCGGTCGACCATCAGCACGTCGGGCCCGTTGCCGCCCTGCAGCCGCGACGCCACGACCGTCGTCGTGTCGTTGCGCGACATGTATTCGAACTTGACCTTGATGTCGGGGTTTTCCTTCTCGAACTTTGCGATCAGCGCCGCCATGTTGGCGGGCTCGGCGCCGCCGCCCTTCCAGCCCGTCACGTCGAGCGTGACCGGCGCGGCGCACACCTGCGCCGCCAGCACTGAAAGGACTGCGAAAGTTACCGCTCGAAGCCTGTTGAACATCTGCTGTCTCCACGTTGTTGTTGAATCGTTGCGCACGGCCAGTGGCGTGCGGCGGCCGGCTGTGCGGCATGCAGCCGCGATCCGTCGCGCAGGGCGCCCGCGTTTCCCGTCGTCCGATTCATTTGGGAAAGCGCTTTCCCTATTGTGTCGCACAACCTGCCCGGCGTGCAAGCACCGGCATGAAACGATCGGCTAGGGGATATCCCGAGGGCCTGCGCGACGGCCGCGAGCCGTCCCTATGCGCCCGGATCGAGCGGCCATCGTGCCGAAGGCGCTATCATCGACGATGCGACTTTCGTCCGGCCCCTTTTTGCCGGCCCCACTTTCAACTCGCTCAACCGACATGACAACGACTACCGAACGCGTGGACGGCGCCGCCCAGCATCTCGTCGCCGCCCGCCATGCCGGCTCGCCCGGCCCGCTGTTGCCTGATGCGCTGCGCCCCGAGGACGTCGACACCGCGCTCGCGATCCAGCAACGCGTGGCCGACCTGCTCGGCGAACCCGTCGGCGGATGGAAATGCGCGCTGCCGCCGCCCGACCGCGTGATCCTCGCGCCGATCTTCGCGTCGACGATCCGCGAAGCGGATGCGCCGTACCGCGTCGTCGGCGGGCCGATCGTACGGATCGAACCGGAAATCGCGTTCGTGCTCGATCGCGACCTGCCCGCCCGCGAGCGGCCGTATGAGGAAAGCGACGTGCGCGCCGCGATCCGCGAAGTGCGCGTCGTGCTCGAGGTGCTCGGCTGCCGCTATGCGGAACCGGCGCGCGCGTCGAAGTTCGAGCTGCTGGCCGACGGGCAATTCAACCAGGGGCTGTGCGTCGGCCCCGTCGTGCCCGACGGGCTGAACGTGCCGCTCGCCACTTTGGCGCTGTCGTTCGAAGGCGCGCTGAACCGCACGATCGACGGCCGCCATCCGGACGGCGATCCGCTGAAGCCGCTCGTGTGGCTCGTCAATTTCCTCGCGTCGCGCGGCGATGCGGTGCGCGCCGGGCAGATCGTGACGACGGGTTCGTACGCGGGCGCGATCGACGTGCCGCTCGGCGATGCGCTGACGGTCCGCTTCGGCGAGCTCGGCAGCCTGTCGGTGACGTTGACGGCGTGATCGGTCAGGTGCGTGGCTGCCCGGCGTTTCGTGACGGCAGCGTCATCGCCGCCACGCCCGCGACCACGCATCCGAGTCCCAGCCAGGCCGACATCGACAGCGACTCGCCGAGCAGCGCCATGCTGATGCCGACGCCGATCGGCACGCGCAGATAGGCCTGCGCGGTCGTGCCGACCGAACCGAGCGTCTGCACGAGCCGGAAGTAGATGACGAACGCCAGCGCCGTCGAGAAGATCGCGAGCGCGGCCAGCGCCAGCAGCGCTTGCGGCGACGGATGAAGCGTCCACGGCCGGTCGACGACGAGGCTCGCGGGCACCAGCACGAGCGCGCCGACGACGAGCGAGCCCGCGGCCGGTGCGGCGGGCGACAGTCCCTTGAACGAGCGTCCGTAGATCGCGGCGCCCGCGTAGCAGACGGTCGCCGCGACGATCGCCAGTTGCGGCACGAGTTGCCGCCCCAGTCCGTCGAGCACGCTGACGCCGACCACCAGCGCAATGCCCACCAGCCCCGCAACGACGCCGAACAGTTTGCGCGGCGTCAGGGGTTCGTGGCGCGTGATCAGCCAGGTGCCGAGGAACGCGAGCACCGGGGAAGCGGAATTGAGGATCGTCGCGAGACCGGCTTCGACCGAACGCTCGGCCCACGCGATCAGCGTAAACGGCACGACGCTGTTCAGCAGCGCCTGCACGAAGAAACGCCGCCAGACCGTCGGATCGCGCGGCATCGGAATCCGCCGGACACGCATCCACATCAGCAGCACCGCGCCTGCGATCAAGGTGCGCGCGGCGATCAGCGTCAGCGGCGGGATCGTCTCGACGCCGATCCGGATGAATGTGTAGGACGCGCCCCATAACGTCGAAAGCGTCAGGAGCAGCAGCAGGTCCGCGACGGCGGGCGGGCTGCGGGTCAGGGCTGGCTGCATGTCGGGTAACTCGGATTCGCGGGACGGGACGGGGCTGGCCGGGTCGGCATCGACCCGTTCGCGTCAGGCCGCACGTGCGGATTATGGCGGCGGCCGCCAGCGGATGCTTCAGCCTCGCGCGAAATGTGGGTTGCCGGCATCGACGACGCACGCTTCGCCCGCCCGTCACCCCATGACGCGGATGCGACACGACACCGTGCACCTTCGATTCGCCGTGATAACGTTGCACATCGTCGCGCGTTCCGGCCCTGACGCCGCGCACGCGCATCGCCTTCACGCCCAGACCCGCCATGTCGCTGACACCGCTTCCCGCCCTGCTCGACGAAACCCTGCACGCCGTCGTGCGCCGTTACCGGCTGCCGCCGCTCGACGGCGCGTCGTCGCTGACCGATGCGACGAACCCGGCCACCGCCCTGGCGATCGTGATCGAGGCGGCGCGCAGGATGCGGGCGGACGGCCACGCTCCCGGCGCAGCATTGCGGCAACGCTTCATCGATGCACTCGCGCAGATGATCCGCGACGCGATGGATCCGGCATCCGGCGATCCGTCGTTTCAGGCCTCGGTGCTGCGTCACGATGCGCCGAGCGTACGCGAATACGCGTCGCTGTCCGCGCACGCCGAGCAGGACCGGCGCGCGCTCCACTCGGCCGTCAATGCGATCGCGCACCCGGCCAAGCTCGAGCGCAGCGCACTGGCCTGGCAACGCGACGGCCTCGCAAGGCTGCATGCGGCCGCGACTGCAGCGTCGTGGGCCGGTCTGCATGCCGCGCTGGCGCAACTGCTCGCGCTGCCCGACATGGCAACCGACGCCGCTTTCGAGCAGGACATCGTCAAGCTGAAGGACAGCCCCGCGCTCGAACGCATGCTGCGTCTCGATGCACTGGCATCGGACGAAGATGTGCGCCGATACCGCGCGCTGTGGGTCCGCCAGGGGCCGCTCGAAGGCAGCACGGTCGCCGTTGCGCAGGGCGCCGCTTCCCAGCAGCGCGGTGCTGCCGTCGAAGCGCTGGCGGCACAGGCACTCGATGCGCTCGCACGCAGGCTCGACGCGGTGGACGAGCAGCGGACCTACCGCGTGGTCACGTCGATGCGCGTGCCTTCGTCGATACCGGGCCGGCACGACCGCGCAAAAACCGAATGGGACGCGATCCTGCTCGAACGCGCGCGCGGCACCGATCCCGCGTCCGCATGGAACGTCCGCTTCCTCGTCGAAGCGAAGGCGTCCGCGGATGCCGCGACGACCGATTTGCCGCGGCTGCTGCGCGGCCTGAACCTGCTCGCGCAGGCCGACCCCGGCACGGTCTATGCGTTCGAGACGCACCAGGGCACGGTGCGCGTGCAGGGCGCATCGCTGCGCGCACTGGCGACCGACGAAGCGTCGCTGCAACGGGACGTGCTCTATTGCTGCGATGCCTCCGCGGACGCGACGCCGCGCCTGCTGGGCGCCGCAAGCCGGATGCAGCTGCTGTCGGCGCAGGCGAGCCTCGAATACGCGAGCGCGCTCGCGCAGCAGCGGGATGCCGATCCGGACGGCCTCGGCGTCGTGTGGCACGCACTGCTGACCCTGCCGCAATGGCATGCCGTGCTGCATCAATACCCGTCGCTGCGGCAGGTCCGCGAACTGATGGTGGCGATCGACGACCTGCGGGCCGCGATCGACGACACGGACGAAGGCGGCATCGCAAGCAGCGTGTGCGCGTGATGCTCGAGCACGCCCGCCGCGCGACGCACACGCGCGGCCCGCTCAGTTGGTGAGCACGCCGAACGGCAGCGTCCACCCGGTCAGCCTGCCGCCGTCGCCCCATCGCGCGTCGGCCGCATCGACCGGCAGCAAGACCGGCGCGGCCGCACACTCGAGCGTCTCCTTCGGCGTATGGCCGAATTCCGCCTTGAACAGCCGGTGGAAATACTTCTCGTCGGGAAAGCCATGCGCCCACGCAATCTCCGCGATGCGCTGATGCCGGCGCTGCGGATCGCCGAGCACGTGGTACGCGTGGCGCAGCCGCCTGCGCGTGATCTGCCGCATCACGCCGCCCTCCTCCTTGAACAACTGATAGAGCCGTGCCCGCGACACGCCGATGTCGCGGCAGATCCGCTCGGGCGAGAGGTCCGGCTCCAGCAGGTGCACGTCGATGTAGCGGCGCACCCGGTCGACCAGCGCATGATCGATCAGGCCGCGCGCATCGTTCAACGCCTGCGCGGCGGGTGAAACGGCCGCGGCCAGCAACAGCAGCATCGACTGGACGATGCTCGGCACCTCGTGCATGCGCAGGTTCGACAGGTTCCGGAACAGCGACAGCATCTGGTCGGCGACGAGGCGCCCCACCCCGCTCGTCAGCGTCTGGCCGTGCGCGTGCGCCGCGTGGCTCGGCAGCAGATATCTGGGCACGACCAGGCTGATCACGTCGCCGGCCTCGACCTGGCAGTCGTTGATCTGCGCGACGTCGTAGACGAACAGGTCGCCGGCGCCCTTGATCAGCTCGGGCCCGCCGGTATGGCACGCGAGCCGCCCGCCGAGCAGCAGCGTGAAACGGATCGAATCCTGCCCGTCGAGCCGGATTCGCCGCGGGGTGCGGTGCACCGTATAGGTCGGCGCGCGCGAGCGCCAGTGCCTGCCTGACAGGATCAGCGGGCCGAGTGCCGCGCCGCTCGCTTCCGCGTCGAACGGGCCGAGCCCGCCGTCGTCATCGAGCCGGTAGTCGCACAGCATGTCCTTGACCCAGACATGGAACCGGTCCGGCTCGGGGTAGTCGATCGTGCGAAACTTGAAAACAGGGACGAATGCTGCTTGATCCATGACAGTTTTTTTATCGAACCGGCGGGAAAGGGTGCATCGGTTCGTCGATTATCGGACCAAATTGCGCCGGCGCAAGGCCGGCGCAGTACATCGTCCACCCAAACGGTCGACCGGCGCCCGGCGGCGGGCGTCGTCGTCATCGCAGCCATCAGCGTTGCGGATGGCATTCCCAGTTGTTGTACGTCGGCCGATCGATCGGCGTGAGCCCCGGAATCATGAACACCGTACAGCCGAAACGCCGCCCCTTGCCGGTCGTCGCGTCGTAACTCACCTTCTGGCCGCCCAGTCCGTCCTTTTTCCCGTACTGCACGTTGGCGATCGTGATCTCGTCGGACGACGCGAGCCCGAGCGTCTTCGCGGTCGACGTCTGCACGTCGATCATGTTCATCTGCGTCGTGCCGCACGCGGACAACACGAGGGCCGCGACCAGGGCGCCCAGCGCGGTCCGGACGGTGCAATGCAAGCTTCCTTTCATGCTTTCTCCCTCAATTTCCCGGCGCGAACCGGTTACGATCCCGGCGTATAGAAACTGGCCTGCACCTGGCTGCCGACGCTCGGGACATACGACAGCCAGGCAAGCGCCATCGCCCCCGTCGCGTTCACGGCCAGCGCCGGCCACGACGCGCTCTGGGCCGCCACCGTCGACGCGCTCCACGCACCCTTCCGGTAGCTGGCCGCGATGACCGCCGACGCGCCCGGCAGGCCCGTGTCCTGCCATGCCGCCGTCACGTTGCCTCCCGCATCGACCACGAGCGGCGGATACTGGCCAGCCGCACCGTTCAGGTGCTCCGTCAGCCGCTGCAGCGACCCCCAGTTCCCGCTGGTATCGGAGACGCTCACCTGCAGGGCCGCGCCGCCTTCCGCCCACATCGCGGCGGCCACGCCGTTGTCGTTGACGGCCAGCATCGGCGTCGCGATGAAACCCGTCGGCTCGACGATCGCCGGCGAAACGGGCTGCGCGGGCTGCCATCCGGTTCCGGACACATATCGTTGCGACATCGTGGCGGTGTAGATCTTCCCGCCCGTCACGTCGATTTCCCCCCAGAGCAGCGTGATGTTGCCCTTCGCGTCCATGCCTGCCACCGGCGAGATGATCGTCGTGAACAGGCTCGTGTTCGACACGGCCTGATTGACGTTGGTCCAGCCGTTGGCCGCGTCGTACGTGGCGGTCCACAGCGCCGAGTGCGTATGGTTGGTCTGCCGCCATGCGAGCACGGCACGGCCCGACGACAGGACCGAGATCATCGGCCTCACGTTGTCGGTGTCGCCGGTCACCGCCCCCGGCCCGCTCTGCACCGGCATCTGGATCACCGCCGGCGACGACCACTGTCCGGCCTGCGTGTAGCGCGACCACGCGATGCGCGTATCGAGCAGGCTGATCGACTGCGTCCACGCGACGAGCGCGTTGCCCTGGCTGTCGATCCCGGCCGAATAGGTCGAACCCGTCACGTCCGGCACCAGTTCGAATGCCGCGCCCCAGCCGCCGGCCGGGCTGTACGGCCGCGCCCACAATGCGTACGTGTTGGGGCCCGGCATCCATTCGGTCCAGAACGCGACGGCCTGCCCGCTCGCGTTGCCGACCAGTTGCGGCGGACTCGAGCTCGTCGTGTTCATCGAATGCGAGCCGTCGCCGGTGTCGAGCCGCGTCGCGCTGCCCCAGCCCGAACCCGCGACATAGTGCGCGCCCCACATCTCGTTGCCGTTCGCACCGGCCGGGCCATTGGTCATCCAGGTGGCGAGCGCGTTGCCGCTTGCGTCGATCGTCACGCTGGGATCGCCCTCCGGCCCCTTGCCGTCCACCGCAGCGGCCGTCGACCAGCCGGCCTGCGGTTGCGTGGACCCGCCGCCCGTCGGGCCGCCGCTCGAGCCGCCACCGGGCGAGGTCGGGCCGGAAGGCGAGCCGGGATTGTTCGGCGTCGACAACGACGCGCCGTCGTTCGTCGCGACGTCGTCGCCGCCGCATGCGGTCAGCGCGAGCGCGGCTGCCATGACCATCCATGTAATGGGTTTCATCGGAATCCTCTTGTTTTCATTTGCCGGCGCACTCTCGTCTGCCGTCCGCCGCAACGACGCATCCCATCGTCCGGCCCATTGATAAGCAATACTATTTAACAGGCATGGAAACCGGCATCGGTTCGCCACCCCTTGATGATCGATTCCGCCGTGCGGATCGACGCGAACGCCGCTTGCGGCAAACCTCCCCCGTCGGGCAGCAACGATCACGCCGGGTCGTCTTTCGTCGGATGTCCGTCACTGCCGGCTGCATCTTAATTCAAGCGATCCGGATTCAAGGTGGCGTTGCGTCCACACTGAGTGGACTTCCATTTCGCCGGGCCTGTGCTCGGCCGGGCCGGCCCGGCTGCACGCCGGCAGGCGTTGCCGCCCGTGAGGTACGATACGCGCCGGGGCAAACCGCGCCCCCTGAGAGATCCGGCCGTCGCGGCCTCCTACCCAGCACAAGAAAAATGCCAAGAAACCCATCGCTGCACCGAAACCTGTTCGCCGCGCTGGCGGCCAGCCTGCTCTGGACGCCGGCCGCCCATGCCAGCGGGGACGACGGCTGCTACGTGCCGAACACGCTCCGGCAATCTTCCTATTCGTGCGGCAACCTGCCGATCCTGACGCCCGCCAACGACACGCGCATCAACGCGATGCTGATGATGGTCGATAGCAGCAAGGTCGCGCAGGTGTTTCCGGACCCGAAGACCATCCCCGCGAAAGAGCGGATCAACCAGATCGTCGTGCCGTTCCCGATGGATTTCTCCGGATGGATCTACATCGGCCAGAAGGAACCCGACAAGACCGGCAACGCGCCGGATGCGGATGCGTCGTCGAACCGGTATGCCGACGGCGAAGGCAGCATCTGCCGCAGCATGGGCTCGGGCTCGGACGCGTTCAACGACGCTCTCGGCGGCGCCGGCGGCCTCCCCGCCGACGAGGCCACGCGCCTGCGCGCGGCGCGCGCCGACATCGCACAAAAAACCTGTGCCGCGGGCGGCGCGAGCGCCGCGTGGACGAAGCCGCCGGTCAAGTCGCCGCTCGGCCAGCAGTTCGCCGCGTATCTCGACGGCACGAACGCGTTCTACCGCGCCGACTTCCTCACCGCGACCCGGGCCTTCGCGAACGCATCGCACAGCGCGGACCCGTGGCTGAAGGAAACCGGCCTCTATATGGCCGGGCGCGCGCAATTGAACGCCGCGCAAGCCAACGCATTCGACAACGACAACCCGACGCCGTCGCGCGCACGCGTGTCGAAGGTGTCGCTCGACGCCGCGAACACGGTGTTCCGCACCTACCTGAAGGTGTATCCGCAGGGACGCTATGCGGCCTCCGCGACGGGGCTGCTGCGGCGTGTCGCGTGGCTCGGCGGCAACGTCACGCAGCAGGCCGACCTGTATGGCCACGCACTCGCGCGCTGGTCGCCGGCGACATCGAACGTGCCGCTGATGCAACTGGCAAACGAACTCGACAGCAAGCTGCTGTTCGGACCGGACTTCGACGCGCGCCAGATCCAGTCGCCCACCGTGCTCGCCACCGTCGACCTGCAGCGCATGCGCGTGTCGGACAGCAGCGATTCGACCCGCAAGCCGATGACGCTGGACGAATTGCAAGCGCAGAAGCCGCGCTTCGCGAACGCGCCCGCGCTGTACGACTACCTGCTCGCAACCTGGTATGTCCAGATCGGGCACAAGCCGGATGCCGCGCTCGAACTGCTGCCGCAGACGCCCGCCGCGCCGCTCGACTACTTCGGGCTCAGCCAGCAGGCGCTGCGCGCATTCGCGCTGGAGGACAGCGGCCAGAACGACAAGGCCCGCCAGCTGTGGCGCGACCTGGTCCCGCTCGCGAAATTCCGCTTCCAGCGCGAAATGCTGGAACTCGCGCTTGCGACCAACCTGGAGCAGGCCGGCCTCGTCAACGACGTGTTTGCCGACGATTCCGTCGTGCAGAACGCCGCGATCCGTGCAGTCCTGCTGCAGCGCACGGCCAATGCGGACCTGCTGCGCGCGCAGGCGCAGAACCAGGCGACCGGCGGCGCGCTGCGCGACACCGCGCTGTACACGCTGCTGTACAAGGAACTCACGCGCTCGCATTACGCGGAATTCATCGCCGATACCGCGCTGGTGTCCGGCACGCCCGCCGATCCGCTGAAGCCGTTCATCGCATCCGGCGCGAAGAACGAAGACGGCTACGCGTGCCTGTCCGCGCGCGACATCGCCACGGCGCTGCAGCAGAATCCCGCCGATCCGAAAGGGCTGAACTGCCTCGCCGATTTCGTGCGCCTGCATCCGCCCGCGTCCGGCCTCGAAAGCGATCCGGTGCCGCCGTGGATGCGCAGCGCGTCGAACACGTCCGCTACCCGCGTGCCGCCGACGCTCGGTGCATCGCCGTCGCAGTTCGCGGGCAAGCCGTACGAGCGGATGTCGAGCTACGTGACGGTGATGGCCGATGCGCAGGCGAACCCGAACGACCGCGCGTACGCGTTCTACCGCGCGATCAAGTGCTATGCGCCGGCCGGCTCCAACGAATGCGGCGGCAAGGACGTGCCGAAGAACACGCGCAAACGCTGGTTCGATACGCTCAAGACCGCCTATCCGGGCAGCCCGTGGGCGCAGAAGCTCCGCTACTACTGGTAAGCGCCGCATGAAGCGCATCGCGTGCATCGCGCTGCTGCTGGCCGCGCGCGCCGCGCTGGCCGGCACTGTCGACGCTGCGCAGTACGACGCATTCTGGCTGTGGGCGGGCGTGAAGCCGCAGGCGGTCGTGCACGGCGCGCGCACCGTCTACGTGCTGCAAGGGCAGATCGAGGCGTCGCCGCAGGACGAGTCGCAGGTACGCGTGATCGCGCAGGGCGTCGCGCTGCCGCCCGCGCCCGATGCGCGCGTGTGGCTCGTCTATCGTGCGCATACGCTGCGCTGGACGCCGCGCGTCACGCAGATCATGCTCGCGCAGCTCGAGCGCTGGCGTGCGTCCGGCCGCACGATCGCCGGCATCCAGATCGACTTCGATGCGCGTACGCGCCACCTGCAGGATTACCTCGAATTCCTGCGGACGCTGCGCGAGACCTTGCCCGCCGATTGCCGGCTGAGCATCACGGGGCTGCTCGACTGGAGCAGCCGCATCGATACCGGTCAGGTCAACCAGCTCAAGGGGATCGTCGACGAGGTGGTCGTGCAGACCTACCAGGGCCGCAGCACGATCCCCGACTACGCGGCCTACCTGCCGCGTGTCGCGCGGCTGCAGCTGCCGTTTCGCATCGGCGTGATCCAGGGCGGCGAGTGGGACGCGCCGCCCTACCTCGCATCGAATCCGTGGTTCCGCGGCTACGTCGTGTTCCTGCGCAACCGGTAGCGGGCGGCCGCACGGCGAGGGCGATCCCGCCCGCGCGCCCGGGTCAGCCCGGGCGCGGCGAGCTCGCGTCCACGTACACCCACGCCGCAACTCCCGACTCGAGCACGACGCGGTCGCGCCGATACGCGTCGACTTCGTAGTCGTCCGCGTGCCGCAGTTCCTCGCGCGTGATCGCAAACACGGTGCCGGTCACGCGATCGCCGGACTGGCCGGTATAGGCCACCACCGGGTGATGGGTCTTCCCGCTCGTCGCGACCACTTCCGGGTCGTCGATCTTCAGCATCGTCATCGCGTAGCCGGGCATCGCGTCCTCGCGACCGTCGAGCTTGCGGCCGAAGGTGGCGAGCTGCACCTGTTCGAGTTGCAGCGTGCCGTACGAAAAGAGGTGTTCGGAAAAAGCGGTAGCGGAACTGGACATGATTGAACTCGAGGAAAAAATCCGGGGCACGTGAAGCGTAACGCAGATCGCCGAAGCGCTACACGGCGCCCGCGATCGTGCTGCCGAGCCCGGCGAGCGCAATTGCGAGCAGCGCGAGCGCCGACGACGCCGAGATCCATCGCTGCTTCCGGTGAATCGATGGATGGTTGATCGCGGCCATGTAGCCGGTCAGGATCGTGAAATCGACTGCGATCCACAACGCGGCCAGGATGGCCAGGCTCACGCGCGAGTCCGGCGTGATGCCGACGAACTGCGGAAAGAACGCGACGAAGAACAGCAGGTCCTTCGGGTTCGCGATGCCGACGAGGAAGCCGCGCACGATACCGGGCAACCCCCGTGGCTGCGGCACCGGTGCGCCTGCCGCCGCGTCGTGACCGGCGCGCCATTCGCCGAGCAGCGTCCGGATCGCCAGCACCGCGATGAATACGCATCCCGCGACATGCAGCCCGGCGAGCAGGCGATCGCTGACCATCACGACGCCGAACACCATCAGCATCGCGCCCGCGATCATCACGAGGCTCGCGGCATTCGCGCCCACCGCGGTCAGCACGCCCTGGCGGAAGCCGCGCCGCGCGACGGTACCCGTCACGAGCATGACGACCGGGCCGGGGGTCGCGATGAGCAGCACGATCGCGGCGAGATAGGCGAACAGCAGCGGGTAATGGAGTGACATGAATAAAAGTTGATCGACGATTCGGGAGGCGTACCCATCACGATGGCATCATGGAGGCTCGACGTCTCGGACGGCACGGTTTCAGCCAGTATCGCGCGTCCAGGCTGCCGGTGAAAAACGGAAAATCCTGTCTAGTGACATGAGTTTTATTCATATTCAAAACCCATGAAGGCCAAATCGCTTCCCCCCGTCTATGCGCTGCGCGCGTTCGAGAGCGCCGCGCGCACCGGCTCGTTCACGCTCGCCGCCGAGGAACTGAGCCTGACGCAAAGCGCGGTCAGCAAGCACGTGAAGACGCTCGAAGCCTATTTCGGCCGGAAGCTGTTCGTCCGGCGCGGGCCCAGGATGACCGTGACGGCGGAAGCGCACATCTTCGCGTCGGGCCTGAGGCGCGGGTTCCGGCAGGTCGAGGAAGCCTGCATGCTGTTCCAGACGCAGCGCGACGTGCTGCGGGTCAAGGCGCCGTCGACGCTCACGATGCGCTGGCTGCTCGACGCGCTCGCCGCCTTTCGCGCCACGCAGCCGGCGTTCGAAGTGCAGATCGCGAGCGTGTGGATGGATGTCGATACCGTCGATTTTTTCAGCGAATCCTACGATTGCGCGGTCCTGCTCGGCACCGGCAGGTTCGGCGAAAGCACGCACTGCGTGAAGCTGTTCGACGAATGGCTGATTCCGGTGTGCTCGCGCGCGACCGCGACGGTCGCGCGCGCGAACCCTTCCGCGTGCGAGCTGATCCACCCTTCGCCCGACCGGCGCGACTGGCGCCGCTGGCTCAAGGGCAGCGGTCACGATCTGGATGTGGACATCACGCGCGGGCAGGTGTTCGACATGCTCGAACAGGGGATCGCGGCGGCGATCGCCGGCCACGGGATTTCGATCGGCGACCTCGCGCTGTGCGCGAAGGCGATCGACGAGAAGCAGCTCGCGCTGCCGTTCAAGACGGCCGTCAGCACCGGTGACGCGTATTACCTCGTCTGGCCCGAGGATTCCGGCAAGGCTGCGCAGGTGCGCGAACTGCATACGTTTCTGGCAGGCCGGATGCCGCGCCTCGCGCATCCGGGTGTTCGCTTCAACGGGATGGGCTGAAACCTGGCGATCGCGCCGCCCCTTTCAACGGGGCCGGCGGATCGCCTGCCGCCGGTCACGGCGCAGCCCGCCGACGCAGGCATGCGCCCAACATCGTTACGCCTGCACGAACGCCAGCAGATCGGCGTTCAGCACGTCCGCATTGACCGTCAGCATGCCGTGCGAATAACCCGGGTAGGTCTTGAGCGTGCCGTTCTTCAGCAGCTTGACCGACTTCAGCGCGGAATCCGCGATCGGCACGATCTGGTCGTCCTCGCCGTGCAGCACGAGCGTCGGGACGGAGATCGACTTCAGGTCGTCGGTCTGGTCCGTTTCCGAGAACGCCTTGATGCCTTCGTAATGCGCCTTCGCGCTGCCTTCCATGCCCTGGCGCCACCAGTTGCGGATCACGCCCTGATGCACGGTTGCCCCTTCCCGGTTGAAACCGTAGAACGGGCCGCTCGGCACGTCGAGGAAGAACTGCGCACGATTGTCGGCGAGCGCCTTCCGGAAGCCGTCGAACACTTCGAGCGGCAAGCCGTCGGGATTCGACGCGGTTTTCAACATCAGCGGCGGCACCGCGCTGACCAGCACGGCCTTCGCGACGCGACCGGCCGGCTCGCCATGCTTCGCGACGTAGCGGGCCACCTCGCCGCCGCCCGTCGAGTGACCGACGTGCACCGCATTGCGCAGGTCGAGCGCTTCGACGACGGCGAACGCGTCCGCAGCGTAATGATCCATGTCGTGGCCGTCCGAGACTTGCGCCGAGCGACCGTGGCCGCGCCGGTCGTGCGCGATCACGCGATAACCCTTCTGGACGAAGAAGAGCATCTGCGCATCCCAGTCGTCGCCGGACAGCGGCCAGCCATGGTGGAACATGATGGGCTGCGCGTCCTTCGGGCCCCAGTCCTTGTAAAAGATCTCGACGTGATCCTTCGTGGTGACGTATGGCATCGCGATGACTCCTGTGAGGTGAATGAACATGGCGCACTCGCCGGCAGCCATTATCGGACATTAATGTGAAATCCCGATGCCATGACAGGCCACGCAGGCCGATCATCCGCCGACAGGAAATGAACGGCGCCGTTGCGTCGCGCACCGCGCGCGTCAGCCGTCCGTCGAAACCGTCACGGCCTCCCACGCGCGGATTTCGTCGTCCAGTGCCGACAGTTTGTTCCGCACCAGCCGCAGCGCATCGCTGCCGAGCAACAGGTGCGCGGGCGGGTGTTCGGCTGCCATGACGGCGAGCATCGCCCGCGCGGCCTTCGCGGGGTCGCCCAACTGCTTGCCGCTCTTGTCCTCGCGCGCCTGGCGGATCGGGTCGAACAGTGCGTCGTAGTCGGCGATCGAGCGTGGCGTGCGCGCCATCGAGCGGCCGGCCCAGTCGGTGCGGAACGAACCCGGCGCAACGGCCGTCACGGCCACGCCGAACGGCGCGAGCTCCTTGCCGAGCGTTTCGGAAATGCCCTCCAGTGCGAATTTGCTGCCGCAGTAGTAGGCGATGCCCGGCATCGTGACGTGACCGCCCATCGACGTGATGTTCAGGATGCGGCCGCGCCGGCGCTCGCGCATGAACGGCATGACGGCCTTCATCATCGCGACCGCACCGAATACGTTCACGTCGAACTGCCGGCGCATCTCCGCGAGCGGCGCTTCCTCCATGATCCCTTCGTGCCCGTAGCCCGCGTTGTTCACCAGCACGTCGACCGGCCCGACGTTCGCCTCGATGTCCGCGACGACGCCGTCGATGCGCTCGAAGTCGGTCACGTCGAGCACGCGTGCAACCGCCGCCTGCGCGGACAGCGCCTCGAATTCCCGCGCCGCCTGCGCGCTTCGCACCGTGCCGACCACCGTGTGACCGGCCGCCAGCGCCTCCTGTGCCAGCGCGCGACCGAAGCCGCTGCTGACGCCCGTGATGAGCATGATGTTGCCTGATGCCATGTGTGCTTCTCCCGAATGTCGATTGAAGCATGCATACTAGTCTGACGATCGATGTCGATTAAGCCCGATTCCACTGATTTTCTTGCACAAAACTATGAGCACGGCCCCCACCTCCGCCCGACCTCCGTCGCTGCCGCCGCGCGACCGGAAGCGCCTGGTCACGCTGCTGCGCGCGCTGGCGCCCGACGAAGGCTACAACCTGACGGCGCTGCCGAGCGTGCGCATCCTGCGCTCGAACCGCGCGCTGTCGCGCACGCCGGTGCTGTACGACCCGGGTATCGTGATCGTGTGCCAGGGAACCAAGCGCGGCTACTTCGGCGGCGAGCGCTATCGGTATGACGAGCACCATTACCTGGCCGTCGCCGTGCCCGTCCCGTTCAGCATGGAAACCGACGCCACGCCCGAGCGCCCGCTGCTCGCGCTGTACCTGCACCTCGATTTCACGCTGGCCGCCGAACTCGCCGCGCAGATCGACCGCGAAGGCAGCGCGGAACCCGTGCAGGCGCCGAGGAGCATGATGTCGACGCCGATGGACGCAGCGATGCACGCGTCGGTACTGCGGTTCGTCGAGGCGATGCACCGGCCGCTCGATGCCGCGGTGCTCGGCCCGGCGTTGCTGCGCGAGCTGTATTTCCGCGTGCTCACCGGCGCGCAGGGCAGCGCGATGCGCAGTGCGCTCGCGATGCGCGGGCAGTTCGGCCGGATCGGCCGGTCGCTACGGGTGATCCATGCCGACTACGCGCAGCCGCTCGACGTATCGCAACTGGCCGGCGAAGCCGGCATGAGCGTGCCGAGTTTTCACAGTCACTTCAAGGCGATCACGCAGGTGTCGCCGATGCAGTACCTGAAATCGACTCGCCTGCATCAGGCACGGTTGTTGATGGTGCGTCAGGACCTGACGGCGGAGGCGGCCGGCTACGCGGTCGGCTATACGAGCCCGTCGCAGTTCAGCCGGGAATTCAAGCGCCTGTTCGGCCTGACGCCCGCGAAGGAAACGCAGCGCATGCGCGAAAGCTTCGCGATTCCGGAGGCATTCGAGGATGCGGTGTTCGTGTCGTCGCATTGACGGGGGGAACCGCGAGCGGCACATGCACGATGCCGGCCGGTCCGCGCCGTCCCCATGCATGCCCTCGTTGCGCCGGTCGGCCATGACCGCACGTTTTGCGGGCATGTCGCCATCGCCCGGAAAGAACGGACCAACCCGGGCCATGACATCGGCCGGGGCCGGACGATCGACACCGATGTGGATGCCACGGGAATGCCGGATGCTGTCGCGCACACGAACCGGTCAATCCCGCCAATCGACGCTGCGCATCGAAACCATGCGCAACCGGATCGCTATCGGAAGACGTCGCGCATGTCCGCTCCGACCCGCTCGAACACATGGCGCGCTGCCGGCGTCACGCCGCCCATATGAATGCAGCCATGGACCATTCCGGGCAGCACACTCAGATTGACCGGCACATTGGCATGCTGCAAACGCTTCGCGTACGCTTGCGCTTCGTCGCGCAACGGATCGAATTCACACACGAGCAACGTGACGGGCGGCAACCCCTCGTGCGAACGCGCGCGCAGCGGCGACACATAAGGCGATCGCCCGTCGGCCGGATCGTCCAGATACATTGCGTAGCAGTACTGCATGACCTCTTTCGTCAGATAGTAGCCCTGCCCGTAAGTGTCATAGGACGACGTGTCCATCGACGCATCGAGCGGCGGATACAGCAACAGCTGATGCGCGATGGCAGGGCCACCTTGCTCGCGGGCTACCAGACACGCCGCCGCCGCGAGGTTGCCCCCGGCACTGTCGCCGCCGACGGCGATGCGCCCGGGGTCGAGCCCGAGGTTGCCCGCGTGTCGGCACACCCAGGCAAGCGCATCGCAGAAGTCCTCCAGCGGCCCCGGGAACGGATGCTCGGGCGCAAGCCGGTAATCGACCGACAGCACGACGCACCGCGTCGCGTTGGCCAACGCGCGGCAAGGATTGTCGTAGAGCTCGAGCGTACCCAGGCACCACCCGCCACCATGCGCATACACGATGGCCGGTCGCGGTAACCCGCCATCCCCGGTGTCGTGCGGCCAATAGGCACGCACGCGTATCTGTCGCCCGTCGCGCGTCGGCGCCGCGAAGGTTTCCATACGGCCGATGGATTCCAATGGCCCGTGCCATGCCCGCAGCGCGCGATCCGTGGCATCCCGCAGCTCGGCCAGGGACGAAGGCGGTTCGCCCACGGCCAGTTGTTCCAGCAACGCTGCAATGTTCGCGTCGACCGGCATCTCAGCGGCTCCGTTCCAGGAACGGGAGCAGGTGCCCGATAAACACCTCGGGCGCCTCCTCCATCACGAAGTGGCCGCAGTCGGGCACGATCGCGCCCTGCAAGTCGGTCACGTTGTCGCGCATGGTAACCAGCGGCGCGTCGCGGGTGGCGTGTTCCGCGCCGATGGCGAGCACCGGCATCGTCAGCTTGCGCGTCGCCCGCGCCTGATTCTGGCGAATCGTCTCCGGTATCGCGCGGTAGTAGGAGAAACCACCCCGCAGGCCACCCGGCGATGAATAGGCATCGACGTAGACCTCGACGGCCACGCGGTCGCGCCGGAACGACCAGCGGTCGAACATGAACTCCAGATAGGCCCGCTCACGCCCCGCAATCAGCGTTTCGGGCAGGTCGGCCAGCTGGTTGAACATGAAATGCCACAGGAAGATGTTTTCTTCCGGTGGCGCGAAGATCGAAGGCGCGGGCGCCAGCCCGGGGATCACCGCCTCGGTCAGGACCAGCGCCGTCACGGCCTCGGGCCGGTCGCTGGCCAGCGCATAGGCCACCCACATCCCGACATCGTGGCCTGCCACCTGGTACGCGTCGAAGCCGAGTTCCACCATCACACGATGCATGATCGCGGCCGTGTGCCCCGTGTCGTAACCCTCGTGAGGCCGGTCGGAATAGCCGGTGCCCGGCGGGTCGACCGCAATGGCCATGAAGCCCCGTTCTTCGAGTGCGCGCATGACGTGGCGCCACGCGTACCAGGTCTGCGGCCACCCGGGAATCAGCAGGACGGGAGCGCCCGTGCCGGCGATGACGCAATGGATTCGCTGGCCGTCGATGCGGACGTATTGATGCGTAAAGCCTTCGAAGCCGGCCGACGGAGACAGAAGTTGAGCGGACATATGATTTTCCGTAGTGATGTGGGAGCGGCTCACGCCAGGCCGAGCATGGTGTGGATTTGCCGTGCATCGACCGCCGCACCGGCGAAATCGTCGAACGCGCGCTCCGTCACGCGGATCATGTGGTCGTTGATGAACGCCACGCCTTCGCGTGCGCCATCCTCCTGGTTCTTCAGGCAACACTCCCACTCCAGGACCGCCCAGCCCGGGTAGTCGTACTGCGCGAGCTTGGAAAAGATCGCCTTGAAATCGACTTGACCGTCGCCAAGCGAACGGAAACGACCCGCACGATCGAGCCATGAACTGTAGCCGCCATAGACGCCTTGCCGCCCCGAAGGCTGGAATTCCGCGTCCTTCACATGGAACATGCGGATGTGTTCGCGGTAGATGTCGATGTAGGCCAGATAGTCCAGCTGCTGCATCACGAAATGGCTGGGATCGAACAGGATCTTGCAACGCGCGTGCTGGTCGACCAACGCGTGGAATCGTTCGAACGAGACGCCGTCATGCAGATCTTCGCTGGGGTGGATCTCGTAACACAGGTTGACGCCGTTGTCGTCGCAGACATCGAGAATCGGGCGCCAGCGGCGCGCCAGTTCATCGAAGGCCGCCTCGATCAGGCCCGCGGGCCGTTGCGGAAACGGAAACAGGTAGGGCCATGCCAACGAGCCCGAGAAGGTGCCCATCTCGGTGAGCCCCAGGCGGCGTGACGCGCGTGCCGCCAGCTCGAGTCGCTCCAGCGCCCATGCCGTGCGCCTGGCCGGATTGCCGCGCAAGGGCTCCGGGACGAAGTTGTCGCACATCGCGTCGTACGCCGGATGCACCGCCACCAGTTGCCCGAAGAGATGCGTCGTCAACTCGCTGATCTCCAGGCCGTGCCCGGCCAGCATGCCCTTCACTTCGTCGCAGTAGTCCTGGCTGTGCGCCGCGGTCTCCACATCGAACAAGCGCCGCTCCCAGGCGGGAATCTGCAACGCCTTGAAACCAAGGCCGGCAGCCCATTGCGCGATGTTCGGCAAGTTGTCGAAAGGTGCGACGTCGGCAGCGAACTGCGCAAGATGGAGGCTGGGCCCTTTGAGGGTACGCATGTGCATGTCCTATTCTTTGTTGATCGACAAAGAATAGGACATGGGAATATCCCGTGTCAACACGGCACGCGATAAAATCGGCGCAACGACGGATCGGCAGACGAGAGAGGCAATGGCAGGAAGACCGAGGGAATTTGATCGCGACACGGCCTTGAAACAGGCGATGCTGGTGTTTTGGCGACGCGGCTACGAAGGCACGTCGATGTCCGACCTGGTCGAAGTCATGGGCATCGCCTCCGCACGCATCTACGCCGCCTTTGGCAGCAAGGAGGCCCTGTTCCAGGAAGCCGTGGCGCTCTACGAGCAAAGCGACGGCGGTTTCGCCGACCGCGCGCTCCGGGAAACGAATGTCCGCGCGGCCATCGAGACGATGCTGCATGAGGCGATAGCCACCTATACCAGGCGCGGCCGCCCTCATGGTTGCATGGTGGTCTCATCCGCCACGAACTACTCGGCCAGCAACGAAGGCGTCATGGCGTGGCTGACCGAACATCGCCGAGCCCGGACGCAATCGATCCTCGAACGCCTGCGAGAAGCGCTGGCCCAGGGCCAGCTCAAGCCTGGCACCGATGTCGGCGCATTGGCCGATTTTTACGCCGTGCAGTTGCATGGCATTTCCGTCCAGTCCCGCGACGGCGTATCGAAGGATCGCCTGCTGGCCGCCGTCGGGCCGGCGATGATGCCGCTGGATCTGGCGCTGCGCTAGCGAACCAGCGGCATCGTCCCGTGCTCGTCGGCATCGCGATCAGGGACGCGCGTTGTGCAAGCACGATGGCGCCGGCTTCAAGCAGAATCGCCAACACGGCCTCGACCTGGCGCGACACCCGCCATCTGTTCGCGGAACCCGCACGACGCCCGTCGTTGTGCAAGCGCGTCTGGCCGCGCCGCCGGTCGAAGCGCGCCACGCTGGCGACGTAAGTTTCCGCCGTCTGCATGCACGGCCTTTGCGAGCCCGACGCCCGATGCATGCACCTAGCCGGGACGGGCCTGCTCGCCGTGCGCGGTGTCGAGCACGAGACCGGCCAGCGACTTCAGGATGAATGCGGTCACGCCCCAGATGTCCTGCGGCTGGTCGGCCCAATACCAGCCACCGGCACGTTCGCCGTCGCTGTATTGCCGCGGCAGATCCGGGTTCAGCAGCGCGGAGAACGGAAACTCGAAGATCTCCTCGACTTCGGCCGGTGCGGCTTCCCATGCGGCGGCTTCCGGCACGAGGCCGATCACCGGAAAAATCGCGTGGTGGCGCTTGCGGGTCTTGTGAATCGGCATGGACCCGACGACCTGCACTGCGCCGGGATCGAGGCCGATTTCCTCGAACGCTTCGCGCAGCGCCGTTGCGCCGATGCCGGCATCCGACTCCGCCGGACGCCCGCCCGGAAAACTCACGTGCGACGAGTATTCGCTGAGCCCCGACGATCGCTTGGTCAGCAGGATCGTCGGCTCGCGCCGCGTGACGATCGCGACCAGGACCGCGGAGAATTTCCACTGGCCGTCGTTGTCCGCGAGGGAGTGCTTCGCCGTCGACCAGTCCGTTGCGGCGGGAATCCGGAAGCCTTCCACACCGCGCACGATTGCGTCCAGCGCGCCCTGCCGCGAATCGGCGTTCGGGACGCCGCTGTCGGATTTCATGTCTCCTCCTTCCTGCATGCTTGAATCTGCAAGCGCTGAGCGACACCGAACCCGACACGTGTTGCACGGGCACGGCGTCGTTATCGTAAAACCGATGAATCCGCATCCGGATGCGATCGCAAATGACACGCGTTCGAGCGCGGCCGTCTGCTTCGGCGCAAAAATATCCGCCATCGTTGCGGATGGTTGAATGCCTCGACCGGATCGCCTTCGACGCATCGAAGCAACCCGATGATGCATGAAAACCGGATCGCAGGTACGCCGCCCCCTTCATCGCATGTTGCGGGCACAATGGCGTACTGCATGGCCACCCCATGCATCGATCACGCGGCTGTGGACAGCCGATCACTCCTGTTTCGAAGCCGGGCAATCGCTTCATCCACGCGAGATTCACATGACCCCGTATGCCTTCCGCCTGCTGAATGTCTTCGCCGAGTCGACGTTCGGCGGCAACCCGCTGTGCGTATTCGACGATGCGCGCGGCATGGACGATGCGACCATGCAGGCGCTGGCCGTGCAGTTCAACCTGTCGGAGACGACCTTCGTGCTGCCGTCGGAGCGTGCGCATGCGCGCGTACGCATCTTCACGCCGGGCTATGAAATGGCCTTTGCGGGCCATCCGACGCTCGGTACCGCGCATGTCGTGCGCGACCTGCAGAAAGCAGGCGACACGCTCGCGCTCGAATTCAAGGCGGGGGTTGTCGACGTCCAGGCGCACGACGACGTGTGGACGTTCACCGCGCCGCATGCAGGCATGCCGAAAACGGCGCCGTGCCAGTTGACCGATGCGCAGACGGCGGCGCTGCTGGGCCTCGCCGAGAACGATCTGCTCGCGCCGCCGATCTGGGTCGACACGGGTGCAGACCAGTTGCTGGTCGCGCTCAAGGACCCCGCCGCCGTGCGGCGCGCGCGGCCTGACAGCGCCCGCCTCGACATCTGGCCTCAGAGCAGTCTCGGCCGCAGGACCGCGTATGTGTTCGCATTCGACGCCGAGCGCCCGGGGACGGTTGTGTCCCGCTACTTCTTCGTGAAGCAAGGCGGCGGCGTGTCGGAGGATCCGGGCACCGGGTCGGCCTGCGCGAACCTGGGTGGCTGGTTGCTTGCCGCCGGACGCGATCTGCCTGCCGCGTTTCAGGTCGAGCAGGGCGATACCGTCGGCCGGCCTTGCCGACTGCGGCTGTCGGTCGGCGCTACGGGTGACATCCGCGTCGGCGGGCGCGTGATCGAAATCGGGCGCGGCGTGATCAACGTGTGACGCGGGCGATCAGGGCGGCGCTTTCGCGCATCGCGCTCCCACCCGCCCCACTGCACTTCGTGCAGCGTCTCGCCGGGCCTGAGTACGCTCACGTCATCGCCGATCGACGCTAGGTGAAAGAAAACAGGGCGCCGGGCTTTTCGGCTTGGAAGGGATTCTGCGGTACGGTCCCGCGCCACCACTTCACATGCCCGCTCGATGAGCGGGCATTTTCCTCATCTCGCCCGCTTGACTGTACGTTCGCCCGAAAATACCGCGTTTCGGGCACGCACTTGCGCCACGCACGGTAAGCTGCACGCATCGCCCGCCCAAGCCGATCGCCGCCATGAACGACCTCGCCCCCGACCTCGCCCGCACGCTGCGCGCGTCCTGCGACGCCTGCTTCGGCACGGCCGCCGTCTGGCCGCTCGTCGAGCGTGCCTATGGCGAGTCGCAGCGCTTCTACCACACGCTCTCGCACCTGGCCGAACTGTTCGGTCATCTCGCGCCGTATCGCGCGGAACCGCTGTGGCCGGCGATCGAACTCGCCGTCTGGGCACACGATGTCGTCTACGCGACGACGCTGCCGGACTATGCGGAAAACGAAGCGCGCAGCGCGCAATGGCTCGTCCAGGTCACGAACGCGCGCTGCGACGCAGCGTGGTTGGAAGCGCATGCATCGCATGTCGCCGCCGCGCATGCATTCGTGCTTGCAACGAAATCGCACCGGCTGCCCGACAGCCTCGCGTCCACGCCGGCATTGCAGCGCGCGGGGCTGATTTTTCTCGATGCCGATCTCGCGATCCTCGCGGCCGCGCCCGGCCGGCTGCGCGAATACGATCGCGCGATCGCCCGCGAATGGGCGCAGGATCCCGATGCGCCATCGGCCATTTTCCGCGCGGGCCGCAAGCAGGCGCTCGAACATCTGCGCGCGCAGACCCCGCTGTTTCGATCGGCGGAATTCGCGCCGCTCGCACCGCTCGCGCAACGCAATCTCGATACGCTGATCCGCGCGTACGCATAAGCGCCGCGCCCGCCTGACGGACGCGCCCGCATCGCCGCCGCCTTCCTGGCTAAGCCCGCCGTGCACGCCCGGTGACCCGGCGCGCGCCCTCGCATCACGCGACTTCCCGGAAGCAGCACCCCGCCATCAAAGGCGGAAGCTGCATTTCGGCCTTGTACGACATCCGATAACAAGGTCACCGATACCACGATTCCGGCCACACATACCCCGTGAAAAGTGACCCCAATAACATCAGGAGATTGCATTCTCACATTTAATGTGATTTTATTATCATCTGTTGCAAGCCGCCGCCGACCACGCGCGCGGCGCACCCCATACCAAGGAAGAGACGCAGATGGAGACAATCGCCGTCATCGGCAGCAACATGGTCGACCTCGTGACCTACGTCGACCGCATGCCCGCCCGGGGCGAAACGCTTGAGGCGCCGAACTTCGAGCTCGGCTGCGGCGGCAAGGGCGCGAACCAGGCCGTCGCGGCCGCCCGCCTCGGCGCACGCGTCGTGATGGTCACGAAGGTCGGCGACGACGTGTTCGCCGACAACACGATCCGCAACTTCGCGCGCGAAGGGATCGACACCACGCACGTACGCAAGGTCGCCGGCGTGCCGAGCGGCGTCGCGCCGATCTTCGTCGAGCCCGATTCGAGCAACAGCATCCTGATCGTCAAGGGCGCGAACCGCCATCTGCAGCCGGCCGACATCGACGCGGCCGCGCCGGCGCTCGCCGACTGCGCACTGATCGTGCTGCAGCTCGAGATCGAACTCGACACCGTCTATCACGCGATCGAATTCGGCGCGCGGCACGGCATCCCGGTGCTGCTGAACCCCGCGCCCGCCGTGGCCGACCTCGATTTCGAACGGATCTGCTCCGTCGAATTCTTCGTGCCGAACGAAACCGAGCTCGCGATCGTGTCGGGCATGCCGGTCGATTCGCGCGAGAGCGCGGCCCGTGCCGCCGAAGCGCTGGTCGCGCGCGGGCTGAAGCATGTGCTCGTCACGCTCGGCGACCAAGGCTCGCTGCTCGTCTCGCGCGACGGCGCCCGGCACGTGCCGGGCGTCCCGGTCGACGCGCGCGATACGACGGGCGCCGGCGATGCATACATCGGCTGCTTTGCACGCTGCTACGCCAGGTCGCGCGATGCCGTCGACGCGATGCGCTACGCGTCCGCGTATGCCGCGCATTCGGTCACGGGCCTCGGCACGCAGAAGTCGTATGCGGACGCCGCGACGTTCGAACGCTTTCTCCACGACGCCGGCCTCTGATCGGCGCCTTCATCGACGAGACATTGGGAAGGAGACACCCATGAGCCGAGCCAGGATCGAACACACACCCGACGGCTATTACCTGAACCGCACGCCGCTCTTCGCATTCACGTTGCTGTGCTGCCTGTTCGCGCTGTGGGGCACCGCCGCGAACCTGAACGACGTGCTGATCGCACAGTTCAAGAAATCGTTCTTCCTGTCCGATTTCGAATCGGCATTCGTGCAGTCCGCGTTCTATCTCGGCTACTTCTTCCTCGCGATTCCGGCCGCGACCGTCGTGAAGAAGTTCAGCTACAAGACGACGATCCTCGTCGGCCTGCTGCTCTACACGACCGGCTGCCTGCTGTTCTTCCCGGCCGCGTCGATGGCGAAATACGGGATGTTCCTCGTCGCGCTGTTCGTGATTGCCGCGGGCCTGTCGTTCCTCGAAACGGCGGCGAACTCGTATTCGACGCTGATGGGCCCGCGCGACACCAGCACGCGGCGGCTGAATATCTCGCAGACGTTCTATCCGTTCGGCGCGATGGCCGGCGTCTACATGGGCAGTCTCCTGATCTTCAAGGAAGGCGACGCGTCGCATGCGCAGCTCGCGGCGATGTCGGCCGCCGAAGCGCACGTGCACCAGCTCGCGATGATCCAGGCCACGCTCGAGCCGTACAAATGGCTGATCGCCGTGCTCGTCGCCGTGTTCATCGTGTTCGCGCTCACGCCCTACCCGGCCTGCAAGGGCAACGGGCCCGGCGCGGTCACGCACCGGATCGACGCGCGCGGCACGCTCGCACGGCTGTTCGGCAACCGGCGCTTCGTCGCGGGCGTGGTCGCGCAGTTCCTGTATGTCGGTGCGCAGGTGGGCGTGTGGAGCTTCACGATCCGGCTCGCGATGCAGATCGGCGGCCTCACCGAGCGCGGCGCGTCGCACTATCTGCTCGCGACGTTCTTCGCGTTCTTCGTCGGCAAGCTGGTCGCGACGCTCGTGATGAAACGCGTCGGCCCGGCCAAGGTGCTGATCGTCTACGGCATCCTGTGCATCGCGCTGCTCGCGTACACGATCAGCGTGCACAACATCACGGCCGTCTATGCCGCCGTGTGCGTGAGCGTGTTCCTCGGCCCGTGCTGGCCGACGATCTACGGCCTGACGATCGACGGTCTCGGCAAGGACACCGAATACGGCGGCTCGATCCTCGTGATGAGCATCGTCGGCGGCGCGGTCGTGCCGCTGATCCAGGGGCTGATCTCCGACCACACCGGCGGCAACATGCAGCTCGCGTTCGTCGTGCCGCTCGCGTGCTTCGTCGTGATCGTCTACTACGGCTTCTACTGCCTGCGCCACCTGCCGGCCGCGACGCCCGATGCGCCCGCCGACAGCCGCGCGCCCGCACGCTACGCCGCACCGCGCAACACGTCGGGAGCATGACCATGCGAGGCGAGATCGAACTGCGGCGCGACGACTTCCGCGAGACGCCGCGCACGCTGTACCGCACCAACGGCTTCACCGTCACCGCGTTCGCGTATCCGTCCGGCGTCGAAGCGCTGAAGCTCGAAAACCGCCGCGGCCATCTCGTCGTGCTGCCGTATCTCGGCCAGATGATCTGGGCCGCGCAATTTGATGGCCGCGACCTGACGATGCAGCACATGTTCCGGCAGCCGAAGCGGGCGGCATCGATCATCGATACCTACGGCTGCTTCATGTTCCACAGCGGGCTGCTGCGCAACGGCTGCCCGGGGCCGGACGACACGCATGCGCTGCACGGCGAGATGCCGTGTGCGCCGATGGACCGCGCGAGCCTCGTCGTCGGCATGGATGCGCGCGGCGCATGCGTCGAAGTGACCGGCGAATACGAGTACGTGCAGGGCTTCGGCAGCCACTACGTTGCGCGTCCGTCGGTGCGGCTGGCGGAGCACGACGCGCAGATGACGATCGCAATGGACGTAACGAATCTCGGCGGCACGCCGATGGACCTGATGTACATGGCCCACCTGAACTACGCGTATGTGCCGGGCGGCCGCTTCGTGCAATCGCCGTCGCGCGGCGGCTTGCGGCTGCGCGACAGCGTGCCCGCGCACGTGAAGCCGACCGCGGCATGGCGCGACTACACGGCCACGCTCGCGCGCGAACCCGAGCGGCTCGCGACGCTCGATACGCCCGCGCTGTACGACCCCGAGATCGTGTTCTTCATGAACGGCGTGGAAACGGACGCCGACGGCGTCGCGCATTTCCGGCTCGCGCATCCGGACGGCGGGGCGTTCCACACCGCCTATCGCCCGGAGCAATTCCCGCATGCGACGCGCTGGATCCTGCACAACGCGGACCAGCAGGTCGCCGCGTTCGCGCTGCCGTCGACCTGCGAGCCCGAGGGTTATGAAGCCGAACGCCGCAAGGGCCACGTCGCCGCACTCGCGTCGGGCGCATCGCGCCGCTTCGACGTGCTCACCGGTTACCTGAGTGCGGCGGAAGCGCGCGATGCGTGATGCGATGCAAAGCGCGACGCACGCCCGCGCGCCATCAGGTCACGAGCGCGATCCCGTGTTCGCGGATCGCCGTTTCGTAGCGGCGGCTCAGTTGCCCGTCGGAGATCACGTAGTTGAAATCGGTCAGTTCGGCGAAATAGGCCGCGCGCACTTCGTCGAACTTCGTGTGGTCGACGAGCAGGAAGCGGTTCTGCGCACGCGCCATCACCTTTTTCTTCGCATCGACTTCGTGGAAGTTGAAGCACGTGACGCCGCAGCGGTCGCTCACGCCGGCCGCCGAGATGAACGCCTTCGACACGCGTACCGAGTCGAGGATGCCCGTTTCGGCGACCGATTCGAACACCATGTTCTGGCGGTGATACGCACCGCCGCACAGGATCACGTTGCAATGCGGCTTCTGCTGCAGCTTCGCGAACACGTTCAGCGAATTGCAAACCGCCGTGAATTCGAGATCGTCCGGAATGAAGTCGACGATGAACGGCGTGGTCGAGCCGCAGTCGACGAAGATCGTGTCGCCGGTCGTCACGAACTGCGCGGCCAGCTTGCCGATGCGGCGCTTTTCCTCGGTCTGCCGGTTGTTCTCGGCACTGATCAGGTACTCGCCGATATCGCTGCGCTGCGCGGCGAAATGGCGCGTCACGTAGCCACCGATCAGGCTGAGACCGTGCGGATTGTCCGCGAGATCGCGGCGGATCGTCATCTCGGACACACCGAACAGCTCGGCCACTTCCTTCAGATGAATCGCGTTCTGCCCTTGCAGCACGTTCATCAATGTCTTGATCCGTTCGCCCTTCTTCGTTTCCATGCCAGTATCCTGCGTACCCGTCGCATCCGTCGCGTGTCGTGCCGGGCACACAGGCCCGGCCGGAATGTCGTATTTGTAACAAACCGATGTGAAAACATCAACTTTCCGTGTGCCCTTTCCGCACACGATCCGTGGAGTCCTGACACATGCCGCTTTCCAACGCCCAGCTCGCCCAAACCATCGATCACACGCTGCTCGCGCCCGACGCGAGCGACGCGCAGATCCGCGAACTCTGCCGCCAGGCGGCCGAGCATCGCTTTTACTCGGTCTGCGTGAATTCGGCGAACGTGCCGCTCGCCGCGCGCGAACTGGCCGATACCGGTGTGCTCGTGTGCTCGGTCGTCGGCTTTCCGCTCGGCGCCGGGCTGTCTGCCGCGAAGGCATTCGAAGCCACAGCCGCGATCGACGCAGGCGCCGGCGAGATCGACATGGTGATCGACATCGGCGCGCTCAAGAGCGGCCGCGCCGACGACGTGAAGGCCGACATCGCGGCCGTACATCGCGCATGCGGCGCGGTGCCGCTCAAGGTGATCCTCGAAACGGGGCTGCTGACCGACGACGAGAAAATCCGCGTATGCGAGATGTGCCGCGATCTCGGCGTCGCGTTCGTGAAGACATCGACCGGGTTCGGCCACGGCGGCGCGACGCTCGCGGATGTCGCACTGATGCGCCGCACGGTCGGCCCCGTGCTGGGCGTGAAGGCATCGGGCGGCGTGCGCGACCGCGCGACCGCGCTCGCGATGCTCGAAGCCGGCGCGACGCGGCTCGGTACGAGCTCGGGGGTCGCGATCGTCACCGACCAGGGTGGCAACGGATCGGGGTACTGAACCGCGCAGGGCCGGCCGCCGGGAAACTTCACGCGGCCGGCAACCTGCGGCACCGCCCAGGAAACGCACGCCTCGTCGCGCGGCGTCACGCTCGCGAGCCGCGACGGCCGCACGCCGTTCACGACGTTCACCGATGCCTCCCAAGGCCGGTGACCGGCGCGCGCATCCTATTCTGGACGACTCGTGTCGCGTGACACCGGCGCTTTCCAGAACAGGCCGATGACGATGCCAAGCACGCACAGGGCGACCGTGTAGTAGCCGGGCGCCGCAACGATCCCCAGCTTGCCGACGAAATACGACGCGACGGCGGGCGCCGTTCCGCCAAACAACGCATAGGCCGTGTTGTAGGCAAGTGCGAACCCGGTGAAGCGGACTTCAGGCGGGAAACTGCGGACGATGATGTACGGCCCCAGCGTAATGGTCCCGATCAGGAACCCGCCGGCCACGTAAAGCGGCCACGACACGCCGCCGCCTGCCGTCAGCGTCCAGTAGAACGCGCCGCACACGGCGAGCATGCCGGCACATCCGATCGCATACGCGCGGCCTCCGCCGATCACGTCGGCCGCCCAGCCGGCAGCGACGCTCCCGAGAATCAGCATCAGGATCGACCACGAATTCATCGTGAACACCGTCTTCGCATCGAGATGAAACTGCGACTGCAGATAGGTCGGCGTGAACAGGAAAAAAAGCACGAAGACGCCGGAAAACACCCAGGTCGCCAGCATCGACACGGCGATCGCGCCACGATGATTCCCGAGCACGATCGACAGCGGCAGCCTGGCGTCCGCCGCGCGTTTTGCACGCAGCGCCTCGAACACCGGCGTCTCGTGCAGATAGCGGCGCAGGTAGACGGACACGAGCCCGAACACCCCCCCGGCGATGAACGGCATGCGCCAGCCCCATGCCAGCAGGCTCTCGTGATCGAGGTTCGACGACAGGTACCTGGCGCTCAGCGCACCGAGCAGGATCCCCGTGCACAGGCCCGCCATCAGCAGCCCGCAGGCCAGCCCGACGCGATCGCGCCGCACATGCTCCGAACAGAAGATCCAGGCGCCGGGCACCTCGCCGCCCACGGACAGGCCCTGCAGCACGCGGCACAGCAGGAACAGCAGCGGCGCGACGATGCCGAGCGTCGCGTAGCCCGGCAACAGGCCGATCAGCAGCGTCGGAAACGCCATCAGGAACAGGCTCAGCGCGAACATCTTCTTGCGCCCGATCCGGTCGCCGAAATGCGCGAAGAAGATGCCGCCGATCGGACGCACGAGATAGCCTGCCGCGAACACGCAAAAGACCTCGAGCTGCGCCAGCCATTCAGGCGTATGCGGCGGAAAAAACACCGTCGCGAGCAGCTTCGTGAAAAACACCGCGACGATGAAGTCGTAGTATTCGAGCGCGCCGCCCAGCGACGCCAGAAAGAGCGTTTTGACATCGTTGCGCGATAGCGAACGGACATCCGTCGACAGCTCGCCGGGTTGCACGGGGGTTGAATTCATTGCAATCTCCAAACACTTGAAAGGTTCACTTCCGTTCGGTATCTTTATAATCAGCCCACTGACGAATTGGATGCAAGTCAACCATCCGGAGGGTTCCTGTCCTGCATCGCCAGGGTCTGTCTTACTATCGGAACATCGACGCTGCCACCCTCCCGCATCGCCTCCATCGATCGGGATCGTTTTCGATCATTTAATCAGTACACTGACATATTGTTTTGTATATCGAGAATTTTCCCGCTGCAAGCAGGGTTACCCTGACATCACGGCCGTCACGGCCAGCGGGCGCGTCGTGCCCGATAGCGGCCGGGCTACAATGGCCCCATCGAACGACCCCTCTGGATGTTCCGTCATGACTTCCGCTACGAACAAGAAGACGTCCAAGCCCGAACCCGACCTCGAAACGGGCCATCTGTGGCAACGCCCGGGCTTCCTGATCCGCCGCCTGAACCAGATTCACATCGCGCTGTTCTTCGAATGCTGCAAGGGCTTCGACATCACGCCGGTCCAGTACGGGCTGCTGACGACGTTGAACGAGCGCCCCGGCCTCGACCAGACGTCGCTGTGCGCCGAAGTCGGCGTCGACCGCACCACGATGGCCGACGTGCTGCGGCGGCTGGAGGAGCGCGGGCTCGTGAAACGCGAACCGAGCCCGCTCGACGGCCGGCAGAAGCTGGCCACCATTTCGGCGAAAGGCACGCGCATCATGAACGAGATGTACGACAGCATGCGCGAGGCGCAGGTCAGGTTCATGGAGCCGCTGTCCGCGAAGGAGCGCACGGAGTTCGTCCGGATGATGATGGCGCTCGTCGAAGGCAACAACCAGTACGGACGCACGTCGCTCAAGCATTTCGACTGATCGCGGCAGGTTCGTCGCCCGTTCAGAACCGGTGCAGCATCCCCACGCGCGCGAGCATCTGCCGGTTGCTGCCCGACGGGCTCGACACGGCCATGATCCACGCCTTCGGCTGGTCGTCTCCGGCAACCTGCTGGTACACGGTTTCCACATAGGCCACCGTGCGCTTCGACAGCGCATAGCGGGCACCGAGCGAAAACTGGTGCGCGCGATCGTCGTGCAGCACACCGTTGCCGCGCATCAATTCGTAATCGCCACCGATCGACAGCGCCGCGTCGGCCTGATAGCGCACGCCCGCCTGATAGACATCGATTCGCGCATCGTTCGCGGTGTTCGTCGTATTCGTGTACAGCACGTTGAACGTCAGCGCGCCAAGCGCATACGTCGCGCCCGCACCGACATTGCGGATGCCGCGCATGCCGCCACCGAGCTGCGGATAGCGCTGGTACGTGTAGGCCGCACCGAGCGACAGCGCCCCGATTGCATAGTTGAGGCCCGCGCTCTGCCCGCTCTGCTGCGCAATCGAACCGGGAACGCCGCCGAACCCGGCCATCACGCCGGCCGACAGGCCGTTCCAGGTCGGCGTCACATACTTCGCGGCATTGGGCATCGCCGTTCCGGACATCCGGTCGAAGTTCGAACTGCCCGACACGTTGTTCGGAATGCCCAGGCCCGCGAACGGGCCCTGCCGGAAACCATACAGGCCGGCAATCGCGACCGAGTTGTCATGGCGCAGCAGGCTGTCGATCATGAAGTCGTACTGCTCGCCGAACGTGAGCCGGCCGAGACGATCGCTCGCCAGCCCAACGTAGGCAGTGCGGCCGAACAGCCCGCCGCCGTTGGTCGGAAAGACCGCGCCGGTGCCGAGATTGAACTGGTCGGTCAGCTCGAAGACCGCGCGATAGCCGCCGCCCAGATCCTCCTGGCCACGCAATCCCCATAGATTGGGCGATGCGATACCAGTATCCATCAGCGTGTTGCGATGCCCCTTCTGGTTGCTGACGACGGTCACGCCCGCATCGACGACACCCCAGAGCTGAACACTCGACGCATCGGCCCACGCCGACACGGACCACCACGCCGTGCACATTCCACACGCCGCCACTTGCCACGCACGCATTGTCGTTTCCTTGAAAGGATCTCTACCGTGACGGCCCGTCCTTGTGCGGGCCGCCTGTTTTTCATCGAGCAGCCGCGTCAGTGCGATACGTCGCGCCGGAATGTCTCCGGGACGAACGCGGCACCGACCACGGCCGAGACGAGCGCGACCGAGACCGGATACCAGAGGCCGAAATAGACATTGCCGTGCGCGACCGCCATCGCCGACACGACGAACGGCAGCATGCCGCCGAACCAACCCGAGCCGAGATGGAACGGCAGCGACAGCGACGTGTAGCGGATACGCGCGGGAAACAGCTCGACCATGAACGCGGCCATCGGGCCGTACACCATCGTCAGGTAAAAGATCAGCAGCCACATCAGCAGCACGACCGCGACGCCGTTGATCCGCGCCGGGTCGGCGCGATCGGTCCAGCCAGCCGCGAGCAGCGTGCGCCGCAGCGCGGCCGGGTCGGTACCGTCGACCCTGACGGTGCCGATCGTCGTGTACGGACGCCCGGCCGTCGCCGCCTGCTCGTAGGACACGCCGGACGCACTCAGAAAGGCCCGAATGCGGTCGCACTCGCTGCGCGGCGCACCGAACAGCGAGAAGTGGCAATCGTCCGCATGCACGACGACGTCGGTACGCGCCTGGAACGCCTCCAGTTGCGGATTGGCATAGTGCGTCAGCGCGTGGAAGATCGGCACGGTCGTCGTGGCCAGCAACGCGCAGGCGGCGACCATGATCCACTTGCGCCCGATCCGGTCGGACAGCCAGCCGAACAACAGGTAGAACGGAAATGCGCCAACCAGCGCGATCGCGAGATACAGGTTGACGGTCTCGGGCGCGACCTTGAGCGTGTTCTGCAGGAAATACATCGAGTAGAAATGCCCGGTGCCGAACACCACGCCGACACCCGACGCCGTGCTGAACAGCATCACCAGCACATACTTCAGGTTCGCCCACGTGCCGAAGCTTTCGCCGATCGGCGACTTCGACAGCTTGCCGGTTTCCTTCATCCGCTGGAACGTCGGCGATTCGGCGAGGCGCGTGCGCAGGTAGACGGATATCGCGAGCAGCACCAGCGAGACCAGGAACGGGATGCGCCATCCCCATGCCTGGAACGCATCGTGCCCGGCCAGCGCGCGCGTCGCGCCGACCACCGCGATCGACGACAGCAGGCCGAGCGTCGCCGTGGTCTGCAACGCGCTCGTATAGAGCCCGCGGCGCCTGTCCGGCGCATGTTCGGCCAGGTAGGTCGCGGCGCCGCCGGTCTCGCCGCCCAGCGCGAAACCCTGCAGCAGCCGGAGCACCACCAGCAACACCGGCGCCGCCACGCCGATGTGCGCGTACGGCGGCAACAGGCCGACGCCGACTGTCGCGACGCCCATCAGCACAATCGTGGCCATGAACGTGTACTTGCGGCCGATGCGATCGCCGAGACGGCCGAAAAACAGCGCACCGAGCGGCCGCACGAGGAAGCCCGCGCCGAAGGTCGCGAGGCTGGCCAGGAACGCCGCGGTCGCATTGCCGCTCGGGAAGAACAGCGTACTGAACGTCGCGGCGAGCGCCGCGTAGATGTAGAAGTCGTACCACTCGAGCAATGCCCCGAACGACGACGCCACGATCAGCGTGAATTCGCTGCGCGTGACTGTCCCCGCCGCCAGGGCAGGCGTTGCTGTCAACATGCTGTCTCCTTGTCCCGGATCGGGCCGGGCGATTCTTTTATCCGGCCGATCGCTTCAGCGACAGCCTTTGCGTCACGTTCGATCGAGCGCGGTACCCGTCCCGTGCGGAGCGGATACCGCGTGCGGTCACGTCGCCTCGTCCAGGCACGCGAGCGCTTCGTCGCGCGCCATGACGGCTGCGTACTTCTGCGCCATGTCGAAAAGATTCGCATCGTGCGGGGCAAGCGCGCGATCGCCGACGCAATCGGCGAGCACGAACGGGCGGAAGCCGTACTGCATCGCGTCGACGACGCTCGCCCGCACGCATCCGCTCGTGACGGCGCCGGCCACCGCAAGCGTGCGCACGCCGCGCTGCGCGAGCCAGGCCGCGAGCGGCGTGCCGAAGAACGCCGACGGGCCCGTCTTGCGCACCACGAGTTCGCCCGCCCACGGCGTCAGTTCCGGCACGATCGCGCTGTTGTGCGCGTGCTCCTTCAGCGCGAGCAACCCGGGCACCTTGGTCGTGAAGAGGTTCTCGTCGGCATCGTCGTCGGCAAACACGATGCGCGTATGGGCGATCGGCCAGCCGCGCGCGCGGGCGGCTGCGAGAAGCGGCACGGACCGTTCGATCGCCTGCGCGATATTGCCGCCGCCGAACACGTCCGGATCGGCGAAGCCGTTCACGAAGTCGACGATCAGCAGGCCGACCGGCGCGACCGGTTCGAGTGCCGCACCGAAGCGCTGGCGGCGATAGGTATCGAGGTCATGTGTCATGTGCGGTCTCCTCAAACGACTTTGCCATTGCGCACCACGGCTTCCCCGTCGAGGAAGACGTCGCAGTGGCGCAACGGGATGTCGATGTGACAGGTCGTGGTGCGCTGGCCGCCGCCTTCGTTGTTCGGTCCGAGCGAGAACAGGAAATTGCCTTCGAACGCGCGGGCATCCATGCCGATGGTGGCCTCGCGGTCGTACAGGCCGAGCGTCGCCCAGTGCGCCCGCGGTTGCAGCCCCCAGCCGATATGCGAGATCGCATACGCTTCGCGATCGTCGAACGTCGCCATGTATTCGGACAGCAGCTGCGCATCGATTCCCCCTTCGATGCGCGTCGCAAAGCCGGCCTCGACGGTGAGGACGATCGGCTCCCGGACGTAGCACTTCTGCGGAAGCAGGATGTCGCCGCGATCGATCACGATACGTCCGCACGCGCGCCCTTCGTCGGGGAACGTCAGCGCGAAACCGCTCGGCCAATGATCCCAGCGCCCCGGTTCGTCGACGAAACCGTATTCGGCAATCGCGTCGAACTCGCCGATCGGGCAGCGCAGATCCGTCCCGGCCGCCGACACCACGCGCATCTCCTTCGCGCACGCGATGCGCGCGCGGGCGGCCAGCACGCGGATGCGGTCTTCCTGGGTGGGCACGAGACGCGTCAGCACTTCGGGAGGCTCGACCGCGAGCAGGATCTTCGTGCCGCCCTTCAGGATGTCGAGCTGCTCGGGCGAAAACAGCAGCGTCATCAGGTCGAGCACGAGATCGCTCGCCTTGAGCGCCGCAATCGCCGCCCGGTTGCCGGTCAGCGGCGTCGTGCCGAGATACGCGAGCGAATCGCGGCTCAGCGACTTCTCGCCGTTGACGGGCGGCAGATCCAGCCGGTTCACCACCGCGCCCATCGACTGGGCCGCGATCGATGCGGTACTGAGGGTTTGCGGGTGGGTGGCCGAGCTCGTCAGGATCGTGACGGTCTGGCCGGGTTCGAGGCGCGACAGCGTCAGGACCTGCTTCCACGCGTCGACCATCTGGAAATCGCTTACGGGCATGATGGGCTCCTTTGAACGTGTGTCGTGGCTCAGCGCCCGGTCGCGACAGCGAACGGCAGCGGCACGCCGAGAAATCCGCCGAAGGCCCGATAGAAGCCGGCTTCGTCGTCCCACGGGATCATGTGGCCGGCATCCGCGACATGGGCGTGGACGAGATGCGGAACGAGGCGCTGGATCTCGTCCACGTCGGCCTGCCGGACGACATCGCCGCGCCCGGCCGTCATCAGCATCACCGGGATGTCGATCGACGGCAGGTCGCGATGGATGTCGTCGGTATGGAAGCCGTCGAAGCTGGCCCGCACCGCGCGCTCGTCGCACGTGTGCAGCCATTCGGCGCGCAGCCGCAATTGCTCGTCGGTCCAGGTCGGACAGAATTCGCGCATGGCTGCGTAGCCGGCACCGTCGCGCGCCATGCGCATCGAATCGATGTACCACGGAAGCGCAGACGGATAGGGGCGACGCCCCGGCCCCGATACCGGCGGGTCGACCAGTACGATGCGCGCCATGCCGGCAGGCTTCGCCGCCGCGGCACGCACCGCGATGCGCGCCCCCATCGAATGCCCGACGACGCTGTAGTGCTCGAGGCCGAGCGCGTCGGCAAACGCCACGAGGTCGCGCGCCTGGGCATCGAGACTGTAGTCGAGCGTATCGGACGCCGACGACAGCCCGCGCCCGCGCACGTCGAGAACATAGGTGTCGCAGGTCGTGCCGAGATGCTCGCCGACGAAGCCCCAGGTCGCCGCCGGGCTCGTGATGCCCGGCACGATGACGACCGGATCGCGGCCGGCACGCGGCGCCTGCCGGCCGCCGTAGCGCAGGTAATGCTGGCGGATGCCGTTCGCGTGAACGTTGCCGCCGTACATGAAAGTGGAACGATCGCTCATGAACACACTCCGCTTCGTCAGTACGCGCCGGACAACAGTGCGCCGGCGCCCGGCACGACGGGCTCGAGATCGAGCTCGCGCAGCATCGCGTAGGCGGTCGCGATCGCGGCCGTGATGACCGGCTTGCCCGTCATCGCCTCGACCTGCGCGACGGCCGGCAGCGACGGCATCTGCACGCACGCGGACAGCACGATCGCATCGGCATCCTGGTACGGCAGCGTCTTCACGATGCCGGGCAGGCGCGCCGGATCGTGGCGGCCGACGTCGAGGTTGTCGGGGATCTCCAGCGCGCGATAGGCGAGCACGTCGAAGCCTTCGTTGCGGATGTAGTCGACCACGAGTTCGGTGAGCGGCAGCATGTACGGCGCGACGACAACGATGCGCTTCGCGCCGATCACCTTCAGTGCGTCGACGAGCGCGCCCGCGCTCGTCAGCACGGGCGCCTGCGCGCCGTTGTCGGCCGTGTGCTTCGTCAGGCGCGCCTGCGACACGCGGTGGTAGCCGTGGCCCATCGCCATGATCGCGACGAGGCACGCGTAGCCGAGCACGTCGACGCGCGCATCGCTCAGCTCCATCGCGCAGCGGTCGGATTCGGCATCCATCGCCGCGAGCTCTTCCTTGACGACCTTCTTCATCCGCATCCGGCTCGAATGAAACGTGAAGCGTTCGGGGCGGATCGTTTCGCGCAGCCGCAGCATCGCCGGGATCTCGGTTTCCATCGTCGTATTGGAGCTCGGCACGATCTGGCCGATACGAAATTGCTTGCTCATTGCAGGTTCCTGTTTCTACGGAGAAGGGTGTCGTGACGCCGGACCCCGGCGTCAAAGCCTGAAAATGCGCGCCGCATTGCCGTGACAGACGCGCTGCCGTGTTGCGTCGTCGAGCGGCGCCTGCTCGATGAAGTCGGCCGCGACGGCCGTCGACTCGTACGGGTAGTCGACCGAAAACATCACCGCGTCGGCCCCCATTTCGCCGATCGCACCGATCAGCGCGGGCGCCGAACACACGCCCGACGTCGTGATCAGGATGTTTCGGCCGAAATAGTCGGAAGGCTGGCGTTCAAGCCTCACGCCGTGCGAATAGACGGCGAAGCGGCTGTCGAAGCGCCAGCGCAGGAACGGCAGGCCCTCGCCCATGTGCCCGAGAATCACCTTGACGCCCGGGAAGCGGTCGAACACGCCGCCGAACAGCAGCCGCAGCGCATGGGTGCCCGTTTCGACTCCCCACCCCCATGCGGCGCCCGCCAGTTCCGGATGTCCGTCGAACACCCGCGGCGTCACGTACGCGTCGGCCGGATGCAGGTACAGCGGCACGTCGAGCGCCTGCAGGCACGCCCAGAACGGGTCGTACGCACGCTCGTCGTAATACGCGCCGAACGTGTGCCCGTTCACCAGCGCGCCCTTGAAGCCGAGCGTCGTGACGGTGCGCGTCAGTTCGTCGATCGCGGCATCCGGCGACTGCATCGCCAGCGTCGCGAATCCGCCGAAGCGCGACGGATGCCGCGCGATCTGTGCAGCCAGGAAATCGTTGCTCTCCCGCGCACGCGCCACCGCGACGGCGGCGTCGCGCTCGCCCTGCACGCTCGGGCCGGTCTGCGACAGGATCGTGTAGTCGATGCCCGCCCGGTCCATCTCGGCGAGCCGAAGCACGTCGAAATCGGCCAGCCGCGCGCCGAGGTCGGCCAGCACCGCCGGCGCGATGTGTTGCGTAAAACTCTTCGAGTACGCGTGGAACCCGGGCGTCGAAAAATGTTCTTCCAGCGCGATCTTGCGGATACGGTCGGTCACTTCATGCTCCATATATTCAGCATACTGACAATTTTGGCGGGATATCGCGGACGATGCCGTCCGCGGCCTGCCTTGCTCAGCGTCCTCCGAACAGGCGCTTGATGCGCCCCCAGACGACGCTCCAGATCATCGCGCCGACGTTGAACTTCGTCGTCGCCGGCCCGGCCGCGGGTGCGGCGTCGCCGCCGAGCTGCGCGGTGATGCGTGCCCCGAAATCGGCGATCATCCGCCGCACGAAATCCTTGACGAGCCCCGATCGCGAAAACTGCGCGAGCGGCCCCTGCAGCATGTATTCGAGCGTCACCGCGACACGTGTTTGCGCACCGTCTTGCTCGGGCGTCAGCGCATACGTGACGTCGCCGTTCGCGCGCGACCGGCTGATATTGTCCTGGCCGGCACCACGCATCACCGCGCGATGGTTCGCGTCGTCGCGCTCCAGCCGGGCCGAGCCCGCGAAGTTCGCGGACATCGGTCCGAACTTGATCGCGATGCGGCCCTTGACCTTCTCCGCGTCGTGCTCGACGAGTTCCGCGCCCGGCAGGCACGCGGTCACCGACGGCAGATCGCCCATGAACGCCCATACGCGCTCGAGCGGGAACGGCACGATGAAGCTGTCGTCGATCGCGGTCCAGCCCTTGCGATCGGCGGCAGACGGCACGGTGGCGGACGGCTCCGCCACCTGCACCGGGCGGACGGGCGGCGTCGCGGCGCCCGGCACCGGTTCGGCACGCTTCGCATCGAACGTCGTGAATCCGGCCGTCGCGCCGGCGCGCCCGGCGGGCCCGGCGACCGCCGGCAACGCCGACGGCACCGGCTGCGCGAGCGGATTGCGTCTCAGGTCGTCGAGCACCCAGCGAATCGCTGCAACGATGCCCATGTACCCGGTGCAGCGACACAGATTGCCCGACAGTTCGAGCCGGATGCGCGCCTCGTCCGCGTCCGGCAAGCGCTGCACGATATCGCGCGCAGTGATGAGCATCCCGGGCGTACAGTAGCCGCATTGCAACGCGTGATGCTGCGAGAACGCGCGGCGCAGCCGCGTCATCAGTTCGTCGTCGTCGAACCCCTCGATGGTCCGGACCTCACGTCGATCGCACGCGACCGCGAACGTGATGCACGCGCGCACCGGTTCGCCGTCGCACAGCACCGTGCACGCGCCGCATACGCCGTGCTCGCAGCCGAGGTGCGTGCCGGTCAGGTGATGGGTATCGCGCAGGAAATCGCCGAGATGCACGCGTGGCGCGACTTCGTTGCGGACGGGTTTGTCGTTGATCGTCAGTTCGATGGCAGACATGATATCTTCCTGTCAAAAACGGCCTACCGGCCGAACACGGCGGCAAGACAGCGTTCGACCGCCGCCTCGTGCATGCCGCGATCGATCGCATCGGCGTTGGGCATCACGGTCGCGACCGCGTCGGCGATCGCCGCCTGCGTCGCCGCAGCCGGCCCGTGGCGGGCGATCTCCGCTGCCAGCGCATCGAGCGCGGCGGGCGGGCCGTCCAGCGCACCGGCCACCACGCGCGCCAGGCCCGTTTCCGCGTCGAAGACGGCCGCCGCGCTCGCGTGCGCGAATTCACCGGTCTTGCGGCACAGCTTGTAGTAGCCCCAGCGCACGGCGTCGCTCGTTCTGGGCACGAGCACCGCGGAAATCAGCTCGCCGTCCGCCAGTTGCGTCGTAAATGCGCCGAGCATGAACGTGGCCGCGCGAACCTGCCGGACACCCGACGGCCCGGTCAGTTCGAGCCGCGCATCGAGCGCGCTCAGCGCCAGCGGCCAGTCGGCCGCCGGATCGGCATGCGCGAGGCTGCCGCCGATCGTGCCGCGATTGCGGATCGCGCGGTACGCGATACCCGACGCGACAACCTGCAGCATGCCGCCGCGCAGCAGCGGATGCTTGCCGTCCTCGATTTCCGCGTGCGTGACGGCCGCGCCGATCCGGATGTCGCTGCCCGCTGCGCTGACCTGGCGCAAGGCATCGATGCGCGACACGTCGATCACGCGTGCCGGCCGCGCCAGCCGCAGATTCAGCATCGGCCCCATCGACTGGCTGCCGGCCATCGGCTTGGCGCTTCCGTTGCCCCGTTGCAGTTCGTCCAGCGCATCGGCGATCGACGCACACGCCACGTATTCGAATGCGGCGGCCTTCATCGGATTGCCTCCCCTGCCGCGACCGCGGAATGCGTGCCCGCGGCGTGGCCGCCTTTCGCCGCCTCGATCGCCTGCAGCAGCCGGCGCGGCGTCAGCGGCGTTTCCGATACCCGCGCGCCGAGCGGCCGAAGCGCATCGTTGACCGCATTGAAAAGCGCGGCCGGCGGCGCGATCGCACCGCCCTCGCCGACACCTTTCGCACCGAACGCCGTGTACGGCGACGGCGTTTCCATGTGATGGATCCGCAGCGACGGCAGCTCAGTCGGCCCCGGCAACATGTAGTCGGCCAGCGTCGACGTCAGCGGCTGCGCATTGTCGTCGTACAGCGTCTCTTCGTAGAACGCGGTGCCGATTCCCTGTGCCGTCCCGCCGATCGTCTGTCCTTCGACCACCATCGGATTGATCATCGTGCCGCAGTCTTCGACGATCACGTAATCGAGGATCTCGACCTGCCCCGTTTGCGTATCGACCGCCACGACCGCCGCATGGGTCGCGTAGCTGAATGCGCCCGTGTCGACCGCCGGCTTGAAGCCTTGCGTCGTTTCCAGGCCGGCCAGGTCGACGCCCTTCGGCAACGTGTCCGGCCGCAGATACCAGGCCGCCGCGACGTCCGCGAGCGTGACGCTGCCGCTCGCGCCCACGACGCGCCCCGCGTCGAATCGCACCGCGCTTTCCGCTTCGTTCAGCAGGTGCGCGCCGATCCGGACCAGCCGCGGGACCAGTTCGCGACAGGCCGCGGCGACGGCGCCGCCCGCCATCACGATGCTGCGCGATGCATAGGTGCCGGTCGAATACGGCGTGAGCGCCGTATCGCCGTGCACCAGCCGGATCTTCTGCACCGGCACGCCGAGCACCTCGCTCGCGATCTGCGCGAGCGTCGTCTCCATGCCCTGCCCGTGCGAATGGATGCCCGCGCGCAGTTCGATGCCGCCGTCGGCCGTGATGCGCGCGGTGGCAAGATCGTAGCCCGGTACGACGGGCAGCCCCCACGACGCGAACACCGACGTGCCGTGTGCGGATTGCTCGGTGAAGGTGGCGAAGCCGACGCCGATCAACCGGCCGTCGGGCTCGCCCAGCGCCTGGCGCTGCCGCCAGCGCGACACGTCGATCTGCTCGACGGCCTGCTTCAGGCTTGCCTGGAAATCCCCGCTGTCATAGTGCTTCTTCACGACGTTCGTGTACGGCATGTCGGCACCGCGCACCAGGTTGTCGTGACGCACCTCCCACGCCTCGCGTCCGACCGCGCGCGCGATCGCGTCCATCGTCAGTTCGATCGCGAAGCACACGCCCGTTCGCGCGACGCCGCGATACGGCAGGAAGCCCGGCTTGTTGGTCGCCGCGCATTGCGTACGGCACCGGTAGCCGCGGAAATCGTACGGCCCGGGCAGGTTGCCGAGCGCTTGCCCGGCCTCGAGGCCGATCGTGAACGGCCACGCCGAATAGGCACCACCGTCGATCAGCAGTTGAGCATCGAGCGCCAGCAGGCGGCCGCGATCGTCCGCATAGGCCGTCAGTTCGTAATGGTGCTGCCGCGTATTCGCGCCCGCGATCAGGTGTTCGCGCCGGTCCTCGATGAACCGGAACGGCCGCTTGTACGTCAGCGCGAGCCACGCGACGCACAGCTCCTCCTGCTGCAGCACGCACTTGTAGCCGAATGCGCCGCCGACGTCGGGCGAGATGACGCGCACCTGTGCCTGGTCGAGCCCGAGGCACTGCGCAAGGATCGTGCGGATCATGTGCGGCACCTGCGTCGACGTGATCACGACGAGCTGCGCCTGCGTGTGGTCCCAGTATGCGAGCGCGGCCTTGCCTTCCATCGGCACCATGCACTGACGCGCCAGATCCACCGTCTGCTTCACGACGACGGTCGCACGCTGCGCGTGCGCGTCGAAGTCGACATCGGCCTTCAGATCGAGAAACAGGTTGTCGGGCCAGTGATCGTGCACGCGCGTGTCGGTGCGCTCCCGCGCGGAAAACGCATTCGCGAACGCCGGCAATTCGTCGAGATCCAGCTCGATCTCCTCGGCGATGTCTTCCGCTTCCGCACGCGTTGCCGCGAAGCACATGGCGACCGGCTCGCCGACGAAGCGGACCTTGCCCGACGCCAGCGGCGGATGCGCGGACGACCGGTAGCTCGGCAGGCTCGAATCGGCGACGATATCCGTCGCGCCTGCCATGTCGTCCCGCACGATCACCTGGGCCGCATGCCGTTCGGGCTTGCCGATGCGACGAACGATCGCATGCGCAAGCGGACTGCGCAGGAACGCCACTTCCTGCAGGTCGGGAAACGTGTAATCCGCGACGAACCGCCCCTTCCCGTTCAGGTGCCGCTCGTCCTCCCGGCGTCGCACGCGCGCGCCGACGCCGCCGGTATCGACCGGCGCCTCCGTGTTCGGTGCTTCGTTCATATGCTGTCCTCCCGGGCCGCCCGCAACGGACGCCCGCTCGTTTGCGCGCTCGCCATCAGACCGGATACGCGAGATCGTTGGCGATCAGCGCCGTGTCGTACACGGCCTGCCGCTCCTTCAGCAGCAGGCTGCTGCCGTTGCGTGCGAAGCGGTCGTACAGGCGGCCCGCCTGATGAACCGTTGTCGCGCCTTCAACCAGCGTCTGCAGCAGGACGTAATTGCTCTGCGCGACGATCTCCTCGTCGTTCGCGTCGAGAATCCGCACGTTCGTGACCAGATGCAGCACGCGGCGCGGCGCGAACATCTGCGTGCGCGAGATCGCGACCGCGCGATCGCGCAGCATGTCGCGGCCTTCCGCATAGACGAGCCCGACCGGCAACCCGCGTTCCGCATTCTCGTATTCGGTCACGCGATACACGCACTGCTCGGCAAAGAACTCGGGCCAGCGCTCCAGCTCGCCGTCGTCGAGCGCAGCGCAATACTCGGCGTGAAATGCCTCGACCGCCATGCGGGCCGCGATCGCATCCCCGTGCGCGACCGGCTTTTTGTCGAATCCTTTCAGCATCAGAACCCCATCACTTCCCGATAGTGTTTGTACATGGCGCGAATCGCCGCCTCCGAGATCAGGTTGTCCGCGGTACCGATCTTGTCGCCGTCGAGCCGGATCACGCTGCGGTCGGTCACGGAGCGCCGCACGCCCTCCTGGACGAACTTCATCGCCTCGTTGTCCTCCAGCCCGAGAAAGCCCGCCGGCCCCATCAGGTTGCCCTGGCGCAGGCGGTGGCGAACCATGTCGTCGCTGTCGTCCTCGTAGCCGAACATCGTCCACAGCATGATCATGCTGTTCGGCCCGTTCGGCACGATGTGGCGCACGCCCAGCGTGTTCATTTCGCGCTGCACGACCAGGTTCGGCCAGATCGTCTGCATCGTCACCGACCATTCGGAATCGAACTCCTTGACGAATTCGAGGAAGCGCTCGTCACGCAGCACCATCCCTTCGTGGAACGAACGCATCTCCTTCTTCTTGTCCTCGTCGACCTGCGCGTAAAGATCGTCGCTCTTGGCCGACGCCATCGTGCCGTGAATCCCGTACTTGCCATCGGCGATCATCGCGGAACGGTTGCCCGCCACCAGCAGGCCGAACACCACGAGGAACGAATGCAGCAACGTCGCGTGATACGGATCCTTCAGGTTCTCGTGGTACATCTTCCAGTTGCACGGCAACTCGTTCTTGTAGAAGCCGAGAATGCGCAGCCGCTTGCCGTTGAACACCGTATCGAAATCGGTGAGGATCTCCGGCGTCAGGTAATCCTCGAGCGGCTCCATGTCGTGCACGAACGATGCGAACACGACGCCGTTCCGCGTCGCGACCGCAAGCTTGCGCAGCCCGTGCGCGTCGTTGCGGAAATCCTTCGGCATGCCGCCGAGCTTGTTCACCCCGCGCTTGAACGGAATGCCTTGCAGGTTGCCTTTCAGGTCGTACGACCATTGGTGATACGGACAGACGAACTCCGCGTTGTTGCCGCGGCTGTGCCGGCAAAATTCCGCGCCGCGATGTGCGCACCGGTTCTCGAACACGTTGATCGACCCGTCTTCGGCACGCGATACGACGACCGGCGTCGGCCCGACGTACGAACGCTTGTAGTCGCCGGCGTTCGGCACCTCGGCTTCGAGCGCGACGAAGTTCCAGGTCCGGCCGTGGAAGATCCGCTCGACCTCCCGCGCATAGACGGCGTCGCTGGTATAAACCCAGTCGGGAATCGCCTGAAGGCCTTCGTCGGGCCACGCGAGCGCTTCGACCGGAAGGTTTTTTGCCTGCGGCGTTCCGCCGCCGATGATGGTGTCGCACGAATACACGTTGTTCTCCGCTGGGGCGCAGCCGCTGCGCCCGAATTGATGACTACGCCGCCCGCTGGTCCAGCTGCCGCAACTTGACCGACGGGTCCGCCAGTGCGGCCGGGTCGACCGGCGTCCCGCGCTCGAGCAAGCGGCGCAATGCACGCAGTTCGCCTCCCTGGTTGATCGCCAGTGCATACACGATCGCGCCGCCGCGCAGTCCGATCGACAAGGCCTTCCCGTCCGGCGACGGCCGCTCGACCCAGCACTCGATCGCACTGTCCGGCATGCCGAGCATCTGGATGTTCCAGTCGTACTGATCGGTCCAGAACCACGGCGTGGGTCGATAGGCCAGCTGTTCGCCCGTCATGTTGGCCGCCGCGACGATCGCCTGTTCCTGCGCGTTCTGCCAGGACTCGAGACGCAGTCGCTGACCCGTCGCGCCGAACGGAAAGTTCGCGCAATCGCCCGCCGCATAGATGCCGGGCGCCGAGGTACGGCAGTACGCGTCGACCACGATGCCGTTGTCGGTTTCAATGCCCGACCGGCGCGCGAGATCGTCGTTCGGCGTCTGCCCGATCGCAACGACACAGAAATCGAAACCGGCGCTGCCGCTTTCCGTTTCGAGGCGAACACCCGGCCCCGAATCGTCGACGCGCAATCCGCACGCATCGAAGACGAACCGCACGCCATGCGTCTCGTGCTTGTCGCGCAGCCGCGCGGCAAATGCCGCCGGCACCGCCCGCGCCAGCAGCCGCGACGCCGATTCGAAGATCGTCACGTCGAGACCCCGCTTGCGCGCGCTGGCCGCGAATTCGAGACCGAGGAACCCGCCGCCGATCACCGCCACCGATTGCGCGGTGGCAAGCCGTTCACGCAAACGCATCGCATCCGCCAGCGTCCGCAACGAGTACACGTGCCGCCCTTCGCGCAGGCCCGGCCAGTGCCTGGCACGTCCGCCCGTCGTCAACAGGCACTGGTCGAAGTGGATCGACGGTCCGTCGCGGAACGCGGCAACCCGATTCGCAAGATCGAGCCGCTCGACGCAATCGTCGCGCCATTCGATGCGCGAATCCTGATAAAACGACGCCGGATGCAGCCAGCCGGTGAAGCAATCCGCATCGTCGCCGGCAAGCAGCACGTCCTTCGACAGTGGCGGCCGCTCATAAGGGCGCGCAGGTTCATCGCCCGCGAGCACGATGCGGCCCCCGAACCCCCGTGCGCGCAGCGCCTCGGCCGCGCGCCCGCCGGCCTGCCCTGCCCCGACGATCAGGATCGTCTGCGACGCGTGCCGTGCATCGACCGTCGACGCGTTCATAGATCCACCATGATCGAATCGCCTTCGAGCCGGACGTCGTACACGCGTACCGGTGCCGTTGCCGGCGCGCACACTGCGGCGCCCGTGCGAATGTCGAAACGGCCCTGGTGAAGCGGACATTCGATACACCCGTCTTCCATGTAGCCGTCGCTCAACAGCGCGAACTGATGCGTGCACACGTTGTGCGTCGCGTGAACGTTCCCGTCGAGCAGATACAACGCAATCCGCTCGTCGCCGATCGTCACCGGAAGCGGTTCGTCTTCCACCAGGTCGGCCCGCTTCGCTGCGAATCTGTAACTCATCTGCTTGCCTCAATTAATCAGTATGCTGATGAATTAAGCTTAACAGCGTCAAAATCGAAGTCAAGCACTCCGGTCCAGTGTTTACCCGACGACATGACGCGTTACCGACCCGCTCGCAACAATTTCAAGAACGCGTGCCGGAGAAGCCGGGGCGTTGCCCGTCGTGCTGGATCCGCGACTTGCCGCACCGGCCAGGATCGACGAGGGACCGTCCCCCCAATGAGATATTGGAAGCCACCGCCGCGGATGCCGGAGAGTTTGACATGACGATCGACGTCGGCGAGTTGAAGCGCGGCCGCGCCGACGACGTGACGGCCGACATCGCGGGCGTACACCACGCATGCGGCGCGGTGCCGCTCAAGAGACCCTCGATACGGGGCGGCTGACCGACGACGAGACAATCCGCGCATGCGGGATGTGCCGCGATCTCGGCTCGGCGTTCGTGAAGACGTCGACCGGGTTCGGCCACGGCGATGCAACGCTCGCGGATGTCGCGCCGCTGACTGAACCGCCGCTGGCGTCAGCGGGTAAAGACGTTCAGCCCGCCGTCGCTGAACAGTTCGGCAGTCACGCGCGTCGGCGGCGTACCGGCGAACGTGAGCGCGTATTTCGACCCGGGCGGCGCCATTTCACCCGACGGGCTGATCGCGAACGTATCGCCGTCCCAATGCGCGCACGCGAACGGCACGTTGCCGGCACCGATCGTCAGCACCAGCGCGTTGTTGACCACGCTCACCGTCATCGGCCCGTAGTAGTCGTTGCCGTAGGTGCCCGCATAGGCGGCCAACGCTTGCGGCGGCGCCGGCGACACGGGAGCGGCGGCACCGGCCAGCGAACCGGCCGGCGCGGTCAGCGGGGCCGTCTGCTCCTTCGCGAAGGCCGCCCAGTCCCGCTGCTGCGCACCGTACTGGACCAGGTCGAGGAAGGCGAAACCGATCGCCTCCGCCACGCCGACCGGCCAGGTGTTGGTCAGCACGGCAATGCCGATGTCGAGCGACGGCACGAGCACGAAGAAGGTACCGGCGCCCAGCAGGAAGCCGCCGGAGTGGCTGACCATCGGCCGCCCGCCGTCGGCGGTCGTGCCGACGTTGAAGCCGAAGCCGTAGTACGCGGCGGCGCCGTCCGCGCTCGCCGGGCGGATCTGGATTTGCGGCGACAGCGCCGGCGACAGCGCGGCGGCGGGGATCAGTTGCGTCGCGCCGGCGCGGCCGCCGGCCAGCACCATCGCCATCCATCGCGCGAGATCGTTGACCGACGAGCTCGCGCCGCCCGCCGGCGATTGCAGGTCGGCATCGCGCGGCGCCGCGACCGGCACGAACACGCCGTTGACGGGCACGTGCCCCACCGCATGGTTCGCGCTCGCCTGGTAGTCCGCGTATCGCGAGCTCGTGCGCGTCATCCCGAGCGGCGCATAAACGGCCTGCTCCGACAGCGTCGCCCAGTCGATGCCCGCCGCATTCGCGACGCCGATCGCCGCGGCGGTCAGGCCGATGTTCGTATACGCATAATGGCTTCGGTAGCCGACGAGCGGGATCTCGCGCAACCGGTTGAATACGGTCGCCTGGTCGAACCCGAGTTCCTCGAGCTGATCGCCGACATGCTCCGGCAGCCCCGAACGGTGCGCATACAGGTCGGCGACCGTCAGCGACTGCGTGACCGCCGGATCGGACAGCGCGAACGATGGCATCAGCTGCTGCATCCGCGTATCCCAACGCGCGACGCCCTTGCCGACCTGCGACGCGACGACCGTCGCACCGATCGACTTCGAGACCGACGCAAGCTGAAAGATCGTATCGGCGTCGACGGGCTGGCCGGTGGCCGTGCTGCACACGCCGTAGCCCTTCGCGAACAGCGTCTTCCCGCCGTGCACGACGGACACCGCGATGCCGGGCACGCCCGAGCTGCCGAGCAGCGCGCTCACGAGCGGGTCGAGCCGTGCGACGGCCGCCGCGACCTGTGCATCGGGCACCGGCGCGAGCGGATCCGGCGACACCGAATCGCCGCCGCACGCCTGCAGCATACCGAGGCCGCCGAGGCCGATTGCCGAGCCGAATGCCGTCTTGAGGAAGCGCCTGCGATCGAAAGAGTCGGTCATGATGCAAACCCCGTGGATTGGTGCGTGCGTGTTCTGTTCTTGATCTCCGGCGCGATCCGGCACGGTCCGGCCCCGATCGCCCGGATAATATGCCTGCCCCTCACGAATCCCACAATACCCGGGCGCCGTCGCGCACCGTCTTCCGCTCATGCCGCAACGCCGGCACAATGCCGCCCATGCGCTACGACAACACCTTCGTTTACCCGTCCGCCGGCATCGCCGGCCGGCTCGCCAACCGGATCGTCGGGAGCGGCCCGCTGCTGCGCGCACGCCGCGCGCTGCTGTCGCGGCTGCCGTTCCTGCAGCTCGCGAGCGACGTCGAGAACGTCGTGTATTGCACATGGGTCGTCGAGGTCGCCGCCGTCGCGCACCTCGTGCCGCGCGGCGTCACGCTTGCGAGCCGCGACGGCCGCACGCTGTTCACGACGCTCACCTATGCGCACCGGCACTTCGGCCCGCGTCTCGCCGGCCCGCTGCGGCGCGTGTTTCCGTCGCCGCTGCAGAGCAACTGGCGGCTCTACGTCGACGCGCTGCCGGACGGGATGCCGGCCGAGCGCACCGTGCTGTTCGTGAAGAACGTATTCGACCACCCGCTCTATGCGCTCGGTAGCCGGCTCTTCAGCGATGCGTTGCCGTCCCATCTCGCGCGGCGCTTCACGCATGCGGCCCACGCCGGACGCTACGACACGGTGCTGGCCGGCGGTGGCGGGAGTGCGCCCGACTTCCGCTGCACGGCCGAAGCGTCGGACGACCGGACGCTGCCCGCCGCCTTCGCGCCGTTCTTCGACGACTGGCGCGCGGCCGTCGCGTACCTGGCGCTGCAGCATGCGGCGATCGCGCATGTCCAGGACTGCGACCGTCTTGCCTGCGCGTCGATCGACCTGCCGATCCGCGTCGACGCGGTCCGGCCGCTGACGACGACCGGGCCCGCGGGCGGCGGCGATTTCCTCGCACGCATCGGCGCCACCGGCGAACCGATGTGCTTCGTTGTGCCCAACGTCGCGTTCCGTGTGCTGTCCGAGCGGTTGCTGTAACGCGGCGCTCAGCCGGTTCGGCGCCCGGGCGCGCCTTCGTCCGCGCCGCCTTCGTCCGCCAGCCGCCCCGCGTAATCGCGCGCAAACTGCACCGCAATCCGCCCCGAGCGCGCACCACGTTCGAGCGCCCATTGCAGCGCCGGCTCGCGCGCCGCACGGATCTGCCCGTCATCGAACCCGGCCGCGCCGAGACAGCTCTCGACGACGGCCAGATACTCGTCCTGCGTGAAGCCGTAGAACGTGACCCAGATCCCGAAGCGCTCGGACAGCGAGATCCGCTCCTCGACCGCATCGCCCGGATGCAGCTCGCCGTTCTCCGCGCGCGTCACGTTCGCGTTGTCGCTCGCCTGCTCGGGCATCAGGTGGCGGCGATTGGACGTCGCGTACACCAGCACGTTCGACAGGTCGCTCGCAACCGAGCCGTCGAGCACCGTCTTGAGCCCCTTGTAGCCGGTCTCGCCGGCCTCGAACGACAGGTCGTCGCAGAACACGATGTAGCGCTCGGGCCGTGTGCGCACCAACTCGACGATCGCCGGCAGATCGTTCAGCCCTTCCTTGCTGACCTCGATCAGCCTCAGCCCGTGCGCCGCGAACGCGTGCAAGCACGCCTTCACGATCGACGACTTGCCGGTGCCGCGCGCGCCGGTCAGCAGCACGTGATTGGCCGCGAACCCGCGCACGAACTGCCGCGTGTTCCGTTCGACGATCGCCGCCTGCCGGCCGACGTTGCGCAGCGCGTCAAACGCGACGAGCGCGGGCGTGGCGATCGGCTCGAGCGGCGCCGATCGATCGCCTGCGCCGAAACCGCGCCAGCGAAACGCGACGGCCGCATCGAAATCGACGGCCGCCTGCCGCCCGGTGCCCGCCATCGCTTCGAGCGCGGTCGCGATACGTTCGAGGTGGCGCGCAAGCGACGGGTCGGCAACCGGTGCATGGTCGTCCGGCAGCGCGGCGATCAGGTCCTGCACGTCGAAACCGGCGCTCATTGGCGGGCGCCTTGCGACGCACCTGCATGGAACGGGAACCGCTGCGCGATCGCCACGCCGACAAGCGCGACGCCGCCGCCGATCAGGTGATACAGCCGCAGCGATTCGCCGAGCAACACGATCGCGCCGCCGGCCGTCATCACGGGCAGCAGGTTCATGAACATCGCGCAGCGGCTCGGGCCGAGCAGCCGCACGCCCTGCATCCACAGATAGGGCAGCACCACCGACGCCAGCACGCCGGCGTACAGGATCAGCGGCACGCTCGCGCGCGTCGGCCACGCGGCCTGCGCGGGCAACCGCAGCAGCATCGGCACCATGAACACGAGCGCGGCCAGCGCCTGCACGTAGGTCGACTGCCATGCCGGCAGCGCGCCGATGCGCCAGCGCTTGAGCAACACGCCGTAAAGCGCGTACGCGGCCGACGCGGCCAGCATCAGCAGGTCGCCCGCATGCACGCCTCGCGCGGCGATCGCCGTCGGGTGCCCTTCTGCGATCAGGTAGACGACACCCGCGAGCGACAGCACCCCGCCGCCGATCATGCCCGCGCCCGGCGGATCGCCGAGCAGCAGCGAGCTGAGCACCATCGTCATCAGCGGCACGAGCGCGGTGATGATCGCCATGTTGGTCGCGCTGGTCGTCTTCGCGGCCTCGTAGGACAGGCTCTGGAACAGCGCCATCGCGAGAAAGCCGAGCACCGCGAGCTTCGGCAAGTGCGCGACGAGACTCGCGCGGTTGCGCCACGCGGGGGCCAGCGTGAAGACGCTCATCAGCGCGACGGCGAGCAGCAGCCGGTAGAACGTGATGGCCGACGGGTCGATCGTCGACGCCGACAGCTTCGACACCACGACGTTGCCGGCCCACAGCGCGATCGCGCAGAAGGGAAACAGAAAAGGAGACTTGTTCATCGCGTTTGACGGATTAATATCCTGACAGGGGATCTGGCGTGAATCGGAACGCCATCGTGCCCGTCCGCCCAACTGCCTGTCTCACGCCAAAATGTCAGGACTTATCGCCAATCGGACAATCGAGTCCACCCAGCCCTTCGCGCACCTGCGCTACGAATCGACGCCGATGCCCGTGGCCGCGATGGCGGCCGCGTACGTGCACGGCACGTTGATCCCGACGCACAGCCATCGCCGCGCGCAGCTCCTCTATGCGATCGAGGGCGTGATGCACGTGCAGTCCGAAGGCGCGTCGTGGGTCGTGCCGCCGACGCGCGGCGTGTGGCTCGAAGCCGGCCTCGACCATACGGTGCAGATGAGCGGCGACGTGCAGATGCGCACCGTATTCGTCGAACCGGGCGCGGTCGAGCACCTGCCTGCGCGCAGTTGCGCGGTGGAAGTGCATCCGCTGCTGCGCGAGCTGATCCTCGCCGCGGTCGACGTGCCACTCGACTATGCGCCCGGCTCGCGCCACGATCACCTGATGCACCTGCTGCTGGCCGAGGTGACGGTCGCGCCGCTGCTGCCGCTGTACCTGCCGTGGCCGCACGATGCGCGCCTGCGGACGATCTGCGATACGCTCGTCACCACGCCCGACGACCTGTGCACGATCGCCGAGTGGGCCGACAAGCTCGGCCTGTCGGTGCGCACGCTGCATCGCGCGTTCCGGCGCGAGACGGGGCTCAGCTTCCGCCGCTGGCGCGAGCAGGCGCGGCTGCTGCTCGCGCTCAAGCGTCTTGCGCACGGCGAGAAAGTGCTGACCGTTGCGATGGATCACGGCTACAGCAGCCAGAGTGCGTTCTCCGCGATGTTCAAGCGGCATTTCGGCATGTCGCCGTCGGCGTTCTATGCGTAGCAGCCACGCTACCGCGCCGCGATTCCCGCGATGAAGCACGCACACGCAGCCGCCGACGCGACCGTGCGCACGTGATTCCACATCGTCCAGTCGTGCACGTAGCGCGTCCACAGCGCCACGCCTTGCGCGGTCGCCGGATCGGCCGCGGCAAGCGCATCGTTGAGCGGCACGTTGACGGCCATCGTCACCGCGAACATGCCGAACACGTACAGCACGCCGCCCGCGACCGCCGCCATCGCGCCCGGCTGGTCGCGATTGAACAGCGCGATCACGACGAGCGCGAGCGCCATCAGCGTCGTGCCGAGGAACAGCGGCATGAACGGCGAACGCACGATGTCGACGTTGATCGCATTCATCGCGGCCGTGCCGGCCTGCGGCGCGATCCGTCCGAGCGACGTCATCACGAACGTCGAGAACGCGAAGTACACGCCGGCCATCAGCCCGCAACCGATGGCCGAACCCCACAGCAATGCGGCAGTCACGAACGCGATCATGGTCAGGCGCTCCACACGCCGGTGGCGGCCGTCGCTCGCGCATAGTCGGCGAAATCGCGCGCCGGCCGCCCGAGCGTCTGTTCGATGCCGTACGCCACCGCGCTGTTGCGCCCGTCGAGCACCACGCGGAACAGATCGTCGAGCAGTTCGACGACCGGCTCCGGCACCCCGGCCTCGCGCAGCCCGGCGACGAACGCTTCGGGTGGAATCTCGCGATAAGCAACGGGCCGGCCGGCAGCCCGCGCGATTTCGCCGACTGCTTCAGCGAACGTCAGCGCGCGCGGGCCCGTGACTTCGATCACGCGGTCCTCGAACCGCGCATCGGTGAGCGCGGCCACGGCCACGTCCGCGAGGTCGTCCGTATCGACGAACGGCTCGCGCACCGCGCCTGCCGGCAGCGCGACTTCGCCGGCCAGCACGCTGTCGAGCAGATAGCCCTCGGAGAAGTTCTGGTTGAACCAGCTGGCGCGCACGACACCCCAGCCCACGCCCGACGCCTGCAGCGCGGCCTCGGCCGCCAGTGCGCCGGGCTCGCCGCGCCCGGACAGCAGCACCACGCGCTCGACACCGCTTTCCCGTGCAAGCCGCGCAAAGGCCGCGATCGCTTCCACGGCGCCGTCAACGGACAAGTCGGGCTGGTAGGTCACATACGCGGCCGACACGCCGTCGAGCGCGGCGGGCCAGGTCGCGGGCGCCGTCCAGTCGAAGCGGACGGCCGACGTGCGCGACACCGGGCGCGTCGCGAGGCCGCGTGCACGCAGCCGCGCATCGACGCGGGCGCCCGTCTTGCCCGAACCGCCGACGATGAGGATGGGAAGTGCCGACATGTGCGTCTCCTTTGACGAAAATACGAGAATGTCTCGCGTTTCAAAAACACGATAGACTCTCGCATTAGCAACGTCAAGTTTTTCCGGAGGCGGCATGGGCCGACAAAAATCGGGGCAGAACGACGAGCCCGACGCGGCGGCAGCGGACGCGCCGGCGCGCGCACGGCTGGTGCCGACGCAACAGCGCAGCCGCGAGCGGTTCGAGCGCATCCTTGCGTGTGCGTCGGAAGTGATGATCGAGAAGGGCTGCGACGCATTCCGGATGAGCGACATCGTCGAGCGCACGGGCATCTCGTTCGGTTCGCTGTATCAGTACTTTCCGGACAAGGCGGCCGTGATCGGCACGCTCGCGGAGCGCTACAACGCGGTCGGGCACGACTGCGTGCGGCGCGACCTCGCCGCGATGAAGACGCTCGACGACCTGCACGCCACGCTCGCCCGCATCACGGACAGCTACTACCGGATGTTCGTCGACGCGCCGCTGATGCGCGACATCTGGCGCGCGACGCAGGCCGACCGCGCGCTGCAGGATCTCGACCGGGCGGACGGCGAATTCCTGGCCGGGCTGTTCGCGGATGCGCTGGGAGACGTGGCGCCCGACACGACACGTGCGCAACGCAGCGCATTCGCCGAGCTGATGATGATCCAGATCGCGGCGGCCGTGCGCCACGCGATCACGTTGCCGCCGAAGGCGGCGCGGCAGATCCTCGCGATGTTCAAGCGCGCGCTGCCGCGCGACCTGTCGGTGCTCGACGCATAATCGCGCCGCACAATGCACGCGGCCGCCCGAAGGCGGCCGCGTGAAGTGGCAGGACGTGCCGCTTACTTGCCGTAGTCGTACACGCCGCGCCCGGTCTTGCGCCCGAGCCGCCCGGCCGACACCATCTCGCGCAGCAGCGGGCACGCGCGATACTTGGGATCGCCGAAGTCCTTCACGAACACGTCCATCACGGCGAGGCACACGTCGAGGCCGACGAGGTCGGCCAGCGCGAGCGGCCCGATCGGGTGGTTCGCGCCGAGCTTCATCCCCGCGTCGATCTCCTCCGCCGATGCGATGCCTTCGGCCAGCACGAAGAACGCTTCGTTGATCATCGGCACCAGGATCCGGTTCACGACGAAGCCCGGCGAATTGCGCACGCCGATCGGCGACTTGTCGAAACGCTCGGTCAGTGCGCGCACGGCCGACGCGGTCGCATCGCTCGTCTGCAGCCCGCGGATGATCTCGACGAGCGGCATCAGCGGCACCGGGTTGAAGAAGTGCATGCCGAGGAAACGCGACGGCTCCGCGAGCAGCGCCGCGAGCGCGGTGATCGAGATCGACGACGTGTTGGTCGCGATGATCGCGTCGGGGCGCGCGACGGCCTCGATCTGCTTCAGGATGCGGCCCTTCAGCTCGACGTTCTCGGTCGCCGCTTCGATCACGATGTCGACCGATGCGAGCTTCGCGTAGTCGGTCGACGTCGTGATGCGCGCGAGCGCCGCATCGCGTGCGGCCGCGTCGAGCTTCTCCTTCGACACGAGCCGCTCCAGGCTGCCCTTCAGCGTGGCGAGGCCCTTGTCGAGCGCGGCGTCGCTGACGTCGATCATCACGACGTTGAGTCCCGCAACGGCAGCCGTTTGCGCAATGCCGTTACCCATGGTTCCGGCGCCCACGACGCCGACGATTTCGATGGCCATGAATTTTCCTGTGTGTTCGGGTGCTGAACGGTCGATTATCAGATGTTCTCGAAGATCGCAGCAATCCCCTGGCCGCCGCCGATACACATCGTCACGAGCGCGTAACGCCCGCCGATGCGCTTCAGCTCGTACAGCGCCTTGACCGTGATCAGCGCGCCGGTCGCACCGATCGGGTGACCGAGCGAGATGCCCGAACCGTTCGGGTTGACCTTCGCCGGATCGAGGCCCAGCTCCTGCGTGACGGCGCAGGCCTGTGCGGCGAACGCTTCGTTTGCTTCGATCACGTCGAGATCGGTGATCTTCAGGCCCGCGCGTTCGAGTGCCTTCTGCGTGGCCGGCACCGGGCCGATGCCCATGTACGCCGGATCGACACCCGCGTGCGCATACGCGACGAGGCGTGCGAGCGGCTTCACGCCCTGGGCGCGCGCAGCGTCCGCGCTCATCATCAGCACGGCTGCCGCCGCATCGTTGATGCCCGATGCGTTGCCGGCCGTCACGGTGCCGTTTTCCTTCGCGAACACCGGCTTGAGTTTCGTGAAATCGTCCGCGCTTGCGTCTTGACGCACGTGCTCGTCGGTGTCGAACGCGACCTCGCCCTTCTTCGTGCGGATCGAGATCGGCAGGATCTGATCCTTGAAGCGCCCTTCCGCGATCGCGCGCGCCGCGCGACGATGCGATTCGAGCGCCAGCGCATCCTGTGCGTCGCGCGAGATGTCGTACTTGCGTGCGACGTTCTCGGCCGTCACGCCCATGTGGATCGTCTGGAACGGGTCGTGCAGCGCGCCGAGCATCATGTCGACGAGCTTGCCGTCACCCATGCGCTGGCCGAAGCGCGCGGCCGGCACCGTGTACGGCGCGCGGCTCATGCTTTCCGAACCACCGCCGATCGCGACGTCGGCATCGCCGAGCATGATCGTCTGCGCAGCGGACACGATCGCCTGCAGGCCCGAGCCGCACAAGCGGTTCACGGTCAGCGCCGGCGCGTGCTGCGCGACACCGCCATTGATCGCCGCGACACGCGCGAGATACATGTCCTTCGGCTCGGTGTTCACGACGTGGCCGAACACGACATGGCCGACCGCATCGCCCGGCACGTTCGCGCGCGACAGCACTTCCGCGACCACCTTCGCCCCGAGATCGGTCGGCGAGAAATCCTTCAGGCTGCCGCCGAAATCACCGATCGCGGTACGGACACCGCTCACCACCACGACTTCTTTCGCTGCATTGCTCATCGTTTCACTCCGGTTCGTTCGCGCCCGCGGGCGCAAGGATGCGTTGCGTTACATGTTCGGGTAATTCGGCCCGCCGCCGCCTTCCGGCGTGACCCACACGATGTTCTGCGTCGGGTCCTTGATGTCGCAGGTCTTGCAGTGCACGCAGTTCTGCGCGTTGATCACCAGGCGATCGCTGCCGTCGTCGTTCTTCACGAACTCGTACACCGCCGCCGGGCAGAAACGCCCCTCCGGCCCCGCGTACGTGCGCAGGTTCACGTTCACCGGCACGTTCGCATCCTTCAGCGTCAGGTGCGCCGGCTGGTTCTCTTCGTGGTTCGTGTTCGAGATGAACACCGACGACAGCCGGTCGAACGTCAGCTTGCCGTCCGGCTTCGGATATTCGATCGGCTCGCACTGCGACGCCGGCTTCAGCATCTCGTGGTCCGCATGCTTGTGGTGCAGCGTCCACGGCACGTTGCCGCCCATCACCTTCTGCTCGAGCCCGACCATCAGCGTGCCCAGGTACAGGCCCTTGGCCATCCACTGCTTGAAGTTGCGCGCGCGATACAGCTCCGTGTACAGCCACGACTGCTTGAACGCGTCCGGGTACGCGTTGAGTTCATCGCTCTGGCGGCCGGCCTGCACCGCGTCGAACGCGGCGTCGGCCGCCAGCATGCCGGTCTTGATCGCCGCATGGCTGCCCTTGATCCGCGATGCGTTCAGGAAGCCCGCGTCGTCGCCGATCAGCGCGCCGCCCGGGAACACCGTCTTCGGCAGCGACAGCAGGCCGCCGGCCGTGATCGCGCGCGCGCCGTACGACACGCGCTTGCCGCCTTCGAGAAACGCGCGGATCGACGGATGCGTCTTGTAGCGCTGGAATTCCTCGAACGGCGACAGGTACGGGTTCGTGTAGCCGAGGCCGACCACGAAGCCGACCACGACCTGGTTGTTGTCCATGTGATACAGGAACGAGCCGCCGTACGTATCGGACTTCAGCGGCCAGCCGGCCGTGTGGATCACGAGGCCCGGCTTGTGCTTCGCGGGATCGATTTCCCACAGTTCCTTGATGCCGATCCCGTACGCCTGCGGCTCCGCGTTCGCGTCGAGCTTGAACTTCGAGATCAGCTGACGGCCGAGGTGGCCGCGGCAGCCTTCGGCGAACAGCGTGTACTTCGCGTGCAGCTCCATGCCGAGCTGGAAGTTCTCGGTCGGCTCGCCGTCCTTGCCCACGCCCATGTTGCCGGTCGCGACGCCTTTGACCGAGCCGTCGTCGTTGTACAGGATCTCGGCGGCCGGGAAGCCCGGGAAGATCTCGACGCCCAGCGCTTCGGCCTGTGCCCCGAGCCAGCGCGTGACGTTGCCCAGCGAAATCACGTAGTTGCCGTGGTTCTGGAAGTTGGCGGGCAGCGCCCAGTTCGGCGTCGTGACCGCGCTTTTCTCGGACAGGAACAGGAAGCGGTCTTCCGTCACCTCGACGTCGAGCGGCGCACCCCGTTCCTTCCAGTCGGGGAACAGTTCGTTGATCGCGCGCGGGTCCATCACCGCGCCCGACAGGATGTGCGCGCCGATCTCGGAACCCTTCTCGAGCACGCACACGCCGATCTCGGTGCCTTTCTCGGCGGCCAGCTGCTTGAGCCGGATCGCCGCCGACAGCCCGGCGGGGCCGCCGCCGACGATCACGACGTCGTATTCCATCGATTCGCGCGGGCCGTATTGCGCGAGCAAGTCCTGTGTGGTCAAAATCCTGTCTCCTCCTGCGTCCCGACCGTCAACCGGTCAGAACTGGTCTTCCGTCAACGCGAGCACGCTCTCGTTGCCCTTCGCGCCGACGATCGACGCTTCGAGCGCACCGGCCTGCACGAGAATGTGCTCCGCATAGCATTGCGCGATCGCGATCTTCGCGTCGAAGAACGCCGGGTCGCTCGCGCGGTTCGCCTGCGCGGCCACCAGCGCACGCGCCATCTGCCACCCGCACAGCACCACGCCCGCCAGCTTCAGGTACGGCACGCTGCCCGCGAACACCGCGTTCGGGTCCTGCTTCACGTTCGCCAGCACGTAATCCACCACCGACGACAGCGCGCGGGCGCCCTTCTCCAGCTGCGCCTTCATCGATGCGGCCGCCGCGCCGTCCAGCTTGCCCAGCGCCGTCACCGTGTCGCCGACTTCCGCGAGCAGCGCCTTCGCCACCGCGCCGCCGTCGCGCATCGTCTTGCGCCCGACCAGGTCGTTCGCCTGGATCGCCGTCGTTCCTTCGTAGATCGCCAGGATCCGTGCATCGCGGTAGTACTGTGCCGCGCCCGTCTCCTCGATGAAGCCCATCCCGCCGTGCACCTGCACGCCCAGGCTCGCCACGTCGTTCACCATCTCCGTGCTCCAGCCCTTCACCACCGGCACCAGATACTCGTAGATTGCCTGATGACGGCTGCGCGTCGCCTCGTCCGAATGGCGGTGGGCAATGTCGCTGTGCGCGGCTGCCACGTATGCCAGCGCCCGTGCGCCTTCGGTCAGTGCGCGCATCGTGCCGAGCATGCGGCGCACGTCCGGGTGATGGATGATCGTCACCGACTGCTTGGCCGACCCGTCCACCGGGCGGCTCTGCACGCGTTCCTTCGCGAATTCGGCCGCCTTCTGGTACGCACGGTCGGCCACGCCGATCCCCTGCATCCCGACGCCGAAGCGCGCCGCGTTCATCATGATGAACATGTATTCGAGGCCGCGGCTTTCTTCGCCGATCAGGTAGCCGATCGCGCCGCCGTGGTCGCCGTACTGCAGCACCGCCGTCGGGCTCGCCTTGATCCCGAGCTTGTGCTCGATCGACACGCAGTGCACGTCGTTGCGTGCCCCCAGCGAGCCGTCTTCGTTGACCATGAACTTCGGCACGATGAACAGCGAGATGCCCTTCACGCCTTCCGGCGCGTTCGGCGTGCGCGCCAGCACCAGGTGGACGATGTTGTCCGCCATGTCGTGCTCGCCCCACGTGATGAAGATCTTCGTGCCGAACACCTTGTAGGTGCCGTCGCCCTGCGGCTCGGCGCGCGAGCGCACCAGCGCGAGGTCGGAGCCCGCCTGCGGCTCGGTCAGGTTCATCGTGCCGGTCCATTCGCCCGAGATCAGCTTCGGCACGTAGCGCTGCTTCTGCTCGTCGGTGCCGGCCGTCAGCAGCGCCTCGATCGCGCCGTCGGTCAACAGCGGACACAGCGCGAACGACAGGTTCGACGCGTTCAGCATCTCGATGCACGGCGTCGCGATCAGCTTCGGCAGCCCCTGGCCGTCGTACTCGGCCGGATGCTGCAGCCCCTGCCAGCCGCCTTCGACGAACTGGCGGAACGCTTCCGCGAAGCCCGGCGTCGCGGTCACGACGCCGTCCTTCCAGCTGCTCGGGTTGCGGTCGCCTTCGACGTTCAGCGGCGCCAGCACCTCGCCGCAGAACTTCGCGGACTCGTCGAGCACGGCCTGCGCCGTGTCGTAACCGGCATCCTCGAAACCGGGCAACTGCGCGACGGCGTCGATACCTGCGAGTTCCTTCAGCACGAACAGCATGTCCTTGACGGGGGCGTTATAGCTCATGGTCGATGTTCCAATCAGGCGGTGAATGAGGTGCGCTCAGGGCTCGATGCGGCAGAAGCGGCCAGACCCGGGCGACGTGGTGACCCATCGTAATGCCGCCGCCGGCGATTCCCATTGTCATATCCGGCCCACATGGTGACAAAATCGGCCACGAGATAGGGGGGCGTTGCCGGGAAAGGCCGGCTGGACAGGGGTGTGGCGAATTCGGGTTTGGCGGATTCGGCGAGCAATCGGCGTGCCCGCGGCAGGCGCCGATGCCGCGGATCGGGCCTGGGCCGGCGGCAATGGGAGCCGGTTATGGGAAGCGCGCGCGAATACCGGTCACGCGCCCGGTGCGGTTGCATCACGCGCCGGGCCGGCTCGCGTGCCACGTTCATCGGGGCCACATCAACACCGGCAGCAACGCCCCGCGCCGCATGTGCATCGGCCCGCCATGCATCAACGATACGTGGCGGGCCGACGGTATGCAGGAACCACGCGTCCGGAACGGGCCTGCGGCCCGCGCCGGTCGCGCGGCCGCGATCAGGAGGCTTTCAGCACACCGAAGACCTCGCTCAGCATCGACTTCGCATCACCGAACAACATGCGGTTGTTGTCCTTGTAGAACAGCGGATTGTCGACGCCTGCATAGCCCGAAGCCATGCTGCGCTTCATCACGATCGACGTCTTCGCCTTCCACACCTCCAGCACCGGCATGCCGGCGATCGGGCTCGTCGGATCGTCCTGCGCCGCCGGGTTCACGATGTCGTTCGCGCCGATCACCATCGACACGTCGGCTTCGGGGAAGTCGTCGTTGATCTCGTCCATCTCCAGCACGATGTCGTACGGCACCTTCGCTTCGGCCAGCAGCACGTTCATGTGCCCCGGCATGCGGCCCGCGACCGGGTGAATCGCGAAACGCACGTCGACGCCCTTCTCGCGCAGCAGCTTCGTCAGTTCGAACACCGTGTGCTGGGCCTGCGCCACCGCCATCCCATAGCCGGGTACGATGATCACGCGCTTCGCCTCGCGCAGCAGCTCGGCCGTTTCCGCCGCGCTCACCGCGACCGCTTCGCCGGCCGGTTGCGCACCGCCGCCACCGGCTGCCGCCGGGGCGCCCGCGCCACTGCCGAAGCCGCCCGCGATCACGCTGATGAAGTTGCGGTTCATCGCGCGGCACATGATGTACGACAGGATCGCACCCGACGAGCCGACCAGCGCGCCGATCACGATCAGCAGGTCGTTGCCGAGCATGAAACCGGTCGCGGCCGCCGCCCAGCCCGAGTAGCTGTTGAGCATCGACACCACGACCGGCATGTCCGCCCCGCCGATCGCCATCACCATGTGCACGCCGAACAGCAGCGAGATCACGGTCATCACGACGAGCGGCAGCATGCCGTCCTGGATGCTTTCCGCATGCAGGAACGCGCGGCCGTAGTAGATCACGATCAGCAGCGCGGCCAGGTTCATCCAGTGCCGTGCCGGCAGCAGCAGCGGCTTGCCGCCGATCTTGCCCGACAGCTTGCCGAACGCGATGATCGAGCCCGCGAAGGTGATGGCGCCGATCAGGATGCCGACGTAGATCTCCACTTCGTGGATCGCCTTCTCGGCACCGGTGAATTGCAGCGACGTGTCGATGTAGCTCGCGAAGCCCACCAGGCAAGCCGCCAGACCGACCAGGCTGTGCATCAGCGCGACCAGTTCCGGCATCTGCGTCATCTGCACCTTCTTCGCGGCGTACAGGCCGACGGCGCCGCCGACGACGAGTGCGGCGATCACGTACGGAATGCCCGCGGCCGACACGCGCGGACCGGCCACGGTGGCCAGCACCGCGATCAGCATGCCGATCATGCCGAGCAGGTTGCCGCGACGCGCGGTTTCAGGGTTGGCCAGCCCGCCGAGGCTGAGGATGAACAGGATCGCGGCGCCGATATAGGAGACGGTAGTCAGGTTTGCAGTCATGGTTGTCGTCCCCTTATTTGCGGAACATCGCCAGCATGCGACGCGTCACCGCGAAGCCGCCGAACATGTTGACGGCCGTGAGCGTCAGCGCGCCCACCGCGAGGCCCAGGATCAACCCGGACGGACGGTCACCGGCGTTGGCCAGCTCGCCCAGCGGCGGTGCGACCTGCACGAGCGCGCCGATCGCGATGATCGACGAGATCGCGTTGGTCACGCTCATCAGCGGCGTGTGCAGCGACGGCGTGACGTTCCAGATCACCATGTAGCCGACGAAGCACGCGAGCACGAACACCGTGAAGTGCGACAGGAAGCTCGCCGGCGCGAACTGGCCGACGAACAGGAACGCCAGCGCGCCGATCGCGAACACGATCGCGAGCGCCTTGGCCGACATCGGCTCGCCGGCATGTCCGTGGCCCTTGGACTTCGCGGGCGCGGCCGCGACAGGCACCGCCTGCGGCTTGGGCGCGACGACCGCCTGCTTGATCGGCGGCGGCGGCCACGTGACGTTGCCTTCCTTGATGACGGTGAGGCCGCGGATCGCGTCGTCGTCGAAGTCGACGTTGATCGTGCCGTCCTTGCCCTTGCACAGCTCCTCGACCACGCGCAGCAGGTTGGTCGCATACAGCGTGGACGACTGCCGCGACAGGCGCGACGCGAGATCCGTGTAGCCGACGATCGTCACGCCGTGGCGCACGACGGCCTCGCCGGGTACCGTGAGTTCGCAGTTGCCGCCCTGTTCGGCGGCCATGTCGACGATCACGCTGCCGGGCTTCATCGACTGCACCATCTCGGCCGTGATCAGCTTCGGCGCGGGCTTGCCGGGAATCAGCGCGGTCGTGATGATGATGTCGGCGTCCTTGGCCTGCTGCGCGTACATCGCGCGCTGCGCCTGCTGGAAGCCTTCGCTCATCACCTTCGCGTAACCGCCGCCGCCCGAGCCTTCCTCTTCGTAGTCGACCTTGACGAACTCGCCGCCCAGCGACTTGACCTGATCGGCCACTTCCGCCCGGGTGTCGTTCGCGCGCACGATCGCGCCGAGGCTGGCGGCCGTGCCGATCGCGGCGAGGCCCGCCACGCCGGCACCGGCAATGAACACCTTGGCCGGCGGAATCTTGCCGGCCGCCGTGACCTGGCCGTTCAGGAAGCGGCCGAATGCGTGCGCGGCCTCGATCACCGCACGGTAGCCGCTGATGCTGGCCATCGACGTGAGCGCGTCCATCTTCTGCGCGCGCGACAGCGTACGCGGCAGCGAATCGATCGCCAGCACGGTGGCGCGCTTCGCGGCCAGCTGCTGCATCAGTTCGGGGTTCTGCGCCGGCCAGACGAAGCCGATCAGCGTGCCGCCCTCGCGCATCAGCGCCACTTCGTCGCCGGTCGGCGGACGCACCTTGAACACGATGTCGCTGCCGGACCAGAGCTCGGCCGCTGTCGCGGCAACGCTCGCGCCGGCCGCGCGGTACGCGTCGTCGTCAAAATTCGCGCCGGCCCCGGCGCCGCTTTGGACGGCGACCGAAAACCCCAGCTTGACCAGCTTCTCGACCACTTCGGGGACGGTCGCTACGCGCCGTTCGCCGGTGGCTGTCTCCAACGGAATCCCAATCTGTAATGTCATATTATGAAAGATGGGTGATGGCCGTCGCGAAGCGCTCGGGCCGGTGCGTCAAGTTACCAGAATCATGTGCATGTTTCGAAATCTGCGTGCGACCCGCGATGGCATCGCCGCCGGGCGCCGGATACGGGCGCCGGCCGCACACACCGGCGTCCCCGCGTCCTACACCTGCCGCCGGTAAGTCCCCGGCGTACTCCCTGTCCAGTGCCGGAACGCGCGGTGAAACGCGCTCGGATCGTCGAAACCGATATCGGCGCCGATCGCCGCGATCGTGTCGGGCGTGTCGGTCAGCCGCTGGATCGCGATGTCGCGCCGCAACTCGTCCTTCAGCACCTGGAACGTCGTTCCTTCGGCGGCCAGGTGGCGGCTCAGCGTGCGTACCGAACAGTGCAGGTGCTCGGCCGCGTGGTCGATCACGGGCAGGTCGGGCAGCGCCGCCGACAGGTACTGCCGCACGCGATGGCACACGAGCTGTTCGCTGAACGATTCGAAGATCCAGTCGCCGGGCGCGCGCGCAAGGAACTTGCGCAGGTTGCGCTTGCTCTGCCGGATCGGCGCATCGAGGTAATCGGCGCTGAAACGCATCAGCGTGCGCTCGCAATCGAACTGCACGGAGCCGGTGAAGAAATACAGGTGGTCGACCGCATGGCGCGGCCGCGGGCACGCGAATTCGATCTGCAGCAGCGGGATCTTTTGCCCGATCAGCCAGGAGCACACGCCGTGCACGAGCTTGAGCATCAGTTCCTGGCCGAGCGCGCCGATCGGGCCGATCGCGTCGTTCGGGCGCAGCAGCACCTGCGCGATCAGGTCGTCGCGCTTCGATTCGACGAAGAAATCGTCGAGCAGGATGTGGAAAAACTGTCCGAAACGATGCAGCGCCGTTTCGAGGTTGCGCGCATCGAGCAGGCTCAGGCACAGGTACTTGAGCGTGCCGCCGCGTAACGGGCGCGAGAAGATGCCGGGCATCTCGTCGTCGAGATCGATCGCGAGCGTGCGGTACAGCGTCGAGAACTGTTCCTCCGTCACGCGTGCGTGCGGCTCGCCGAGCAGCTCGATCGGGATGCCGGCGCCGCGCAGGTAGCGCTCCACCACGTCGCGCTGCGCCCCCGCGCTCGCGAGGAAACCGTTGACGAGCGAGATCGGCACCGTCGCGCTCGGCGACGGCATCGCACGCCCGGGCCGGGCGGAAAGGGCATCTGAGCCGGTCATCGGGTCCCCGTCGATCGAACCGCTCGCATTGTACTTGAGCGGCCCGTGCGTCACCTTCGAGACCTTCGGGGCCTTCGGGACCTTCGGCGCACCGGGCCGCGCAGCCACGGCCGCGCGGCGCGTCGGCACCATCAGTCGGTGCGGCTGAGTTCACGGCGCAGGATCTTGCCGACCGTGGACTTCGGCAGCCGGTCGACGAAGCGGACGATCTTCGGCACCTTGTAGGCCGCGAGGCTCGCGCGGCAATGCTCGACGAGGTGGGCCTCGGTCACGCCGGCATCCGGCGCGAGCACCACGAACAGCTTGACGGCCTCGCCCGTGCGCGGGTCCGGCACGCCGATGCACGCGCACTCGGCGACGCCCGGCAGCGCGGTCGCGACGGCTTCCACTTCGTTCGGATACACGTTGAAGCCCGACACGATGATCATGTCCTTCTTGCGGTCGACGATCCGCAGGAAGCCGGCCGCGTCGAACACGCCGACGTCGCCGGTGCGGAAATAGCCGTCCGCCGTGAACGCGGCCGCGTTCGCATCCGGTTTCTGCCAGTAGCCGCCCATCACCTGCGGCCCCTTCACGCAGATCTCGCCCGCTTCGCCGATCGCCACCTCGCGATCCTGGTCGTCGAGCAGCATCACGTCGGTCGACGGCAACGGCAGGCCCGTGGTGCCCGTGAACGAGTCGATCGACTGCGGGTTGAACGACACGACCGGCGACGTTTCCGACAGCCCGTAGCCCTCGCGGATGAAATTGCCGGTCACCGCCTTCCAGCGCGACGAGATCACGTCGATCACCGCCGCGCCGCCGCCGGCCGACAGCTTCAGCCGCGACCAGTCGACTTCGTTCAGGCGCGGATGGCCGGCGAGCCCCGCGTACAGCGTGTTCACGCCGACGAATACCGTCGGCCGCGCAGCCTTCAGCACGTCGATGAAGCCGTCCATGTCGCGCGGGTTCGCGACGAGCCAGTTCTGCGCGCCGATCGCGAAGTAGGACAGGAAGTTCACCGTCAGCGCGAAGATGTGATACAGCGGGATCGCCGTAACGACGACCTCCTCGCCCGGCTCGCGCGCGGCCGGCACGATCGCCGCGAACTGTTCGATGTTCGCGACGAGGTTGCGATGCGACAGCGCCGCGCCCTTCGACAGGCCGGTCGTGCCGCCCGTGTATTGCAGCAGCAGCAGGTCCGCGCCGCCCAGCGCAACCGGTTCGTACGCGAGCGATTCGCCGGCCGCAATGGCGTCCGCGAGCGCGGTCGAACCGGGTGGCAGTGCATCGCACGTGCCGGCCGGCGCATCGACGACGCCGAGATCGCCGCGCCCCACGCTCAGCACGGTGCGCACGCGCGTGCCGCCGACCACGTCGGCGAACGTGCCCATCGAGCCGCCGCAGACGACGGCCACCTCGACGCCCGCGTCGTTGAGCTGATGCTCGAGCTCGCGCGCGGTGTAGTGCGGGTTCACGTTGACCTGGATCGCGCCGATCTTCGCGACGGCGACGAACACGACCGGAAACGCGAGCACGTTGGGCAGCATCACGGCCACGCGGTCGCCCTTGCGTACGCGGACGACTTGCTGCAGATAGGCGGCCAGCGCGGTCGACAGGCGGTCGACGTCGGCATAGGTGAGCGTGCGGCCGAACGCATGGAACGCCGGACGGTCGGCGAAGCGGCGCATCGCGTCGTCCAGCAGCGCGCTTACGGAAGAATGGCGATCGGCATCGATCTCGGCGGGGATCGAGCCATACGACCCGGTCCAGTGTCTCTTCGTCATGTCTCACTCCACGGGGGGACGGTGCGCCCGCAGCACACCGTTCGCACGGCGGCCTGCACGCCGGAAGGACGCGGGCCGTCGCCTGACCGGCGACTATCGCCCGCGCGACGCGCTTTGCAAATGATCCGGGCGGCCGAAAAGATGATCGAAACGGACATGCGGGCGGGCCCGCTTGTCTAGGCAACCGCGCTTGCCGCGGCAGGCAGTCGCATATTCCACCGCGCGGATTGCAAAGCATCAAGCGGCATGGCACGGGCTGCCGCCCTTCTTCATAATCGACGGTCGCCATTCTTTCGTCTAGACGATGCAGCCGCTTTCCCTGGCCCCCGCCGGCACGTTCTCGTCGGTCCGGTTCCTGCTGACCGACATGGACGAGACCCTGACCCATCGGGGCCGCCTGGCCGCGCAGACCTATGCAGCACTCGAGCGGCTGCAGGCGCACGGCATCCGCGTGATTCCCGTGACGGCCGCGCCGGCAGGCTGGTGCGACCAGATGGCGCGCATGTGGCCGGTCGACGGTGTGATTGCGGAGAACGGCGGACTCTTCATTCGGCGCAGCCCGGACGGGAACGGTGTCGAGCGCCGGTACTGGCACGCGGACGACGCGCTCGCCGGCGCGCGCGACGCACGCCGGCGTATCGCGCAGCATGTCGAGAAGATCGTACCCGCTGCACGCCTCGCGGACGACCAGGACTTCAGGCTGACGTCGCTCGCGTATGCACGCACCGGCTCCGACCAGGACGACCGGGTACTCGACGCGCTGGTCGCGGCCGGCGCGGACGCGACCATCAACAATCTGTGGATCATCGGCTGGGCCGGCGGATACGACAAGCTGTCGATGTCGCTGCGCGTGCTGTCGGACACCTACGGCGTCGACGCCGATGCCGCGCCAGCGTGCGTCGCGTACGCCGGCGACTCCACGAACGACGCGCCGATGTTCGGCCATTTCACGCACACGGCCGGCATGAGCACCGTGGTCGAGTATCTGCAGCACCTGCCCGTGCCACCGCGCTGGATCACGCACGGCCCCGGCGGCAGCGGATTCGTCGAGTTCGCCGACGCGATCCTGCGCGCTCGCCCGGACGATCAGCGCTGACCGGTCCGGCGGCCCGACTATCGCGTTATCAGCATGGACAACATACGGGATCAGGCGATTCCGGCCGCCGGTCGCGCCTGATACGATCGCTTCGCTTCCGGTTCGCCGCGGCCGAGCGCACCGCGCAACGCCGCCGATGAAGCCGATACACGCGCATCCGCACAACGGATTCCGCCTGCGCCATACCCTGGCCCAGCCGGTCGCTCCCGCGGCCGCTTAATCAGGATTACTTCACATATGCCGCCGATCGCGGCAACGTGCCGCGCCGGAGCAACAGACACGACACATTCAACCCGCGAACCTATCCCGCTCCATCAAGAGGTCAGTCGCCATGCCAGAACGCATCTCGTTTGGACAACTCCCCGCCCGGCTGCTCGACGTCGTGCTCAACGTCGAGGAATACGCGAACCACACCGGACACGATTTCAGGCTCGTCGAGCTGGTGCGTGCACGCGTGTCGCAACTGAACGGCTGCGCGTATTGTCTCGACCGTCACATCAAGGAAGGCATCCACGCAGGCGAAGATCCGCTGCGCTACAACCTGCTGCCCGTATGGCACGAGACCCCCGGCCTCTACAGCCCGAAGGAACAGGCGGCGCTGCGCTGGGCCGAAGCGCTCACGCTGATCAGCGAGCACGCGATCGACGACGCGTTCGTCGCCGCGACACGCGAGCACTTCGATCGCGACGAACTGGCGACGCTCACGCTGATCGTCGCGCAGATCAACACGTGGAACCGGCTCGCCAAGCCCTTCGCGTGGCAGGCCGGCGTGTTCCAGGCCGGTTGACGCCGGTTGACGCCGGTCGAGGCCGGGCCGGGTGCGCCGGGTGGCACCGGCGCGCGTATCAGGGTGAACCCTGTAGCGCATGGGATCGTTCCCGCGCAGAATTGCGTGCCGTAAACGATATCGATTCGGACGCAGGATCCCGTCATGCCGCGCAGTGCGCTCTTGAACCCGACGGCCGCCCGCGCAGCCCGCCTGCCGGACGCCGCCCCCGCCCACGCGCTGCGCGAGCAGCGCTTCACGCCGGCCAAGCTGGCCGTGCTGCTCGACGTGGCGGCACAGGCCGGCCTCGACCCGGCCACGGTGCTCGACGGCACCGGCCTCACGCCGGCCGACGTCGCCGATCCGTTCACGCTCACGTCGCCGCTGCAGTTCCTGACGGCCGCGCGCCGTGCGATCGGCCGGTACGACGGCACCGATCTCGGCGTGCGCGTCGGCCGCCGGCTGCACGCGTCGAGCTACGGGATGTACGGCTACGCGATGCTGTGCTCGGAATCGCTCGCGCACGCGTTCGATTCGGCCGTCAAGTACCACCGGCTCGCGAACGGCATGCTCGCGATCCGCTGGGTCGAACAGGGCGACACCGCTTCGTGGCTGTTTCCGGACCGGCACGAGGTCGGGCTGCCCGATCTCGACGAGCCGCTGTACCGTTTCCTGATCGACATGCAGTTCGCGTTGCACGTGACGATCATCAAGGACGTGATGGGTGCGTGGTGCGTGCCGGCGCGTGCGCAGTTCGCGCAGCCGGAGCCGCCGCACGCGGCATCGCTGGCCGATGCGCTCGAATGCCCGATCGCGTTCGACCAGCCGCATCATGTGCTCAGCTATCCGGCCGCGTGGCTCACGCGCGCGCCGCAGCTCGCCAATCCGATCACCGTCGCACAGGTGTCGTCGCACTGCGCGAGCCTGCTCGAGGAATTGCGCAGCCAGGCCGGCGTCACGCGGCGCGTGTACCAGGAACTCACGCGCACGCCCGGGCAGTTTCCCGACATCGACGCGATCGCGGACATCCTGTGCATGACCTCGCGCACGCTGCGCCGCAAGCTCGAAGCCGAAGGCACGTCGTACAGCGAACTGCTGACGAGCGTGCGCAAGGCGCTCGCGCTCGACTACCTCAGCACGACCACGCTCAGCACCGAGGACATCGCGCTGACGCTCGGCTTCAGCGATGCGGTCGGCTTCCGCCACGCGTTCAAGCGCTGGACCGGCACGACGCCGAGCGACGTGCGGCGCAAGCGCGGCGGGTAAGCGCGGCGGATGCCGCCGCCGACGACGGCGGCGGTCAGCGTGCGTCACCGCCCGGCAGCGACGCAACCGCCAGCGCAAACTCGAACACCGCGCCGCGCCCGGCCCGGTCGACGAGCCTGATCCCGCTGCCGTTGAGCGCAAGCATCCGGTGCACGATCAGCAGGCCGAGCCCGCCGCTTGTCACCGTGCCGCCGCTCATCGGCCGCTGCGGCCGCTGGAACAGCCCTTCGCGCCGCGCAGCCGGGATCCCTTCGCCGGTATCCGCGACGGTCACGACCACGCGGTCGCCCTGCGGCTCCAGCGCGACCTCGATTTCGCCGTGTGGCGGCGTGTGCCGCAGCGCGTTGTCGAGCAGGTTGGTCAGCACGCGCTCGATCATCCCGAGATCGGCCGACACGACCGGCACGCGCGGCGGAATTCGCGCATGCAGCGCGACGCCGCGCGCCTGCGCGGTCAGCTCGAACTTCTGGAACACGTCCTGCACGAGATCGACGAGCGAGAACGGCTCGCGCTCGGCCTGCACGCCGCCCGATTCAAGCCGTGCGAGCTCGAACAGCGCCTGCGCGAGCCGGCCGACCTTCGCGCTCTGCGCGAGCGCGATCGACAGGTAGCGCCGCCGCTCGGGTTCGGCGAGCGTGTCGGCCTTCAACGACAGCGTCTCCAGGTAGCCGTGCAGCGATGTGAGCGGCGTGCGCAGGTCGTGCGAGATGTTCGTGATCAGTTCGCGCCGCTGCTGGTCCTGATGTGTCAGCGCGCGCCACTGGTCGCCGATCCGGTCGGCCATCTGCGCGAACGCGGATTCGAGCACCACGATGTCGTCGCCGCGGCGGGCCGGCGAGCGCGGCACCGGCGGCTGCGTGTCGGGCGCGCCGTTCGCGTCGAAGCCACGCATCGCGTCCGTCAGCCGGCGCAGCGGGCGCGTGATGAAGCTGAACGCAACAAGGCCTGCGAGCAGGCCGAGCAGCGCGACGAGCGCCATCGACCACAGCGTGGTGCGCAGCACGTTGCCGGCGTCGACGCGTGCGGCCAGGCGGTCGTGCGCTTCGCCGAGCAGCACCACGTAGATGTAGCCCGACGGCGGCTGCCCCGCGCGCTGCAGCGGCGCGGCGCTGAACACCTTGCGCGCGTCCGGGCTGCGCGGATCGTCGCCGAGAATCGGCAGCGGCTGGCCCGCGATGAAGCGCTGCACGGGCGCGAGATCGATACGGTCGCGCTTCACGTGGCCGGGCGGCGCATCGTCGCCCTGGATACGCCCCGCGTTGTCGAGCAGGTACACCTCGACGCTCGGGTTCACGCCCATCAGCTGGCTGAACAGCGTACGCACGGCATCGGGGCGCAGCCCGTTCGCGTCCATCAGCGGCGCGCTGTTGGCGATGTTCGCGGCCAGGTCACGCGACAACGCCTGCACGACTTCCTTCTCGCGCATGTCGTTCGCGCGGATCTGCAGCCACGCGGACGCGCCCGAGCACGCGAGCAGCAGGACCGAAAACACGAGCGACAGCCGCTGGGTGAGCGTGAGCTTCATCATGCGTCCCGCTGGCCCGGCGCGGCGAGCTTGTAGCCGCGGCCCCACACGGTGAGGATTCGCACCGGATCGGCCGGATCGGCCTCGATCTTCGCGCGCAGCCGGTTGATGTGGGTATTGACCGTGTGTTCGTAGCCTTCGTGCTGGTAGCCCCACACCGCATTGAGCAGGTCCATCCGCGAGAACACCTTGCCCGGATGCCGCGCGAAGAAATACAGCAGGTCGAATTCGCGCGGCGTGAGGTCGATGCGCGCACCGTCGACGCTCGCCTCCCGTGCGATCGGGTCGATTGCGAGCCCCGCGACGTCGAGCGTGCCGGCGTCGATCCGCGAATCGCGCGCGAGCGCGTCGACCCGCCGCAACAGCGCCTTCACGCGCGCGACGAGTTCGAGCACCGAGAACGGCTTCGCCAGGTAGTCGTCGGCGCCGAGCTCGAGGCCGAGGATCCGGTGCACCTCGCTCGACCGCGCGCTCGTGATGATGATCGGCGTGTAGCGCGTCATCGCGCGGGCGCGCCGGCAGATTTCGAGGCCGTCGACGCCCGGCAGCATCAGGTCGAGGATCAGCGCGTCCCAGCCGCCCTGTTCGAGCAGGCGCAGCCCTTCGGCGCCGTCCGCGCTGTGCACGACTTCATAGCGCTCGTCACGCAGGTGCAGGCTCAGCACGTCGGCGATGTCGGCGTCGTCCTCGACGATCAGGATGCGTTTCGGTTGGTCCATGGCGGTGGGGGGCGGCACGTCGAAGCCGGGTTCGATAACGGTTGTCGGCGGGCGATCGATGGCCCGGGTCGAATCGCGGCGGAAAGCTGCGCTGCCGTCATTGTGCAAAATTTTGCGGCGGGAAGTGATCACATTTCGTTTATCTTTGGATCACGCTCGCATTGCAAGCCAGTACCCGCAACGATTACCGTTCTGGCCCCTGAAATTTCCCCGGTATCCTGAAGCGCCCGCCAAACAGCGGACGTCGCCACGCGACGATCGTGGAATCGCCCCCGTCCTACGTGCGTGCCGCACCTCGCGCGGGCAGATCGACGGCCGATTGCATGAACCGTTGATCGACCGTCGCGGAGATCCGCCGGGCCGTTTCATGCAACGCCGCGCCGATCTGCGTGACCGACAGCGCGCCCGCTTCGCCCGACTGCGCAAGGTACGGGCAAGCGAGGATCGCGATGGCCGAACCCGACTTGTCCACGATCGGCGTCGCGATATCGGTGATGCCGGGAATTCGCTCATTGGGGCGGCAGAGATAGCCGTCGACCAGATGCGCGGGCAACGCTTCGTCGCCGAGCGCCGGATTCCGCGACTCGATATCGTGCCCATCGGCCCGCGACAGCCGGGTCCGCACGTCTTCGTCCTGAAAGGACCGGTACACCTCGCCAGCAGCGCTGCCGTGCATCGAAACGCGCGTCCCGACGCGGACCGCGATGTTCCATTCCGTTTCGCTGCCGGCCGTTGCGATGACGATCATCGTGTCGCCGTCGAATACCGTCAGATAGCACGACTGGACCATCTGCAATGCGAACTGCTGCAACAGCGGGGTGACGAGCGCGCCCAGCGATCGTGTCGGCGCGTGATGCTGCCCGAGAAAGTAGAGCTTCATGGTCAGCGCGTACCGGTCGTACCGATCCACCCGGTAGATGTAACCACGATCCTCGAGCACCTGCATCATCCGGTACAGCTCGCTTCGGCTGCGCTTCAACGCGCGGCAGATGTCCGCCTGCGCCATGCCGTACTCGCGATCGATGAGCACCTCGAGGATATCAAGGCCCTTCTCGAGCGCCGGGGCGCGATATCTTGCCTTTTTCTCAGGTCCCGTATCGACGAGATCCGCCGCGTCAATTTCTGGATTCTGCATGAGCTGAAATTCCGGTCGTCAAGCAATGCCAGGATCACCGGTTCCGTGGCCCGGCGGGACGGCAAGAAAACGCGTCTGCCGCGTCATGAACCGACGAGCATCTGGCGAGACAATGTGCGTCGACATGCGCCAACCGTTCCGACGAGCACATGCCGAATTCGCGAGAACAGCTCAACAAGCCTGTTTTTCCGGCCACCATGGCTGCGGTGTGTCCCGAATCAGATAGTCATCCAGGTTCTTGCCGACAAGCCACCTGGGGCGTGCACCTTTTCCCGACCACGATCGACCGGTGTCCGGGTCGTAGTACTTTGCCGAAGCCTTTTGTCGATTGGCCTTGATGAAACCCGCCGCCCGCAACAACTCGATTTCCGTGATGTCGAACAGCTTGACGTGCTCGGCAATCTCCTCGAGCTTGACTTTCTTCTCCTTCTGCCTGGCTTCTTCGACAATCAGATTCAAGTGACCGAGCTGCTTTTGAAGCTCGCGAATCGTAGGACTCTTCATTCGATCCATTCCGAGATTAAGTCAATTGGCGGCCTTTCGGCTGCGCGTGAGCGATGCGGTATTTCCGTGACTGCATGACCCATCTCGCGGCACCCGATCCCGAGAACGGGGCGCAACGTCCCGACCCATACGCGTCATACGGGACAAGCCACCAACGTGAGTCTCGAACTCGCGCTGCCCACCATCGAACCACGATCTCGAGCAGCGCTGGCGATTCACGATGGCGCTGAATTTACGGCATCAATTTACGCGGCACATACCGTTCAACGCATGATTCGTGCCATCTCCAAGCATTCGGTTGCAGCGCCGCATAAAAACGTCGGCAAACCAATGACTTTTATCTGTCGCTCAAAATATCTGAATAAAACCGGCTCCTGCGGTAAAACGTTTGCGTTCTGCCCGCAGCGACGTGCCGTTACGTAACGGCACGTCGTAACGCACACGTGACGAACGGGACATCGGCACGCCATCCTTCGCGAACGTTCGATCGAGTAAATGCTTAGTCATGCGAATCAGATGTTGCCGTCTTGCGTGCAATCGCGCATCATCCCACCCTGACGCGGGCCGAACACAGCACGGCGAATTCGCTTCGGGCCACCCACCTCATCCATTGCCCAGACGCCCCACCACATGTCCTCACCGATCCTTCCCGCCATCGTCGCCCTCCTGGCCGCTACAACGGTCGCACCGGCCAACGGCGCAGAATCCGCTCCACTCAATCTTTGCGAGTTCGTGCCGGTATTCAACGAGAATTTCAGCGCGTTCCACGTGTCGCCCCATATCCTGGGCGACGCACAATGGATCGCGCACACACCGTGGAATGGCGACTTCGGTGATGCCGCGTTCTCCGATCCGGGGCCTCAAGGGCCGTTCAGCGTGGTCAACGGCGAATTGCACATCACGGCGAGCCGCACGCCGCAGGGGCGCTGGCATTCCGGCCTGATCGCCGCGGCAGACGCGTCCGGCAACGGCCGCGGCGTGCGCTACGGATACTTCGAAGCACGCATGAAGATGCCGCCCGGCCCCGGCACGTGGCCGGCATTCTGGTTGATGAGCCTCAAACCCGTCGCCGACCCCGCGCCGCGTGTCGAAATCGATGTCGTCGAATACTACGGGCACGCAACCGATCGGTATTCCTCGTCGCTTCATGTGTGGTACCGCGGCGCGAACCAGAATCAGTCGCGCCATGTCACGCATCGCAGTCCCGTTCCGGCCGACTCGCTTGTCAACGGGTACCACGACTACGGGGTCCGCGTGCTGCCAGACAAGATCACGTACTACCTCGATCGCCGCCCCGTCTGGGAGCAGGCGACGCCAGCCGAACTCGATACACCGCTCTATCCGCTCGTCAATCTTGCGCTGGGCTCGGGTTATCCGATCGACCAAACGCCCGACCCGTCGACGCTCACCGTCAAATGGGTGCGGCTCTATACGCTCGACGAAGCGGGCAAATCAAGCCGCTGTGCGCGGCCGAAGGAACACTGATCGCGCCCCGGCTCGGGGCCGCCACCCGCGCCGCCCCGGCTGGCCGTGAACTAGGCCGATTGCGGCTCCAGCGCCGTGCACGCGGCGAAGACTTCGAGCAGACGTTCGACCCACGCATCGGGTGACAGCCCCATGTGGCGGGTCGCCGAGTGGGCGGCGATGCTCATCCGTCGCGTCGCATCGTCATCGTGCGCAATGCGGGCAATCGCACCGGCGAATGCCGCCTCGTCGGCGGGATCGCACGCGTCGCCGGCGCCGCACGCAACGATGTCGCCTGCCAGCAACGCAGACTGCGCGACAACGACCGGCAATCCGCTCCACATCGCTTCCGCGGCCACGAGGCCGTACGGCTCCGGATAGCGCGAGGGCATCAGCAGCGCGCGTGCGGATTGCACACGTTGCGCCACTTCGCTCGGTGCGAGATGGCCGCAAAACGTTACTTCCGGATACGCGGCGCGCAACGCGGGCATCATCGGCCCGTCTCCGATGATGACGAGCCGCGCGCCTGCGCGCCGCGCCGCGCGCGCGGCAAGGTCCGGCCCCTTCTCCGATGCCAGCCGGCCGACGAACACGAACGTGTCGTTGTGTTCTGCGGCGATGCGCTCGGTGCTCCACGGCGTCACCGGGTTGGGTACGGTTTGCAAGCAACCGACGGGAATGCCGCCGCGCTCGAGCGGTTCGCGCATCGAGTGGTGAATCATCAGGACGCGAGGCCCGGCGGAATCGAAGTGAAGCGTGTGCGATTGAACGGCCTGCCTGACCGTACGCCACACCTTGTGCGCGTAGTGTCGCTTGTCGCAATCGCGCGTCACGCAGGCCGCGCCGAGCGGAACGCGCGTACAGACGGTGCCGGCACGGTAGTCGGCAAATGCGCCGTTCGGGCACACGAGGAAAAAGTCGTGCGCCGTAATCACGGTCCGCTCGCGTACGCGACGCAGCGCCGCGAACAAGGACGGCGACAGGATCTGGCTCCAGCCGTGCACGTGATAAACCGTACCCGGCGTGTCGTGACGCGTGATCCACGCATTGAGCGTTCTAACCGTGTCCGGGTTGTACACGCCACGCCCCAACGCGGCCGCCCCCGCCTGCAGCAACCCGATGCCTCTCAGGCAGACGACCTCGATACCGAGCGCGTCGAACTCCGGATTGGCGCCGTCGTCGCCGGTGACGTACGTCACCTCGACGCCGCGTTTTCGCATCAGGCGCAGTTCGAGCAACGCCAGCGCCGTCGCACCCCCATTGGCGACCGACACGTCGTTGACGATCACCAGCCGTTGCGGAGGAGTTGTATTCATACGAGCGACGCTCCCGCCACCGGCGCGCGGCCGGCAGGTTGCCGCGCTCCCGCCACCGCGCCCCTCAGCGCAGCGGCGAGTTCGGCCACGTGTGCGCACGCGTCGTCGAGCACGGCGCGATGCACATGCGCATCGATGCCCTCACCGAGCTGCCGGGCAGCGAGCCCGACGACGGCGTCGATCGAATCGACACCGACCGTACAAAGGCAGTGCCCGCGCCCGACACCCGACAGAAACGATTCGAGCTTGACGTCCCACGCGAACCCGATCTGCGGGACCGCATACGAGAATGCGGCGATGTTCGCGTGAAGCCGGTGCGCCATCAACAAGTCGAACGATGAAATCAGTCGCGCGAGGTCGGCCGGCGTCGCCGCACGAGGCGCGAAAGTGATCCGGCCGGGCCCGGCAGCCTCCGCGAGGATCGGGCGCAGTTCGTCGATGTAAGCCTCGTCTTCGGGACTGCCATTGGCGAACACGACGAAACGCCAGCCATATGCGCTACCGGCACGCACGAGCGCGCGATACCATTCGGCTTGCGCCGCTGCCGATACGCGAATACTGCCGCCGTGGTACTTGAGCGCGATCGGATGGGTAATCCCCAGCCCTATCGTGGTGACGGCGTTATCCGGCGTGCGGGATCGCGCGACATGCCGCGACACCAGGTGACCGGGATCGTGCACGACCTGCGCCGCGCGAATCCCGGCACCGCACAAGCGCGCCCGCCAGATCTCGGCCGAGCGTCGCTCGCGCACCGACGCATGAAACAGCGAAACCCCGCCGAGCGCGCGCCGGAACAGCAGCTCGCCACGCGACGTCCAGTCACCGGATACGCCGACACCGAAGACGGCGGCCGGCAAACCGAGATCACGGACTTCCGCCATCGCGGCATCGAGCTTCATCGGGAAGTTCAGATCCGCATCGCTCAACAGATTGCCACCGCCGACAACAACGGCGTCGACGCCGCGCAACACCGAACGCCAGCGCGGACGCAGTTCCGTGTGCAACTTGTACCCGAGCACCGAGTGCACGATCGCATGACGCACGACACGCGGGCTGTGGTGCATCAGCGTCAACACCGATTTTCGGGAGGTTGCGCCGCATGCGTAGTCGGTTCGACCCGCGAGATCGATCACGCGAATCTCGATGCCCGGCAACGCCGCCGCGAGTTCCGCCTCGAGACATTCGGACAGCATGCCGTCGCCGAGATTCGGGCTGTACTTCACGTTGACGAGCGCGACGCGCGGCGCATGCGGCATTTCGTCGGCGCCAGGCGCCCCGTGGCGAACGCGGTTCTGCATGGTGGGATGATCGGGAGGCATTGTTGTGTCGCAGGACTTTTTCCAGACTCGCTGGACGTTACCGCGTGAAAATGAGCGGCACGATGGCGGAAAGGCATGCGAGCGGCAGCTTCGCCCTGCACATTCACGGATGCGAAACCGACGTTTGCGTCGGATATCTGCCGTCGCGCTCAGGTGACGATACGCTTTCACTATACCTTCCAATTCCATTATGCTTCGCATACCGTAACAAATATTAAAGGTTTGCCAAGCCGAAGCAGCGATACCTGCGCCAACGAGTCCGTGCTTGCGCCCGATGCCGTTCCGCCGCTCATAGCAGTTCCGCACGTTCCGGCGTCCGGCGTCCGCGCAACACGTCGACGAATGCGATCAGGTTTCCGGCCAGCCGGCCGCGTCGATCGATATAGGCTTCCGGTGCGATCGATTTCGCCATGTTGGCGGCGAAGTTGCGCACGATCTGGCGGCACGCATCGTGACGTGACAACGTCCCCTTGGCCATCATGTAGACCGGGTTCATGACTTGCGAGTAACCGAGCCGGCGTCCGGACACGCGGCCGCGCTTCACGCCGAGATGCACACCCACCGCACTGCCGAGTTTCACGAGCCGGCCGTGGCGCTGGGCGACCCGTGCACCGAAGTCGAGATCCTCCAGCCAGCCGTACAACACGAGCCGCTCGTCGAAACGCAACGCGGCAACCGCCGACGCGCGGAACGCCATGTTGCAGCCGTAAGGACTGTAGCCGTCCTGGGTCCATCGCTGCGTGTCGTCCCGGACGGCAGCCAGTGCCCGCTTCGCGTCGTCAATCGTGAGCCCGGGGCCGAGAATGCCGTCCGCAACGACGTGCCCCGTCACGCATGCGAGCATCGGGTCGCGCTCGAATGCGTCGGCAACCACGCACAGCCAGTCCGTTTGCGGGACGAAATCGTCGTCGAAGAACGCGACATAGTCCGTATCCGCCGGCACCCTGTCGAGGATCGCATTGCGTTGACGCGTCAAGCCAGGCTTGACGAACACGATGGACAGATCATCGGCTTCGGCAAGCGCGCCAACATCGTCCGGCCCCGTGCACGCGACGATGATCGACGTCGGCCTGAGCGTTTGCGTACGCAGGCAGGCAACGATGTTCGCCAGCTCGGCGGGCCGGCCGCGCGTCGCAATGCCGGCACAAACGCGCGGAGCGCCCGATGTCGCACGGTCATGCACGTTCACGGGTCCGCTCTCGCGAACTTCCCATTCATGAGTCATCACATACCCTCGTTACTGGCGAATTCGGTTGTCGTTGACACTCGTGGCCGGAACGCCATCGATACCGAAGATTTCCGTCATCAGCTTCGCGCGCCACAGACCGGCTGCCAGCGCCCCCAGCATCGTCAACTCTCCGACGAGGCGTGCACCTGCCATCCCGAGCGCCCCCCATTGGCTCGCCAGCGGAATCGCACATGCCAGACTCACGACCGCGCCCAGCACGCCTGCTTGCGCAAGCAGACGTTCGAGCTTGCGCGGAATCAGGAAATAGGCGCCGAGGACCTGCGTGCATACGCTGACGGGAAGCACGAACACCATGAGATTCAACACCGGCACACAGCGCTCGAAGCCGGCACCGAGCGCGAGCGGAATGAGCCGCTCCGACAGCAGGACAGTCGCGACTGCCGCAAGCGCCGCCCCGGAAAAGAACCACACGAACACCCGCCGCATCAGACGATTCGCGCGCGACGGATCGCTGCCGACCAGGCTGGTCAGCTTTGGCACGAGGATCTGCGCGGCCGGCGACATCACGCTCAATCCCGCCGCGACGAGCCGCTCGGCAACACCGAACGCGCTGACCTCGGAGGCATGCGCCATGGTCGACAACAGGTACGTCGACGCGCCCGCCAGCAAGACCGATGTGCCGCCATAGACGAAAATGACCGTCGACCGGCGGATCAGGTCCACTGCGCGCTTCAGGCTCGCCACGGCGCCTGCGAACTCTCGGCGGATCAGCCAGTACGCGAGCCCGAGCTGGACGACGCTCGACGTCAGCAGCAACGGAAATACACGCTCGACATCGGACGGGTGATGCACGAAGCCGACGATCAGCGACAACGAAATCGCGAAGCCGACGACTTCGATCCGGACGCTCGCGATCGCGCGGCCGGTGCTGACGAGATACCACCCGACGTTGAATGCCGAGACCAGGCCCATGGCGATGACGACCGGCCCGCTCGACCAGTGCTGGCGAAACGCCAGCGACGCGCCGATCGCGATCGTGCCGGCGACGATGGCCGGCACGCACAGCAGTTGTCGGGCGATCACGTGGGTGCGCAGAATCTCGGCCCGCTCGGTGCTGCCTGCGGCATGCACGGTATCGCGCGCGCCGACGGTCGGAAAGCCGTAGCTCACGAACAGCCACAGCGAATTCGACAGCGAGGCGCCCGCCAGCACCAGGCCATAACCGCTCGGGCCGAGCGCGCGCCCGTAATACGGGAGCATGAACAACGGGTACAGATAGCGGAACATGTAGGCCACATACACCGCCAGCAATTCCGTGCGAGACGAGGTGGTGTTCATGTCGCCCTCGGCTCCCGGTTCGATGCACGCCTGACGTTCAGTGCCCCGAACGCCGCCGCCGCAAACAGATAGACGCACGGCCCGAGGTCGAACACCGTGCCGGACAGCGTCGCGCCGATCAGCGCCGCGGCCATCGCTTGAACGGCTGCGAAACTGACGATCCGGTCCGATGCCCACGTAGCAGGCCGCACGCGTACGCGCACGGTGCGGTAAAGGAACAGTCCGAACAGCATCGCGCCCAGCAGCCCGAGATTGCCGAGCGTCACCGCGACGAAGCTCGATGCCCTCGCGCTGCCCAGGCCGGCACCCAATCCGAACGTATCGACGAAGTTGATCAGCGACTGCATGTTCCACGCGCTGCGCTCGACGCCCGAATCGCTGCTCATCTTGCTCGTCAACGTCCGGTTGATTACCTCGGACACGGCCGTCACGATCGGCGAATCGATTGCGACCAGTACGCACGCGATCAGCGCGACCGCCACGCACGCCACCGCCAGCATCCGGAACTTCCTTGCCTGGCTGTGACGGGCGATCGCGCCGGAGCGACTGGCCATGAAGACGGCGAGATAGATCGACAGCCCCACGTACCCGGTACTCGACGTCGACAGCAGCACGAAACCGGCCGTCAACAGCGCAAGCAATCCCGACAGGCTCCGCCGATAGCCGAGCAGCCAAAGATTCGCGGTGAACGCAAAGAGCGGCAGCGAGAAGCCGGCAAATGCCGATGCCTCGGAGAAAGTCCCGCTGATTCGCCGCATGCCTCCGACCTCCGCGCCGTCCAGGATCGAGTACTGCGCGGTCTTCAGCGGATCCAGCAGACTGACGCCCGCAGCGCTGCCGAACAGATCGGCCGCCGCGGCGATCGCGTTCAACGCGGTCAGGAACAGGAACGCGTCCGCCACGGCCCGGCTGGCGTCGCGTCGCCGCATCACCATCGAGGCGGCCAAATAGAGCAGGCATTCACCGATCAGGTATGCGGACTGGCTCAGGTTTCCGGACACGGGGCCGAGCGGCTGCAGCATGAGTTGCGTCGTGCCGATGTTGGAACGATCGATGGAATAAACCGACGTGGTGTCGGCCAGCATGCGCGGAAACACGACAGCCGTCATGCACGCGTAGCCGGTCAACACCAGCAGCCAGAACCCGGGCGAGCCGACTCGAAGGCTGCTGCGGATCGCGCGCGAATCTTCGAGGAACAGCGCGCGTGCGACGAACAGCGGCATCATCAGGCTGGCCGGCAACACGCCCAGCCCGCCGAATGCAACCGCCTCGGTCGCCCCGAACAGCGTGCTGGCCACCATCACGTAGACCGCCCACCGATAAGGCAGCACGAACGTCAGGATGCCGAGCGCAATGACGATCACGCCGAACAGGCTCAGCTCCACGATGGTTCGCCCCTCGCCGAGCCGCCGGCCGTGTCGCGCGCCCCGGCGGCAGATGCGCGGTTGCGCAGCGCGCTGGCCATCACCTCCAGCAGGCCGTCGCGAAATCGCTCGACCGTGAATCGCTGCGCGTTGGCGCGGCACACCCGTGGATCGAACCCGCCTGCCGCCTCGAAGCGCATCACCGCGTTGACGATGTCCGCGCTTGCCTGCCGTTCGAAGAACAACCCCGTGCGTGTGCTCGCATCCCCGGATGCGATCACCGTCTCGAGCGCGCCGCCGCGCCCGTAAGCGATGACCGGCGTTCCGCACGCCTGGGCCTCGACCGGCGTGATGCCGAAATCCTCTTCGGCGGCGAATACGAACGCCTTCGCCCGCTGCATGTAGTCGACGAGTACCGCATCCGGCTGATAGCCCAGCAGCGTGACGTTCGGCGTGGCGGCGGCCTTGACGCGCTCGAAATCCGGCCCGTCGCCGATCACGACGAGGCGCCGTTCCGGCATGCGGGCGAACGCCTCGACGATGAGCGGCATGCATTTGTACGGCACCATGCGCGACGCCGTCAGATAGAAGTCTTCCTTCTGCGTGACCAGCGAAAATCGCCCGATATCGACAGGCGGATAGACGACCGCCGCATCGTAGCCGTACACCTTGCGGATGCGTCTCGCGATGAAGCCGGAGTTCGCCACGAACGCATCGACGCCGTGCGCGGTACGCTGATCCCAGATGCGAATGTAGTGGAGCATCGCGCGCGCGATCCAGCCTTTCAACCCCGTCGACAGGCCCGACTCGTTCAGGTAACGATGTTGCAGATCCCACGCATAGCGTATCGGAGAGTGCACGTAGCTCATGTGCAGCTGATCCGGCCCGGTAATGACTCCCTTCGCGACGGCATGGCTCGATGAAATCACCAGGTCGTAGCCGGACAGGTCGAGCTGCTCGATCGCGAACGGCATCAACGGCAAGTACGCACGATAGGCCGAGCGTGCGCGCGGCAGCCGCTGGATGAACGACGTGGTGGCGACCTTGCCGAGCAGCTTCTCGCGCTCGCTGTCCGGCAGGAAATCGACCACCGTGAACAGGTCCGCCTGCGGCCAGATGTTGAGGATCTCGGCGAGGACTTTCTCGGCGCCCGCATAGGTCGTCAGCCAGTCGTGCACGACGGCGACGCGACTGAAATGCCGCCCCGTCTCGTTATCGGTGTGCCGCGCGTCAGCCTGCGAACGCGTCATGGCGTCACACATTGAAGTTGTATCGTTCATGCAGATCCTCGCCCGATGGTTGTCCGTGGCCGCCCGTCATGTCGGCCGGTCGCCTGTTCCATGCCGACATCCGTCATGCCTTGCCGTAGTACGCGTGACTGTCGCGATTGTGGCGATAGCGCCCGTAGCCGTACGCGTAGCGTCCCGGCCGTACGCTGAGCCCGTTGAAGATCAATCCGTGCGGGGACACGCCCACGTGACGCAGCCGCCGGATCGATTCCTTGATCTCGCCGTGTTTCGTCACCCCCTGACGCACCACCAGGAACGTCACGCCAGCGTGGCCGGCCAGTTGCGCGGCGTCCGGAACCGCAAGAATCGGCGGGCCGTCGCACACGATCACGTCGTAGGTCGCCCCCAGTTCGGACAGAATCGTGCGCAGATCCGAATCGAACAGCGCGTCGCTCGCATTGATCTGCACGCTGCCCGTCGCGATGAAATCGACGCCTTTCAGGATCTCGCGGTGCAATACGTCTTCGACGCGATGCGTGCCCTGCAACAGCTCGACGAGCCCGGCTCCCGGACCGACGGGAACCGTCCGCTGGAGTCCGCTTCGACGCAGGTCGGCATCGACCAGCAGCACGCGCTTTCCGGCCGAGCCCAGCACGGCAGCGAAATTCAGCGAGATGAAGGATTTCCCGACGGAAGGCGTCGGGCCGGTGATGAACACCATCCGGTTCGGCACGTCGGTCATCGCGAATTCGAGTGCGGTCCGGAAGCTGCGCAGGCTCTCGAGTGCCGGGTCCATCATCGCGTTGTGGGCGAGAATCAGCTCCCGTGACGGCGTATTCGCGACGCGACGCAAACGCGTCAGCGACGCTTCCTGGCGGCTATACGGCACCGTCGCATACACGGGTACGCCGCAGACGTGCTCCACCTCGATCGGGTCGTCGATCGAGTCGAACATGCGGCGGCGGCTGAACGCAACCGTCGCGCCGATCAGCAACCCGAAGACTGCCGACCCGACGATCACGAGCAGGCGCTTCGGCCTGACCGGCTCCTCGGGAACCGCCGCCGTGTCGACCAGCCGCACGTTGCCGACCTTCCCTGCCTTGACGAGACGCAGTTGCTCCTGCGTGTTGAGCAGGTTCGTATACAGCTCGGTTCCGACCTGTACGTCACGTTGCAATCGCAACACGTCCTGCTCGACGGGCGGCAACGCACGCGTACGTTGCTCGATACCCCCAATTTCCGCCTGGGCCGTATCGAGCTGCGCATCGAGCGCACGGATGGCCGGATGTTCCGGCGTGAAGCGCGCCATCAGTTCGTCGCGTTTCTGCTTCAGCGTGGTCAGGCGTGACTGCGCATCGACCGAGCGCTGCAGCAGCGCAGTCGCTTCCTCATCGAGATTCAACGTTCCGTGCTTGGCGCGATACGCGTTGAAGCGATTTTCGGAGAGCTCGAGCTGGCTCCTCAACTCCGGCAACTGTGCATTGAGGAAGCTGATCGATCGCTCGGCTTCCTCGGATTTGCGCCGCTCGTTCTGGTGAACATATTCGCTGCCCAGCGTGTTGAGGATCATCGCCGTCTTCACCGGGTCGGACCCATCCAGCGTGACGCCGATCACGTCCGATTGCTTGCCTTTCTCCGCAATGTTCAGGCTCTGCCGGAGATCCTCGATCGTCGACAATGTCGAATACCGGCGCAGCACGAACGTGGCGCCCGGCTTGCCGCGGACCGACGTGACCAGCAGCGAGAGCGGGCCGTCCGGCGTGACCACCTTCAGCGGTACGCCGATCGTGCCGCCCGCGTCGACATCCGGGCCCGACAGACGGTACGTGTTGCCCGGCTGCAGCGCCATGACGAACGTTTCGCCATAGCGCTTGTCGGGCACGTCGAACTGGGCAACCGAGATGCGCTCGGTACCGGTCACATAGCCGAACGGCAGCGGATCCGACACACGTGTCGCGTGCCGGGACAGCAATGACCCGATCAGCGGCAAGTAGCGCGGATGCGCGTCGATGGCCAGCGACAAGGTGTCGACCACCTTGCTCGCCACCAGACGCGACCTCAGCACCTCGATTTCCGACGATGCCTGGGTCTTGACGTCGAACATCGACGAAATGTCGCCGAGCATGCTCTTTGCCGAATTCGTGTTTTCTTCGACCTGCACCAGGATATCGGCCCGATAGACCGGCACCCCGAGAAACGCATAGGTCGTGCCGATCAACAGCATCAATCCCGTGACGAACGCGATCAGCCGCCGGTTGTCGTAAAGCGCGTCGAGATAACTCGCGACCGTCCCGGGCGGCCCGTCTTCCGGTTCCGCGTAATGCACCGGCGCATCAAGATGGTTCATGGGTCGTTTCCTGCAATGTTTGGGTGTGACGGGTGACACCGGCCAGCAGGCCGGACCAGTGCCTGACGCCCGTCGTCAATCGATCGACCGTCGCCGCATATGCCGCACTGTCGAGCCGATAGGGATCCGCCACGTCCCCGTCCGGCAGCAGACGGCAGACGCGTTCGGAGACGGACGGGTAGCGGTGTACGATGACCTGGCGCTGACGCTCGCTCATCGTCAGCACAAGAGCGGACGACTCGATCATCCAGCGTGCCAGCAGTTGCGAGCGATGCTGGCCGAGGTCGAGGCCGATGCGCTGCATGACGGCGATCGCCGCCGGATCGGCGCCCATTCCGGGCATCGCGTCGACGCCGGCCGACATCACATGCACACCCTCCAGCACGCGTCGAAACAGCGCCTCCGCCATCGGGCTTCGGCACACGTTCGCAGTGCAAACCAGGAGCAGACGGTCCATGTCAGAACGCGATATTGCGGCCGGTCGCGAGCGTCTGCGCGCTAGGCAGGAACATTCCCACCACGCGGCTCCAGCGCACCAGCGACGACGCATCGACGAAGACCACGTCGTCCGGCATCAGGTCGAAATCGTTCGCGAGCGCCATCGCTGCCGGCGATGTCGCATTCAGGTGAAAGACCGTCGGCGCCCCGCCGCGCCGGCTACGCACGACATAGACCTGGCTCGCATCGCCCGAATACGGACTGACGCCGCCCGCATAGCCGAGCGCATCATTCAGCGTCAGGCGGCCGTTGTTGAACGTCGCCGTCATCGTGTGCCCGACCTCGCCGAGCACGAACACCTTGCTGTCGCTCACGGGATAGACGCGGACGAGATCGCCGCTTTGCAGCAGGATCCGGTCGGGGTTGAGTCCCTGCTCGATCATGCGCGGCAGGTTCACGGTCACGGTCGCCTCTCCGCGCGTGACCGCGACGCGCGCGCGATCGCCGTTCGACGTGAAGCCCCCTGCGCGATTGATCGCTTCGGGCAACGTCATCGGCAGGTCGTTCATCACCTGAAGGCCGGGAATGCGAACTTCACCGTCGAGATAGATGCGTCGGCTGCGATACGCCTGAATCCGCAAGGTCACCTGCGGATCCCGGATATAACGCGCCAGGTGACGCGCAAGCATGTCGCGCGCCTGCAACTCCGTGAGCCCGCCGACCTTGACGGGGCCGACATACGCGAATTGCACCACCCCGTTCGTGTCGACCGTATAGCCGGAAACGATCGCGTTCGAGCCGGTCGTATCGATGCCGTTCGATGTCGCGACGACGGGCATGTTCAGTTCCGGGTGATCCCATACGACGATGCTGAGGACATCGCCGGGCCCGAGCGTGTACGGTCGCGCCTGCTGGAACAGCGAAAGCACATCCTTCGGGATCGACGGCCCGGCCTGCGCTCGCGTCTGGTCGATCAGCGCGGCATCGATCTCGACGAGCGCGCCGGCGGGCGGTGCATCTTCGGTTGCGGTGCCGCCCGTCGTAGCCGCAAGTGACGCCGCATGCATCGCACGGCCACAGGCCCCCGACGGATCCGCGGAGACATCGGCCGGACACCCGCCGCGAAAAGTCATGCCAGGCGCAAACGCGCAGCCACCGAGCCACGTCAGCGCGAGTGCGACCGACAAGATTCCGCCGCATCGTGCAACCCGGCTGCGTACGTTTCGCGCTTCCTTCGATACGACGGACAGTGCTATCGTTCGAAAACCGATCAGAGGGTCAATCATCCTTTTTGGCCTATATGTTGGATGGCGGGTCGAATCGATCCTCCACCGTCTTCTGTCAATCACGCGCATCGCAAAGCAACCGCACGCCCTGGCATATCCGCACTCACCCCGAAACGATCCCGCTTCTTGCCATTTCATGAAAATCCCGCACCTGCTTGCTGTTGCAACGAGCATTTCGCTCAGCGTCACCGCCCTTGCACAGTTCCCTGCATCCACCTCTGCCGCCAAACGCGCGCCCCACGCCACCCGCATCACGCAGACCGAGGCGATGCTTCCGGTTCCGGCCAGCGCGGCAAGCGACGCCGCATCGTCAGCCAGACCCGCCGCACCGAAGCTGTCGGGTACGACGGGCAAGCATCACGCGCCGCTGACACGTCGCCAGCACCTTGCCCGTTACCGCGACCGGAGCAGCGGCGCAGCAAGCAGCACGGCTGGCGACCCGTACCAGTACGACGGCTGGTCGGCATCTTCGGCTTACGCGAATCCCGCCCCCACTTCGCCGTGACGCCACCGCGTCGCGGGCCGGCCTCGCGACATCGATCCCGCACGACATGCCACCGTCAGTACGCCCCCTCCCGTCGCATCACGACCTTGACGGTTCGCAGCAAGATGCCGAAGTCGAGCAGGGGCGACCATTGCTTCACGTACGACACGTCGAGCGATACGCGCTGCGCATAGTCGACATTGCTGCGTCCGCTCACTTGCCATAGCCCGGTAATGCCAGGCGTGCTCATGAGGTAGTAGTGCGCGTCGCTGCCATAGCGCGCGAGTTCCTGGTCGACGATGGGGCGCGGGCCCACGAGACTCATTTCACCGCGCAGCACATTCCACAACTGGGGCAATTCGTCGAGGCTGGTCCGTCGCAGGAAATGCCCGACCGGCGTGATGCGCACGTCGTTCTTCAGCTTGAAATCCCTCATCCATTCCGCGCGCGCTTCCGGATCGCGGGCGAGCGTGTCGCGCAACACTTCTTCGGAATTGACGACCATCGTGCGGAATTTCAGGCACCGGAAACGCGTTCCGTCACGGCCGACACGTACGTGCCCGAAGATTGCCGGACCGCCATCACGCTTCACCACGATAATTAGTATTACGAATAATGGAGCCAGAATAAAAAGAAGCGGAATCGAAAGCGCGAGGTCGAAAACGCGCTTGAACACGAGCCGCATCATTCGAGAAGCCACCACCGGCCCTTGTGCCGCCACACTGCGCGCGCGCCGGCCGAAACGCACGACCAGCTTCAGTACCGCGAGCGCGAGCGTGCGGGCCAGCAGCATCCCGAGCCCGCTGGTAATCGTCCAGTAGACGAACCATAGTCCGCGCACCAGATGCAATCGGTGCAGTACGAAGAGCAATGCATATCCGCCGGCCTGCACGATAAGCCAGGCGACAATCGCTCGACTCATCAGGTTGACCGCCGAGCGTTCGCGAGTGCCGCGATACAGCCCGCATGCCGGAAACACGGACAACGCGAGCGCAACCGCGAAAGCCACGAGCAGGCCATCGAATCCGGCGTGCGACAGGCCGTCCGCCGGAAACCCGAAATGCAATGCGCCAAAGGCGCCGACCACGATCAACGCACCGTCGATCACGCGCAAGAAGAACCCGTCCATCATTTACCCCGACATGTACGAAATATCGATTAATTATTTATTTCGCAATACTAATTTTATGACCTGACTGGATTATTCGAATCGAGAAATGGCTACGCTTGCGCCCGCATGCCGGCAGATCGGCTCTGCTGGAACCTGCTGGTACGTTCCGTTGCGGCAAGGATGACGTCGCCCCCGGACAGGCCTGAATCGATTGGCCTGCCGGAGCGATCAATGGTGCGAATGTCCGGATTCGACCGCTTCGCCCCCGCGTCGCGTCCGGATTTCGGAATGTGGTTTCGATTCATGTTTGGTCTATCGTCTTGGTATTCGTTACTGCGGCACGCATCGTTTAATGCACAATCCGTGCCACTGTTCCGAATTTTCTTGCTGCAGTGCAGAAAAATTCCAATAAAACAATGACCTATGATTTTTGTTCAAAACGTCTGATTAATTAGAATTCCAATTGGAAAACGTTTGCGACTCGATCATCGTGTCGCCCGTTACGTAACGGCACGCCGTAACGCGCACACGATGGAAATAACACGGGCAATTCGATTCGACGTGTAGCGCGTAGATGAATGAAGGGAATATCTGAGTGTCACCGGAATTCTTCTAATTATTTTTATGCATCGAATCTGGATTGCCGGTTCACTGGTGAACAAAAGGAAACGACTGTGCATTTCCGGTTTCAGCCTGAAATCGAATCGCCGTTATATGACGACCGTCGTGGAGACTTGTGCTGCGCGCATCCGCATCCCGCGTCAGCGTCGGTGGGATGAAATCGATCGTCACGTCCACATGACAGTCCGCGTCACGTCGACCTGCGCTTGCGCCCCGGCTCATCCTCGAGCAGCACGGCCCCCTGCCCGCGCTCGCTCAATGCATCGCCCGGGTTCCTCAACGGGCAATCCTTCATCGACAGGCATCCGCAGCCGATGCACCCGTCCATCTGGTCGCGCAACTGGGTAAGCTTCCGGATCCGTTCGTTCAACAGGTCGCGCCATCCTGTCGACAGCCGCCGCCAGTCCGCCGCGCTCGGCGCCTTGCCGGACGGCAGCTCGTCCAGCGCGGCCTTGATCCGGTCGAGCGGAATGCCCGCGCGCTGCGCAACCTTGATGACCGCGACCCGTCGCAGCACGTCGCGCGCATAACGACGCTGGTTGCCGTCGCTACGCCAGCCGTGAATCAATCCCTTGGCTTCGTAGAAGTGGATCGACGACACGGCAATACCGCTGCGCCGCGCGACCTCACCGACGGACAACGGCACCTGCATATCGATTTTCATGATCCCCGCCTGTTGACCTCAACAATGGTTGAGGTTTTATAACGGATACCGATGACCCTTTCAAGCATCCGGTCGCCAGGACAGGCGATCACGCATCGGAGAAGACATGAGTATCGACGACGTCACGAACGCGCCGCCTGCATCGGCCGCGCCGTCGACCGCGGGCTGGCGTGCGCTGCTGTCGGGCGCGAACGGCATGCGGTCGCTGGCGCTGGCCGGCGGTGTCGCGCTGCATGCGATCAACATCTACATCGCAACGACCATCCTGCCGTCGGTCGTTCGGGATATCGGCGGGCTCGAATACTACGCGTGGAACACGACGCTGTTCATGGCTGCATCGATCGTCGGCGCGCCGCTGTCTGCCAACGTGCTCGGACGTTTCGGACCGCGCGCCGCCTACCTCATTGCGCTCGTCGTGTTTTGCGCGGGCACGCTCGCGTGCGCGAGCGCGCAGACCATGCCGTGGATGCTCGTCGGCCGTACCGCACAGGGATTCGGCGGCGGGATCCTGTTCGCGCTCAGCTACGCGTTGATCCGGGTCGTGTTCGACGCACGCCTGTGGTCGCGTGCAATGGCGATGGTGTCCGGCATGTGGGGCGTCGCGACGCTTTGCGGGCCGGCAATCGGCGGAATCTTCGCGGAGACGGGGTCCTGGCGACTCGCGTTCGTCGCATTGCTGCCCGTTGCCGCCGTGCTGGCGCTGATCGTGATCGTCAGGCTGCCCGCACACGAGGCGTCCGGCCAGCCGGCATCGCGGCTCGCGCTCGGCAGGATTCTGCTGCTTGCCGCCTCGGTGCTGGTCGTGTCCGTGGCCAGCCTGTCGACGGCGCGCGCCGCGAACATCGCGGGTGTCGCCGCGGGCCTTGCGATCGCAGCGCTGATCGTGCGCGTCGAGCGCGACGCGACGATCCGGCTGCTGCCGACGGGTGCCTACAGCATCCGCACACCGCTCGGCGCCATCTACGCGTGCATGAGCCTGCTCGTGATCGGGATCACGACGGAGGTGTTCGTTCCGTATTTCCTGCAGGTCATTCACGGCTACCCGCCGCTGATCGCCGGCTATCTGACCGCGCTGATGGCGGCAGGCTGGACGGTCGGCTCGGTCTTCAGCTCGGGGCAACGCGCGCGTACCGCGCAAGCGCTGGTGCGCGGCGGGCCGCTGGTCGTGATGCTGGCGCTCGCCGCACTCGCGTTCGTCGCCCCGCAGCAGCACCCGCCCGGAACCTGGGCCGGGGTGACCATCCTGTGCATCGCGCTCACGGCGGTGGGGGGCGGCATCGGCGTGGGTTGGCCCCACCTGCTCACACGGATTCTGACGCACGCACCGGCCGGGCAGGAAGACCTCGCTTCGACGTCGATCACGACCGTGCAGCTCTATGCGACCGCGATCGGCGCCGCGCTCGGCGGGCTCGTCGCCAATCTCGCCGGTTTCTCGACGCCCGGAGGACTCGCCGGCGCGCAGCAGGCGGCCGCATGGTTGTTCGGCCTGTTCGCGGCCGCGCCCCTGCTGGCCGCCGTCGTCGCTCGCCGCGTGCCTGTCCGGTGATGGCCGGGCCGCTCGCCTGCGCTCCCGGACGCCTTATGACTGACAACCCGACTTGACGGAATCCCTGCCATGACCTCGTTCGTTCCGCTGTACGACGGCGACCACGAAGCGCAATTCGACGACGACGTCGCCGCACATCTCGACGGTTTCGCGTTGCGTCTGCTCGCCGGCCGCGTCATCGCGATCCGCGACAATACGTTCCACGATCTTCAGAACCTGATCGCAGGGCGTGGCGCGATCACGCAAAACGGTGTGCCATTCGACCTGAGGCGCAGCAATCTGCGCACGCTGCATTACGATTTCGGCCGGCACGGTGAACTCGAACAGCGCTATGTGGAACGGAACGATGCCGCGTTGCGTGCCGCACTCGCACCGCACCCGGTCCGCCCGCGCGCCCCGATCGACGCCGTGCGGCTGTCGCCGCACGATCGCCTCGCATTCCTGCCGTTCGATCACGCCGACGAAGTGCCGAACATCGCGGCCGACGCGATCCACAACGCGGCGACGCGGCTCACGCTGTCGCACTGGCCATCGAATCGCACGCCGGCACGTTATCGGGCCAACCTTTCGACAGAAAGCGTGCTTCGCTTCGTGACGGAAGGCGCCGTCGATCCGGACGTGCACTGCGTGACGACCGATCACTTCGATCTCGACGGACTCGCGTCGATCTATGCACTCATCGCGCCTGGCCACGCGTTGCGCCATCAGGCGCTGCTGGTCGATGTCGCACGCTTCGGCGACTTCGCGCGCGGTCGCTCGGACGTCGCGCGCCGGCTCGCGTTCGCACTGGACTCGGTTGCCGCGCGGGTTTTACAGGATGTCCACGGGTTCAGCGATGACAGCGCGCGCATCGCGACGGTGTTTGACACGCTGTTGCCGACCTTGCGTGACTGGCTCGATGCGCCATCGATACCCGACGCCCTGTGGCGCGACGCCGAGCGTCACCATGCCGGCACCGAGGCCCTGCTCGATCACCCGGGTACGCACATCGAACAGCATCCCGAACTCGATCTCGCGGTATTCCGGCTGCCTGCGTCGGCCGCGCCTTGCGGGCTCGCATCGCAACGCTACTTCGGGTTGTCGCCGATCGGATTTCACAACCGGACCGCCCTGTCGACGCTCGCGCTCGTCGCGCACGACGATGTCATGATTCATCAGCGTTACGAGGGCTGGGTCGCACGCGTCTCGCAATCGCCGCGCCCCCGGCGCGACCTGTCGATCCTCGTGCGTGCGCTGCAGGCGGCCGAGCGGGGGACATCCCACTGGCAATACGATGGCGTCCAGCACATCATGCCGCGTCTTGGCCGCGCCGGCGAACATGCCGGCGTCCTGCCGGCGGAAACGGTCGTCAACGAGTTGAAGCAGTTGCTGGCGATCGCACCACCGGCGTGGTCGCCCGTGCCCGCGACAGCGCCGGACGCGCAAGCGCTGATGGATGCGTGACCGCGATGGTGCACATACCGATTCCATTTGGATTCCAGCGCATGAGCCGACGTGACGTCGGTCGCTCTCTTACCAGGTCGAATCATCCCGTTCGCATCACAGCGCCTCGATTTTCGTACGCTCAACCGTGACCGACGTCAGGCGGATCGGCCGTGGCCCTCGGCGTTTGTCTTCATCGACGCGTCACGCCGCCAGTCCCGTCGACGACAGATCCGCCGTCTCCGGATTGAACCGGGTCATGCAATTCAGATCGCGCGCGCGAATCTGTTCGGTCATGAAATCGACGAAGATTCGAATGCGCGTCGGAAGATGTTGCCGGCTCAGATAGCAGATGTAATGGCCGCGATCCTCCGGCACGTGCTTCGCCAGCGCGACGACGAGCTCGTTCGACGCGAGGTGATCGCGAATCTGGTAGCCCGCCATCTGTGCGATGCCCGATCCGTTCAGCACCGCACGCAATACCAGATCCGCGTCGTTGAACGTGAGGCGCGACGTCGGCAGGTACTTTTGCACGCGCCCGTCGACATTGAACTCCCATTCGAACAGACGCCCGCTCGCAAACCTGAAATTGATGCATGCGTGCCGGCCGAGGTCCTCGACGCGCTGCGGGAGTCCGTGCTTCGCGACATACGACGGCGCCGCGCAAAGCACCATCTGCATCGGAATCAATTGACGGGCAATGATGCTGGAATCCTCGATGCGCCCGTTGCGAAACGATACGTCGATCCGCTCCGACACCAGGTCAATCGGCCGGTCGTCGAGCAGCAGATCGATGACGATTTCCGGATACGCGTCCGCAAACTTTTCCAGCAGCGGCGCCACGATCTTCCTGCCGAATCCCACTGCCGCGCTGATGCGAATGAGGCCGCGCGGCGGCCCCTGCCGCAACTCCAGCATGTCGTTCATGGCTTCCACGATCTGGGCCACGCCCTGATGGCAGTTCTCGAAAAATCGTTGGCCCTCGCGCGTCAGTTCGGTCGTGCGCGTGGTGCGCTGAAACAGCCGCGTGCTCAGCTGCGCCTCCAGCTTCTGGACATTCCGGCTCACGGCCGGCCGCCCGACGCCGAGCCGTTCGGCAGCCCTGGTGAAGCTTCCCTCGCTCGCCACTGCAACGAATGCGAGGATGCCTGCATAGCTCGCACCGAAGCTCGCCGACAACGCATCGGCGCGACTGGCCAGATCGCGACGAACGCCGTGCTCCGATGTTTCCGACCGATTCATTTCCCGTGCCCCCAGACATGTCGCGCCCCCCGATTGCCCGTCGCCGACCTGCGCCGGCGAACTGCCGCGCGTGCCAATGCGAATCAGCTTCTCGCGAGCCACTGGTCGAGTCCGATGCGGCCGAGTCGTGCAGGCCCGAGCGGGACCAGCGATTCTTCCTCGACGCGGCCGCCGTAGTAGCGGGCGTCACCATCGATCACCACCGCGCGCGAGTCGCCGGCCGACTTCAAATAGCGTGCGACGATCTCCGCGAACGGCGCGCGATCCGGGCCGGCAATTTCGACCGTACCGTTCAGCGGCCCGTCGAGCGCGATCTGCGCGACGAGTGCCGAAACGTCCTCCGCCGCGATCGGCTGGAACAGTCCGTCGCCGATGCGGACGGTGCCGCCTTCGGTGCCGAAATCGGCGATACCGCCGATGAACTCCATGAATTGCGTGGCGCGCACGATCGTGTACGGCACGCCCGCTGCCTCGATCGCCTGCTCCTGCGCCACCTTGGCCGCGAAATAGCCGTTCTCCGGCATCCGGTCGCAGCCGACGATCGACAGCGCGACGTGATGGCGCACGCCCGCTGCCACTTCGGCCTTGCCGAGATTGCGTGCCGACGTGCGGAAGAAGTCCAGCACCGCCTGCGGCTCCCACGACGGCGCATTCGCCACGTCCACGACAACGTCCGCGCCCGTCAATACGCCGGCCAGGCCTTCGCCCGTGACGGTGTTGACGCCGGTACGCGGCGATGCAGCAAGCACCTGATGGCCGGCTTCGCCGAGCAGCGTGACGACCCGCGAGCCGATCAGGCCCGAACCACCGATGACAACGATCTTCATCGCAAAATCTCCTGACGAAAGGATTTGACTGAAACGTGCGGAGTACGTGACGGGCGCCGGATCCGATGAATCCGGCCATGACCGTCGCATCGCGTGGCGCAAGTGTGGAAGAATCATGTCCTATCCAGAAGTGCCAAGAATCGTCGATCAGACTGATCCATGCCGCGTCGGCTCCCCTTACCCACGAGACCGTGATGTCTGCGCAAACGCCCGCCCTGACCATCGAAATCGACCGGCAACGCCAGTTGCCCGTCTATCTGCAGATTTGCGAGCGGTTCAGAACAGCGATCGCCGCGGGTCATCTGCGCCCCGGCGATCGCGTGCCCGCGTTGCGCGGGCTGGCGACGCAACTGAACACGGCGCGCGGCACGGTCGAACAGGCGTACACGATCCTGGTCGACGAGGGATATCTGCAAATGCGCGGCGCGGCCGGCACGTTCGTATCGCCGTCGCTGCCGACGTCGCTGACGCGGTCGGCGCCCGCACGTGCCGACGAGCCGGCACGGCACGACCACCCGCCGCCACGGCGTCCGCAGCCGATCGCCGTCGCGATGAGCGGCGAGCCGCGCCCGTTGCAACCCGGGGTCCCGGCGCTCGACGCATTTCCGCGCAAGGTATGGCATCGGCTCGTGTCGCAGCGCGCGCGTGGCGGCGATCGCGCGCTGCTCGGCTACCCGAATCCGGCCGGCTACCGGCCGCTGCGCGAGCACATCGCCACTTATCTGACGCTGTCGCGGGGCGTCGCCTGCGCACCGGAGCAGGTGTTCATCACCAGCGGCTACCGCGCAACGCTGGAACTCGTGCTGCGCAGCCTCGCACGGCCGAACGACCGGGTGTGGTTCGAGGATCCCGGCTATCTGCTCGCACGCGGCTTTCTGTCCGAGACCGGCGTGCAGCTCGTCCCGGTGCCGGTGGACACCGACGGCATCGACGTCGCGCGCGGCATGCAACTGGACGCGCACGCACGCTTCGCGCTGGTGACACCGTCGCATCAGAGCCCGCTTGGCCATACGCTGTCGCTTGCCCGGCGCATCGCGCTGCTCGACTGGGCCGAAAAAATGTCGGGCTGGATCGTCGAGGACGACTACGACAGCGAGTTTCGCTATCTTGGCCGCCCGTTGCAGGCCCTGAAGAGCCTCGACCGGCGGGATCACGTGATCTATTGCGGTACCTTCAGCAAGGCGATGTATCCCGGCTTGCGGCTGGCCTACGCGGTCGTGCCGGAGCGCGCGGTGGAACGCGTCGAACGCGTGGCATGCAGCATGAACGCCGGCTCGCCGACGCTGTTGCAGGCTGCCCTGGCGGATTTCATCGAACAGGGGCACTTTGCCCGGCATCTGAAGCGGATGCGCACGCTGTACGGCGAGCGACGCACGCTGATCGTGCGCGCCTTGCGACAGGTGTTCGGCGAGCGGCTGATCGTCGAATTGCCGCCCGGCGGCATCCAGTTCGCGGTGCGGTTCACCGAGGGCCCGGACGGACCGGTCGACGACGTCGCCGTTGCTGCCCGCGCCCGCGAAGCGGGACTCGCGGTGTTGCCGCTGTCGATCTGGTACATGAACAGCCACACGCAGCAAACACCGCGCGGCCTCGTCATCGGGTTCGCGAACGTCGCCGATGCGGACGAAGCCCAACGTCACGCACACACGCTGCGTGCGTGCCTGGGCCGTTGACGCGCGGCACGCATCGTGCGCAAGTCCGGATTGGTGCCGAAGCGGCAACAGAGTGCGCACGTTCCCGGCACTACTGACCCGCGAGACCCGCGATTACGATGGTTGCCAGACAGGTCCTGCGATGAATCGCCATGCGCAGGCCCGGTAGTCCCGCTTCCACAGATCAGGAGAACGGATCATGACGCAACGCATCAACTACTTTCAGCAATCGCCTGAACTGACCAAGAAGCTCGTGGAACTCGACGGGTTGCTCCAGAAGACGACGATCGAGACGCCGGTCCGCGAGCTCGTCGAGATTCGGGCGTCGCAACTCAACGGTTGCGCGTTCTGCGTCGACATGCACATCAAGACGGCAAAAATCCACGGCGAGCGCGAACTGCGTCTCCATCACGTGGCGATCTGGCGCGAGTCGACGCTCTTTTCGCCGCGCGAGCGTGCCGCGCTCGAATGGACCGACACACTGACGCAACTCCCGTCGCATGGCGTGCCGGACGATCTCTACGAACGCGTGCGTGCCCACTATTCGGAGAAGGAATTGTCGGATCTCACCTTCCTCGTGGGCGCGATCAACAGCTGGAACCGGCTGAATGTCGCGTTCCGCATCGTGCCCGGCTCGTTCGACAAGATGTTCGGGCTCGACAAGGCCAACCTGGAGTGACGACATGAAACGCATCGTGCTTGTTCTCGCACCGCTGGCGCTGTCGCTGCTGATGCCAGCCCAGCCGGCAGCGGCCGCACCGCAAGCCAGGGTGACACAGCTGACCACGGAGCCGTTGCCCGAGTATCCGGGCAAGGAAGTCGAAATGATCGTGGTCGATTATCCGCCCGGCAGTGTCGACCCCGTTCATCGTCACGACGCGCACGCCTTTGTCTATGTGCTCGACGGCAGCATCGTGATGGGCCTGAACGGCGGGAAGGAGGTCACGCTCCACGCCGGCGACACGTTCCACGAAGGCCCGGAGGACGTGCATACGGTCGGGCGGAACGCCAGCAGCACGAAGCCGGCAAAGTTCGTCGTATTCCTGATCAAGCACAAGGGCGCGCCGGTCCTTACGCCCGTGAAATAGCAGGATCGTCATCGCAGCCTTCGCAGGGCGCCCGGAACGCGGGCACCTGCGTACGCTGCGGCAACGCCGGAGCCGCGTGCGTAAAACGCTCAAACGTTCTTGATCGCACTACCTTGCGTGGTGGCGTCGACGAAGTGATCCGCCGGCATCGGACGCCCGAGCAGGAAGCCCTGCAGCGAGTTGCAACCGAGTTTGGTCAGGAACTGCTGCTGCGCGGTCGTTTCAACGCCCTCCGCGACGATCTTCAGGTCGAGTGCCCGGCCGAGCGCGACGATCGCGGAAATGATCGCGGCATCTTCGGTATCGTGTTCGAGATCGCGGATAAATCCCCGGTCGATCTTGAGCTCGCTGGCCGGCAAGCGCTTGAGATAGAGCAGGCTCGAATAACCCGTTCCAAAATCGTCGATGGAAATACGCACGCCCATGTCGTGAAGCTGCTGCAGGATTCTCAAGCTGGCGTCCGCGTCGCGCATCGCGGTGGATTCGGTGATCTCCAGCGTCAGGCAGTGCGGCTCCAGCGCGTGCCGTTCCAATGTGGCCTGCACGACCCGGATCAGGCTCGCGTGACCGAATTGCAACGGTGACAGGTTGACCGCCATCGTCCAGTCGGTCCGGCCTGCATCGCACCACACGCGCATCTGCCGGCAGGCCTCGTCCAGGACCCATTCGCCGATCGGCACGATCAATCCGGTCTTTTCCGCGATCGAGATGAACTGATCGGGTGCGATGAGGCCGCGCGTCGGGTGCATCCATCGCAAGAGCGCCTCGACGCCGATGATCGGCCCGTGGGGCACGTCGAACTTCGGCTGGTAATGCAGGACCAGTTCACGCCGCTCCAGCGCCAAACGGAGTTCCTGCACGATTTTCAAGTGCTCGCGGACATTCGCGTTCATCGATGCTTCGAAGAAACAGTACGCGTTCCGGCCGAGCGCCTTCGCGTGATACATCGCGGCATCGGCGTTGGTCATCAGGTCCCGGAAATCGCTGCCGTTGCCGGGATAAAGCGCAATACCGATGCTGGCCGACACGCGCAATTCGTGCTCGGACACGCGGAACGGTTTCCGGATCACCGCCAATACCTTGTCCGCCACGTCGGCCGCGTCCGCGGGCTCGTCCACCGCCACGACCAGCACGAACTCGTCGCCACCCAGACGGGCAATCGTGTCCTGCGAGCGCAGGTTCGCGCCGATGCGCCGCGCCACGTCGACCAGCAACAGATCGCCGACATGATGGCCATAGGCGTCGTTGACCGCCTTGAATCCATCGAGATCCATGAACATCAGCGCGAAACGCCCCTTCTCGCGGTCGGTGTTCTGGATGGCTTGATCGATCCGGTCTTCGAGCAGCACGCGATTGGGGAGCTTGGTGAGGTTGTCGTGCAGCGCCAGATACGTCAATTCCTGGTTGGCTTCGGCCAGCGACGTCGCCAGTACCGCCGTGCGGGCTTCCAGACGCAGATCGAGGATGGAAACGACCAGCGCGATGGCGAGGATGGCCAACGTGGCAACGACGATGACAAGCGCCAGCCAGCCGGCATCCAGGCGGGAGCCGGCTGCCCCGCAGATGCTGCCTGGCGGGAACCGCGCGGCGGCCATCCCGGTGTAGTGCATGCCGGCAATGGCGGCCCCCATCAAGACGGCGGAGCCCAGATTGAGCAGGCGCACGCGATTCGAGTGGGTCCGCCGAATGAAGACGATCCACAACACGGCGCCCGACGCGACCACGGCAATCGCGACCGACAGGCACACGAGCAACGGATCGTACTGGATGCCCGGCGACATGCGCATGGAGGCCATGCCCGTGTAATGCATACCCGCAACGCCGGCGCCCATCAACATGGCTCCGCCGCCCAGTCGGTGCCACTTCAGCGTGTCCTGGCAGACGAGCCAGAGCGCACACGTGGAGCAGACGATGGCGATCAGCCACGAAAGCACCGTGATGGCCGGATCGTAGCCAATTGGAATCGGCAACGCGAAGGCGAGCATGCCGACGAAATGCATCGACCAGATGCCCGTACCCATCACGCAAGCTCCGCCTACCAGCCACCAGTGTGCGGCGTGCCCTCGAGCGGTTTTGATACGCCCGGCCATGTCCAGCACGGTGTAGGACGCCAGAATGGCGATCAAGAGCGAAAGAAGAACGAGCAACGCGTTATAACTTGTCGGCAGCATTGTTATTTACAGATCGCTTTCAATTCGACGGTGACGAGACCACAGGTTATCCGGTGTCTGCGCAAATTCGCATGAAGGTTGGGCACAAAAGTAAAGCGGTGCCCGAAGGAATGAACTGGTTGTGTGACCAACCAGACGATTCCAGCGACCACCGCTTGCAGGGCGGATCATAAACGCGGCCTCCCGTTCAGGGAAGGATTTACCGCTGCGGGCCGGCGAAGCGCGCAGCCGGGAAGCGATACGCCCGTGCCTGGATTGGCCCAGGCGGAGATTTTACGGGCATCGGCATGCACGCCATCGGGAGACCGTGCGTCATGCTGGCGTCGGCATCTTCGCGAAGTGGTCGTGGACGATGACGCGCGACCGGCGAAACTCGAGATGCATCGACAGCACTGCCATGCGGTGATGCCCTCCCGCCGGGAGAACACCGCCCATCGCAACGATTCCGGGCAAGGAAGCCCGGCACAAGCCGAACGCCGCGCCGTGTCCGGACGGCGAACCGGGCCCGGAAGCCATTCAGCCTGAATGGCCTGGGCACGCGCGCGGAATCTGTCGCCCAGATTCGCGCGGCTGCGTTCACGGCTTCGTCACGACTTACGTGCCGCGGATCGCCCCGACCGTCGCACGCCGCGCGCCGCTCATTCGAACCGGCATGCCGCGCGCGGCAGCGCCGCGAGCGTGTCGCTCGACCATTTCAGAAGGCCGTCGAAGTTGGCGCGGTTGTCCGCCGGACAGAAATCGGCGAGCCTCATGCCGTCCGGGCGCGTGTACTCGACATTGAACACGGCCTTGTTCAGCGCGATGAAGCTCGCGTAGCCGTCGCACTCGTGGAACCTGTTGCACTGCTCGTTGAGCGCCCAGTCGGCGACCTTCGCCATCGCGGTGGCGATCCCCGAACCGTTCTTGAGGCCCATCGACATCCCGCGATCGTGTGCGGCGGCGATCAGTGCCGTGTTGTAACGCAACTGGTCGTCGCGCGTCAGCGGAAAACCCGTTTCCTGCCGATAACTGTCGTCCAGATCCGGTTCGATGCCGTCGCAGCCCTTTTTCTTCGCCCGGTCGAGACGCGCCAGCATCAGGGGCATCAGGATCGCGGTCTGGCGGATGTCCAGCCAGCGCTCATGATCTTCGTATCCTTCGACGGGGTTGCCGAGCACGCTGTCGGGAAACTGGTTCGCATCGCTGCGGCCGTCTTCCCGGCCGCCGGTCTCCATGTAGCAGACGACGTAGATGCCCTTCGCCTTCAAGCGCTGGATCGTCGCCGCGTCGGTCTGCTCCATGTCGACGTCGAACATCTTGCGGGAATTGTTCACGCGGTCGAGCACGGTCTCGTTGATCGTGTTGCCGTCGATCTGCCATTGCCAGCTCGTGCCGGGCGCGAGCGGCTTCCAGGCCGCGGCCGGCGACACGCGCATCGTGGTCGCCGCGACGGTGGTGCCCGGTGCAGACACGTCCCCATCGCCGCCGCACGCGGCAAGCAGCAGCATCAGCGCAATTGAAGCGAGTGATCTTGCAGACATGGCGAATCCTTTGCTTTCTTGGCGGCTTGTCAGGATGCGAGGGTGCGAGGAACACGCGAGCAGCGGAATGCGGGCGATGCATCTGCCGATGCCGCGGTGGTACGGGAATGCGCGAGGCACGTCCGGATGGTAGGCGGGAACGCCGCGCCGATCTGTTCCGATTTGTCGATTTTTGTCGGCGCGGCGGCGGCCACGATCCTGCAGATCAGCTCGCACTTGAGCAGCAGTTGCCGTTCAAGGTAGGCACCCGGCCGTTCCTCCGGTTGCCGGTCGTGGAAACCGGAAACCACGGGAAACTTCGTCGTGATATGGACGGCCCCCGCGGTCTCCTCCCTGGCCAGACTTCATTCATTTTCCGGGCGCCAGGCCGTTGGCAAACCGGTTCGTATAACCGAGCGTACCGACACCGCCGATGGAGTTGCATGTCGACGACGCGGCACCGGGCGGACAATCGACGTCACGGTCGAACGACCAGAAGTGGACCCCCACGAGGCCATTCTGTTTCACGAACTGCGCAACGGTGTCTGCATCCGCCGGCGTAAAGGTTTCGCCGGCCACATCGTTGCCGCCGATCATCGGCGTCAGCTCGATCTGGCTGTACGGTACACCCCAGTGATCGTGCAGGTTCATCGCCGCCTGCAGCGCCGACTGCCCCATCTGGCAGGTGCCGTTCGCGACCACGCAGTTCCCCGCCCCGGCCGACCCGTAATCCATCGTCATCAGGTTGATGGTGTAGTTCTTCAGGCCGGATGCCTGGATGGCCTGCATGACCCAGTCGCCATACACGTTGAAGCTGTCGGGTGCGCTGGCGCCCCAGGAGCCGGCCGTGGTCGCTCCCTGCTGGGAAGGCGCCAGTGTCGCCAGCGTAAAGCTGAAGCGCAGGCCGGGATAATTCTGCTGGGCGACTGCCACGCGCTGCACGAGATCGTTGATCACCTGTTGCGTCTGCCCGCCTTCGATATCGAAATCGATCCCGATGAGGTTGCCCGATGCATAACGATTGATGAAGGTCGCCATGCCCGCATCCGTCCCGCACGTGAACATACCGGCCGCACCGCCGGTGGAAATCACGTAGTTCACGTTGGCCGCGGTGAAAAGCGGCACATTGGCGGACGCCATCGCGCCGCCGTCAACGCCCGCCCAGTTCTCGCTGCCGCATTCGCCGGTCGCAAACGCGAGCGTCAGCGTACGCACACCGGCTGGCAGCACCGACAGCACCGGGCTCAATTGACCGGTCACGTTCGACGAGATGACGTTCGTGTTCCAGTTCATCGAAATCGTCGCGTCCTTGTACGGGCTATATACGAATGCCGGCGCCGTACCGGTACCCGCCCCGCCCGCCGTGGCAGCGCCAGTGCCGAAAGACGACCATGCCAGCAGAAGCGCCAGCGCACCCCTCAAGGTCGATCGCTGCATGAATCCGGATTGGTTGCTCTTCATGTTCATGCCCTCATCGCGTTATACGCATTACCGGCAGCGGTCTTTCACGCAAACCATGCCGGGGAATATTTCAGGAAGACGCGCTTCGTCCATGCGGGCGTAACGGAAAACCGACACGTGACATGGACGTCAATCACTTGCACCATTGATATGCACTACATAATAAATATCGTGATCAGATCAGCCCCGGGGCTTCCCCATCTGATGACCAGGTCATACTTTCACCGCCGTGTAACTGCCTGCGGCGCCGCTCGCAATATCGTGGAAGCTTGCTGCACAGGCTGGCATCGCTGCGCCAGACATCGAAAGCAACGAAAATGAAAGCGAAACCGCATGTGCCTTACGGCTGGTTTCATTTCTCGAACCCTGTCTCTCCGTCACTGGTCCATGATTTCCCCCTTTTCGATTGGCAAAGCTCCGCTCAGGTCGAATTCAAAAAGTCGACCTTACAAATTGCCATCTGAAGACAAATTTCGATATTGATGCTGTTTTTATATCAACGACGTGAAACGCCCCGACTTTGGTCAATGCCGATGCAGCATGTCATGCCTCACGTTCGCGCAAGACCGGAGGTCTGCAAGAACGCGATGCAAGCGGTATCGTCAAGTTGTCACGCCGGCCCGTGATGGCATGCCTTCGGCACGGTGGCGGATACCGATATTTCGGCGGATGATGGAGCGATGATCCAATCCGGCACCCGCATTTCAACTGGTCTGCTACTGGTTATACTACATAATCATCCGGCATCAACCCCGGAATCGATTACTTCAAACAATATCGAAATCCGAAATATTCAATCGATTGCATTGCCATATTGCAATTTTCTCCATTCGACAATTCAAACCGGTATCTCGCAGCCATTTGGCTTATTGTTCAAGTCGACGAGATTCAGGCGATGCGCTCGTGCTTCATCATATTGGCGACCGCCCCGCCATGACGCCATGGTTGCCGTTCCCATCCTTGATGCATTCAACGAAACCGGAGGCAGAACATGACAGTCAATGTTGCCGCCCAAGAATCGACCGGCACCGCCCAACGGGTCACCCGGGTGTACGCCAGACTCCTGCTGGTCGGCTTCGCGCTGACGCCTGCGTATCTGATTGCCTACCTGTACTTCTTCCAGGACCCGTCACTGAAATTCGAGAACCACGCCTTTCACGAACTTGCGATCGCGGCTGCCACGCTTGAAGGCGCATTCGTCACCTATGTCTGCTGGCGGTGCTACAGCCTGTCGGGCGAGCCATTGCTACGCTGGCTTACGCTGGGTTTTCTGGGCTTCTCCCTCATCTATGCGCTGCATGGCATGTTCACCGGCATGGCGCATCACAACCTCTGGTTGTTTCTGCTGTACGGTCCGGCCTCGCGCCTGACCATGTCGATCTTCGCTTTTGTCGGGCAACTCACTTATGGTCGCAAGGCCGACAGCGCAGCGATCCGCGGCCGGCGCCGCACATGGCTTGCCTGGATCGCCGTATTCGGACTCGTCGACGTCGCAGTCGCCGCGGTCGCCTACTCGCCGGTGGCCGGCAACCTGTGGGTACGCCTGTCGATGGAGGGGGGCGCACTGCTGTTCTTCAGCGTGAACGTCATCGCGCTGGCCGTGCGCCGCATCCGTTCGCCGTTGATGACGATCTACGGTATTTCGGTGACGTCGTTCGCACTGTCCTCGCTTGCTTTCATCCTCGCGCGGCCGTGGAATCACATGTGGTGGCTGGCGCATGCGATTTTTGCGGCCGGCTTCTTCCTGCTCAGTTTCGGCGTGGTGCAGGCCTTTCACACAACCCGTTCGTTTTCGAAGATCTACAGCCAGGAAGAACTGTTTGCCCGGTTGAGGGAAGCGATGGCAAGGACGGAGCGAGCGCTGCAGGCGCTTCAACGTACCAACGAAAAGCTCGAGCACCTGGCGGCCACGGACCCGCTCACGGGTGCGGCCAACCGGCGGCAATTCATCGAAAGCGTGGAAGCGGAAATCAACCGGGCAAAGCGCAACGGCGCGCCGTTCTCGTTGCTCGCGCTCGACCTCGACCACTTCAAGGCGATCAACGACAGTTACGGGCATCAGACGGGCGATCAGGTATTGCAACGCTTCGTCAACAAATGCGCCGATGCGATCCGGCCGTACGATGGCGTCGCGCGGACGGGCGGAGAGGAATTCATGGTGCTGCTGCCGCACGCCGCGCTGGACACCGCTCAATCGATCGGCGAGCGCATCCGCACGGCGATCGCGGGCGAGCCGTTCGAAGCAGGCATCGGCGAACCGATCAAGGTCACCGTAAGCGTCGGCGCCTCCGAATTCGGTCGGGACGGCGAGACGATCGACGCGATCCTTCGCAAGGCGGACGAACGCCTGTACCGCGCGAAGCATCAAGGTCGCAACCAGGTGGTCGCCGGGTAGCCGGTTGCCGTATTCGTATCCGTACTCGCCACCGCGTCCCCGGCAGACGTTCTTGCGCGACCCGCATGGTCACGATGCCAAAACCGGGCCGACCCTGGATTGCGCAAGAGTGTGAATCGCATGCCCCCTTCGCCAGGGAATGCGCGGCCGGGTTCGAGAGACACCGCCTCGTCACGTACCGGCATGTCCGCGCCCCCGAAAATCCCGGGTTAGTTTCCGCCCCGGGCTTCTCAACCGGACGAAACCGCTTCCGCAGGCCTCGCCCCTGCCTGCCTGCCGACGGATCGTACACCGACATTCTCGATGCCCCGCCAATACGCTGAGAATGACGGGGCGCCCGGGATAATTCCGTTTTCGAACTCAATCGAATCATGACGCCCCGGGCACCGCCGAACGCGTCATGGCGCAGCAACATCAGAACGGGCTGCGTGTCGTATCGCCATTGGTGAACATCGCGTCGACGACCTGATAAAACGCCATCGCCGTATCCGCCACTTCCCAGACCGCGAGGATCACGTGGTAACCGCTACGCATCGGCAGCCGGCATTGATGAATGGTCGGTTGCTGGGGCACCAGGTTCGCATTCGGGTCCCAGTATGGCTGGCCGGGATTCTGGATCGTGCAGAAAGGCGTGGCCTCGAACTGCGCGCGCGTCAGCTTTTCCGACGGATTCCAGTCGGCGCGTGTAATGAAGTAGTTCCAACGACGCGTCTTGTGCACGGCGCTGAATTCCCATTTGAAGTTCTGCAACGCGCCCGGACGTAACGGGATCTTCTGCCAGCGGCCGGGCGACTGCTCGTTCAGCACGGGCAGCGGGCCGTTCGTGCTGGCGCCGGCGATTTCGCCGTCCATCGGTGGCGCGGCATTCTTCGCATCGTTCGGCGCGAACGGATCCGACAGGCCGCTTTGCGTTGCAGGGAAGAACTTGCCGTTCTCCATCGCGTTCGCGTGCCACGCGTCGACAGGACAGTCCGGATTCTGGCCTTGCGTGCACAGCACGATGCGCGAAGGCGGTTCGGTCAAACGGCCGTGCGCATGCGCACCGACCGCTGTGACCAGTAGTGCCATGCCAGCCAACGAGCGTGGCATCACGGAAGCAACGTATCTGCGGATGATCTGATTCATGATCCCTCATGGCATTGATGTTGGAATGAAGGTGTGCACATCGAGCCCGCCGCAAGATCCCTGACCGAGATTCCTGTCGGCGGGTCGCCGCGCACACCGATCGGCAAAAGCAGAGGTCGAATGAAACCGCGGTAAGCGACGATGCGCGAGCCCCGCACCTTCCTCGCGACCTTGAAACACGTGTATCGAACTTGAACGCAACCCGGAACTACGCTCCGTCCCATGCAATCCCGGAGGCCCGCTCGAGCCCGGGAAGCGCTGAATCTTGATCGCACGGCGGCCCCGTCAACAATCGCGCTGATGACCGTGACGCCACTCGGCATGTTCGCTAGCGGCTGACGGAACGACGCGGTCGACCCAGCCCCGGTAGAACGCGCGGTACTTGAGCACGAGCTTGTCGTACTTGCTGTACGCGCCGCCGCCATCCGGCTTCATCCCGTTCCAGATCTTGACGTCGTACCCTGCAGCCTGTCTGGTCTGGAGTCCGAACAACACGAAGTCGGTCGCGCGACGCAGCACGCCGCCCACCTTCTTGATCGAGATGAGCATGTGCATGACGTTCTTGCCTTCGCTCACCGGCGTCACACACTGGAGCAGCTTGTATTTGGCGTCTCCGTCCAGGGCGACGGTCATGACGCACCCGCCGGGGTAGCCATCGAAGTGCAGGTTCATCTGCGACATGTTCAGGCCAAGCGCGCGCGACAGCATGCCGAGGGGCCCGAAGTACCGGTTCACGGTGAAGTCGATCCCGGCGCCGAACCACGCACCGGCCCGGGCCAGCGACTCGACCTCCGGCCACTGGCGCCAGTCGTCGAAGCGCTTGAGCTCGAAGGCCGAGATCGGGAGCGCGTGGACAGGGGTCGCGTGCTGCGCGTCGTAGAAGTTCTCGACGATCCGCAAAACCGCCGTCGTCGTCTCGAACGCGAAGTGCAGGTGCATGAAGTCGCCGTTGTCGACGTCGGCCGCGGCGATTTCGGGCAGCGGGTGCAGCGGCTGCGGGGAGCCGTACCAGACCCACACGTAGCCGTATCGTTCGGCCGTGACCAACGTCGGCTGGCGCGCCCCGCGCGGGACGGGCTCCAGCTGGCGCACCGCCGTGCTGTGGCCGGGGATATGGACGCACTGGCCCTGCTCGTCGTACTGCCAGTGGTGAAACGGGCACCGGATGCACCCGTCCTTGACCTGCCCGTCGGCGAGGTTCGCACCAAGGTGCGCGCAGTGGCGGTCCATCACCACGGCCCGCCCCGTCGCACCGCGCCACGCCACACACGGCCGGCCGAAGAGCGTCAACTCCGTCGGCTTGTCCTTGAGGTCGCCCGAGCGCATCGCGACGTACCAGCTCGCGGCCAGGCGCGTGGTCGCGTCGTACCCGCCCGACGGATACTCCCTGGTGCCCGCTTGATCCAATTGAACGTCGTTCATCATATTCGTGCCGGTGTCGGTCGACTACTTCAGCGCCAAGCCGATGCGGGTCGTGACGTACGCCCTGAGCAGCGCGAACATCGGGTTGTAGTCGAAGTACCTTTTCACCTCTGCCGGCGCGCTGGTCTGCGTCCAATGCAGCAACTTCATCGCCGGCAGCAGGCTGTACTTCGAGTTGTTGAGCTGCGGCTTGGCCCCGGTGATGCAGTACCCGAAGCCGAACATCGGTTTGGCGAAGTCGCGTTCGTCGATGAGGGCGTGAATCCGCGCCGCGGCCTCCTCGGCCGGTTTGCGCCCGGCGCTCACGGCCTCGACCTCGGCTTTGGCGTCGTTGAACAACTGGTAGTACCCCTCCATGTCCGCGCACAGGTACCCGAGGTACGGGGGGTTGTCGTCGAGGCGATCGAGGTCGCCCTCGTCACGCGACGCACGGAACCTCGCGTGGGCCTGCACGAGCCGGAACTGCCCGAGGATCGTGCCGACCGCCCACAGCCGGTGGAACGCGTCCCACAGGCGGAAGTCCGTGAACGCCGTGTAGCAGCAGCTGACGAAGTCGTCGTTGTGGTCCAGAAGCTTCTGCTGCAGGCGCTCGATGTACTCGAAGCGCTCGGGGGAAAAGTCGTCGTCGCGCAGCGCCTTGATGAGGCGCGCCGCGAGGGCGTGGATGGTCACCGCGGTGTTCTCGAGCCCCCGGGAGAAGAGCGGGTCGATGAACCCGTTCGCGTGCAGCATCAGGCAGTAGCGGTCACCGACGCAGGCGCTCGACGAGAACTGCAGGCGGTCGGTCTTGACCCAGTCGCGCACCGGCACGGCGTCCCGGAACTGCGCCCCGATGCTCGGGAACCGCGCGAGGAATTCGTCGAATTCCTGCTGCGCGGAGATGTCCGTTTTCGGGTAGACGCGCGGGTCGAGCTGCAGGCCGACGCTCACCAGGTTGTTGGTCGAGCGCGGGTGGTTGTTGAACGGAATCACCCAGAGCCAGCCGCCCGCGAACATGTGGTGCAAGGTCCCCTCGTGCCAGCGCCAGCGCTGCCCCTTGACCTTGAAGATGTCGTCGAACGGCTTGACCCCGAGCATGTGGGTGTAGAGGCTGCGCGAGTGCGTCTTGAAGCGGCACGGCTCTTCGCGGAGCTTGAACTTGGTCGCGAGCGGCGCGCGGGGTCCTCCGCAATCGATCATGTACCGGCCGGTGTACCGTTCGCCCTGGGCGGTGGCCACGCCGACGCCGTCCTTGTCTGCGTGATATTCGGTCACGTTCGTCTTCTGGCGGACCGTGCAGCCGTATTTGATGGCGGCTTGCAGCAGGTAGGCGTCGACGTCTTGCCGGTAATAATGGCTCTCCGGCCCCCACGGCAGCTCGGGAATGACGCACTGCGTAAATTCCTTCGGGTCGTGCTCCTGGCCGGGCTTGTGGAACACGAAGCCGAAGTTGCGCTTGATGCCCGTGCTCGACGCGACGTAACGCTGCGTCGCGTAGAACGACGTGATGCGGTCAAGCTCCGGAATGCCGTAGCGATCGGCGATGATGCGGTTCATCAAGGACGTTTCGGGGATCGACGATTCGCCGATCGTGAACCGCGGGTGCGACGACTCCTCGATGATCAGCACACGAAACCGTTGTTTGGCCAGGATCGCCCCCATCTGGGTGCCGGACATGCCCGAGCCGAGGATGATCACGTCGAAGTGGTTGCTGTCGTGCTCGTTCGCGGTGCTCTTCTGAGTCATGGGGGCAAGCTCTCCTGGTGAGATGGAACACATGGCCGCGCGCGTCAGGGGTCAGGTGTCAGGGCCCGTCGAGCGCAGCACGGAGGCGAGACCGAGCGGCCCGCGTGAGCGTCAGCAGATCGCCGAGCATGCTGGGCGCGTACCCCCCGCTGCCGATTGCGGGTCCGCTTCGCCCGGCTTCGTACGTCCGCTCCGCCAGTTTGAGGTGAGGCGCCCGGAAGTGCAGCAGGACCTCGAAGACCCGCTCTAGGGCCGCCAGCCCTGCCCCGACAGACTCGCCCCGCGCGCGGGCCGCTTGCGCCTCGCCGAGCACGCGGTCGACGAGCGCCGGCTCCCCGGCGAACCGGGCGTAAACCGCCCTGAACGCCGGAAGCACGTAGGGCAGGTAGGTCTCCTTGAATTCTCGATAAGCCGGGTGGTCCGATTGCGAGCCCCACAGGACGTGCTCCAGCACGAAGAGGGGCATTTCGACGGCACCGGGGCCGAGGTAGCTCTGGCCTCCGACTCGAATCGGTTCGTAGAAGGGGCGAAGCTCGTCGTAAAAGACTTGCGGCGAGATGAAGCGGTAAGCGTAAACGATCGATTCGACCATTTTCTGAAGATAGGCCGCCAGCTCGTCGCTCCCTTCCGCGAACGCGGGCGACTGCAACGGCACGTCGGACAGCTCGACGATCAACGCGATGGCCGCCTCGAGGGCCGCCATCGAGATGCGCACGCTCTCGAGCAGGTGCGCTTCGTCGCGCAGCCCGGTGTAGCTCCGCTGCGCGTCGGCCGCCGCGGGGTTCCAGACCGTCACATGCAGGAGCGTCTCGCGCGGAGGCAGGTCGGTCGCGCGCGCCAGGTCAAGCAGCACCGGCTCGAGCCCGGGCACCACGTCCACGGGCTCGTGTCCGTGCCGTTTGAGCGACCCCAGGAAGAATCCGATGTCCCGCATCGCGGCGGCGGCTTCGACGAAGCCCCAGCCGGACGGCATCCCATGCGCCGGGAGGAACTCGCGCAACAGACCGACGATGCCGGGCACGTCCTTCTTGCGGTTCAGGCCCGGCAACTGCAGAACGAGCGCCCTCGCCCGCAGCGGATCGCAGGCCGCCACCGTGGCGTGCGTGGCCGCGAATGCGCATGCCCGGCCCAGGGCGCGCTCCACTACAGGATCTCCGGCGTTGCGAGCGCCGGCCCGGACTGGCTGCGAGACAACCCCGCGTCGCCCTCACGCAGCGACCGCAGGTAGTCGTAGTTCGTCGGCAGGCTCGTCCGCAGACGCTCGGCCTCGCGCCGGATGCGGGCGAACATCGCCTCGGCCTTGTCGATCGACTCCGGCCGGTGCCGCAAGAGCGGCAGCGACCGGTCCGGCAGCATGCCCAAGCCGGCGAAGATGCAGTAGTAGTTTCCGTTCAACCAGAAGTTCTTGAATTCGTAGTCGAACGTTTCGTAGTACGTGGCGTCGTCGAACGACGTGGTGGTCAGCGGCAACCCCGCCCTGTAACGTTCAACCTTCTCCCTGATGGCGTCCGAGAGCCGCAAGTCGTGCCGGTTCGCGAGCCAGAACGGTGTGTCGTCGCGCGACGTGGTGAAATAGTGCGCCTGGACGAAATCCCGGCAGTCGTCGAACATGTAGACGATCTCGGCGTTGAACGCGTCTCTCAACCGCGGATCGAACGAGGCATCGGGGAAGTGCTTCACGAGCTGGTAAAGCGCCGCGTAGATAAAGTAGATCCCCGTCGATTCCAGGGGCTCCAGAAAGCACGACGACAGCCCGATCGCGACGCAGTTGTTGACCCACGCCCGCCCGTTGCGCCCGACCCGGAACTTGATCTGGTTGAGCGGCTGCTTGTCCGGGAGGCCCCAGAGGTTGAGGAAGTCGGCAGTGGCCTGGTCGCGCGAGGTGAACTTGCTCGAGAACACGTAGCCGCTGCCGAACCGTCCCAGCATCGGAATCTTCCAGGTCCACCCCGAGTTCATGGCGATCGCGGAGGTGTACGGCTCGATCCCCACGCGCGCGTCGTCGTTGGGCACGGCGCTGGCGACCGCGCTGTCGCACAGCAGGTAGTCGGACATGTCAATGAAGGGCTCCTTCAGGGCCTGGTTGATCAAGAGCCCTCGCATGCCGGAGCAGTCGATGAACAGGTCCGCCTCCAGCGTCCGACCCTCCTTGGTGGACAGGCTGGAGATGTAACCGCGCTCGTTCAGGTGGACCTCCACGACCTCGTCGACCACGCGTTTCACCCCGCGCCCGACGGCCCAGCGCTTCAGGAAATCGGCCACCAGGTGCGCGTCGAAGTGCCACGCGTGGGGCATCTGGCGGGTGCCGTCGGACAGGCACGGTGCCAGCTTGGCGTCGAGCGCCTCGGGCTGCGGATAGCAGGCGTACTCCATCGGCTGCTGGAAGCCGTGTTCGCGCTTGCGCAGCCAGTAGTGGGTAAGCGGCACGCCGTCGCAGTTCGGCACGCTGCCGAACAAATGGTAGAAGTAGTCGTCGCGCGAGGGGTCGGGAGACTTCCTCCAGTTCACGAACTTGATGGCGCTCTTGAACGCGCCGTTCACCTGGGGCATCCACTCCCGCTCCGGTATCCCGAGGAAGTCGAAGAACACCTTCTGCAGATTCGGGATGGTCGCCTCGCCCACGCCGATCCGGGGGATCGCCTCGGACTCGACGAGCGTGATGTTCGCCTGCTGCTGAAGCGCCCGGACGAGGTACGAGGCGGACATCCAGCCCGCGGTGCCACCGCCCACGATGACGATATTCTTGATCGGATTGCTCATGACACGCTTCCCATAGGATTCAAAACCCGAATGGACTTCTGCAACGGTGGTCAATTGATCCGCATTCAGAATAAGCCGACGATTATTTAAATCAAACTGACATATTTGACAGTATTTTTATTTTTCGATCACCAGATTTCATTGCATTCCATCGAAATTCCACACCATCAGCGTCGGGGTGAAATAATTTCGAATTGAAGTTTATATTTGTGAACAGCTTGATGATTAGCGCACGATCACTAAACAGTCCCCACTTGCCCCCGCCAGACGAATTCTCAAAAATTCCGAGTCAATAGCAATGACTATTGCATCTTCTCCGATTTTAATTAGATACATAAAAAATCAAACTCCGAGCCCATATCGCGCAACGAGTAAATGGAACAAGCGCTCCCGGTGTTTCAGAATTTCAAACGCGAGAAAGAAGAGTTGCCAGCGACGCTCTCCACCACCTATGATTCCCTGACAATATTCTGGGAACCTCCTTGGCATAACAATTATGGGTACCGACACCATCGCCTTGCATGCCACGCGAAGTCAAAGAAGAAATTTTTCTCTTGTGCCGTCGGCGCCGCGCTATCGAATATGACGATCATCGGACCGGCGGGACTCGGCCCCGGGGGCGGTAATCAAGCCGGCTGGCAGCGGTACGGTGTCAGGATCCCGGCTGGCCGGCTCATCTCTCAAGGACATCAACAGATCAAGCTCGATCGCGCTCTTTCTCGTCGTCGAAAAATCAAGTTATCGCGTGTGCGTCGACATTCCGGCAGCCCATGACAAATTCACTCTTCGTCACTCTCAGCCATAGCGCAATCAATAATTTCACAAAGTAAATCGTTAGAAAGACGAGGTTAGTCGATGTTGACATTGAGTCCCATTCTAAAAATGTCGTTCTACGTCGCCATTGTGCTGCTGGTACCCGGGCCGACAAACACGCTGCTGCTTTCTGCCGGGCTCAAGCTGAATCTTCGTGGTGCGTGCAGGCTGGTCGCGGCGGAGGCGTCAGGCTATGTGATAGCCATTACCGTATGGGGATTTTTTCTCTGGTCTTTGGCGACGCAATATCCATGGATAGTCAGCTGCGTAAAGTTGATCAGCGCCATGTTCATACTCTACCTCGCAGTGAGTATGTGGCTCAAAGGTGCCAACTTTGATGCGACTGACTCACCGCCGCTGGGGTTCCGAGGGCTTTTCTTTGCGACCTTGATGAATCCCAAGGCTTTGTTATTTTCAAGCGCAATTTTCCCGGAGGCGGCATTCAGATCGCTCGATATTTTCTTGTTGTCGACAGGCGTATTTCTGATCACCCTGATTCCGATAGGACTGGTATGGTCCCGGTCGGGGCGGCTGCTGCTCATGAATCGTGCGGAAGGTCGATTGGCTTCTATCGTGTTACGGTGCTCCTCGCTTGTGTTGCTGACGTTCGCAGCAACGCTGGCCAGTTCCGTGCTCAATCGGTGAGGCGGTCATGGCGCGCGCTTTCCTCCTTGCATTGCCTTCGTCAACACGAACACTAAAACGACACTAAAAATCGCGGCGCGAACCGGTGCTCGGTAAACATCGGCGGCTCGTCGGCGTCGTACGCGCCGATGATCGCGAAAGCCGCGCGCGCCGGGTCACCGGGCGGCTTGCCCGACACCGCGCGTGCCGCCGCGCGGCGCTTACCCGCCGTTTCCGCGTAGTCGTCGATCCGACTCGCGGCTTCAATCATCGAACGCCCCGCCCAGTCGGTGCGAAACGCGCCCGGCTCGACGATCGTCACGCGAATGCCCAGCGGCGCGAGTTCATGAGACAGCGATTCGGACAGGGCCTCGACCGCGAATTTCGTCGCGTGATAGTAGCCAGTTGCGGCAAACGCGACGAGCCCGCCGAGCGACGACATGTTGAAGATGTGGCCGCGGCGCTGCTGCCGCATGCCGGGAAGGATCCGCTGCGTCAATGCGTTGAGGCCTAACACGTTGACCTCGAACTGCGCGCGGATCTCGCGCTCCTCGCCTTCCTAGATCGCGGCGAGATAGCCGCAGCCGGCGCTGTTGACGAGCACGTCGCTCACGCCGAAACGCGATCGCGCCTGTTCGACGGCGCTTGCGATCGAGGCCGGATCGGTGACGTCGAGCGGCGACGCAAGCGCGCGTTCGCCGTACCGGCCGGTGAGATCGGACAGGCTGTCGGGCCGGCGGGCGGTCACAACCGCACGCCGGCCGCGTTCGAGCACGGCGTCGGCAAGCGCACGGCCGAGGCCGGACGATGCGCCGGAAATGAACCACACGGGCGATTGATCGTTCATCGGTTGCTCCTTGGGGAAACGGTGGTTCAGCTCGTCTGGCCCGTCGGCCGGATCGTGAGTTCGTTCACGCTGACGCTCGCCGGCGACTCGATCACGTGGCGTACCGCGCGCCCGATATCCGCCGGTTGCAGCGCGATCGCACGGTATTCGCGCATGAACGCCTGGGTCTGCGCGTGCGTGATCGTGTCTGCCAGCTCGCTTTCGACGACGCCAGGATTGATGCAGGTAATCCGCAGTGCCGGATGCTCCTGGCGCAGGCCTTCCGTCAACGCGCGCACCGCGAACTTCGTCGCACAGTAGACGGCGGCGGTTGGCACCACCGACAGCGCGCCGATCGACGCGATGTTGATGATCTGCCCGGCGCCACGCGCGTCCATGTGCGGTAGCACGGCCGCGATGTTCCACAGGACGCCCTTGATGTTGACGTCGATCATGCGGTCCCATTCGTCGTGATGGCCGGCCGCGAGCGGCGACAGCGGCATGATGCCCGCGTTGTTCACCAGCACGTCAATCCGCCCCCACGTTTCCAGTGCCGCAACCGCGAACGCCTGCGCCGAACGGCGCTCGGTCACGTCGAGCGCGCAGGTCTCGACTGCCGCGCCTGCCACGCGAAGATCGCGCGCGATGGCGTCGAGCCGGTCCGTGCGCCGCGCGCCCAGCATGAGCTTCGCGCCCGGTACGCCCAGCTCGCGCGCGATGCCTTCGCCGATTCCGCTCGACGCGCCGGTGATGAGAATGACTTTGTCCATGACACCTCCCTGTTTCGATGACAGGACGATATCGTTGCTTCTCTGTCGCTTGTAGATGGTGAATACTGGATGGGTTGGTTAGCGTAACTGGACAATGATATGGACCTGAATCTTCTGCCGCTGCTCCTCGCCGTCGCGAAAGAACGGAATTTCCGCGCCGCGGCCGACCGGATGGGCGTCACCCGTTCCGCGGTTAGCCAAGGCATCCGGCGGCTCGAAGACACGCTCGGCGTCGCGCTCGTCGTGCGCACCACGCGGTCGGTTCAGTTGACCGACGCGGGCATGCAGCTGGTTCAATCGCTGGAAGGGCCGCTCGTCGACATCGGCAGCGCGCTCGATGCAACGGGCACGACCGACGCGCCGCGCGGCCATCTTCGGCTCACGGCCACGTCGATCGCCGAACCCTTCCTGTCAGGTCCGTTGCTGGCAAGCTTTGCGGAGTGTTATCCCGACATGACCATCGACGTAACCGTGACGGACGAGGAATTCGATATCGTCGAGCGCGGATTCGATGCCGGGATCCGGCTGGGACAGGTAATCGAGAAGGACATGATTGCCGTGCCGCTGGGCGGCGAGCAACGCGAACGGGCGGCGGCCTCTCCCGGTTACGTCGAGAAGCACGGCGCGCCCCGTCACCCCGACGAGCTCGTCCGGCACCGCTGTATCGGCTGGCGGCTGGCGCCGGAGTTGGCGCCTTACCGCTGGGAGTTCGTGGAAGACGGCCGCCCTTTCGACGTCGCGGTCGAACCACAACTGACGACGAACGATCTGCGCCTGATGCTGCGTCTCGCGCTGGCGGGCGGCGGCATCACGTTCGCCCCCGAGGACTGCCTGCGCGCGCATTTCGACGACGGCTCGCTCGTGCCGTTGCTGGAGGCGTTCCTGCCACCGTTTCCCGGCTTCTTTCTCTACTTTCCGCAGCGGCGCAACATGGTGCCGAAGCTGCGGGCGTTGATCGATCATGTGCGGAAATGGCAAGCACCATTCGGCGCTTGCGATTGACGCATGCCGCCCCACGCGAAGACGATGATGTGCAACCGCCAGACCGGCCCCGGATCGACATACTCCCCCGTTGGCCGGCAATTCAGCGCTTCGTAGACGTAGGCAAAAATAAAGTAGTCGCCGTGCGCGGCGTCGCGAAGATCGTGTCAACTCCCCGCGATGGTGTTGCAGCGCCCAGCCGCAATGGTCACGTGTTGTGCGCCCCCCCGAGTTTGAATTGGCAATCGTGCCGTAGTGGTAAGGTTCCTTTCATGCCGTTCGCCGATGTCTGCGTAAGACAATTCCGAACGTTGGGGCGATCCGATGACCAACAACGCCTATACGACAATGATTCTGGCATCCAGGAAGCGTGGAACCCCGCGGAATTGTCAATGCTCGTCAGCCGACATACCGGCAGTCGCCCGTTGGAATCGAAAAAATTTCTGTTGTATTTACGGCAACTTGCATTTATCACGGCGATCATGACCCGCCGTGTCGCGCGCCGATCGAGCGGCTTCTGCCCGAGGGCCGCCACCGTAATCGCTGACGGCGCAGCAACGAGCGCATTGCAAGTTTTCCATTCATGACGCGCTAATCGAAAACCAGCCCCCGCAGCCTGATCAGGCCGATTTCGGTCGATGATCAAAAGGCGAGCGCCCCCCAACCGGTCGCCCGTCCCCGCCTCACGCCGCAGTTGCTTGCGCCCACGGTGGCGTGTGACGCAGGTGAGCGACGGCAAGAACGTCATGCACATGCTCATCTCGATCAAGAAGGTTGGCGGCGTAATGCACCGCGCGACCGACTTCGTGCTGTTCGGGTTGCAGACCCGACAGGCCGTCGGGTACGACGTCAAGATCTGGAACGGGATGAAGCCGGACGGCGGCGGCGCGTACAGCAAGTACGACAAGCTCGTGCTCAAGTACCGCGCGTTCTACCGCGGCTGGGTCGACCGCGTCGCCGACGCAACCGCTCGACCGCGTCGCCGACGCAACCGCTCGACCGCGTCGCCGACGCGACCGCTCGACCGCGCCGCCGCGAGTGAGCGGCGATGCGTGAGTCGGCGGCCGAGACGGCGTGATGAAACCTGCCGCCGGCGCCATTACACCGCCCGATCCCCGGCGCCCTTACGCGGCCCATCGACACGCCGAGTCGGCAAAACAGCGAGCCCGCGCACCGCCGCCCCGCTCTCGCCCCCCTCCCCGCCGCGGCCCGTGATCTCGTCCAGCGCCCGGTTGTTGGTATACGGCCCGAACACACCGATCGACACCATCACGATCACCATGCTGCCGCCGATCAGCACGAACACGGCCGACACCCCGGCGCGTTCGAGCAGCAGCGCGATGATGAAACTGCTCGCGATTCCCGTCAGGCGGCCGATCGAATGCACGAAGCCGAGCGCGCGCCCGCGGATCTCGGTCGGAAACACTTCCGACTGGTACGCGGTGCCGTTGCTCGCGAGCACCGTATTGGACAGCGTGACGAGCAGCCCGAACGCGATCACGAACGGCGCCTGCGCCGACATCGCGAACGCGGTGCCGAACAGCGCGACGCCGAACGCCGACGCGACGATCAGCCACTTGCGCTCGATCCGGTCGGCGAGCAGGCCCGCCACGAACGGCGACACCGGATACGCGAACGCGATCACGAACGCATACCAGAGGCTTTTCGTGACGCTCGCGCCCTGCGCGGCCAGCAGCGTCGGCAGCCACTGGCTGAAGCCGAAGAAGCCGATGCTCAGGAATGCATTGAACGCGATCAGCATCGCCGTGCGGCCGCGATGTTGCGCATCCCACATCGACGGCGCGCGCTGCGGGGCCGGCGCAGTTGAGGCCGGCGCCGGGACCGCGGGCAGCGGCCGGCCGGATTCCCGCTCGACCGCCTGCTCGAGACGCTGCAGCACGGCTTCGGCCTCGGCCTCGCGGCCGTTGCGGGCGAGCCAGCGCGGCGACTCCGGCAACCGCGACTGCAGCCACCAGACGACGACCGCGCCGCTGCCGCCGAGCAGCACGACCCAGCGCCATCCGGAGATCCCGAGCGGATCGTGCGGCACCCATAACCACGACACCAGCGCGAGCACGGGCATCGCGAGATAACCGACCGCGAAGCACAGCGCGAACGCGCGGCCGCGCACCGCCTTCGGCACCAGCTCGGTCAGGAACGCGCCGATCGTGATCAGCTCCGCGCCGATGCCGCAACCCGCGATGAAGCGGCACACGAGGATGCCGAGCGCATGCGTCTGCACGCACATCGCAAGGCTCGCCGCCGTGTAGAGCAGCAGCGCGCCGGTGAACAACGCGCGCCGCCCGAAGCGGTCCGCGAGGCGCGACACGAACATCTCGCCGACGAACAGCCCGGCAAACGTCGCCGCGCCAAGCGCGCCCTGGTCCGACATGCCGAGTACGCCGTGCGAGCCCGCATGAAAGATGCCGTCGCGGATCAGCCCGGGCGGCAGGTAGGTCATCTGGAACAGGTCGTAGACCTCGAAAAAACCGCCGACGCTCAGGAACAGCACGAGCGTCCAGATGCTGGCCGTCGCGGGCAGGCGGTCGATGCGCGCGGCAATCGACGCCGCATGGGAATGGGACATGGCGACTCCTCGATGATCCGCCCGCGCGGCCGGCGCGAAGCGGCGGACAAGGCGCCGGCGCAGCGTGCGCGCGGCGCCGGCGTTCAGACGGTGGCGACCGGGTTGACCGGCGACCCGACGAGCCCGCGCAGGTGCAGCGGCGGCGCGGTCAGCAGGAAGCGATTGCGCCGGTGCGCGCGCAACCATTCGGCAAGCGGCGTCAGGTGCCATAGCTCGCCGAGATGAATGCCGAGCTTGAACAGGCACAGCTCGTGCAGCGGCATCAGCGCGCCGGGCCGCTCGCGCGCCGATGCATTGCGCGGTCGCTCCTCGACCGCGTGGTTGTCCGCCGCGAGTGCCGCGAGCCCCGATGCGGCGATCCATTCGAGCAGACGCGGGTCGTTGCCGTCGAGCACGCAGCACAGGTCCGGCGCGCCGGGCTCGCCACGCACGTCGGCGTCGAGCAGACGATCGGCGAAACCCGTGTGCACGCACACGATGTCGCCGCGCTCGACGACCACGTCGTCCGCGCGCAGCACCGCCATCCATTCCGCGTAGCCGATCTTGCGCCGCTCGTCGCCGAAGTGGCGGCGCAGGTCGACCAGCACGCCGCGCCCCTGCACGCCGGTTTGCGCCATCACCTCGATGCCGAGCGCACCCGCACCGCCGCGCGGCGCGCCCGCTTCGGGCACGTGGATGTGCTCGTCCATCCGGTAGCCGTTGTAGAACACGCGGGCTGGCTCGCCGTCACCCGCCGGATCGAACAGCGAGCCGACGTGCGACAGCGCATCCCATTGCGTCGAGAACTGCGAGTGCATGCAGAACGAGTCGTCGCAGACCACGTCGGTTGCGTTGGCAACCTGTTCGTCGGCCCGATAGCCGAAGTACGGCTTGTCGCCGAGCAGCGCCGGCATGATCGCCGGCGGCCGGCGCCGTGCGTTCAGACCGCCGCCGCGCGGCACGTCGAGCGGCAGGCTCAGAGAAAACACGCGGCCTTCGCGCACCTCCGCGACGCCGCGCAGCACCGCGTCGGCCGTCAGCCAGTTCAAGCGCCCTTTCTGATCGTCCGGGCCGAAATCGCCCCAGTTCGAGCCGGGCGGCCGATGGGTCCAGCGTGGTTTCATGGTGTCTCCTCCATGCCATATCCAGGGTGTGGCGGCAGGCGCGCACGGCCGTCCTTCGCGGCCGTGTCGCGCCCGAGGTTTCGCGGCTAGCGCGTGCGGATCACGCCCAGCCCGGCGAGCCGCTCGTATTCGTGTTCGCCGAGTAGCGGCAGCAGGATCTCGCGATTGTTCTCGCCGAGCGCGGGCGCCGGCCGGCGGAACGTGCCCGGCGTGGCCGACAGGCGCGGCGTGATGTTGTGCATCGGCAGGCTGCCGACGTCGTCGTCCGGCAGCTCGACGAGCGCCTCGCGTTCGATCACGTAGTGATCCTGAACGATCTGCGCGATGTCCTGGATCGGCCCGACCGTCACGCCCGCTTCTTCGAAAAACGCGAGATTGGCGTCGAGATCGCGCGCGGCGATGAATTCGCCGACGATCGCATCGAGCGCCTCCGCGTGCTGCACGCGCTGCACGTTGGTCGCATAGCGTGGATCGTCGATCAGCTCCGCGCGGCCGATTGCGCGGAACAGCCGCTCGGCCATCGCCTGCGTCGAGCTCGACAGGCACAGCCACTTGCCGTCGCGGGTGCGATACGCGTTGCGTGGCGCGGTGTTCGACGAGCGGCTGCCGGTGCGCGCCTTGATCTCGCCCGTCATCACGTAGTTCGCGGCGGCCGGCCCGAGGATCGACAGCAGCGGCTCGAACAGCGACACGTCGATCACCTGCCCCGCCGCGCCGTGCGCGTCGCGCGCATGCAGCGCGACCAGCACGGCGAGCGCGCCGGACAGCCCGGCCGTCATGTCGCCGAGGAACATCGGCGGCAGCACCGGCTCGCGATCGGCGAAGCCGTTGATCGCCGCGAACCCCGCGTACCCTTCCGCGAGCGTGCCGAAGCCCGGCTTGTGGCGATACGGCCCCGTCTGCCCCCAGCCGGAGATCCGTGCGATCACCAGTTCCGGCCGGATCGCGAGCAGGTCATCCGGGCCGAGCCCCATCTTCTCGGCGACGCCGGGCTTGAAGCTCTCGACGAACACGTCCGCGTCGCGCACCAGCCGGCGGACGATGTCGATCCCCTCGGGCGTGCGCAGGTCGACGCACACGCTGCGCTTGTTGCGCCCGTACACCTTCCAGTTCGTGCTGATCCCGCCCGCGCCGACCGCGCGCAGCGTATCGCCGCGCTCGCTCTCGACCTTCACGACGTCCGCGCCGAAATCGGCGAGCTGCACGCTCAGCATGTTGCCCGCCATCAGGCGCGACAGGTCGACGACGCGCACGCCCGCAAGCGGCCCCTGCGCGCTGGCGTCGAACGGTTTCGGACGGATCGGGCCGGTAGACGCGCGACGGCGCGCGCCGGCCGCGTGCGCGGCCTGCGTGTCGGGAACGAACATGCTTGTCTCCTGGTTGGTGTGTGCGTCGTTCGATACGGACTTCGAAGTGCGCGCTCAACCGCGCGCGGCGCTACCCGAGCAGCGCGCCGAGCTGGTCGGCCGCGCGGAACGCCGCGCCCGCGGCGGGCAGATCGCCGCCCAGCGCATGCGTCAGCTCGGCGGCGGCCGCCTGCACACACGGCAGGTAGTCGGCCAGCACCTTCTTGTTGAAGCGATAGCGCGGCACGCCGAGCGAGATCGCGCCGCTCAGCACGCGACCAACGCCGAACGCCGGGCACGCGATCGCCGCGCTTTCCGGGTCGCGCTCGGCGATCGATACCGCGTAACCCTGCTCGGCCGTCTTCTCGTACTCACCGCCGCGCGTGCCGCTGAACGCGAGCAGCACGCGCCCGGCCGCGCCGACGTCGAGCGGGAAGCGGTCGCCCTCGCGCAGATGCGTGCGCACCGAGCGCTGCGCCTGGATGCGGAACAGGCACACGCGCTGGTCGCCTTCGCGCACGTAGAACGCGGCGGTCTCGCCGGTTTCCGCCGACAGCGTCGACAGGATCGGCATCACGTACTCGCGCAGCTGGAACGACTCGCGATACATCATCCCCAGCTGGAACACGGCGGGCCCCAGCACGTAGCGCCCGTCCGGCAGGCGCTTGATGAAGCGGAACTGCTCGAGCGACTCGAACATCCGCAACAGCGTGCTCATGTTGAGCCCCGTCTCCTCGCTGACCTGCGCGAGCATCAGCCCACCGGGCGCGTTGCCGAACGCCAGCAGCGCAGTCAGCGCGCGGTTGACCGCGGCCACGCCGCCTTCTGCCGGATTGCTTGTCTCCACCTTGCTCATGTCCACCTCGTGCGATGCCGGGCATCCGTGCCGCGCCGTGTTGGCCGGCACTCAAAAAATGAAAGTCACTTTCATTATACGCAGATCATCGATGGCATCAACATGAATCCGCACGGCTTCGTTCGCTCATCGTCGCGCAATCTCCTTGGAAACTAGGCGTTAACGATAATCTTGACGAATGCCATCATCCATCACAAAAATGAAAGTGACTTTCATTTTTAGAGATCGACGATGGATTCTTCGCATCAACCTGCCTGGCGCTCGCTGCTGTACGTCCCCGCCCACATCCCCCGTTTCGTCGCATCGGCCACCGCGAGCGACGCCGACGCGCTGATCCTCGATCTCGAGGACAGCGTCCCGGCCGCGTGCAAGGCGGCCGCCCGCGACGGGCTGGCCGACGCCGTGCCGGCGTTGCGCACGCCCGGCCGCGATGTGCTGGTGCGCGCCAACGGCCCGCTCGACCTGCTGGTGCCCGACCTGCGCGCGGCCGTCCGGGCCGGCGTGGACGGCGTCGTGCTGCCGAAGGTGCGCGGCAGCTCGCACGTCGAGGCGATCGACGAGCTGCTGGCCGCGCTCGAAGAGGAAACCGGCGCCCCGCCCGGCGGCACGCGGATCGTCGCGATCGTCGAAACGCCGCGCGCGTTCCAGGCCATGGACCGGATCGCGCGGGCGTCGCCGCGCGTCGTCGCGATGATGCTGGGCGGCGGCGACTTCGCGCTGAACTGCGAAAGCGGCGCGAGCGCCGACGTGCTGCGCGTGCCGAAGCAGTTGCTGATCATCGCCGCGCGCGCGGCCGGCATCCTGCCGCTCGGCCTCGTCGGCGGCCTCGACGAGCTGCGCGATCTCGACGCGTTCGAGCGCATCGCGCGCATGTCCGCGGAACTCGGTTATGCGGGCGCGACCTGCATCCATCCGCTGCAGGTCGGTGCGCTCAACCGCGCGTTCCGACCCGACGACGACGCGGTGCGCGACGCGAACGCGGTGCTGGCCGCCTACGACGACGCGCGCGCGAACGGGCGCGGCGCGCTGCGCGTCGACGGCAGGATGGTCGACGCGCCCGGCGTCGCCCGCGCGAAGCGCGTGCTCGCGCGTCACGCAGCCGTGCAGGCGCGTACCGGCGGCACGCCCCGGTGATGCACGTGCCGCCCTTCATGGCCGCGCTTCGTCCCGGTGCATGCGCAGGTCGCGCGATGCGCGCGTGCGTCGCGCCACGACGCCACCCGTTCGCCGCGCGGCCCGGATAGCGTCGCCCCGCAGCACCGTCGCGCCGCTCGACCGGTGCGACGCCGCAATCCAATAAATAAACCCACGAAGGAGACAAGCCATGGGCAAGCGGATGTCCGCACTGTGCGGACTGGGCCTCGTATCGGCCAGCGCCTGCGCGCAGAACACGATCACGCTGTACGGCGTGGCCGACGTCTATACAGAATTCCTCACCCACCAGGCCGCGCCCGGCAATAACGCGTCGGCATCGCTCGTGCGGATGGCGTCGGGCGGCAAGAGCGGCTCGCGCTGGGGCCTGAAGGGCGTCGAGGAACTCGGCGGCGGCTGGCAGGCCGCGTTCCGGCTCGAAAGCGGCATCAACCTGAACAACGGCACCGGCACCGGCGCGGGCGGCTTCGACCGCTCCGCGTGGGTCGGGCTGCAGCACGAGCGCTGGGGCGCGCTGCGGCTCGGCCACCAGTACACGACGCTGTTCGACGTCATGGAGCACTATTCGCCGACGGGCGCGTACTCGACGCTGTACGAGCCGGCCGGCGCGATCGTCGGTGTCAACTTCCGCGAGAACAACGTCGCCAAGTACCTCGCGAAGATCGGCGCGCTGACGCTCGAAATGCACTATTCGTTCGGCGGCACGCCCGGCGCGTTCCAGTCGAACGCCGCCTACGGCGCCGGCTTCGACTATGCCGGCGGCGCATTCTCGGTCGCCGCCGCGTTCGACAACGTCAACACGCCGCAGCCGGGCGGTTTCGCGCATTTCCGCCGCTACGCCGCCGCCGCGATCGCGTCGATCGACCGCGTGCAACTGCTGGCCGGCGTCACGCACGGACAGAGCGGCGTCGCCGCGCCATCGGTCGTGACGAGCTACACGTTCTGGTGGGCCGGCGTGCGCTACGCGATCACCCCTTTCCTGCAGGCCATCGGCGCGTTCTATTACGAGGACATCCGCGCGCAGAATCCGCCGAACGCGCAGACGCCCGCACCGCACCCGGCGAACCCGCAGCAGGTCACGCTGCAGTTGAACTACTTCCTGTCGAAGGCCGTCACGGTGTACCTGGCAGGCGGCTACGCGCGCCGCGCCGCGCTCGATTTCGACAACTACAACTACAACTTTCTCCACTACACGCTGGCCGGCGACCGCGCCAGCAGCGCGGGCGCGGCACTCGGCCTGCGCAAGCTGTTCTGAGCCCGCCTCTCCCCCCGTTTCAGGAACCTCCGGAGCCACGCACCATGAACCGCCGCCACTTCCTTTCCACGCTGACCGGCACGGCGCTCGCGCTGCCGTTCGCCCACGCCCGCGCCGGCGCGCTGCCGGCCGCCGGCGTCACCACCGGCCGCCCCGATCTCGCGCAGCAGCTCGCCGACTACGCGGCCGGGCTGCAGTATCGCGACCTCGACGACGCGACGGTCGAGACGATCAAGGCGCACCTGATCGACGCGCTCGGCTGCGCGATCGCCGCTCACGACGAACGCCCGGTGCGGATCGCGCGCGATGTGGCGCTTGCGTCGCCGGGCGGCGTGTCGACCATCGTCGGCACCCGCGAGCGCACGAGCCCCGATCTCGCCGCGTTCGCGACCGGCACCGCGCTGCGCTACTACGATTTCAACGACGCCTACGCCGGCAAGGAGACCGGCCATCCAAGCGACAACATGTCCGCGTGCCTCGCCGTCGCCGAAGCGCAGCATGCGAACGGCCGCGACCTGATCCTGTCGATCGCGATCGCGTACGAGATCGCGTGCCGGCTGATGGACGCCGCCGCGATCAGCCCGCGCGGCTGGGACCACACGTGTTACAGCCTGCCCGCCGTCGCGCTCGCCGCGGGCAAGCTGATGCGCATGCCCGCGCCGCAGCTGGTGCAGGCGGTGAACCTGTCGATCAACAGCCATCTCGCGCTGAACCAGACACGCGTCCAGCAGTTGTCGAACTGGAAGGCGCTCGCCGATGCGGACGCCGCGCGCAACGCGGTGTTCTCGACGCAGCTCGCGCGCGCCGGGCTGACCGGCCCCGCGCCGATCTTCGAAGGCATGGCGGGATTCTTTCCCCAGGTGTCCGGCCCGTTCGCGGTCGATACACACGAATTCGGCGGGCGCGGCGGCGCGTTCCGGATCGGCAAATGCTTCGTGAAGTTCTATCCCGCCCAGGGGCTCACGCAAACGGCGATTCCGGCCGCAGTCGACGTCGCCGCGCAGGTCGGCGACCTGCGCCGCATCCAGCGCATCGAGATCGACACGACCGAGGTCGGCTACGTGACGGCCGGCCGCGACCGCGAAAAATGGGCGCCATCGACCCACGAGACCGCCGATCACAGCCTGCCGTACATCGTCGCGCGCGCGATGCTCGACGGCGACATCACGACCGAGAGCTACCGGCACGACGCGCTGCAGGATCCGGCGCTGCGCGCGCTGATCGAGCGGATCACGGTGCGCGAGGACCCGTCGCTGACCGCGCGTTATCCGGCGCAGGCACCGAATCGCGTGACGGCCGTGTGCGAAGACGGCACGACCTGCACGAAGCAGGTGGACGACCTGCCCGGCTCGCCGACGCGGCCGATGCGGCGCGACGACTACGTCGCGAAGTTCACGAAGAACTGCCGGCGGCACTGGAACCCGGCACAGATCCACGCGGCGCTCGACTACCTGTGGCGGCTCGACGAGCAGCCCGACGTCGCGTCGCTGCCGCCGCTGCTCGTCGTCGGCTGACCGGCGTGCTCGGCCTACGCCTAAGCCTCCGCCGCGACGACGTGCCGCTCGAGCGCTTCCGCGACCTCGACGATGCGGCCGCGCAGCCACGCGTGCGCGTTGCTGCCGTCGTAGCGGCGGTGCCAGTACAGCGACCACGCGACGGGCTCCATCGCGAGCGGCAGTTCGCGGATCACGAGCCGCGCATCGTCGAGGCTCAGCGCGTGCCGCTCCGACATGATCACCGCGTACGGCAGCGCATCCAGCATGTTCGGCACGACGAGCCAGTGCGGCACGTTGAGCGCGATACGCCGCGTGCAGTTCATGGTCGCGAGCAGGTTGTCGATCAGGCTGTGGTCGACCGGGTTGATCGTCACGTTGAGGAAGTCGAGCGCGAGGAATCGTTCGAGCGTCAGCGGCGCGGCCGCGTCCGGATGGCTGCAACTCATCACGCAGACCATCCGGTCATGAAATACGATGCGCGACGACAGCGTGCCCGAATGTTCGAGGCCGGCGCTGATCGCCAGGTCGAGCAGCCCCGATTCGAGCGCGTCGGCGGTCCGGGTGGCACTCATATGCACGACGTCCATGCCGATATTCGGGCTGGTCAATCGCATGCAGCGCAGCAGGGCCGGAAGCAAAAGCAATTCGGTGAGATCCGACATGCGCACCGTAAAATGGCGCTCGGACGTAAATGGATTGAATTGATAATCCGATTCAAATAATTCCTCGATTTGTTGCATGATTTGTCGAATCGGCATGGCCAGCGCCTGCGCGCGCGGCGTCAACTCCATGCCGACCGCCGTGCGCGCGAGGATCTCGTCCTTGAACAGGAATCGCAGCCGCGCCAGCGCGTTGCTGACGGCCGGCTGCGTGAGGCCGACCTTCTGGCCGGCCCGTGTGACCTGCTTCTCCGTCAATAGCGCATCGAGTATGACCAGCAGGTTCAGATCGATCGAACGTAGATTCATGTTTGCGACCATCCACTAAACAGGTTAATCACCGCCTCCGATTACGATTGCGAAATTCTGCAATCGGAGCAATCCCCAGATATTTAGTGCAATGCACAAGAATAGTCCAATCTTGACGTATCTATATTTTTAGGTATCGGACGATATTGGTTAAGTTTTCAAATTAATGGGTCCGTTTCACGTCGATTCTTCTGAATACCGTGCCAATCGGCCATTTAATTCGCGATTTTCGCAACCCTGTCGCGTTGCAAAAAAATGCGGGCGGCCGCCGCCACAGCCGCCGCCCGCAGGCTCAAACGGTCGCGACAGGATTCGCCGGCGCGCCGACCAGGCCGCGGATATGCAACGGCGGCGCGGTCAGCAGAAACCGGTTCCGACGATGCGCATGCAACCAGTTCGCGAGCGGCGTCAGGTGCCACAGCTCGCCGAGGTGAATGCCGAGCTTGAACAGGCACAGCTCGTGCAGCGGCATCAGTGCGCCCGGCTGCGGGAGCGGCTGCGCATTCTGCGGACGTTCCTCGATCGCATGGTTGTCGGCCACGAGCGCGGCCAGCCCCGATTCGTCGATCCATTGCAGCAGCCGCGCATCGCTGCTGTCCAGCACGCACGCGCTCGCGACCGTCGCCGGCGATCCGCCGTCGTCGTTCAGCAGCAGATCGGCGAAGCCGGTGTGAATGCAGACGATGTCGCCGCGCTCGACCTGCACGCGGTCCGCCTCCATCACCTGCATCAACTGCGCGAAGCCGACCTTGGTGCGCGCATCGCCGAAATGACGCCGCAGGTCGATCAGCACGCCGCGCCCCTGCACGCCCGTCTGCGCCATCACCTCGATGCCGAGCGCGCGCGCGCCGCCCGTCGCGTCGCCTTCCTGCGGCACCCGCAGATGTTCGCCCATCCGGAAACCGTTGTAGAACACGATTTCGGGCACGCCGTCGTCGTCCGCGTCGAACACGCCGCCCACGTGCGACAGGCCGTCCCATTGCGTCGAGAACTGCGAGTGCATGCAGAACGAGTCGTCGCAGACCACGTCGGTTGCGTTCGCAACCTGTTCGTCGGCCCGATAGCCGAAGTACGGCTTGTCGCCGAGCAGCGCCGGCATGATCGCCGGCGGCCGGCGCCGCGCGTTCAACCCGCCGCCGCGCGGCACGTCGAGCGGCAGGCTCAGCGAGAACGACAGTCCTTCCCGGACTTCGGCAACGCCCTGCCGTACCTTGTCGGGCGTCAGCCAGTTCAGCCGCCCCTTCTGATCGTCGGGACCGAAGTCGCCCCAGTTCGAGCCGGGCGGCCGCTTTTTCCAGCGCGGTGCATTCAAGATCGGTGTCCTCCTTCAGTACCTGACGTCAGCGCCGCAAGCAGGTCGAGCGGCGCATCGTCGGCGAGCGCCTGCACCGCGTCGCGCAGCGCGAGCGCGCGCTCCATGCCGAGCGCCGAACTCGCCGCCAGCACGAATTTCGCGGTGAGCTCCTGTTCGGTCAGCGGCCGCGAATTCGTGCCCTTGCTCGACTCGATCCGCGCCTCGCGCACCTGCCCGTCGCGCAGCTCGACGCGCAGCACGGCCGGCAGGAAGTTCGGAAAGCGCGTGTCGCACCACGGATCGGCCACGCAGCGCACCTTCGCGGCCAGCGCGCGCCGTGCGGGGTGCTGCGCAAGCGCATCGTCGAAATCGTCGAACCAGACGCCGAGCCCGCCGCCGCCGAGCAGCGCCGCCGCGACTGTGTACGGCCCCGAGAACGCCGCCGCATAACCGGTCGGCGGATTCGCCTTCAGCTCGGCCGGCTCGCCGATCGTGCGCAGCGTCGACGTCGCGACCCGCAGCTCGGCCGACACCACGTCGTCCGCCGTCACGCCTTGCGCCTTCAGCTGCAGCGCCGCGTCGATGCCCGGATGCGTGAAGTGGTTGCACGGATAGGGCTTGAAGATGATCCGGCTCGTCTCCCATTCGTCGCCGAGGCCGCGCAGCACCGCGTCGACGTCGGCGAGGTCGCCGCACCACGCGTGGAAGAAACCGAAGCGGCCTTCGAGCGCGGTCGGCGGCGCGGTTACGCCCGCGCCCGCCAGTTCCGCCGCGCTCACGCCCGCGTGCGCCGCCCAGCCGCAGTGGATCCGCTTCACCGAGCCGCCGGTGCGGTTCGCTTCGAGCAGGCCCGCGCCCATGCTCGCGGCAATGCCGAGCGCCGCCGCGATCTGCGCGGCGTCGAGCCCGAACAGCATCGCCGCGGCCGCCGCCGCGCCGACCGTGCCGCAGATCGACGTCGCGTGCTGGCCGCGCTCGAAGAACACCGAATTGCCGAGCTGCTCGTTGTAAGCGGCGACACCGAGCCGGATGCACACCTCGGTGCCGACCGTGATCGCATCGAGCAGCGCCGCACCCGACGCGCCGCTCGCCTGCGCGGCGGCGAGCGCGGCCGGAATCACGGACGCGCTCGGATGCAGCACCGAGCGCATGTGCGAATCGTCGAAATCCATCGCATGCGCGAGCGTGCCGTTGACGAGCGCGGCGCTCGCGGCCGGCAGCCGGTCGGGCGCGCCGATCACGCTCGCCGGGCCGGTGCCGCCCCAGCGCCGCGCGACCTGCAGCACCGACTGCGCGACCGGTTCGTCGTGCGCGATCAGGCTGTTGCCGACCACGTCCAGCACGCGCGCGGCGGCCTCGACGCGCAGCCTGCGTTCCAGCCCTTCGGCGCGCACCTCCGCCGCAAAGCGGCCGAGCGCGCCGACGATGCCGTCGGGCGGCAAGGGCCGGTTCGTCGCGGCCGCTGCCGGAGCGGAAAGCGTTTCGGGTGTGCTCATGCCAGTGCTCCACTGAGTCGAAGATTGTTCGCGAGCGCGAGCGTCACGCGTGCGTTGGCGATCAGCGGCGGCGCGACCACGCGGCCGTCCGGCAGCACGAACACCGACGACGCCGAGGCCTTGCCTGCCGCCGCATCGACCGCTTCGAGCACGCGCTCGGCCGCGCGGATCTCGTCCTCCGACGGCGTGAACACCTCGTTGATCACCGCGAGCTGCGACGGATGGATCGCGAAGCGGCCGAGGAACCCCATCGATTTCGCGCGCAGCGTCGATTCCTTCAGTCCGTCGAGATCGGGCAGCGTGTGATAGACCGTCTGGATCGGCCCGTTCAGCCCCGCCGCGCGCGACACGACCACGCAGCGCGCACGGCACACCTCGAGCGTGAAGTTGTCGACGCCGATCTGCAGGTCCGCGCGCAGGTCGCTCTCGCCGAGCCCGATCCGTTCGAGCCGCGGCGACGCGGTCGCGAGCTGGTAAGCCGTCTCGACGCCGTACGCCGACTCGATCAGGATCTGGATGCCAGCCTCGCAGCCGAGCGCGTCGAGCCAGCCCGCGACCTCCTGGATATGCTGCGGCAGGTCGCATTTCGGCAGGCGCAGCGCCTGCAGCGCCGGCTGCGCGATCGCCTCGACGTCGTCGCGGCACCACGGGCTGCCGATCGGGTTGATCCGCACATAGGTCGGCTTCGGCGGGCCTTCCGCGAGAATCGCGGCGGCCGCCTGGCGGGCCTCGGCCTTGTGGCTGGCCGGCACGGCATCCTCGAGGTCGAGCACGATGGCATCGGCTTCGCTTGCATACGCCTTTTCCACCACCTGCGCCTTGTGCGCGGGCACGTAAAGGTAACTGCGGTAAGTTGCGCTGGTTTTCATATCACGCCTCGTTCGGTCAAATCGGCGATCTCGCGCCGCTCCAGTCCCAATGCGCCGAATACTTCGTCGTTGTGCGTGCCGCGCGCAGGTCCTCCCCAGCGGATCGCGCCGGGCGTGTCGGACAGCCGGAACGGCACGTTGTGCGTGCGGAACGCGCCAAGCTCCGCGTCGGGCACCGACACGACCGAGCCGAGCGCCGCGTACTGCGGATCGCGCAGCACGTCGGCGACGTCGTAGATCGGCGCGACCGCCGCCTGCGCGCGCTCGAATTCGGCGATCACCTCGTCGCGCGTGCGCTGCCCGATCCAGCCGCCGACCGCCGCATCCAGCTCGTCCGCGTGCTTCGCGCGCTCGGCGCCGTTCGCGAACCACGGTTCGTCGATCAGGTCCGCGCGGCCGACGAGGCGCATCACGCGCTCGGCGATGCTGTGCGCAGACGTCGACAGCGCGACCCACTTGCCGTCCGACGTGCGGTAGACACCGCGCGGCGAATTGTTCGGTGAACGATTGCCTGTACGCTCGGGCACCCGGCCCGTCTGGTCGTAGCTCGCGACTTGCGCGCCCATCGCGGCAAGCATCGTCTCGATGATCGCGAGATCGACGACCTGGCCGCGCCCGGTCTGCTCGCGCGCCTTCAGCGCGGTCATGATCGCGAACGCGGCGGTCAGCCCCGCGACCGTGTCGGCAAGCGGAAACGACGGCAGGAGCGGCGGCCCGTCCGCCTCGCCGGTGATCGACGCGAGCCCGCTCATCGCCTCGGCCAGCGTACCGAAGCCCGGCCGGCTCGCATACGGGCCGAACTGGCCGAAGCCCGTTACCCGCACGAGCACGAGCCGCGGGTTGATCGCGGACAGCACGTCGTAGCCGAGCCCCCAGCGTTCGAGCGTGCCGGGCCGGAAGTTCTCGACGACCACGTCCGCCTGCGCCACCAGTTCGCGGAAGATCCGCTGGCCGTCGGCCGTGCCGAGATTCAGCGTGACCGCCCGCTTGTTGCGCGCGAGCACCTTCCACCACAACGGCACGTCGTCGCGACGCGCGCCGTACTTGCGCGCCGGATCGCCGTCCGGATGCTCGACCTTGATCACGTCGGCGCCGTAGTCCGCGAGCATCGTCGCCGAGAGCGGGCCCGCGAACAGCGTCGCGGCGTCGATCACGCGAATGCCGTCGAGGGGCGCCCGTTTGGACGTGTCCGACGCCGCGCCGGCGTCGACGTCCCCGATTTCCACAGTGGCCATGCCGTTCTCCAGTCAAATGGATTGCACGGCGCGCCGCGCGCCGGCATCGTCTGCATGACTAATCAACATGCAAAGATGCGGGGCGCGGCGCGCGACCTGTCGCTCAGACGGCGTTGATCCGGTAGATCGGGAAATACGTCTGGATCTTCCCGTTCAGGTAGTCGGACGCGAGCTTCGGCACTTCGTCGAAATCGAAGATCTCGGTCGGCTCCTCGCCGATCCAGCCGCTCGTTTCCTGGAAGTCGCGGATCGTGATGCTGTCGTCGTAGCGCCACGCGTGCGTGTGGATGTGCAGGCGGCGGTTGATGCATTCCGTCGCGCGCAGGTTCCACAGGCGCATCCCGGTCTTCCAGCCGACCGTCGTGACGATGCCGGTGCGGCCGACCACGCGCATCGTCGAGCGATACAGCGCGCCGCCGAGGTTGTCGAGGAAGATCGCGACGCCGCGGCCGCCGCTCAGTTCCGCGATCGTCTCCGCGAACACGCGCTCCGACTCGCGATAGCTCGCCTGATACTCGGGATCGGTCTTGTAGCGCTCGTCGTCATACGCGAGATTCGGGAACTTGCGGCGATCGACCGGCGTGATGCCGAGCTTCGCGAGCTCCTCGAGGCGCCGGTCGTTGCTCGCCGTCATCGCGACGCGAAAGCCTTCGCGCTTCGCGAGCTGCAGTTCGGCGAGCGTCGTGCCGCCGCCCCAGCCGAATACCAGGTAGTCGGCCGGATCGACGTCCGGCAACTGCGAGCGCCAGCACGCCGACGCCACCTTCCAGTTGTCCCACGCGGTGAAGTAGCGGCCGTACGTCGCCCATTGCAGCAGCGAATGCCGGCTGTCCGTCGGCACCGCCACGAGGTTGTCGGCGCGCATCTTGGTCCGCTGCGCCATCACGCCGATCGTGCCCGGTGCGTCGTACGCGTAGACGAGTTCGGCGAACCCGTATTCGTCGCGCTTGCCGAACGGCATCACCATGCAGATCTCGCCTTCCTTCAGCGTCTTCACGCCGCGGCCGCGCTCGACGATGCGCACCAGCGCACCGTTGCCGAGCACGATCTTGTCCTCGCGGCGCTGCCGGCAGATGTCGACCGGATTGCGCGACAGCGCGTGGTCGAGGTTCGCTTCCCACGATCCGTACAGCGGCTCGACCAGCACCTCGCCGGCTTCCAGATCGGAGAATTCGAAGGTTTCGCGACGCAGCTCGCCCGCCACGGGCGCCTGCTTCTTGCTCGGTTCCGGTCCTGCGTAAAGAACCCATGCATCGGTCTTGATCATCGTCATGCCTCGTTAAATGGCTCTGTATGAATGGTGCACGCCGAACACGCCGCTTCGTTCAGCGCGAAAACGCCTGCTCCAGTGCCGCCTCCACGTCGGCCGTCGCGGCCACCTGCCCGAGCTTCGGGAAGATCTGCGTCAGCGCGAAGGTCTGCGCGTCGGTGGACGACGTGCTGACCGCGTCGCTGACGACGACGACGTTGTAGTTGTTCTCGTATGCCTGGCGCGCCGTCGATTCGACGCCGATGTTGGTTGCGATCCCGGTCAGCACGATGTCCGTGATGCCGCGCCGGCGCAGCTGCACGTCGAGGTCGGTGCCGGTGAACGCGCCCCACTGGTGCTTCGTCACGACGATGTCGGACGGCGCCACGCCGAGCGCCGGCGCGAACGCGCTCCATTCGGGATCGAGATTCGGCGGCGCCGACGGCGCATCCGTCTTGACCTTCAGCGCCACGCCGCCGTCCGGCTGGTAGCTCGTGTGCACGTAGATGACGGGAAGCTGCAGCGCGCGGAACGCGGTCGCGAGCTCGACCGTTTTCGCCACGACCTGCGCGCCGGTGTACGGCACGACCGGCAGCGACACGATGCCGTTCTGCAGATCGATGGCGACCAGGGCAACCGTGCGATTGAGCGTCGGAATGGACATGTAACACCTCACTTCTGTTGGGAGATGGAAGAAGCGGCGGCATCCAGGTGCCGGCTCGATGCCGCGTTGAGCAGCAGCAGCACGCTGATGACCGCCAGGACAATGGCCAGCTCGCGCAGGCCGCGATCGCTCGCCGGATGGCCGAGCGCCAGCCCGACGAGCGCAAACGACAGGCTGCCGCCGACATACTGCGCGGTGCGGTACAGCCCCGAGGCCGTGCCGATCCGGTCGTGCGGCGCGCTCTGGTAGAGCGCCGCCTGGTTGCCGAGATTGTTGAAGCCGTTCGGTACGCCGAACACGATCGACAGCAGCACGATCGACCAGACCGGCATCGCGCTGGTGAGGAGACTCATCACGACGCTGCCGACGCACAGCATCGCGGAGCCGATGATCAGCACCGGCCGCGAGCCGTGACGGTGTGCGAGGCGGGTCGCGAACATCGTCGCCACGGTGCCGATCCCGGCGACCGGCAGCATCACGAGGCCGGCATCGGCGGCGGACAGGTGCTTGGCTTCCTGCAGCCACATCGGCAGCGCATAGAAGATCGCGTAGAACACCGCGTAGGTGCCGACGCAGCGCAGGTACGTGCTCGTGAGTGCACGGTTGTCGCTCAGCATGCGGATGTCGATCAGCGGCGTCGCGGCCCGCCGCTCGCGCCCGACGAGCATCGGGCACAGAACCAGCGTCGCAACCAGCAGCAGCCAGTCGGGCTCGTGCGTTACCGATTGCAGGAACAGCAGCAGGCTCGCGAGCGTCAGGACGAACAGCGCGACGCCCGGCAGATCCAGCTCCTTCAGCGTGCCCCGCAGCGTGCGGCGTTCCTGCGCGCCGCGCGGGACGACGTCGGCCGGAATCCACAGCCACGCCAGCACGAAGGCCAGCAGCACGATCGGCACGTTGATCCAGAAGATCGCGCGCCAGCCGGCGAACTGCACGAGCGCGCCGCCAAGCGGCGGCCCGAACGCGACGGCCACCTGTGCCGCGACCGAGATCGCGCCGAGGCCGCCCGTCGGCGTCGCGCCGTTCGCGTGTCGCTGCGACCAGGCGCGGATCATCGCCATGCCGGCCGGATACGCGGCGGACGTGCCGATGCCGAGCGCGACGCGCGATGCGATCAGCCACTCGAGCGACGGCGCGAACGGCGCGAGCGCGGACGCGATCAATACGATCGCAAGGCCGATGCAGAAAATCCGCTTCGCACCGAACCGGTCGGCGAGCCGCCCCATCGTCGGCTGGCCGACCGCCGTCGCGAGATAAAGGCCCGACACGAGCCACATCGTGTCGATGCGTTCATGCCCCTGCGGGTTGAACGCCTGCTGGATGCTGACGAGCGCGACCGCGATCATCGACGAGTTCAGCGCGTTGAGCAGCGTCCCGAGCACAATCGGACCCACCAGCCGGGTCGGCAGGCGCAGGCCCGCCGCGCGTGCATTTCCGCCGCCTGCCGGCGGGACGCCGGGGCGCGAGGGTGACGCTTCCGCTGGTCGATCGGGAGTCGTTTTCATGGCATCGTCAAGGAGTGGATTCGCTTCGTTCGAGCAAATTCGAACGTGCGTTCACCTTACCGGGACGATTGCCGTGAATGAAATGGATTGTTGCGATGCACAGATTCGTCGCTTGAATGCAGATCGCGAGCCGGATGTGCAAAAGCGGCCACGGCAGGTCGGGAATAACGACGGAAAACTCGCCGTACCCCTTGTCGGACGGCCTTATCCCGGGAACGCGACGAATCTTGCCGGGTGCATACGAAATGATTTGCCCCGGCGTACCCCCACCGGCTGATGACCGTTTTATGCGGCAGTGCGGCGAGAATTCAGAGCAGTCGCTCTAGACCGGCACGATGAAACGCATATCGCTACGTGGGGTTGAGCCGCCGGGTGGCAACCCGCAGGCTCACACCTTCCCCGCCAGATGAAACCGCGATGCCGGATGCCACAAGCGCACCGACGTCGCGACATGCTCGCCGACCCACGTGGGGCGCCTCAATAACAGACACGGCTCGCCGATTTCCATCACGAGGTGCCGGCGCACCTGCGCGTCGGGCTTCTGCGCGTAGATCCGGAACTCCGCGCGCTGGATCGGCGCAAGCCGCACCATGTAGTGATTCGGCGTCTCGACCGTGAAGTCCTGTTCCAGATACGCGGGATGACCTGATGCGTTTCTTGTAGCCATTTGGCAAGTGAGTTCTCTTTTATCCTGGAAGCAAGGAGAACTCGATGAAGAAGCGATTTACCGACGAGCAGATCATCCGCATCTTGCGAGAGGCCGAGAGGCCAGGCAGTCCGTGGCAAAACGGGTTCGTCGAGAGCTTCAACGGCATACTGCGTGACGAATTGCTGAACCGGGAATGGTTCCGCAGCCGCGCCGAAGCCAAGGTGCTCATCGAACGCTGGCGACAGTTCTACAACGAGCGCCGACCCCATAGCGCACATCGCTATCAACCTCCCGCCACGGTCCGTCGAGCCTGGCTGGATTCCGATACTATCGACGCGAGACTCCCTGCCTGATTGGCTACAAAATTCCGCCGCAGGTCAAATCCACGCTGGGCGCACACGCTGCCGACGTAAGCCGGTTCAGTGATTTCTTCGCGGGAATACTTTCCCGCGGTTTGGCGATGTGTCGTCTCCGCCATGCACGGCGCTCATGCCGCGCATGAAAACTAATCGATTGTTGGCGCCCCGGATCGACGCCGACAATCCGCTTCATGCCCCTCGCTTGCGGTACGGGCCACTCACCCTCCCAACCGACACCCCACGATCCATGAACCATCCTGCCACCGTCTCCTGCATCGCCGAGGCCCGTACGGCCACGGCGGCACCGTTCACTGCCCACCCCCGCACCTGTGGCGAAGCGCTCGTCGACCTGCTCGAGCGCCAGGGCGTCGAATGCGTGTTCGGCATTCCCGGCGTGCATACCGTCGAGCTCTATCGCGGCCTGGCCGAGTCGTCGATACGCCATGTAACGCCGCGCCACGAACAGGGGGCCGGCTTCATGGCCGACGGCTACGCACGCGTCACGGGCCGGCCGGGTGTCTGCTTCATCATCACCGGGCCGGGGATGACCAATATCGCGACCGCGATGGCACAGGCCTACGCGGATTCGATCCCGATGCTGGTAATCTCGAGCGTCAACGCACGGCGCGAACTCGGCAGCGGCGACGGCCGCCTGCACGAACTGCCGTCGCAGCGCGACGTGTTTGCGGGACTCACCGCGTTCTCGCACACGCTGCTCGACGCGGCCGACCTGCCACAGGTGCTCGCGCGCGCATTCGCGGTTTTCGAAAGCGCGCGGCCGCGGCCCGTGCATATCGAAATTCCGCTCGACGTGATCGTGATGCCGGCACCGGCGCTGCCCGCCGCGCCGCTCGCGCTGCCCGCGCGACCCGCGCCGGATGCGAATGCGCTCGGGGCGGCCGCCGACCTGCTCGCGCACGCACGCCGGCCGCTGATCCTCGCGGGCGGCGGCGCCATCCGCGCAGCGGCGGAACTGCGCGAACTCGCCGAACGCCTGCACGCGCCGGTCGCGCTGACGATCAACGCAAAGGGGTTGCTGCCGGCCGGCCACCCGTTGCTGATCGGCTCCACCCAGTCGCTGCCGGCCACCCGCGCGGCGATCCGCGACGCCGACGTGGTGCTCGCCGTCGGCACCGAGCTTGGCGAAACCGATTACGACGTCACGTTCGACGGCGGCTTCGCGATCGACGGCCGGTTGATCCGCATCGACATCGACGCGCAACAGCTGATGCGCAACGCACGCGCGGAAATCGCCATCGCCGGCGATTCCCGGCTGGCGCTCGGCGCGCTGTCGACCCGACTGCACGAACGGCCGGCGCCGACACCCGAGGCCGGCTGGGGCGCGCCTCGAGTGGCCGCTGTACGCGCCGCGATCGCATCCGGCCACGACGGCCCCGCGCGCGCGCAGGCGCGGCTGATCGACACGATCGTCGCGGCGCTGCCCGGCGCGATCGTCGCGGGCGATTCGACGAGCCCCGTCTACGTCGGCAATTTCACGCACGATGCACCGGCGCCACGCAGCTGGTTCAACTCGTCGACCGGCTACGGCACGCTCGGCTACGGGCTGCCCGCCGCGATCGGCGCCAAGCTTGCCGCGCCTGCGCGGCCGGTCGTATGCCTGATCGGTGACGGCGGCCTGCAGTTCACGCTGCCGGAGCTCGCGAGCGCGGTCGAGGCACGCGTGCCGGTGATCGTGATCGTCTGGAACAACCGCGGCTACGGAGAGATCCGCAAATACATGGTCGCGCGCGACATCACGCCGGTCGGCGTCGATCCCTATACGCCCGATTTCCAGGCACTCGCACGCGGTTTCGGCTGCGCGGCGCAAGCAGCCGCGACGCCCGACGCGCTGTCCATGGCGCTGCGCGACGCCGCAACACGCGCGATTCCGACCGTGATCGAAATCGACGAGGCAACCTGGTTCGGTCAGGTGCAGCAATGAGCACGACGCCCGATCTCGCGATCGATCCGCCTCTGCACACGCACCATTTCATCGACGGTACGTGGCGCACGAGCTTCAGCGGCGCGACGCTGCCCGTCGTCGATCCGTCGACGGAAGCGGTCCTCGCCGACGTTAGCGCGGGCGGCGAGGCAGACGTCGAGCGTGCCGTGCAAGCCGCATCGCGCGCGTTTCCCGGCTGGAAACGCACAACCGGCGCCGTGCGCGCGGCCCTGCTCCGCGCGATCGCACGCGGTGTCGAAGCGCGCCGCGTGCGGCTCGCGACACTGCAGTCGCTCAACAACGGCAAGCCATTCGCCGAAGCCGAGATCGACGTCGCGGACGTGATCGCCACCTTCGACTACTACGCAGGCCTCGCGGACCGCCTCGACATGGACGGCGAAACCGAGGTGCCGCTGCCCGGCGGCGACCATCGTGCGTGGATCCGGCGTGAACCCGCCGGCGTCGCCGCGCTGATCGTGCCGTGGAATTTCCCGATGGTGACGACCGCGTGGAAGCTCGCGCCCGCGCTCGCGGCCGGTTGCACCGTCGTGCTGAAGCCGTCCGAGATCACGCCGCTGCCCGAACTCGAACTCGCCGCGATCGTCGCCGAGGCCGGCCTGCCGCCTGGCGTGCTGAACGTCGTGACGGGCACCGGCCACGATGTCGGCGCGCGGCTGTGTGCGCATCCGCTCGTCGCGAAGGTGTCGTTTACCGGCAGCACGGCGGTCGGCGCACAGGTCATGAAAACGGCCGCCGACACGATAAAGGGCGTCGGCCTCGAACTCGGCGGCAAGTCGTCGATCGTCGTGTTCGACGATGCCGATCTCGATCATGCGGTCGAACTGATCGCGGGCGGCGGCCTCTTCAACGCCGGGCAGATGTGTTCGGCAACCTCGCGCGTGCTCGTCGCCGCCCCGCTCGCCCGCGAGCTGATCGCGCGCCTCGCGCGGCGGATCGACGCGACCGTCGTCGGCCCGCCGTTCTCGCCCGGCGTGCAGATGGGTCCGCTGACGAACCGCGCGCAATACGAACGCGTGAAGCGCCACATCGCGCAAGGCCGGGCCGACGGCGCGCGGCTCGTGACGGGCGGCGACGTGCTCGACGGCCCCGGCTACTTCATCCGGCCCGCGCTGTTCGCCGACGTGCCGGCCGACAGCACGCTCTGGTATGAGGAAATCTTCGGCCCGGTGCTGTGCGTACGCGCGTTCGACACCGAAGACGACGCGATCGCGGCCGCCAACGATACCGAGTACGGGCTCGTCGCCACCGTCGTCACGCGCGACACGGCACGCGGCAAGCGGGTCGCCGACGCGCTCGAGGCAGGCGTCGTGTGGATCAACACGCCGCAGCTGATCTATCCGCAAACCTCATGGGGCGGCTACAAGCGCAGCAGCATCGGACGCGAGCTCGGTCCGTTCGGGCTGGCCGCGTTCCAGGAGATCAAGCAGGTCATGTTGCCGGCCCGCTGAGGTCGCGCAGCCCATGCGTTTATGTCATGCCGCGCATGCGGATATTTCGTTTGTTGCGGAAATTTGACCTCCCTACAGTTCATCCACACCCCGCGCCGCCGTTCGGCGAGCGGCATCGAACCACACGGCATCGTTCATCAGGAGACGGCCATGCAACACTTCAAGGTGGGCAGAAGGCAGGTGATCAAAACCCTCGGCACGGCACTCGCCGCATCCGCCCTTCCGATGCCGTTCATCAGTACTGCGAAGGCACAGTCGAGCAGCTTCGCCGGCAAGACGCTGCGCCTGCTCACCTGGTCGGACGATACCGGCGCGGCCGCGCTGCGCAACATCGCGGAAACCTTCAGCAAGCAGACCGGCGCACGCGTGATCGCCGATCGTGCGGACGGCACGTCGGGCATGGTCGCGAAGGTCAAGGCCGCGGGTGAACGGCCGACCTACGATGTCATCACGCTCGCCGGCGTGGGCGCGGCGGGTCTCGCCGATGCGGGCCTGCTCGCGAAGCCGGACCTGAACCGGCTGCCGAACCTGAAGGACGTCGCGCCGCAATACCGCACCGGCGCGAACGGCTTCGGCATCGGCTACCTGCTGTGGTCGGACGGGCTGATCTACAACACGGCGACCGTGAAGAGCGCGCCGTCGAGCTACGAGGCACTGTGGGATCCGAAGTATGCGGGCCGCCTGTTCCTGCCGCCGCCCGAGTGGGCCGAAGCGGTCGACCTCGCGATCATCGCCGCGAAGCTGGCCGGTGGTTCGCAGCAGAACATCGATCCGGGATTCAGGAAGCTCGCGCAGTTGAAGGATCGCGTGATGACGCTCGGCGAAAACCCGAACCAGGTAGCCGACCTGTTCCGCACCGGCTCGCTCGACATCGGCGGCATCTATTCGCCCGCGTTCTTCCCGGACCAGATCCGCAAGCCCGACTACAAGATGGGCGTGACGTACGGGATGAAGGAGGGCTTCGCGACGCAACTGATGTTCACCGTGATCCCGAAGGCGCACCCGGGCGACCTCGACCTGATTCATGCGTTCATCAACCATTCGCTCGACGCGGGCGTGCAGGGCCGGATGGCGGCCGATGTGCTGAACGGCCCGGTGAACGGCAAGGCCGTGATTCCCGCGGAAAGCCGCGCGTTCGTGCCGTCGCCGCAGCAGATCGCGGAGAAGGCCTTGCTGCACGACGACAAGGCGCTCGCGGCCGTCCAGCCCGCGTGGATCAAGCGCTACACGAGCCTCTTCTCGGCATAACGACATGGCCTCCCTGCCCTCCCCCCGCGATGCAGGGTCGGCCGGCGCCGGAACGGCCGGTGCCGGCCCCGACACCGCCGCCGCGCTGGCCGGCATGCCGCCGTGGCTGCTGCTCGCACCGATCCTCGCGTTCCTCGCGGTGCTTGCCGCCGCGACGCTCACGGTGTTGCGAATGAGCGTCGGCGTGTCCGGCGACGAATGGCGGACCTTCACGCTGCAGAACTACGCCGATCTCGCGGATCCGTACTTCACGACGTCGCTGTGGCTCACGCTGCGTCTCGCGTTCCAGAGCATGGTATGCGCGGTGCTGCTCGCGATCCCGGTTGCGCTCGCGATGGCGCGCACCGAATCGCGGCTCGCGCGCCGGCTACTGCTCGCCGGCGTACTGCTGCCGCTGCTCGTGAACCTGCTGCTGCAAGGGTACGGCTGGCTCGTGATGCTCGGCCCGGCCGGGTTGCTCAACCGCGCGCTGCTCGCCACCGGCATGATCGGGCGGCCGCTGCAATTGCTGTACCGCGAGCACGGCGTGCTGCTCGGCCTGATCCAGACCGCGTTCCCGCTCGCGGTGCTGCCGCTGTCGAGCGCGCTGCGCGCGGTGTCCCGCGCGTACGACGAAGCCGCCGCGACGCTCGGCGCGAGCCGCTGGCAAACGCTGCGGCACGTGACGCTGCCGCTCGCGATGCCCGGCCTCGTCTCGGGTGCGCTGCTCGTGTTCGCGTACAACGCCAGCGCATTCGCGGTGCCGCTGCTGCTCGGTGGCCGGCGCGTGCCGATGCTCGCGGTGCTCGTGCACGACCAGGTCGCACCGCTGCTCAACTGGCCGGCCGCATCGGCATCGGGCATCGTGCTGATGGGCGCGACGCTCGTCGTCATGGCGGTTTCCCAGCGCCTCGTGCGCACCCTGCAACGTGCCGGCGAGGTGAACCGATGAACGCCCTGCTCCTGCGCACGCCCATGCCCGGCCGCCTCGGACGCGTAACGGGGGCACTCGCGACGCTCGTGCTGTTCCTCGCCGCGCTGCCGATCCTGACGATGATCACGATGTCGTTCGGCGCGTCGGGCACGCTCGAATTCCCGCCGCGTGAATTCAGCCTGCACTGGTATCGCGCCGCATGGCAGACGTTCGTCTCGTCCGACGCGGGCAGCGCGCAGTCGATGGGCGCCGCGTTGACGACGAGCCTCGTCGTCGCGGTCGCGACGATGCTGATCGCGACCGCCGTGTCGGTACCCGCGGCGTACGCACTGTCGCGCTACCGCTTCCGCGGCAAGACGCTCGTCGAGCAGCTAGTCGCGCTGCCGATCGTCTATCCGCTCGTGATGCTCGGCCTCGCGCTGCTGATCGTGTTCAACGCGCTGCCGGTCGAACTCGGCATCGCGCGGCTCGTCGTCGCCCACGTGATCCTGACGCTGCCGTTCACCGTGAAGAACTGCGCAGCCTCGGTCGCCTCGATCGGCCCCGACTTCGAGGAAGCCGCGTGCCTGATGGGCGCGAGCCCGCGCCGCGCGCTCGTCGACGTCGTGCTGCCGCTGATGCGGCCCGGCATTCTCGCCGGGATGCTGTTCGCGTTCATCGTGTCGTTCAACGAATTCACGGTGACGTTCTTCCTGTACAGCATCGACACGATGACCCTGCCCGTCTGGCTCTACAGCCGCACCGTGTCGTCGCTCGACCCGACCGTGTTCTGCTTCGCCGTGTTCACCGTCGCGATCGACTTCGCACTGATCTGGATGCTCGAAAAACTCGTCGGCGACAAGGGCGTCGCGCTCTGACGCGCGCCCTGCCCCGCTCCCGCCCGCGCAAGGACCCCTCATGACCCAGCTCATCCTCCAGAACGTGACGAAGCGCTTCCATCAGGCGTATGCGGTCGATCACGTCGACCTGTCGGTGCCGGACGGCAAGCTTGTCTGCTTCCTCGGCCCGTCCGGCTGCGGCAAGACCACGCTGATGCGGATCATCGCCGGCCTCGAAACGCCGACCTCCGGCACCCTGACGTTCGCCGGCCACGACCTCACGAACGTGCCCGCCAACCGGCGCGACTTCGGCATGGTGTTTCAGTCGCTCGCGCTGTTTCCGCACATGACCGTCGCGCAGAACATCGCGTACCCGCTGCGGCTGCGCAAGACGGCCAAGGCCGCGCAGGCGCGGCGCGTCGCCGAGTTGCTGGAGTTGATCCAGCTGCCGCACATGGCCGACCGGCTCGTCACGCAACTCTCGGGCGGGCAGCGCCAGCGCGTCGCGATTGCACGCGCGATCGCGTCGTCGCCGCGCCTGCTGCTGCTCGACGAACCGTTGTCGGCGCTCGACGCGAAGCTGCGCGAGGCGATGCAGGTCGAGATCCGACTGCTCCAGCAACGGCTCGGCATCACGACGATCATGGTCACGCACGACCAGCGCGAAGCGATGACGATGGCCGACGAGATCGTCGTGATGGAGAAAGGCCGGATACAGCAGGTGGGCCGGCCGCTCGACATCTACCGCGATCCGGTCAACGAATTCGTCGCCGACTTCATCGGCCTCGGCAACATCCTACCGGTCGCGTGCGACGGAGACGACGCGATCGTGCTGCCGGGCGGACAACGGCTCGCGATCCGGCGCGCGCCCGACGCGCCGCGGGCGGACGACGCCGTGCGCCTGCTGATTCGCCCCGAGGACGTGTGCGTGCGCGCGGCCTCGGTCTCGCCGTCCGCGCCGAACACGCTCGCCGGCACAGTCACGTTCGTTCGTGACGTCGGCGCGTCGATCGAGGCGACGATCGATTGCCGCGGCTTCACGCTGACGGCCGCGACGACGCCGCGCGAAACGCCCGACCTGCACGTCGGCATGCCGGTCGCCGCCGAGCTACCCGCGCATGCATGCAAGCTGATCGCCGCACGCGGCGCCTGATTTCCTGTTCTTTCCCCAGCGCAGCAACAAGGACTCCATCATGAACGCATCGACCCAAGCCCACCGTCTCGTGCGACGCCTGCTCGCCCGCACCGCCCTCGTCTGCACCTGCGCGGCGGGTCTCGCCGCCGTCGCGCCGCTCGCACATGCCGACGCACTCGACACGATCGCGAAATCCGGCGTCGTGCGCATCGGCGTGTTCGAGGACTACCCGCCGTTCGGCTCGATCGGCCCCGACATGAAGCCGCAAGGTTACGACATCGACATGGCGACGCTGATCGGCAAGGCGCTCAACGCGAAGGTCGAGCTCGTGCAGGTCACCGGCGACAACCGGATGGCCTATCTCGCCGACCGCAAGACCGACATGCTGTTGTCGGTCGGACAGACGCCGGAACGCGCAAAGGTAATCGACTTCTCGAACGCCTACGCGCCGTACTACCTCGCGGTATTCGGCCCGAAGTCGCTCGCCGTGAAGGGCACCGCCGATCTCGCCGGCAAATCGGTCGCGGTCGCGCGCGGTACGCTCGAAGACCTGAGCGTCAGCAAGGTCGCGCCGCCGAGCGCGACGATCAAGCGCTTCGACGATCCGAACGGTGCGATCGCGGCGTTCCTGTCGGGACAGGCGCAGCTGCTGGTGGTCGGCAACGACGTCGGCGCGACGATCATCGCGCGTCATCCGTCGATCGATCCGGAACAGAAATTCTCGCTGTTCAGCTCGCCCGATCACGTCGGCCTGAACAAGAACGAAGCGCGCCTGATGCAGAAGGTCAACGACGCGATCGCCGGCGCGAAGAAGAGCGGCACGCTGAACACGTTGTCGCAGAAGTGGCTGCACGCGGCGCTGCCGGCCGACCTGTGATGCGCGCCGCCCCCGCCCCGTATTCACGACGAAAGGCATCGCGATGACCTACGTGTTCGACTTCAGCGATTTCGGCCTCTACGCCGGCATGCTTGCGCGCGGAATCGGCGTGACGCTCGGCCTCACCGCGACCGCCACCGCGCTCGGCGGCCTGATCGGCACCGCCGGCGCATGGACCGCACTCGCCGGCCCGCGCTGGGCGCGTGCGCTCGTCTCGGCCTACGTCGAGCTGATCCGCAATACGCCGTTTCTGGTCCAGTTGTTCTTCATCTTCTTCGGGCTGCCAGCAATCGGCGTACACATCGACGAAGTGCAGGCGGCCGTGCTGGCCATGACGGTCAACCTGGGCGCGTATGCGGTCGAGATCCTGCGCGCCGGCATCGAATCGGTGCCGCAAGGGCAAGTACAGGCCGCAAGGGCGCTCGGGCTGCACGGCCGGCAGGTGTTCGGTCACGTCGTGCTGCCGCAGGCGCTCGCGAATGTGTACCCCGCGCTGCTCGGGCAGGTACTGATCGTGATGCTCGGCTCGGCCGTCGTGTCGCAGATCTCGGTGCCCGACCTGACCTACGCGGCGAACTTCATCCAGTCGCGCAATTTCCGTGCGTTCGAGATCTACATCGTCGTGACCGCAATTTACCTGCTGCTGTCGATCGCGCTGCGTATGTTGCTCAATCGCATCGGCCGGCGACTGTTCTCGGGCCGCACGGCGCACGGCGCGGCCGCCGCACCGCGGCGCACCTGCATTGCCCGCCTCGCGTGGCGCGCCCGCTCCCCTGAAACCGGCCTGTCGACGGAGCGTGCACGATGATCGAATTCACCTTCCAGGATATTGCGTGGAACCTGCTGCTCGCCGCACGCTGGACCTTGCTGCTGTCGCTGATCACGTTCGTCGGCGGCAGCATCGGCGGCTTCGCGCTGCTCGCGATGCGCATCTCGGCGTCGGCCGCGCTGCGCCGCTTCGTGATCCTGTACGTCGAGGTATTCCAGGGCACGCCGTTGCTGATGCAACTGTTCCTAGGATTTTTTGGATTGCCGCTCATCGGCATCGACGTGACGCCATGGGTCGCCGCGTCGGTCGTGCTGACGCTGAACGCCAGCGCCTATCTGGCCGACATCTGGCGCGGCTGTGTCGACGCGGTACCGCGCGGCCAATGGAGTGCGGCGGCAAGCCTTGGCATGACGTGGACTCAGCAGCTGCGCTACGTGGTGTGGCCGCAGGCGTGGAAGATCGCGCTGCCGCCGACCGTCGGTTTCCTCGTGCAGGCGGTGAAGAGCACCGCACTCACGTCGATCATCGGGCTGACCGAACTGACCAAGACCGGCAACATCATCACCAACGCGGTATTCAAGCCGTTTCCGATCTATGCGATGGTCGCGCTGCTCTACTTCGCGATGTGCTTCCCGTTGACGTGGTACGCCCGCGTGCTCGAACGCCGCTACCGCGTCGCGAAGGCACGCTGAACCGGCGCCACGCGCGCCTCATTACGATGCAGGTATCCCCCATGATTTCCATCAGCAACGTTTCGAAGTGGTACGGCCAGTTTCAGGTCCTCACCGACTGCACGACCGAGGTCAACAAAGGTGAAGTGGTCGTCGTGTGCGGCCCGTCGGGCTCGGGCAAGTCGACGCTGATCAAGACCGTGAACGGCCTCGAGCCGTTCCAGCAGGGCGAGATCCTCGTGAACGACCAGTCGGTCGGCAACAGGAAGACGAACCTGTCGAAGCTGCGCTCGAAGGTCGGGATGGTGTTCCAGCATTTCGAGCTGTTCCCGCACCTGTCGATCACCGAGAACCTGACGCTTGCGCAGGTCAAGGTGCTCGGCCGCGGCAAGGACGAGGCGAACGAGAAGGGCATGAAGCTGCTCGATCGCGTCGGCCTGAAGGCGCACGCGCACAAGTTTCCGGGCCAGCTGTCGGGCGGTCAGCAGCAGCGTGTCGCGATCGCGCGCGCGCTGTCGATGGACCCGATCGCGATGCTGTTCGACGAGCCGACGTCCGCGCTCGATCCCGAGATGATCAACGAAGTGCTCGACGTGATGGTCGAACTCGCGCAGGAAGGGATGACGATGATGGTCGTCACGCACGAGATGGGCTTCGCGAAGAAGGTCGCGCATCGCGTGATCTTCATGGACAAGGGCGCGATCGTCGAGGACGACCGCAAGGACGATTTCTTCTCGAATCCGAAATCGGAACGCGCGAAGGACTTCCTCGCGAAGATCCTGCACTGAGCCATGCCGCGGCGCATCCTGCCGTCCGTTCCACGCCAGCCCTTCCGATGAAACGACTTCCTTCCCTCAACGCGCTGCAGATCTTCGACATCGTCGCCCGCAACGGCAGCTTTACGCGCGCCGCCGAGCAGCTGTGCCTGACGCAGGGTGCCGTGAGCCGGCAGATCCTCGCGCTCGAGGGCTTCTACCAGTTCCCGCTGTTCAAGCGCACGCCGAAGGGCCTGACGCTGACGGTGGAAGGCGAACTGCTGCTGCCGACGGTGCGCGAAAGTTTCGCGCGCATCGAAGAGGTGTCGATGCGCCTGTCGCGCCGGCGCACCGAGCTCGCGCTGAAGGTGCCGACTTGCACGATGCAATGGATGCTGCCGCGCATCATGCGGTTCCAGGCCGAGCACCCCGAACTCCAGGTACAGATCACGACGACCTGGGACCATCACGTCGATTTCCGCATGGAACCGTTCGATGCCGCGGTGATCTACGCGGCCGGCGCCGGCCCCGACATGCATGCGATCCCGCTGTTCGACGAGCAGCTGACGCCCGTCTGCGCGCCGGGCCTGCTCGAGCGACAGCCACTGGCCAGTCTCGACGACCTGGCCGATCATACGCTGCTGCATCCGACCCGCGATCATCGGGACTGGAAACGGTGGCTCGACCATGCTGGCGCGCCTCACGTCGATTCGACGCGCGGGTTGAGCTTCGAAACGCTGGACCTTGCGACCCAAGCGTCGATCGACGGTTACGGCATCGCGATCGGCGACCGGACGCTGGTGGACGAAAACGTGGCGGCGCACCGGCTCGTGATGCCGTTCGACATCTCGCTCCCGACTGGGATGGGGTATTACTTCGTGTATCCGGGCGGGTCCGGGCAGCCACAGAAGATCCAGCTGTTCGGCGACTGGATCGCGAGCGAGCGCGCGTGACGTCCCCTCAGGCAGACAGGTCCGCGAACGCAGCATTCTCGACCGCTTGGATGAACCGGGTCATTCAGTTCAGATCGAGTGCGCAGGTCTGCTCGGCATGAAGTCGACTGGGATGACGATGCGAGTCGGAACCTTGACCCTGCCTCGTTTCCACGTACAGCAACGTGTGCAGCGATCGAGCTGGCCTCGTAGTCGACCTGGGTACCTGCTCTTTATCTGACAAGACTCGACGAACACACCCACGCCAAGACCTACGCTCGCGCTTTCCGGATCGGTGGCGGTCGACCGAGAGTGGCGTTCGCCTCATTTGCTCCGGGCGCCACGGTGACCGGCATCCGATCACGCGGCGCCCGCCCGTGCCTGTCAGCGCTTCGCCGGCACCGGCGGCTCGCCCGCCGTCGTCGCGTTGCGCGCCCAGTCGGCGAACTCGGTGTCGTAGCGATTGCCGATGTACGCGACATAGTTTGCGTAGCCGTCGTAATCGCCCACCCGGAAGCGCGACACGATCGTGTCGACGTCCGCGCGATGGCGCTCGAACATGAAACGCGTCGCCATGTAGCCCCACCGGTACGCGCGCGCGACGTAGTCACTCGACGCGTAACGCGTGCCGAGCACGTCCGAGAACCGGTACGCGCCCGTGCGCACCGCGTCGATCGACTCCGGGTTGTCGTTCTTTCTCGACAGATACTCGGCCACGCCTTCGATCCACCACACGGTCGGCTTCGCGGTGCTCACCGAGAAGTCGCCCGCCATGTCGTAGCGGCCATCGAGATAGTGCGTGAACTCGTGCTCGAGGTTCCACACCTTGAACTCGGGCCGCAGCCACGACGCCTCGTGCGCGATGAAGCGCGCCTGGTTGCCGGGCGCGGACGGATCGCCCTCGAGATACATGCCGCCGTTGTCGGTGCTGATGCCGTAGATCACCGACGCGTATTTTCGATAGTTCGCGTAGTCATCGAAAATGACGAGTTCGATCGTGTCGTTGCGATCGCCCGCGACCGGCTTGCGCCCGGTCTTCATCATCCGGTGGAAGTAGTCGTCCTGCTGCGCGACCGCCGTGCAGACGGACCGCAGCTGCGGCATCGTCATGTCCTGCGCGAGAATGCGCACGCCCGCGTTGCACGCGTAGCGATTCGAGAGCACCGCGTCGGCCAGCCGCTTCTTGTAGTCGCAGGTTCCGTAGTCCGCGCAGTGGCCCGGATCGCCGTAGTCGACCGCTTCCGCCGCCGCGAGCCAGAGATCGCTGTCCGCGCCCGTCATGCTCGTCGACGCGAGCATGTCCTGGATCATTTTCTTCACGCGCGGCTTCTGCGTCGGATAGCGGAGGAAGCGAAACGTTTCGCGCGCCGCGTCGGCCAGCTGATAGGCGGCGCTCGTGTTCGACAGGCTCGCGCGGTTCGCGGTGACGAAACGGTTGAGCGTCTCCGGGAGCGTCGCGTCGTTGTCGAGCATCGGCTGCGCGCCGCTGCGCTGGTGCGCGTAGAAGAACACCGTGAGCAAACCGGTGAAGCCGCCCGCCGCACTGCGCTGCAGCAGCGGCGCCGCAGCCTGCGGATTCGCCGCGCTCACGGTGTACGACGCGATGCGGTTCTTCAGCGTCGGCAGGTAGTACGCTTCATCCCGCATGTTCGTGATGAGCTTCATCAGCTCGTTCGCGGTGCTCGGCGCACGCGAATTGTCGCGATAGAGCGCATCGCCCTCCAGGCTTTGCTTGATATACGGGCGCAGCGACACCGCGAGATCCGGAATCGGGTTGGCAATGCCCGATACGTCATATTGGTAATAAGCGGAGCGCAGGTAAATCAGCAAATTGACCAGGATCAAATTGCTCGCGTCGTATTTATAGATTTCCTGCACGAAACGACTCGCGACGGCGTGAACGTTTTCGGCATTGAAAATCTGCGTGGCCTGCGCTTTGTCGACCGAGAACAAGCCGTAATGGCATTCGTAATCGGGAAGATTCGCGATGTAATCGGCGAGCGCCGCGCCGCGATACTGGGTCATCACCGACATGTCGCGGCAATCGGCGCCCGACGCGCTGCGCTTGCTGCGCGTGGCCGGCTGCTTCAACTGCGACGGCTTGGTCAGCGCCGCGCGATCCTGCTGGCTGAGCGGCAGGTTGTACTGGGCCTGTTCGGGCGACACCGGCAGATTCTGCGGCACGCGAGGCATGCGCGCCTGCTTTGGTTGCGTCGTCGGAGACGGCTCGGTATTGGCCGACGCGGCGCCGGCCAGCCCCACGAATACCGACAACGCGACGATGGCCGACCAGCGATGATTATTTTGATGCACCTCGTTAATTGCCACTTTATCTTCTCTCGGTTGTTTTTGAGAAACCAAGATATAACATTACATATTGTAATGTCAATTTAATTGACGCGACGCAGATAAGCCTAGATTGTATTTATTATTCGCCAATAAAAATCTATTTCCGAAATAATTCAGCCGATCGCCCGGGCGTGACCCTAGCCCACAAAACTGTCCCATTTTGAAAGTGGAAAATTCCGGCATGACGTTGTCATCGAGACCAGGAGGTCATGCCGTGAAGAAGAGCAAGTTCACCGACGAGCAGATCACATACGCGTTGAAGCAGGCCGAGCTGGGCACGCAGGTCGCGAAGGTCTGCCGCAAGATGGGGATCAGCGACGCGACGCTTTACAACTGGCGGACGAAGTACGGCGGGCTTTCACCCTCGGAGCTGCGCCGGCTGAAGCGGCTTGAGGAAGAGAACGCGAAGCTCAAGCGGCTCGTGGCCGATCTGTCGCTGGACAAGGCCATGCTGCAGGACGTGCTGTCAAAAAAACTCTGAAGCCTTCTCGGCGCCGTGAGCTTGTCACGGACTTGATGCAACGTTTCGGCGCAAGCCAGCGGCAGACCTGCGCGTTGTTGCAGCTATCCCGCACGGTCTACCGTTACGAGTCGGTCGCGCGGGATCAGAGCGCGCTGGAGATGCGCATCAAGGAGATCACGGAAGTGCGGGTGCATTATGGTGCGCCCCGCGTGTACGTGATGCTTCGCCGGGAAGGCTGGCGGGACAACCATAAGAGAGTAGAACGCGTGTATCGCGAACTGAGCCTTTCGTTGCGCCACAAGCGACCCCGTCGAAACAAATCCGCTCGGCGCCGACGGCCGAAGCAGTCAGTGAACGCAATCAACGAAATCTGGAGTATGGATTTCGTCGCTGACGCGCTGTTTGACGGTCGACGCTTGCGCACCCTCACGATCGTGGACAACTACACGCGGGAATGCTTGGCGATTGAAGTCGATGGCTCGTTGCGTGGTGAGCACGTCGTCGCCGCGCTGACTCGGCTTGCACATCATCGTCCGCTTCCCCGCTATATCAAGGCAGACAATGGCAGCGAATTCATATCGAAGGCGCTCGACAAATGGGCGTACGAGAATGGAGTGGAGATTGACTTCTCGCGTCCTGGCAAGCCGACCGACAATGCGAAGAACGAATCCTTCAACGGACGCTTCCGGGAGGAATGCCTCAATGCGCATTGGTTCTTGTCGTTGGAGGATGCCAGACACAAAATCGAGGTCTGGCGCGAGTACTCTAACGAGGCGCGCCCTCACTCTGCGCTGCAGTGGATGACGCCGGCGGAATTCGCCCGCCAGTGCACCGATCGGTGCCGATTCGGCCCACCCCGAAGAGTCGGAATTTTCCAACTAAGACCGGGACGGAAATTGGGCTAGCCTCAAGCACGCAAACTACGGCAGCACCTGCATCCGTCACGCCAATGATGCAGCAGTACCTGCGCCTTATCTGACAAAGGTTAGCGTAGAAAGTTACGCTGAGACCTACGCTCGCCGCTGTCGAGATCGGTCGTCACTTTATCTCGCGTTGCCCTTCAGTGTCCCAATACGTCCAGTTCTCTGCTTCGGTTCCGTGATCGTAATCCCCAAGGGCGGCTAGTTGTCCGTTTGGATGGAAATCCTTCCAGACTCCGTGCTCAACGCCGTGTTCGTAGGTTCCTTCAGACGCGAGCGTGCCGTCCTCTCTGTATTCAACGAAGAGGCCGTGTCGAATCCATCGCCGCCCATCAGCGGCCAGGTATCTGCTATAGCGGTATCTAAGCGCACCGCTTGGATACAAAATTTCCGCGATGTTCAATTCCACCATTACGCCCTCCGCTTTGCACCTCTTCGTCAGCCAGCACATCATTCAAGACTGCGCCGTAATCGCGACATCATTATGTTGCCCATGTGAGACGAGCATTGCGCGAGCGACTTTGCCAGCTCCTGTTCATAAGGAATGTCAAGACTCTCGACCCCGTGAACAATGCTCCACAGCACTCCCGCCCCATCACTATCGGGGAATCGTTCAAAAAGGCCGAATAGAACACTGAACGACTTTTCCGACACCCCGACGCTCCAGAGATCTTCCAAAAGACGCTCGAGCGGTAACCAGTCCCCACCAGCCGGACTAAATTGGGCGATTTGAGAAAGAACCTCTTGCTCTGACCGAAACGGGCGAAGCTGACTGTCGACGCACATGATGGGTGGTAGATAGCTCGCAAGGGCTTTCGTGTTGACTTGACTGAGGAATTGTTGCCGATCCAGTCCTGGTTGTCGAACATGCACTGCGAGCCGCCCATCGTGATCGGTGACAATTGGCCGGATGGCGAACTTGGAGCGGTCCCGTTCAGGCCACTGGTAAACTCGGGCAGCCGACCGTAGCATCCGAGCCGCCATCGGCTATACACGCCTCCAGGCCGTAGCCCGGGCGCGGCGCCGCCACCGAACGATTCGCAAACCACAAATCGCATATAAATCATAGCTCTACGGTCGGGCGGGGGAGCGTACGATGCAAATTGACGACTTTGCTTCGGACATAGACGAAGTGACGACATTATTTCGGTGAGGTTGTCGATAAAACTGTCAACTCGGACCCCAAGAGCCACGTGCAACGGACACCTCGGATTGACATCTTTGCTTTGCTCTACGGCATGTGACTGGTCTACGGCTTCACGCTTCCCGTCTTGGCCCACCGGGCGATCCCCAGTTCGCACGCGCTCGTGAGCACGACGCCATTGGCCGTGCCATGATAAGTCACCCGATCAGCCGCCCGTGTTGGTTTGGCTTGCGATTAACTTCGCGCCACAAGCCAACTCGTCGCCATCACACGCGGCTGGCTGGCCGTCGAAACAGCCACGACCCGATACCTTCGCGATGGTCGTCGGACCGTGAATTTCGCAAATCGCAGGATCGTGTAAGCGCGCGATCGCTCGACCCTTGATCCGAGAGTGGGGCGCGCCCGACAGGACGCGCCCCCCATGACTATGGGTATCGCCCTCGAGGACGTAGGGTTTATCGCTCACGACTAGCCCCTAAAAATCCCAGCTGAACGTCTGTGGGTTTGCTTTGCGAGACGCTTCGTCCGGAGGTGTCAGCATCACGATCGTGCCGTGAAGCGGGTCGCGCAGGTTCACCAACGCGCTCGTTTTGCCGTCGCCGTAATCCAACATCAGTGCGAGCGCGAGTTGAACCCAAGTCGAGCTCGTCCCGGTGTCGCCTCCAATTCGACGTTGCATGTCGAATGCATCTTTCGGGTCATCCAGATCGATGTGCTGCGGATTGTCGTGGAGCGACTGCACCAGTAGCGCCAACTGGCTGTTCGACGCGCCAGTGTCGTAGAACATGCGGCCCGGCTGGCCGCCAGTCGGAAGTGTGTCCAGTGCCTGCTGCCAACCCGCACGTAGTTTCTCGATTTTTTCGCCCTTCTTCAGCGATTCGCCGTTGCCGTCGCTGAGATCCACCCGTACCGGCCGATGCAGATAGGCCAGCACCGGCCAGTCGTCGTACTCTTTCAACTGCCAGGTCGTCCATGGAATCGGCACCCACGGATTCGGTTTGAAACCTTCCGGCGCTTTCAGCGGCGTGGTCTTCCAAAATTCCGGCAACTTCGATTGCCAGTAGTCCCAGGGCATTTCTTTATGCGTTGATTCGCCGGCAGCGTCGCTTGCTGCCCAATAGGCTTTCTGTTCGGCCCAAAAGTAATTCCATAGCTTGATTACGTCGTACTGCGTCTTGGTGTTGTCGATCGCTTCCGGTGCGTCAACCGTATATGGCCGGATTAGTTTGTCGACACGATCCTTGCGTGTAACCAGCAACGCTACGAAGCTATCGGGGCGTTTCGGTACGAAATTGCCATTTTTACGCTGCTGCTCGACATCTACTTCGCCAGGAGTGCGTAGGTATGCCCGGGTATTCAACCCATCCTCGATCAGCAGCACGACTGCTGGCAGGTCTGGATGCTGATCAAAGAAGTTGAATACACGTGACATTATTTCGTCACCGTGTTCGGTATGGATCTCATCGAGACGAATGTAGACGGTGTTGCCAATGCCGGCACCGTTGTCGGCGCTGCTGATATGCGTTGCCATGCGATCCGCATCAATGTTGTTCTCATCTCTCGGCGGGCCAGCCACGATAACAGGTATTGGCCAGTAATCCGTCCAGTTGCGCAGCGTGTAGCCGAACACATTGTTTTCGCGTTGTCCCTCAGCGGACATCCGCGCCATGGCTTCCCACGGGTACTCTTTCGGATCCTGCAGCAGCAGTTTGCCATTCACACCGGCCTCATCGAGGCGCATCAGCAGCGCGCGCTGGCGGAAGCGATCGACCGTGACGCCGAAGCGGCGGATCTCCAGCGTGAAGCGCGGATCGCGAGCGGCGGCTGCAGCGACCGCATCGTCATGTGCAGCGGCGGCCTGCACTGCTGCTGGATCAAACGAGCGTGGCGTATGTTGGCGCGACCACAGACTGTGGCCGGCATACGCGATGCCGCCGATCAGTGCGATCGGAAGCAGCCAGAGCAGCACGCGTTGAGTCATTGGTATGGTTCCCCAGGATAGAGTGCTGCTCACGGTGAGCAGCTTCAATACGGCGGCCCAGAACAACGCCAGGACCATCATCAGAGCCCCGAACAGGGGACGTTTCGACGCGCGGGTAGAAGATGTGATTGTCATCGCGAATCAGAATTTGTTCCAGAGATCCTTGACGCCTTGTTTGGCATGCTCGAGCGCCCCGTCCAGCCCCTGCTTGGCGGCGTCGGCTTGCTCGCCAATGTATTGCTGGCCGCGCGCCATACCCTGTTGGACCTGGGATTTGACCTGTTCGGCCTGTGCCTTCAGACGCTGATTGCGCTCGTCGATTCGCTTGCGTTCCTGTTCGGCTTCTTGTTTCTTTTTAAAATCCTGCTGTTGCTGGTAGATCTCGCTTACCACCTGCGGCGGCGGCGTCACCGGTACCAGGTGTGGGGCCGGGAACGTCCCGCTGTCGTAGTACTTACAGTTCGCTTCGACGATCTCGCGGGTCGTGGAATCGAGCTGGTTGTATTGTGATTCTGCAATGTTCTTTAGTTTTTTTAAGGATAGTCGCCAGTCCGCGATACCGCGGAGTAGGTTTGCCCAGTCCGGATCATCAATGGCTCGCCCCTGGCCGATGGCGACATCGAACGCGGTGGCGCAGCGGTGATTGCGGCGGCCACTCATAACGGCAGAGTGATAAGAGTCAGGGGAGCGGAAGGTGTTCATGATGCGCACCTTGGCTTCGTTGGGGGTTTCCTGCCGAACGATCTGCAGTTTGCCAGGCTGGAGGGGAAAGGAGCCGGTGACCTGTAGCACGCGGCATCGATCATCCGGATCGCCCTTGCCGGTATTCAGTCGGGTTTCGACTGCGCCACGATCGGGGATCTGACTGCCGATTCCGAAACCGGGCCAGTCGATGGTTTGAAGCGGGAGCTTCTGCAAGGTGCCGGGCCCGCCATCGGTGCTCAATACGGTCTCGGCTTCGAGCTGGTCTAGGGCCTGCTGACCCGGCTCCACTTCGCTCGCACTACCGTCCAGCGGGGTGCGTTGGGTGCCGTCAATGACATTGGCCTGCATTTCCGGCGGAAACGGCGGAGGCAAGGCTTCACCGTTGATGGTGCGGACCGTGCCGACTGGGATGTCGGCGCGTTTGCCGTGCGTTTCGATAACGCCTGAGGTTCCGTGTGCGCTTTCTCCCTTTTCCCGCAACGTGAAGGGGCCGGGGGCATTGCCGACGCGTACCGGTTGGCCGTTGCGCAAACGGCGCGTGAACACGCGTTGACGGAAACTATCGGACAGCAGCCGGACGATTTCGGGTTTCGCACCGTCGCGCGAGGCCGTGACGCTGCGCGAATCGGATAGCCCGGACGCGCCCATGCCGTTGATACCGGTCATAGCGACGGTGGAATCTTCGGGGCAGAAGTACAGGTAGACCTTGCCGCGATTGTCGCGTTCGGCGAACGCTAACGTAGCATTGCCGACGACATCCTGGGGGCCGGTCAGGCGCGTGGCATGCTCGGGGCCCCATTTGGGGCCGGTGATGCCGAAATTGTCGCGCACGACCTTACCCTGACCGTCGGTGGCGGAGAGCTTGTCGAGTGTTGGTGTGCTGTGTTTCGCTTGTGCGACCAACTGCGTGAGATTAGCGAGGGTTTTCGTGCGCGCGTAAGTGGTTTGCTGTGCGTCGCCGGTCTGGCCAAAGCGCTCTGCGAATTCCTGTTCGAGGGTGAAAGGCGAGTCGATCAAGATCAGCGTGTCGGCGGGGCGATCGCCGACACTGCAGGCGTTCGGATTGAGGCCATTGATCAAGAAGGCTTGAGCGAGCAATGAGATCAGGGTGCCCTGACTGTGGGCAATGATATTCACGGTCTCGTCAGGGTTGATGATTCGGATCTGTCGGATGAGTGCAGCCAGTCGGACGGCAGCCAGCACCATGTAATGGCGGCTCGGGGCTTCAAGCAATGGATGGGTGGGGTCGCCCGAGGCATAGTTGAGTGTGGCGGTAAGTTTTCCGCCCATGAAGTGCGAGTTGAACATGCCAGGGATGTCGGTCGTGGCGTTGGCGAAAAAACCGCCGCCCTTGGCACGGTGCACATCCAGGCGGTTGCCGAACTTGTCGACATACTGGCCGTTGACGGTCTGCTTATTGGCATCTTTCGGCAGCTCGTCCTTGTTTGCGCGGACGCCCCAATAGAATGGGATAAGTGGGCTACGAGTATCGGCGGTTTCCTGACGACGATAAAGCACATCGTCAAGGTTTTTCATGAGGTCGGCGGCGGTGACGGGTTTTTTGTTCGGATCGTCATGGGCCATGCGGCCTTGCATATACTCGGCCCCCTTGAGATCGGGTCGCCCGAGCCGATCCTTGAGCCCTTCGCAGAGTCCGCCTTCAACGGTGCCGAAATCGGTACCGAGATCGTTCACGCCGTGAATGAGAATCGTCGTGCACGGAAACCGGTGCTCGACGTCGACCGGCGTATGCGCGTCTTTCGGGAGATTGGATTGCGTAACAGCCTTCTTCTCGCCAACCACGCGCGGGGAATTTTGAGAGCTCGCCATGATTTATCCTTGCGCGTCGAAAACCTGAACATGGGCGATGTGCATCACGTCGCTCTCGGCGAGATTGGTCAACCCTTCGTGATCGGAAACACCCTGAATGACCTGGCCGTTATTCAGCGTGATCTTGTACGGTCGATTCGGGACCGAATGCGGAACCTCGCTCGTATCGGTACCGGGGTATCGCAGCCGGAATTTCTGGCTCGTCGGCGCCTGATTGAAGCCCGGTTGCGCGACGTGATCGGTATCAGGGCCGACGAAATCATGTCCGGCCGTGTGTGCGGTAAATGCACTATTTGAGCCGACCTGGACACCACCTCCGACTTTCACGTAGCTGCCGTCTGCCGCGACCAACCGCAGCGTCTTGCCGCTGATCACGACCTCCCCGTCGACCGCTGTGATCTGCACGCCCTTTTGGGCGACTGCCGACATCACATCCTTCTGTGCCTGCAGTGTCAGCGGCCCCTCGCCGGCAATTGCGCTCACGCCTTCGCCGCGTCCGAACACCTGCACGCCCTGCCCGCCCATGGCGTTTAGCCGCTGCCCGCTCACGAGCTGCATGTGCTGCTGCGCTATTTGATCAACGTTCTCGCCAGCATACGTCACATGGGTTTTCGGCGTTACGTTCACCGATCCACCCGGCGCTCCGAATGCCATCAATGCGGGTGTGCTGGCCGACGAACTGGCGCCGCTATTGGACGCGCCATCGCCTGCGGCCCAATCCTTGAAAGCCGTTGCGACTGCTTGCTGTCCCGCAACGTCGGTGGCCTGTCCGCCGTGCTGGCTGGCATAGTCGCCAAGGGATTTGAAGAGTTGAGCGCACTCGCCGAGGAGTTCGATCAATTCGTCACGATCAAGCTGGTCGCCGCTGGCGCGAGTACGGGCATAGGCGGTGAGCAGGATGCCTCGAGCGGCCCGCACAGCGGCGGCCGCGTCGGTGCGCAGCTCAGCGCCCTCGCCGCGCGCCTGTCCCGTGCCGTTCTCACGCGGATGCGTCAGATCCCCGAGGTTCAACTGAGTATGCGCATGCTCGCTCGCCAACTGTGCGCTGATTTCGTTTGGCGTGTCGTCGAGCCGCAACTGGTTATAGCGCTGCCCCTTGATTTCCTTCGTCTTGATACCCGACACATATCGGTTGCCAGGCAGCGAACCGGTGTGCGTGAACGCCGCCGGCGGATTCGATCCGTTGCCGAGGACAGCGATGATCACCAACCGGTCGGGATCGCCCCCGATCGCGCCGAGCAGGACCTCCATGCCGATGCGTGGAAGAAACGAGGCGCCGAACTGCGTGCCCGCAAGGCTCGAGGCCACCCGGATCGGCGCGCTGTCGCCGGCGTTATCGTTCGTGCCGGCCCCTTGCGCATGGGAATGATCGGCGGGATTCAGACCTTGAATCCGCACGTAGACCCGCCCGAGCTCGTCGGTCACTACCTCATCGCCGTCGCGCGTGACGATGACCCCGGTCAACAAATGGACGGGTGGCAGGTCAATTCTGGGATCGTATGCCGGCGTGATCGGGACGCCGCGGCGCACGCACGTGAAGGTGTTTTCGTAGCGCGTATCCGATTCGGCGGACGAACTGGCCAGCTGGGCCGGCAAAGGTGATACGAGGTTCTTGCTCGCAGCAAAGAGCTGCTGCACGCGTTCGGTCAGCCCCTTCGGCAGGTTGTTCGAGACGTCGTGGCGAATCGACGTGACGACGAACTGGCGCTTGTCGGCCGATTGCATGTCCAGGTCGGGGTCACCCGTCAACGTGATCCACGTGCCGACGGCGAGATCTCGGATCCCGCTCGCGCCGTCGTACTGTTCCGCTTCGAATTGGTGAGCCAGCATGCGTGAGCGAGTAAGGCGATCCTGATCGTTCCACGAGTCGCCCGCATGCGGGACATCGATCGCGACGTCGGTCAGGAGCTTTGCCAGATCGTTGCCGGAATCGCCTTGGTCGACGTCGCCGGCCACGATCGACTCATCGATACGCGCCTTCTTGTAGTCCCATGATGGTCGACTCGCTGCGCCCGGCACCAGGCGCGCGTGCAGCGCGAACAGCGTCACCGTATCGCGCTCTTCGGTGCCTGCGTCGCGCGGGTGAAGACGTACCGTTCCCGCCGGCCCTTCCTGCAACGCATCGGGATTGTCGCAGCAGACCAAGGTGTGCACCGGGGTATCGTCTTCGGAGGTAGAGCCGCCCTTGGCGGACCCTGCCTTGACGAAGATTGAAATCCCTTCGCGACGCAACAACCGCCGCACAAACGCCGCGTCCGACTCGTTCACCTGCCGCGTCAATTCTCGTGCGGGATACCGATCGCGATTCAGGAATGACAGGTCGAATTCGAAGGCGCGCGCGAGCGCCGGACTACGCTGCCGCCATTCGTTGAACATCACCGTGAGGACGTCGACGACACTCTGCTTGCGGAAGACGCGCGAGTTCGTGCGTTTGTCCATCAGAGACAAAGTATCGCAAACGGTCAGCTGGTATACACACAGCTCGCCGTCGCTTTGCCCGATTTGCACGTTCTGAACGATTGCGTTGATCGTCTGCAGCTGGCCGCGGTCGGTCACCAGTCGCAATGAGACCGGCACGCCGATAAACAGTTTGGGCGGTAGGTCGTGTCGCGTCGATACGCACGTGAGATGCCCGTGGATGCCGGTCATCAGCCCTTCGTGAACGTTTGCGTGCTGAAGCGCAAGCAAGCGCCCCAGCGTCCCTTGCAGCCGCCCGAAATTCAAAGCGACCGGACGTCGGTTCCAGTCGACCGCGCCCGACGCGAAGCTACCAAGTGTGTCGCTGATGCTCACTTCGGCCCTCTCAGTTTTATGTTCATATCCGGCGAGCCACAACGTGGCCCACCGTCAATTTTCTGTCAGACGGTCCCGTCTCGCGGCACGAAGTGCCCGCACCCGGTTTCCGGGTTGTACAACGCCAACTGCCCGGCATCGCCGGGAGGTACCGCGATCACATCGACAACGTCGAGCGCCGCGACCGCCCGCCGGAGCGACGCCTCTTCAACGGCCGGCGACGCCAGCCATCGTCGCTGCTTCAATAGCTACCACCGTTTGGTGCTGACGCCATCGTGCAGCCTGGTCTCGAGCAACCCTGAAGAGATGGCCATCGTGATGCACGACGAGCCGGTTCCCGTGGGCAAGCCACGCGAGATGCACGGTGAGCGGCCGCTGTCGAAACTGCCTGAATAGAGGACGCGCCGCGGCAGGTGACTCGACAGCAAGACGCCTTCGACTGCCTTTGCATCGTGTCGCAGCAGGAACACCATCTCCAATAGCGCGTCGAATGGCGACAGGAAACAGCGAACCGCTGGACCGAAATCCGACCGATCGCCCAACACGGACAAGACATCCTTCGGTGCCGGCGTCGTCAGGACATAAACCGGGTGCTCGGGACCCAGCGTCCTCATGGCGTCAATCGGAAGTTTCCCAGCGCTTCCCAAAACATTCGGAATTCGGCTATTAGACCATATGCCGATTTAGCAAAGTCATTCTAGACGGACTGCGCGAATCAGATCGTCAAGCTTTGTTACGCCCACCAGACGGGCGTCACGCATACGCGAAGCTTACAGTTGCCGTAATATTTGACGAGAAATTTCGATGTCGGCCCATTATGGCGGGCCGATTATTGCCGCGCATATATCTAATGGACGGATTGGATCGACCAATTGAATATATGAATATGGGGGTGGCGTCGAATTGCGTTATGGGAAATAACGTTTTGCGCGAGCCGGATCCAGAGAGCATGGTTCCGGCCGCTTGGCAACTTTAGGCGAACGCGCTCTATTTCTCGCCCGTGGACCGATTGCCGGCACCTGACGGCAGCGTGGCCGGGGTGGCGCTACCCGCGATCGCGTCTACGCCGGAAAATTTACGCCGGCGGCCCGGCCGCACCGATCGCTTGACCTGGTCAGTTCGACAGCTCGTCCTGTCCTTCGAGATCAGGAAGGCTGCGTGGGTCGGATTCCGTCACCAACTCCCGATGGAGCCTGACGGCCGCAACCGGCGAGTCGACGACGCCATGGAGAGACGCTCCATCCCACAGCTCGACAGTCCACTTATCGCGCACCCGACAGACACCGATCGTCCAGCCGCTGCGGTGCGAATAACCGTAGTCGCTGACCACCGTGCACCCCAACGCGACCATCGTCTCGCGCTGCTCGAGCATCGGCGCGGTGCTCATGCTCGACTCCCGGGTGTATGTGCCAGGCGTGCGTGCCCGCCCGCGAGGTCGGGCACCAACTGCACGGAAGCTTCACGATTACGACCATCGACCGCTCGATTCGGGTTGTCCATCCTGGTCCCCGCCCGTTCGGCGGCCGAATGCCGCCGAGAACACTGTGTATATATCAGGGGGATGGTCATCAAGCAAAATCCTGCCGGTGGTCGGGTCGCCCACGCCAGCTTCCGATGCCACCACCGTGCGCCGGCGGGCAATGGTGCTAGCGCTTGTCGCGATTCCGTTCAAGCCGCTCGAGCGCCTCGGCGAACACGCCGAGCGGAGCCCCGCGCAGCTGATCGTCGTGCCATGCGATCAGCGCGGCGACGAGCTCGTCCGTCTGCGGATCCAGACACCATTCTCCGCTGTCCCCGCCGCGCTCGAGCGCGTCGTTGATGCCGCGTTCGCTGGCCACCAGGATCTCAGTGCGTAGTTCGCGTTTGCGGGCCTCGTCGATAAGGCGAGCGAGCACGACCATCTGGAGCAGAACAGCGAGTCCGCGCGCCGAACCGGGTGCATGCGCAACGCTTCGAACGCCGCGTGATACTCCAGCGAGAGCTTTTCGGCCTGCTGATGGGGCATCGGAAGCAATAGGGTCTTGGCAAGCTTCGCGTGCGCGGAAGACCTGTGTCGTTGTACTGAGGGTGTTCGTCGGGTGGGCATCGTCATTTCTCGCCTAGCCCTCAATGGGCCTTTGGCAACTTCCTGTAGGCGTGGAGGATCCACGCAAGCCGTCTTCCCCAACTCGGCAAATGCGTGATCTGCACATTGACTGCTCGAGTCGGGATCTTTGTGTGGCGGAGAACGTGCTCACTGTTCCGCCAGATCCTCGAGATCGTCGCATTCATCAAAGAAGTCTCGCTGTCCGGGCAGCGGCGCCGGCGGCCGGCGCGCCGCGCGAGGCCGCGGATGGCCGGTGCGCTTCAGCGTTCGCGCGATCGCGTGCAGCTGCGCCCACATTTGATCCGCGTCAGCGGCCGACAACGTGTCGGCCGCTACCTCGAGTGCCCTGACGAGCGACTCAAGCTGCGCGGGCGCCGCGGTCAACACCGGGCGCGCATCTGCGCGCGCCTGGCTTTCCCGGTAGGCCGCAAGCCAGCGCAAGAGCGCCTTGCGCTCCTCTCGCGTCAACGCGTCGAGCAACCCAGGTGGTACTGGTTCGTCGGCGCGAAACGTGCCGAGCACGTGTTCGCGCCGACGGCCTCTACCCGGCTGCGGTGTGGGTGGTTCTACGCGTAGCACTTTGATCAGGTCACCCTGAGCGCCGTGCTCGGGCGCGGCACAACATTAGTTGCGTGAGCGGGACGCGCGCAGGGGCTTCGCAGGATGTCCCGAAATGAAGGGCAACATGGCCCTTACTATGCTCCCCTTCATTCCGCCGGATCCTACCTCGACATGGACCATTTCGGCGGAGCGCATCGTGCTCCTCTTTCACCGCACAACCGCGCGCGTCCTGACTCGCCCCTGAAGTTTCTACGTAAAAACTGTCAAACTTCCGCGTCCACACGCGCACCACACGTCGGTCACGCCAGCTTGCAAACTCATCCGTCTATCAATGCGCATCAGACGCTCGGTGTGATTCGCGACCGCAGTCAAACAACGCTTGCTTCCCAGCCCGATTTGATCGGCAAGCCAAAGTCCGGATTCGCCACGCGACTCGACGAACACTAAAACGACACCAAAAATCGCAGCGCGAACCGGTGCTCGGTAAAACATCGGCGGCGCACCCGCTAGAAGGCCCTTGCCGGTTGGGGTACGGACGGATTTCACCGCCCCCCACGAAACACCCCAGACATCACAATTCATTTAACTTTGAATCGTGCCTGCGCCGTGAGCCAATATCCGCAAGGCTTCCCGCTCCGGCCCCTCAAATTTGATTCCACGCGTCCCGGCGCGAACACTAAAAAGACACTAAAAAGCGGACGCGAGATACTGCGTGCCGTCTCACCGCCACCCGGGCGCAGCAGCACCGGCCATGTGCCGCGCAGCCGATAGCCACCGCTCCCCGACACAGTCCAACATATCGTCACATATTCTCGCCGTTCAATCTACAGATGCTCGAGCTTCCGAGTACGTCCGATCGCGTCCTTGCGGAGCGAATCAGCAGAGGTGCAAGGCTGTCATGATCGTCTTTCGGGAAACCGAATAACCTTTGCGAGGTTGCCAGCAGCTGTACTAGTCCGCAGTTCAGCTCGGACGGAATTCCTCGTGGCGGGAGAGCATGCCCACTCGATTGTCAATCCAGTGGCTGGAGCCTTTTGGGGGCGGCGTTTCCCCCGGGGGCACGGTGTCGATACCGCCGCGATACCGAAAAACATGTCCCGCACTTAACAGCTTCCGCTGGACCGCACCGGAGAATCCACGCACGCCTTGTTTCAAAAATCGCGGACGCAGGTGTCTTAAGACGATTTGTGAGCGCGGTACCGTCGCTGATACCGCCAGTCCTCGATCCCGTCACAACCGCAATGCCGCGCTAGCCGAGCAACGTAAGACCGGTGTCGAGGCAATATCGGTCGCTTCCGCGTCAGCACATGCACTGTGACCGACGACCCAAGATACCCCCGGCAAGCGGCCGCTCACCTGTCTCCGCAACATCAACCTTCGGTCTGCTTCGCCGTCACTCGTAGGCGTACCTGATTGCGTTTCTCCGGAAAAAGTCGGCCGTAAGTACAATAGTGTTGAGCACGGCCCACTGCTGCGGACGCTTTCTGGCTGCTTTTCCGTTATGAGTTGTGCAGATCCGAATTGCTAAACGAAGCCCGGGGGGGCACAATGGACGACGAAGAGCAGATTCATCGCAACAAGTTGTCGAGCAAGACCTATATCAGTCCGCGGATTTATGTTGACGCACATGAGGCGGTCCGGATCGCCTCAAAGGTGATTGATTCAGACGGGCTTCACTATGCGACAGTGAAGAAGGAAGTCGTACTGCGACGCACAGAAAAAGGGCGCACCGAGATCATCGCCAAGTTTCTCGAATCTACAAGAGACTTGCGTGTCGTGACAATTCAGGCTTTCAATGGCCAGACAGGCGCACCACATAAAACCCATTTTTCGTTTATCGGAGAAGAGATTCCGAAACTGCTCGCTTTCTTTGAGAACATCGCGTCCGTCGAGTTTCCGTCCCAAGACAAAATCAACATCACCGACACTGAACTTAGACGACTCATCTTATCGAAAGAACAAGCTGTCAGCTTGGTTCACGATAACCAAGATGTCTTCTCAGAGATCATCCGCCAGGAGATTACGAAGGAGGATGTTGTCGCTCTCGGTTATCGCAAGCGGCAAGTCACCACATTTGCGAGGTTACTAAGCGAGCCGACCTACTTCGACCAAGTGAAGGCGGCTAAAGGTGTGAAGGGAAACGAAGCTTTATGGCAAGCGTTCTTTGAACGGAATCGATGGATATTCGGGTATGGCCTTAGCTACTTCTTCGTCACAGGGTTCGACAATAGAAAGCTGGAGCAAGTCGTCGAAGGGCATGACTTGATCAACCGCGGAAAGCGGGCCGACGGCCTGATGAAGACGAGGGGCATCGTCAGTTCGCTCTGTTTCGTGGAGATCAAGACCCACACGACCAAGCTGCTCGATTCCGCGCCGTACCGCCCCGGGTGTTGGGCTCCATCGAAAGAACTATCCGGCGCGGTTGCGCAAGTGCAAACCACCGTCGCCTCCGCAATGAGGAGCCTGAGCGAATATCTCCGACCGACGGATGCGCACGGTGCTCCCACGGGCGAAGAGGTATTCAATTTCAAACCGCGGGCCTTCATCGTTGTCGGCTCTCTCGGTGAATTTATCACCGAGCAGGGCGTGAACAAAGATCAGCTTCGGTCATTCGAGCTTTACCGGAACAGCATATCTTCTATTGACATTCTGACTTTCGACGAGCTGTTCGAACGGTGCAGCTTCATCGTGAGATCGGAAGCCGAGCGTACATCAGGCGAAACGTCGCCACATGGCACGGAAAACGAACCGTGACCATGGATCACCGACAATGGAAACCGGCGCAGTGAGCGGACGATTTCTGCTCAGGCGCGCGAAGGGACGGCGACTTCGCCCCCGCTTCGCTCTGCACCAGTTCCGCCTTAGGTCGTCCCATCGACATGCTGATGTCTCCCGTTCCGCTGACGTCAACATGCTACGCGAACATAGATTAGGTAACAACGGAACGGAACACTAGCCGCCCCTGCCCTGGTCGGCACGTCGCCAAGCTTCCATGAATTCCTGAATTTCTGGGTCCGCGCCGGTGGCTGCAACGCTTTCGACGCGCGACCAAAACGCATCCAGGTTCATTAAACCAGCCATGCTTTCAGGGCTGACCTGTGTCACGCGCTTTGCGACCACGTCGCCCATTCCCGCAAAGCCCAGCCCTTGAGTCCGGCCATATGAGGTGAACGCCTTGGCGAGTTGGCGAACGCCGTCATCACGAGCGAAGACTACCTCGCGGACCAGTCGCCTCCACTGGCGGGCACGTCGAGATTTCGCCACACACGCATCCGGCCAGATACCAGCACCGCACAGCGCGACAGACACGGTAATCGGGCGTTGACCGCTGCTCCGTTTCAAATCTACAGCCTCGCCCGCAGGCAGTCGATCGCAACTGGTATTTGCGCAAGCCATGCCACGCGTGCCAACGTCCGGCACCTCCCGGCGCCCACCGGTCGGGACCGGGCTTTCGCGCTGCGCGCCGAGCCGCGTACCGCGTCTCGTCCCTGTCGGACATCAATCCCTGGCGCAGCAGTCAACCCCGCTCATCTTCCAGCCTTCCAGTTATGTCCCTGCCCGGTCAACCCGAGGCACGGCATGCATCCGGCTCCCAGATTCCCGCCCTTGACCCGCGACCGTAGCCGATAGCGGGCGGGCGTCAAGGGGCGAGGGACCGTGTTGCCCGCACCCCTCCCTCGCCTTTCTCCTTGACGCCCGCCCGCTATCGGCTCCTCAAGTCGCACGGGCGGAAATCCGGAAACCTGGCGGCAGCAAGGCCAACCCCGAGTTCCACCGGGAGGTGTTCAGCCGCAACGGCAAGTCACATCCCCTCGCCCGGTTCAAGTCCTCAACCTTGACTCTGGAGATTGCCATGCAACTCGCTTCTTCTTTCCATTACGGCTCCCCGATGCTGCGCGCTGATTCGCCCCTGTCGGACGATCAGATTCGCCGCGTTGCCCCGTCCATCTTCGCGCACGGCAAGCACGAGAGCCGCTCCGAACGCTACACCTACATTCCCACCATCGACGTGCTGCGCGGACTGCGCAACGAGGGTTTCCAGCCTTTCATGGTGTGTCAAACACGCGTGCGACACGACGACCGTCGCGAGTACACGAAACACATGCTTCGGCTTCGTCACGCCGACCAGATTACCGGCGAGGAAGCCGACGAAATCGTGCTGCTGAACTCGCACGACGGCACCAGCAGTTACCAGATGCTCGCGGGCATGCTGCGCTTCGTCTGCCAGAATGGCATGGTGGCGGGCGACAACGTCGCCGATATCCGCGTCCCGCACAAGGGCAGTATTGTCCAGAACGTGATCAACGGTGCATTTGACGTACTCGACTGCTTCGACCTGATCCGCGAGCAAAAGGAAGGCATGCGTGCCGTCACGCTCGACCGCGACGAACAACATGCATTTGCCCGCTCCGCACTTGCGCTGCGCTACGCCCCGACCGACGCAGAGGCACCGGCCCCGGTCACCGACAGCCAGTTGCTCGCCCCGCGCCGCTTCGAGGATCGCCGCGACGACCTCTGGACGGTCTTTAACCGCGTGCAGGAAAACCTCACCAAGGGCGGCCTGCATGGTCGCTCGCGCACGGGTCGCTCGATGTCCACCCGTCCCATCACCGGTATCGACCAGAACGTGAAGCTCAGCCGCGCCCTCTGGATGCTCGCGGATGCAATGCGCCAGATAAAGGCGTAGCTGAGAAAGGCGCAAGAAAACCGCTTTTTCTCCTCATCCATCAGGACTCCTCTCCGGGTCGAGTTCTGATGGAATCCGGTAGTGCCCGGCCCGGAACTTTCTTTTCAACTTTCTGGAGTCAGCCATGCAAGTCCAATCCGAAACCACGACGGTAAACGCCGCCGAGTCGGCTACCGTACTCGAATCGCACTTCGGCAACGAGCAGCCCATCGTGACCGTACCGTATTCCACCCTGCGGCCTTCGCCACTCAATGCGCGCACGAGACCCCTGTCGGGCATTCCTGGCCTCGCCGCCAATATCAGGGCCAAGGGTCTGCTGCAAAACCTCGTCGTCCACGAGATAAAAGGATCGCGCGGCAGGCAACGCAAATATGGTGTGTGCGCCGGTCAGCGCCGCGAGGCCGCGCTCGACCTTCTGTTCGAACAGAAAGACATCGCCGCCGACTACCCGGTCCCCGTGCGGATCGTCAGTGAAGGCGAAGCCCTCGCCATTTCCCTGATCGAGAACACCGAGCGCGAAGGACTAGATCCGTTCGACGTGCTGCGCGCATACCGGATGTTGGCCGAGGAAGGGAGAAGCGTCGATTACATCGCCGCGCTGTTTTCCGCCTCGCCGCTCACGGTCAAGCGGCGCATGAAGCTCGCCAGCGTATCCCCAAAGCTGCTGGCCCTGCTGCGGGAGGACGCGATCACACTCGATCAGCTTGCCGCAATCGCCCTTGCGGACAACCATGAAACGCAGGAACACATCTGGTTCGATGCGAACGAGTGGCAGCGTCAGCCCAACTATCTGCGGCAGGCCATCACGCGTGCCGAGATCGACGCGAGCCGCAGCCGCCTCGTGCGCTTTATTGGCCTCGACACCTACGAAGCAGCAGGCGGGTATGTACGCCGGGACCTCTTCAGTGACGACGGGAATGCGGGCTACATTGCCGATGCCGAACTTCTGCAGCGTCTCGTCGCACAGAAGCTCGACGTAGCCGCAGAAGAAGTGCGCGCCGAGGGTTGGGGCTGGACAGAAACTCGCGTTGAACGCGACGTGCTGGAGCTTAACCGCTACGGCAAGCTGCGCCCCATCCAGCGCCCCTTTACGGACGACGAGCAGCGCGAGATGAATGCCCTCACCGCACTGCAGGACGACCTGGCCGGGAAGCTGGAAGCGCTGTCCGAGGACGATGAAAATGCCTATGAGGAAGCCGACCGCCTTGATGCCGAAATCGGGCGGGTCAACGCCACGATCATCGCACTCGAAAGCCGCGCCCTGGTGTGGGATGCACAGCAGATGGCCGAGGCAGGCGTGTTCGTGATCATCGATCCGCAGGGAAAACTGCTCATCGAGCGCGGTCTCGTGCGGCGCGAGAACAGTGCCGCGCTGGATGCGGCGGGTGCGACCGTCACCGGCACGCCGCAGGCGGAAGCTGCGGACGCGGCAGGTGGCCCTGTACCGAAGCTCAAACCAGTCCACAGCGCTAAACTCTGCCAGCGACTCACCGCGCACCGCACCGTCGCCATCCACGCCGAAATGGTCGCGCAGCCCGCCGTCGCGCTCGCCGCCCTGTTGCAGCATCTCGTTCCCCAAGCGCTGCCTGAGCACTACGGTTACACGTCCGCGCCTGACTATCTGGCGTTATCCGGCGACAACAATCACGACAGCCTGCTGCGCGCGGCAGACGACCTGCCCACCAGTACCGCATGGAACACCATCGAGGCACAGCGCGCCCGATGGGCCGCAGAGTTGCCCTCGAAACGCGCCGACCTGTTGCCGTGGCTCGCAAAGCAGGATCCCGGAACAACACTGCTCGACCTGCTCGCCTTCTGCACCGGCACCCTGCTCGACGGCATCGCGGGCGAGGAAAAGCCGCAGGCGATCAGCGCGCTCGCGGGCGCGCTGCACCTCGACATGACCCGGTACTGGACGCCGACCCGCGCCACGTATTTCGATCACGTCAGTAAGGCGCGCATCGGGGAAGTCGTGTCCGCAGCCGTCTCGCCCAAGGTTGCAGCCGACCTCGGGAAGATGAAGAAGACCGACGCTGCAGCCGCAGCCGAACTGCGGCTGGCGAAGGTCGCGTGGCTCCCGGAAATCCTCACCGATACAGAAATCCCGGTCACGCCGTCATGGGAAGCCCACGACGACGACGACGGGGACGCCGGGGAGGACGAACACGGCCCTGACACCGGCAACGGTCCCGACGACGCGCAGGAGGATGACGACGCTGCCGCCGAGCCCGGAAGCGATCACAGTGGCATCAACAACACGGCTTGCGATGTGCCAGTGTATCCCGCCGCAGCCGCCACGCAGCCGCCGTGGCCCTTCCCGACCGCTACCGGCCTCGAGCACGCTTCATGATGCCGTCGCGTTCATGACAGGCGACATCAAGGAACTATGACCTGTGCGGGCAGACGGCGAACCGTCTGTCCGCACCACATGACTTCCGGAGTAGCGGCCCGCCAGCCCACCCGCTGCTGCCGCGAGCAGAATCACAATCAGCGCTCCAACCACCATCACACGGCACGCCTTCGCTATCCGTCGCGCCGCCATCTGGTCAACCTTTGCGGCGCGCGTCGCCGCCTCACTCATCTCCCGTTCAAACAGCGCTACCGCTGCGTCGAGCTGCTGGCGATGCTCTCGCGTCGCAACGGCTACCGCTCCCACCACCCGGTTTCCCGCTAAGCGCGCGATCCGGTCAGCAGCGCGCCTCGCCTGTGCAACCAACGCCTGTTCATTCATTGCCGCGAGTGTCGCGCGATGCCTCGCCTCGTGTTCAACGACCATACGTTCCGCGAGTTCGATAGTCGCCTTGCAGCGCGCGAGCGCGTCGTGGTGCTGGGCCATCAGTGCATCCGTCGCCTCTCGTGCCTCCTCCCGTATGGCGTCCAGATTGCCCTTGCCTGCCTGCCGGATGCGCTCCGGCATCGCCTCGTAAAGCCGCGCATAGTATTCGAGCACAGCCAGCACCGACCACAGCGCATCGTTGTCGCGCAGGTTCATCGCGGTCGAGACACGACGCATGCGCAGCAGGCTCGCGTCGTCCGGCTTCTCCCCGCTCACGTCATAAAAGAGCCGGGCGAGCGGGTCGACAGGACGTCCGCGCCGCTCCCGCCGCTCAGGCATTGCCAGTCACCCCGGCGAACATCGAGTCGTAGAGCGCCCGCCAGCGCAGCAATTCCGCGCGCTGCCCGATGGGCAACGACTCCGCCGCCTTGCCCACCGACAGGCGCTGACTGCGCAGATCGTCAGCCACGCGATCCGCGAGTTCCGGAAAGTCGAGCGACCTGCCCTTCGCCTCGACACTCTTGCGGATTTTCGAGTCCTGATACAGCACGAACCTATCCGGTGTGCCGTAGTGGCCATTGCGCACAACGTGCGTCATCGCGTCCGGGAAGGTTTCACCGAACTGACGCAGCAGCTCCAGACTGTCGCGCTGCCGGTTGATCACCCAGAACACGATGAGCCGCCTGCCAAGCTCGCCCAGCGTGCTGGCGAGCGTCGCGCCGTAGCGGGCGACGCCATCCTGGTTGCGGGCTGCCGTGCTGACCACCACAACCGCGTCGCGATGCTCGTCGCAGTAGTTCACGAAATTGATCCATCCGTCCGCCTCGTCCAGATCGAACGCGGCGCAATCAATCTCGCCCTGCACGGCCTTCATCACGTCAGGATTTGACGTGTCGTTCTCAACCAGCACGGGCTTGACGCCGCGCCGCTGCAGATGATCGACCAGCGCGAGCGCGACGAGGCTCTTGCCAACACCGCCCTTGCCGCCGCCCACGAGATAGATGGGATTGACTGCCGTATCCATCGCGACTCCTCTACAGATCGTCGGTGTCGGGCCGGATCGCAAATCCGAGTGCACCCTGCACTGGCCCGGATTGCGGTCTGGCTTCCGTCTTTCCCCCATCCTTGCGAACATGCTTTGTCTGAGACGTCGCATCCTGCGCGCGCGATTGCGCCGTGAACGTCTTCTCAGCAGCAGGCGCGCGTGCACCTGCTGCGGACCGCGCAACACCACCAGAGCTACCGCCTTTCCCGGTCGAGCGCAGTGCGTAGCGAATCGTCCCGGCCGTGATATCAAGACCCTGCAGTCGAGCCTGCTCCGCGATCTGTTCCAGCGTATAGCCCTTCGCCTGCGCCGTCCGCACGCGCGCGCGCATGTCCTTCATCGCATCGCGCACCGTCACGCCACGTTCTGTATCCGGCTTCTCTGGCAGCGCATCGAGCGCGCTGGCAAACGCCTCCCATTGCGACTTCGTATAGACCTTCGCAACAGGCATCGTTACCCCCTGAACATAGGCTACGCATCGCTGTGACATCATCGTGCGCACGTCCTGAGCACGCGTCAACACGGCTTTTACGCACTACTTGCCCTCTCAGGAACACACCGGCAGCGAATGGAATGTAGGAGAACAACGCACTTTTTTGCGTATGTGGTGCGCACGCGACACGCTTCACCGACGCATCTAGGAGCGCCGGCGTAGCGCTTGCCGTTCACTCCGGAGACCATCACCTTGACGCCGAATTGTGGTTTCGGTTGTGTCACATGTAAGCATGCAGACTGGACACGCCCAGCCGGGAACTGCTCATGGTGTTTCGCTCTCGTCTGCGCGTTCGATGCTCGCCCCATAGCGCACCGCTTGAATCGCACCGCCCACATGCTTTCACTCGTTCCGAGCGTTGCATTGGCTCCCAGCACACTCTCTCGTTTTGTATTTTCATGCACCTCGCGAAGCGCATCGATCATGCATATATACCCAGCAAATCATTCGCATTTTTGTGAGTACCCAACGCAAGGCAGCGCGCACACTTCACACATTGGGTTCGCCACTGGTTCGCAGTTCGTGACGCACTGGTTGCGCATCCCTTAACACATCGTTTTACGCAATGCGTTGACTCAGACACAACCCCACGTCGCAGCGTCATCGCAAGGGAAACACACGCTGTTCTCCACGGCACGATCGGCCATTTACTCGAAGGCAGAAACGTCTGCGCACGGCGTTTACTCTGGGCCACAAAAAATGCACAGAAAACAAAGGATGGCAGGATAGGCAAGCGCCGGCTTTGGGCGCCATGCACATCACAATCTCCGTCCATCAACCGATGGCACCCCGTAAGAGGCCCCACTATTCGGCGCAATTCAGCGTAGATATCTTGCCCACCATCCAATTTATTGGCTATATTGCCGATAACTTTCGGGAGGATGATATAGATGGCTACGTACTCTGAACTTAAAGCACAAGCGGAAGCTCTATTGCAGCAGGCCGAGGAAGCTCGCCAAGCTGAGCTGGAGACAGTGCTTGCAGAGATCCGCGCACGCGTCGTCGAGTACGGACTGACTCCGGAGCAAGTGTTTGGACGTCAGCGCAGCTCGCGCAAGGCGAGCTCGTCAGGTCAGGGCGCCCCTAGCGCGAAATATCGAGATCCCAAGACGGGAGCAACGTGGAGTGGTCGCGGTCGGGAACCCGGCTGGATCAAAGGCAAAAAACGCGAGCGATTCCTTATCGAGTAATGGTTCGCACATAGCCGAACTCGACTCAATGTCGCTTCGAACCTCTTGTTACTCACGGCCCCTTCAGGCAAACCCCCGAAGGATAGCCGGATGATGCAGGTTCGAAACGCGTCCCCGACTACCCGAGCGCTGGCGCATATACGTCGATCGTCGGCTGACAGCATTACAGCGATCATTGACATGTAGTCAACATCGATAGGGACGCAAATCTTTGAGGCTCATATCGGCTAATCCCAACTAACGACCTCAGGTCATGGCCAGCCTCGAAGTCGGAACACTATCAGCGCCCCCAACACGAATCTCGCTCCCCGTTTCACGCGAAGGTTGAGTGACGGCTGGCCGAATTCCTCCCACAAAAACCGATCATTCTGCCGCTAGCGTCTCAGCATGCGACAGGAGATCACTCCGCCTTCTTTGCGGAAGCTGACCGAAAATGAGAATCAAACGAGCCAGTTCCTCATCGTCAGCATAAAAGAACGCTACCGGGACTCGAAGCACTTCCGCTAAACGCAATGCAAACGCGTAATCGACCTTGTGAATACCAAGCTCGTAGCGATTGATGCGAGTGCTAGCGACAAATCGATCCAAACCCGCCTCAATCCCGAGATGCTTCTGCGACAACCCGGCCGAGAGGCGAGCTTCCTTTAGTCGCGCCCCGAAAACGGAAGAAGACGCCGCAGACATTCCTTGGTAGCTCGTTGTACACGAGGCTACGAATATCGTTGCAAAATGCCCGCTCGGATACTACGATTTTCGTAGCTATCGTGAGCCCGGAAGACCGTCCGACACATCCGCCCTGAGACAACTCAACCGTGCTCGCGGCACAACGGCAGCAGACGCTGCGCCCTGGTGTCAGTTGAACGCTCAACATGCATAGGACGGAAAGCATGCCCATTGATGTCCCGGAGTCTCACAATTGGACTGCGCTCAGTGAACGGGAGCAGCACTGCCTGCTAACGCTCAACGGACAAATAGCGCAGGCGGAACAGTGGATATATCAACGTAGCCAGGAACTTGTCATGGCCTATGGCGTCGCTACTGCACAAGCCCGCCATGCGGACGACGGGAAATTGGGTGAAGATGTAGAACTGATTGCAACCATGCTGTTCCTGCCGCGGGAAGATCATGCTGACCATCTTTCCGTCAACTCCAGCATTGTTGCCAGAATCGATATCCCGATTCTTCCTGTGCCCCAAACCCATGCGAAACCGTCGCACGTCGATCAGCGTGTGATATCTCATTTCCTGGAGCCTCGGAGTAAATGGAATCAGATATTCCTGACTCTGTTCGATGACGCCCTGCAAGGGGATATGGCAAAGCTATTGAGCATTAGCGGACTATGCACCAACATCGCTTTCATTCAGCAAAATTTGTGCCAATGGTAAATATCACCCCTGGTACAAATTATGCAATCCGTGCAATTTTCAAATACATTCATTATTTTTTTGAATTTGTCGCGCCATCGCATATATTTTAATCAGGATTGGAAATCATATTCCAACAAACTCGATATAGCATGGTTTGTAGCCAGTCTCTGGAGAGCGTCGAATGGACTTCATGAAACTTGCCCTCGTCATCGGCATCCTGGCCGTCGCTGCGAAGGGAATCCAATTGTTTAGTCGTCGCTGCCAACGCCGGTTCGGCTGCAGCTTCTTTACGACGCGCGGATTCTGGCTCGCTGCAATCGCTATCAATTTCCTCTGGTGGGGGAACTTTTTCCAGACCACCGCCCCGTTGCGCCATATTCCGCTAATCGGCGGATTGATCCTCCTTGCAATGGGCCTGGCCTTGACTGCATTGCTTATCTTCGAGAACGTACGCGATACCGATCTGCTGCACGGCATCGGCGGATCCGCCCTCCAGCTCACGCTGTTTTTTCCCGTGGCCCTTTACGGCATCCCGCTTCTCATGATCGCGCTGTTCTTCCTGCTCTTCGCAACCTACAAGGGCGCGCCGGCATGGCTTATAGATCGGTAAATGGACGCGCGACAATGCGCCTAAGTTCGCACCATTCGGTGCGTACAAATCGGAGATAGATGATCCGATACTCTGTACAAAAGCAGCGCCGCAGCACCGGCAAGCACCTCGACCTAGCAGGAATGCGAATGTCGGCAAGGCGTCGCTTGCCACCGATCCAAGGTACGAAGGGCATCACCATCCTCCTTCAAGGCTCGATATCCGGCCAAATAGCATCGCGTCGCGTGTCGGGCCCCGGCGTCACGCGCTCCTCACGCAGTGGCTCTCTTGTTGGTCGAGGCTCGGCAACCTGCGGATCGTGCCGCACCGGCATGGCCCGCACGAAATCCACCATGCTGACGGCCATTGCGCGATCTACCCTCCAGGACGACGACGCCATGACCTGCGCAAGCTCTCGCCACGCCTCAAACACCCCACCATGAGCCTTCCGGCCGGCCTCTTTCTGCTCAGCGGTCACGACAGGTCGCCAGTAAGTTGGCACTTCGCCACGGGCTAGCATGTGCGCGCCCCCCTGTTTCGGGTAACGCTGCGTCACGCCACGCGTGCGCCGGGGCGTCGCATTCGCTTCGACTCCATGCTCGCGAAGCTGCTCCGCGAAGCGCTCACGCCAGCGCCGTAGATCCTGTCGGCGTGGGTTGAGCCGCCTTCCATCGGGTCCGCGCACCTGGACGCTCAGATGAACGTGGGGATGAGCTTCATCGTCATGTGCTGCAAACACATACGCGCGCCCGTCCCCGAACTCAACCGCCGCAAAGTCGCGCGCTGCATCGCACACTGCCTGACGGTTCGTCCCCGGTGGCATCGAAAGCAGGATGTTGAATACCTCGCGGCGATGGCTTGTCTGCGGTATCCCCCAACCTCCAAGGTGCCAGGTTCGCACAAGATCGCGGACAGCATCGGCGCCAGTAATCCGATCGCCGTTCTGATCCTCCAGTTCGACCTGCCCATTACGGGAGATATAGCGCAGATGCCGACGCACCGCATCGACGCCCTGGGCGCTCGATGCCTTGTTGGTGATCTTGACCATCACTTCGGGAGTGCGCCTGAGCGTTCGGGCCAGTTGCTCGCGCATTCGCGCGGCGTCATCACTCAAGCCCGCCCGCGAGAGTCGCTGAGCGCGCGTATGTCTGAACGGCTCCTGGAACAACCGGTCGCCCCAGTTCAGGAGCATCGCATCGATGTAGATTTTCGGGTACGCCATGTCACCGACTCCATCGATCCAGATTTGCTCGAATCACGGCCGCAACAGTGTGCAAATGCGCGTCGATCTGCTCTCGAATGACGCGAACCTCCCCGCTCTCATGCGATTCGATACATGCCGCGCCTCTGTCTCGCACCAACTGCCCCAACCATCGGCTGATCGTCGCGAGCTGTTGATTCGACTCCGCCAGCAACCGAATTTCCTGCATCCCGAGCTGCGGTTCTCGCATTAAATTGGCGCGGATCAGTGCCACGATCCAGCGGTTGGGCGTCAAGCTGGACGCGCGCGCACGCAGCCCAACCACATCCAGTTCAGCGAGCGTCAACCTGATCTCGATCCGTGCGCGCGGATCTCCGACACCGCTCCATCGGACTTCCCCCTCGGCTCCCGCATGGCTACCGCCAGCCTCTGTATACAGCGCACCGGCAATCAGATGCCGCGCGCCCTCGCCAACGGTCATGCCCCGTCGCACGCACCAACGGTCCCAATCCGGCCGCATTCCCCCCAGTTCAACACACAGGCGCTCGCGCACACGCATGGCCCCCCCTAGCGCGCCGGCGAGGGATCGGCGGGTGTCCGCTCGATCTCACGCACTGGTGCACGCGCAGTCGCCGGTCGTGCCCGGCGATCCCGTTCCGACGGTGCTTCCGGATCAAAGACCTTCGGCCGCGGCACGGGGATACCCTCGCGGCCAAACACCTCCAGCATCGCTTCCGCACGCTGTTGCACACGCGCAATCGAACGCGCGCTGAATCCCTGCTCCCGCATGGCACCGACCAGCACGGCCAGATGCAGCACCTTGTCCTCATCGGATACGGTGGTACGCCGGGATGCCTGCCGATCCTCGTGCGCTGCCCCGTCTGCACGAACCGCCCCGCTTTCGGATACGCGTCGGTTCGGCGCCGGAGATTCGGCCGCTGTGCGCTCCCGCATTTCCACCTCGACCTGCCAGGTGTTCCGGTAAACGTCCCTCTCCTCCTCGGCCACCACCATACCGCGATCGTCCAGAATCGGCACCTTGACGGTAACAAACCGCCGCCCGAGGTTTTCCAGCATGACATGTTGCCCAGGTTCGGCCCCAGACTCCCGAACCGCACGTTCGAGATCCACACCCCAGACGACGTGGTCCGCTCCCGTCGCGTCGCGAAACACCACGTAGTACGAATCGCTACGGGCGGGATTGTGCTGGTACGGTGCGCCGCCGTGCTCGCGCAGTTCACCGACGTATCTCTTTGGAGCGTCGGGCTCGTCGCCGGCCGCCGCCTGCCGCTCTGGCTGATGCGGCCGTGCCGAACTTGCGCTACTTTGCGATGCCACGGAAGCCGCGTCGACCGTCACACCATGCGGCTCGGCCGCAAACAGGGAGATAGGCACGGGATTGATATGCTCCGGCGGGTCCATCGACGCTCCAGCCGGAGGCAGCGACGCATCCGCCTCGATCCGATTATTGAGGCGCGCCTGCCGCACATCCGCCAGACGCGCCAGATCGGCCGCTTTCGGCTCATAGCCACTCACTTCGATACCGAGCAGCGTGCCCTGCAACCACACTTCGCTGCGAAATGCCTCATGACCCGACACGCGAATACGGCGCCAGGATTTCTCTGACGCCATATCCACCATCGACTCCACCACGTCCGGCCGGTTGTGCTCGGTGACAAGGTACGGCCCCAGATCCTCGAAGGCGAGCTGATACGGTGCGTCCTTCAGGAAATACTGGTTGCCCGCACGGAGGTAGCGCTTGCGCACACGCTCGGGCGCCTGATCCAGCGGCGCACGTGTGGGAACTGCACTTCTTGATGGCGCGCCGGCCGCCGGACGGGGCACGGACGTTCGTTCCGCTTCAACATCATCGCGAATGGCATGATCGCGCAGACGCGCCCGCGCGGCATCAAACTCGTGTCGGCGTCGGACAGAGACGGCGTCCAATGCAGCAGTGTCCAGGCGATCGGCATTGCCGCTGCTAGCCAGCCGCTCAACGGCTCGCGTGCGCCCAGGAATGTCCTGCTCGATCACGTTGATGACCGGATCGGTAGACGACAAGGTTTCAGACATGGTAGGACTCCTTTCTGGTCAGATCCGTATGCGACGGCACATGCGCTCGTCTAACGATCCGGCCCTGGCGGATCTTGCGATGCAGCCCGCTCCTTCGACTGTTCCAGCGCCGCCGCGCGGGCCTCACGCACCCGCGCCCATGACCGCTCGTGCAATCGGTCGAGCATCACTTCCACGTTCGGGCTGAAATTCAGCTCCTGCGCAGATTTCTTGAGCGATCCGACTGCGCGTTCGAGCAAGTCGCGCTGGCGATCCCACGGATAGACCTTCGGCCGGTCAGCGTCGTAGCCCACCTGTAGCTCCGATCCGTTCAGCCGAGCGTTCTCGTCCATCCACCGCAGCCGTTCGGAGACAAACTCCATCTGCGCCTTCGGATGGAAAACGACACTGCGCGTCGCCACCTCCTGGATCAGGTAGTGCTCGGTGTTGAACACCTCACCACGGTACGGCCCGCCGTTCTCCCGCGGGGTGCCCATGCGCAACGGCGTGCCGAAACGGTGCTCAGCCAGCGCTCGAACTTCGTTGGGTACGTCGGCTACCGTGAACAGTGGCTCGCCCACCGGCGGCCGGGTCGACGCAAATCGCCGCGCATCAGTCGCCGGGGCAGCGTCAGCCGGAACGGTCGCCGACGGTTCGCTGGCCGGCTGCTGAGCGTCCGCCGATGCCGGTGTCTGCACCGAGGATTCCGGCGCGGCCGGCTTCGGTGCGCTACGCTTCGACGTGCGACGGCGCGGCGCGTCTTCTTCGGCGTTCAAAAGCTTTTCTTTCACACTGCCCATGACGTCCTCCATCGGTTCGTCCGGCGTCCGGCCGGGTTCAGCATCCGCCGACGGCTCAATGCCCACAGCCACCGGCCCGATCTCACGAAACACGATTTCCCGCAGCCACTCGCCGACGCGCGCAAAGCCCGACAGCACCGCCATGTCACTGAAATCGTTCGGGACCTTGTCACCGATGCGCGCATCGACAGCGAATAGCGGCCAGGCCAAGCGCGCGCTCGATACCTCCGCGGCTTGACGAGCCTTCTCCTCGCCCGGCCCCAGATCACCCAGTACAACGATGTCCGCCTCTGGAAACCGATCGCGCATAGCTTCGGCAACAAGCGGCAAATTCCCGCTCGACAGCGCTGCCAGTGCCAACCAGCCTGTTGCGCGATGCGGGGCCAGCGTTGTCGCCATGCCTTCACCAATCAGGATGGGTGTCGCCGGCACGTCGGCTCCCGGTGCAGGACCGGACATCCAGTACCCGCCTTTCTTCACACCGCCCGCCAGCGATGACTTGTGGCCGAGTTCGTCGATCAGTTCCAGCGTCGATATCGCGCCGCCTATCCATACCGGCACCACCAGTACACGCCCCGAAAGCGGCTGCTCTTCGCTGGCTGGCACGTAGCCGAGCAGCGTGTGCAGTTCAGTTGCCTCCAGTTCACGGAGTGCCGAAACCGGATCAAGACGCTTGCGCACGAGATAGGGGTGGGCCGGGCCAACGGGCCGCGCCCAATCCCAGATAGCCTGCGCCTCACGGGCCACGGCGGCATGCCGGGCCTGCTGGCGCGCTTCCTCTCGCGCCCGACGTTCCAGCACGTCGGAACTCGGAGCCAGCGCGGCCGTCATCTGGTCGGGATAGTGCGATCGCTTCAGATCGAAACCGTGCTGCCGCGCCAGCCAGAACAGCGAAGCGAGCGTCTTGCCGCCCGACTCCTTCACGGATCGCCAGGTGGTTTGGGCCGCACGTTCGTTGTAGTTCCCGGCCGTGCGGCTCCATTCGTCCCACAGCGCGAAACCGGCATCACCGAAGCCGTTCTTGAGCGCGAACGCCATGTCCACCCACGTGCCGTAGTCGTCTGCGGGAATCACGGCAAGCGCGGCACGCGCCCGTGCGGTTTCATCGACGTACGGGGCGCTCATTGCCGGCCTCCATGAGTCGGCACGACATTCGACGGTGGCCGCGAAGCAGATTGCCGTTTCGCGCGTTCACGCTTCAGCGGCGTCAGCTCAGCCACGTCGAGATCCGCCACCGACAAACGGCGCTTCGCATGCGCGACCCGCGCGGCCGGGACACCCAGCAACATGAAGTGCCGATCCACATAGGCCGACACCTCGTCTTCGCTCAGGTCTGCCAGGCTCGCCGGCAGATCACGTGGATCCCAGGCTTGTAGCACCTCCAGATACTCGGCCGACTGGTGACTGAGGCCGATGCCGTCCGAGTCGAGCTCGTCGGGCTGCACCTCACGCAGACGTCGTTCAATTTGGGCACTGAAGCGCGCGAGATTCATCCTCGGTATCGATGGCACAGCCGATACCCGCGAAGCAAATACCGGATCGCGCCAATAGCAGATTCGGTCGGCCAGAATAGGCTTCGTGCTCTCCAGCACGATGATTTCCTTATCGCGGCCCAGTTCCTTCAACTCCTGCGGCAACAACAAGGGCCGGCGCTGCTCGGAAACACTCTCGCTCGAGCCGCCACGGCCACCGAAAATCGCGTTCGAACGGCTCACGCTACGGGACTGGTCCGTGAAAGTGCCGAGCATTTCGGAGTAGTCGTTCGCATCCTTCTGCTCGCGTGGCGCGTAAAGGATCTGCATCGCGTGGTTCGTCAGGAAGGTGCGCGCGTCGGCCCGGCCGTAGACGGATTCGAGCTGCGCCACCGACTGCACGATGGACAACAGGCGCAGGTTGTAACCTGCCATGTAGGCAACTGCGCGCGCGATGATGTGGATCTTGCCGATCGAGGTCATCTCGTCGAGCAGTAGCAAGCACTGGAACCGCAGCGTCGGATCGGCCTCAGGCAACTGCTTCGTGTTGAGATTCACGAGTTGCGAAAACACCAGATTCACGAGCAGCGCCGCCTCGGACAGGTGATCCGGCGTAATGCCGATATAAATCGACATGCGGCGCCGACGCACGTCGCGCAGATCGAAGTCGTTGCCGCTCGTCGCCGCATCGACGATCGGGTTGGCCCAGATAGTGAGCGGCGCGTGGAATGTCGCGAGAATGCTCGCGAGTACCTTGTCGTCGTTCGACAGGAAGCGGTTCAGCGCATCGACGCATGGCCCGGTCAGCAAATTCCGGTGCTGGACGAGCGCACGCTGCAGATATGCCTTGATAGGCATGCCGTTACCGGACGACTGCCGCAGCACTTCGCCCATCGTGACCGGATAATCGGGAACGGACTCGCCCTTGCCCGCCCGACGAGCGTCGCGCCACTCGCACAGCAGCAGCACGATGCCGAGAAACAGGTTGCGCGCCTGATCCTTCCAGAAATCGTCGTGCCCGCCCGGCGGATATAGGGCATAGCCGATCGCGAGAATGTCCCCGACGCGGAACAACCCGTCCGAGATGGCCGACAGCGGGTTGTACCGATGCGTACGACCATCCTCGGCGAACGGATCGAACAGATACACCTCGTGCCCGCATGCGCGCCGGAACCCGGCCGTGACCGCATAATTCTCGCGCTTGATGTCGAGCACCACGACCGAATCGGGATAACTCAACAGGTTCGGGATCACAATGCCGACGCCCTTGCCTGATCTGGCCGGCGCTGCGAGCAACACGAACTGCTGCCCGGTAAAGCGCAGATAACGCCCTCGCCATATCCCGACGACGATAGCTGGCGCCTCTGCTTCGAAGGGGACGCGCGCATTCATAGCAACCCCGCCGCGCGGATTTCCGCTTCGCTGGCAAACCGGGCATTGCCGTAGAGGCGCCGCCGCCCGGTACGCTCGCAAAACGAATACAGCCCCATCGCCGGGCCACCCACGGCGACAAGCACGCCTAGCAGGGCCGAGCCGACCAGACGTCGGCCCCCGTTCGGCATCGAGCCGTCATGCCAGGCCAGCAGCGCATCGAGCCAGCCCCACAGTCCCGCATGGAATGGGTTCAGCCGCAGGCTCGCGTACAGGAAAAATGACGCAACCCACAGCGAGGCCAGCAGCGCACCCGTGACAGCCGCTAGGACTGCGATCGTGGCTAGGGAGGTCTGCACGTGATGTGCTACCGGACCAGCGGTGTCGGAGCGAGTTGAGGATCGACGGTTCATATCCATCCGAGCCTCACTCAAACGCCGTGCGCATCTTGCGCACCGGATCGAACCAGATTTCTGTCATGCCCCAGCGCTTGCCAATCTGTTTTCCCGCGTCGTCATGAAGGACATGCGCCTCCATGTGCGCGACCACGTCGATGGTCAGGAACAACAGGCGCTTCAGCGCAGCATCGTCGTATCCGGCAGCCTCAGGATGCTCTTTCGCCATCAGCGCAAAGCGTTCGATCGCGACCGTCGCACTCGACGCGTGATAGCTGGTAATCGAGCCCGCGTGTCCGGTCGTCAGCAGTTTCAGGAAGTCATAGGCCTCGGCGCCACGCAATTCGGCCAATAGCACCCGGTCGGGCCGCATACGCATCGTGCTCGCGATCAGGTCCGCCGGAGTCACGCGCGCCTGACCGTGACCGCCCTTGCTGTAACGCAGATGGACGCAGTTCTCAATGTGCCGGATGAAGAGCTCCCGCACATCCTCAATCGTCACGATCCGCTCAGTCGACGGAATCGACCGGCAGAGGGTCTTCATGAAACTGGTCTTGCCGGAGCCGGTATTGCCGACGATTGCGATGTTTAGACGTCCGGTCAACGCCAGTTCGAAGAACGCGCCCCAGTCCCGCGCCTCAAGGAACTGGACCAGCTTTCGTTCCGTCGGCCGCAGGACTGGCAGCACCGCATCAAGCCCATCCGGGCGACGCCATACCGTGTCGTCGAACAGCCCTTCGTCGCGATACGCGTCGAGGGTCTTTTCGCGTGCGGACGGACGGCGGATCGTGATTGAGACCGTGCGCGGCGGCACAACGGGTGGTACCACGATCTGGATACGCGCATCACCGGGCAGCAATGCCGAGAGGATCGGATGTTGCGCCGACACCTCCTGATTCGTGAGCGTGGCGACGGCCACCGCGAACGACATCAGGCGCTCGTAATCGAGATCGACGTGGTCGTGGCCGTGCCAGCCGACGTGTGTCTCGGTAAGCACGCGCTGCGGTCGGTTGATGACCAGTTCCGTAACGTCGTGATCCTCGAGTAGCGCCGCGAACGGCCGCATTAGCTCGCGTACCGACGCGTCGTCGGGAAGCCGCTCGAGCACCGTCTCGCCGGGCCGTGCCGGCATGTCGGCTTGGGCGATCACGGTTGACGCCCCGGCTGCAACGCATACACCGAACCGAAATCCAGGTCGCGCGCAACGACGATCGTGAATTCAGCTCCCTGGTTCTGCGTCAGCGTCGGCGGGATGTTGATCGTGCTGTCGAGCACCCGCGTGGCCATGTCGTTGCCCTTCTGCTGCGTATTCTCGTAGACAACGGAGCCGTTGCTGTTGCCACCGCGCGTGGACAGATAGCCAATCGCGTCCTGGGTCAGACCGAGCAGCAGTGCCGCGCCGATACGCGCGCGCCAGTGGTTGTCCACGTAGCCATCGATCCCCATACGGCCAAGCGCATCTGCCACCGGTGAATCGATTTCGACGGTCACGCCGTGGGGCGTCTCGACGCGGGCCGAGAGAATGAAGGTGCGCTTCTGTCCCGCTGACAGATTCGAGCGGTATTGGCTGTTGATCTGCGAGCCGCGCTCGATCAGCACCACCCGCCCGTCGTCCGAATAGACGTTCTTCGTCACCGTGCAGGTCGATAACCCTGCCTCAGTCGAATCGAACGCGGTGTCGCCCGCGCAGTCGATCTTGGCCCCCTGCACAAGAATCAGGCTGCGGTTGCCGAGCATGCCTGCACGCGCCCGCGGCGTGGCGGCCGGGGTCAATGCCTGGACAAGTGTGCCGGTCCCGCCCTGAGCGGATGTGGCAGTCGGCCGGACAAACGCGGTCGCCGCCACTGACGAGGCTCCTTCTGCGACGCCGCCAGGCATACCCTCCGCTGCGGGCATGCCCGTCACACCTCCGCCCTGACCAACCACGCCAGATATGCTGCCCGCTGCGAAAAGCGGCGCATCGTAATAGCTGCGAGCAGGCGCCTGATGCTGAACCGCGACAGGTGGACGGGCGCCGACCGGCGCTGAGGCCGTGGCAGGCGCGCTTGCCACGGATGGCACGGACGCCGCGCTCGCGGCCGCAGGCGCTTCCTTGAACACGCGCCCCTGAGTCGACCTCTCCGCCACGGCATCACGACGTGCTTTCGCTTCCGCGTCGTGACGGGCAAGGAACGTGTGGATAGTCCAGACCGCGCCAACACAAGCTACGAGGAGGATGACAAGCGGCGTCAGCCACCACGCGCGCGGGCGCGTGCCTCGGTACAGCCCGAGCGCTGGCATGCCGCGATCAGCCGAGATCCCGGCATCGCCACCAGATTCCCGGCCATACCCGGTGGAAGCACTATCGACGGGCTCATCTGGTTCGATCGTGTTGCGAGTATCGTCATTCATCATCCCGACTCCGCAGAACACGCTTGACGCCGCTGACCGTTGTGCCGTCACGGGGTGGCACACCATCCATGTCGTACGCGTCGTTCCAGATCCCGACGACCTCGTCGCCGAGCCGCAACACGAAGCGTTTCGCCAACTCGTGAATCACGATCGCGTCGCCTTCCATGTGCTTGTCGACCACGCTTTCCGTGCCGTCATCCGCGACCCGGAAGACCGCCGGGATGCGCCGGTTGCTCGGGATGCATATCCGGGTAAACCGACCGTCGTCCCACGCTGCCGTCGGCGCGATATCGTCCGAATGTGGCATCACCTGCATCGAATACCGGGTGTTCCGCACCTCGGACGGCTCGACAAGGCGCTGGGCGACCAAAGCCGCATCGGCTTCCGCGTGCGTCTGGACCTTCACCTCGTCCGGGTAGACGAAGGTCACGCGATACATCTCGTCGCCATTGCCGAATTTCGATTTCAGGGGCAACACCACCAGATCGAAGCTGTAGCTGCGTTTGTCCGTGCGAATCTCGAGATTCGAGTTATGCGCAGCAAGCTGCGGCTTCAGGTACACGTCGTGGTCGCCCTTGTTCGCCACGACCTGCCAACCGTCGCGATCGCCGGGCGCGACGACCTGGATCTGCTCATGCGGGTTGAGCGCAATATGGGTGGCAAAGCCGCGCTGCGCCTGGATGCGTACGACGGCGTCGGCCGCGTACGCGATCTGCCGCACCCGCGAGTCGTCGGACGAGCCCGGCAGGTCATAGGCACGGGCAGGCAGGCTCACCACTATCAGCGCCACAAGCCAGAAACCAGGAAAAGGCAGTCCTTTCATGGCGCGCCTCCCGATGCCGGGGACGGCGCCAGCGTCGGCTCCGGCGGCGTATATTCGGGATCGCGGCTGTAGGCCGTCACCTTGAAGCCGAACGGATTCGCGACTGCAATGCTTTCGCGGGTAAAGACCGGCGGCCGATAGGTGTAGGCGAGCGAAATAACGAAACGCTGGGTGGGCTCGGCATTCGCCTGACCATTCTTGAACGTCGTGCGCTCGATATGCACGACCGCGTGCCCCGGTTCATCGGGCGGCAGCGTGATCGAGAGAATCCGCACGCGCCGTTCAGTATTCGGGCCGAGTTGCCGGTCCAGCGCATCCGGTCCGCCATAGACGCCGCGGTAGTCGCGCGCGACCACGTCATCGCTCATGGCCAGCACGCTGTCGTAATCCATCTGCAGAAGGCCCCAGCTGTAGCGCTCACGGGCACGCACGTACGCCTCGACCCAGTGCTTGTCCTGAATTTCCTTCGTGTGCACATGACGTGCATCAAGTACGTCGATCACCTGGGACTCACCTGTCAGGCGGTCGACCTCGATTGGTAACGGTACAACCCGGTAGAACGGCACCATGACGGCTAGGGCCGCCACACTGAGCACGGCCACGCCGACGGCCCCGTAAGCGACGTGCCACGCCCGCCGTTCGGACCGCTCCTGCAGGTGCGTAAGCGACGTCTCGATGTCGAGCACGCGCCCATAGTCTTCGTTCGCGTTCACGATCCGGCTCCCACAGTCGATGCGGCGGTCGGTTCCGAGGAGACAGACGACGCCGGAACTCGGACGACGCGGTTGACGGGCACGCGATGCGATCCGTCAGGAATGACGGGCTTGGGCGGTCCTGATGAACAACCATCAATCAGGATGGCGAAATTCATTAGAAGCGCTCCGATCAAAACTTTAGGCATGACCGTCCCCTCAGTTCTCGAACGAAGCCGGAACCATCTGGTCCTGCAACCGAGTGGTATTCCCGGCACGCTTCAGCATCAGTTCGCTCTGCTGTTCGGCAATGAGCTTGTCTTCCGCGTCAGCCAGCATCTTGAAGAGCTGCAGCTTCGTCATCTCGTTGCCGACTGCCGTGGTCTCGGTTTGGATCCGCGCCTGCAGTTCCGCTACGCCTTTGGGATCTTGCGTCACGTCGATCTGCTGCATCAGGCTCTGAATCTGGTTCAGCTCCTGCAGCTCAGTCTGGTACGCCTGTAAACCAAACGCCTTGTCCTGGAACGGCTTGTTCAGCGCGCGCTGGCACACCTGCTGATTGACACCGGTCTGATCCTCACAGTTGTAGATCTGGCTTGCCGTGCGCAGGGCCTGCGCGCTCCCCGTGAGTCCGGCATACCCCCCGTGCTGGACCGCCGTATAGACGCTCTGCCAGTTCGACGGCAGCGAGTTCGCGATCACCGGATTGCTCAGCAGCGCGCCGAACCCGCGCGCACCGACCGTCGACTGGTAGATCTGAATCTCCTGCTGGACCTGCTGCTCGAGTTGGGCCACCGTCGCAATGGCCTGAGCCACGTTCTGCGCGTCGAATACCGGGATGCCCTGGGCATGGCCCTCCGAAGAGACCACCGCCGAGACGAGCGCAGCAGCGGCCACCTTGAATCGTGCTTTCATGACGATCACCTCACTCAAATTCCCTGCTGTCCGAGGTTTGCGCGCGCGGCCCGCTGGTAGGCGGGCATGGCACCTCCCGATGAAGCTCCTGATCCACCACCCGGCCCCGTCCGGTCACGGATCGTGCCGCCCGGACGCGGACCGTTACCGCCTCGGGTGAACGCCTGTCCAATCGCCGTGGCAATCCGGCGCGAGGCGACACCCGCCACGAACGCGCCAAATCCGGAGACGGTGGCGCCACCGGACAGGCCGGATGCCACGGGGGGCAACTGCCAGCCGACCATCGCAAGGAAAATTGCGGTCGCGAACATGCCGAGCGCCGTACCCCAGGCCGCCGACGCTTCCAGCGCGATCTGGCCGGCCGCGACAAGCGCCGTGGCGTTGGTGCCGGGCGCAGATGTCGTCACCCCGAACGGTGCAAGCTCCGTCGAAAACGCTGTCAGGGCCATCCCGAGGAACGCTGCGACAAGCACCTGCAGCAGCGCATAGTTCGCCACCTTGGCCGTCCACGCCTCGAAGAAGCGGGCCGTCGGCGCAAACGCGGCGCAGGCGATGAAGATCGGGCCGATCCCGAGCACGAGGTCGAGCAGCATGCGGCCCATCACGACCTCGAATGCGAGCACGATCAGGAAAATCGAACCGCCCATCGCAGCCACGAACCCGCACACGATGTCGCCAATGCCCGCGGCAAGTCCGCTCGGACTGAGCCCTTCATGGGTGGCCTTTTCGGCATAGGCATCCAGCACCAGATCGATCTGCTGGTCGTAGCAGTCGAGCGTCTCGTAGATGCTGGAGGCGCTGGTGGCCGTCACGCTGCTGCCGCTCACCGATCCGCATCCGGGATTGCCACCTCCCGTGGTATTGGCCGCGCTCTGGATCGTCTGGGCCAGACCCGACGTCGCGCCGCTGACGGCCGTCACGACCTGCCGCTGATAGATGCCGCTACCGAGCGCGAACGTCAGGATCGCGGCAACCTTGAGTCCTCGCCAGGCGAATGAGGGCACGGCTTCGTGTGCCTCGCCCCGCACGATCGCAAGACCGTAGGCGAGGACCCAGATCGTGACCGCCGTTGTGACGACGGGAACGAGTGCGCTGGACAGTGCCGACGAGACGTTCGTCACGTAGGTCGACATGCCGTTCTCGAGCGTGCCACCGATCGCCGTAAAAAGGCCGCTCACCGTGCACCTCCCGCCTGCGCCGCGCGGCGCTTGGCCAGTTGCTCGTGAAAAACCGGCAGCCAGACATCGGGATCGTCGCCGACCTGTGCGCGGATCGTGTCGAGCAATTCGACGTTGTCCGTCGTGCCGGACAGCACATCGAGCACATCGCCCAGCCCCGCGAGATCAAGTCGGCCGATGGCCGAACGATGGCCCTGCTTGACCAGGAACATGCGGCTGTTCTCGCCAAGATTGCGCACAATGTTGAATTCGGCTTCGGTGAGCTTGAAACCGTGCACATAGTCGTCGTAGTCGGCCCGCGGGTTCGGCAGGAAGAAGAACGTCGCACTCTGCTCGATCAGCGTGCGCGCGATATCGCTGCGCAACAAATCGGCAGGCGACTGGGTATCGAAGATCCCCAGGCCGTTCTGTTTGCGAATCGTCTTCTGCTTGTTCTGCGCGAAATCCATGAAAACGGCGTCGCCCAACCGCTTCCAGAATTCCGTCATCACATAGATGAATCGCCGGCCATCGATCAGGCTTTCCGTCAAATGCAGCAGATACATCGTGACGGGCGTCGAGACTTCCGCATCGTCGAGCAGCTCGGTATCGTCGAAGCCGAAGAGATTCGAACGTGCGAGGTTTACCGTATCGGTCGGGTTGTCGAGCACCCAGCCGAGGCGCCCGCCGGCGCACCATTTCGCCAGGCGCGCGTGCAGGCTGTTCTCCCCCACGTTCGGCAGCAGTTGCCGCACCATCGACAGGCGCCGCAGCGGCTTCTCCATACGGGAGACTTCGCGCACGGCGCGCGAAATGTCGAGTTCTTCCCTCGCCGACAACGGCGAGCCCGTATCGACGAGTTTGCGCACCAGCCGCTCCCAGAAGTCGAGCACCGCTTCGTTGGGCACCATCTGGAACGGGTTGAGTCCGGTCGGCTCGCCGCGGCGGAACACCGTGTAGATCCCGCCCATCGCCCGGATTGCGATCTCGGTGCCCCGATCCTTGTCGTACAGCACAGCGGTCAACCCGAACTTGGTCGCCATCGCGAGCAGGAACAGCTCGAGAACCGTCTTGCCCGCACCGGCCTGACCGATGATCTGAGTGTTGGCGAGTGCCTTCTCGTCGGCCGAATCCTGCTTCTCCGGCGTGACGTGAAAATTCAGATACAGCGGCTGGCCGCTCGGCGTCTTGACGATTGTGATCGCCTCGCCCCACGGATTGCCGTCGCGCTTGCCGGTCGCAAAATTGTGCAGACTGGACAGCCCACAGAAATTCCGCGACGTCAGCTTCGCTTCGCGTGGCCGGTAGCGCCAGTTGCCTGGCAGTTGCGCAAACCACGCGGCGTCCGCCACGAGATCGATCAGCGCTGTCTGGAATCCGGCGTCGGCGAGCTGCGTACGGGCCTTCGCGACGTGCTTCGAGACGTCCGCAGGCGTATCGGCCAGCACCGCGAGAGAGTAGTGATATTCGCCGAGCACGAAATCGCCGTTGATCAGATCATTGAGCGCCTGATCCATCGCTTCGATCTGGGAGACGGCCACGTCCTCGCCGGCGATGAGCTGGTTGCGCTGGCGCTCCAACGCTTCCTTCGCGCTGGGTTTATCAAGAATCGTGAAACTCTGCGTCTCGATATATTCGAAGTCCCCGTATAGCAGCCCGTTGAGCATGCCGGGCTCGGATTCCTCCGGATAATCCTTCAGGTCGAGCATCGCGGCGTAACGCGTTGCGGCCGGCATGCGGATCTCGACCTTCTCCACACCCACATACAGACGCGAGGTCGGCAGTGCCTCGCGGATTGCCCCCGAGGGAACGGGCTGCGGCTCCCAGACAGCATTGACGAGGTAGCCGAGCAGTTCCAGTGCCGACGAATACCGGCGCGGCCGCCTCGTATACGGACTGAATTTGCGATAGACCCCGAGCGCCACCGGGTCGTAGGGTTTCAGGCCCGACTCGACCTGGGCGCCAAGCTCGTCCATCACCTTCAACGCTTCCTGCTGGTCGCGCCGAATGTCTTCGCGCGTGCGCCGCGCGGCGCGACTGAAGACACGTCCAAGTTTCGTGCGGTTCGGCCGATAAACGAGCGTCAGATACAGCTCGTTGGCCATCATCCGGTAGCCCGCGAAGCTCGCGTAATAACGCATGGCCAGCTCCTGGCAGAAGCGGTTGCTATACAGCGTGTCAAAGTGATCCGACACACGCCGACGCAGACGGTGCGACCAGAGCGCGACATGGCCGCCGGGTAGTCCCCGCACCAACTGATTGAACCCGTCGTGACGCACGAGGATGTCGGCCGGATCAGCGGCCTCGAACGCGATGCCCGCGAGCTTCCAGATCCGCAGGTAATCGCCCTCGCGCGTCTTGATCACGTGATCCGTGACGTGCGTCGAGTACGGGATGGTGTCGGCAAGCGCCACTTCACGGTTTGCGACGGCGCCGTGTCTCGGGTCGGCCGGCATCTCAGGCCCTCCTCTTCAGCCGGACCGGCATGTAGGCGTGAACGCCCCAGAAGCGGCGATTCCCCTGACGCAGAGCCATACGCAGGCGCAGCGCATATTGCGCGAGGCGCTGGTCGTCGCGGCGCGTGATGACGCGCATGGCGACGAACACCGGGATCATCAGGAACAGCAGTCCGACGCCGAGCGGCGGACTGGCAAGCAATGCCCAGATAGCCGGAATCAGCATGCCGCCGCCAACCATGAGGAATGACACGAGCGGTACACTCCAGAGCATCGCGGGCCGCGTACACCCCTTGAAGACAGGATCCTTGAGCGAGTTCATGATTCGTTGCCCAATCTCAGCTCGTCGGAATCAGCATGCCGGCGATGACCGTCGCGCAACCGACGAAGAGACCGCCGATGAATACGTTTGCGATATCTCCAAACCGGGCGTGCTGAAACATCATCCGGAAACCCGCCCAGATGATGGAAATCGAGCAGATCACGCCGCCCACGCCCAACAGGGTCGTCTGGATCGTGTTCAGCAGCGTATTGACCTGCGAGAGCTGCGCCCAGGCCGGCGAGGCAAACAGTAACGCGACAACCGCGGAGGCGATGCTTCGAGCCGTCTGGCGATCGGAGAGATCCGTGAACCGGACATTTCTGCCACGCTCTTTTCTGATATGTATTCCTAAATTCACGAGAATCTCCTTTCAACCTGTGATAGGTCTTCTATCGTCCGGCCGTTGTCCTAAAACACCACGGCGCTACTGCCTTGCTCGCCGACATTCGTGTCAAAGCGGCTGTCCGGCGACTCCAACACCGGATGGCGAGCCGGCCGTGATTGCGTTCGAGTCGAGAACACCGCAGGGTCATCCGGCACGACAGGAACAGGCCTGATCGCTGGTATGGCCGCATGAGGGGACGGTGGTATTGGAAGTCGAGCGTTACCGACCACTCGCTGCACATAGCCCATGCGATACCCATTCGAGAAGTTGCCGCTTGCGTAGCAGGACAGGCTTGCGCGAAGTGCTATCTGAGGATCATGCCGGCCATCAACCTGCGCGTAGCGCGCTGCCATATAGCAGCCCTGTAGCACCGCGGCACCCACAGCCAGGTTGAGGCAGGGATCGAAAGCGCTCCGCTCGTTCAGTCCGTACGCAGCCCAGTTCGCGCGGTTGACCTGTGCGAGTCCGACGCTGAAATTCCACCCATCGGCAGCGAGCGCGTGGGCAGTCGCCACCGCCTCGGCCTCGCTCGCCGGCTGACGCACCAGTCGACCGCGCACGACGCCGATCGCATAAGGGTTGAAGCCCGACTCGGTTCGCACGATCGCCGCCATCGTGATCGGCGAAACCTGGGGCGCGCACTGCTGCACGAGCGAGGTGAAATCGATCGGCAACATCATTGCCCTCCGCCACCGAAGCTGTTTTGCTGTTCGATCTTCTGCAGAAGGAGCGCGGCAGACTGCGACGGGTCGTACGGCACCTGCGTGCTCCCAGCGCCGTAGAACTCGGTGATCGTCGATCCTGCACCCGCGACATTCCACCAGACGCGGGTATAGAGTTGGTTGTCGATATCGACGTTGATTGCACCGGTGGCACGGCACAGCAGTTCGCTCTGCTCGTGACCGCCCCAGTACAGAAAATCCTCGCGGCAATAGCTGGCACTCGCGAAGGTATTGGTCGCAGACGTCCCATGCGTACCGCCCGCACCGAAATCGCAGGTCGGGAACGGGTCGCCGTGGCGCAATGTGCTCCACAATTTCTCGATCGGCGGCACACATTCGCTGTACTGCTCGGGGCCACCCGGATTCGACAGGCAAATGATGACCTGGCAGCCCCAATTATCGGCATGCGCTAAATCCGGCACGATGATGGACGTACCGGCGAATAGCGCAAGGCCGAACGAACTCCACCGCACTGCATCACGCATCGCGGTCAAACCGCGATCCTTCCAGGCTACGAGACACGTCTTCATGATCCGTCTTCCATCGATATGCACCGATGCACCGGGACGGATGCACGAAGAAAAAGGAGCCCGCGGCGCCGGGAAGGCTTACCGCGAGCTCAAGGGGGATCGGATTCAAGAACAAGAAAACGAAAAGCCTGGAGATTGAGACCTGCAGGCTTTTGTTGAATCACGGCCATCACGCTGACTCGCACACGTCGGTACATCGGGGCCGCTAACGCGTACTCGGTCGTGCTCTCGCACGTTGACCGGAACAGATTGCTAACCTTGTCACGCTACTTCATGACTTCGTCGCAAGCAGGCTGGCAAGTGCCCTCTTCGCGGAGGCCAGTTCGAGTTCGTAGCCGTGCCACGGATATCGCGGGATGCCAAGCCGTCGACATATCACCTCCCGACCAGCGCGCCACAGAAATGCCATGCGCAGCATCTCTTTTTGCCTCGCCGCCAACCGCTGCCACGCCTGCTCGACGAGCGCTGCGTCAGCCGCGTCATATCGACCACGCCCTGCACTGGCCCAGTTATCGAGCCGCGCGTCGAGCGAAAGCGCCTCGGGCTTCTCATTCATCGCAGGCCTCCTCATCGGATGCACGATACCCGGCAGGATCCTCGAGAAACCGTTCGATATCCGAAGCTCGCCAACCGACTGCTCGCTCACCCAGTCGGATCGGACGTGGGAACGTCCCGTCCTGTATCCGCTGATAGATAGTTGAGCGCTTCAGGCCGACTTCGTTTTCAACCTGAGTGCGACGCAATATGGCACCCACGGCCCGCAATTGAACTGGCATGTGTAACCTCCGACTGCCTTGTCCGGGTGAATTCCTGCATGGGTTCCATTGAAGCAGTCGATAGCCCTGACGGGCAATTCCGTCATGCCGTCAGAACGTTCCGTCAGAGAATGAATATCAGCGGTGGCGACCGTCAGATTCGGTTACCGAATCAGGCCTGAGTGCAGCGGCGAAGGTCTGGGCGCTGCGCGACGCTTCTCCATTCGCCTGGGCCTTGAGACTCAGCTTTTCGTCGATTGCACGTGCTACGGTGGAAGACTTAGGCGGCCGATCGGGATCCCACTCCGACCAGTACTCTCGCATGACATCAAAGAGCGCCTGGAGTGTGCGTGTCAGATGAGGAAGATGGACAATTACGCCGCCATCTGAGTCGTCCTCGAAGTTGGGGGCCGGGGAATTGCTCGCTTGCCCCTCAGCGCTAAGTCGCCTCTCGACGCCGGATGCGGACGATCGCTCGAGCCTGCGTTCCAGATGCGTCGCCCAGACATGATGCATGAAGACCGTCCTGGCAATAGCGAGTTCAAGCAATTCAATGCGGCGATCACGCTTACGAAGGCGATCAGTCAGGCGCGTAGTGAGCGCCTTCGATTCTTCGACGCGTCGGCGCCAATAGTCGAGACTCAACTGCCCATCCGGTTCATTCGAGCTTGGATCCGGACGATCATCGGTCGATTCGGGCATTTTTTCGGTCCTCCAACTCCGGTCGAGGCCGCTAGATATCGACATCGATGTCGCGATGTCGACGCGACTGGATCAGCTACCCCAGCTGTCGCTCCTTTGTGATTCATCAAATTTCGTTACCATTCTTCAATAAATTTATTCGCGTCCCTCTTGCAATATCTAATGTGCCAACCCGACATAATTTCGAAGGGAGCGATGTTTTCCGCTGGCGTGGTCTGCGTTGAAAATCGTGATTCGCGTATTCGTTTCACCATTCTGAATGGCACGGTACGCCAGAGACAGGTCAGCGACATAATCACACGGTTGCCAACGCGTCCTCCCTCAGATCCACCGTCATATGCAACATGATGTGGCCCCCCCTCTCCGATCCACACGGACGTGACGTCGAACTGCGCAACTGATCGGACTCGGCATCGGGCTATGGCGCCCGATGATCCATTCAGGCCGCCCGGACAAGACGAGAGCGACCGCCGCAAGCAACAGGCTGCATGAGACCACCACGATCGAATTTAATCCCCGCGCGTGCCGGATCACGACGCCGCCGATCCAGGCGCCCGCGGCATTCCCGATGTTGAAGGCGCAGATGTTGAGCGTCGCACCCACGCCCTTTGTGTGACCGCCGCGTTCATCACCGACGCCTGCAATACCGGAACAGCAGCAAAGCCCGTCATAGCCCACAAGAAGATAATCGCGCCCGCGGCCGACGGGTCATGACCCAGCCTGAAGAAATGCAGCGTCAGAATGGCCAGTCCGGCGAACGAACCGATCTTCACATTGCGCAACCCTCGCTCAGCCAGCCGGCCACCCAGTACACCGCCGACGGTCATTCCCAGCCCGATCAGTAGCAGCACACCGGCAACCTGATGGGCGTCCAATCCTGTCACACCACGCAGTATCGGAGCAATGTAGGTGAAGAAGCAGAAGATTGATGCGGCAAACACCGAGGTCGTCGCGAGGGAATGCAGCATGCCGCGGTTCAGGAACTGCGCGAGCGCACCGCCAGGCACCCTGTTCGAATGTTCGTCGTCTCGCGGCACCAATACGTGCAGACCGACGGACACAAGCGTGCCGAGCATGGCCACGCTCGCGAACACTGTACGCCATCCCGTGTATTGACCGATCGCCGTGCCGAGCGGAACCCCGACGATATTGGCGACGATCAGGCACGAGAACATCAGCTCGATTGCACAAACCGCGCCGCCGTTGCCAACCAGCGTCGTCGCAACGACCGAGCCCACTCCAAAGAATGCGCCTTGCGACAGCGCGGTCAATGCGCGGGCGACGAGCAGCATCAAATAGCTGGACGACAACGCGCACGCGATACTGCCCAGCACGAAAATCACCATCAATACGATGAGTGTTCCGCGGTTGGACAATCGGCGATTGAAAAGCGTCGCCAGCAACGGTGAACACAGTGCCACGCTGAGAGCATAGCCGGTTATGAGCCAGCCGGCCGCCGGCACCGAGATCACGAGACCCGCGGCGATATCAGGTAGCAACCCGAGCACCACCAGTTCGCAGGTTCCGATGATGAACGTTCCCAGGAACAAAACTACGATTGAAGGTTTGAACATACTCGTCTGGAAAGACGACCCGGGCTACGCCGCGCGACGCATCGCGTTAAATCCGCATAGCGACGTGCGGACGCGCAACCGATGCGTTTACACGAACCCGGGGAAGGCACGCTAGCGAGAAGCGGGCCTCGCGGTTCGACATGGGCGACCAGGTATCTCACCGCTCGAGAAACAGCACGATCGAATTCAGATCTGGGCCGTTCCGCCATCGACGTAGAGTGCACTGCCGGTCACATAGCTACTGTCGTCGGATGCGAGAAACAGCGCGGTATCGGCCACCTCGGTCGATTGCCCCATGCGGTTGAGCGGCGACTGCGTGGCCACCGAATCCTGAATGGCCCTCACCTGTTCCTGCGTTTCCGCGAAACCGTTCCAGCCCGGCGTCACGATCGGGCCGACCATCAGGACATTCGCCCGAATGCGCCGCGGCCCAAGTTCGTGCGCCCAGCCGCGAACGAAGCTGCGAATCGCGCCTTTCGTTCCGGCATATACACTGAAAGCCGGCGTACCCTTGTCCGCCGCGTTCGACCCGGTCATCACGATTGACCCGCCATCGCGCAGCAGCGGAAGCGCCTTTTGCACCGTGAACAGCGCCCCCTTCACATTGATCGAGAACAGGCGGTCGAAGTGCGCTTCCGTCACATGCTCGAGCGGTACGAACTCGCCGATTCCGGCATTGGCCGCGACGATATCGACGCCGCCCGCACGCTCGCGCACGACCTGGTAAAGCCGGTCGAGGTCGGCCAGTTTCGATACGTCACCCTGGACCGCGATCGTGTCGCCGCCGATCTCCTTCACCGCAGCGTCGAGTTCGACCTGCCGGCGTCCCGTAATGAACAAGCGAGCACCTTCCAGCGCGAACCGCTTCGCGATTGCAAGGCCAATGCCGCTGTTGGCGCCGGTCACCACGGCGACTTTTCCTTCAAGCTTTCCCATCTGTTCACCCGTTGATTCAAGTTATCGAAAACGTGTCGCCAATATATGGCGACGCTAAGCAACAATATCGATCCGGCGAACCTTGAAAAAGCGGCGAACCTTCAATTCATCATTCAGGATTTCACAATAGTTTTCACGCGAGGAACGACATGCGGCGAGGACCAGTCACTCGGTACCCATCACATTTTCTCCATGGCAAGGGTTCCGCCGTTCTCGAGCGTCGCCAGCAGCCGCCACCTTGCTTCATCGTTGAACTCCCGATGCAATGCCAACCGGTCGGCGCCGAACGACAGCATGACGTTGGCGCAAATCAGTACGCCGCCTGGCCGCAATGTGCGACGCATGGCGGCGACCAGTTCGACGGTTGGGGAAAATCCGTCGAAGAACGCGACGTCATAGACCTGATCGGGCACGGTGCGCATGACATCCTCGAACTTTCCCGGATAAACGAACACCCGGTCGGACAAACCCATTTCCTCGAAATTCTTCCGCGCGATTTCCACGTGGGTCGGATCCATTTCGATCGTATGGACCGTTGCGCCAGGTGCGCCGGTCGCCATGCAGGCTGCCGTGTAGCCGATTGCACACCCCAGTTCGAGAATGCGCTTCGGCTGAAGTTTTTTCATCAGCATGCTCAGCCTGTCTCCATCGTCGAAGACATAGGCCCCGCACCGGTGCTTGATCTGATGACGCCGAGTCATCATATAGATATCCGAAACTTTCATCTCGCCTTCCATCCATCCTCCGCGAAAATGCCGACCTGGTGCAATTTGAAGATTTTTGACCCCTCTCACGGAGACTAGGCGGATCGCTAGCGAGCGATATCACGAATCCACTCCGATTCCTTGAGCACGTCGAAATCCCATTGCACGAAAACCCTGACTCTCGACGCTGGCGGATCCGCCTTGCGCTACAGCACGTACACCGGGGCGTGCGGAATCCGGTCATCGAGCGCGACTTCCTCGAGCACGCCATGCGCGAGATGTTCGGCCACCATCAGTCTCGGCGCCATGATCAGACGGATTCCCTGGACCGCACAACAAAGCAGGTTTGCGCGGGAACCCAACACGGAGATCGGGTGACTTTTCCGCGGAATATCGCTGACTTCACAGTCGCATTCGATGATTCAGTTCGTTGGCTTGCCGGTATTGCCCGAAACACGCAACCCCTGAATTGCCGATTCATATCATCCAGCGTCGCCGGTTTGGCATTTCGCTGGAAATACGCCAGCGCGCCACAAATCACGAACTCCATGTACCCGACCTTTCCCGCCATCATGGCGTTCTCGCCGATCTGTCCTGTCCAGATCGCTCAATCGGCACCGTCTCGCTCGGCTCGTCACCGCGCGGTACCCAGCAGAGGTTGGATATCCGAATTCAGATCGAGGAACTGATGCAGGATCGGGATAGTCAGCTTATTGGCAATGGCGGCAGGCATCGATGTCCTCAGACTCTGGCTGTCACACGCGTCGCGATCCCATCCATCCAGCTTCGCCAGCATCCGGGTGCAGAATGTGTAATACGCCTCCCGCTCGTCGGTCAGGCTGACGCGCCTCGCCGCCCTGACGACGAGGTGCACATCATGATTGTCGTTGAGCTGCTTGTGCGTGACCGTCACGGTCGTTGCCGGCATACCCAAGCCTTCAGCCGCACGCGTCTAGCTCCCCATCTCTACAATTCGACTGAATACGTGAATATTTCTCAGCTTGTCCGTTGCCACCTGTCGGGCAGCCATGTGCATTCAGAACCGCCGCGAATCCGTCCCGATCAGCTTCTTTTCAGTCATATGCTTCATGCTGCAAATTTTTCGGAAGCGCATGAAGTTCACCAAACTCATTGACTTTCCGCCAGACGCGTCGGATCTGCGCCATTCTCCCAGCGAAGCCCGTCACGCGGAATGCGTCATTTCTGTTTTCTTAATTCGGAAAGCGTGAAGAATCGCCTCGTTTCCTTGCCGACAGTGCGCGCCGGCCGTGCTGGCCGGTCTTGGCTGCCGCCATTCGCGTCGGCCACCGCCAATCGCTGCTTCGCCATGAACCCGCTACCGCCCTGGGCAGCCGCGCACACCCGATACGACTTATGCAAGAATGCCGAACAATCGAGTTCGGATGTCGCGAATCGGCGCAACAGGAGGCAGGATGGACCGCCTACGGGCAATGAGGGTATTCGTGCAGGTCGTGGATGCCGGTAGTTTCAACGGTGCAGCCGAGAGCCTCGGCTTGCCAGCCGCCACTGTTACCGTCGCGGTGAAGGATCTCGAAAAGGCACTGGGCGCTCGCCTGCTCAATCGCACGACCCGCAGTTCGAGCGTCACACAGGATGGTGCTGCGTACTATGAGGTCTGCAAACGTGTTCTCGCCGATCTGGATGAGGCCGAGGCACTGTTTCACGATCGGGCTCGCCGCCCGCAGGGGCGGTTGCGTATCGACGCACCGCCATCCATCGCCTACCGGATACTCATCCCGAACCTTGCCGAATTTCGCGAAACCTATCCCGGCATTCAACTGTCGATCGGTATGGGTGACCGCCCTGTCGATCTCATACAGGAAGCCGTCGATGTCGCGATCCGAGTCGGCACGCTCGAAGATTCGTCCCTCGTCGCCCGCAGGCTGGGCAGCGTCGAATTCGTCATTTGCGGCTCGCCCGGCTATTTCGCCCGAAACCCCGCACCCGAGACGCTGGCGGACCTGCAGCGCCATCAGGCCGTCCGCTATTTCTCGACGCAAACCGGCCGGCAGGTCGACTGGACGCTCGATATCGACGGCGAGCAGCGCGCGCTGGACCTGATCGAAAGCGTCGCGGTGAACGATGCCGACGCCTATCTGCAATGCGGCTTGCACGGTCTCGGACTGATCATGACACCCCGCTTCATGGCCGCCCCGCATTTGGCGACGGGGGAACTCGTCGAAATACTGAGCGACGTAGCGCCGAAGCGGATGCCGGTTTCTATCGTCTATCCGCAGAGCAGAATGCTGTCGCCGAAGGTACGCAGCTTTGTCGACTGGGTGGTCGGCGTGTTCGAGCGCACGTTGCTAGCCGGCCGGAGCGACGGATAACGACGCAGAATATTTTGATTATTCACCACCCTACCTGTCGTGCGGCGAGCTCGCCGTACGGCAAGCCCGCTCAACCCGCAGAGATCGCAACGCCACATGTCGCGCCGGCATCGTCGGAAACGAGCAATACGAACGGGCAAGTCTGCGGAACCGACGGTGAACTCGGCATCGTCGCACCGCCGGTCACGCGGGCAGCGCAGCGATATGCGTCAATGCACCGGCAATGGAATCGGCACGTTCCTGCGGTCCGAAACTGAGCCCGTCCGCACGTACGAATGTGATGTCCGACAATCCGATGAACGACAGTACGGCCTTGAGGTAACTTTCCTGATGATCCAGCCAGACGAGATCGGTCGAATCGTAGACACCGCCGCGTGTCGACGCGACATAAGCCTTCCTGCCCGGGGCAAGCAGGCCTTCCGGCCCATGCTCGCCATAGCGGAAGGTCTTGCCGGCAATCACGACCCGATCGATCCATGCCTTGAGCGGCGACGAGATCGAGAAGTTGTACATCGGCGCACCGATGACGACGATGTCGGCAGAAATCAGTTCTTCGATGTAGGCACGACTCGCATCGATTTCTGGCTGCAGGATCTGACTCTGCACCTGGCTGCCCGACAGGGCTGCGAGCACGGTGCCGGTCAGATGCGGCGGCAATTCCCGGCCGAGGTCGTGATAGACGACGTCGGTCACGGGATGAAGTGCTTTCAATCGGCCGGCGATTTCGCCGGAAAGCCGTCGGCTTACCGAGTTTTCGCCCAGCGCGCTCGAATCGATATGTAGGAGTTTCATGGTGGGTTCTCCGTGAGGTTCGCCGGCTTCCGGCGACAAAGACAAGCTGCTTGCGTAACGAGTCATTCGATTCTTCTCGAGGATAAATTCATGCCTCGACCGTCGCGTCCCGATCAAGGCTCGCCCGCCCTGCACCATTCAGCACCAGCGCGAGCAGGCCTCCAGCCATCGAGAGATTCATCATGAAAAAGGTTTGCTGCGTCTGGTCGCCGCCGCCATGAAAGACGATCGCGGCAATGACTGAAAATATCGCGAGACCCAGCGCGGCGACGCGCGTCATCAAGCCGACGATCAACGCGACGCCGCCGAGCACTTCAACGAGAATGACGATCGGTAACAAGCCCTCCGGCACTCCCATGTGCTCCATGTACTGTTGCGTTCCCGCATAGTTGAATATCTTGCTGATGCCGGCGCCGACGTAGACACCGGCGATCAATATGCGCGTGACTACCGACAGGACTACGTTGATCGCCGGTCGTGCCACGAATCCACTCACCGACCTGTTGATGTTTCGCGCCATCTTCACTCTCGCTGTTCGATTTGCCTTGCATGAAATCCCGCGTGACCCGTTGCCTCACGATCGACAACGGTTGACGCAGGCCGCCTCGACGGACGAATACACGACTGGCGTCCATCGCCGCGAGCCGTCGACACCTGCCGAAAGCACGCGCACCCGATCAGGGTTGCCTGCAATGTAGCGGCCGGCAACGATCGCCTCAATTGGCTAACATCGATCGTTAACATCGATTTTCTGGATAGAAACCATGGACCGCAGTCCAAGCCTCGACCAATTGCGCGCGTTGATCGCGGTCGCGGAGACCGGCAGCTTTTCGCAGGCAGCCAGGCGACTCGATCGTGCCCAGTCGGTCGTCAGCTACGCGATAGCGAATCTGGAGGCGCAACTCGGCCTGCCCGTATTCGAGCGCGGCAAGCGCCGCCCGGTCCTCACGCCCACCGGGCATGCCGTGCTCGCCGACGCAAGGCGGCTCGATCTGCTGATGGGGCAGCTGATGGCGAAGACCGCCGGATTGAAGGCCGGCATCGAAGCCGAACTGTCAGTGGCAGTCGACGTGATGTTTCCACTGAACCGCTTTACCGACGCGCTCGCGGCTTTGGCACAGGTATTCCCGACCGTTTCCCTGAACCTGACCGTCGAGGCCTTGGGCGGCGTTCTCCAGCTGGTTTCGGATGGACATTGCGTGCTCGGCATCAGCGGTCCGATCGCAAACTGGCCGGACGCGATCGAATCCGAAGCGATCGGCACGATTGAGCTCGTCACGGTCGCGGCGCCCGATCACCCGCTTGCCCGCGCGACAGAACCGATCGACATTTCGAACGCGCGGGAGCATACGCAACTTGTCCTCACCGATCGCAGCAAGCTGACGGACGGGCAATCGTTCGGCGTGTATGGCACGCGCGTGTGGAAGATGGCAGATCTTGGGGCGAAGCACCGGCTATTGCTTTCGGGCCTCGGATGGGGTTCGATGCCAAGGCATCTGGTCGAGCAGGATCTGCGGGACGGAAGGTTGATCATCGTCCGTCTGTCGGACCGGCAGACAGTCAATTACAGCGTATCGCTGATCCGGCGCGTCGATCGTCCCAGCGGGCCCGCTGCCAGCTGGCTGCGCGAATACCTGCGGCGTGCGCATGACTAACCGCCATCGTTCCACGATCGGGGAGAGTCCGCGAACCGACGGCCAGGAATTGCGCGGTCAAGAGACAGTGTTGACGCTCACCCAGAATTAACCCACCCAGGACTGTAGTTTTCATCGAATTTTGACCCACGTGATTGAATGCCATGCTCAACCTTTGAGCAGGGGATACAGTGGTGATCACGGTGAGCATGCTGCCCAAAATCAGGCGGATGCAGATCATGCACCATCTCGAACATGCAGCGGAAATGATCGGGCGCTTTCTGACAGTCCATCAGGACGGGCATTAGTTCGGGCCGTTCAGCGCGCAATCCGTCGGGCACCGGCCAAGCATGCCTGGGAATCGTCGGCGGATCGTGAAACGCGAGCGATACGAGTGGCACACACATAACCCGCAGCTTCCTACGAGCACTCCGCGCAAGACGCTATCGGTGATGCAGCTGTACACCGTCAGCGGAACCGCCCTCTCTATGCGGCCTCGCTCTCCAGTAGGAGCAGGTTGTCGCATGAGATTGTCAGGGATGCCTCGCTCGCTGGCGACGCCGTCGACTTTTCCATGACGCCTTCACTACCCGCCTGTGTCGGTGAGTATGCGCTAAAGACAGCGATCATGCTTACGGCTACCACAGTTACGGGGAAAGTCAGGATGGCGGCTGCCGCCATTGAACGCCTAAGAATGGTGTCGGAACGACAACGAGTCGGTCAACAAAACGAGGGAGCCGCAATCGCGCCGGCCGCGCTGAGCACGTTCGCCCGAATCGGGCTCAGCGGTCTTATTTTCTTGCGACCCTAAAAATCGCCAGTTGTATTTATGTCAAATATTGACCCTCGTGGACTGTGCATGCTTCGGCTGGCGTCTGTTTAAGCAATTATGTTCCCGCCTTTAAAGTAATTTTGTTCCCAGCCTTCTGGACGAGAAACCAGCAACCGGCTAGGCGACATCACGACTGACGTCCGCGGCGCGGTGTGACTCGAGGTAACCCGCAAAGAAGCAAAGCCCGGACGCGTCGTGCTGCCGCCACTCGCGCGCGCGACACCTTACGGCGTGCGCTGAAGGCGCGTGGCTTGCCGGGCATGCGTCCTCGCTGGCATCCGGCCGCGCCATCGGTGGCAGTCCTAACTGGGGACCATCGGTCAAGAAGCGACGCCGGCACTGGCATCAGTGCGTCGCACCAAAGGCAGATACTTGGGGGGTTTTTCCGGGAGACCGCGGAGCGCATAACCACGCGCAATCCAGCGCACGCAGAGAAGCTACGGCGTGCGAGCCCGCACTGGCTGCGTCATACACACGCCACCCACACGCTGGAGGCCGGTGTGGAACTGGTTATCGTGCGTGACAACCTGCACCACGCTTCGGTGGCAAAAACGTCCGCCTATCTCCATGGGAAAGAGAGGTGAAACGCACGCGCCAAGTCGGCGGAGCCTTCTGGCGTGCGCCGCGCCAATCCCATCGCCAGAGCTTTCCCCGCCCTGCCCGGTAGCCGTACGATTCGTCCGGAATACGGTTGACGGCAAAACAATCCCGGCACAAGAGGTAGTGGCGGGCTCGGTCGACGTTCAGTCGCGTACGCTCATGTTCCGTTTTGATGCCGCAGGTCAGGTGCGCACGTGATCGCCCTGTAGTGGTCTAATGAATCCAGACACTGATTTAGGCGAGGATGCTCGTCATGAAGAGGGTCTGATGACCAGACAACGTCGTTCGTTTTCCCCGGAGTTCAAACAGTAAGCTGCAGGGCAAGGCGATTACGCCGGATCAACAACGTATCCGGGTGCTCGGTCTGTTCTCGCGAAGAACCGCAGGCTGGGCGTTCTCGGCACGCTCTGACGCCGACCTGGTCGTGCAAGCATTGGACATGGCCTATGAGCAGCGCGGCCGACCGCAGGGGTTGCTGTTCCACACAGATCAAGGTGGTCAATACGCCAGCCGGAAGTTTTGTCTGCGCCTGTGGCGCTATCGGACTGACGCTCCCGTCGCCGCACCGCGGAATCGCATCAATCAACCCGCCCTATTCCCTGGATGCTCCGGCATCCAGCAGAAATCCCGTGCTGGACGGGGCGCCAGTCGTTGCACCCATCCTCACATAGATCTATAGCGCCGTACGGCATCCGATCGCGGCCGGTGCGGCGATTCGACGAACTGAGCTCGCGCGCCCCGCCTCAGGGTATTCCCGGTAGGATCATAGGTTTACTTGTTGCGTTTTGTAATCATAAAATGCATTCCGCGCCGCAATTGTCGTCGGCCACGGGGCGCACCCGATGCAGTTCCGCGTGAGCCGCTCTGAGGGAATCAGCCCCGCCCCGCGGTGACGGCTCCCTCACGCGCAAGCGAAAGTGCGAAGGCATAACTCGGACGCGGGAGGATGTAGTCGCGATCTTCGAAGTGAAATCGACTGATAGCATAACTAATCGTAAACCATTGCTCGGGTCGGACTGGATCTGGTCGTGGCTAGTCGGCCGCCCTTTTCAAGTCGAACTTCACACGCAGGGGCGTTTCAGCACCCTGCCGTCCGACGAGCAAGCCAACAAGGAGACAAGTCGTGCAACGAACCGTGCGGACTATCGCAGGGGCTGTATCGATCCTGCTTTCTCTGTACGCGGCGAATGCCGCCGCGGCAGAAAAGATCACCATTATCGTCGGTGGTATCAACAAGCTTATTTACCTGCCCGCGAAGCTTACTGAGTCACTGGGCTACTTTCGCGATGAAGGCCTGGATGTCGACCTGCAGTCGCAGCAAGCTGGTGTTGACGCAGAAAACGAACTCGTCGCCGGCGCAGCTCAGGCGGTCGTCGGCTTCTACGATCACTCGATTGATCTCCAGGCAAAGGGGAAAGAGATCGAGAGCATTGTTCTTTTCGGTCTCGTACCAGGCAGCATGGAAATGGTTCGCACCGATATGGCGCCACAAATTCGGAACATGGGGGACCTCAAGGGCAAGACGCTCGGCGTGACCGGACTGGGTTCATCGTCGGCCTTCATCGGACACTTCCTTTCGGCACGGTATGGATTGAAGACTTCGGACTATTCGACGCTGCCCGTAGGTGCGGGGAACGCCTTGCTTGCGGCAGTAAAGCAACGCCGAGTCGAGGTTGTGTGGAGCACGGAACCCACGACTTCATTGCTGCGCGCGACCGGGGACGCGAAGGTCCTTGTCGATCTGAGCAGCGTCGACGGGACGAAGGCGGCTCTTGGGGGCTTGTACCCGGCATCGAGCCTTTACGTCCAGCGGACTTGGGCCGACACCCATAAGAGTGACGCACAGAAGCTCGCGCGGGCATTTGTCCGGACGCTTCGATTCATCCAGACTCACTCGGCGGAAGAGATTGCGAACAAGATGCCCGCTGACTACTACGGCGGCAACAAGAGCCTTTACGTGAAGGCCCTTCAGGCTTCGATGCCGATGTACTCGCCGGACGGGAAGATGCCTGCTGGCGGACCTGAAACCGTTTTGAAGGTGCTGAGCGAGTTCAATCCGAACATCAAGGGTCGACACATCGATCTCTCCAGGACGTTCACCAACGAATTTGTCAATCAGGCGCAGGCGCCTCACTGATTACCCCTATCCGCTAGGCCAGTAGGCTCGCCTCAAAGGAGCGAGCCTATTACGCATTCATTAAATTAGGAGTACATCACAACTTAAAGACCATCATTTCAGACAAGAGCAGTTTCAACTCATCACTTATAAATCACTAGACCGCCAATAGCTCCACAAATGAACAAAACATTGCTTGCACTCGCCACGCTCGGCACGTTTGCATGCGTTGCGCACGCCCAAAGCAGCGTCACGATGTACGGCATCATTGATGAAGGGATCAACGTCAATAGCAACGTCGGGGGAAAGCACCTGTACAGCATGGCCAGCGGTGTCATGCAAGGTAGTCGATTCGGCCTGCGCGGAGCCGAAGACCTGGGCGGAGGCCTCAAGGCGATCTTCACGCTCGAGAACGGGTTCGACGTGAACAACGGGAAGCTCGGCCAGGGCGGGCTGTTGTTCGGACGACAGGCCTATGTCGGTCTGCGCAGCTCGCAATTCGGTACCATCACCCTTGGTCGACAGTACGATTCGATCGCTGACTACGTCGGCCAGTTTGAAGTCGCATCGCAGTGGGGTGGCAATGTCTCAGCCCACCCCGGCGATCTCGACAACTTCAACAATACCTACCGCAACAACAACACGATCAAGTTTGCGAGCGCCGACTACTCGGGGCTCAAGGTCGGTGCGACCTATAGCATCGGTGGTGTGGCGGGCAATTTCTCTCAGAACCAGATCTGGTCCTTGGGCGCCGGGTACAACAATGGTCCTCTCGCCCTCGGCGTCGCATACCTGAATGCGCGCACACCCTCGAACGCCGGCGGACTTTTCGGTAATAGCACGTCGACATCAACGGCCGCGGCGGTCACGACGCCCGTCTACTCCGGCTTCGTCAATGCAAACTCGTACCAAGTCATTGGCGCCGGTGGCGCATACACCCTCGGTGCGGCGACGCTCGGAGTCACGTACTCGAACATCAGCTTCCGCAATCTCGGCGCGAACGGAGCTACGATCTATCGACACGGCGGCAATGCGAGCTTCAACAACGTCGAAGCAAACTTCAAGTATCAGTTCACCCCCGCACTCCTGGCCGGCGCGGCATTCGACTACACCGATGGTGGCGACGTGACGTTGGCAAATGGTACAAATCAGAAGGGCAGCAAGTACTTCCAGTATTCGATGGGTGTGGACTACTTCCTTTCGAAGCTGACCGACGTATATGTTCTTGGCGTGTACCAGCATGCGTCCGGAATTGGCTCGACGGGGAAAGCAGCTGTTGCCGCGATGAACACCCAGTCGGCCTCGGGCAATTGCAACCAGCTCCTCGCTCGCATCGGCATTCGCCACAAGTTTTAAGCGAGCAGGTAGTTGATCCTCCTTACCGGCGTGCAGTGCGCCGGCAAGGGGCAACGCGAACGGATATCGGCCTGGGATTCTGCGCGTGATCAATGCTCGGAGGTCCCGAGATCCCGCCATGCCATGGCTCGATCGGCGATACGCAGTATCGCGGCCGCCTCAGGCGCCGACAGGCGCAGCCCCAAACCCTTGCGTCCCCCTTAAAAAAGGGGCGAGTCACATTGTTATCCGGCCCTCTCACAAACCAACGCTGAATCGCGCCAAGTTCGACGCAAATGCAATCGCGCCAACGATCGCCAATCCCTTCACACCTGTAAGGAACAGCACTCAGGGCGGTGTAAACACTGAACAACTGCTTTCTTGATTGCGTTTTATGATCATAAAACGCTATACTCAAATCTCGAGGCGGGCTTCGTGCTAGACCCATACCGGAAATCGACGTCATGCGCGTCACGAACTGGATGCCCGTCTCCCCATATCAGCCCTGGCGTCGGCATACGCGGCGCCCCCCCCCTTTTTCTGATCGGAGACGCAGCATGACCCTGAAGACCCCCTCGGGCGCAGCCCTTCTCAAGCCGGAAACGCTCCCGACGCATGAGCGCGGCGGCGGCGCCCGAACGACGCCCCTCGTTTCGCGCGACCTGGGCACGACCAGCTTCATCACGGGATACACCTCGTTTGATCCGGGCGTGGAGATCCCCTTCCATAGCCACAACTGCCAGGAGAGCGTGGTCCTCATGGAGGGCGAAGCGATTCTCGACATTGATGGTCTCGAGTACCAACTGAAGCCTCACGACGTCACGTTCATTCCGCCGAACGTCAATCACCGGTTCCGCAACCTCTCGAAAACGAACCCGATGAAGATCCTCTGGATCTACGCCACACCGGAAGCGACCCGCACGCTCACAGCCACGGGCCAGACGAATCCGGTCGCTGCCGAGCACGCTAACCGCTGATCGAGCGCTTCGGGGTAAGCGAATCACTGGGTCGCTAGGCCGCGTTGCGTCAGGATTCGTGAATTCTCGGACCCAATTTTATTGTTCTGCACTGCTATACGACGCATCACCGCCTTTCTGGAGACCACTTGGCGCTCCACGGCAAGCGACAGTTACTCGAGCCTCGGGCACAGCATCGCCAACTAAATTTTCGGCATCGTCAGGAGATTCAAATGCCATTCACCGTTCAAGCAGAAGGGCTCACCGAATTTGGTACGGCAATTCTGGAAACCTTGGGCGTGCCCCGACAAGACGCGCATCTGCTGGCCGACAGTCTGGTTACGGCCGAGCTTTGGGGTCATTCCTCTCACGGGATGTTGCGCCTTCCCTGGTACGTTGAACGTCTCCGCACGGGTGTCATGACCGCCGTGACTGCTCCTGAAAGGGTGCTTGATGGCGGTGCCGTCTCGATTCTCGATGGCCGTCACGGCATTGGTCAGGTGCTAACGGCGACGGCCGTTCAACTCGGTATCGAGCGAGCGCGCCAATACGGGATCAGCGCGGTTGGTGTACGCAATTCGAACCATTTCGGCACCGCCGCGTACTTCACGCGCGAATCGGCCAAGGCTGGGTGTGTTGCCTTCCTCGCCACCAATGCCAGCCCCGCGATGGCGCCGTGGGGTGGCCGTGAAAAGAGTGTCGGCACCAACCCGTGGTCGATCGCTGCACCGGGTGGCCGCCGTGGTGTCGCGGTGATGGATATCGCCAATACCGCGGTCGCGCGGGGCAAGATCTACCTCGCCGCGGAGCGCGGAGTGCCAATCCCCGATAACTGGGCTGCCGACGAGCAGGGTGTTCCGACGACTGACGCCAGCCAGGCGATTCACGGCCTCATATTGCCGATGGCCGGGCATAAGGGGTACGTCATCTCGTTCATGATGGATGTCCTTGCTGGTGTACTGACCGGCAGCCATTTCGGGTCGAACGTTGTCGGCCCCTACGACGCCACGAAGCCGAGCGGCTGCGGTCATTTGCTGATCACGATCGACATCAAGTCGATGATGCCGGTTGGCGAGTTTGAGCACCGCATGGAGACCTTGATCGACGAGATCAAGGACGTGCCGAAGGCCCACGGCGTCGAGGAAATCTTCTTCCCGGGCGAGCTCGAGGACCGCAACACCGAGAAGCTGCGCGAGACTGGAATCACGCTTGCGGACAACACCTGGCAAAGCATGATCAAACTCGCCGAAGAAACCGACACCCAGCTGCCTCTTCCCGCACACGCTTAATCCCCAGGAGCATTGAATGATCGCGCTTATCGTTTCCCTGAACGTCCACCCGGAACGCCTCGAGGACTTTCTCGCGGCAATCAAGGAGAACGCCACTCGCACGTTCTCCGACGAGCCCGGCTGCAAGTATTTCGACGTGACGCAGGACATCAAGGATCCGCTCCATTTCATCTTCTACGAACTGTACGAAGACGAGGCGGCGATCGACGCGCACCGCGCGGCGCCGCATTTCGCCAGGTGGCGCGAAGCGGCCGACCGGTGTGTGGTGAAGGGCAGTCAGGTCAACACGCTGTGTACCCAGCTATTCCACCACGCCTAATCATGCTGCCGCGTGCAATCAATGCGTGCGGAGAAAGAAGGATCTGAAGGATCAAGTCATGACACTCGTAACTACTACCGTTAATCCCGTCAACGGCGAGGCGCTCGAAACCTATCAAAGCTGGAGCGCCGAACGCATCGACGCTGCCGTGGCCGCTGGCCATGACGCGGCCCAGTCTTGGGGCAAAACGCCGCTCGCCCAACGTGTCGCTGCCGTCCGGCGGCTCGCCGAAGAACTCCGACGTCAAGGCCCGGCGCTCAGCCAACTCGTAACCGTCGAAATGGGCAAGATCGCTGCCGAAGCTGCGGGCGAAGTGGAGAAGTCCGCCGTCACGGCGCTCTACTACGCAGACAATGCGGAACGCATTCTCGGCGACGAGAAAGTCAACATCGAAGGAGTCGACGCGTGGGTGAGCTACGAACCCATCGGTCTCGTGCTCGCTGTCATGCCCTGGAATTTCCCCGTATGGCAAGTCATGCGCTTCGCGATCCCGTCGCTGGCTGCTGGTAACGGCGTGATCCTAAAGCACTCGCCGAACGTGACCGGTTGTGCGTTGGCCCTCGAGCAGCTTTTCGTCGATGCGGGATTCCCGAAGAATCTCGTCACCAGCTTGGTCGTCGCTGAACCGGATGTTCCTCAGGTTATCGACACCCTAATTCGTGACGACCGCGTCGCTGCTGTGACCCTGACCGGCTCGAACCGCGCCGGGGCCGCCGTCGGCGCCGCCGCGGGGCGTGAATCCAAGCGGTCGGTGCTCGAGCTGGGTGGCTCGGACGCATTCGTCGTGCTCGACGATGCGGACGTACCGCGCGCGGTCGAGGCGGCTGTCAAGGCTCGGTTCAATAACGCCGGCCAGAGCTGCGTGTGCGCAAAGCGCTTCATCGTTTCGGAGGCGATTGCCGAGGCATTCACCGAGGAGTTCGTGAAGAAGGTTGAGGCCCTCGTAGTCGGCAACCCCGCCGACTCGGGCACGCACATGGGTCCTCTCGCGCGAGCGGACTTGCGGGACGCGCTCGACAGTCAAGTCAAGCGTTCGCTCGACTCTGGCGCGAAGTTGCTGACGGGTGGCAAGGCGATCGACGGCCCGGGTTATTTTTACGCGCCTACCGTCATTGGCAATACCGCACCAGGTGTTGCAGCGTTCGATGAAGAAACCTTCGGCCCGCTCGCCGTTATTGCTGTCGCGAAGGACGATAGCGATGCAATCCGTTTGGCCAATGCGACCCAATTCGGCCTGTCGATCAGCATCTGGTCGGCGTCCACGGATCGGGCCTTGGCTATTGCCAAGGGCGTCACGACCGGCGCAGCGTTCATCAATGCGATGACTGCATCCGACGCGCGCGTACCGTTCGGCGGCACGAAGAAGTCGGGGTATGGCCGCGAGCTCGCAACGGCAGGGATTCGCGAGTTCACGAATACGCGAACCTACTGGGCGGCCCAGCCGAAGTAAGCCGCGCGTCGCGATATCGAAGAACGGTCCCTGCCGCATCGGCAGGGATCTCGCCATTTCCGCTCGACATCTCGACCAGTCCTGCGCCGATCGCGGGACGCTAAGCGGTGCGTATGTGCTCTTCAGATCGCCGATCGCACTGGCCTTCCCTCTCAAACAAAGGCCCGTACATTCGAATTTCGAATTCCGGCGACCTTGGCCGTACGCGCGCAAGAGCCCGAAGTGAAGCGCGGGCGGCTACCACCGAGATCCAGCAGGTCGCCAATCACTGCTGTACGTCAACCGTAACCGATCGTGAATTGCAACCGGGCCACCAAGCGCCATGCGGCTAGGCTCGTGCTTTCCGTCGTTTGCAGGAACCCTCCGATGCCACGGGCAACGAGGTAGTGCAGCTTCGCGTCTGGATCGAGATCCCGTTCGACCGATTGGCTTCTTCCCTGAGTTGTCCAGGCCGGATTGACAGCACTCGAACTCCGATTCGCCCCGTCCACGTGCACGTTGACGCCGTCCTCGGCAGGACACTGCTCGCTTCGCCGCATGGAAGGCAAATCCGGCGATCGGCTAGGTTGGCCTGAAAGGTTGTGAATGGTCGTAGGTGAAAGATGTCGGATCGCTGAAGGCCAACGACGTTTCTGACCGGTTTCGGGAACGCGCACCGCGCAAGGTAGCGAACAAGATGGTCAGGAACGACGCGAGCGGTACCGGGAGGCGGATGGTACCGATCGGCGGCATGTCTGCGACCGCCGTTCGTCCGGGAATACCGTGGACTGTAGGCGCCTTCCTCGTTTCCCGTGCTGCCGTCTACTGCAACCGTGACGGGGCACTAGTAGTGAGGGGTAGGCGAAACGAGGGATGTCACTGGCACTGGAAGACTTCGCGAACGAGAAATCGCCTTCGCTTGAGCCCTGTCGGACCGAGCACTCGAGCACGACGAGATTGGAATTCTGGCACTGAAATGGGCGGGCACGTGAATGCGCCCGCCCCTGCCGATCACGGGTGTGCGGAAACTGGAGTCTGTGTATGGGAGCTCTGGCCAACCACCGGCGAGCGCGTCATGGTCATCACCACGACCGCACCGACAAGAAGGAGAAGGCCGGCAATGCCAAACGCCCAATCGTAGCTGCCCGTGGCCTGAATCACGTAGCCCGTCGCAATCGGGGCAATCATTCCAAAGATATTCCCCCCGACGACCACGAAGGCCATTGCCTTGGCGACGTGCTTCGCGCTCGGCAGCAGATCATTCAGCAGCGCAAAGTTCAGCGAAGTCGTCGACGCGATTCCCGCCAGGGCGATTGAGAAGATCACGAGCAGCGTGGCGAGACTTGTTGTGAATGGGACCGCAAGGATTGCGGAGCCGGTGAGCATCGCCATTGCAACCGCATTGCGGCGCCGGCCGGATCCAACGCCGCTCTTTTTCAGGTGTCGATCGCTGAGTCGGCCGACAGCGATGCACAAGAGCACTGCCGCGGCATAAGGAACCGCTGCAAGAACGCCCGTGTGGGCGAGCGTCAGATGGCGCGTCGACTGCAGATAGCTCGGCAGCCACGTCAGGAAAAGATACTGCGTATAGACGTTACAGCCTTGCGTGATCGCCAAACCCCAAAGTGTGCGTGACCGGAGCAGCGTGCGCAGGCCGCCGGCGGTACTCGTATCCTCTTCGTCGACGACGACCGGGGTCGAACTGCGCTCACGGAGAATCTTCTCTCTCTCCTCTGATTGCAACCACCGCGCCTTTTCCGGCGAATTGAAGAAAACGAGCCACGCCGCAAGCCACACGAACCCGATGCCCCCAGCGATAACGAACGAGAGCCGCCACCCGAAGGCTGCAACCAGTGCGCCGAGGAGCACCGAACAGATGGCCGGGCCAGCATACGAGCCACTATTGAACATTGAGGTAACCATCCCGCGTTCGCCGGCGGGGATCCACTGTCGGATGACCTTGGCGCCAACCGGATTGCTGGTTGACTCACCCGCCCCCATCACCAAGCGCGCGACCATCAGACTCGCAAAGCTCGTGGCGGCGCCGGTAAGGGCTGTCGCCGCAGACCAGACGAAAATGCCGATCCCAGCCATTCGCTTAGTCCCATACCGGTCGATTAGGTAGCCCATCGGCAGGAGGAATAGCGCGTAGCTCCAGATAAACGAGGAGAACAGGTAGCCCATGCCCACCGCGGAGAGGTTGAACTCATGTTCGATCGGCTTTGCAGCGATCGAAAGGGCAATTCGGTCCATGTAGTTGATCATGGAGAGGGAAAACAGGAAGACGGCGATCCATCCTCGGCGATACGACATGATTTTTCTCCAGCTGCTCTGGCGGTATCGAGCCTGTCCCCGAAACCGCTTTAAGTGTTTTGTGATCACAAAATGCACTTTTGGGTTTAAAAAAACGCCGCGGGCGTCGCGGCGTCTCCTACCTGTTCAATTTCACGATTCTTCGGGGAATACCTCCTGAGCGCGCACCTTCGCCCGGCGCGCGCCATCGATATGCTCTCGAAGCAGCGTCGCGGCCCTCAGCAGATCGTTTTGGGCGATAGCATCTAAGATGGCAAGGTGCTCTTTCGCTTGCCCCTGGCGCGGCTTGCGAGCTCTTGCCTGCCGATACTCGACAAGGCGACGCAAGCGGTCCATGCGACGGACGGATTGGGCGATAAAGCGGTTGCCCGACCATTTCGCGATCGTTTCGTGAAATTCGCTGTTGGCCTCGAAAAGCTCGACCGAGTTCATCGTGAGGTAGCCGGAGCCGGCGATGAACTCCTGCCGCCGGCGCAACTCCTCAAGCTCCACTCGATCAGCTTTGAACATTGGCGACATGACGCCGGTCGGCTCAATGGAGGCTCGGAACAAGTAGCTCTCCTCATACGCGTCCACCGAATCAATCATCGGCATGAATTGCCAACCATGCCCGACCTGCCGCTCCAACCAGCCCTCTTCCTGCATCCTCGACAACACACGTCGCAGTTCGCTGCGCGAAACATCGTACTGGCGCATCAGGTCGGCTTCTGTGACCACGTCAGGAAGCCGGCGCGAAAGACGATCGTCAGCGATCTTCAGGTACAGCGGATTGTCGGGTTCGTTGAAGAAGTGCTCGGCGACCTCCGTCACATCGCGGGCTGGCTGCGCCATGAAAAATCCGCGATTCGCGTCGTAATAAACGACACCGAGCGTCGCCAGATGGTGGAGCGCAACATTCACCGGCGTGCGGGACGTGCCGATTTTTTCGGCAAGCAGGGATTCCGCCAATCGGTCCCCAATAGCTAGATCTTCGCGTCTGGCGAGGGCAATGATTTCCCGTGCGACACGCGTCTGCAAGGGGGTAAGGATCGGGCTTTCGACAGAGCTGTCCATGTGTTGTATGGGCGACAAATGGCCGTTCACCACGGCTGCGTGAGCCGAGGCCAAACTGGTGTGAACAAGCGATTTTGCCATTGCCGCACTCCTCGTGAGTCTCCCTGGCGCTCTGCTCAGGGTAACCACCTGCCTCAAATGCATTTGCGTATTGCGTTTTATGATCATAGAATGCATAAACACGAAACGCAAGCGATGCTTGCTTGCCTTGGAGAAAACCCCGATGTTCGCTTTTTTCGGTCACCGGATGCCCCCACGGCCGGCGCAGTCGGCCGCCGCGGCCGCTCGCGAGATCCTGCCTCTGCAGCTGGCCGTCAGCGACAAGGCTGTCTAATCATGGAACGCACTTTCGCTTTTGTAGGCTGCCGAACGACCCGCGCGCGCAACGCCGAAGGAACCGGCATCTCCGTTTACGAGATCAGTCCATCGGGGAGCTGGCAGCATCTTCAGACACTCGAGCCGTTGGTCAATCCAAGCTTTCTTGCGTTAAACCGGGCACAAGACCGGCTTTATGCCGTGCACGGCGACGAGAATGAAGTGAGCTCCTATCGATTCGATTCCAACTCAGGGCGCCTCAGCGCCTTGAACGTGCGTTCCGGCGTGGGGCGCAATCCGGTGCATCTCGCGTTCTCGCGCGACGGTTCGTCGCTCGTTATCGCTGGCTACGCGACCGGATCTTTGACCCGGGTGCCGATCGCCAGCGACGGCTCGCTTGATTCCCCTTCACTTCCCGTCGTGCTCGAGGGGCGCTCTGGACCGCATCGTGTGGAACAGGTATCGTCCCATCCACATCAGGTGCCGCGCTACAGCACTCGCATGACCGACAGTGACTGGTACATCGTTCCGGACAAGGGACTCGACACGGTCTTCGCCGTCAGATGGTTGCCCGATGGCTCGTCTGTAATCAAATACGCCCGGGCACGCGAAGGCGCTGGCCCCCGACATGCGGTGTTCCATCACGAGCAGCCATATGTTTACGTCGTCAACGAGCTCGACTCAACTCTGACGACCTGGTCGTTCGACGCTTCCACTGGCGATCTCACGGCGGTGAACACCGTTTCGGTAATTCCCGAGGACTACCACGATTGGACCCGAGCTGCGGGGATCGCGATCGCCGCTGACGGCCGGACGCTGTACGTCACGAACCGGGGTCACGATACGATCGCCACCCTTCGCCTCGATTCCGTTACCTGCCTCCCTACCGACGTTGCGTGGACGCCAACCGGGGGATTGTTTCCGCGGTTCCTATGCCTGGGCCCAGACGACAAGACGCTGTATGTCGCGAATGAAAACTCACATTCGATCGTTCAGTTCACGCTCGAATCCTCCAGCGGGCTACCCATTGCAACGGGCCGCCGCGTTGAAACTGGAAGCCCGGTTTGCATTGTCTTCGCTCGCTTCGGCGTGTAGTTGACGGTGATTAATGGCGCTGCCCACTTCGAGACGGGGTATTGATTTGCGCCACGTTGGCAAGGGGCGTCGTTCACAACTGCCGGGTACCAGCGGACCCTAAAGCGCGGACGTGACTATAGTCGCTCCTAACTCAGAATGGCGAGATGAGCGAATTTCGCCTTGTCATTCTGCATACCTTATTAAATACCACGACGGTTTCTCGTCAAACTTGAGATTACATAGGAGACGTCACATGCAACAAGCGAGAGAACTCTCTTCGGATAGCGCCGACATCCGTAGAAGCAGCTTCTGGCCTTACGGCTGGTGGGCAATAGTTGAAGTGCGTATCGGTATTATTCCACTGCCGATCTACCTTCTCCTGATCGCACTCGTTGCTGGCTTCGTTACGACGGGCAAGGTTCCCGGTGAAATATCAATGGCGATCGCGGTTCTCGTGCTCTGCGGTTTCACTTGTGCGGAGATCGGGAAGCGCATGCCCATCTTCAACAAGATCGGCTCCGCTGCGATCGTCGCCACGTTCCTACCTTCGTTTCTCGCGTTTCATCAGTTGCTTCCTGCGAAGTTGATTGGCATGGTGACGAACTTCACGCATGTCAGCAATTTCATGTATCTGTTCATCGCGTCGATTATCGTGGGCAGCATCTTCAGTATGGACCGCGAGGTGCTAATCCGAGGATTCGCGAAGATCTTCTTTCCGCTCGCCGCAGGGTCCATCGTTGGCGGTATCGTCGGAACCATCGTGGGAACCGTACTCGGTCTCGGGACCAAGCACACCCTTCTCTACATTGTGATCCCGATCATGGCGGGTGGCGTTGGCGAAGGGGCGATTCCCCTCTCCGTCGGCTATTCGGAAATCATGAAGATGCCGCAAGGGCCGATATTTGCGGAAGTCTTGCCCGCCGTCATGATCGGCAGCTTGTGCGCGATCCTTTTCTCGGGGGTCCTCAACTGGATCGGTGAAAAGCGGCCGCACCTGACCGGACGCGGGACGCTACAGTCGGCTGCCGATCTGCCGACGACGCCAGTCGCAGAATCGATACCGTCGACTCCCGATGTGAGCACTGTCGCTGCAGCTGCCATTACCGCCATCTCCCTGTACCTGGTAGGCCTCCTCGGACATCGGCTGCTCGGCTTGCCCGCCCCCGTGGCAATGCTCTTCATCGCCGTCTTCATCAAGGTCTGCAGGCTTGTTTCTCCGAATCTCGAAGGCGGTGCACGGATTGTCTATCAATTCTTCTCGACCGCTGTCACCTACCCGTTGCTGTTTGCAATCGGAACTGCAATGACGCCGTGGGACAAGCTCGTCGCTGCCATCAATGTCGCGAATGTCGTCACCATCGCCAGCACTGTGGCGGCCCTGATGGGCACCGGGTACCTGGTCGGAAAGTGGTTGAAAATGTATCCGATCGACACCGCGATCGTGAACGCCTGTCACAGCGGCCAGGGCGGCACCGGCGACGTTGCTATTCTTACGGCCTGTAACCGCATGAGTCTCATGCCTTTCGCACAAATTGCCACCCGAATTGGCGGAGCGATCACGGTCACCTTTACTCTGCTGCTCCTCGCACGCATGTATTAATCGGGGGGCGCCAGGCGCAAACTGCTCCACCTAAATAATCGATTCGTGTAACGCGGCGCCCTTTGCAGGCGCCCTTTTATTGCATACCTCGGATACTCCTCGCTCGCATCCCGTTAGAGTCTACGAATCGTACGCCACCAGCACGTCACTACGAATACTTGGACCGGCGCTTGCCAACAAGGGACCACGCTACCCGACTCTCATCAACGGCGGAGCTTTGACAGGCGCACCCCAGACTCTCTCCGCGTCGTTGGAGAACGCAGCCATCACCGCGCCACCGCCATCGCCTCTCGCCCCATGATCGAGGTGCGCTCGTGTACCAGCTCCCACCCAGCCACTGAAGGTGACGCGTCGCCAGCAGCATTACCGGACCTGGGGTACGTCAGAGCACGCGTGGTCTATACAGCCCCCCCCCGAAGACGCCCTCCGCTTCGTTAGCGACTGGCAGACTCTAACCCATTGTTTTGTCGGGATAATTATTTGTAGCCGCAAGGCAATGCCTTACCAGGCCTAAAGGCGTCTAACCGGAAAAACGCATGGAAATCAAAGGAACCCCGATACCCCGCCGTTTTATTTGGGGCCACAATGAAAAGCCATATCAGGCTTGAAGGCGGCTAACCGGAAAAACGCAAGGGGATCAAAGCCCCCCCCAAAGCGACGTAACAATGCTTGACGTTCGGACTTGAGCAGGCCGCCTAGAATGATTTGACCAAATCGTCATATGATCTAATAGCTGAATTCCGCACGTTTTCATGAGCCTTGCGGCACAACCGTTCAACGATATGAGGACGGCAGATACCGAGCACCTGGTCTACGTTCTCGCGACGCCTGCGGGGGTAGACGTCTCGTCCGTGCTGGCCGATTGTTCTCGGTTCGGACCGGCAGTGCGTTGCTTTCTGTCGCCGTTCGATGCGTTGCTGGAGATGGTGTTCCTGCGGCGTCGGGCATCGGGGACCGTCGAAGCAGTACTGATGTCGAGCCGGCTACCGGCTAGCGTCTTCTACTCTGGGAGGTTTCGACATCGGCCGCTCACCATTCGCGTGGCGTGGCTTGCCCACGAGAATCGGCTCGTCGCAAACCAGGACGGGCTACTTATACGGGCCGCCCGCGATCAGGCTGCACGGTGGCGCTTGAACCCACGATACCGTCCAGCAATGGCAATTGAAGCGGAAACTTGGTTGGTGCTGGACCGGTTGTACGAGTCTGCAGGCCTGTTCGCCTGGGAAGACGTGCTCGAAAATGCTCGACAGTGGGTGGCGGCACCGGCCGTTGCTGAAGCGTCGCTCCGGCGAGCTGTCGCGGCACTCGACGCTGTCGAGTCGATCGTTCTACCAGCGGAAGAAGCTGAGCAGTTGGCGTTGTACGACCCGGAAGCCGGGTGCTGGCACTTCGTGCCGCACGGTGACATCGCGTGACGCTAGGCGAAACAGCGGCTGGCGTCGTGGTTCGCCAGATATGAACAAAAAAAACAGAGAGGGCTGAAGTGAGCATCGGCGACACACTCAGTAGCTTCGCGTCGGGCGCGGTTGACTGGAATCGGCGCCCGGTCGCCTTGAATTTCGGGCGATTGCAAGGGACCTTGGGGCGTTTGCTTGCTCTCCAGCACGCAAACGTTCACGAGGGGCTGATGACCGGCATCAATGGGCATCTCACGTGCGTATCGACAAGACACGACCTACCGCCCAAGCTGTTCATCGGCGTGCCTATCTCACTGCGTCTGGTGACCGACCGCGGCCAGCTGCAGACAATCAACGCGATTGTGCAGAACGTGCAGATCGGACAAAGCGACGGTGAATTGTGCGTTTACCAGCTGACCGTCTGCGATGCCTTATCTCTGATGGACAAACGGACAAACTCGCGCGTCTTCCGCAAGCAGAGTGTCGTTGACGTCCTCACGGTAATGTTCAACGAATGGCGCCAGCGTAGCCCCGCTCTCGCGCGTGCCTTCGAGTTCAATCTGTCATTTCTGAATCGCGAACGTTATCCGGCCCGAGAATTGACCCGCCAGGTCAACGAGTCGGACGCGACGTTTGTGCGACGCTTGTTACGTCGCGAAGGGATTTCGATCTTCGTCAAGGCCGGGCGAGCAAACGGCAGCACGAGCGCCGAAGACGATACCCCTGTCCATACCCTGGTCTGTTGCGACAATCCCGATTCGTTGCAGGAGGCGCCGGCGGGAACGGTGCGCCTTCACCCACGCGATGCCGGTACCGAAGAGCGCGATACGGTCACCCTGTTCGCGCTGCACGCGCGCCTGGTGCCGGGCGCGGCCAGCCGTCCATCGTGGGACTACAAGAAGGCGCGTATCGATGAGTCGACCGTCGCCAGCGCCGTCGACCAGGGCGATGCCGGCAACGATCTGGCGAAACTCTTGACCGACGTGGCGATTGACGTCCCGCATGCGGGCGACTCGTGGGACGATCACGATCGCCTTACTCGCTCGCGCATGCTGGCACACCAATTCGAAGCCGAACAGTACGACGGTGCGAGCGGCATTCGAGATCTCGCGGTCGGCACCTGGGTCACGTTGACGGGTGATCCCGAACTGGACATGCTCTCGACCGACAAGCGGCAGTTCGTCATCACGTCGATTCGTCACGACGTCTCGAACAACCTGCCGAAGGGTCTGACCGAGCGCGTGCAACAGCTCTTCGCGGCGAGCAAGAACCTCTTATCGCCTTCGCCGGCCCAGTTCGCGCCCTCCTCCACCGATTCGGATACGCGTTACGAGAACACATTCACGTGCGTGCGCCGCGGCGTCCCGATCACCCCCGCGTACAACCCAAAGATCGATCTCCCACCGGTACATCTGCTAACGGGCGTCATCGTCACGCGCGACGGCGACGAGGTGGTGACCGACGAGCTTGGGCGAGTCTACGTGCGAATCCATGGCCTGGACCCCGCCGACCACTCGCACGCACAAGGGGCCGGCACGAACGACAACGCCGGAGACAGCGCGCCGATCCGCGTGGCGTCAAGTCTCGCGGGCACGCAGTTCGGGGCATCGTTTCTACCCCGCATCGGCATGGAGGTGTTGCTGGGGGCAATCGGAGGGGATCCAGACCGGTTGGTGATCATCGCGGTCCTGGGTAACGGATCGAACCCGCCGGCGGCGTTCACGCACACCGGCTCGCTGCCCGGCAACCGATATGTATCGGGCATCAAGACGAAGGAAATCAAGGGGCAGCGCTATAACCAGCTGCGGCTCGACGACACGCCGGGTCAAATTTCCAGCCAGTTGGCCAGCGAGCATGCACATTCGCAGCTGAACCTCGGATATCTGACGCAACCACGTCAAGACGGCCAAGGTACGGACCGCGGCGAAGGCGCCGAGCTGCGTACCGACGCGGCCGCCGCGCTGCGTGCAGCGCAAGGCATCTTGCTCACGACGTATGCCCGCTCACAGGCAAGTGGCGGCCAGCTTGATCGTGACGAGCTACTGCAGCTGCTCGGCGAGTGCACCGAGTTGTTCAAGTCCCTCGGCGACTATGCGGGCGAACACGGCGGGCAAGCGACCGACACCACCGGCCAGCAGGCTGTCGCTGCCGCGTTCAAGGGCTGGACGCCCGCCGGCGGAACATCGAGCACCGGAGCCGGGGCCGGTTCCGCGAGCGGTTCGCAAGCGCTGATGGCCTTCGGTGCACAGGCCGGTTCCGTTGCGATCACCCCGAAAACCCACGTGACGTACGCGGGCGAGAACATCGACCAGGTCGCGCAGCAGCACGTCCAGTTGACCAGCGGCCAGCGCATCAACCTGCACGGCGGTCGCGGCGTCGCGATGTTCGCTCACAGCGATGGCGTATCGGCGATTGCGAACCAGGGCAAGGTTACGCTGCAAAGCCAGGCCGACGACACACAGATCGATTCCGCGAAGAACATTCAGTTCACGGCGGCCGACGGCAAAATCACCGGCATGGCGAACGACCAGGTGGTCTTCACGACGTCTGGCGGTGCGTACCTGAAACTGCACGGCAGCGACATCGAGCTCGGGTGCCCGGGCAAGTTCACCGTGAAGTCCGCCGGGCACTCATGGCAGGGGCCGGCCAGCATGAGCACGGACATACCGAAGTTCGATCATGCGCCGCTCGGGCGCGTGCCGAAACTGGTGCGGGCCTCCGATGGGAATCCGATCGAAGGATACGTCGGCGAGGTCCACAAAGCGTCGGGCGAGATCGTGAACGGTCAGACGGACAGCGCGGGCACGATGGCTCCGATCGACCACAATCAGTTCGAACAGGTCGTCGTGAAGTTCTTCAAGAAAGACGCATAACTGAGAGCAAGGGTACAGGTCATGCCAACAACACAACGCACGCCAGCAGCCACTGCCAAGGGTACGGTGCTGCCGAACAAGAAAAAGGAGCTCGTTGCGGTCAAACCAATGCCGCTGCCTGGCGTCGTGATTTTCGTGCATGGCGTCAACTCAGAGGGCGAGTGGTTCGAGGCCGCCGAGGCCGGCCTATGTAAAGGCCTCAACCGCCGACTCGCTCGGCTCGATGATCAGATGGCACACAAGGGGCCCGAAGCCGGGCAGCTTACTCCGGTCAGCTATATCGAGAGCCTGACTCCGGATGGCTACATTAATCCGAACATGGCTTCGCAGACCTACATCAAACCCGATCCGTCGTACTCACCGGTGATTCATTTTCGGTGGGGCTACAAGGCAAATAAGGATGACTTGAAGAAGTACGGCGGAAACGTATTTCTGAACGAACAAAACTACTGGGGTGGTGGTCCGTTTGCGAACGGGTGCTCAAGCCTGCCTGATCTCTGGAACAAGGGCATCAACGATCGTCTATTCTTGATGTTGACTATACAGGCGCTCAATCCCGTCGACGCGCGACAGGTCTATGCGACACCCGAGCGGCATTATGGCGTAATGGCTGCATTGAGACTCGCAAAGCTGATCGAGTCGATTCGAAAGAAGCAAGCGGACTGTCCAATCACGGTGGTGTGCCACAGCCAAGGCAACATTGTGGGTCTGGCAGCTGCATTTCTCGGTGATCGGATGCCTCCCGTCAAGGACGCAAAGGGCAAGCAGGGTGAGTGCGTCGCCGACGCATACGTGCTTGCCAATCCGCCGTATAGCGTAGTCGGTGAACTCGGGACGGACAATTGGGCGCAGCGTGGCATCCAGAACATATACGGCGAGCACGGCCGGGAATCGTATTTCGCACGTATGGCCACGTTGAAGGAATTTTTCGACATCATCAGATGGCGGCCGCGGTGCGAAATGGATCCCGCGGAGATCGACAAGGAGATGGCGAATTCGCGCCCGTCAGCCAAAGGCAAACCGTTCTCTGCGGAAGCGGATCGAGAAGCCCATGGAGTAAGCGGCGGTGCCAAAAAATTCACGTCTGGACGCGTGACGTTGTATTGCTGCCCACACGATCAAGTAATTTCAGCCACTACCGTTCAGGGGATTGGCTGGCGCGGGCTATCAAGTACCGAGATCGAGGAAGCAGGTGGAGTCGGCGTACTTGTACAGCGGGTATTTGCATCTGGCTTCACCATTGGCAAAGACGCTAACCAAGTTTATCGCTACTGGGAAGATGACTGGCGCTATCAGAAGGGAGCAACGCCAGGATTCTGGTTTCCACCGTCGCCTCCAATCAAGCTGTCCTTTGCACGTGCCCTCGGGAAATACAAATCGCTCGGGCGCTTTTTGGATTTCCGATTCCGCGACGGAATCCACATTGTCGATTTTTTTGGGAAAAAATTCCCGGTAAATGCGAATCCGCCAAAAGGCTGGACCGTGCCATGCAATGCACCAAAACTTGACCAACCTTTCGAGCCGGTGGCGATGAAGCACGGGTATCCCATCCAGGCTGTTAAGGATGGTGACAAGGCGGTGAGCTTCTTCAACGAAGGCAACGACCCGCCGGCGTCGGACCGAGATATGTACAAGACCGCAGTGAACAAGCGTGGCGGTGATGCGATTGACCAGTACGCCGGGGCCGCGCCCGCAGAAGGCAACGCAGCCAGCGAAGCCGGGCTCCGGTACGAAATGCACGCGATAGTGCGTCAAACCGCTCGTCGCGAACAAGACGCGGACGGCCCGATGTTTGGTCCGAGCGGCAGCGTAATCTCGGAAACCCCTGGCTATAACACCGCCGACGATCGCACGCGATATGCGAACAGCACGGTGAAGGCCTATCTCGAGAGTACCGAGAAGAACAATCCGACCAACCATTCGATAACAATGACGAATCCGATGCATGCCGAAAAAGCGCTCGCCTATGATGTGGCGATCGGCGTGTGTCGGTTGACGTCGCAGGAATGGGCCGACTTGCGCATTGAGGCCGATTGGCGATTCAGCAGCAGCGTAAGTCAGGCCACTCCAAGCAAGAAATACTCAGAGTATTTCGGTAAAGGAACGATGAACAACACCCCACTCGACGCTTGGGTCAAGAGCGATCCGGATGCCGCGATGCCGAAACGCATCTCGGATGAACGAGACGGGTCGTGGGTGCTCGATGTGTCTCGCTTCCTATGAGTGCGCTGTCTTCGACATGGCCGCGCCGGATCGGCGCTGTGGTGGTGCTGCTGCTGATAGCCTTTGGCGTCGCGGCGCTTTCGCTCTACTATTCGACTCGGGTTGCCGGCCAACCCTTGACACCTGAGGGCTTAATGAAGCAACTGTTAGTGCTGCCGATTTTGATCATAGTGGCTGCCGTGGCGCTCGGCGTCGCCTTCATGAAGTCTCGTGCGCCCAAGGCGGCATCTACTGAAGCGGTGCCCGCTGCCGTTGCAGCACCGGCTCAAAACATGCCGTTTCGTGCACAGGTGGTCGGTCTCGCGTGGCTAAACCCGCTCCAGCGCCGTGACTACCCGACTGAATGGCAGCTACTTTGGACCATGGGGCTCGTCAAGCCGAACGAGCATGACGATATGGTCAAGACCGAGCCGCAGAAGTTCACCACGCTGCAGCCCATCGTTGGTGTTGTCGACGGCAACAACGGTCGAGAAACATTCGACGGCTTCTACGAAAAATACGTCGATCAGCTCCTCACGCTGTTCGGCGAGATCTATGTCATGAACCCGGTGTATTTTTACACCGTCCATTCGAAGAACCCAAAGGAATGGCGCGAACTGGCTGGCACACGTATCGAGTTCGCCACCCCTGAAAAGCGTCTTGATCCGGAAGAGGCTCGTAAATATTTGGTCAAGGAATTTGTCTCGACGTTCGAGATAGGAAACAAGTACTTTCCCGATCTGTGGAGCAAGGATACGCCACCTGACGTGCACATCACTCCTGGCCGACCGAACGCCGGATTTACTTCGCTCAATCGCGCGCTCGACTTCTTGCAGGCCCATCCAGACCAAAGCGTTTGGGTGATGAACTGGGATGCACCAAGCTTCCCGCCAAAAGATGGGCAGATGAACGAGAACATGGTGCTGTTGGTGTTGACGGGACCCGACTTCAAGACCCAACGCGAACCGCTCGCCTGGCTTGGTCGGGCTGCTGTTGGGAACGTGAACGACTTTGAGAAGAAAGCTGGCACGACGCGTGCTGTCGAGGCGTGGAAATCGACCATCGACCAGGCAGCCCACGATGCCGGAGTGCCAACTACCGATCTGCACTATGTGATTCATGACGCCGGCAAGGGTAGCGACGCCGCGTCAGCACGTCTCAGCGCGCTGTCACAGACGTTGACGGAAGTCCTACCCGAGTATGATTACCGAAAGCAGACCTTCAACACGTCTGCGTTACTTGGCGAGATGGGCGCCGGCACCGCGCTGACCGACGTGGCGCTGGCCATAGGTCGTGCGAATCATTTCGGCGGCAATACGTTGGTGGCCGGCACAACCAATGCAGATCACCCGACGGCAGTCGTCATCGTGCCACCGACCAAGCTGAATCCGGTTGATCCGAAGGCGCCGTGGTTCCGCGCACGCGGCGCCGGTTCGGCCTTTCTGCCCTGGTGGGGAAAACGCCATGACGTCGACTACAGCCAATACGAACAGGGCTATACTTTTTAGGTGCTCAGGCGACGGGGTGCGTTCTGCTCGGTCGCCCATAGTCGGCACGTCGACTATTTCGTCACGAGGGAGAAGTATGAATTCGGGGGTGTACAAACAGTCTCGCCATCACCGTTTCTTGGCGTGGGGTGCCGGGATGCTTGTCGCGGGATTCGGCCTCTTCTCTGTCTTTTTCATTTCCCTGGCCATCGGTGTGTTCGATCAGCTTGGGATCAGGATGGACGACGTTTCATTTATTGTCATCGTCGCGGTCGTGATAGCGGCGATCGGACTGACCCTGGTCATCGCGGGGCTTGTGATGGCATTCCGGGCGCGCAGCGGTACCAACCAGACCAAGGTCTCTAGATGATCGTGACGTTGATAGTTCGACGGGATTGTAGGCGGAGTCCACGCCGAGCTTGAACCAGGGGCAGGAGTTTTCATGCGCGGTGTAATTCGGGTTGGGGACGTACACAGTCACGGCGGACTCGTCGAGTCAGGTGCCGCGAACAGCGAGGTCATAGGACGGCCGGTCGCACGAGTTGGCGACCGATGCACCTGCCCGATCCACGGTGAGTGCGTGATAGTCGAAGGTGACGCGGACTTTAACGTCGAAGGGGCCCTTGCATCGTTCGACGGCCACAAGACCTCGTGCGGTGCAGTGCTGATCACATCCCTCCCTACGTCCGGGCGAACGTAGGCTCACCACACAGGCGCTGACCGCCTGTTCCGACCACAACGACCCCGTGTTCGCGCTGCTGGTGTCGCGCGGCCACTACGGGCGAAAGTCACACAGCCAGAGATCAATATGAGCGTGTTTCCTGACTTCGCGCGGGAGATTGCCGACGCGGCGCGAGTGACACATCGAGCCCTTCTCGCGGCACACCCTAACGAGCATTTTTACGCGTTTGCACTCTTCACTGACGGTGGTGCGATGACCGTCGTGCCGGCCGCAAATTCCGATGAAGGGTTGAAGCGGGTCCGCGACCAAATGGAAGTCGCTGACGATGAAGATGCGCCGGAGTTCACATGGGCACCCTCGGAATGGGCGTATGAATCAGCCGAGGCTGATTCGTTCAATCCGCTCTGCAAGAGGCTGGCCGATACGGTACTAAGTCCGAAATTCCAAGAAGCCAAGTTTGGCGAGTTTTTCAAAGACCTCCAACACGACATGATCGAGGCGCTCACGCTGCTAGATCAGGAAGGGTTGTTCGGGACGGGCGCGGAGCGCGAGAAGATCACGCTGTTCGTGTCGATCAGTGACGACGACGGCGACGTGCAATTGGAAAACGAGTCCGCCAAGGTCCTGAATCCCCCTGCCGTATTCAATCGCTTTATCAAGCGCTACGAATAGAGGCAGAAAGGCCGACACGAGATACCGACGAGATTTTGCAAACGGCTAGGTGTTATGCCGTAGGTCATTTACCAATCGGCAGGCTGCTCGAACTCGTCGGCTTCAAAGAAAAAATCTCGTTGACCGGGTGCCGATGACGTCGGTCGGCGCGCTGCGCGTGCCCGCTGTTCGAACAGCGAGATGGGAGGCCGACGCAAGTCCGCGTATCGCACTTCAACGAAACTGCCTCTGCCAGCGATTACGAAGATGCGCGAGAGATCTTCTGGGTGATAGCGGATCGTCACGGACCGGCGTGTTTCCCGCCATGCCGCGAACAAGGGATGCCAATAGCGGATCAGGAAGAGCTTGAGGCCGTCCCGCTGAATGGTCCTGGATGCGACTGGCAGGAACCGGATCAGAAACTTCAGTTCGGCATCCGGTTGAGCTGGCAAGCATCGTGAATCCGCTGCTCGCCATGTTTCCTGCCACTTTTGCGCGGGCTGAAGTCCCAACAAACCGCGGTGGGGGCTGCAGTGATAACGCCTGCCGATCTCGACAGCCAGCCACTGCTCGAACTGCTTCAACGTAAGTGAGGCTGTCTTTTCGGCCTGGCGCGCCTTGCGCCCTTTGACTGACGATCCAGTCGAACCAGGGAGGCCACGCACGCGCTCCATCAAGGTCCTGTTCAGCCGCTCGATGTGGCGACCAAAGTGCGGCTTGCCCAACGGTCGGTACATCAGTTCAATGCCGTACTCGTGGCATCCACTGCGAAGGGCACGGCTTTTGAATTCGGCAGCGTTATCAAGATGAAGCGTTCGAGGGATACCGCGCATCGGCCAGTCAGCCTCGACGCCTAGTCTTTCGAGCCACGGCTCTTTCCGCAGAACTACGCGCGAGAGGAGCAAGCTTACCGTCGCAGCCCCCGGCCTCTCCATTGCGACATAAAAGCCAAGCACACATCTCGTAGCAACGTCGAGAGCCACAGACAGCCACGGTCGACCGATAATCTGTCCGTCCAGTTCGCTAACGAGCAGGATGTCCGCTTGCGTGTGATCAACCTGCACGATATCTAACGGATGTCGGACCTGGAATGTGCCAGGGGCAACTGCAGCGTTCGGGAGGGCAGCTCGTGCCAAAGCATCCTGCTCGCGATACGAGAGCCACCGTCGAGCTATTGTTGACCTGCTCGGAGGCGATAGACCTGCAACGCTGCAGCGACGTTTCACCTCAAGTACAAGATCAGTTGCAGGATGCGCAAGGTGCCGCTGATTCGGGAGCCATTCGTGCACGGCCTCGTCGATGACGCATTCGACGGCGGCGTCCAGTCTGCCCCCGGTCGCCCTACCCGGCTGCCTTGGCTCTAATGTGCTGGCGACCGGATCTGCGAGGAAACGTCGACGCAGGCGATATACGGTGGTGCAGTGAACGCCTAATAGCTGTGCTGCTCGTTCAGCCTGCTGTCGGGAAAGCACGCCGTTGCCAAGCGGTCGAAGCACCCCTGTTCGCCAAGGCTTCTTTGAGAATTTCCGCTAGCAACGTTTCTGAACACGGCTAGCGCTAATAATGAACGCCTACAAGTGGCCTCCATCGTGTTACGGTGCTCCTCGCTCGTGTTGCTCATGTTCGCAGCCACACTGGCCAGTTCCGTGCGCAATCGATGAAGAGGTCATCGCGCGTGCTTTCTGCCCTGCACGTTCTTCATCGGGAGTGCTCGAAACGCACGCGTCGCACCTGCCGCCGGCAAGTGTTGAAGTTCGTGGCGTCTACAAACGGCGTCCGTATCAGGTATTGTCCTCGCGCCACCGGCGAGGGCTGACGCCCGTCAATCGCATGAAGGTCCGCGAGAAATGACTCTGGTCGGCGAAGCCGCATGCATCCGCGATCATGCTCAGCGGCAGGTTCGGATTGCGCATCCATTCCTTCGCCCGTTCGACACGCTGCACGATCAGCCAGCGATGCGGCGGCAGCCCGGTCGTTTGATGAAACGCCTTCACAAAGTAGCCGCGAGAAAGGCCGCACGCGCTCGCCACGTCGGCCAGCCCGATTTTCCCATCGAGGTGTGCGAGCAGGAGTTCCTTTGCGCGTTGCGCCTGCGACGGCGTCAGTTTGCCGTACGTCTTTTCGCGCCGCTCGCTGACACCACCGTAGCGATGCGCGACGTGCGCCTGAAAAGCCAGCCCCACGTGGTCGATGAAGATCTGCGAGGCCTGATCCGGCCGCGCGAGTGCCGGCAGCAGCGAGCGGCCGAGCGCATGGATGATCGAGTCGTTCGCGCTCAGGTGAGGCGGCAGATAAAGCTGCGGACGTTGCCGCCCGCCGAGGTCATCGACGGTTTCCTCGAGGATGTCGCGCGGCAGATGGAAATGAAGGCAATCGAACGCCCCCTTGAGATCCGCCACCCACTCGCGGTCAAGATCGTAGACCGTCACGGTTCCCGCGCCGTACGGCACGAAAGGCGCGCGGCGGCCATCGAGCCACAAGTCCTGTTCGCCGAACGGACGCAACTGCAACACGACGAGATCCGAGTTCTGAAGCTCATAGGGGGTGGTCAGCCCCATGTTCCTGCGCAGGGTTTTCAATCGGACGATGCCGATTTGCCCGTTGGGCAATGCCCGGCTGACGACGGTCTGCCTGACGTCCGCCGGAAGGAAATTGGAGGAAGCTGTGTCCGACTGAGGGGCAGTCATAAGTTGACGCGACGCGGCCAATGACGAGACGCACCAGTCTAGCAAAAGGCGCTGACGCGTGCGCCGGCGCTGCGCGTGCGCTGGTATGATGCGCCGGCCTCCCCTATCGGAATTCGCGATGAAGCTGTCATTCGAAGCGCTCGAAGCCCTGGACGCGATCGATCGCACCGGAACCTTTGCCGAAGCAGCGGAACTGCTGCATCGCGTCCCGTCCGCGCTGACCTACCTGGTGCAGAAACTCGAAAGCGATCTCGGTGTGGCACTGTTCGACCGCAGCGGACGGCGCGCGAAACTCACGCATGCGGGCCGCATCGTCGTCGAGGAAGGCCGGCGCCTGCTGCGCGCGGCCGAGCAGCTCGAAATGAAGGCCCTGCGTGCGCAACAAGGCTGGGAAACGGAAGTCCGCGTCTGTATCGACGAGATCCTGCCGTTCGCGGCGATGTGGCCGTACGTACACCGGTTCTACGCACTCGGGATGGACACGCGGCTGCGGCTGTCGACCGAAGTGCTCGGCGGCGCGTGGGATGCGCTGATTTCGCGCCGGGCGGATCTCGTCGTCGGCGCGGCGGGCGAACCGCCCGAATTGCCGGACATCATCGCGCGGCCGATCGGCTCGCTCAAGCACGTGTTTGCGATCGCGCCGTCCCATCCGCTCGCGTCGCTGCCCGAACCGCTGTCGATGGCGTCCGTCGTCCAGTATCGCGGTGCGGTAATCAGCGATACGTCGCGCGAACTGCGGCCGCAATCGATCGCGATCGATGCAGGCCAGCCGTACCTCGCGGTACCGACGCTGGCGGCGAAACTGGAAGCGCAATGCGAAGGCCTCGCGGTCGGCACGCTGCCCGAATGCACGGCCGCGCGCGGAATCGCCGACGGCAAGCTCGTCGCGCGCCAGGTCACGGGCATGCGCGACACCACGCACTGCTATCTCGCGTGGCGCGGCAACGAAGCGGGCCGTGCGCTGCACTGGTGGGTCGAGCAGCTCGACCGGCCCGATCTGGTCGACCGCTTCACGACGCCGGACTGACACGTCCATTCACGGCCCGCCAGCACGGCGGGCATGCACGTGCGGCTGTCCGCCGCTCGATGACAGCCCCGGGCATCGCACACCTCATGCATCGTCCCGACCGGCGCCGCGCGCCGGGCACAACCACGCCCCCCTCCCCGCCGCTACATCGCGTGCGCCTTTCAGATCGTTTAAGCCTTCGCTCAAGACTTTAATCCGCGCGTCCCCTAACTTAGCGACACGACGCCGACACGCGACAGCGTGCCGGCACGCCTTCGCGCCTCGTCGCGCGAGTATTCACGGGAAACGCCAGATGACAGCCCAGACGAACGACGTCGTGATCGCAGACACGATCTTTTTCAACGGCAAGATTGCGACACAGGACGACAAGCGCTCGTTCGTCACCGCGCTCGCGGTGAAGAATGGCCGCGTGCTGGCGGCCGGCAACGAGCACGCCGTCATGCGTCACGCGCGCGGCGACACGCCGCGCATCGACCTGAACGGCCGCACGGTGATCCCTGGCCTGAACGATTCGCACCTGCACGTGATTCGCGGCGGCCTGAACTTCAACATGGAGCTGCGCTGGGACGGCGTGCCGTCGCTCGCCGACGCGCTCGACATGCTGCGCCGCCAGGTGCAGCGCACGCCCGCGCCGCAGTGGGTACGCGTGGTGGGTGGCTGGAACGAACTGCAGTTCGCCGAACGCCGGCTGCCGACCCTCGACGAAATCAATGCGATCGCACCCGACACGCCGGTCTTCATCCTGCACCTGTACGACAGCGCGCTGCTGAATGCGGCCGCGCTGCGCGCGGTCGGCTACACGAAGGACACGCCCAACCCGCCGGGCGGCGAGATCCGCCGCGATCGCCACGGCAATCCGACCGGGATGCTGATCGCGCGGCCGAACGCCGGCATCCTGTATGCGACGCTCGCGAAGGGGCCGAAGCTCGGCTACGACGACCAGGTGAATTCGACCCGGCACTTCATGCGCGAACTGAACCGTCTCGGCGTGACGAGCGCGATCGACGCCGGCGGCGGCTTCCAGGCGTACCCGGACGACTACGCGGTCATCATGGATCTCGCGAAGCGCGGCGAGCTGACGATGCGCATCGCGTACAACCTGTTCACGCAGAACGCGAAACAGGAGATCGAGGACTTCGCGAAATGGGTAAAGATGACGAAGCCCGGCGACGGCGACGAGTTCCTGCGCGTGAATGGCGCGGGCGAGATGCTCGTGTTCTCCGCCGCGGATTTCGAGGATTTCCTGGAGCCGCGCCCCGATCTGCCCGATACGCTCGAGGCCGAACTGACGGCGGTCGTCCGGTTGCTCGTGCAGAACCGATGGCCGTTCCGGCTGCATGCGACCTATGACGAATCGATCACCCGCTTCCTGAACGTGTTCGAGGCCGTGAACCGCGAGATCCCGTTCAACGGGCTGCGCTGGTTCTTCGACCACTGCGAGACGATCTCCGACGCGAACATCGCCCGAATCGCCGCACTCGGCGGCGGCATCGCGGTCCAGCACCGGATGGCGTACCAGGGCGAGTACTTCATCGCGCGCTACGGCGCCGACGCGGCCACTCGCACGCCGCCTATCCGCGCGATGCTGGCTGCCGGCCTGCCGGTCGGCGCGGGCACCGATGCGACGCGCGTCGCGAGCTACAACCCGTTCGTGTCGCTGTACTGGATGGTGTCGGGGCGCACGGTCGGCGGCACCGCGCTGTACGGCGAACGCAACCGTCTCGACCGGATGGAGGCGCTGCGCCGCTACACCGTCGGCAGCGCGTGGTTCTCGAACGAAGACGACCGCAAGGGCGCGCTGGTGCCCGGCCAGTATGCAGATTTCGCAGTGCTCAACGACGATTACTTCACGGTCGACGAGCCGCAGATCAAATACCTGTCTTCGGTGCTGACGGTCGTCAACGGCAAGGTCGTGCATGCGGACGAGGAATTCACGCCGTTGGCACCGCCGCCGCTGCCGGTCAGCCCGGCATGGTCGCCGGTCGCCGAGTTCGGCGGCTACAGCCGCTATCGCCCGGTGGCCACCGCGCGTGCGTGCATCGACAGCTGCGCGAATCAGTGCGGCGTGCACGCTCACGGCCATCTGAGTGCATGGCGCAGCGACGTGCCCGTGAGCGACGACAAGGGCTTCTGGGGCGCGCTCGGCTGCAGCTGCTTCGCGTTCTGAGCGCCGGCCGCACGGCTGGCCCCTGTTACTGAAACACGCCGGGCGGCTCCGCCGCCCGTCCCCCGTGCGCGCATGCGCCGTGGCCGCACCGCGACCGCTTGCACGCACACCATTCCGGCTACGCCGACCCGACGTCGGTATGGCTCGACACCCGTGCGTCGACAGTCTGTCGACGCCCAATCCCTCCTTGGAGAACTGCAATGCCCATCGCTTCGGCACAACCTGGCAAGACGCTGATCGACCCGACCAACCACACGTTGATCATGATCGACTTCCAGTCGCAAATGTCGTTCGCGACCAAGTCCATCGATCCGAACCTGCTGCGCAACAACACGTCGCTCGTGTCGAAGGCCGCGAAGGAATTCAACGTACCGACGATTCTCACGACGGTCGCCGAGAAAACCTTCTCCGGCCCGATGTATGAGGAAATCACGTCCGTGTTTCCCGAAGAGAAGCTGATCGACCGCACGTCGATGAACACCTGGGAAGACCCGCGCATCGCCGAGCGCGTGAACGCGATCGGCAAGAGCAAGATCGTGCTCGCCGGGCTGTGGACGTCGGTCTGCATCGTCGGTCCGTCGCTGTCGGCGATCGATCAGGGCTTCGAAGTGTACGTGATCGCCGATGCCTGCGGCGACGTGTCCGACGAAGCGCACGAGCGCGCGATGCAGCGCATGATCCAGGCCGGCGCACGCCCGATGACGTCGCTGCAGTACCTGCTCGAACTGCAGCGTGACTGGGCGCGCACCGAAACGTACGCGCAAACCACGAAGACGGCTGCGCAGCACGGCGGCGCCTACGGTCTCGGCATCACGTACGCGAAGACGATGTTCGGCGCAAGCGAAGGTCACTGATCGCCGATGCATGCAGGCGCAAGCAGTCTGTGCGCCTGCATGCGCCCCCGCTTCTGCCGGCCGGCTGCGCGCCGCCGGCAGCGCCGCACGGCCGAACCCGCGTTAACCGCGCGAATCGTGCAGGCGCTTCATTTCCTTCTCAAGCCACGCCATCAGGCTGAACGATGCATGCGTCTTCTCGGCCGGCGGAATCAGCATCCTTTCCTCGGTCGCGATGTGTTCGGTGACGGATTCGCACATCAATCGGCCGAGATCGGGCTTCCTGTCGATCAGCGATGCGAGATCCTCGCTGCGAAGCTGATGGGCGGTCACCGCAGTCACGGCACGGACCGTCGCGTGAAGCCGCGTGCCGGCGAGCACGACCGACTGCCCGATCGCATCGCCCGGCGCCATCCGGCGGACCTCCGCGTCTCCCGTCACGCCCGGCACCGACACCGTCGCGACACCTGATTCGATGATCGTCAGCACGCGCGTATCGGAATTCGACGCATAGATCACCTCCCCCTTGCCGAACGCACGCGATACCAGCGCATCGGCCAGCATCGCCAGATCGTCGTCGTCGACGCGCGCGAACAGTTCGACCGCACGCAGCGACAGCGCGCGACGCGATGTGAAGCGGCCGTCCGGCGCCGTTGCCGGCGCGGTACCCGCGAGTGGACGCCACGCGACGCCCGCAGCCGCCAGATGCCGGTGGGCCAGGTCGTAGAGGCGGTTGCGTACGGCGAGCTTCTTCTCGAGCGTATCGACGTAACAGACGAGTTCGTACTCGATCGCATTCGTCCCGAACACCTTCACGGCGGCGGTCGATGCGGGACTGGCCAGCACGTCGAGCGAACTGGCCGCGGCGCGCTCGAGGGCGTCGATGACGACGGCCGGCCGTACCCCGGGATCGATGTCGAGCGTCAGCGTGACCCCGTGTAGGCCGGCCGGTTCGCTGTGGTTCACGATCGTCGCCCGGGCTGCGGCGCTGTTCGGCACGACGACCAGGTTGCCGAGGCCGTCGATCATCTTCGTTGCGCGCCAGTTGCTTTCGACGATTCGTCCCTCCCGCTCATCGATGGAAACGATATCGTTCGGGCGGAACGGCTGCGTGGTACTCAGAACGAGCCCGGAGAACACGTCGTTCAGCGTGTTCTGGAGCGCGAGACCGAGTATCACCGCCACCGCGCCGGAGGTCGCGACCAGGCCGCTCAACGGCAGGCCAAGCACGTAGCCCAGCGCGGCCACCGCGGCCGCACCGAACACGATGCCCGCCGCGATATCGTGAAAGAGCCGCTGGCTGCGCCACGCTCGCGGCAGCAGCACATGATCGAGCAACAGACTGAATACGATCGCACACTGGAGCCACCACGCGACGCAGAGCGCCTGGAGCGCGAGCCGGTCGAGCGCCCCGGCCGATGCGGGCGCAGCGAGCGGGCTGACGCCGGTCGCGAACAGCACGGACGTCAACGCGGCAAATGCCGCACACCGCCACACCGCCCGGGCCACGGAGCGACCGCGCTCCAGCACGCGCCACGCGACCAGATCAGCCAGCACGATCGGCGCCCCGTAGAGCGCCGTGTCGGAGAGATTCAACATATCGGAACGGAAACAGGGCTCGCCCGGCCATCGGCCGACGGGCCGTCTGCCGACGCGGCGAAGCAGTCATCGGGGGCCTGCGGGCAGTGCCCGCGGTCGCGCTACGTGCGCCGAAGCAGCAGGCCCGGCAGCGTATATCGGCCGGCGCCGGCGATCGCGATCGTGCCGAACAGGATCAGCAGCATCCACGCGAACTGCCCGTCGCGCAGCGACCAGTCCGGATGAACGAACGCGAGCGCCACGACGGTGATGATCATCACCGGGAGCGCCGCGAGTCTCGACCACACACCGACGATCATGAAGACCGGGCACACGACTTCCGCGAAAATCGCGAACAGGATCGACAGCGTGCGCCCGAGATGGAACGGATCCTCGATGACGGCCGCTTCGGCCGTGTAGTGCACGACTTTGGGCAGGCCGTGGACGACGATCAACAGCACGCTGGCAGTCACGCGCAGGAATAGCAGACCGAGGTCGGTCGCGTGGCGGGAAAAATCCGGTTGGGCAGGTTTCATGCAAGGGTCGTCCGGTTGGGCGGGATGCGGTGCCGACACGCGCGGTCGGCGGCGTCACGCAATACGGGCCCCCGAGCGCGGTCGATCGCGGCATGCATGCCGGCGCGCGCCGCTCACGCAATCTACGCGCGCGCCCTGCCGCCGTCCTGTATCGGGTCTGAAACGTTCTGAAGCATGCGCCGGAGCCCCGCCGCGCGATGCGCGCGCCGCGTCACGATTCGCGCAAAGGCGCTTCGACGTCGAGCACATCGAGTCCGAGCGCATGCACCGGCAGCCACGCGTCGTGCACGGTCGGCGTCGATCCGGCCGTATGGGCAAGCGCTGCCGCATAGGCGGTCCGCAATCGCACGCGTGCATCGGTGGATGCCGGTGTCGCATCGGCATCGTGCATCGCGTCGAGCGCCACGCGCGCCCGTTCGTGGCATTCGTCGACGAGCGACAAGTCGAACAGGCACGGCACCGCGACGGCCGCAAGCGCGATGCCGAGCGCCGGGTCGCCGCACGCGGAGAACGCCCAGTCGAGCGCGGCGCGCAGGTTGCCGAGTTCGTGCCGCACCACCTCGAGCCGGGTGCTGCCGCGCGGCCCGTTGCCCGGCTCGTCGCCGCCGGGCGCATGCCTGAATACCTTCAGGAAATAGGCCAGGTGGGCACGTGCCGCTGCCGGGTACTCGCCCTGAATCTCGAGCTGCTGCCGCGCGTAGGCCCGTGTGGTCGTGAGCAGCCGATAGCGCGGCATGCCGTGCATGATCTCGAGGATCAGCAGCGACTTGGACACGAGCCCGGCGATCGTGTCGAGCAGTTCGGCGCCGGCCGGACCGTTCGTGCCGACGATCTCGCGCACGGCCCCGATCGAGAAGCTGTCGCCGAACACACCGAGCCACCGCAACAGCAGCCGCTCGGCATCGCTCAACAGCCGGTAGCTCCAGTCGTACATCGCCTGCAGCGTCTGATGGCGCGGAAGCGCAGTACGAAAGCCGCTGGTCAGCAGCCTGAAGTGATCGTCGAGATGAACGGCCAGCACGTCGATGCCGAGCACGGCAGCACGGGCCGCGGCCAGTTCGATCGCGAGCGGCAGGCCGTCGAGGCGGCGACAGACCGATGCCATCAACGACAGGCTGCGCGCGTCGAGCGGAAAGCGCGGGTCGGCCGCACATGCACGCGCCACGAACAACTGCACGGCGCTTGCGTTCATCGCGTCGTGCTCGGCCGCACGTTCGTCGGGCACGTCGAGCGGCGGTACCGGACACACGCGTTCACCCTGGATGCGCAATGACTCGCGGCTCGTCGCCAGCACGCACAGCCCGTCGTCGGCGTCGGTGAGCGCGCTGGCGATCTGCGCGGCAGCATCGAGCAAGTGTTCGCAATTGTCGAGCACGAGCAGCATCCGGCGCCGCGCGACACTGGCCAGCACCGCATCGAGCGTCAGCGGCCCGGCCGACTGCGCGATGCCGAACGCGCCCGCGAGCACGTCGGGTACGAAGTGCGGACACGCGACCGTCGCCAGCGACACGATGACTGTCCCTTCCGGAAAACGCTTCTCGGCTCGCGCGGCCACCTCGATTGCGATCCGCGTCTTGCCGATCCCGCCCGCGCCGACCAGCGTCACGACGCGTGCGACCTGCAAGGCGGCCAGCACCTCGGCGAGCGTCTCTTCGCGGCCGAACAGCGCGCTCGGCACGGCGGCCGGCCGCAAGGTCGCGAGGCGCGCGGACGGCTCGCCGTCGTCCCGCCCGGCGACCAGCCGATAGCCGCGGCCCGGCACCGTCACGATCAGGTTCCGGTCGTCGGCCAGCGCCTTGCGCAACGATGCGATATGCACCTGCAGGTTGTTTTCCTCCACCACCGTGTGAGGCCAGACGTGCTGCATGATTTCGTCTTTCGATACCAGCGCGCCGTTCGCCCGAATCAATAATTCGAGAATGTCGAATGCGCGGCTGCCGATGCGCAGCAGCTTGCCGTTCGAACGAATTTCACGCCTGTCGAGAAAGACGTGAAGTGTTCCAATCCGGATCATGGAAATTTCTTGTAGATGACGTTCAACTGCGCGCTGCCGAGGGAGTGCGCCTGTCCTGCGTCAATGCTACGGTATTTGCATGACTTAATGATTCAAATAATCAGAATGAAACAATCGAATTTTTTGAAGTAAGCAAAAGACCTTCAACGCCCGTCACCCGATTCAGAGAAACAATCGAGACTGCGCCACAACGCCTTTCAGGCTTGAACCGGACCTGCTTTCACGAATACGTCTACCCAATAACTAATTAAATTATCTTTTTGGTTAAATGCGATTCGTTTCCGGTTTAATTCGAATCGCATTCGACGACGCGTCGTGCCCCCGTCGACAGTGCGGTGCGATCCGGTGATCGCTGCCTCCGGACCTCTCCCCTGCCGGGATTCGGCAGCCGGCCGCGGCGGACGCATGCGATGCATCGCACCGCTTTACGCGTGCGACTGCCTCGCGGCGAATTGGTGGAGCGCCGAAGCAAGGATCATCTCGCCACAGTTCGCCGGACGCTTCGCGCCGCGCCACTGCGGCTTGTAGATCGCGTCTCCGGTCCTGATCGGCTGTCCGGTCAGCGCGCAGCACCCGCGCGCACGCGCCTTGGCACTGATCCAGCGCTGCTCGCCGTATCGGCAGCGGGTCGGGTCGCTCCACGACACCAGGACCGACGAATCGGTCTGTCGTTCGGCGGCAGTGATCGCGCTGCGGCGGCGCGCGGCGCCGCTCGACTGCATCGGCGCGTTGTTCCGATGAAGACGGCGCGAACCGTCCGTGTCCGTCACGCGCGGCATCAACCGGAGGCCCGTGGCGGGCGACGGCCATAGCGACGTGATCATGTGCTCCCAGCGATTGAATTCGTTCATGGCGGCATATACAGGCAAGTGACGAGCGGTCCGGGCGAATCGGGCCCGTTCGCGTTCCGCGAGACGTGTTGCGCCGGCGGCTTGCACCGGTGCAAGCCGCCGCAACGTGCGGCGGGTGGCCCGATGCTGACGATAGTCGCCGCCCGCTGAAGAGTCTCGATGACTCGCTTAATTTTTCTGCGTTGCCGCGATTCCATGCGCGTGCATGGCTGATTCAAGAAAATTCAGCCGGATTTCAGTACGACGCGCACCGCACCGGGATACGCTCCCGACGGCATTCGCTCGTCCGCGCCGCACCAGTCGGCGTACGACGAAGCCGGCCGACTGGCTGCCGGCGGGATGGCCGCAGCCGATCGCCACCGATCCATCATCCCGTGCGGCGTCGCCGCCACATACATCAGGAGTCCAGATGCACCCCGAACAGACCGATTCAGTTTCGTCGGCCCGCCGCCGCGACATGCTGCTGGCCGGCGCGACGGCCGTCGCGGCAGCCGCGGCAGCCGCGCTGCCCTCGATGGCAGCCGCGGCCGGCACGCCTGCCCGCAACCCCTCTTCAGCCCACCCAGGAGCGCACACGATGAACACGATCACCACGAAGGACGGCACGCAGATTTACTACAAGGACTGGGGCACCGGCCGCCCGGTCGTGTTCTCGCACGGCTGGCCGCTGTGTGCCGACGCGTGGGACGCACAGATGCTGTTCCTCGTGCAGCACGGCTATCGCGTGATCGCGCACGACCGCCGCGGCCACGGCCGTTCGAGCCAGCCGTCGCAAGGCAACGACATGAACACGTACGCGGACGATCTCGCGGCGCTGCTGGATGCGCTCGACGTGCGCGAAGCGACGCTCGTCGGTCACTCCACCGGCGGCGGCGAAGTGGCGCGCTACATCGGGCGACACGGCACGAAGCGCGTGGCGAAGGCCGTGCTGATCGGCGCGGTGCCGCCGCAGATGGTGAAGTCGGCCACCAACCCCGGCGGCCTGCCGATGGACGTGTTCGACGGCATCCGCAAGAACGTCGCGGAGAACCGTTCGCAGTTCTACAAGGACCTCGCCGTGCCGTTCTTCGGCTTCAACCGCCCGAACGCCAAGGTGTCGCAAGGCACGATCGACGCATTCTGGTCGCAGGGGATGATGGGCGGCATTCACGGCCAGTACCTGTGCGTGAAGGAGTTCTCGGAAGTCAACTACACCGACGACCTGAAGAAGTTCGACGTGCCGACGCTCGTGCTGCACGGCGATGACGACCAGATCGTGCCGATCGACGATTCGGCGCGACTGTCGTCGAAGATCGTGAAGCATGCGGTGCTGAAGGTGATCGAAGGCGGCTCGCACGGGATGTGCGTCGTGAGCGCCGATCGCATCAATGCGGAACTGCTCGCGTTCCTTCAGGCATAAGCGCGCCGTCTGTCGCCGCGGCGGCTATGCCGTGGCGGCAGACGCCGCTCAGGATTTTTCAGGACATTTCAGATACGCGCGGCATGCTCACGGCGCACGCGCCGGCCGCAGCACCATGCCGATCAGCGCACCGGCGAGCGCGAATGCCATCGCCACGCGGAAGTTGTCGGCCAGCGCGAGCGTGGTCGCCTGCACGCGCACCGCGCGATCGACGAGCGCATAGGCGGCCTGGTTGCCGGTCGCGAGCGTGGCGCCGTGCGACACGAGCGACGCCGCACCGGCCCGCAGCCGCTCGAGCGTTTCCGGATCCGACAGCGACACATGCAGACCGACGAGATTCGAATGGGTTGCCTCTCTGATACGCTGAATCACGGCGATCGCCGTCGTACCGAGCTGCCCGCTCAGCAGGCGCGTCGTCTGCACGACGGCGCCGAACGTCAGCGCATGCTCGGCCGTCACGTGCTTGCCGAAGAAGACGATCACCGACGTGAGCGCCATCGTCTGCCCGAGCGCCTGCAGCAGTTGCGACGGAATGAAATTGGGCTCGGCCCACGCCGGCGTCAGGGACGAACCGAGCGCGAACGCAATCGCCACCATCACGAATCCCGCGACGATCAGCCGGCGCGGATCGAAGCGTTGCAGCAGCAGTGCGACGCACGGCGCGAACAGCAGCTGCGGGATCGCGATCCAGCGCAGCGTATCGCCGATCTGCAACGGACGCAGCCCGTACGTGCTGGCCAGGAACAGCGACGGGATGAAGCTCGTGTTGAGCACGGTGAAGCGCACGAGGCCGACGAGCACGATCAGCAGTGCGATATTGGGCCGCACGAGATAGCTCAGATCGAGGCCTGCACGCGACGACGCGAGCTCGTGGATCAGGAACGCGGCGACCATCAGGATGCCGATGGCCAGCAATGCGACGATCAACGGCGACTGGAGCCAGAACAGCCGCTCGCCCTGGTCGAGTGCGATGCACAGACACGTGAAGCCGCCCGCGCCGAGCAGCATGCCGCGCGCATCGATGCCGGACGCGAAGCGCCTGACCGGCTCGTCGGCGAGCGACAGCATCAGGCACGCGATGAACGGCACGGTCAGCATCGCGTTCTGCCAGAACAACCAGTGCCAGCTCAGGTGCTCGCTGTACCAGCCTTCGAGCGTGGCCGACAGGTTGAGCGACATCTCGAGATTCATCGCATACGCGGCGATGCCGAACGGAATGAGCCGCGGCGGCAGCGTGCGGACGACGAAGCCGATCGTCAGCGGCACGAACACGCCCGACGCAAGCCCGGCGATCGCCTGAAACACGATGAACGCGCCGAATTGCGTGCAGAGCGGCAGCACGCTTTCGGCGCACAGAAACACCACGGCGCCCGCGAGCAGCACGCGGCGTGTGCCGAACACGAACGCCGCCGCGATCGCGAGCGGCCCGACGAACATCTGCGATGCCGAAAATGCGGTGTTGATCCACGCGCCTTCGTCGAAACCCGCGCCGAGTGCGCCGCGCACGTCGGCGAGCCCGAGCGACGTGATGCGCGACGTCAGCGTCGCGATGATCGCGCCGAGCAACACGGCCGCGATTGCCGCGATCGAACGAAACGTAGGGATGTCGGAAGCGGAGCCGGCAGCCGGCACCGCGGCACTACCGGGGGCGAACGTGGTGTTCATCGTCGAGCGGCTCCCGCCTGTCAAGCTGGCGCAAGCATAACGCGATGCGTCGAATCCTGCCCGTACGATGGAGTTTGCCGATCATGACCCCGCCGCCCTCCGATACACCGCCCGCTGTGTCGGCCGCGCCCGTGCGCACTCACGCTCGCAAGCCGCTCATCGTCGCGATCGCGGTGGTCGCGCTGCTGCTCGTCGCGCTGCTTCTGCACGCGTTCGACACGCGCGATCTCGGCACCGACGATGCCTATGTCACCGGTCACCTGCACGTGATCTCGCCGCGTGTGACCGGCACGGTCGAGCACGTGTTCGTCGACGACAACCAGTTCGTCCATGCGGGCGACGCACTCGTGCAGATCGACCGGCGCGACTTCGACGTGCGCGTCGCGGCGCAGCGGGCACGCGTCGCGCAGACGCATGCCGATGCGAGTCGCGCACGGGCGCTGATCGAGCAGGCCGATGCGGCGCTCGTGTCCGCGCGCGCCGATGCCGAAAAAGCCGACCTCGATTACGCCCGCGCGCGCGAACTGACTCGCGAGACGCCGCGCGGCCTATCGAGGCAGGAGTTCGATGCGGCCGATGCCGCGCGCAAGTCCGCTCGTGCGCGCGTCACGGCGGCCGACGCGCAACGGCGCAGCGCGCTGGCTGCGTCGGAGGCCGCCGACGCCGCGTCGACACAGAACGACGCCGAATTGCGCGATGCGCTGCTTCAGCTCGGGTACACGACCGTCGTCGCACCGTCGGATGGTTACGTCGGCAAGAAGACCGTGGAGACCGGCGAGCATGTCGCGCCCGGCCAGGCGCTGCTCACGCTGGTCGAGCCGCATCCGTGGATCGTTGCCAACTTCCGCGAGACGCAGCTTCGGCACGTGCGGGCCGGCGACGTCGTGCAGTTGCGCTTCGATGCGCTGCCGCAGCACACCTTCACCGGCCGGATCGACAGCCTGTCGCCCGCGACGGGCGCCCAGTTCGCACTGCTGCCGCCCGACAACGCGACCGGCAATTTCACGAAGGTCACGCAGCGCGTGCCCGTGAAGATCCTGCTCGACGGCCCTGCCGCGGCGGAGCCGCGCATCCGGCCCGGGCTGTCGGTCGTCGTCACGCTGCGGCACAGCCGCGAATCGCGATGAAGCGCGCATCGGCCCTGCTCGCCGCGAGCCTGCTCACCGCCTGCTCGATCGCGCCGCAACCGCTCGCGCGGGTTCCGCTCGGGCACGACCGGTTCCTGCACGCCGATCCGTCGGCCGAGCGCGCGCCGTCGCCGGACGCGTGGCCCGCGTGGTTCGACGATCCGCAGCTCGGCACGCTGGTCGACGCCGCGCTCGCGCACAACCTCGACGTCCGCGCGGCAGCCGCGCGCGTCGACCAGGTGCAAGCGCTGCTCGGCATGCGCGATGCGGCGCTTGCGCCGGCCGTGCGCGTCGATCCGTCGTTCAGCCGCACGCGCGTGTCCAGCACGGTCGACAATGCACTGCCGAAACGCACGATGCGCAACTGGTCGGTTCCCGTCGCCGCGAGCTACGAAGTCGATTTGTGGGGGCGGCTGCGCGGCGATGCCGACATCGGTGCCCAGAACGTGCTGCAGGCCGCGGCCGATCGCGATGCGGTCCGCCTGCGGATCGCGACCGAAGTCGCCGTCGACTACCTGACGCTGCGCTACGTCGACGACGATCTCGCGACACTCGACAGAGCGATCGGGCTGCGCCGCACCGCGCTCGACGTGATCGCCGCACGCGTGCGGGCCGGTGCCGCGAGCGACCTCGACGCACTGCGCGCGTCGGCCGATCTCGATACGGCACGCGCCGATCTCGCGGACAGCCAGCGGTTGCGCGAGCATCTCGTCGACGCCATCGCGGTGCTGACCGGCGCGTCCCCGACCGCATTCGAGATCCGCACGAGCACCGTGCCCGTGCAGGTGCCCGACGTGCCGGCCGGGCTGCCGTCGACGCTGCTTGCGCGCCGGCCGGACGTGTTCGCCGCCGCGCGGCGCGCCGATGCGGCGTCGCTCGAGCTCGGCATCGCCCGCACCGCGTGGTTGCCGGCGCTGACGCTGACCGCCGATGGCGGCTTCGCGACCCGCGACCTGCGGTCGTTTCTCGACCACAACAGTTCGCTGTGGAGCCTCGGCGCAAACGTCGCGTTGACGCTGTTCGACGGCGGCAAGCGCGCGGCCGCGGTGGCGGCCGCACGCGCCGGCACGGACATCGCCGAGGCGAACTATCGCGCGAGCGCAATCGGTGCATTGCGCGACGTGCAGGACGCGCTCAACGACATCGCCGCGGAAAAGGAACGGATCGTGCGCTACGAAAATGCGGCACGCGCGACGGATGTCGCGGCGCGACTGTCGCTGAGCCGCTACGCGCACGGTTATGTCAGCTACCTCGAAGTCATCGACGCCGATCGCGATGCGCTGAACGTGCGCCGTCAGCTGATTCACAGCCGGCAGGCGCTCGCGATCGCGACGGTGAGTCTCGTGCGTGCGCTGGGGGGCGGCTGGACGCCGCCGACGCGCGCCGCCGTGCGTGCGCGTGCGGCAACGGGCACGCTATCGGTGCATCAGGCCCAATGCAGGCCGGCAGGTGCCGACTGCGCGCCGGCAAACGCCAATTGCGGCAGTGGTACGCACGTCGACGCTCCCGCGGCGAACGCCGCGCAGCGCGCCTGGACGTGGCCCGACTCGCCGGATTCAGCCAGCTTCTCGAGCGCATACGCGCGAACGATCTCGAGTAGCGAATAGCGTTTGGAAAGCCCCATCGGGTGGACGACAAGCAGCGATTTCGACGCGAGACCGACGAGGCAGTCGAGCACCTGCTCGTCGCCCAGTTCGTCGCACGCGGCGAGCGCGCACGCCGCATCGAGCGGGAACGCATCCGGAAACGCCGCGAGCCGGCAGAGCACGGTGCGCTCGGCGGTATCGAGCAGCCGGTAGCTCCATTCGACGGTGGCCCGGAGTGTCTGCTGGCGCGGGTGTGCGGTGCGCAATCCGCCGGACAGCGACAGCAGCGACTTGTCGAGGTCGCCGGCGAGCCCCTGGACACCCAGCGACGCAACACGGGCGGCGCCGAGCTCGAGCGCGAGCGGCAAGCCGCTGAGACGGCTGCACACGGTCGCGACTGCGTCGAGCGTATGCGAATCCGCCGCAATGTCGGTTCCCATCGCACGGGCGCGAGCCAGGAACATCTGCACGGCCCCGCACGCGACGATATCGGCTTCGCTCGCGCCTTGCGCAGGCACGGCGAGCGGCGCGACACGGTAGACATGCTCGCCCGCCACCCGTACGGGCTCGCGACTCGTCACGATCAGCGTCGCGCGCGGGTTCGATCCGGCGATCGCCTCGCACAGGGTAGCCAGCGCATCGACGTGCAGTTCCGCGTTGTCGAGCACCAACACGATGCGTCGCTCGCCGATCGCACGGACGACGTCGGCCGGCACCGCGTCGTGCGCGCCCGGGCGGTCGAGTGCCTCTATCACCGCGCATTCGAGCGCCGTGCCACGCGGCCAGCCCGCGAGATCGATCCGATGCAGCTCGATGCCGTGTGACACCGACCAGGCGGCAGCCACCTCCAGGGCCAGATGCGTCTTGCCGACACCGCCCGGGCCGACGAGCGTCACGAATGCTTCGTGCTCGAGCAGCGCGACCAGTTCGGCAACTTCGTTTTCACGGCCGATCAGCGGACATTTTCGCGGCGATGCGCCCACGCGCGCCGTCGCCGGTCGCACGTCGTCGCCGAACGAGTATTCGGCGAAATCCGACGGTGGCGCGAAGCGGTATCCGCGGCCCGCCTCGGTACGTATCCATCCGTGCTTGCCACCGAACAGCTTGCGCAGCGTCGACACATGCACCTGGATGTTGTTTTCGACCACGACCGTGTTCGGCCAGACGGTACGCATGATCTCGTCCTTCGACACGAGCCTGCCGGCCGCTTTCACCAACAGTTCGAGAATCTCGAATGCCCGTGCGCCGAGATATTTCGGCTGGCCGTCGACGCGTACTTCGCGGTACTCAAGGGAAATCGTCACCTGTCCGAACGTGTACATGGTTGGCACCCGTTTGTGCGCCGCTCGTGCGCCGCTTCTATTGCTGGCAAGCCGCACACGGCCGGGAAAGGCAGTATGCGCTGTCGCCTGCGGCGCCGCATCGCCGGGTGGCATGCGTGACAGGCTTGACCGTATCGTAGGGTGCGCATGCAATGCCAACCACTATCCAATGGTTTAGGATCGCGCGCCGTGGCCCGGGCCCGCCTGCCGGGCATCACGCCGGCGTCGCTCTGCGCCTGGTGGCCCGCCGCGCCGGATGGCATCCCCGGCGAATACGGCTGCTCACGTTATCGGAATGAATAACAATCCGGTTCGCGCGGAAGCCGCCACCTGCCATTTCAGAGGAGCATCACGCGGCAAAAACGATGAACGGAATCAGAAACCACCCGAGCACCCAAACCTCATCATCACCGACATCGAGAATATGTTTTTAATAAAAAGGCGATGTCATTTACGACATGCTTTATTTAATTCATTCTGGATGTTTCGATGAAACGCACGTGGCCGCCGATACTTGCACGCACGCATCAATGCGTCTTCCTGACGCTCATGCGCATGTCGGCACGCCCACCGGAGAAGGCGCCGGTCATGCACCACCTCGTTGTTCCACCCGGGGCTGTGCTGCAACGCCTAAGCACCCGATTATCAACCGATACGACGCATTTCTGCATCATTCCCATTCATCATTGAAAATCGGCAAACAATGGCAAGTTGATTAGTCAACTCGTGCGCGGGCATGAACCCGACACCCGCCTGCCATTCCCGGAACGGCTGATTCTTCCGGATCCGGGAGCGTGGTCACAACGCAGGGTGGGACCCGTCGGGGATGCGTGACCAATACCTTCGTATGATAAGGCGCCCCCCGATTCGGTGTTACGCTTTCGGTCGAGCGTTATAAGCTCTCAACGCTCGTACAAGGAGTCGGTGTGACAACTCGCCCAACCATTGCAGTAGTTGACGACGATGTCGCCGTCCGACATGCCATGGGCGGCTTGCTGCGCTCCCTGGATTTTGACGTGCAGCTGTTCGGAGGTGGCGATGAGCTGCTGCAGTGCGCGTCGCTGCGGTGCCTGTCCTGTGTGATCACCGACGCGAAGATGCCCGGCATGGACGGCTTCGCACTGACCGAGACGTTGCGCGCCCGCAATCTCGAGATGCCGGTCATCTTCATGACCGCATTTGCGCACGAGGGCTTCGCCGAACGTGCGATTGCAATGGGCGCGACGTGCGTCCTTTACAAGCCGTTTCGCGACACGGACATGATCCGGTGCATCGAGAACGCGTTGCGCGCCGGCAGCTGACATGTCTTGCGCGCGATGAAGACGCCATCGGGCCAGCGCGGTGCGTTCACATCGAACCCGCCGTGGCGGCCGCCTCGCCCCCCCCCGCGCATCACCTTGCTGGCACCCGCGCGTCGGCAGCCATGCCGATCTCGTAGCCGCCTCCGGGCAGCGCGCACCTTCCGGCCGTCCCACGCGTTCATCCGCATGTGCGCCTTTCACGCCCCGTTCATCAAGAGCAAGGTTGCCCGGTATACATTCCGATGCGGCGAACGGCACCAACCCATGGTATATAAGGAGCCGGCCATCCCGTTGGCCGGACGCAATGCAATGTTTCGTGAGGCTGTGGCGTGCCCCAATGCCTCACGCGCCCCGTGGGCGCACTGGAGATAGACCGTGACAATCGACAGCTTCGGAACCGCGGATACCGTGGCGAGCGATGAAGCGATGGTGCTCGTTGTCGATGACGACGCGACGCTTCGCGATGCATTGGAAAATATGTTCCGATCGATCGGCGTACGTACCGCCACGTTCGCATCCGCTGCCGAACTGCTGGCCCATGCGTTTCCCGACGTGCCGACTTGCCTGTTGCTCGATGTCAGGCTGCGCGGGCAAAGCGGTCTCGACCTGCAGGGCCGGCTGTCCCGCATGGGTGTGCAGATCCCGATCATCTTCATGACCGGCTACGGCGACATTCCGATGACCGTGGCTGCCATGAAGGCCGGCGCCGAGGATTTTCTGGCGAAACCGTTCCGCGAACAGGCGCTGCTCGATGCCGTGACGGCTGCGCTGGACAAGGATCGACGCCGCCGCCACGCCACGCAAAAGCGCGATGACCTGCAAGCCAGCTACCAGAGCCTCACGCCGCGGGAAACCGAGGTCATGCGCCTGGTCGTGACGGGCCAACTGAACAAGCAGATCGCCGGCGAGCTGGGTATCAGCGAGATCACCGTGAAGATCCATCGCGGCCAGGCCATGCGCAAGATGAAGGCACGCACCTTTGCCGATCTCGTCCTGATGGCCCAGCAACTCGGCATCTGCAACGCGCCGCTCTGACGCTCGCCACGCTGGCCCGCCTGCGAGGTGAATCGTCTAGCGGCCAAGCGGAAGCGTGAACTGAAACACGGCACCGGGGCCTACGTTGGGGCTCGCCCACATCTGCCCCCCGTGCGACTCGACGATCGACCGGCAGATCGCCAGCCCCATGCCCAGGCCATCCGCCTTGGTCGTGAAAAAGGTCTCGAAAACCTGCTCCCGATGTTCCGGCGCCAATCCGACGCCCGCGTCCTCGACGGCAACCAGCACGGCGCCGGACAGGTGCAGGCCGGTGCAGATCAGCAACGCCCGCGGCCGCTCGTCCACCTCCTTCATGGCCTGGATACCGTTCATCAGCAGATTGAGCAGCACCTGCTGGAGTTGCACCCGATCGCCCGAAATCTCCGGCAACCCGTCCATCAGGTCCATCCGGAGCTCGATACGATGGCGACCCAGTTCGCCCCGGACGAGGCCGATCGTATCGGCGATCAACGCGTTCACGTCGACCTGCACCGCGGCACCGGCCGTCTTCTTGAGCAGCGCGCGCATGCCTCCGATGACAGCACCGGCCCGGTGGCCGTCCTCGGAGATTCGCCGCAAGGACTCGCGCACCTCCGGGAGATTCGGCGGTTCACGCGCAATCCAGCGCAAAGCGGCATTGGCATTGGTGACGATGGCGGCCAGCGGCTGGTTGACCTCGTGTGCGATCGACGCGGTCAGCGCGTTCAGCGTCGTCACGCGCATCACGTGCGCGAGTTCGCCCTGCATCTGTTGCAGCGCTTCTTCCGCGCGTTTGCGCTCGGTCAGGTCGAGCACGAACCCGACGCAATCGTTCCGGTCCTCCTGATAAGTCGCGCAGCCGATCAGGACCGGCACGCGGCTGCCGTCCTTCCGGTAGAACTCCTTTTCAAATGGCGGCAACGTGTCGCCGGCCCTGAGTCGCTCGATCAGCGCCGCGTCCCGCGCGAGCCAGTCGGGTGGCGTCAGGTCCGTCCAGCGCAGCGGCGCGGCGGCGAGATCGCTTCGGTCGTAGCCCAGCATGCGAAGAAATGCATCGTTGGCTTCGAGGATCTCGCCGTCCAGGCGCCCGATGCAGATGCCGATGATGTTGGCCTCGACCAGCCGCTGGATCTTTGCTTCCCGCTCGGCGAGGTCGCGGTACAAGCTCGATATCTCGATGGCTGACGCGGCCTGCGAAGCAAGCATCTTCAGCACCGCCGTGCGGGCGGGCACGAAGACATGGGGCGCGAGATTGTTCTCGAGATAGAGCACACCCGTCAACGTGGCCTGCGCGATCAACGGAAGACAGAGGACCGATCGGGCCTGATGCCGCTGCAGGTAGGCATCCGCGGCGAAGGGACCGGGGGCCGACGCATCGTCGAGAATGACATTCTCGCGCGTGCGCACGACATGATGGAGGATCGATGTCGGCAGCGCGGCATCGCTCACGCTTTCATCGCGCAGATGCACCGTGATGGTATCGCCCTGCGTCGTGGCTTCGGCGACGACGCGCTGCCCGTCCGTTTCCGGCAGGATCAGCACGCCGCGTTCCGCCCCGGCCTGCGCAATCGCGGTACGCATCAGCGTGTCGAGCAGCTTGTCGAGGACGATCTCGCCGGAGACGGCCTGCGACACCGATATGACGGTGGCAAGATCCAGATGTTCGACGGGCGCGCCGATCGTCGTCGTCGGCCCCGGGGTGCGCTCGTCGCCCCGCACGTACGGATACAACGCGTCGAGTTGCCGTACCTTGCCGTCGGCGCCCCAGCGAAGATACCCGCGCCGGGCGTCCTGCAGATAGACCCGTGCAATCTTGTCGAAGCCGCGCGCCGCATAGAACCGGCCAGCCAATTCGTTGGCCAGTGCCTGGATATGGACGAAATCGTTGTCGCGCGCGGAGCGAATGGCCTGTTCGTAATCATCCATGGCCTCGCGTTCGCGCCCGGCGAGCCGCGCGATCTCGGCGCCCACCAGGGTGGCGCGCGCGTCGAAATTCTCCGCGCAGAAACCGACCCAGACCAGAAGTTGCCGATGATGAGCGGCCAATGCCGCTTCGTGCGCGGCCCGTTCCGGCCCGCCGCTTTTGTCGCACGACGCCGCCAGCGCCAGCGCGGCATAGAAGTGGTATTCCGCCTGCTCGAAAAACGAAGGCGACGTCCACAGCAGTTGTTCGGCCCGGTTCGCTGCCGCGATCGCGGATGCGTGGTCGCCCGCCAGAAAGCGCGCCTGCAACTTGCGCACCCAGTACCAGCAGGTCGCGAGTGCCGAAGCCGATCCGTTGAGCAGATAGCGTTCGAATTGCGCCTCGTGGAACATCGCGTCGTCGAACGAGCCGAACACCGGCGTCAGGCCGCGCAACATCTTGGCGAGCTGCAGCTGCGGGGTCACCCGGTCGATGCCGAGATTGAAGTTCGCCCGGCGTGCGAAGCCGATCGCCGCGTCGGCTTCCTTCTGGACCTCGACGAGCGGATCGCCGCAAGCGAGGAGCTGCGTAATGAGGTTGTTGCGGGCGAACGACGCATAGGTCAGGTCGCCCAGCGCGCTCGCCACGTCGAAAGCCGACCGTATCAAGCCGCGTGCGCTCCGGATCGGTTGGGTCCATTGCATCACGTGGCCGCCGAACGCCTGGTACACGCGCGCCTTGAAGTAGTCCATGCCGCGCTGCTCGACCAGATTCCGCCCGACCTGGCCGAAACGGAAGGCCGCCTGGTAGTCGCCATAGTGCGGCCCCAGGATCATGCCGAGCCACGCATACGCGAGACAGGACCCGTCGATGTTGCCGAACTGCAGGCTGATATTCGCCATGCGGGCGATGATGAGCGACCCGAGACGCACGTCGGTATACCAGGCCGGCAGCATGAGCGCGGAGAGCACGTCCATCGTCCCGCGGGTGACCGCATCGGTCATGAGCGGCAGGTCCTGCAGCGCCTCGATCGGACGATCGCCCAACTGCTGCCACAGGTGCGCATATTCCAGCAGAACCTCATCGGAGTCGGGGTGCGCGGAACATCGCACGCCCGCGCGATGCAGGTAATCGAGGCCCACCTCGACCGCGCGTTCGCGTTGACCGAGGGCCAGAAAAATCTCCAGCCGCAGCCGGGTGACGGCGGCCAGGTTCGGTAGTGCGGACGCACGGTGCGCCAGATCGGCCAGACGCACGTCGGCATCCGACGAGGCCCCGGTGAGAAACTCGCATTCGGCCCGTTGGAATTCCAGCGCGAATACAAAGTCCGGGCGCGTCTGCCACGCATCGTCCTCCACGAACGCCGCAGCGGCGACCAGATAGGTCAGCGCCGACGCAAACGCGGTCGATGCCTTGGCACGCCGCGCGGCCAGGATATTCAGCTCGGCTGCGTGCCGCCGTTCGTCGGGCGCCGTCATGAGGGCCGCCCCGCGATTGAGCTGGCCGGCGATCTCGAACACACAGTCGGCAAGCGCCCCCGGCGCGGTCCCTGCGGCGAGCCGTCGCCCGATGGCGAGATGCGTCGCCGGCCGCGCATCCCGGGGAATCAGCGCGTAGGCCGCCTCCTGGATCCGATCGTGCAGGAAACGGTAGCTGCCCCCGACACGCATCACGAGTCCCGCGCGTATCGCCGGCCCCAACCCGGCATCGAGTTCCGCGTCGCTGCTGCCCTGGACCATGACCAGCGTCGCGAGCGCGACGTCGTTGCCGAGACACGCCAGTTGCTTCAGCGCATCACGGGTCGCGGCCGGCAGACGCCTGAGCTTGGCAAGCATGAGATCGGCCACATTGTCGGTGAAACCCTGGGCGCGAATCTCCTCGAGATTCCAGGACCATTCCGTGCCGCGCACGAGCAGGCCGTCTTCGGCCAACGCGGCAAGGAACTGGACGGTAAAGAACGGATTGCCGGCGGTTTTCTCGTGCACGAGCCGTGCGAGCGGTTCGGTGTCCGCCGGCGACGCATGCAGGACATCGGCGACGAGGCGGCCGGCATCCTTGCGCTCGAGCGGGCCGAGCACCACGTCGACGATTCGGCCGCCTGCCTCACGGATCGCCGACAGGCGCGGCAGCAATGGCGCGTCCGAATCGACTGCGTTGCTGCGATAGGCACCGATGAACAGCACGTAGCGCACGTCCGGTTGGGTCGTCAGGTGCTCGAGAAGCGCCAGCGTGGCCGCATCCAGCCATTGCAGATCGTCGAGGAACAGGATCAGCGGATGCGCGGGCTGCGCGAACACGCCCAGCAGGCGCCGGAATACGCTTTGAAAGCCGTGCTGCGCTTCGCGGGGCGGCAAGTCCGGCACGGGTGCCTGATGCCCCAGAATCAGCCCGAGCTCGGGGATGAGCGGCACCAGCAAGCCGCCGTGCGAACCGACGGCCTGCGCCAGCGCGGCGCGCCACGGCGCCAGCTCGGCATTGCTCTTGGCCAGCAGCGGACGGATCAGGGCCTGGAAAGCCTGGGCCAGGGTCGCATACGGAATGTCTCGCTTGTATTGATCGAACTTTCCCGACGCATAGCGCACGTTGCTCGACGCAAGCGCGCCGCGCAATGCAAGGACGACCGAGGTCTTCCCGATCCCGGCGTAGCCCGACACGAGCACGAGTTCGGGCATGCCCCGGCTCGCCACCCTGTCGAAGGCCGTGCGCAAGGTGTCGACCTCGTGCTCGCGTCCGTAGAGGCGCGCCGGAATCAACGGGCGGTCGGGCAGGTCGAATTCGCCCAGCGTGAACGAATGGATTCTCCCGTGACGCTGCCATTCGGCCCACGCGCGCCGCAGGTCGGCCTCGAGCGCGGCGGCGGTCTGGTAGCGTTCTTCCGCCGTCTTGGCGAGCAGCTTCACCACGATCGCGGAAAGGACCGGCGGAATCGACTGGACGCGCGCAGCGGGCGGGACGGGGCGCCGGGCGAGGTGGCTATGCAACAGGTCCGTCGGGTCGTCGGCGGCAAAGGGCAGCACGCCCGTCAGCATCTGGTAGAGCGTGACACCGACCGAATAAAGATCGCTGCGCGCGTCGATGGGCCGATTCATGCGCCCGGTCTGCTCCGGGGCCATGTAAGCCGGCGTGCCGGCAATCTCGTCGGGCGGCGCAAAGGCAAGGCGCTCGCGCGACTGGCGCAAGGCGATCCCGAACCCCGTGAGGCGCACCTCCGTCGGCGTATCGCTCACCACGATATGGGCCGGCTTGAGGTCGCGGTGGACCATGCCCCGCTGATGGAGCCGATCGAGGGCCACGGCAATGCCGAGGGCCAGGTCCAGGAAACGGCCGGTCTCCATGGGGCGGCCCAGCAGGCCGGCCAGCGGCTCGCCGCCGGGATCCTCGAGGATCAGCACGGTACGGCCATGCTCGCGCACCAGCGCGATCGGCCTCACTGCCCAGTTGCCGTCGAGCACGTCCTTCAGGCCGTATTCGTGTTCGAGGCGCGCGACGCTGGAGAGCAGTGGATGCCCGGTCGCCAGGCACACGGCCAGGACGGCCTCCGGCTTGCCGTCCGGACCGGGGCGCCGGCCTCTGCCGACCATGCGGTCGCCATCCTGCCAGACCAACTGAAAGTCGGCGCCCGCCGCGGCGCCGAAAGAAAACAATGCGTTCATCTACTGTCCTGCCGGTCTGTTCGGTAACGGCCTCTGATCACGCTCGACCGGGTGTGTCCGACACGAGGTCCGACACGACCGCTGCGCGATCAGACCCGACGAGCCGGTCGTGGCGACCGGGAGGCGCGATTTTGCCACGCCCTTCGGGTGTCGCGACACCCCGCATCACGCGCCGGCGAGCCGATTCACGTCCTCGCCGAGAAACCGGTGCACGAAAGTCACGGCCATCGCCCCCTCGCCGACCGCCGACGCGACGCGCTTGACCGACCCCGACCGCACGTCGCCGGCCGCAAACGATCCCGGCACGCTGGTCTCGAGGTAGTAGGGCCGGCGCTCGAGCGGCCACACGCGCTCGAACGCCGGACAGTCGTACAGATCGCTTCCGGTGACGAGATAGCCGCCCGGATTGCGGATGATGTCGGTATCCCGCGCCCAGTCGGTATTCGGCGCGCCGCCGATGCAGACGAACAGGCGCGTGGCCGGCAGCCGTTCGCGCGTGCCGTCTTCCGAGCGAATCTCGATCGCGTCGAGCCAGCCGTCGCCTTGCAGCGCGGCCACGCTCGACCGGTAGCGGACCTCGATGTTCGGCGTACGCTCGATCCGGTCGATCAGGTAGCGCGACAGCGTGTCGGCGAGCGACGCGCCGCGCACGAGCATCGTCACCTTGCGCGCATGCCGCGAGAAGTTCATCGCGGCCTGCCCCGCCGAATTGCCGCCACCGACGATGAAGACCTGCTCGCCCGCGCACATCGGCGCTTCGCTCGACCCGGCGCCGTAGAACAGCCCGGCATTCAGGAACGCCGGCTCCTCGGGCAAGCCGAGACTGCGATATTCGATGCCGGTCGCGCAGATGTTCGAGCGCGCGACCAGGATCGATCCGTCGGCGAGTTCGACGCGGATCTTGCCGTCGACGAACGTCGCGTGCACCCCCTCGCGCATCGTCAGCAGTTCGACCCCGAACTTGACCGCCTGCTCGCGCGCACGCTCCGCGAGATCCGCACCCGGAATGCCGTCGGGGAACCCCATGTAGTTCTCGATCAGCGAACTCGTGCCGGCCTGCCCGCCCACCGCGCCGCGCTCGATCACGACCGCGCGCAGCCCTTCGGACGCCGCGTAGACCGCCGCCGACAACCCGGCCGGCCCCGCGCCGTAGATCGACACGTCGTATTCGACGAAGCGCGGCCGTGCGACCCAGCCCAGCCGCGCGGCGATCTCGGCCAGGGTCGGCTGGTAAAGCCGCGCGCCGTCCGGAAAGATCACGACCGGCAGCCGGATGTCGCTCAGCGGCGCGATGCCCAGCTCGCGCGCGCAATCGTCGTTGGACGTCAACTCGCACCAGTCGTACGAGACCATGCGCCGCTGCAGGAAATCGCGGATCGCGTAAGCGTCCTTGCTGCGTGCCAGGCCGACGATCCGCACGTGTTGCGACTGATCCATGAGCGCCTCCCGATGATGTCGATGCCGGATGCGGCCAGACCGTTGGCGTACAGCCGGCCGCATTCGCGACTGTACGCGCCGCACGCGCGCCACGCGCCCGCTTCATAACAATTAAGGGGCGGCCTCGATGCGCCGGCGCACAATGCGGCGTATCCGTCCCGCTTGCCGCATCGCGCCGGCCGCGCCGCAAGCGTTACCCCCGCGCCGGTACCGGAGCACAAGATGACCCTCGCCTGTACGCATCTCGACGAAGCACGCGTGTTGGACACCGACAAGGGCTATTGCGAGGCCTGCATCGCGTCCGGCAGCCGCTGGGTGCATTTGCGGATGTGCCTGGCCTGCGGTCACGTCGGCTGCTGCGACTCGTCGCCGAATCGCCACGCGAGCCGGCACTTCCGCGAAACCGGCCACCGGCTCGTCCGCTCGATCGAGCCCGGCGAGCGCTGGATCTGGTGCTACGCGGACGAAGTCATCGCCGGCGAAATGCCGTCGTAACGCGTTGAACGGGGGCGGCCGTGGCGCTGCCGCCCGTCATCCACCCCCGCTCCGATCCGCGGCCGGACACTGTTCAGAACGATTCAGCGCCGCTTCAGGAAATGCTCCGTGCCTCTGCGTAGACTGCCTTCACGAGCTACCGCGCAGGACAGCGCCTGCGCTCCTTATCGACTGCTGGAGTGACCCCATGACCCCTGTCGCCAATCACCGCCGCGTTGCACGATGGTTGCGGACGCATCTAATGACCCTGCACTGCCGACCCGCCTCATCCGGTGGTGCCGCGCATCGCATGACCTGCGACGCACCGCGTCGCGTGGAGCGTACATGAAGCACTCACGACTCTGGCTCGGCGCGGCCGGCATCGCGATCGCGGGCATCGCGGCCGCGATCGCCATCATGGTCAGGCCGTCGATCGCACCGATCGATCCACCCGCCCCCGCTTCATTCGATCCGCAACTGGTGCGCGCCGGCGCACGGGTGGTCGCGCTCGGCGACTGCATCGTGTGCCACACCGCGAAAGACGGCAAGCCGTTCGCGGGCGGCCTGCCGCTCGCGACCCCGTTCGGCACGATCTACGCGACCAACATCACGCCGGATCCCGACACCGGCATCGGCCGCTGGTCGCGCGACGCGTTCGCCCGTGCACTGCGCACCGGCATCGGGCGCAACGGCCAGCCGCTTTACCCGGCGTTTCCGTACATTCATTTCACGCGGATGTCGGACGACGACATTGGCGCCGCGTATGCGTACCTGATGACCCGCGAGCCGGTTCACGCGACGGCGCCGGCCAACGACCTGATGTTTCCGCTGAACTTCCGGCCGCTGGTCGCGTTCTGGAACGTGCTGTTCCTGCGTGAAGGCGCCTATCAGGCCGACCCCGCGCAATCCGCGCAATGGAACCGCGGCAGGATGCTCGTCGACGGGCTCGGCCATTGCGCGTCGTGCCATTCGCCGCTGAACGCGATCGGCGGCGAACAGGGCGGCCGCGCGTTCGACGGTGGCATCGTCGACGGTTGGGAAGCGCCGCCGCTCAATGCACTCGGCCATGCCGCGCGGCCGTGGACGCAGGCGCAGCTCGTCACATACCTGCGCACCGGTCGTGCCAGCGAGCACGGCGCGGCAGCCGGACCAATGCTGCCCGTCACGCGCGATCTCGCGACGGTGCCGGCCGAGGACGTCGAAGCGATTGCCGCCTACCTGCTGTCGATCCAGAAGCCGGCGAATGCCCGCCCACTCGCAGCCCCTGCCGACCGCGCGGCGACGTCGCCGGCTGCGCAGCGCGGCGCGGTGCTGTTCCAGGCGTCGTGCGCGCAGTGCCACGGGCCGGCCGCGCCGATGCAGTCGATCGGCGAGCGTCCGACGCTCGCGTTCAGCACGGCGGTCAACGCGGACACGCCACGCAACGCGATCCAGATGATGTTCAACGGAATCGGCTGGCACGGCGAGGACACGCTGAACTACATGCCATCGTTCATCGACCCGTACGACGACGCGCAGATCGCCGATCTCGCCGCCTACATCCGCGCGACCTATACCGATCGCCCCGCGTGGACGGATACCGGCGCCATGGCCGCCAAGCTCAGAAAAGAGGACACCGCACGATGATTACCCTCACCGTCAACGGCGTGCGGCACACGCTGGACATCGATCCATCCACGCCGCTCCTGTACGCGTTGCGCAACGACCTGCACCTGCACGGCGCGAAATTCGGCTGCGGCCTCGGGCAATGCGGCGCATGCACCGTAATCGTCGACGGCAAGCCGGCGTTCTCGTGCCTGATTCCGGTCTCGGCGATCGGATCGCGCAGCGTGCGCACCATCGAGAGCCTCGGCACCGACGCGCATCCCGGCCCGCTGCAACGCGCATTCATCGAGCATCAGGCCGCGCAATGCGGGTACTGCATCGCCGGAATGATCATGCGCGCGCAGTCGCTGCTCGAACGCAATCCGAAACCGAGCGAACAGGAACTGCGCACGCACATGGAACCGAACCTGTGCCGCTGCGGCACGCACATGCGCATCCTCGCGGCCGTGCGCTCGGTCGCCGGACTGCCGGCCCCGGAACCCGCTTCCGCCCCCGTTACGATCAGCAAGGCACTGTGATGAATTCCCACGACGATATCGACGAAGGCCGCCGGCACTTCATCGTCTCCGGTGCGCTGTTCGTCGCGTTCAGCCTCGCACCCACGGCGCGTGCCGCCGCGCAGATGGTGATCGCCGACGAAGGCGCGGCCGTCCATGTGGCGAAGGCCACGCAGGCGCTCGCGGGCAGCCTGAAGACCACGCCGCTGCTCGATGCGTGGATCAAGATCGCGCCCGACGGCAAGGTCACCGTGTTTACCGGCAAGGTCGAGCTCGGCACCGGCGTGCGCACCGCGCTGCTCCAGGTCGCCGCCGAGGAACTCGACATGAAGCCGTCGCTGATCACGTTCCGGACCGCCGACACCGGCGCGTCACCGGACGAGGGCTTGACCGCCGGCAGCCACACGATGGCGGACAGCGGCTCGGCGCTGCTGAACGCGGCCGCGCAGGTGCGTGCGCTGCTGGTGGACGGCGCGGCGAAGCGCTTCGGCGTCGAGCCGCGCATGCTGACCACCGCCGACGCGGTGATCAAGGCGCCCGACGGTCGCACGATGACCTACGGCGACGCGATCCGCACCGTCGATCTCCACCGCAATGCGACGCCCACGTCGCCACTGAAGAATCCGGCCACGTTCGCGGTCATCGGCACCTCGCTGCCGCGCGTCGACATCCCGAACAAGGTCACCGGCGGCGTCAGCTACGTGCAGGACATGCAGTTGCCCGGCATGCTGCATGCGCGCGTCGTGATGCCGCCGGTGTACGACGCGAAGCTGTTGTCGTTCGACGAAGCCGCGATCCTGAAGTTGCCCGGCGTCGTGCGGATCGTGCGCAACGGCAGCATGCTCGCGGTGGTCGCCCAGGGCGAGTGGCAGGCGGTGGTCGCGCAGCGTGCGCTCGCCGCCGGCTGCCGCTGGTCGCCCGGCCGTGCGCTGCCGGATCGCAACACGGTCCACGCGGATCTGAAGCGGATCTCGACGCAGCGCATCGAGATCGCCAACACGCATGCGGCCACCGCGCCGGCCACGAAGACGCTGAGCGCGACGTTCCTGAAGAACTACCTGCTGCACGGGTCGATCGGGCCGTCGTGTTCGGTCGCGCATCTCGAGAACGGGTCGATGACCGTGTGGACCCATTCGCAGGGTGTCTACCCGCTGCGCGACGCGCTCGCGGAGATGCTGTCGATGCCGAAGGCGAGCATCCGCTGCATTCATACCGAGGGGTCGGGCTGCTACGGGCACAACGCCGCGGACGACGCGGCCGCGCACGCCGCACTGATCGCCGCCGCGATGCCGGGCAAGCCGATCCGCGTCCAATGGATGCGCGAACAGGAACACACGTGGGATCACTTCACGCCCGCGATGGTCACCGAGGTCAGCGCATCGCTCGATGCGGGGGGCCGCATCGTCGACTGGCACTACGCGCTGTGGAGCAGCTCGCACAACGAGCGGATCGTCAACGCCGGCCGGCTGCTGCCCGCGCGCATGCTGGAGCCGCCGTTCGTCCCCGCGCCGTCCACGCCGATGCTGCAACCCGAAGGCGGCGCCGATCGCAACGCGATTCCGCTGTACACGCTGCCGAACCAGCACATCGTCAACAACTTCTCGCCGACGATGCCGCTGCAGACCTCCGCGATGCGCTCGCTCGGCGCGCACACCAACATCTGGGCGATCGAAAGCTTCATGGACGAGCTCGCGCACGCGGCCGGCGTCGATCCGGTCGAATTCCGGCTGCGCCACATGGACGACCATCGCGCGCGCCAGGTCATCAAGCTCGCTGCGGCTCACTTCGGCTGGCCGCGGCCGCCGCGGGCGCGCAACCGCGGCGTCGGCTTCGCGTTCGGCAAGTACAAGAACCTGATGGCCTACGTCGCGATCGCGGTCGAGGTGTCGGTCGTCCCGGAAACCGGCCAGGTGACGCTCGAGCACGCGGAAGTCGCCGTCGATGCGGGCCAGATCGTGTCGCCGGACGGCATCCGCAACCAGATCGAGGGCGGCATCGTGCAGGCCGCGAGCTGGACGCTGTACGAGGCGCTGAAATACGACACCGAGCGCATCCGCAGCTTCGACTGGAGCAGCTATCCGATCCTGCGCTTCTCAGCCGCCCCGCAGAACGTGAAGGTGCATCTCGTCAATCGCCCCGGCGCGCCGTTTCTCGGCGCAGCGGAGGCGTCGATGGGGCCGACCGCGGGCGCGCTGGCCAACGCGATCTTCGATGCGACCGGCCAGCGCATGCGCGAGATGCCGTTTGCCGGCGACGCACTCAGAAAGCGCATCGACGCATAGCGCGCCGATCGATACCCGACACTCACAACGACAGCGCCGGCACGCACCGGCGCGGCAAGCCGACAGGCTGGAGAACTTCCGACGATGGATACCTTGCTTTCGATGCGCGTGTTTACGCGCATCGTCGAAACCGGCAGCTTCACGCGCGCGTCGGACACGAGCGGCCTCACGACGCCGCGCGTGTCCGCGCTGCTCAGCGCCCTCGAACAACACCTCGGCTGCCGGCTCCTGAACCGCACCACGCGCCGGATCTCGCTGACCGAGGACGGGCAGGCGTACTACGAACGCTCCGTCGCGGTGCTGCGCGAGATCGACGATATGGAAGCGTCGGTCTCGCAGGCGCGCAACGTGCCGCGCGGCCGGCTGAGGGTGAACCTGCCGCCGGCCATGGCCAAGCAGGTCGTGGTGCCCGCGCTGCCGGCGTTTCTCGACGCGCATCCGGGCATCATGATCGAACTCGGCGTGACCGACCGGCAGATCGACCTCGTCGGCGAAGGGCTCGACTGCGTGGTGCGCATCGGCGCGCTCGACGACTCGGGGATGATCGCGAAGCGGATCGGCAGCCTGACCACCTGCACGTGCGCGTCGCCCGCCTATCTCGCCCGCTTCGGCGAGCCGGAGACCGTCGACGATCTCGCGCAGCACGTCGCGGTCAGCCACATCTCCGCCGATACCGGCCGGCCGCGCGCGTGGGACTACGTCGTCGACGGCAAGCCGCGCGTCCTGCAGCTATGCGGCACGGTTGCCGTCAACGATGCGGACAACTACATCGAGTGCGGCGTTGCCGGCATCGGGCTGATCAAGACGTCGCTGTACCTGGTCGAGCCTTACCTGAAGTCCGGCCGGCTGCGCGAAGTGCTGACCGGTTTCAACGCGCCCGCCCGGCCGATCTCGGTGCTGTATCCGCCCAATCGTCACCCACCCGTGAAGCTCAAGGTGTTCGTCGACTGGCTCGAGGGCCTGTTCGAGCAGATTCCGACGCTGCAGGGCAAGCGCGGCTGACCCCGCACGGCGCGGCACCTTTGCGTGCCGCGCAACGCTCGATTGCGCGCCGGCCCGATTCCGGTTTTATCGACCGATCAATAGCATTGACGTCAATGCGGTGCACCGTACCGCGCCCGGTCGAAGCGCCTTGCCGGCATGGTGCCCGCCGTTCTCTCATCTCCAGGAGTCGACCATGTCAACCGAATCCACGTCGCTCGCGTCGCCCGCGCACGGCGCCAAACTCACGCAGGGCCTGATCCTGCTGTTCGCCTTCAGCTGTGGCGCGATCGTCGCGAACCTGTATTACGCGCAGCCGATCACCGAACTCATCGCGCCGGGCCTGCACATGTCCGGCGACACCGCGAGCCTGATCGTGTCGCTGACGCAGATCGGCTACGCGCTCGGCCTGTTCTTCATCGTGCCGCTCGGCGACCTGCTCGAAAATCGCAGGCTGATGATCGTGACGGCCGTCGTGTCGATCGCCAGCCTGGCGGCGGCGGCGTTCGTCCACACCCCCGGGCTGTTCCTCGCGATTTCGCTGCTGATCGGCTTCAGTTCGGTGGCCGTTCAGATCCTGGTGCCGCTCGCCGCGCACCTCGCGCCCGACCATTCTCGCGGCCGCGTCGTCGGCACGATCATGAGCGGGCTGCTGCTCGGTATCCTGCTGGCGCGGCCGCTGTCGAGCGTCGTCGCCGACGCGTTCGGGTGGCGCTTCGTGTTCGCGGCGGCCGCCGTGCTGATGACGCTCGTCACGGCCGTGCTCGCGCTGACGATTCCGTCGCGCCAGCCCGACCATCGCGCGACCTATTTCGAGCTGATCGGCTCGCTGCTGCATCTGGTCCGCACGATGCCGGTATTGCGCCACCGCGCGTTCTACCAGGGCCTGATGTTCGCGTCGTTCAGCCTGTTCTGGACGGCCGTGCCGATCGAGCTGACGCGCCACTACGGTCTGTCGCAAACGGAGATCGGCCTGTTCGCGCTGGTCGGTGCGATCGGCGCGACGTCGGCGCCGGTGGCCGGCCGGCTCGCGGACGCCGGTCATACGGTGCGCGCGACGCTGATCGCGCTCGTCGCCGGCGCGCTGTCGTATGCGATCGGGTTCGTGCACGGCACCGGCCTGTACGGACTCGTCATCACCGGCATCGTGCTCGACTTCGCGGTGCAGATGAACATGGTGCTCGGCCAGCGCGAGATCTACGCGCTGCACGCGGCGAGCCGCAATCGCCTGAACGCGCTGTACATGACGAGCATCTTCGTTGGCGGCGCCATCGGCTCCGCGCTCGCGAGCCCGCTGTACGAGCATGGCGGCTGGCCGCTCGTCGCCGCCGTGGCCGGTGTCTTCCCGGTCATCGCGCTCGCGCACTACCTCGTGATCGGGCGGCCGCACGCGCAACGTCACGCCCAACGCTGATCCACCGCACGTCAACCCGACCCGAACGCGGGGCGCGCCGCCGCCCCGCCCCACGTCAAAAGAGAGGAGTCCACCATGTCTTCCCTGCTCAGTGCCTATGATCTGCGCGGCCTCGCGCTTCCCAACCGTGTCGTGATGGGCCCGATGACGCGTTCGCGCGCGCCGTCGCACGGCCTGCCGACCGAACTGATGGCCGAGTACTACGCGCAACGCGCGTCAGCTGGGCTGATCGTGACCGAAGCGACCAACGTCAGCGCGGCCTCCGCCGCATTCGAACTGACACCGGGGCTCGTCGACGAAGCGCAGGTCGCCGGCTGGCGGCAAGTAACCGGCGCCGTCCATGCGAACGGCGGGCGCATCTTCGCGCAGCTGTGGCACGGCGGGCGGGTCAGCTCGCTGACGCTGCTCGGCGGCGCCGCCCCGCTGTCGCCGTCCGGCGTGAACGACGACCTCGAACAGCTGCAGGTATGGGCGCAGTTGCAGAACGGCTATTACACGAAGATCCACGCGACTCCGTCGCGGGCGATGACGACCGACGAAGTGGTCGCGACCGTCGACGCATTCCGGCGCGCGGCCGCGCGCGCGATGGCCGCGGGCTTCGACGGCGTCGAGATCCATGCGGCCAACGGCTACCTGCCGCACCAGTTCCTGTCGTCGACGCTGAACCGCCGCGACGATCGCTACGGCGGCTCGGTCGCGAACCGCGCGCGCTTTCTCGAGGAAATCGTCGACGCGGTCGGCGGCGTGATGCCGTTGAGCCGCGTCGGCGTGCGCATCTCGCCGTACGCGAAGTACAACAACGTGCGCGATGCCGATCCCGACACGACCTATGCCTACGTCGGCCGGATGCTCGACGAAGCCGGCGTCGCCTATCTGCACGCGGCCGACACCAACGGCTGGAGCGGCGAACCCGACCTGCCGCGCATCGTCGAGCACGCGCGCCGGTCGTTCGGCGGCACGCTGATCGTCAACGGCGGCATTGCGCCGGACACGGCGAACGCGCTGATCGACGCGGGCGACGCCGATCTCGTCGCCTTTGCACGCGCCTATATCGCCAACCCGGATCTCGTGGAGCGCATCACGGCGCACGCACCGCTGGCGCAGCCGAAGTCCGTCGGCTGGTATGGCGGCGACCGCGCGGGTTACGTCGACTATGCGCGGCACGATGCGGTGGCGTCGAACCCGTAAGCACGCACGCAACGTGCGATGCGCGGGCTGCCGGGGCCGTGTCGCGTGCGGCCGGCCGCCCGGCGTTCTGCCGCGCAGCCGGACCGGCACCGTCACGCGTCGTTCCACCGCGCGCCCAGCACACGCCCGCAGAAATTCGGCCGATGAAAATCCGGGTCGGCACGTTCGAGCACGTCTGCGCTCCACGTGCCGAACGTCGACAGCGGCCGATGTTCGACGCCGCGTGCGACCGTGTCGAGAAACGCTTCGCGAAAGCCGCTGCCGCGCGGGTAAGCCGCAAACAGCGCCGCGCGCTCGTCGGCGGTATAGGTGTCGAAGCCGGTCCCCATCAGGTCCGTCGACACGGCCGATGCCAGTGCGCGCGCGAGCGGCGATACACGGGTGGCCACGCCGGGGGTCGTATGCAGCGCGATCGCGCACCACACGTCGTCGCGCATGCGACGCGACCGGCGATGCCGCAGCAGCAGCGCATGCGCGGCATCCGCGCTGTCGAGTTCGTAGCGTTCGGTGGAACGGCAATACGCGGTGCTCAACCCCATGTTCGCGTACATCGCGGCGACGTACAGCGCGTCGGCATCGCATGTATCATCCGCGCGCCGCGCGGCAAGCGACGCGAACACGAACACGCGGGCCGCATGCTCGGCGAGCGCGGCAGGCAACGACGCACGCGCCGCATCGGCCGCCTCGATCGCAAGCGGCGTGCGCGGAATGCGAACGCCGGCGATTTCCTCGCCGGTTGCGAGTGCGGGCCTGTGCGCAACATTCATCCTGTCTCCTTCGTGCCCCGCGCACGGGGGCGGAAAATCGTTCAATGCGATGCGCGGCCCCGATCACCGGGAACCGCGCATCGGCACGCGCCGGCTAGAAAGCGACGCAGCGCCAGCCGAACGCCTCGCAGCGATCGGCGGCGGCGCTCGCGCTCGCGCTCGGATAGCGCGGCCGCGCGAAGCGGCGTCCGTGGCCACGCGCGCGACACGCATCGATGCCGGGTTCCGCGCACGCGTCACCCGCCGTCGATGCGCGCGGATGACCGCGCGCGTCGGTACCGGTCACGTCATCGGTGCCGCCTTCGGCGACCGGCGACCACCCGGGGCTCACGGGCGGCGGCGGTGGCGCAAGCGGCGAGAATTCCGCTTCCGCGTGCACGACCTTGCCGTCGACGACCGTCAGCACCGACGACAGTTGTGGAATGCGCGGTGCGTCGATCGTGAAATAGTCGTCGCTCAGCACCGCGAAATCGGCGTACCGGCCAGGCACGAGCGCGCCCTTGCCGTGCTCGTCGGCGGAGAACCACGCGCTGCCGACCGTATGGCGGCGCAGCGCCTCCATCCGGCCGAGCCGGGTACGCGCCGGATACAGCACGGTGCCACCGACGGATCGCCCCGACACCATCCAGTACAGCGCGACGAACGGGTTGTAGCTCGCCGCCCCGGTCGCACCGGAGCCGATGCCGACCGGCAACCCGGCCGCGAGCATCGCGCGAATCGGCGGCGCACGGGTGGCCGCGGCGGCACCATGGCGCGCGATGAAGGCTTCGCCCTGGAACGCCATGCGCGGTTGCACGATCACGCCGCCGCTCAGCGCCGCGATGCGGGCGATATTGGCGTCCGACATCGTTTCACAGCGATCGAAGCACCAGCGCAATCCGTCGAACGGAATCTCGCGATTCACCGCTTCGAACACGTCGAGGAAGCGGCCGATCGATTCGTCGTAGGTCGCATGCAGCCGAAACGGCCAGCGGTGGCGCACGAGCAGCCGGACGACGGCCGTCAGGTCCGCTTCGACCGACGCGGGCAGCTCGGTGCGCGGTTCGAAGAAATTGCCGAGGTCGACCGCGGCGAACAGCAGCCGCTCCCCCGCGCCGTTCGCGCGCAGGAAAGCGTCGCCGTCGCCGGGCGCCGTCAGTGCAATCCATGCCGCGAAGTCGTCGATTTCGCGGCCGGCTTGCCGCGCGCCGAGCGCGTACGCGATGCGTGTCGTCAATTCCCCGCGTCGCGCGAGCGTCATGACCGCCGCGTAGTCGTCCGGATACGCGAGGCCGTCGCCGCCCGCGTCGATCGCGCTCGTCACGCCGACGCGATTCAGTGCGCGCATGAACTGCCGCATCGAGTTGATCCGGTCGTCGGCGGCCAGCGCCGGCGCGTGTTCGAGCGCGGCGCCCAGCACCGCCGGGTCCGGCCGCGCCAGCAGCAGGCCGGTCGGCCGCCCGTAGCGGTCGCGCCGCAGTTCGCCGCCCGGCGGATCGGGCGTGTCGCGCCCGTAGCCGATCGCGCGCAGCGCGGCCGCGTTCAGCCACGCGCTGTCACCCAGGTGCTGGATGAACACCGGCGTATCGGGCGCGATCGCATTGAGCTCGGCCGCCGTCGGGCCGCGCTTTTCCGCGAACTGCAGCGCAGTCCAGTCGCCCGCCACGCGTACCCACTGCGGCGCCGGCGTGCGCCGGACCTGCCGGCGCAGCAGGTCGAGCGCGTCGGCAAGCGACGGTACGCCGTCCCAGCGCAACTCGAGGTTGAAGGTCTGGCCGCCGCGAATCACCTGCAGGTGCGCGTCGACCAGGCCGGGGATCACGGTGCGGCCGTTCAGGTCGATACGGGTCGTGTCGCCGTGCGCATGACGCAGGATGTCGCGATCATCGCCGGTCGCGACGATGCGCCCGTCCTTCACGGCGAGCGCGCTGACGAACGACCGCCGATCGTCCTGGGTCGCAATCTTGCCGTTGAAGACGACGAGGTCCGCCGAGCGCGCGGGTTCCGTCGCGCTAAGCACCGTCAGGCCTCCCATGCGCCGCGGCCGCGGTCAGCGGGCGCGTCATTGAAGGCGCGACCGCACCCGGATCGCACGCATCGGCACGCACGCCGCCATCGCGCAGCCGCGCGGCTGCACCGGATGTGCGCATCGCTATACCACCTGCTGCGCCGCATCGGCGGCATCGCGTCGCGCGTGTGCCCAACCCGGCGCGGGCGGCGCGTCCTGACGCACGAAATTCTGGACCCGCAGCAAGCGGCGCACGTCGTGCGCGCGTGACCGCGGATCGAAATCCAGCGCGACGCCGGCGACCAGCGTCGACGCCTGCGCGATGCGCCCGCGCTCGATCAGGTGATCGGCGAGATCCAGCGAGCTGCACAGCGCCCACATGGCGGCGCCCTGCGCATTCGCGGTCTGGATCGCCATCTGCAAATGACGATGCCCGTCCGCCTCGCAGGCCACCGCGAGATCCGCGGTGACGTTACGCGCGTGTTCCAGCATGGCGACGCCTCGCACGCGCAGCAGTTCGGGGACGAACAGATGCTCGCCGTGCGCACGGCAGCGCGCAAGTGTCGCGTCGAGCCGGGTGCGCGCCTCCGCCGCGCGGCCGGTGCGCACGAGCCCCTCCGCATACGCGACGATCAGCGGCACGAGCAGGCGCCGGAACCCGCTCGCCTCGACGCGCCGCAGCGCGGGTTCGAGCCGCGCGAGTCCCGCGCCCGGGTGGCCGGCCTGGATGTCGAACTGGCCGGTCAGGCATTCCGCGTGACTGCGCCAGATGTCGAAGCCGTGCGCATCGGCGGTCGCGCGCAGCGTCGCAAGATAGTCGGACGTGATGTCGTGATCGCCGTAGCGCAGCGCGATCGGCACGGCCGCCGCGCCGAGCACGACGCACAACGCGAGCGGCGACCCGCTGCGGCGCGCGCATTCGACCGCTTGCGCGGCGATCCGCATCGCCGGTTCGGGCTCGCCCTGCATCCAGACGAGCCGCGTGAGCATCGTGCGCGTGAGCGTCGCCACGTCGACCCCCAGCGCCGCTTGCGCGCACGACGGTTCGCCCGCGTCGGCAAGGCCGGCCGTCGCGGCCTCCAGCCGCTCGCGCGCCTGCGCATGCTCGCCGAAGTAATGCAGCGACGTCGCGACCATCGCGCTCGCCAGCCGCCGCTGCGACGGGTCGCCGCGTCGCTCGGCCGCGCGCTCGAAGCGGGTCGCGTAGCGCAGCGATTCATGAATGTCCGACTGCGTCAGCATCGTGTTCCACAGCCCGACCAGCGCGCGCGCGTCGAACGCGTCGTCGCCGATGTGCGTCGCGAGGCCGAGCGTGCGGTCCCACATCGCGGCGGCGGCCAGCGTGTCGCCATCGGTGTGCAACACCGCCGATGCGCAGGCCGCCCGCAGCCGCATCTCCAGCGCCGCGTCGACCGGGGCGGCGGCGCTCGTGTCGAGCGCATCGAGCACCTGGCGCGCGCGCGCCGCGCATTCGCGCATCCGTGCCGGCTCCAGCAGCGCGCGCGCCAGCAGGTCAGGCTCGGGCACGCTCTCGACCGTCGCCGCCGGTTCGGTGGCGGCCCCGGCACGCGTGCCCGCCGGTGCCTCGTCCGGCTGCGCCGCGCTTGCGGGCGCCGCCGTGCGCGCCGGCGCATGCTCGCGCTCGTACTGCGCGTGGCGCTCGGCGATGCGTTCGAACTCGCCCTCGTTGTGCAGCTTTTCCAGCGCGTACGCGCGCATCGATTCGGTCAGCCGGTAGCGCGCATACGCACCGTGGAATTCGACGGTCACCAGCGATTTCGCGACCAGTTCGCCCAGCACCGCGATCATGTCCGAGGCCGACGTGCCGGGCTCCGCGGCGACCATGCGCGCGGCGTCGAACGTATACGGCCCGATGAAGCACCCCATCCGGCGAAACAGCGCACGCGCGGCCGGATCGAGCAGCACGTAGCTCCAGTCGAACGTCGCCCGCAGCGTCTGGTGACGCGGCAGCCCCGAGCGCAACCCGCCCGTCAGCAGGTTCAGCCGGTCGTCGAGACGCGAGGCGACGACCGCGAGCCCGAGCGTCGCCACGCGCGCCGCGGCCAGTTCGATCGCGAGCGGCAGCCCGTCAAGGCGCCGGCAGATGTCCGCCATCAGCCGCACGCCGGCTTCGTCGACAGGGCAGTCCGGTGCGGCCGCACGCACGCGCTCCAGGAACAGTGCAACGGCCGAGCAGCGGACGATGTCGTCCACGGTTGCAGCATCGTCCGGCACCGCGAGCGGGCTCATACGCAGTACCGCTTCGGCCGAGATGTGCAGCGGCTCGCGGCTCGTTACCAGGACACGCAGCGAATTCACGGCCGACGTCAGCGTTTCGACGAGGCTCGCGACCAGATCGACGATGTGTTCCGCGTTGTCGAGCACGAGCATGCAGCGCGACGCGGCGAACGCGTCGCCGATGCGCTCGCCGGTGGGTACGCCGTCCATATCGAGCCCGAGTTCGGCCGCGATCGCGCTCAGCATGTCTTCGTGCGTCGATGCGCGTGCCAGCTCGACAAACAGCACGCGCATGCGCGTGCGGCTGCGCGCATCGTGCGCGACGCGCATGGCGAGGCTCGTCTTGCCGATGCCGCCCGCGCCGACGAGCGTCACGACCGGCGTGCGCTCCAGCATGCCGGCGATCTGCGCGATTTCGGCGTCGCGTCCGACGAGCGGCGCCATCAACGACGACGCGGCGGAATCGGGCAACGTGTCGGCCCCGGTCGTGTCGAGCGCTTCGGCCACGGGCACGGGCGACGGGCTCGTGACCAGCAGGTAGCCGCGCCCGGGCACCGTCTTGATCAGATCGCGATTCGCACCGAGTGCCTTGCGCAGCGTCGCCACATGCACCTGAAGCCGGTTTTCCTCGACGATCAGGCCGGGCCAGACCGCATCCATGATGTCGTCTTTCGACACGACCGAACCGCTCGCGCGGTGCAGGACTTCGAGAATGTCGAGCGCGCGCGCACCGATGCGCAGCGACGCGCCGTGACGGCGAATGTCCCGCTGCGCGAAATCCACCGACAAAGTTCCGATCTGGATCATGGCCGCCTCCGGGTACCTCAGGATGACCGCCGGGTGAACGCGGCAGTTCACCCGGCAGCAAGTCCAAGTCCGGCGCGCTGTCGCGCCGGACGGAAAATTTCGAAATCCGGGCCGAGTGTAGACGGACACCCGGCGAAAATCTTGAAGGAAAATGCGCTGCTCATGCATGCCGGTTCGCCTGATCGGTGCGATCACTTGCGTGTAAAAGTAGGTCGCTATATTCTCCCGGGCCGCTCACGCATGCGATTTGCCGTGATACGCGGCAACTGCACGCCAGCACCGAAAGCAATTTGTCAGGGACGCGAGCGGACGTTTGTGCAAATTCATTTTGAACATTCGCGTGCCCATCTAAACTGGACTCGTCATTTCGCGCTCTGAGTCCCTCGCCGGGAAATTCCATGTCAGACTCCGTCAACGCAGCGCCGGTGGCTCCGCCCGCGCCACCGCCGAAAGACACACTCGGCTGCGTGGCGAGCCTGCTGTCGAAGGACATCGAGACGGCGGCCGGCGGCCTGAAGCTCCACCGCAAATGCATGCGCGAAGCGCACGTCGAACACATCGAGATGCCCGCATGCGATCGCGGCTTCCTGGTCGGCGTGTCGCTGAACGGCGGCCACCGCCGCACGCTCTACGGACGCGCAGGCGCGAGCGAGCGACGGTTCCAGCATCACTCGATCTACATCCGCGACTTCTCGCGCCATTTCCATGCCGACCTGTACGGTAATTTCGACTTCGTGCTGGTCGAACTGCCGCACGCCTATCTCGAGCACGTCAGCCGCGAGCACGGCAGCCATCCGGTCGGCGGCCTGACCTGCCGTCCCGACGTGCGCGATCCGGTGCTCGGCCATCTCGCCCACGCCGTGGCGGACAGCCTCGATGCGCCGGGTCCGCTGAATGCGCTGTTCGTCGAGCAGGTGGGGCTGGCAATGGGCACGCATCTCCTGCGCCGCTACGGCCGTGCGCAGGTGCGCGACCTCGAGCGCAAGGGCGTGCTGTCGCCGGCAAAGGTGGCGCTCGCCAAGGAGCTCCTGATGGAAAGGGCTAACCTTGGCGTGTCGATCGAGGAAGTGGCGAATGAGTGCGACCTGTCGCGCGGCTATTTCATCCGCGCGTTCTCGCGAACCACCGGCCGCACGCCGCACCAGTGGTTGCTCGAACAGCGCGTGATGCGTGCACGGGACCTGATCGAGACGTCCGGCATGACGCTCGCCGAGATCGCGGTCGATTGTGGTTTCTCGGACCAGAGCCATCTGAACCGCGTCTTCACGCGGCTCATCGGCCATCCGCCCGGCGCGTGGCGCCGCGCGCGCTCGCGCTGAGCGCCTCCACGCGGCAGGCCCGCTCGGACCGCCGCGGATGCATGCCGCAAAGAGTTCTTCATGTTGTCTCCGTGACTGCTCATGCGCGCCGGCCGGTCATGAATGGCAAGACCCGCGCGACACGCGTTGCCGCGCAGGTTATCGGACCCCGCCGCGAAAATCCTGAGCCACACCTGAATTGTTCTGAAGACCCGGCGCACGGGCGCGGCTGCCAGCCTGCCCGGCGCTAGAATGCGAACCGCATGCAACACGACGTTGCGACACGCACAAGGGCGAGCCCATGGACAAATTCTCCGCGCTGCGCGCATTCGTGGAAGTCGCGGAAGCCGGCGGCTTCTCGAGCGCCGGGCGGCGCCTCGAGCTCGCCGCTTCATCGGTGGTGCGCGCGGTGGACGCGCTCGAGGCCTCGCTCGGCACGGTGCTGTTCAACCGCACGACGCGCCAGGTGACGCTGTCCGATGCGGGCGCCGTCTACTACGCACGCGCGAAGCGCGTGCTCGAGGAACTCGCCGAGGCCGACGCGCTCGTGGCCGATCGCGGCGACGCGCCGTCCGGACCGCTGCGCGTATCGGTCCCGGTCGCATACGGGCTGCGCCGCATCGCCCCTCACGTCGCGGCTTTCCTCGCGCGCCATCCGAAGCTCGATATCGACCTGCAACTCACCGACGAACGGGTCGATCTCGTGACCGGCCGGATCGACGTCGCGATCCGGCTCGGCGACGCGGCCCCGACCGCGGACGTCGTCGCCCGGCCTCTCGGCACGTTCCGGCGCTACGTGGTCGCGAGCCCCGACTACCTGAACATGCGCGGCACGCCCGCGACGCCGGGCGAACTGGTCGATCACGCGTGCCTGCGCTTTCACTTCGGCGTCGACCAGCAGGCGTGGATGTTTGCGGGCCCGCAAGGGACGACGCAGGTCATCGTCGCCGGACGGCTCAAATCGAATCACAGCGAGGTACTGCGCGAAGCCGCACTCGACGGCGCCGGCATCGCACTGCTGCCCGACTGGCTGGTCGACGCGGACCTCGAAGCGGGCCGTCTGCAGCGGCTGTTCGAACCCTACGACGTCACCCCCGGCTCGGCGCGCGCGGTCATCACCGCGCTCTACCTGCCGAACCAGCGCGGCTCGAAGCGCGTGGCCGCGTTCATCGACTTCGTCGAAGCGCTCGCGCGCGGGCAGTCCTGACGCGCGGGCCGCGTCACCAGCCGAACTTCGCCTCCATGCCGACGTAGTCGGCATTGCGAGCGCCGAGCGCGCGGATCGACGAGCCGAGCTGGAAGTGCACGGCCTCGAGCGCCAGCGCGACGTTCGCGTCGACGAGCCAGTCGACGCGCGCCTGCGCGTACATGCCGGTCCACGCACTGCCCTTGCCGGCCGTGCCCGGTACGGCCGCCATCCCCTGCCCGTAAATGGCGTCGGCTGTCGTCTGGCGCCACAGGAAGCCGACGGCGGTGAGCACCGTCACCGAGCTGGTCGGCTTGAACGTCAGCGACGGCTTCACGTGAATCAGGTTGCTGTACCCGGTATAGCCGGCGAGCGTGAAGTAATAGCCGTTCGGAAACATCGGGTTGAACGTGCCGACGCGGCGGTCACCCGGATGCGCGTCACCCGACGCGCCATCGACCTGGATACCGAGACGCGGCGTGCCGGGCGTCTTCGCGAACGTATAGCCGCCCAGCGCGCCGAACGCCCATGCCCCGATCGTGTCCTGCCCGACGTGACCGGTCTGCAGCATCGCCTCGACGTCCCAGTCGAGCCCGTTGGCCTTGCCCGCGTAGCGCATGTCGAACACGTCGCGGCGCTCCGTGCCTGCTGCATCCGGATAGCGCGCGTTGTCGCGCGTATAGCGCGACCAGTACGCGGACAGATCGCCGGGCCCCGTGCCGTTGCGCTCGACGCGCACGCCATCGAATCGCAGGTGCCGGTTCGACACGTCGTCGAACGCCGCGTCGTTGCGATACTGCACCGGACGCGTCACGTAGCCGATCAGCCGCCACTTGCCGATTTCATAATCGGCCCACAGCGCATCGAATGCCTGACGCACGTTCGGGCCGTCACGCACCGACACGAAGCGCTGCAAGTCGAACGCCATCTCCTGCCTGCCGATCCGCGTCTTCAACGTGCCAGCGCCCACCTGGTCGACATACGCGACGAACGCCTGCTCGATGTCGAGCTGATCCTTGTCGACCGCGCCGACCGCGTTCTTGCCGAACGGCCGCGCATCCACGAACTGGACGAACGCCTGCAGATGCCCGCGATAGCGCAGGTCCGCATGCACGTTCGCACGCTGGATCACGTAGTTGTCGTCATGCGCGGCGCCCAGGCCGAACAGCGGCGCGTTGTTCAGCTCGAACCGCTCGCGCAGGTTCGCGCCGAGCGACAGGTAGGTCGACGGGTCATCGCCGAGCGGCACGTATTTCAGCGCGTCGAACGGCTTGCGCGGCACACACGGATTCGCGAGTACCGACCAGTCCTCCTGCCAGCGGTTGAACAGCACGACGGGCCGCTTCGCGGTGCACGTGGATGCACCGGCAGCGGCAGCCGGCGCCGCGGCGGCCGGCGCATCGGCACCGGCCGCCGTGCCCGCATGCAGCACGACGACGCCCGCCAGCACGGCGCACGGCAGCGTGTCACGCCACGATCGCTTCATCGGCCTGCGCACCGCTATTTCGTCCGCGCGTGGATTTCGGCAACGTAGCCGCCCGGAAACTGCACGAGCGCAGCATCACGGCCCTCCGACGCGAACGGCGGCACGAGTACGGTCACGCCCGCGGCTTCGGCCTGCTTCAGCGTCGCGGCGAGATCGGATACTTCGTACCCCGTCATCTCGCGGCCGAACGGGTAAGGCAGGTGGCCATCCGTCGCGAGCACGGTCATCTTGCCGAAGCCCGATTCGATGCGGATGCGGCGGTACGTGTCGTTCGGCCGGCCGATCTCGATACCCGGCGCGTGACGCACGTCCGACACGATCTTGCCGTGCGAGAACGCGACGAAATCGCGCGCGAGCTTGCTTGCGGTTTCCGGCGAGACGTAGACGCGATTCTCCGGCACGGTCTGCAGCGGATCGTAATTCGGCGCCTGCGTGTGCCAGTAGAGCTGCATGTTCACACCACCCGGCCAGCGGATGATCGCATCCCGCCCGATCGGATCGGGGAACGTCGAGACGACCACATCGGCGCCATGCGCGCGCGCCGACTTCACCGCGACGTCCATGTCCGTGACGAGATAGCCGGTGCGTTCCGCGCAGAACGGGTACGGGATCGGCGTCTTGAAGCCGAACACCGAGATCGTGCCGACCGGCGTGAGCACGAGCTGCGACATCGTCTGGCTCGGCGTCGGCGTGACCTGGAACACGCCCTGCTTCGATTTCTTGCCGCCGAACGTCGCGACGAAGCTGTCGGTGAAGCGGTCGAAGTCTTCCGGCGCCACGCAAACGTGCGTCGTGTCGTACTGCGGGCCGACCGCGACGGCCGCGGACCGGGCCGCGGCGGCCGGCCGGGCCATGTCGTCCAGGTGCGTTTCGTCGGCAACCGCCGGCGCAGCCGCCAGCAGCGCGGCGAACACGGTCGACGATGCGGCCGTCAGGCGCAGCATGCTGCGCAGGGTCAGTGAACTCATCGGTTTCTCCTCGAGGGTGGTGCGTGCAGCGTGACGCCGCGCGCGAATTCAATATTCAGCGGGATGCGGGACGCTCGTCGGAGCGGCCGGATCGATAGGTGAGAAACCCCAGCACCGCGAGCGGCAGCGCCAGCGCCCAGAACGCGGCGTACAGATAGGCGGTCGCGCCGGCGCCCGCGCCGAGCGCGAAACCCGCGACCGGCGGCAGCGTGCGCCGCAGCCGTGCGCGTGCGGCCGCCCGTTCGGCGGGCGCAGCGATCGGCACGAGCCAGTCGAACGCGTCTATGACGGCCTGCGTGACATTGCCCGTCATCACGGTGTTCGCGACGACCGAGCGCGCGGTCAGCCGGCCGTGCGCGTTCTGCACGCCCATCGCCGCGGCACCGAGCAGCCCGCACACGATCGTCACGGGCGCATCGGCGCTGGCGATCGGCGACGCCGCCACGCCCGCCAGCATGAAGCCGGCCAGCAGGATCGTCTGTAGCGCGTACAGCGAGCACGCCCGCGCGCCGTGCCCGCGCACGCGCATCCGGTGGTCGAGCATGCGGGCGGCGACGATCCCGGCGATGAACGCGGGAAACGCGAGCCACTTGATCACGAGCCCCTGCCCGACACTTGCGAGGCCCGAGCCGATCAGGATGAAGTTACCGGTGACGTGCGCGGTGAACAGACCGAACAGTGCGACGAAGCCGAGCGTATCGACATAGCCCGCGATCGACGCAAGCAACACGTCCTCGCCCTGCACGCGATCGGGTGCGGACGCGCCGCTTGCCGCTAGTTGACCCGGTTGCATGACGCACTTTCCTTCGTCTGGCCCGACGCACCCGCGTCCTGGACTTGTGCGGCCGGCGGGCGCAACTGCGCCTGCACGAACGGGATCGCGTGCTCGCCGACGACGATGCCCAGCAGGCCCGCCAGGGCGATCAGCGGCGGCGCGGGCGATTGCACGCGCACGAGGTAATACAGCAGGCCGACTGCGATGCCGGCCCCCAGCGAAATCAGATAGGGCATGGTCCGTTCCAGTTGCGGCGCACGAACCGGGCCGGCCGAGCGGCGCCCGGTTCGTGCGGCGATTCGGGATCAAGACTAGGGAACGCCGTCCTGAAAGTCTTGGCGGCGAACTGAAATCTTCTGAATCCGCCGGGCCGGCCGGCGCGCGTTGCTGTTTTTCGATCGATAAGCGCAGAATGGCCGCACTCGGGCGCCGACGTATGACCGAAGCAACGCGCAATGCGGCCTCCCGCGTGCGCGTGACGGCCGACAACGCGTCGTTCGGCACGCCGGCGGTGCTGAAGCGCGCCGCCGGCGCGGCCCGCGAGGTCCGGTCGATTCAGAACGATTCAACCTCGGCGTCCATCGCGTGCCCTATGCTCGACGTGGCATCGGACGGTTTTGCCGCATCCCGCGTCGTCCGGACCGATCGCACGCGTCATCACCGGGAGAACCCATCATGGAAGGCGGATCGTGCCGAAAGGCCGTCATCGTCGGCGGATCCGTCGGCGGCCTGTTCGCCGCGACCGCGCTGCGCGCAAGCGGCTGGCACGTCGCCGTGTTCGAGCAATCGCCGCACGAACTCGACAGCCGCGGCGGTGGCATCGTGCTGCAGCCGCCGATCGAGCGCGCGTTCGCGTTCGGCGGCGTGGCGCTGCCGCGCGACGCGGGGGTCGACTCGATCGACCGGATCTACGTCGACGCGCACGACCGTATCGTGCAGCGCTTCGAGATGCCGCAAACGCAGACCGGATGGAACGTGATCTACACGGCGCTGAAGCGCGCCATGCCTGACGGCATCGTCCACGCGGGCGACGCGTTCGAGCGGTTCGAGCAGGACGGCGAACGCATCACCGCGCATTTCTCGAGCGGCCGCATCGAGACGGCCGACCTGCTGATCGGCGCGGATGGCGGGCGCTCGACGGTGCGCGCGCAGTTGCTGCCGGCCGTGCGGCCGTCGTATGCGGGTTATGTCGCCTGGCGCGGGCTCGTCGACGAAAGTGCGCTGCCCGAGCAGGTGCTGGTTCTGCTGCGCGAACGCTTCACGTTCCAGCAAGGCGGCGCCCATCAGTTCCTCACTTATCTGGTGCCCGGCGCGAACGGCGCGATCGAGCCCGGCAAGCGGCGCGTGAACTGGGTGTGGTACCGGCGTCTCGCGGATGAACGGCTGCCGTCGCTGTTCCTCACCCGCGACGGCACGCAGCGTGACGGGTCGCTGCCACCCGGCGCGATGCGCGACGACCACCGCGCGGAACTCGTGGAAGCCGGCAACCAGTTGCTCGCGCCGACGCTTGCCACGCTCGTCGAGGCGACATCCGCCCCGTTCGCGCAAGCCATCCTGGATCTCTCGGTCCAGCGCATGGCGTTTGGGCGCGCCGTCCTGCTCGGCGACGCCGCGTGCCTCGTTCGCCCGCACACGGCGGCAGGCGTCGCGAAAGCGGCGGACAACGCGGTCGGCCTCGCCGAAGCATTGCACGGTGCCGCACACGGCACCGCGTTCGACGCCGCGCTGGCGGGCTGGGATACCCGTCAGCGGGCCGCCAGCGCGGTGCTGGCCGCGCGCGGGATCGCGCTCGGCGCGCGCCTGATGGGCGCCGCGTAAGCATGCGCCGCCCGCGCGCCACGCGCCGGGCACGACAAATCAGGTGCCGGATTCTGCAGAGGATTCAGCGCTGCCGGCGCGGGTCACGCCCGACGATGGATCCTGCGCGAACGCGACAAACCGGTGTGCCGATGGTGAGGGCGAGCAAGGCGGCTGCAATCCGCTTGCGATTCGTGATGAAACCCCCGGTAACGATTTGAAGGGGACGCATCGTCGATGCGTCGCCGGCCACCCCTCGGATCGCGACAGAAAACCGGATGCCCGGCGTTTTTTTGTGCTGCTATCCTGTCCGGCAGCCCATCTCCGCCGCGCCGATCCCCGCGACTCCACGCCGTGCAAGGCGCTTCAATCGCGAGCCGGTCTCGGCAGACCTTCTACTGAATCGCATGGAGCTTCGCCATGCTACGCACGTTCACCCAGCTCTGTCAGCCGGCCAACAAGGCTCTGCTCGTGGCAGCCGACGACGGCCATGCGCTGCTGACCGGCAGCGGCACCTACGCGATGCCATGGCATTGGCACGACTGCCTGATGTTCATCCTGCCCGGCCACGGCACCGTCGAACTTTGCCACGAAGACCGTCGCGCGGGCACCTGGCTCTCGCAGGATCGCTTCGCAGTCGTCCCGTCAGAGCGGGCGCATCAGACGCGCGCCGGATGCTCGTCACACACACACGTAGCGGTCTATGTCACGGGCGAGGCACTGCACAAGCTGGATACCGGCGTGGGCTCGCTCAACGAATTCCGCCGCCGCACCCGCACGCCGATCCTCGTGCGCAGGACCGCCGCGATTCGCGCGCTGCAGGAGCTTTCGCAGCGCAGCGACATGGGTAACTACGGTAGCGCGGCAACCCGCCAGGCGTTGTCGTCGGCACTGTTGATGCAGTGCATCGGCGAGGTCATCGCCGGAAAAACGGAACTGGGGACCTCACCGCGCGAGCACGGGATGGCGGTGGTTGCCGACATCGAAGCCTTCGTGGTCCAGCACGCCGACCAGGAGATCCCCCTCGACCTGCTGGAAGCGCGTTTCGGCATTTCCCGGCGCCACATCACGCGTCTGTTCCGCGAACGCACCGGACTCTCGATCGGCGAGTTCCAGCAGCACAGGCGTTACGACAATGCTCGCCGCCTGCTTGCCGAGACGGATCTGCCGATCGGCGAAGTGGCGTTTCGCGTCGGCTTTGAAAGCGGCGCGGCCCTCGCACGCGCGATGCGGCGCATTGGCGGCCATTCGCCTTCCGATCTGCGCGCGAAGCTGGCCCGTTCGGTCAAAACGTAGGGCCCGTTCGGACGCGCGACGCGGCGCCGTCCCCCGTAATCTGACCGGACAGAAACACATCCCCCGGTCAGCGGGGCGCACTCCGCCATGTCTTTGCGTCATCCAGTCGAACTCGTCAGCGTGTTTGCCGCCGGTCCCGGCGGTGGCAACCCGGCGCCCATCGTGATTGACGCCGCCGGCATGTCTGATTCGGACATGCAGGCCGTCGCGCAGCGCTACTGTCACGAAAGCGGCTTCGTCCTGCCCGCCCCGTCCGGCTCCCATTGCGACTACGAATTCCGCTTCTGGGTCCCGAACCACGAGATGTCGATGTGCGGCCACGCCACCGTTGGCGCAGTCTGGCTACTCCATCAGAACGGACAGCTTCGCCGCGACCGGCTGACCGTCAAGACGCTCAGCGGCCCGGTCTCGGTGCGCATCAACGGACTCACGAACCAGGGCGCTGCCGTCGAAATCTCCCAGCCTGTAGGCCGTGTCGAACCGCTGCCGCAGCCGCAACGCAACCAGGACGAAATCCTCGATGTACTCGGCATCAGCCGTGCCCAGCTCGCGCCCCTGCCGATCCAGAACGCCTGTACCAGCCGGGTCAAGACGCTGATTCCGCTCGGCAGCCCCGCCGTTCTCGACGCCCTCCAGCCGCGTTTCGACAAGATCGAGGCCCTGTGCGCACGCATCGGTTCGACCGGGCTCTACCCGTACGCAACCTTCGATGCCGGTAGGCAGATCTTCGATGCCCGACAGTTCCCGCGCGCTTCGGGCTATCCCGAGGATGCGGCGACCGGCATCGCGGCCTCCGCGCTGTCCTTCGGACTGCTCGCCAATGGCATGGTGGAAGCGTCCACGCGGACCATCACGGTGCGGCAGGGACGCGCGATGAAGCGCCCGTCGCAAATCTCGGTGCGATTCGGCGTCGAGTCCGGCCGTGTGGACGGCTGCTGGCTCGGCGGCGACGTTTGCTTCGAAACGCACATCGGGGCGGCGTCATGACGATCCGTATCGCGGACCGGGTCGCGCAACTCGGCATGACCATGCCACCCGCGCCGTCGCCGCGAGGCGCCTACGTAAGCGTGGTGATCCATCACGACATCGCTTACGTCAGCGGCCAGGTCAGCCGCGTCGGCGAACAGGTCATCGCCGGCCCCGTCGATCACGCCACGCCGCCCGACGTCATCACGCACGCGGCGCGGACCTGTGTGCTGCGCGCGTTGAGCGCGCTCGCGGCGGCGCTGCCGCCCACGACGACGGTTGAACGCATCCTTTTCTTGCGAGGTTTCGTCAACGCAGTACCCGGCTTCGTGAACCACGGCCAGGTGATGGACGAAGCTTCATGCCTGCTGCACGAGATCTTCGGCGACAAGGGCATGCATGCGCGATCCGCGATCGGCGTCGCCGGCCTGCCGGGCGGCGGCCTCCTCGAAATCGAACTCACTGTCTCACTCACGCGCGGGTCCGCTTCTCGCGCAGCGTAGCGCAACGCCATAACAAGACATCGGATTGCCCCGAAAGCGGCATTTCCGTCGCGATCACTCAACGTGGAGGAAACCATGAATCGACGTCAATTGCTGCAACTGGGCCTCGCCGCCGGGCCCGCTATCGTGTTGTCCCGTACCGTGCGGGCGGCCGATGCCGAACTGGTGGTCGGGTCCAACGTGGGCGCGCCGCCGTTCGCGTTCAAGCAAGGCGACACGTATTCCGGATTCGACGTCGAGGTCTGGCGCGAAGTGGCGAAGGGATTGAACCGCAAGTGGCGCTTGCAACCGATGGAATTCGGCGCGCTGATCCCGGCGCTTCAGACCCACAACCTCGACGTGATCGTCTCGCAATTGTTCATCAAGCCGGAGCGGCAGCAGGTGATCGATTTTTCCACGCCGTACTACAAGAGCGGCCTGATCGCGTTGACGCGCATCGACAACACCAGCATCCGGACGCCGGCCGATTTTGCCGGCAAGCGCATCGGCACCGAGACGGGCACGGTGGCGGTCAACTACATCAAGGAGCACATCAAGGACGCCACGCTGGACCAGTTGCCCAGCATCAACAACGCCCTGCTCGCGCTGGAAGCGGGCCGTACCGACGTCGTCGTCTACGACAAGCCGCAACTGCTCTACTACGCGAACACAGCAGGAAAGAACAAGGTCAGGGTGATCCTGCCGGCGCTGGAAGGCCTCGACGTCGGCATGGGCTTCCAGAAAGGCAGCCCGCTCGTCGCAGCGGCCAACGTGCAACTCGCTGCGATGAGGGCCGACGGCAGGCTCGCGGCACTGAACCGGAAATGGTTCGGCGAGGCGTTGTCATGAGCTTCGACTGGACGGCTCTCGTTGCGGCATTGCCGGATCTGCTGCAAGGCCTGCGGCTGACCCTGCTGATCGCGCTGAGCGGGCTGGCGGGTGGCGTCGCGCTCGGGATCCTCACGGGTGTGACGCTGACCTACGGCAGCCGGGCCGCGGTGTTCCCGGCCCAGATGTACGTTGCCCTGATTCGCGGCACGCCGATCGTGGTTCAGGTGATGTTCGTCTACTTCGCTCTGCCGATCATGATGAACATGCGCATCAGTGCGACCAGCGCCGCCATCATCACGTTGATCGTCAATGCCGGCGCCTATAACGCGGAGATCATCCGTGGTGCGCTCGACGGCGTGCCGGGCGGGCTGCGCGAGGCCGGCATGGCGATGGGGCTGCCGTTTCACAGAACGCTGGCGCATGTCATTGCCCCCCTCGCGTTTCGACGCGCACTGCCGGCCATGGGGAACCAGTTCGTCAACCTGGTCAAGGACACCTCGATCTTTCTCGTCATCGGCGTGGGCGAACTGACGCGCAGAGGACAGGAAATCATGGCCGAAAATTTTCGGGCGGTGGAGATCTGGACCGCGGTTGCGATCATCTACCTGCTCGTCATCAGTCTGCTCGCACTGGGTCTGCGAGTGCTCGAACGGAGAGTGCGTCTGCCATGAGCATGATCGAATTTCAGCAAGCCTCGAAGCGTTACGGTCAGCACGTCGTGCTGCATCCGCTGGATCTCACGATCGAACGAGGCGAGGTCGCCGTCATCGTCGGCCCGTCGGGCTCCGGCAAATCGACGCTGCTTCGTTGCATCAACGGGCTCGAGACCATCAGCTCGGGCGATCTGCGCGTCGACGACATCAGCGTACTCGGCTCGGCCCGCGACGTCAGGCGCATCAGGCTCGAAGCCGGCATGGTGTTCCAGCAGTTCAATCTGTTTCCGAATCTGACCGCGATACAGAATGTCATGTTCGGACCGATTCGCGCGCGCGGCCAGACCAAAGCCGAAGCGCGTGACATCGCCGGCGCGCTTTTGCAGAAGGTTGGGCTGTCCGAACGCATGCATCACTATCCGTCGCAGCTGTCCGGCGGGCAGCAGCAACGCGTGGCAATCGCGCGAGCACTCGCCGTCCAGCCCAAGCTGATGCTCTTCGACGAACCGACTTCGGCACTCGATCCCGAATTGCGCCACGAGGTTCTCAAGGTCATGCAGACGCTCGCTTGCGATGGCATGACGATGGTCGTCGTGACTCACGAAATGGGCTTTGCACAGCGCGTGGGTTCACGCCTGCTCTTCATGGAAGCCGGCCGTGTCGTGCACGACGGCAAGCCCGTCGAGATGCTGTCCGCCCCGCCCGGGGAGCGCTTCTGCGAGTTCCTTCAGCACGTTCATTGATGGTCGTGCCATTCACGCTGTACGCCACAGGAGTCTGCGGTCAAGATGAACCCATCACGTTTTGAAAACGATTACGGCTTCCGCCGCGACAGTGTCCGGCACGACAACTGGCGCGACGCGCCATGGAATGTCTGGGCCTTTCGCCATGTGCACGAAATCATCCCGACAGCGCGAATTCCCGCCACGCAAGGGCTCGTTGAAGAACCCGCGGTCAGCGCCGATGCGCTCATCGAACACGGATTCGTGGTCCATGGCGAACGTCGCACGATCGGGCGGGTCTTGCGACAGACCTCGACCGACGCCATCGTCGTGATGCGAGCCGGGCGTATCGTCGCCGATTATCATGCACCGCACTTCACGCTGCAAAGCCGCCACATCCTGTTTTCGGCCAGCAAGTCGGTTGCCGGCCTTCTCGCAGGCATGGTGGTCGGCGACGGCCTTCTGGACCCCGAAGCACCCGTGGCGCAGTACGTTCCCGAACTCGCTCGCTCGGCTTTCGGCGATGCGCGCGTCCGGCATGTCCTGGATATGCGCACCAGCCTCGCGTTCAACGAGGATTATCTCGACCCCGAAGGTATCTATGCGCGCTATCGGCGGGCAGGCCTGCTGGACCCGCGCCGCGAAGGCGAGCCCCCGGAGACGGTGATTGACCTGCTGGCCTCCCTGCCCAAAGGCGCGGGCGAACATGGCGGCCCGTTTCATTACTGCTCGCCCAACTCGGACGTGCTCGGCCTCGTGATCGAGCGTGCGTCGGGCCGGCGCTACGCCGACTTCGCGGCCGACCGTCTGTGGCGACCGCTGGCACTCCGGCACGACGGTTGCATCACGGTGGACATTGCCGGCACGGCCCGCTCCGGCGGTGGCTTGTGCATGACCGTGCGCGATCTGGCCAGAATCGGCGAGCTGGTACGTCTGGGCGGTATCGTCGACGGTCGCCGGTTGATCCCTGAAGACTGGATGACCGATACGCTCACGGGCGGCAGCGCGCAGGCGTGGCGACAAGGCAATTTCTCGAGCTGGCTGCCAAACGGCAAGTACTGCAACAAGTGGTATCAGGTGGGCAATCGCAGCGGCGCGTGCTTCGCGATCGGGATTCATGGCCAGTGGCTCTATGTCGACCCGCTACGTGAAACGGTCATCGCCAAATTCTCGTCACAGCCCCAACCGACCCATGACGAGGTCAAGCTGCTGAATCTCGCGATGTTCGAAGCGATTGCGACGATGGCGTGAGGACTCTTGATAGCCGGCAGCTGTGCTTTCCGCACGGATGGTTCGCTTCGGTATGTGTGATCGTTTCCTGTATAGGTGGTCACGCGTTGTGCGAAACCTGAGTTCGAGCGGACCGTCACGCTGTAGTGGTAAGGTTCCTTATCTCTCTGGTGCGCTCATCCCGACGACAGGATCGGCATGGGACAGCGAATGGCGGCTCTAGCGACCGCAACGGGAGCTGGTACGTGCGTCGCAACCGGCAGAAACGAGAGCAACAATTGACATTACCAACACTGCATCGTCGCCACTCAACAAAATTCGACGAGGTTTGGTGACGTTTGACGGCATGCTCGGGCACAACGAGCCGAGGGACAGTCGCTCCGCGGTCGTTTGCGCTGGCGGTACAATGGTCGCGAGTCGCGGGATCCTTAGCGAAGTCAGGCCTACCAATCGGAGGAGACTTGAGCGAGAACGCGCAGGTGCTTGCATTCGCAGACGCCGTCGCCGAGGCCGTATTCGACGGTTATACGCTGATAACCAGATACGTGACCCTATTGGCTGGCGGCAAGCGCCAGATCTGGGCCGCCGTGCTGGAGGCAACCCCCGCTAAGCCTCGCCCGGAATACTGCTTTCGGCTCGAGATCGAAGACGTGGCCGTCGGCCACGCAGAAGTGACAATTGAGAATGTGACGGATCTCGTTGGCGCGCTCAAGACGGCAAGTGTCGGGCGTCTCGAGATCGACGGCCAGCAACTCGACCTCATCGGCCGTGACATGGAACAGACCGAGATTCCGCTCCACTATCAATTGCATAACACCACTTGGGAAGTGGGCATCTCCGATCACATTCGAAGTCAAGAATCCTAGATTCGGCGAGCTGCCGACTCGCAACAGAGAGTACTTTGACACGTCGCTACGGCTCGCGGACCCGCCGTTTGATGGTCTTGACGATGTTGCTGGGTGGCTTGGTCTCAAAGTGACGGGGCAAGTTCAGCCCTCTATCTCTATTGTCGTTCATCCCGCTGCTGATCTGCTGCTGGACGCTTCCAAGCTGAAAGACAACCGGCTCATGCTCGTGATCGAGGCGGTTTCGCATCTTGACCCGAACGCCATGTCGGTCATGGTGCGCGAAGCGCCTGGATTGGGAGTGCAAACACGAAAACGGCTCTCCGATAGGATTTTATGGACTCAGGACGGCGACAAGAGGATAGGCAACTTGACCGTCGATTTGCGGAATGCACACGCAGCCTTGGTGATGTTGGTCGTGGGCAAACATACGGTTCGGCGTCACTGGTTTACGGATCCAGCCAAGGCACCCAATCATCGGCTGTCGACGATGAACCATTTCGACCACGGTCTCCGCAAGCTGGTCGAGGCATTGCGAGGCAATTCCAACCAGCAGAATGAGTTCGAGAAAGCCGTTGCAGCCCTACTCTTTCTACTTGGCTTTATGGTAGGTGCACCGAGCGAGAGCGAAGCGCCGGACTTGATTGCCGTCACTCCAGCAGCTCGCTTGCTCCTCGTGGAGTGCACGGTCAGTGTGAAGGACATTCACACGAAGATGGGGAAACTAGTAGACCGGCGTGAGTCGCTCAGAAATGCGCAGCGCACTGCGAACCCGATGAGCGAACCTATCGCGGTCCTAGTATGCAAGGCACCGCGAGCAGGCATTGCTAACGCGGCCGACGCTAAGAAGCACGGCGTAATTCTTTGGGCAGGCGAACAGATAGAAGAGGCAATCGCTCGTGCTGTCGTGCCGAACAATCCAGACGAAATAATGGAGCAGGCACTCGAATCACTCTGGGACGATACCACCGCGCCATCGTCGGGCAATGCGTAACTCAAGGGCTATGGCATCGGCCATCCATCCGGCAGTCCCGCCATCCCAGACCATACTTTCATGTCGGGGAAGATCTCATGCCAACTGTTTTCCAGCAGGCGGCGGCGCAGCTTGGTCACCTCGGGGAATGCCTCATGTGCGAGAGCGCTGAGCTGGAAATGACGGTTAGGTCGCCGCTTGGCGGCTGAGCAGTACCTCTCTATGCCGAGCTGATTGATGTCTTGCCCGGCGATTTCAAGCTCAGCGATCGACGTGAAAAAGAACGGCATCGCTTCTACCCATGACGTCGGGAGATTTTTTGCTTCTAGGCGCCGCTTCACGAACTCGAGAAGCCGATCGAACGCCATTGGCCACATCAAGTACCAGTCTTCGTAGGTCACGACCATGGGGTAGACCGGCCGCCCATTGGGAACCCACTTAGATACGCCCTTGACGGCGTCGTTGATGTTCACATAGAGCTTGACGATGTCTTTGGCCATTTCGTCGAGCGATTTATCGTATTCGTCGCCGTCGCCTGTTTCCTTGGCATTCTGCGGGAGTCGGCGAGTCTTGCATTCGATGAATAGATTGGCTGTATCGTCGCTGACGATCCAGTCGACGCCGTGTCGCTGCTGCCCGTCGACCACGTACGGTTGCTCGCCCGAGATGTTGAATCGACCTGTGTCAAAGGCGTTCTCCAAGACACGCCCCACATATCGTTCGAATGCATGGCCATACTCGTGTCCGAAATCTATTTGCGACTGGTTTTTGCCGTTGACGAGGTCGTAGAAGAGCCCTTCGGTTGCTCGGCGAAGCAGCAGGTGCGGGAAAGGGCACCAGTATTCGCTTGGGCGGCTCCGGTCGATGTTGATGAGCGGTGTAGCTTCCAACGGGTTAAAGGTTAGTGCCCATCGCGTATCGTGCTTTTGGACGGCCTTAAGCGCTTCGCGAAGACGTTCCGCAGTGGTGCCGCAAATCTTAAAGAACGCGTCGCGCTGGGCGTCGCGTACATCGAACGCCAAATAATCTTGTGTGGCAAGCGTACCCGGTTGCTTGATCCCGGCGCCGGCGATCGCAATCGCCAACAGATACATTGCGCGTACAGAGACACCGGTGCTCCGCTCGAGCAGCTTCGACAGTGTAGGATCGCTGTACACATGCCATGCGCGGAACAGTCGCGCTTCATCCCTTGTGTGTTGCCATCGAAGTTGCTGATGAATCGTCCTGTGCAAAATCCCTTGAGCGAGATTCGATGCCCCATCTTCGATCTCGAGCTTAGCTATTTCGTCGTTAAGCGTGCGAAGATGGTCAACGAACTGGGTCAGTCCATCCAGCGTTGACAGGGGCTGCTCGGATCCTCGCGCATGCAACACGATTTCACGGCACAGCGTGTGCAGCTCCCACACGTACACGTCCCGCGCCCGGCCAAGGACATCTGTACGTAGTTTTAGCACGCCGGTATTTGGATCGACATTCCGCTGGTAGTGCCAGATTGCGTGGAGCGAAGGCTTAATGGCCAGCTTGGCTATTCGATTGCGAAATTTTTTGTAGGTCTCGTACATGCAAACTGATGGATGGTCGGACGCGACTCGTGAAAGCAAATTTAACGGCCAATGCGCTATTGGTGAAAAAGGCAGGTTGAAATGTTATCGTGAATGTCCCAACCCGATGTCTGGCCGGTTTCGCCCTGCGGACACTCACCGACCGCAATCTACGTGTCGCTTCAGGCTATCTACCGCCCGACGCAGTCGTTCGCGCCGAGCTGGCCAACGCCGGCAGTGCAGCGCGTGCGGTCGGTCGCCCGCCTCCGCTGAACTCGCGGCGTCGGTCAGAAAGCCGACATTCGAGCGTCAGCGGCAGTCATGCGTCAGATGCCAGTACTCACGTACAACGGAAATCGCCCGGAAAGCGCGCCCTGTTCGCTCCGCGTATGTCCGCTGATCACTGGCGCGGCGTTGCCGTTGGCCGCCACATGCGCCAGCGAACTAGGATCGGGTTAGGTTTCGTGCTAGTCGGAACAGCTCTGCTTGGTAAAGCGCGTCGTGCAAGGCGTCGTGGTCGCCTTGAAGCGTAGGATTCAGCCTGCGTGCCATCGCGCTTGAGCGGGTGTCCTGCCACGAGCTGCCCGTCGCGCCCATGTACAGCGCCTTGATATCCACGGCCGTGAATCCGAACGGATTCGCGCCCGTGAATCGGTGGAAGTAATAGTTGACGAACGACCAGTCGAAAGGAGCATTGAGACCGACGAAGACCGGAAGCTCCCATTCGGTGCATTGCAAGCCGATCCAGACTGCGAAGTTCTGCATCGCGTCACCGGGGGAGAGCCCATCCTTGGCAAGCTTCTCCAGCGACAAGCCCGTGACCTTGAGGGCCTCCGGAACGAAGTTGTCGTTGATGGGCCGGAAGGAACACGAGAACGTCCTGCTTGGATCGTCTACCAAGCAAGCACCTAGCGTCAGCATACTGAATTCGCCGGGAATGGGGCCGGCGGTCTCGACGTCAACTGAAATGAAGACCTCTTGCTTGGTGGTCATGGGTTCTCCGTTCGTGCTGCAATTGCCCAGCGCGGTCAATCAGCCAGCGCTGGTGATGGGGACGTCAACAGAAGTGCCTGTTCAAGATGAGTGAAAGTCAGCGCAGTGTCCGGGAAGGCAAGCGCTACAGCCGCAGGGTAAACGCGCGTCCGTATGTCAGAGTAGGTCCAAGAGGGTTTGGCACCCAATGCACCCGTCGATGCCACCAAGGATGCGATCTGCTCCGACGTGAAGCCCAAGTCCCCAAGGTCCATCTCGAAGAGCTCCTTGCGCTGACCGGCGTCGGGCCGGCGGAAATGCTCGACGACCGCAGCACGGCGTTGGATGGCAGGATCGAGTACAGACATCCGGTTGGTGCACAGGATCGTGAAAATGCGACCCTTGCTAGCCCGCAGTTCATCAATGGCCTGGATTAGCGTGTTCACCGCCACCTTGTCTTCGTGGTGACTCTGATCCTGGGCGCGGGTCGCTGCCAACGAATCGCCCTCGTCTATGATCAGAATAGCCCGGCGGTCCTTTCCGATCGACTTCTTAATCTCGGCGAAAGCCTCCGAGATCAGGGTGCCCATCTCACCGACGCTACCCTTGCCGCGGACCCGGTTGCTCAGCTTGAAGAGCATTGAATCCTCGGTCTTGGAGTCCTTGGCGATGCGGTTGCCGATGGCCTCCGCCATAGCCGATTTGCCCGTGCCCACATCGCCATAGAAGATGGCGAACGGGTACTGGTCGCGCAGCGTTTCCACCAGCGCAAGGCGCTTACCATGGTGCTTCTTGCTCCAGGCCTCGACCTGATCGAGGTTGATAAGCAGCTGTAGCTGCTTGCTGACCTTGAGGTAGAGGCTCTCGAAGCCGAGCAGCCCCTTGGCCTTCGCCGTGATGTCGGCATTGGGAAGAACGAACTTGCTCTCGAAGACGGAAGTGCTCACGTGAAGTCCTTGCGGCTGACGCCGAATCCATTGCTGCTGTAGTCCCGGGCGCTGTTCTCTTTGAGCGTCGAGTGGCTTGTGCTAACGTCGGTGGGCGACCAACTGATCTTGAGCTTCGGCTTGGTCGCCTCCTTCAACGCTGGCGTGTAGTCGCTGGTGTAAGTCAAGATGATCCGCAGGGACGGCTGGCTCACCTCCGGCCATAAAACTCCACCGGCTCGCGAGGGCGTCAGGTCGCTGCTACCAATTTGGACTACGTACTGCACCGCCTTGACCTCGATGCCGCCGCTGAGCAGCGTGACGTCAGCCATCTTCAGGAAGCCGCGCTGCGCTAGGTACTCGACGTCGTGACCGTACTTCGCGGCCTCGGCCTCGGTCATGCTCTTCGAGCTCTCGGCGATCATTCTCAGGTCAGTCGTGAACTTGCGGACCACCTTCGTTACGTCTTCGCTCGTATAAGAAAACGTCTTGGTGCTGCTGCTGGAGCCGCTCATTCGTCGTCCTCCACCTTGAATCGTGGGCCAAAAATCTCTTTCCAGACGTCCAGGTCATCGTCAGCCGAGGCTGTGTGAGCGGCTTCCCATGACTCGTTCGCAACGCTGATAATCTCGAGGCGCTCCGCCTCGGTGATCCTGGATGCCACGTTGTTGCTGTTGTTGACCGGGTCGATGATCACCACAGGATCAGTGAACTTCACTGCGGGCTTGTCGCGGTTCTCGACGAAGTCGATACGCTCCTTCAGCTCGGACTTCGCGATGTACAGGAGGAAGTCCCTGAAACGCTGTTCGATGCTTGCACCAGTGCCGTTCTTTTCCAGTAGGTGCGCCATGATCAGCTCGATATGGAACGACTTCAGGCCCGGTGGCTTCATATGGTTCTTCCACCGCTTGGCCAGCCGGATCAGGGTTCTGAAGTGCGCGTCGGCGTCCTTGCGCTTGGCCACGAACTGGATCGAGCAAGGCGCGCAGGTCAGACTCTTGGAGCCGTCCTGGATATCGAATTGCCAACCGAAATCTGCGCGGGTGGCGTCCTCCAGCACAGGGACGATGTCCACTGCCAGGCCTGAGCCGACAAAGGTCACCGTTGCAGCTCGCCGCTGGATCTCGAAGTCTTCGACTTTCTTGGTCGGGTAGATCTTGATAAGCAGCTGATAGATCGTCTCGCTCAACTCGGCGAACGTCTTGTGGTCGACGTCCTCGCCAGTGATGTAGAACACGACGTCCACATCCACAGGATCGTCATTGGTCTTGCGCAGAATGGTGTACTTCGCGAACGAACCCGCCTTGACCACCTTGGTGACGGTCAGCTCAGAACGGTTCTCGACGTGCTTGCGCAGCTCCTTGATCAGGCGCTCGACCTGCTCGTGATACTCGGTGCGCTTCTGCTGCGTCAGGCGCAGCACATTGCTGTCGTACCAAAGCAGTTGGGTATTCGTTAAAGGCAAGGTGGTCTCCTACTAGTGCTCTGCGGCGCGCCTGACCGCGTTAGTGAACGGGGAGCGACTCCTACGAGCCCAGCCCAAACGCGACCATGTCGGCTGCAACGATGGCAGCGGCCCTGGACGCTAGCTCGTGAAATGAGTTGTCTTTCTTTGTATCGCCGAAATCGCTTATTCCTCGGATCACGAGCGATGGAACGCCGTGCTGTGTGCATGCGGCGAAGATGCCGACGGCCTCCATTTCGGCCACCTCCACCTTGCCGTGAAGTTCGCGCAGCTGACGGAACTTTTCGGGATCACGAAAAAGTTTCTCTCCGCTTGCGATGGTTGCCGCCTTGGGCATCACCTCCGTGGCAACATCTCCAGCCTTTGATGTCTCGGGGTATTGCAATCCCTGTTTCTTCCATGCTTGAGTCAGGCGCTCGGTGACCGAGCGTGCCGAGGCGAGATAGTTCGATACGTCCTGCTGGATGCCGAAGGCGGGGCGGTACGTCTCTGGGCGTGCTTCGGTAAGACCGCCCGCCACCAACGCAGCACCTTCGTAGGCAACAACGCGGTCCGAGATGACCACGTCGCCCAGAGCCGTCTTCTTTTGCAAGCCGGCGGCTATGCCGATCATGATGACCAGCTTGGGCCTGAACTCCATTAGCAGCGTTGCTGTTGTCGCTGCGGCGTCAACGTTGCCCGCGCTGCCAAACGTCGCGATGGTGCATGTTGCGAGGTTCCCCTTCGTTGTCTGCAATTGGGCGCGCCAATGGTTCTGGCCTATGTCGGTCTTCGCCGCAGGTGTTTCCTCATCGACTCCGAAAGCGATCTTGGCCGCGCTCAGCTCAATGGGCAGCGCTGTTAGCACGAGTACATCTGTTGGGGCCGCATACGCCTCGGCGACGAGTTCGCCCTCTAAGATTGCGACCACTCCGGCAGCAATCTCTGCGACTTGCAGGACGGGTTCGTCAAGGGAGAGCGCTGGTGTCTTGGACACCGCGCACGCGCCGGTGTGGCTCAAGAAGGACAGGGGGGCCGACATAAAACGTCTATGCAGGCCGAGCGCGCCTTCGCCATCTTCGCTATTGGCACCGATCTTCAGATCCATTGGGTAGATCGGCAGCCCAAGCTTCATCATCTTGTACGCTCGGTCGGAAACACCCTTGCCGCCCCCGAGGGCAATCATTCCCACAGCGTGGGCAGCCTGTGCGTCACCGACATTGCCGCCGGTAACCACCTCATCCGGTATGACGTCGACCCGTGCTAGCCCACGATGCGAGAGTTTCGCAATCAGCGCCCGCTGTTCAGCATTCATGCTGTCGCGCCGGTGCCTTTCCGCCAGCACGATGACCACGCGTGGCAAGGCGGACTCGCCCGGGTGGCAAACATCAATCTCGCGCAGGATTGTCCAATCGAAGATCAACGGCTGGTTGCTTTCGTTGACAGGCTCTGCTGCCGTGTAGACGACAAAGCCATCACCAGCTTCTAACACCTTCTTGGTAATTTCGCGGACGAACGCGTGCGCTCTATCGAGCAGCGCTGGTGCCGCGGACCGAGAGGCGCTGCCGGCCAGCAGAAAATACCTCGGTTTGTGATTTGACTGATTCATTCGGCTGTGGAAGACCGCCGCTCAATCAGCCAATGGATGCGAAGCGAATATTGCAAGGCAGGCTCGCGCAGCACACGGCTGTTGGCTGGTGCCCGTACGTGCTTTGCTTTAGCCTCCACTTGCTGTCGCCGGTGTCTTCTCTCTGTCTTGTTTTAGGATTAGTGAGTGTAACAAGATGTTTCTGTCCATCGCAACGACAGTTTCCATTGTGCTTTCCTCGTGCCGACATGCAAGCCGGATCTGCTGACGGCTCGTGCGCAGCGCTGGCCTCCCCGGTTAGCCACGCTTCAGGTAAATAGGGACACTTAATGTGCGCTACCTTAGCCAGCCTCCATTTCTTAGCTGCTCAGCTAAACTGGCCACTTTTGCTAAAGTATAGCCTTTGTTCTATCCTATGCTGATCAGCAAAATTACCATCCCTGCTTACGCCAATGGAAAAACCTGCTCAGAGTCAGAAGGTGACGGCCCGCATCGCCTACGAGGCCGAGGTCGCGGGCGAGCTCTGCGCCGCTCTCGCAGAAGCCACAGATGGGCAGATCGTCACCCGCCAAGCCGAACAGCCGACCGGAGACAGATTGAGGCTCGATCTCCTGATCACGCTTCTTGCCGGCGGCAAATCGGCCGATATCGCCGTGGAAACGCTTCGCCACGCCTATCCGCGGGATATCCGAGAGGCGATCTGGAGGCTCGACGAATACAAGCTCGCGTCCGAGCGCCCGCAGGACTTGCTGACCATGGTTGCTGCTGAGTCGCTGAGTCCTGGCGCAAGGGACATGCTCCGAAAGCGCGGGGTTGGCTATTTCGAGCGGAATGGCAACCTGTTTCTGCGTTGGCGCAGTTGGTTCATCAACATCGAGCGCCCGGAGCTGGCGTCGGCAAGGAAGGCGGTCACCGCACTGTTCACCGACGCACGCGAAATGGTCGTTCACGCGCTGCTGGAGCACCGAAACGAATGGATTACCGGGGGCGACCTCGCCTATATGACTAAGAGCTCCTCCTATACGTGCTCCGTGGTGCTGCAGGAGTTGGAGCGGCGTGAATGGTGCGAGTCCGTTGGTGCTGGCCGCACGATTCGACGACGATTGATTAAACCGAGGCAACTGCTGGACGCATGGGCCGAGCACTGGACAAAGCGCAAGGAGCAACGCACCCGCTGGTACTCTTTTGCGGATCGCCCCGAGGCGCTGCTTACGCACTTGTCGTACAAGCTCAGCAAGAGCGGGGTCCCGTTCGACTACGCGTTTACTGGCACGGCCGCCGCAAACCTCTACGCTCCGTTGCTTACCAGCGTAGATACCGCCGAGATCATCGTCTCGCCGGGGCACGCTGAGCAGCTTGCGAAAACGCTTCAACTCAAGCCAGCCGACAAGGGCGCAAATGTCACTCTGGTCGAGCGCACCGGCGCAAGCTTGTTGTTTCGCGACTTACGCGGCGTACGTCCCGATGAGTATCCTTCCTATTTCGCCAGTCCTTTCATCCTCTACCTCGACCTGCTCGACGGCCGCGGCAGAAATAAGGAATTGGCCCAACACGTTCTAGAACGACTGGAGTTATAAATGGCCAATGGAGCCAAACCAGCCAACGCCACAGGCTACGACGCAGACGTGACAGCCGCATGCGAGCGCACCTTGCTCACCCTGCTCGGCGCATTCGGCAGCCTAAAGAATACGTTGCGGCTCGTGGGAGGTCTGGTGCCACGGTACCTTACGCCTGAAGCGCCGCCTGACGTGCCCGCACACGCCGGAACCTCTGACGTCGACGTCGTCCTCAACATTCAAGTGATCGCCCAGGGCGATGGCTACGCTGCATTGGCCGACCAGCTTGCTGCGCGCGGATTCGAGCGGCACGTGAATCCTGAAAACGGTAGGCCGTCTTCGTGGCGGTGGCAGCGGCGAGTGAACGAGCATATGTTTGTGCTCGTTGAGTTCCTTCGCGACGCTGGCGACGCGCAGCCCGGGAAACCGGTAAACGTCGACGGTGAACGTGTCTCCGCGCTAGCCGTAAAGTATGCCGGCATCGTGCATGAATGGTTTCAGGAACGGGAGATCACGGGCAAATTGTTGGACGGTGGAGGTATCTCTACTGAGCTGGTTCGCTTTGCCGACGTGCCTGCCTTCGTCATTCTGAAGGCCTTGGCGCTAGACGACCGCATGGAAAACAAGGATGCGGCCGACCTCATCCATGTGCTGCGGTACGCGGGGAAGATCGACGAGGTTGCCGAACAGTTCGTGCAGCGCGCGTTGTCGCAGACCCACCCCGGCGCGATCGAAGCAGGACTCTCGGCCCTGCACCGCCGCTTCTGCGATGACGAACATGGCGAGGGATACGAAAAGGTCGGATCAGTCGGTTACGCGAAATTCCACTACCAGGCCGACGATGATGCCTTGGTGCGAGACCAGCGCTTCGCGTCGGGCCTCGTTCAAGCGCTCCTTGATGAATTCAACGCCAAGCTCGCGGAACGCCAGCCAAAGACTTGAAGCCGTTCGCTTTCTAGGGGAATCACCCGAACTTCGCGAGCGACGCCGGAAACCGACTACCCGCCCACGGCAGGCGATGTGTAAGGCGTAGCCGCAGAACTTGGCGCACACAACGTTCGGTAGGCTCGGAGGGCGTACCCCTCCGATCACAAACGGCACCACTATCGACTGCACCGGCATCATCGAGACGCGGGCCACGGTCGCCCCTGCAAGCATGACGTCGAATAGATCGTGCGAAACACCCGACCAGGCACGCCGGCGTCTCTTCCCAGCCGTTCAAGTAGGACCTGCTGACCACGTGGTCGTCCAGTATCAACGTGAGGGCGCCTACCTCGGAAACGTGCGTCCGACCAGCGTTCCAAGCGGCAGAGCTCGATGCAGAAGTCGCGCTTGAGCGGAACGTCGAGATACATCCGTATCCTCAGGCGGGTTCAGCTCAATTCTCTCCGCATTGCGGAGAGAATTGGTTCGTCAGGAAAGACCTAAGCACACCCACGCATTGACGCACTGCTGCTCGCTCCAGCCACCTCCATACTAGGCGGTCGGCGCATAGGCAAGCGCCGGAGCAATCTGTTGCGAATTGTCGGCGCGCTCCCCGCGCCGCACATCCTCCCGAACATGACGGCCGACCTGCAATAGAGCAACGTCAATGCAACATTGACGGCGACCGCCGCGCCGGCCCGCACGGCATTGATCATATGGTGAACGTCAGCCAACAGGGAAGCAGAGATCAGCTCGGTCACCTTATCGGGATCGAAGAAATCGGTGCAGGCAGACAGCGCCAAGCCATGGCCACGTTACCGGAATCTCGACAGCGGCGGAACTCTGGCGAGCGCGCTCCCGTATTCTCCCCGCGCCGCAGGGAGAATTCGCCCACCGTCATCTTCCGGCTGCCGGCGGCGAGATCGGGCGGGCATGCGCACTTGCCGCGTCCGCAGCAGCCGCTCCCGCTGCGGTAGATACAAAATTAAAACGAGTCACGAAATCAGCGCAAGGATATGCTTGCCCCGAAATGAAGGGGAACATAGCCCTTACTATGTTCCCCTTCCCTACTGGCCCTCGGAATTGCTCGCTTCAGTGGCCCCACAGTTTCACTCGGACAACCACGCACAACCTCCCTCGATTTCTAAAGTTTCTATGTAGAAACTGCCGATGCCCGCCAGCGACATGCATTAAGTAGGCGCGCTATCCGCGCCGCGATACGGTTCGCCCTCGCTGGCAGCGCAAGTGCAATCTCGTTTGAGTCACTCGCCAAAGGACAAGGCGGCGGACCCCAATAAATTACCCGGGATGGATCATGGGAAGATCCATCTGCACCCAGTCACCATCGTTCCGGAGCGCCGCCGCACACGGTGCGGTTGAGAGCAGTACGTAGTCACCGACAGCGTGCGTCACGCCACTTTCGCTCGCACGGGCGACCGTTACGGTTGCGATTTGATACCCGCGTTTACGCAGCTCGCACACACGTGCACGAGGATCGAGGATGTCGAGGAAGCGCATTGCCTCCACGGTAGTAACGCGGCCGAAAGCAGAGAAAGCCTGAAGCAAGCGTTCGCGCTGCCGGCTCGCACTATTGCCAGGTTGTCGAGCCAAGATCACCCTCAGTGCCGTCGCCATCGTAGTTGCATCAACTCGTGCCATGCTTTTCCTTCTAGTTGTGAGCATGGACACGATGTTCGCCTAGCATCCCGCAAACCCTGCTACGTCAATCTCGCCGCCTCGAAGGGAGAAAGCGTCCGGACGAAATTGACGCCAAATGCCTAGGTATTTCATCCGGCGGGCTGTTCAAGCTGTGCGGTCGCGATGCCAAACTCGTCTGCGAGTTCCATCAATGTCGCCACCGTGACGGTCGCGGCAGTCGGATCGGTGAGCGATCGGAGCAACCGCAACGCCTCTACGATTTTCTCGCCATCTGACCTACTGTCGCCCCCAATCAACGGAGTCGACACTGGATTCACGCTGACCCGGCTAATCAGATGGTGAGTCGCATTTTCGCTGGCGATACCCGCCATTCTTTCGGAAGCCGCCTGAGCGGCAATCGTCGACCTCACTGCGGGTGTGAGAATCGAGCGAATCGTGCGATCACTCGTCTCCTCCCAAGCAAGGACCGTAGCCACCATCAGAAATTTCGTCGGGAAACTTGAGCTAAGCACGTACAACGAATGGGCAAGGTGGAGCACAAATGCCCGTCGATCTCCTAGCGGCAAACGGCCCGCCGATCGCGGCGGCACGCGAGAAGGTGCGGCACAAATACGGCTAAGTGGTTCGCGAAATGCCGGATCCGTCCGATCTCCGATGACCCATGGCCCGGCCGAATCAAGGTCCGCCTCGAAGGCAGAAGCCGAGGCCTGCAGCTTTCTGACCTGGGCAACAGTCGGAGCCAGTTCAGCCTCTTTCCCCTCGACGCACGCCAAATACGCTCTCGCGACCGCCTCGGCCACCTTCACTCCGAATACCGTCGACCGCGTCATGGGCGTCGCGTCGAAAAAGGTGCGGCTATCGCGATCGTCGCGCAAGTAGCGACACCAATCGTCGGCTCCCCTTTTTTGCGGCTGCGTAGCCAAGAACGTTTGTGCACGCGCGATTGTATCCGCGAGCGTTTGATTATCGATGGCAAGGACAGTCACGGGTTGCTCCCGGTTCTTATTACGGTTCGATCAAGGCTGAATGCCGTCGATTGTAGCCTGCGGAGTCGCCGCCCCCCAGCAACCGCGGACACCGAAATGCCGAAGACGGACCTATAACCGTGATAACTCGTATTATCAGGGTTACATCTTTCCCTGCTCCCTCTCCGGAGGAAGGTATGCTCTGATTACGGCGCGAACAGAAAACGTACGTTTTCCGTACCCGTGCCAAGCAATACCGACAGACGGTCACCCCATCGCCGCCACGCATCGCGCATCTGCGCGTCATAATCGAACTGCAGATAGATCCGATCAAGCGGATCATTTCGTGCATGGTTTAGACATCGATGCACGATGCTTTCCGGAATGCCCAGCGATTGCATCATCGTTGCGCACGTCCGACGCAAGTCATGGCATTTCCATTGACCACCCGGGACAATGAGCGCATCGGTTGCCCTCGTGCGGCCTTCGGTCGGCGCATCCTTCGGGCGTTGCCGATCACGGATCGCCCCGCAGGTCGTATGGATACTGACGTGTGGCAGTTTGCCCTTTTCCGACGGGAACACATATTCGCGGCGTGCGTCACCTTCCGGTACGCCGGCACGCACCACTTGCTGAGCTGCAAATTGTGCGAGGACAAAATCGGACAGGTGAATCGTGATCGTCGCATTCGACTTCGTATGTTCCTTTGGAATGGTCCACGTCCGTGCCTTGAAGTCAAGATCGGCCCATCGCGTCAGGACTGTTTCGCCGACGCGTGTTCCGCAAGCGAGCATCACCCAGACCGCTGACGCAATAGAGCGTGGAAGCCGAGCGGCCGGAATCAGTTCACCGAGCGCACAGATTTCGTCATCCGTAAGTGTCCGATTACGCTCGTTGTCACGCACCGGGTCGTAATCACCTGAAACGACATCCTCTTTCGCAAGCGCGAGCACATCGCAATCGATCAACAAGCGCTTCCACGGCTGATTACGCCCGCCCCACCGAATCATTTGTTGGATGGTTACCAACATCTCGACCGCTTGCCGGTTGCACCCCCCATCGGAAATCGCGGTAAGCAACGGCAGAACGTTCGACGCAAACACGCCTGCGATCCTGTGCGCACGAATGGTCGGCAGCACATGCTTCTCCATCGCACCTCGAAGCGACTTACCGCCATCCTTTCGGCCTTTCTTTCCGCGTTTCTTGTTGATCGTCGCGAACCACGCATCGAATAAGTCGCCGAACGTGAGGTCCGCCGTCACCGCTTGTTCAACCTTGGCCTGGCGTTCACGCTTCTTCGCTTCGAGATAGTCCACACCGTCGCGCGCCTGTGAACGAATCGTCTCAGCCGCTGCGCGCGCATCCTCTAGCGATAACTGCACATCGGTTGTCGAGCGCGCCCACGTCTTGCCGAGCGGCTTATCGCGTTGCTTGCCATTGATACTGACGCGAACAAACCAAGTTTTCCCGCCGGCCGGCCCCACGCGCAGGAACAGTCCACGCCCATCCGACAGGAAATACCGCTTTCCGGTCGCCTTCGCAGCTTCGATTTGCCTGACCGTCAATGCACCCATGATCGCCCTCCATCGATATCGTGACCCGATCGGCCCGCGCATCCTAAGCAGAGCCTACCCCACGCCACGAACACTAAAAAGACACTAAAAAGTTGCGGCTCGTGCGGGATTTCCGCGGAAGTGGGCGGACCATGAATTTCCCGCAAACCCTTGTCAGGCGGGGCTCTGACGGGTTTCTGCGGAACTGACCGGAACACCCGGAAAGTAATCACAATTCATTTAACTTTCCGTGAGGACTTCGACACCGGCCGTTGCCTACGATGGGCGCATGTTTTCAGGACCTGCTTTCAGGAGCCCGTCATGCCTACCCGCAGACATTTGCTGTTCGCCGGCGCCACCGGCCTTGCCGCGCTCGCGGCGCTGTCCTCCGCCGGTCGCCGCGCGCTGGTCGGCCGCGCGTTCGCCGCGCCGCCGGCCGGCGCACCGAAGGCCCCCCCTTTCGAGATCACGCTCAGCGACGCCGAATGGCATCGCCGGCTCACGCCCGCCCAGTACACGATCCTGCGCGAAGCCGGCACCGAGCGGCCATACAGCAGCCCGCTGAACGACGAGCACCGGGCCGGCACGTTCGCCTGTGCCGGCTGCGGCCTCTCCCTGTTCTCGTCCGCCACCAAGTTCGACAGCCATACGGGCTGGCCGAGCTTCTGGAAGCCGCTCGACCACGCGGTCGGCACCGACGCCGACACCACGTTCGGCATGGTCCGCACCGAAGTGCACTGCCGCCGCTGCGGCGGCCATCTCGGCCACGTGTTCGACGACGGCCCGCCGCCGACCGGCCTGCGCTACTGCATGAACGGCCTCGCGCTCGCCTTCCACCCGGCCGCCGCCTGATCCGGCCCCACTCCCGACCGACTGGAGAACGCACCATGCTGCTCATCGTCCTTGCCTATCTCGGCGGCGTGCTCACGATCCTGAGCCCGTGCATCCTGCCCGTGCTGCCGTTCGTGTTCGCGCGCGCCGACCAGCCGTTCGTGCGCACCGGCCTGCCGCTGCTCGCCGGCATGGCGCTCACGTTCGCCGTCGTCGCGACGCTTGCCGCCGTCGGCGGTGGCTGGGTCGCGCAAGCCAACCAGGCCGGCCGCTGGATCGCCATCGTGCTGCTCGCCGTGTTCGGGCTGACGCTGCTGATGCCGCGCTTCGCGGAACACCTGACGCGCCCGCTCGTCGCCGCCGGCAACCGGCTCACCGGGTTCGCGCAACGCGACGGCCGCCCGGCCGGCCCTGCGTCGTCGCTGCTGCTCGGCGTCGCGACGGGCCTGCTGTGGGCGCCGTGCGCCGGCCCGATCCTCGGGCTCGTGCTCACCGGCGCCGCACTGCGCGGCGCGAGCGTCGGCACGACGCTGCTGCTCGTCGCGTATGCGGCCGGTGCGGCGACGTCGCTCGGCGTCGCGCTCGTGATCGGCGGCAAGGTGTTTGCCGCGATGAAGCGCTCGCTCGGCGCCGGCGAATGGATCCGGCGCGGGATCGGCGCGGCGCTCCTGGCGGGCGTCGGCGCGATCGCACTCGGCCTCGATACGGGTGCGCTTGCCCAACTGTCGACCGTCACGACGGGCGGCCTCGAGACGAAGCTCGTCGATCGCCTCGGCGGACGCTCGAACCGCGCACCAGCCGCGCTGGACGCGACCGGCAACGCAACCGACAACACCGCCGGCAACGCAACCGGCGGCGCAATGATGGCCGCGGCGGCCGATGGCGCACCGGCCGATGGCGGTGCGATGGCCGGCAGCGCAATGATGCGCGCGGCTGTCACGACACCGGCCGCGCTGCCCGTCGAAGGCACGCTGCCGTCGCTCGACGGCGCCGTGCAATGGCTGAACTCGCCGCCGCTGACGGCCGCCGGCCTGCGCGGCAAGGTCGTGCTCGTCGATTTCTGGACGTACTCGTGCATCAATTGCCTGCGCACGCTGCCGTACACGAACGCGTGGGCGCACAAATACGCGCCGTACGGGCTCGTCGTGATCGGCGTACACGCGCCGGAGTTCGCGTTCGAACGCGACATCGGCAACGTGAAGAAGGCCGTGCACGACCTCGGCATCGACTACCCGGTCGCAATCGACAACGGTTATTCGATCTGGCGCGCATTCAACAACGAATACTGGCCGGCGCACTACTTCATCGACGCGCAAGGGCGCGTTCGTCATCACCACTTCGGCGAAGGCGAATACGCGCAGTCGGAACGCGCGATCCAGTCGCTGCTCGCGGAAGCCGGCCATCCGGAAGCGCTGAACGTGCCGCTCGGGCTGACCGGGGCACCCGCGAAAGGCGCACTCGCGGCGGCCGACAGCGCGGACGTCCGCTCGCCCGAAACCTATGTCGGCTATGCGCGCGCGGAGAGCTTCGCGTCGCCGGGCGGCGCGGTACGCGATGCAGCACACCGCTACGCCGCGCCGGCCCGGCTGGACCTCAACGACTGGGGCCTCGCGGGCACCTGGAGTGTCGGCGCCGAGCGTGCGTCGCTCGCCGCGCCCGACGGCCGGATCGTCTACCGGTTCCATGCGCGCGACCTGCACCTCGTGCTTGGCCCGGGCGCAAACGGCCGGCCCGTGCGCTTTCGCGTGACGCTCGACGGCGCGGCGCCCGGTACCGCGCACGGCGCCGACGTCGACGCGCAGGGCTACGGCACGATCACCGGCCAGCGTCTGTACCAGCTCGTCCGGCAGCCGGGTGCGGTCGCCGACCGCACGTTCGCGATCGAGTTTCTCGATCCGGGTGTCGATGCGTACGCATTCACTTTCGGTTGATCGCATGCGCCGCCATCCGGCCGCCGCGCTCTCCGACCCATTCAAAAGGAGCAAACGATGATCCCGATCTCCACCCGCGATGCCGCAGCGCGACGCCGCGCGACTTTGCTGCGCCGCATCGGCGCCGTCGCCGTCGCGGCCGCCGCCGTGTTCGGCTACCAGCGCATCGTCAATTCCGCCGAGCCGATGCGCACGGTGCCCGCGCCGACGCTCGACGAAACGCCCGGCGCGGCGCACGAAGAAACGGCCGTGCTCGCTGGCGGCTGTTTCTGGGGCGTGCAGGGCGTGTTCGAGCACGTGAAGGGCGTGAAGCAGGTCACGGCGGGCTATGCCGGCGGCGCATCCGAAACCGCGCACTACGCACTCGTCGGCTCGGGGCTGACGGGGCACGCGGAATCGGTTCGCATCGTCTACGACCCGACGCAGATCACGTACGGCCGGCTGCTGCAGGTGTTCTTCTCGGTCGCGCACGATCCGACCGAACTCAACCGGCAGGGCCCCGACGAAGGGTCGCAGTACCGGTCCGCGATCTTCCCGACCACCGCACAGCAACGCGCGGTCGCGACCGCGTACATCGCGCAGCTCGGCACCGCGCACGTGTTCCCGGTGCCCGTCGTCACACGGGTCGAGGACTACAAGGGGTTCTATCCGGCCGAGGCCTATCACCAGAACTACCTCGAACTGCATCCCGACGCGCCGTATATCGCGTTCAACGACCTGCCGAAGGTCGCCGGGCTGAAGCAGCGCTTCCCGGCGCTGTACCGTTCCGACGCGGTGCTGTGGCGCGAGGCCCGTTCCTGACCGCCAACCGGCCGCGTGACGGAAGACCACCCGCCGCACGGCCGTACGTGACCGGTACGCGCCGCCTGCGAACCGGTTTGCGCCGCATCAACGAACCCCCGGCCGCCATGCCGGGGCAAACCCGCATCGCGTCCGCCGCGGCGGGCAACTTCGCGTAGACTTCTCCAGATCCCCGCCGCTTTTTGCGGCGCCCGGACCACCCGCCCAGCCAGGAGGCGTCACGCATGCTCGCAGTGCCCTTGCCTGACAGCAACACCGTTGGAGAATCGTCCTCCGGCGCGACCGTGCGCGACCTGCGCCGCGTGCCGATTCACCCCGATCACTGGTACCCGCTCGCGTGGTCGCGCGAGCTCAAGCGCGGCAAGACGCTCGGCGTGCATTTTGCCGGCGAGCCGATCGTGCTCGTGCGCACCGAGTCCGGCGCCGTGTACGCACTCGAAGATCGTTGCGCGCACCGCCAGGTGCCGCTGCACGCGGGCGTCGTCAGCGGCGAAACGCTGCGCTGCTGCTATCACGGCTGGACCTACGCGTGCGACAGCGGCCGCTGTGTCGACGTGCCCTACCTCGGCCGCGAACGCTTGCCCAACGGCGTACGTGCGTATCCGTGCCGCGAGGCACATGGGCTGATCTTCGTGTTCCCGGGCGACGCGACGCTCGCCGAAGAACGGCCGTTCCCCGCACTCGAATCGGCGGACGACCGTGCGTACAAGACGCGCCGCTTCGGCCGCGAGGTCAAGTGCCACTACTCGTTCATGCACGAGAACCTGATGGACATGAACCATCAGTTCCTGCACCGCAAGCAGATGGGACAGATGCGCGCGCGCTCGGTCGGCCGCCGCCGCGGCGACGACTGGGTCGAGGTCGACTACACGTTCGCGCGGATGGAAGGCAAGCAGCCGGTCGGCGAAGCGCTCGTGTTCGGCGCGAGCAAGAAGCCCGCTGACCAGTCCGACAAGAGCGTGATGACGGTACGCACCGGCTACCCGTACCAGACGCTGCAGATCCGGTCGAGCGAAGGCACGCTCGTGATGGATCTGTGGATCGTCTACGTTCCGCTCGACGCCGAGCAGCGGACCAACCGCACGTTCGGACTGCTGTCGATCCACAAACCCGGCATCCCGTTCGCACTCGATCTCGCGTGGCCACTGCTCGTGTGGTTCACCGAACGCATCTTCCGCGAGGATCGCTGGATCGTCGAACGCGAGCAGGAAGCGCACGATCGTCAGGGCGCCGACTGGAACCACGAGGTGTTTCCGGTCATCAACGAGCTGCGCGACCTGCTGCGCCAGTGCGGCGCGCGCACCGTGATCCCGATCCGCGAGACGCGCGAAGGCGCGTGACGCATGCGGCGCGCCGCGATGCGCGCCGTTACAGGCTGAACGCCCCCGGCAGCAACGCACGGGCCGTCGTGACTTCGACGGCCCCTTTCAGGTTGGCCAGGATCACTTCGATATCGGGCAAGCCGATCTCGATGATCACCTGACGGCATGCGCCGCACGGCGCGATCGGGCCGTCCGTGTCGCCGACGACCGCGAGCCGCGCGAAGTCGCCGGGACGATAGCCGGCGGCGATCGCCGAAAACATCGCCGTGCGTTCCGCGCAATTGCACAGTCCGTAGGACGCGTTCTCGACGTTGCAGCCGTGGAAAACCGTCCCGTCGCGCGCCTGCAGCGCCGCGCCGACCTTGAAACGCGAATACGGCGCATACGCGCGTTCGCGCGCCGCCTTGGCCTGCTCGATCAGTTCGTCTCGTTCCATCGAAATGGTGCCTCCGGGAGTAGGGTCAGCCGATCTGCCGGTAAAGGGTCGGCGGCGCTTCGCCGGTCTCGCCGAGCACGTAGCTGCGCCGGACCGCGTCCACCGCATGCGCCGCCGACGCGTGATCGTGCGCGTGCACGTAGCCGAGCGGCTCGCCGGCCTCGACGCGCTGCCCGATCTCCGTCAGCGCCGTCAGGCCGACGCTGACGTCGATCGCGTCCTCCGCACGCGTGCGGCCACCGCCGAGTGCGACGACCGCCAGCCCGAGCCCGCGACAATCGACCCGCTGCACCACGCCGGCCGCAGGCGACGCAACCGGCACGATCACCGCCGCCCGCGCCAGATGCCGGGCGGGCGCGTCGATCAGGTCCGCGGGGCCGCCGAGCGCCACGACCATTCTCGCGAAGCGTTCGGCCGCCGCGCCCGAATCGAGCGCCTGCTGCAGCTTCACGCGCGCGTGGGCGACATCGCGTGCCAGCCCGCCGGTGACGAGCAGCTCCGCCGACAGCGCCATCGTCACGTCATGCAGACGCGCCGGGCGCGACTTGCCCGTCAGGTAGTCGATCGCGCATGCCACCTCGAGCGCGTTGCCCGCGCACGGCGCGAGCGACTGGTTCATGTCGGTGAGGATCGCAGTCGTCTTCATGCCCGCACCGTTGCCGACGTCGACGATGCTGCGCGCCAGTTCCGCCGATTTCTCCGCGGTCGGCATGAACGCGCCGGAGCCGACCTTCACGTCCATCACGAGCCCGTCGAGCCCCGCCGCAAGCTTCTTCGACAGGATCGACGCGGTGATCATCGCGACCGACTCGACGGTCGCCGTCACGTCGCGAATCGCATAGATGCGCTTGTCGGCCGGCGCGAGCCGCTCAGTCTGGCCGATGATCGCGACGCCGACCTCGCGCACCGTGCGGCGAAACGCATCCGTCGCGGGCATCACGTCGTAGCCGGGAATCGCGCTGAGCTTGTCGAGCGTGCCGCCGGTGTGGCCGAGCCCGCGCCCCGAAATCATCGGCACGTAGCCGCCGCACGCAGCCACCATCGGCCCGAGCATCAACGACACGACATCGCCGACGCCGCCCGTCGAATGCTTGTCGATCACCGGCCCGTCGAGATCGAGCGCACGCCAGTCGAGCACGTCGCCGGAATCGCGCTGCGCGAGCGTCAGCGCGACGCGCTCGTCGGTGCTCAGGTCGTTGAAATACACGGCCATCGCGAACGCCGCCACCTGGCCCTCGGTCACGCTGCCGTCGGTCACGCCGCGCACGAACGCGGCGATCCCGTCGCGATCGAGCGGCTGCCCGTCGCGCTTCCTGCGAATGAATTCCTGCGGTAGAAACATCGTTTCCTCTCTTCGAACGGTCGGAGTCTACTGCACGGTTCAATGCAGCGAGAAGAACAGGCCGGCAATCGCCGCGCTCATCAGGTTCGACAGCGTTGCCGCCGTCAGCGCGCGCAAGCCGTGCCGTGCGACTTCCGAGCGGCGCTCGGGCGCGACCGCGCTGAAGCCGCCCGCGAGAATCGCGATCGACGAGAAGTTCGCGAAGCCGCACAGCGCGAACGACACGATCGCGAGCGTCTTCGGGTCGAGCACCTGCAAGCCGGCCGCCGCGACGTGCTCGCCGCCCTTCAGGTACGGCGACAAGTCGCCGTACGCAACGAATTCGTTGAAGATCAGTTTCTCGCCGATGAAGTTGCCGGCCAGCGTCGCATCGTGCCAAGGCACGCCGATGACCCACGCGAGCGGCGCGAACAGGTGGCCGATGAGGCCCACCAGCGTGACCTGCGGAAAGCCTGCGAACGCGGCCGCGCCGCCGACGATCAGGTTCATCAGCGCGATGAGTCCGACGAACGCGATCAGCATCGCGCCGACGTTGATCGCGATCCGCAGGCCGACCGACGCACCGGACGCCGCGGCCTCGATCACGTTGGCGGCCCGCTTGTCGTCGAAATCGAGACCGTCGACCACGATGCGGCTCGGTTCGACGGTCGGAAACAGCAGCTTGCCGAACAGCAGCCCGCCCGGCACTGCCATGAACGATGCGGCGAGCAGGTATTCCATCTTCACGCCGAGGCCGGCGTAGCCGACCAGCACCGAGCCGGCGACCGACGCCATGCCGCTCGCCATCACCGTGAAGATCTCGGCGCTCGTCATGTTCCGCACGAACGGCTTCACGAGCGCGGGCATCTCGCTTTGCCCGAGAAAGATCGTCGCAACGGCCGAACACGCTTCGATGCGGCTCACGCCGAGCACTTTCGCGAGCCCCGCGCCGAGGATCGCGACGATCCACTTCATCACGCCGATGTAGTACAGCACCGAGATCAGCGCGGTGACGAAGATGATCATCGGCAGCACGCGCAGGCCGAACACGAACCCGCCGTCGCCGAACAGCTGGAACATCCGGGCATCGACCAGCCCGCCGAACACGAACGCGATGCCGTGATTGCCCATGTCGAGCACGCGATTGACGCCGTTCGCGGCCCCCGCCAGCGCCGCGCGGCCCGACGGCACGAACAGCACCAGCGCGCCGATCGCGAACTGCGTGAGCAGCGCGGCGATCATGGTCCGGCCGCTTACCGCACGGCGATTGTTCGACAACAGATAGGCAACCAGCAACAGGAACAGCATACCGAGGAGACTGCGCAGAATATCCACCTTGTGCTCCTTTCTCACTATTTGAACTGTCCGGCGGGCGGCCCTGGCCCGCGGCCCCTGTGCGGGGTTGGTGGATGTTACTCGCTGGATATGCACGCCTGCAACGCCGACAAAAACGCTGTCGCCATTGCCGTCGATCGTTTCCTGTTTCGCATCCCGGTTATTTGATCAGTTATTCTATCTATTTTGCACAAAACGTATGCGGGGCGTGCCGTTCGCCGCCCGAACGGACACGCCCCGCATGACCCGCGCCGCTCAGCCGGCGCGTTCGACCGGATGCGGTTCGCGCAGCCGGTTCGCGATCCGCGCGGCCTCGTAGTAGCCGGCCGCAGGCGGGCGCTTCAGGTAGCGGCCCGCGCCGCGCACCGCGCGCAGCTCACCGTCGGCCCACGCGAGCGCGCCGCGCGTGAGCGTGTGCGTCGCGACGCCCTGCACCGTCATCCCCTCGAACACGTTGAAGTCGACCTGCTGGTGATGGGTCTTCACCGAGATCGTCTTCGTCGCGGCCGGATCCCACACGACGAGGTCGGCATCGGCGCCGACCTGCACGGCGCCCTTGCGCGGATACAGGTTGAAAATCTGCGCGGCGTTCGTCGACGTGATCCGCACGAACTCGTTCGGCGTGATGCGGCCGTGATTCACGCCGTGATGCCACAGCACCGACATGCGGTCCTCGACGCCGCCGCAGCCGTTCGGGATCTTCGTGAAATCGTCACGGCCCATCGCCTTCTGCGACGCGCAGAACACGCAGTGGTCGGTCGCCGTCGTATGCAGCTGCCCCGACTGCAGCCCGCGCCACAGCGCCTCGCGGTGCTCGGCCGAGCGAAACGGCGGGCTCATCACGTGCGCGGCCGCACGCGTCCAGTCCGGGTCGCGATAGACGGCCTCGTCGATCACGAGGTGGCCCGGCAGCACCTCGCCGAACACGCGCAGCCCTTCGCTGCGCGCGCGCGTGATCACGTCGACCGCATCCTTTGCCGACACGTGCACGATGTACACGGGCACGCCGAGCACCTGCGCGATGCGGATCGCGCGGTTCGCGGCCTCGCCCTCGACCTCCGGCGGCCGCGACAGCGGATGCGCCTCCGGCCCGGTCATCCCGCGCGCGAGCAGCGCCTTTTGCAACTGGAACACGAGCTCGCCGTTCTCCGCATGCACGGTCGGCAGCGCGCCGAGCTCGAGCGAACGCGTGAAGCTGTTCACGAGCACCTCGTCGTCGGCCATGATCGCGTTCTTGTACGCCATGAAGTGCTTGAAGCTCGACACGCCATGCTCGCGCACGAGCGTGCCCATGTCGCGGTGCACGCTCTCGTCCCACCACGTCACGGCCACGTGGAAGCCGTAATCGGAAGCCGCCTTCTCGGCCCAGCCGCGCCATTCGCGGAACGCGTCCATCAGCGGCTGCTTCGGGCTCGGGATCACGAAATCGATGATGCTCGTCGTGCCGCCCGCCAGCCCGGCGGCCGTGCCCGAGTAGAAATCGTCGCTTGCCCTCGTGCCCATGAACGGCAGTTCCATGTGCGTATGCGGATCGATGCCACCGGGCATCACGTACTGGTCGTGCGCGTCGACGACGGTTGCGCCGGCCGGCGCATCGATCGTCTCCGCAATCTGCAGGATCGTGCCGCCGTCCTCAGGGTCCGCACAGAGCACGTCCGCGCGATAGGAGCGGTCCGCATCGACCACCGTGCCGCCGCGAATCAGGATTGCCATTTCGTTGCCTCCTCGTTGACTGTCGGGTGCCGCATGCCGCGCTTGCATCGCATGCCGTGTGCGTCATGCGCTCGCGATCTGCGCGCGCTGTCCGGCGCGCCACTTCATCCAGGTGCCGTACACGCCGGACGCCAGCACGAGGCCGACGAACCACGCGTACGTATAAAGCGTGTTGAAGAACGCCGGCACGTTCGGGAACGACGCCGGGAATGCCGTGTGCAGGAAGCCGGGCAGGTTCGGCAGCACGCCGACCGCGAGCGCGGCCAGCGCGGCCGGGTTCCAGCCGTGCGCATAGCTGAAGCCGCCGCGCTCGTCGAACAGCGCGCGCGTGTCGAGCCGCGTGCCGCGAATCAGGAAGTAGTCGACCATCAGGATGCCCGCGACGGGCCCGAGCAGCGCCGAATAGCCGACGAGCCAGGTAAAGATATAGCCGTCCGTCGTCGCGAGGATCTTCCACGGCATCATCACGATCGCGATCGTCGCGGTAATCATCCCGCCGGTGCGGTACGAGACGGCCTTCGGCCACAGGCTCGAGAAATCGTAAGCAGGGCCCACGAGATTCGCGGCGAGGTTGCAGCACATCGTGTCGAGCGTGAGGATCACGAGCGCGATGCCCACGCCGATGCCCGTCATCCGGCTCGTCAGGTCGATCGGATCCCAGATCGCGTTGCCGTAGATCACGACGGTGGCCGACGTCACGACGACCGACACCACCGACAGCAGCGCCATCGGCAGCGGCAGCCCGATCGACTGCCCGATCATCTGGTCGCGCTGCGAATGCGCGAAGCGCGTGAAATCGGGGATGTTCAGCGCGAGCGTCGCCCAGAAGCCGACCATCGCGGTCAGGCCCGGCCAGAACGTCGCCCAGAACAGGCCGGCCTTCTTGCCGCCGGCCGCGAACTGCGACGGCGCCGACAGCATCGAGCCGAAGCCGCCCGCCTTCGACGTCGCCCACCAGACGAGCGCCACGCACATCACGACCTTGATCGGCGCGGACCAGCTTTCGAGCCAGCGGATCGAATCGGTGCCGTGCCAGATGAAGTAGATCTGCAGCGCCCAGAACACGAGGAAGCACGCGAGCTGCCCGACCGAGATGCCGACGAGCGGCAGCGCCGCGCCGTGCAACGCATTGCCGGTCAGGATGTTCAGCAGCGTGTAGATCGCGCTGCCGCCGAGCCAGGTCTGGATGCCGTACCAGCCGCATGCGACGATCGCCCGCAGCAGCGCCGGCAGCTTCGCGCCCTGCGTGCCGAACGACGCGCGCACGAGCACCGCGTACGGAATCCCGTGCTTCGCACCCGCATGGCCGATCAGCAGCATCGGCACGAGCACGATCAGGTTGCCGAGCAGCACCGTCGTCACCGCCTGCCACGGCGACATGCCCTCCTGAATCAACCCGGCCGCAAGCATGTACGACGCGATGTTCATCACCATCCCGACCCACAGCGCCGCGAAGTGATACCACTTCCACGTGCGCTGCGCCGGCGTCGTCGGCGCGAGGTCGTCGTTGTACAGGTTGCCGCCCGGCGCCGCGGCGCTGTCGGGATCGGCGGGATTCGCTGCGTGATTCATCGAACGCACTCCACGGAGAACGCCAGTGCCGGCATCATGCGATGCCGGCCCGGGTGGAACGAAAAGCGGCGGTGCGGGAAGTCCCGCGCCGCCGGACGCCGGTCAGGCAGCCTTCTTCGCGTGCTTCTCGGGCGCCGCCGCCGCACCTGCACTCGCATCCGCGCTCGCCGGATTGTTCGGATGCGTGGTCCAGTTCGCGTAGTCGCCCGTATCGACACGCTCCATCGTGATGCATTGCTCGACCGGACACACATGCATGCAAAGATTGCACCCGACGCACTCCGAATCGACCACTTCGAAGTGCCGCACGCCGTCCTTCGTCGCCGTGATGGCCTGGTGCGACGTATCTTCGCACGCGATATGGCACAGCCCGCACTGGATGCAGCGGTCCTGGTCGATGCGCGCCTTGATGTCGTACTTCAGGTTCAGGTATTTCCAGTCGGTCACGTTCGGCACCGCGCGGCCGCGGATGTCGTCGAGCGTCGCATAGCCTTTCTCGTCCATCCAGTTCGACAACCCGTCTGCGAGGTCCGACACGATCCGGAATCCGTAATGCATCGCCGCGGTGCACACCTGCACGCTGCCGGCACCGAGCACCATGAACTCCGCCGCGTCGCGCCATGACGAGATGCCCCCGATGCCCGAAATCGGCAGGTTCGGCGTTTCCGGGTCGCGTGCGATCTCGGCGACCATGTTCAGCGCGATCGGCTTGACCGCCGGGCCGCAATAGCCGCCGTGCGTGCCCTTGCCGTCGACGGTCGGCATCGGCGCCATGTGATCGAGATCGACCGCGACGATCGAGTTGATCGTGTTGATCAGCGACACGCCGTCCGCACCGCCCTTGTATGCGGCGCGCGACCCCATCCGGATATCGCTGATGTTCGGCGTGAGCTTCACGAGGCACGGCAGCTTCGTGCCTTCCTTCACCCAGCGCGTGACCATTTCGACATATTCGGGCACTTGCCCGACGGCCGCGCCCATCCCGCGCTCGCTCATGCCGTGCGGGCAGCCGAAGTTGAGTTCGACCGCATCGGCGCCGGTATCCTCGACAAGCGGCAGGATCCACTTCCAGTCGCGTTCGTTGCACGGCACCATCAGCGATACGATCAGCGCGCGGTCCGGCCAGTCGCGCTTCACCTGCGCGATCTCTCTCAGGTTCACGTCGAGCGGCCGGTCGGTGATCAGCTCGATGTTGTTCAGCCCCGCGATGCGCTGGCCGTTCCATTGCACGGCGCCGTAGCGCGAACTGACGTTGACGACGTGCGGATCGAGCCCGAGCGTCTTCCACACGACGCCGCCCCAGCCCGCCTCGAAGGCGCGGTTGACGTTGTAAGCCTTGTCGGTCGGCGGCGCGGACGCCAGCCAGAACGGATTCGGCGAAGTGATGCCTGCGATGGTGCAACGAAGGTCGGCCATGGTCGGCTCCGTGAGAATGGGGTCGTGTTCGATGTGCTTGCAGTGCGCCGCGCGTTCAGGCCGCCTTTGCGTCGCGCGCGGCGAGCGCCGCGTCGATCGACGCGGCCGCGCGCTTGCCGTCCTGCACGGCCTGCACCGTGAGGTCGATGCCGCCCGTCGCCGCACAGTCGCCGCCGGCCCATACGTCGTGCAGCGCCGTGCGCCCGTCGGCATCCACCGCGATGCGCGAACTGTCCGCCGTCAGCAACGCGGCGGCGACACCGTCCGGCACCAGCGTCTGGCCGATCGCCTTCAGCACCATGTCCGCATCGACGGTGAAGCGCTCGCCCGATGCGGCCTCGAATTCGACACCCGTCACCTGCCCGTTCGCGCCCGCCATGCGCACCGGCTTCGCGTGCGTGACGAGCGTGACGCCGCACTTCTGCGCGAACTCGCGCTCGGCCCACGTCGCGCTCATTGCCTCCACGCCGCGCCGGTACACCATCGTCACGCGCTCGGCGCCGAGCTTGCGGCTCTGCACGGACGCATCGATGGCCGTATTGCCGCCGCCGATCACGACCACGCGCCGCCCGACCGGCACTTTCTCCAGCGTGTCGGCCTGCCGCACCTGCTCGATGAAATCGACCGCATTCATCACGCCGCCCAGCTGCTCGCCATCGATCGCGAGCGCCCGCACGCCGCCGAGCCCCATTGCGAGGAATACCGCGTCGTGCTGCTCACGCAGCGCGTCGAGCGTCACGTCTCGCCCGAGCGCAACCCCGGTTTCCAGCGTGATGCCGCCGACCGACAGCAGCCACTCGACTTCGCGCTGTGCGAAATCGTCGACGGTCTTGTACGCGGCGATCCCGTATTCGTTGAGGCCACCGGCTTTCGGGCGCGCGTCGAACAGCGTGACGCGATGCCCGGCAAGCGCGAGCCGGTGCGCACACGCGAGTCCGGCCGGCCCGGCGCCGACCACCACGACATGACGGCCCGTATCGGGCGCGCGCCGGAACTGCACCGCACCGGTTTCCATCGCCCAGTCGGTCGCATGCCGCTGCAGCGCGCCGATCGCAACCGGCTGCGCATCCTGGTGGTTACGCACGCAGGCGCCTTCGCACAGGATCTCGGTCGGGCACACGCGCGCACACATCCCGCCGAGCGGATTCGCGGACAGGATGTCGGTCGCGGCGCCTTTCAGGTTGCCGTTGCCGATCTTGCGGATGAAGCTCGGGATGTCGATCTGCGTCGGGCACGCCTGCACGCATGGCGCGTCGTAGCAGTAGTGACAACGGCTCGCGGCGGCCGCCGCGGCAGTCGGATCGAGCAGCGGCGCGATATCGGCGAATTCGCACGAGAGTTGCGTGGACGACAGGCGATGCGCGGCGATATCGCCGGTTGGCTTGGTGGTCATACGCGTTCCTTCGACTGAGTGGAGACAAAGCCGTCCCCGCCGGCTGCAAACGCACAGTCGGGGCGGTCATGCTGAGGAATCCTGTGTTCAGGCGATACGCAGCCTCCCGGCTGCTATGACCGATCCATCATGAAGCCGGCTCGCATGCGCGCGACAGCATCGCGTGCAGCAGCACGTTCGCGCCGGCCTCGATCCATGCGGGCGTCGCGTCCTCGATCTCGTTGTGGCTGATGCCGTCGACACACGGCACGAACACCATCGACGTCGGCGCGACCTGCGCCAGATAACACGCATCGTGGCCCGCACCCGACACGATGTCGCGATGCGAATAGCCGAAGCGATCGGCCGCGCCGCGCACGGCTTCGACGCAGGCGGCATCGAACGCGACCGGCTTGTAGTAGAAAATCTGATCTAGTTCGGTCTCGAGCCCGATGTCGGCCGCAATGCGCGCGACGCCGTCGCGCAGCGCGGCGTCCATCTTCGCGAGCACGGCGTCGTCCGGATGACGGAAATCGACCGTGAAGAACACGCGCCCGGGAATCACGTTGCGCGAGTTCGGGTGAACCTGCATCATCCCGACCGTCGCACAGCCGAACGGCGCATGATCGAGGCCGATCCGGTTGACGAGATCGACCACACGCGACGCGCCGAGCAGCGCATCGCGGCGGCGCGGCATCGGCGTCGGCCCCGCGTGCGCTTCCTGGCCGGTGAACGTGATCTCGTACCAGCGCTGCCCCTGCGCGTCGGTCACGACGCCGATCGTCTTGCATTCCGCTTCGAGAATCGGCCCCTGCTCGATATGCAGTTCGAATGCCGCGTGCAGCTTGCGACCGCCGCACGGCACGTCGCCCGCGTAGCCGATGCGCGCCAGTTCCTCGCCGATCGTCTTGCCGTCCACATCCTTGCGCGACAGCCCGTATTCGAGCGGGAACACGCCCGCGAACACACCGGACGCGACCATCGCGGGCGCGAAGCGCGAACCTTCCTCGTTGGTCCAGATCACGACCTCGACCGGATGCTCGGTCTCGATCCCGTGATCGTTGAGACTGCGAATCACCTCGAGGCCGCCGAGCACGCCGTAGATGCCGTCGAAGCGGCCGCCGGTCGGCTGCGAATCCGCGTGCGAGCCCGTGACGACCGGCGCCGCGTCGGCCACGCGGCCCGCACGGCGCATGAATACGTTGCCCATCGTATCGACCGTCACGGTGCAGCCGGCGGCCTTCGCCCAGCCGACGATCAGGTCGCGGCCGGCCTTGTCGAGATCGGTCAGCGCGAGGCGGCACACGCCGCCCTTCGGCGTCGCGCCGATCTTCGCGACTTCCATCAGGCTGTCCCACAACCGCTTGCCGTCGACCTTGATCGACGTGTCGAAAGCTGCCCGCTTCACTGTTTCCGATACCGCGTTCATTCGTATCGCTCCTGTGGGGTCGGTAATGTTTTCAGCCCGGTCTGTGCCGGTGCGTGCGATGCCTGTTCCGGGGCATGTCCGCCCAAGTGCGGTGCATGTTCCCGTCGTTCGCGAAACGCATCAAATCCTGTCCGATTGGACAGGTTTTAGACGATCAAAATGACCAGCGCAACGTCTTTCTTGCATGACGCGACAGAGCGAGAAACGTGCCATCGCAATGCAGCATCGCCACGCACGCGCGGCATCCGCACGCGTGCGTTCGACGCGGATCAGCGGCTAGAATGAAGCCCAACGCGGCATGCCCGCCGCGCGAGGGTAACGATGAGACATGACGAGGCGGCAACCGAAGCCACCGACCGAGACGAAACGTCCGCGCCTTTGCGGCGACGCAAGGCGCACATCCGCGAGTCCAACGAAGCGCATCTGCTCGCCTGTGCGGAGGCCGTATTCGCGGAACGCGGGCTCAACGGCGCGAGCACCGCGATGATCGCGGAGCGTGCCGGTTTGCCGAAAGCCAACCTGCATTACTACTTCCCGACGAAGCTCGCGCTGTACCGTCGCGTGCTCGACGACTTGTTCGAGGACTGGCATCGCGCGGCCGGCTCGTTCGAGGCCGATGACGATCCGGTGGAGGCGATCGCCGGCTACGTGCGCGCAAAGATGGCGCTGTCGCAACGGCGACCGCTCGGCTCCAAGGTGTGGGCCAACGAGATCATCCACGGCGCGGAGCACATGCAGGACATCCTGTCGGAACGCGTGAGGCCGTGGTTCGACACGCGCGTGAGCGTGATCGACGGCTGGATCGCGCGCGGGCTGCTCGCGCCGATCGATGCGCATGCGCTGATGTACCTGATCTGGGCGACCACGCAGCACTACGCGGATTTCGATGCGCAGATCCGCGCGCTGAGCGGCAAGCGCACCTTCACGAAGAAGGCGTTCGACGAGAGGACCGAACAGGTCGTGCGGCTCGTGATCCGCGCATGCGGCGCGGTATCGCCGAAGGCAAGTTCTCCGGAATAAAAAACGGGCGACGGGTATCGCGCAAGTCCGCCCTGCGCGATACCCGTCGCCCGCGTTGCAGCGTGCGTATTCGGCGATACGTTACGCGATGCGCTCGATCGCGATGGCCGTCGCCTCACCGCCGCCGATGCACAGCGATGCGACGCCGCGCTTCAGGCCATACGTTTCGAGCGCGGCCAGCAGCGTCACCATCACGCGCGCACCCGATGCGCCGATCGGATGCCCGAGCGCGCACGCGCCGCCGTGTACGTTGACCTTCTCGTGCGGCAGGTCGAGGTCGCGCATCGCGGCCATCGGCACGACCGCGAACGCTTCGTTGATCTCGAACAGGTCGACGTCGCGCAGGTTCCAGCCGGTTTTCTCGGACAGCTTGCGCAGCGCGCCGATCGGCGCGGTCGCGAACAGGCCCGGCTTGTCCGCAAACGTCGAATGCCCGACGATCACGGCCTTCGGTGCGAGGCCGAGGCGCTCGGCTTCGGAGCGGCGCATCATCACGAGCGCAGCCGCGCCGTCCGAGATCGACGACGCGTTCGCGGCCGTCACCGTGCCGCCGTCGCGGAACGCCGGCTTCAGCGTCGGGATCTTGTCGAGCTTCGCATTGCCCGGTTGCTCGTCGATCGACACGACGCTTTCGGTCTTGCCGGCCTTCACGGTCACCGGCGCGATCTCCGACACGAAATGCCCTTCGGCGATCGCGCGCTGCGCGCGCGTGAGCGATGCGATCGCGAACGCATCCTGCGCCTCGCGTGTGAACTGGTACGCCTGCGCGCAATCCTCGGCGAAGGTGCCCATCAAACGGCCCTTTTCGTACGCATCTTCGAGCCCGTCGAGGAACATGTGGTCGAGCACCTGCCCGTGACCCATGCGCATCCCCGCGCGCGCCTTCGGCAGCAGATACGGCGCATTCGACATGCTCTCCATCCCGCCCGCGACGGCCACCGCCGCCGAACCGGCCAGCAGCAGGTCATGCGCGAACATCGCCGCCTTCATCCCCGAACCGCACATCTTGTTGACCGTGGTCGCACCCGCGCCGAGCGGCAGCCCGGCCTTCAGCGCGGCCTGCCGCGCCGGCGCCTGGCCCTGGCCGGCCGGCAGCACGCAGCCGAACACGATTTCGTCGATACGCTCGGCCGGCACGTTCGCGCGCTCCAGCGCCGCGCGAATGGCGACCGCGCCAAGGTCGCTCGCGCTGGCCGCCGCCAGGTCGCCCTGAAAACCACCCATCGGCGTACGCGCCGTGCCAACGATTACGATCGGATCCTGAGTCGTCATGATTCGCTTCCTCCAGTGTCAGCGCGGTGCCATGCGCAACGCGCCATCGAGACGGATGACTTCGCCGTTCAGCATCGTGTTTTCGGCGATGTGGCGCACCAGCGCCGCAAATTCTTCCGGGCGGCCGAGCCGCGGCGGGAACGGCACGCTCTTGCCGAGCGCGTCCTGCACGTCCTGCGGCATGCCGGCCATCATCGGCGTCGCGAAGATGCCCGGCGCGACCGTCACGACGCGAATGCCGAAGCGCGCGAGTTCGCGCGCGACCGGCAGCGTCATGCCCACCACGCCGCTCTTCGATGCAGCATACGCCGCCTGCCCGATCTGCCCGTCGAACGCGGCGACCGATGCGGTGTTGACGATCACGCCGCGCTCGCCTTCCGCGTCGGCGTCCTGCTTCGACATCGCTTCGGCGGCCAGCCGGATCATGTTGAACGTGCCGACCAGATTGATCGATACCGCACGTGCGAAACGCTCGAGCGAGTGCGGGCCGTCGCGGCCAACCACCTTCTCGCCCGGCGCGACGCCCGCGCAATTGACGAGCGCGTCGATACGGCCGAATGCATCGCGCGCGGCGGCGACGGCCGCCTGGCCATCGGCTTCGCTCGTCACGTCGGTCTTCACGAAACGCGCGGCCGCACCGAGTTCGTTCGCGAGGCTCGCGCCCGCATCGTCATTGACGTCCAGCAGCACGGACTTGCCGCCTTGCTCGACGACCATGCGCGCCACCGCGGCGCCAAGGCCCGAACCGGCGCCCGTAATCATAAAAACGCGATCCTTGATATTCATTCGCAGTCCATATTCAGGGTTGAGCGGCCTTCTCGGCTTCCATCTTGCGCAGCACGAAGCGCTGGATCTTGCCGCTCGGGGTTTTCGGCAGCGCGTCGACGAAGTCGATCGCGCGTGGATAGGCGTGAGCGGACAGCCGCCGCTTCACATGCAGGCTCAGTTCCTCGGCCAGTTCAGGCGTACCGTCGAAGCCTTTCGACAGTACGACGAACGCCTTCACGATTTCCGTGCGCTCCGGATCGGGCACGCCGATCACGGCCGCTTCGCTGACGGCCGGATGCTCGATCAGCGCGCTTTCCACGTCGAACGGGCCGATCCGGTAGCCGGACGACGTGATCACGTCGTCCGCGCGGCCGATGAAGCTCACGGTGCCGTCCGGCTCCAGTTCGACGTTGTCGCCCGTCCGGTAATAGCCACCCGCGATCGCCGGCGTGTCCTGCTGCCAGTAGCCGCGGAACCACAGCAGCGGCGAGCGCGCGATGTCGATCGCGAGGTTGCCGGGCTCGCCGGGGCCGAGCTCGCGGCCCGCTTCGTCGAGCACCGCGACCCGGTAGCCCGGCATCGCGAAGCCGGCGGAACCGACATGCACCACGTGTGCGAGACCGTGATGGTTGTTCACGACCATCCCGAGCTCGGTCTGGCCGTAGTGATCGTAAATCGGCGCACCGAGCGCCGCGTCGAACCAGCGCACGACCTCCGGATTCAGCGGTTCGCCCGCGCTGCTCACCACGCGCAGCTTGCCCTTCACGCGCGCCGCCGCTTCCGGTCCGGCGGCCATCAGCATCCGGTACGCGGTCGGCGAGCCGGCCAGGCTCGTGATGCCGAGCCGTTCGATCACGTCGTACGTGCTGTCGACCGTGAAGCTGCCTTCGTAGAGCGTCGTCGCATGGCCGAGCACCAGCGGGCCCGTGATCGCGTAGTAGAGGCCGTACGCCCAGCCCGGATCGGCGATGTTCCAGAACCGGTCGCCCGCGCGCAGGTCGACCGCGTCGCGCGTGTACGCACCGAACGCGAGCAGCGCGTACAGCGGCACCGGCACGCCCTTCGGCAAACCCGTCGTGCCCGACGTCGACATCATCATGAACAGGTCGGACCCCTTGCGCAGCACCGGTTCGAACGTGTCGGACTGCGCGTCGAGCGCCGCGCGGAAATCGATGTCGCGCTCCGGCAGCGTGTCGCCCGGTTCGCGCACCGTCGCGACCGGCGGGCAATCGGCGATCTCGTCGAGCTTCGCGCGATTCGCGACATTGGTCACGACGAGGCGCGCATCGCTCATGCGCAACCGGTGCTCGATCGCCTTCGGGCCGAACGCGGTGAACAGCGGCTGGTAGACGGCGCCCGCGCGCCACGTGCCGAGGATCGTCGCGACAAGCTCCGGCGTGCGCGGCAGCAGGCCGGCCACCACGTCGCCCGGCTTCACGCCCTGCGCGACGAGCAGGTTCGCCACGCGGGCCGACAACGCCTGCATCTGCGCGAACGTGAAGCGGTGGTGCTGCCCGCCGATATCGATCCAGTCCAGCGCGACCGCGCCCGCCGTCGCGTGCCGGTCGCAGCATTCGACGCACGCGTTCAGGCCGCGCTCCAGGTCGCCGTGCAGTTGCGCGGCGGCGGTCTCGATACTGAACCGGGCCACGGCGTCGGCGTAGGCCGGCACCGCCCGGGCGGTAGCTCCATCAGGCATGCGTGTCTCCTGTGCGTTATGACCGCCGGCGAGCCAGGGGCGCGACGGGGATACATCGATAGTAGACAGCCCGTACATTGCAATCAATGACAAACAGAATCTAGAATCGTGATCGCTTTTGCCATGTCGGGAGGATGCAGGAAAATGGGGCCGCAGATGATTTCGCCGGATTTCGTCGACGATGCGCTCGCGAGCCTGCGCCGGCGGCACATCGCGACGGCGCCTGTGCTGCGCGCCGCCGGCCTGCCGGCCGCCGTGCGCGAGCCCGTCACGCCGCTGCAGTACGGCCGGCTGTGGCTGGCGATCGCCGGCGTGCTCGACGACGAATTCTTCGGGCTCGCCGCGCGCCCGATGCGGCGCGGCAGCTTCACGCTGCTGTGCCACGCGGTGCTGCACGCCGGTACGCTCGAGCAGGCGCTGCGGCGCGCGCTGCAGTTCCTGCGCGTGGTGCTCGACGAGCCGCACGGCGCGCTCGTCGTGGCCGACGGGCAGGCGCAGATCGTGCTGACGCAATCGGGCGCGCCATATCCGGCGTTCGCGTACCGGACCTTCTGGCTGATCCTGCTCGGTGTCGCGTGCTGGCTGACCGGCCGGCGCATCCCGCTGCAGCGCATCGATTTCGCTTGCCCGAGCCCCGATCAGCGCAGCGACTATCACCAGTTCTTCGGCGTGCCCGTGCATTTCGACCGGCCCGACAGCCGGCTCGCGTTCAATGCCGCGTATCTCGCGCTGCCGACGATCCGTTCCGAGCAGGCGCTGAAAACGTTCCTGCGCGGCGCGCCCGGCAACCTGCTGGTCCGCTACCGGCACGATACGGGCTGGGTCGCGAAGACACGCGCGCACCTGAAGGCCTTGCCGGCCGCCGAGTGGCCCGACTTCGACACGCTGGCCGTGCGCCTCGGCACGACGCCCGCGACATTGCGGCGACGCTTGCGCAGCGAAGGGCAAAGCTTCGCGGCGATCAAGGACGAGTTGCGCGGCGCGCTGGCCCAGTCGCTGCTGCGCGGGCACGCGCTCAGCGTCGCGGAGATCGCGGTCGAACTCGGCTTCACCGAGCCGAGCGCGTTTCATCGCGCGTTCCGCAAGTGGACGGGCACGAGCCCCGGCGCATTCCGGCGTGACGTGCATGCGGCTGAGGTGGAGCCTTGAAGCGCGTGCGGTTGAACCGGGACGCGTGCGAAAGTCGCGGGGCGCCCGTCCCGCGACGCCGATACGCCGCGAACATCTGCGAGTTTCGCACCGGCAAGCTCGGCCATGACCTCCGGCGTGAAGCGTCTGCGGACGTTCGTGCCGTAACGTCACGCGGGCGCCGACACCACGAAGCGCTCAGTCGACGCTCGCCGCGACACCCTGCAACGGCCGCGAGAACAGCTTGCAACCCGCGTAGTAGACGAGCGATGTCAGCGACAGGCCGACGATCCACGATACGTCCGCACCGCCAAGCCGGCTCGCCAGTTCGCCCGTATAGAGGTCGGTCGCCATGAATGGCGCCTGCGCGACGATGCCGATGAAATACGACCCGACGGCGATCGTGTTGAAGCGTCCGTAGATCCCGCCGTCCTGCCGGAAGAACGAATCGACGTCGTACTCGCCGTGACACACGAGGTAGTAATCGACGAGGTTGATCGCGGTCCACGGCACGAGCACGTACAGCAGCAGCAGGATGAAGTTCGTGTAGCCGGCGAGGAAATTGTCCTGTCCGAACAGCGCGATCGCGAGCGCGATGCCGCACAGGACGATCGCGGTGATCGCGCGCGCCCGCGCCTTGCCCGACCACGACGGGAAGAGCGTCTGCAGCACGGTGATGGCCGACAGCGCGCCGCAATACAGCTCCATCGCATTGCTGGCCGCGATGCCGAACGACAGCACGACGATCACGAGCACGCTGATGCCTTGCGTGAGGCCCGTGAGGCCGCTCACGACGTTGCCGTCGGGCGTCGCGAGGCCGACCAGGCAGCCGAGCAGCATCGGGAAGAACGAGCCGAGCACGCAGCCCCAGTAGCTCGACCAGAACGCGCTGCGCGGCCCCGTGTCGGGCGGCAGGTAGCGCGAATAGTCCGACACGTAGGGCGCATACGCGATCTGCCACAGCGCGGCGACCGACATCGCACCGAGAAAACCGGACAGGTTCAGCGAATGCTTCGAGAACGTATCGCCCGGCAATCCGTGCACGAAGATGATCCACACGAATGCGAGCACGAGCACGCTGCCCGAGCACCAGCTCAGCAGTCGCGCATACGCGTGGATCAGCTTGTAGCCGTAGATCGACCCGAGCAGGCTGATCAGCCCGATCACGACGACGCCCGCATCGAGCGGAATAGCCGGGCTCAGGCTGTGCAGCGCCTGCCCGCCGAACACGCAGTTCGACGCGAAGAAGCCGACATACATCACGACGACCAGCGCGACCACCAGCAGAGCGCCAAACGACCCGAACTGCCCCCGTGTCTGAATCATCTGCGGCACGCCAAGCTGCGGCCCCTGCGCGGAATGCAGCGCCATGAACACTGCGCCGATCAGGCTGCCGGTGAGTGTGGCCAGCGCGGCCCACCAGAACGGCTGCTTGAACACCGTCGTCGCGAGCGATCCGGTGACGATCGTCAGCATCATGATGTTCGACCCGAACCAGATCGTGAACAGGTCCTTCGCGCTGCCGTGCCGCTCGGTCAGCGGGATCGGCTGGATGGTGCTTTCCTCGAGATGAGCAATGGACTCGCCCTGACTCATTTCGTCTCCTTGTCTATGTCGTGATGTGTGTCGGCTCGCGGGCGGCGATGTTTTCTGCATTCCTCATTAATTGAAAAAAGATGAAACGGCATCTCACCGAATCACCGCCCTTGATACCCGAACTTCCGTGCCCCTGACTGCCGCTCCGAATACCGCACGAAGTCGACCAATCTCGGTCGCGATACGCGCTCCCGTCCGTCAATCACCGGAACGAAAGCGCGCCGCTCAACCCGTCAGCAGCCGATCCCCAGCACTTCGCGCGCGGTTGCATCCACCGCCTTGCGCATCGTGCCGACCAGTTCGTCGATCTGCGCGTGATCGATCACCAGCGGTGGCGCGACGATCAGGCGCCCGTTCGTCGAACGCACGATCGCACCGAGTTCGAAGCCGACGGTCCGGCTGTGCCAGGTCAGGTCCGCTTCGTTCGCGAAGCGCTCGCGCGTCGCCTTGTTCTTCGCGAACTGGATCGCGCCGACCGCCCCCGCGCCCTGGATCTCGCCGACGAGCGGATGACCGTCGAACGCGTCGCGCAGCGCCTTCTGCAGATACGGGCCCGTATCGGTCTTCGTCCGCTCGACGAGCCCGTCGCGCTCGAGCACGTCGAGGTTCGCCAATGCGACCGCAGCCGCGACCGGGTGCCCCGAATAGGTCAGCCCGTGCGCATAGACGCCGCCCTTGTCGACCAGCGCATCGCCGACGCGCCGACTCATGATCAGGCCGCCCATCGGCACATAGCCCGACGTCAGCCCCTTGGCCATGCAGATCAGGTCAGGCTCGAAGCCGAAGTGACGATGCGCGAACCACTCGCCGGTGCGGCCGAAGCCGCCGATCACTTCGTCCGCGCAGAGCAGCACGTCGTACTGGCGGCAGATGCGCTCGATCTCCTGCCAGTAGCCGTCCGGCGGAAAAATCATCCCGCCGGCGCCCTGGAATGGCTCCGCGACAAACGCGGCGACGCGGTCCGCGCCGATCTCGAGAATCTTGCGCTCGAGCGACAGCGCCGCCTGCTTGCCGAACGCCTCGGGGCTCAGGTCGCCACCGTTCGCATACCAGTAAGGTTCGTCGACGTGCGTGACGTTCGGAATCGGCAGGTCGCCCATTTCATGCATGAACGCCATGCCGCCCAGCGATGCGCTGCCGACCGTCGACCCGTGATAACCGTTCACGCGCCCGATCAGCACCTTCTTCTCGTGCTTGCCCATCACGTCCCAGAAGCGCCGCACCGTGCGGATCAGCACTTCATTCGATTCGGAACCCGAATTGGTATACACGACGTGGCTGAAGCGATTGCCGAGCAGCGCGAACAGCCGCTCCGACAGCTCGATCACCGACGGGTGCGTCGTATGAAAGAACATGTTGTAGTAGGACAGTTCCCTCATCTGCCGCGCGGCGGCATCGATCAACTCCGGGCGGCCATAGCCGACGTTGGTGCACCACAGCCCGGACATGCCGTCCAGATAGCGGTTGCCGTCGTTATCCCATAGATATACACCTTCGCCGCGTACCATCACGCGCGCGCCCTCTTCGTTCAGCGCCTTCTGGTCGACGAATGCATGCAGGTGATGCGCGGCGTCGCTGCGTTGATAGTCCTGCGTCGTACGATGCGGAAAGTTGGGCGCATTCATGAGCGAGTCTCCGGTTCGTTGTATGGATGAAAATCGTTGACGTGCAGCGCGGTGCGGCCGCCAGCGGCCCACCGCATCGAATCAGTAGCTGATCCAGGTCGTCTTGAGTCCCGTGTACTTGTCGATCGCGTGCAGCGACAGGTCGCGGCCGAAGCCCGACTGGCGGAACCCGCCGAACGGCGTTTGCGCGCTCAGCGCATCGACCGTGTTGACGGACACCGTGCCGGCGCGCAGCCGGCCCGCTACGCGATGCGCACGCGACAGGCTGCCGGTCCACACCGACGCGGCAAGGCCGTAGATCGAGTCGTTCGCGAGCCGCACGGCCTCGTCCTCGGTATCGAACGCCATCACCGACAGCACGGGCCCGAAGATCTCCTCGCGTGCGATCGCGTCGCCAGGCATCACGTCGATGAAGATCGTCGGCTCGATGAAGTAGCCCTTGCCGTCGACACGCGGTGCGCCGCCGCCGATCGCGAGTGTCGCGCTGTCGCGGCCGCGCGCGATCCACTCACGCACGCGCCGGTGCTGCTGTTCGTCGACGATCGCGCCCATCCCGCTCGCCGGGTCGAGCGGATCGCCCGGCATGAACGCGGCCGCATGCGAGATCAGCCGGTCGACGAACGCGTCGTGGATCGAGCGCTGGACCAGCAGCCGCGAGTTCGCGGAACACACTTCGCCCTGGTTGAAGAAGATGCCGAAGCACGCCTTGCGGGCGGCAAGGTCGAGATCGTCCGTATCGTCGAACACGAGGTTCGGGCTCTTGCCGCCGCATTCGAGCCACACCTGCTTCATGTTCGACTGCGCGGCGTATTCGAGGAATTTCTTGCCGACGGCCGTCGATCCCGTGAACGCGAGAACGTCGACGTCGGGATGCAGCCCGAGCGCGCGCCCTGCGGTCTCGCCGTAGCCCGGCACGACGTTCAGCACGCCGGGCGGCAGGCCGGCCTCGAGCGCCAGTTCCGCGAGACGCAGCGCGGACAGCGGCGATTGCTCCGCCGGCTTCAGCACGATGCTGTTGCCGGCCGCGAGCGCCGGCGCCACCTTCCACGCGACCATGTCGAGCGGAAAATTCCACGGCACGACCGCGCCGACCACACCGAGCGGTTCGCGCGTGACGACCGCGAGGTTGCCGGGGTCGGTCGACGCGACTTCACCATGCAGTTTGTCGACCGCTTCGCCGTACCAGCCGAACAGGCCGCCGGCGGCCGGCACGTCGATGCTGAACGCGTCTGCGACGCGCTTGCCCATGTTGAGCGAGTCGAGCAGCGCGAGTTCCTCTCCATGCGCGGCGATGAGCTCACCGAGGCGGCACAGCACGCGCTTGCGCTCGGCCGGTGCGCAGCGCGACCAGACACCGGACTCGAACGCGTTGCGTGCGGCGCGCACCGCGTCATCGACATCCGGCGCGTCGCACGATGCGACCTCCGCGATGACGGCCTCGGTCGCCGGATTGATCGCGGCGAACGTCCGGCCGCTGCGCGCCGGCACGCTGCGGCCGCCGATATGGGCGAGCGTTCCCGGGACGACCTGCGCCGCGAGACGTCTCCAGTCCGCGTGCTGATGGTGTTCTGCTGAAGTTGGGTTCATTCAAGACTCCGTTGTGACGACCAGGCGCGTGTGCGTTGTTGTCCGCCTGGGTTCGACCCGGCGACGGTGCCGGCGGGCACGGCCGACTTTCATGTCAGCCGTGATGCGCAGCCGTCGTCCGGTTGGCAAACTGTCGGTCAACAAAAAGAGATTTGAAAGAACAGTTTTTCTTCTCACTGAAGAGGTTATTTCTATTCATTTGACTGTCGTGCAGTGGGTTTTCCTGTCACCGCGCCGTCCCGGTGCCGTTTGTTGGTGTCCGCGCGCATCGGCTTTCCGCTGCGATTCAACGTCCTGCGCGCGGCGATACGCGATGCGCACGACGTTGCGCCCCGATCCGTCAGACCACATACTGGTCGGCCAGTCCGAACGAGGTTACGTCGATGGTGGGTGTCGATCAGGGTGCCGCTTCGGTCTTTGGCGTGATCGGAACGGCCGTGTCCCTGCTGGCGGCCATTCCGTACGCGCTCGCGATCTACCGGCGCACCGTTCGCCCGCATCTGTTCACGTGGCTCGTGTGGTCGGTCGTCACGGCGATCGCGGCTGTCGGCCAGTTCGTGGCCGGCGCGGGACCGTCCGCATGGTGCACGGCGGCGATTGCCGTCACGTGTTTCCTGACGCTGGTCGCCAGCCTGTTTCGCGGCGAACGCGGCTGGACGGCCGTCGACTGGTTGTTTCTGTGCGCGGCGCTGTCGGCCATTCCGCTGTGGGTGCTGACCGACGATCCGACGGTCTCGATCTGTCTGGTCACGCTGATCGAGCTTGCGGGTCTCGGCCCGACCGTGCGCAAGACGATTCGCGATCCGTGGAGCGAGAGCCTCGCCTATTTCGCGCTGTGCGTGCTCAAGTACGCGCTGGCGTTGCTGGCACTGAGTACGTGGAGTGTGGCGGTCGCGTTCTATCCGGCCGTCAACCTCCTCGCGTCGATCGGCATCTGCATGGTGATGCTGGTGCGGCGTCAAACGTTGTCGAACGCGCGCTAGGCACGATCCGTCACCACGGTGTGCCCAACCGCGACCCTTCCGGAATGATGCGAGGCCCTGACATGGATGCAATCCGTACAGTCGTCGAACCTTTTGAAGCCGCGCTGCGCGCGGCGATGCTGGCCAACGATGTCGAAACGCTCGACGCATTGCTCGACGACGCGCTGGTATTCACCGTTCCGACCGGGCAGGTCATCTCGAAGGCGGACGATCTGGCCGCGCATCGCGCGAAGCTGCTGCGTCTGGAGAAACTCGACGTCCACGACATGCGCGCATGCGCGATCGACGAGATGATCCTGACCACGACGAGGGCGACCCTCGCCGGCCATTTCGACGGCGCGGCGTTCGACGGCACGTTTGCCTATACGCGCCTCTGGCGCCGCGCGGGCACCGGCTGGCGCGTCGTTGCCGGGCATGCATCGCAGGTCATGTAGATTGCGCCGGATTCCGGCTGTCCGGACAGCCGCGTGCGCGTGACTTTCCCATTCAGCGCGCACCACCGGGAACAGGCGCCGGCCGCTCTCGATATCGCTGCGTCGCGGGATCGATGGACGGCTACCCGTCGCGGGTCACGTCCATTTCGGCCTGTCGATGGAGGCGGTGCCGCCTCTGCGTGCGCCAGCCGCGCCGGCACGCGTGAGGGATGCCACGCCCGCCCATCCAGCAGACGAGCGTGGCCGGTGTCGCGCGTCGTCAAACAGGCTGCATCGTCGATGCGCGCCTGTCCTCGAGCTTGAACTCGCCGACCGTCTGCGCGAGTTTGGCGGCCTGCTCGCGCAGCAACGTCGCCGCGGCCGCCGACTGCTCGACGAGCGCCGCATTCTGCTGGGTCGCATTGTCGAGATGCGACACGGCCTGATTCACCTGCTCGAGCCCGGTGCTCTGCTCCTTCGCTGCGACGGTCATTTCGGCGATCACGCCCGTGATGCCGCGCACGCCCTCGACGATTTCATCCATCGTCGCGCCGGCCGTCTGGACGAGTCCGGAGCCCCCCTCGATCTTCTCGACCGACGAGTGGATCAACTGCTTGATCTCCTTGGCGGCCTGCGCGCTGCGCTGCGCGAGTGCACGCACCTCGCCCGCGACGACCGCAAAGCCGCGGCCATGCTCGTTCGCACGTGCTGCCTCGACGGCGGCATTCAACGCGAGAATGTTGGTCTGGAACGCGATGCCGTCGATCACGCCGACGATGTTGGCGATCTCGCCGGAAGCCTGCGTAATGTCGTTCATCGTCGAGACGACCTCGCTCACGACCGAGCCGCCGCGCAGCGCGACATTCGACGCGGATTCCGCCAGACGGCTCACCTGGCTTGCGGCATCGGCCGAATTGCGGGCCGTGCCGGCGATTTCCTCGAGTGCAGCGGCCGTTTCCTGCAGGCTCGACGCCGCATGTTCGGTCCGGCTCGACAGATCCTGGTTGCCCTGGGCGATCTCGGCGCTCGCAAGGTTGACCGATGCGCTGAATTCGCGAATCTGCAGCAGGATCGTGCTGATCTTTTCGGCGAACAGGTTGAACGCATGCGCGATCTGCGCGGCTTCGTCCGTGCCGTCGGCAGGCAGGCGTTTCGTCAGGTCGCCGCTGCCGCTCGAGACGTCCGTGAGCGCATCGCGAACCAGCAGAATGCGTTTGAAGGCCGCGTTCGTCATCGCGCCGACGAGCGCCGCGGCGATGACGGCGACGATCAGGATCGCCGCCAGCGTCGTCGTCGCGACCGCACGCATACCGGCCGTCACGTCAGCCTTGTCGAGCGCGAGCACCAGCGACCAGTCCGTGCCGGCGATCGGTTGTGCGCGCATCAGCTTGGTGGCCCCGTCGATGTCGACCGCGACGGGGGCGGACGCCGTTTGTAGCGCGCCGAGGTGATCGGCGTCGAGCGCAGGCGACAAGCCGGTCGCAGGCTTCATGATCAGGTCGGTCTTGGCCGACGCGATCACGCGCCCGCTCTTGTCCACCAGGAACGCGAAGCTCGCCGGTGTCGGGTGAACGGAGGTGACAATCGCGCTTACGCTCTCCATGAACAGGCTGGCGGCGAGCACGCCCTTCACGGTGCCGTCTCGCACCACGGGCACCGCGAACGCAACAGCCGGCTTGCCGGTCGTCGCATCACGGTAGAGCGCCGTCACGACCAGCTGGCCCGCGCTGACGGCTTGCTTGTACCAGGGCCGTGCGGTCGGGTCGTAGCCGGGCGCGAGCGGAACATTCGAGAAGGCGGTCTTGTCCGGCAGTCCAAGCGTCAGCACCTCGAAGCCGCCCGACTTGCCGAGCAGCTTCAACGCCGGCAGCGGGTCGCCCTCGCCGATGGCGATCGTATCGGCTAGCGCCTGGGTTTCCCGTCCCCTGCTGGCCACCCATTCGTTGATCGCCAGCGCGTGACCGGCGAGGATCGACTTGTGATTCTGGTCGATGGTCTCGTCGTTGTGGTTCTTGACGACGCAATAGACCAGCCCCCCCGTCACAGCCAGCGCCGTGACCACGATGGCGACGCAGGTCGCGAGTATCCGAGCACGAATCGAGGACAGCATGATGACTTCGATCTCCGTTACTACGTTATTTGAATGGGGTCGCCGAAGGCCGGCAACGTCCTGTTTAACGACAGCGCCTGCGGGAACTTAAGGCCTGACTGGCCAGACCAGTTCACACAAGAGATCGGCGGGGGGCGAAAACGGAAGAGGACGGCTTGATTCGGCAGGGCCGGACGACCGTGCCGGCTGCCCGTGGCGCATAGCGGGAATGCGTGCTGCAGCAGATTTTCACAGGCGCCACAATATTCGGGCGCCTGAAACGTCTTCAGAGGCATGGAATCGCCACCCACTTCGCACATGATGACCGACCCAGACCGCGACATCACAGCGACAGTGATGCGTGAACGAACGAGGCTCGTGAATTTCATCCGGCGTCGAATACGCGACCCGGACGACGCCGAGGACATCCTGCAGGATGTGTTTCACGAATTCGTGCAAGCGTATCGACTGCCTGCGCCAATCGAACAGGCAAGCGCGTGGCTTTTCCGTACCGCGCGCAACCGCATCATCGATCGCTTTCGCAAGAAGAAGGAGCAGCCGCTGACCGACCTGCTCGAGGCCGAGGACGAAGCGGGCAGCGAGTATCGCCTGGACCTCGCGCTACCGGCACACGATGCCGGCCCCGAAGCGCTCTACGCTCGCACGCTCGTGCTCAAGGCCTTGCAGGATGCGCTCGACGAGTTGCCATCGAATCAGCGTGAGGTTTTCATCGCGCATGAACTCGAGGGGCAGTCCTTCAAGGAAATGGCCGCGCAAAGCGGCATCACGCTCAATACCCTGCTCGCGCGCAAACGCTATGCGGTCTTGCATCTTCGTGCGCGGTTGCAGCCCATTTATGACGAACTGGATCTCTAAAGGAGTCGGCGAATGAATTTTCGAATCAGATGTGCGGGCAAAGCAGTGCTCGTGGTGATCGCCATAGGCGTGCTCGGATGGGTCGTCATGATGCTGTGGAACTGGGTGATTCCGGCGCTATTCGTCGGTGCCCGTACGATCGACTTCGCCCGTGCGCTGGGCCTGCTCGTGTTGAGCCGCATTCTGTTCGGCGGATTCCGCGGACACCGTGGCTGGCACGGCCGGCGCCACTGGCGCAAATGGGAATCCATGACCCCGGAAGAACGCGAGCGTTTCCGGGCCGCATGGCGATCGGGCAGCAACCCGCGCACGGGAGAGTGAACATGCGCGAGAAATCAACGGGCGACTGCAAACAGAAGCCGGGGGTGATCGCGCCGGTCGTCGATCTGAAACGTTGCGAAGGCAAGGGGGATTGCGTCACCGTCTGCCCTGAGAACGTGTTCGAGATCCGGCGCATCGATCAGGCCGATTACCTCGGCCTCGGTCTGATGCATCGCCTGAAACAGCGCGTGCATGGCATGAAAGTCGCCTACACGCCGAATGCGCACGCCTGCCGGTCATGCGGGCTTTGTGTGACGGCGTGTCCTGAACGCGCCATCACGCTCGCCCGAAGGACCTAGCATCGCCCGGGTTCGTCGATGACGGAACCGCAGCGCAGGAAGCCTGACGGAGGGGCAGCCGCCGGATATGTCGTCGACTTCAATAATCTATTAGGAATGCAAATGGCTTCATCCACCATCGATCTGCTGCAACGGCTTCATGAAGAGAGCCGAGCCGAAATCATCGCCCGCGCACGCGCGCAGTTCCAGGGATCGAACGAAGCGTTCCTGACGCTCGGCGACGAATACGAGGCGCTGGCCCCCCGGCTGCGGGGACGATTTCTCGACATGATCGGGCTGTCCAGCGAAGACTTCGGGTCCCCGGAAGGCAGCCCGCTGTCGTTAGCCGTGTCGGCGGAAACAGGAAGATTCCTGCACAACATGGTGCTCTCGCAACGGCCGGCCAGAATCCTCGAGCTCGGCAGTTCCCGCGGCGTGTCCACGCTGTATTTCGCCGAGGCACTGCGCACGTTGGGTCGGGGCGTGGTCGTCGCGACCGAACGCGATGCGCTCAAGTGCGCACATCTGCGCGCTCACGTCGAGACAGCGGGCCTGGACGCCTATGTCGATATGCGGGAGGGCGATGTATTCGAGACCGTTGCCGCACTGGACGGCATTTTCGACTTGGTATTCATCGACGTGTGGGCCGACGCCTATCTCGCCGTATTCAAGCAGATCGAGCGTCTGCTGCGCCCGGGATCGATCGTACTTGCCGACAATATGTACACGGCCGAGGACGCCGCTCGACCGTACAAGCGCTATCTCGACGACGATCCGCGGTTTTCGACTACGACACTGGAGTTTGAATCGGGAGTTGAATTTACGGTTGTCGTTTCTTGAGCCGGGATGTCGTCGAGGGATTGGTTTTGCGGGAATGCCATTTACCGCAGCCAAGCCTGGGCATCAGCTCGACGTGGCGTGTCGAAAGACAGATGGATCACGCAGGGAGTTTTTCGGCAGGAATCGGGATTTGTCGATCATCGTCGACAAACGTCTCCCATCATCGGCCATCACGTGATCGCTGCTAAGCGCGTCGACCTTGGCAGGACGTCGGCTGACGGTGCGCTGGTGCAGCCCATCGACGAACGTACCGGGGATTTCAGAGGTGCTGGCGGTGGATCGCGAAGACAGCAGATACCTGAGTAGAAGGACACCAGCTTCGATAGTACCGACGCAAGTGAACGGGCAACCTGGGCAGGCGGAACATCTTTATATGCCAAGCTCGTGGAAGCGGGATGGAAGGTGGTCGAATGTGGCGCGTGGCGTGGATGCGGCCTCGGTCCGAATCGACGCCCGTCGGCGCCGCAGCGCCGGCCGCATTTCGCGTGGCCGGCATCGAACATTTCCGCCGCCGAAATGCAAAAACCCCCGCCTTTCGGGCGGGGGTTTCTGGCTTAGGGAGCCTGACGATTACCTACTTTCACACGGGAATCCGCACTATCATCGGCGTAGAGTCGTTTCACGGTCCTGTTCGGGATGGGAAGGGGTGGGACCGACTCGCTATGGTCATCAGGCAAAGAGGGTTGTTGCGCTGCTTCGCAGCACAACCAATCTTGGAAGAAGCAGTAATTTTGAGTTGTGTGTATCACACACGAGAATCCAACTTGTCTCGTCTTGCTACGCAGGTCGCCGGCACTTCAACCGGCGCTCCGCATCGATCAGCTTCGCTGCTCGATGCTCTGCGTGGGATGCTCGTAAGTGCTGAAGCACTAACGATCATCGACACAAGGCAGACTTGTTATAGGATCAAGCCTTACGGGCAATTAGTATCAGTTAGCTGAACGCATTACTGCGCTTACACACCTGACCTATCAACGTCCTGGTCTCGAACGACCCTTCAAGGGGATCTAGTCCCCAGGGATATCTCATCTTAAGGCGAGTTTCCCGCTTAGATGCTTTCAGCGGTTATCTCTTCCGAACATAGCTACCCGGCGATGCCACTGGCGTGACAACCGGTACACCAGAGGTTCGTCCACTCCGGTCCTCTCGTACTAGGAGCAGCCCCCTTCAAATATCCAACGCCCACGGCAGATAGGGACCAAACTGTCTCACGACGTTTTAAACCCAGCTCACGTACCTCTTTAAATGGCGAACAGCCATACCCTTGGGACCGGCTACAGCCCCAGGATGAGATGAGCCGACATCGAGGTGCCAAACACCGCCGTCGATATGAACTCTTGGGCGGTATCAGCCTGTTATCCCCAGAGTACCTTTTATCCGTTGAGCGATGGCCCTTCCATACAGAACCACCGGATCACTATGACCTGCTTTCGCACCTGCTCGACTTGTCGGTCTCGCAGTTAAGCACGCTTATGCCATTGCACTATCAGCACGATTTCCGACCGTACCTAGCGTACCTTCGTACTCCTCCGTTACGCTTTGGGAGGAGACCGCCCCAGTCAAACTGCCTACCATGCACTGTCCCCGACCCGGATCACGGGCCAAGGTTAGAACCTCAAACAAACCAGGGTGGTATTTCAAGGACGGCTCCACCGAAACTAGCGTTCCGGTTTCATAGCCTCCCACCTATCCTACACAGATCGGTTCAAAGTCCAATGCAAAGCTACAGTAAAGGTTCATGGGGTCTTTCCGTCTAGCCGCGGGTAGATTGCATCATCACAAACACTTCAACTTCGCTGAGTCTCGGGAGGAGACAGTGTGGCCATCGTTACGCCATTCGTGCAGGTCGGAACTTACCCGACAAGGAATTTCGCTACCTTAGGACCGTTATAGTTACGGCCGCCGTTTACCGGGACTTCAATCAAGAGCTTGCACCCCATCATTTAATCTTCCGGCACCGGGCAGGCGTCACACCCTATACGTCCACTTTCGTGTTTGCAGAGTGCTGTGTTTTTATTAAACAGTCGCAGCCACCAGTTTATTGCAACCCCTTCACCCTTTGCCCGCAGGGGCATCAAGCTACAAGGGCGTACCTTATCCCGAAGTTACGGTACCAATTTGCCGAGTTCCTTCTCCCGAGTTCTCTCAAGCGCCTTAGAATACTCATCTCGCCCACCTGTGTCGGTTTGCGGTACGGTCATCGTTAGACTGAAGCTTAGAGGCTTTTCTTGGAACCACTTCCAATTGCTTCGCTCCCTAAGGAGCTCGCGCCACACCCTTGAATTCCGCGCCCGGATTTGCCTAAGCGCCTTCTCCAATGCAGCGACCGGGACTTCCAACACCCGGACAACCTTCCGCGATCCGTCCCCCCATCGCATCTAACAATGGTGCAGGAATATTGACCTGCTTCCCATCAGCTACGCATTTCTGCCTCGCCTTAGGGGCCGACTCACCCTACGCCGATGAACGTTGCGTAGGAAACCTTGGGCTTACGGCGAGGGGGCCTTTCACCCCCTTTATCGCTACTCATGTCAGCATTCGCACTTCCGATACCTCCAGCACGCTTTTCAACGCACCTTCGCAGGCTTACGGAACGCTCTCCTACCATGCGTGCAAAGCACGCATCCGCAGCTTCGGTATATAGCTTAGCCCCGTTACATCTTCCGCGCAGGACGACTCGATCAGTGAGCTATTACGCTTTCTTTAAAGGGTGGCTGCTTCTAAGCCAACCTCCTGACTGTTTTAGCCTTCCCACTTCGTTTCCCACTTAGCTATATTTGGGGACCTTAGCTGGCGGTCTGGGTTGTTTCCCTCTTGACACCGGACGTTAGCACCCGATGTCTGTCTCCCGTGATTGCACTCTTCGGTATTCGGAGTTTGCTATGGCGGGGTAATCTGCAATAGACCCCCCAACCATGACAGTGCTCTACCCCCGAAGGTGAGACACGAGGCACTACCTAAATAGTTTTCGGAGAGAACCAGCTATTTCCAAGTTTGTTTAGCCTTTCACCCCTATCCACAGCTCATCCCCTAACTTTTCAACGTTAGTGGGTTCGGACCTCCAGTACGTGTTACCGCACCTTCATCCTGGCCATGGATAGATCACTTGGTTTCGGGTCTACGCCCAGCAACTGAACGCCCTATTCGGACTCGCTTTCGCTACGCCTGCCCTATACGGTTAAGCTTGCTACTGAACGTAAGTCGCTGACCCATTATACAAAAGGTACGCCGTCACCCCTTACGAGGCTCCGACTGTTTGTATGCATGCGGTTTCAGGATCTATTTCACTCCCCTCCCGGGGTTCTTTTCGCCTTTCCCTCACGGTACTGGTTCACTATCGGTCGATCACGAGTATTTAGCCTTGGAGGATGGTCCCCCCATCTTCAGACAGGATTTCACGTGTCCCGCCCTACTTGTCGCACACCTAGTTCTTTCATACTGTTTTCGCCTACGGGGCTATCACCCGCTATGGCCGCACTTTCCAGAGCGTTCGGCTAACAATACAAATAAAGAGTGCAAGGCTCATCCCATTTCGCTCGCCACTACTTTGGGAATCTCGGTTGATTTCTTTTCCTGCGGTTACTTAGATGTTTCAGTTCACCGCGTTCGCTTCGCATGGCCTATGTATTCAGCCATGGATACTCCAAAAGGAGTGGGTTTCCCCATTCGGACATCTACGGATCAAAGCTCGTTTGCCAGCTCCCCGTAGCTTTTCGCAGGCTACCGCGTCCTTCATCGCCTGTGATCGCCAAGGCATCCACCACATGCACTTGTTCGCTTGACCCTATAACGAGTCTGTCTCGTCGACAGTCGCTACAGGTTGAGTTCTCGCGTTGTGCCGTATTCCAATTGAGTCAAACATAGAGTTCGAATCATCTTGAGATACATCGATACAATCACAACCCGGATAGTTTTCACGTCCATCTCAAGACGCTTCCGCTATCCAAATTACTTACTTCTTCCAGATTGTTAAAGAACGACAGCCGATATCTATTGATATCCTCTGACTGGCTCAATCGCCAATGCAAAGCGCTCGCTGAATTTTCAGCAAACTCTTAGCATTGAGGATTGGTGGAGGCAGACGGGATCGAACCGACGACCCCCTGCTTGCAAAGCAGGTGCTCTCCCAGCTGAGCTATGCCCCCATGTACAGATGACCTCAGGTACCTACAGTCAGACAAGACATTGGTGGGTCTGGTTGGATTCGAACCAACGACCCCCGCCTTATCAAGACGGTGCTCTAACCGACTGAGCTACAGACCCCTGAGTCTGTCTTTAAATTTACAGCCGATAAGCGTGAGCGCTCAACTTTGCGAGAAGCTCTGGAAAGGAGGTGATCCAGCCGCACCTTCCGATACGGCTACCTTGTTACGACTTCACCCCAGTCATGAATCCTACCGTGGTGACCGTCCTCCTTGCGGTTAGACTAGCCACTTCTGGTAAAACCCACTCCCATGGTGTGACGGGCGGTGTGTACAAGACCCGGGAACGTATTCACCGCGGCATGCTGATCCGCGATTACTAGCGATTCCAGCTTCATGCACTCGAGTTGCAGAGTGCAATCCGGACTACGATCGGTTTTCTGGGATTAGCTCCCCCTCGCGGGTTGGCAACCCTCTGTTCCGACCATTGTATGACGTGTGAAGCCCTACCCATAAGGGCCATGAGGACTTGACGTCATCCCCACCTTCCTCCGGTTTGTCACCGGCAGTCTCCTTAGAGTGCTCTTGCGTAGCAACTAAGGACAAGGGTTGCGCTCGTTGCGGGACTTAACCCAACATCTCACGACACGAGCTGACGACAGCCATGCAGCACCTGTGCGCCGGTTCTCTTTCGAGCACTCCCACCTCTCAGCAGGATTCCGACCATGTCAAGGGTAGGTAAGGTTTTTCGCGTTGCATCGAATTAATCCACATCATCCACCGCTTGTGCGGGTCCCCGTCAATTCCTTTGAGTTTTAATCTTGCGACCGTACTCCCCAGGCGGTCAACTTCACGCGTTAGCTACGTTACTAAGGAAATGAATCCCCAACAACTAGTTGACATCGTTTAGGGCGTGGACTACCAGGGTATCTAATCCTGTTTGCTCCCCACGCTTTCGTGCATGAGCGTCAGTATTGGCCCAGGGGGCTGCCTTCGCCATCGGTATTCCTCCACATCTCTACGCATTTCACTGCTACACGTGGAATTCTACCCCCCTCTGCCATACTCTAGCCTGCCAGTCACCAATGCAGTTCCCAGGTTGAGCCCGGGGATTTCACATCGGTCTTAGCAAACCGCCTGCGCACGCTTTACGCCCAGTAATTCCGATTAACGCTCGCACCCTACGTATTACCGCGGCTGCTGGCACGTAGTTAGCCGGTGCTTATTCTTCCGGTACCGTCATCCCCCGACTGTATTAGAGCCAAGGATTTCTTTCCGGACAAAAGTGCTTTACAACCCGAAGGCCTTCTTCACACACGCGGCATTGCTGGATCAGGCTTTCGCCCATTGTCCAAAATTCCCCACTGCTGCCTCCCGTAGGAGTCTGGGCCGTGTCTCAGTCCCAGTGTGGCTGGTCGTCCTCTCAGACCAGCTACTGATCGTCGCCTTGGTAGGCCTTTACCCCACCAACTAGCTAATCAGCCATCGGCCAACCCTATAGCGCGAGGCCCGAAGGTCCCCCGCTTTCATCCGTAGATCGTATGCGGTATTAATCCGGCTTTCGCCGGGCTATCCCCCACTACAGGACATGTTCCGATGTATTACTCACCCGTTCGCCACTCGCCACCAGGTGCAAGCACCCGTGCTGCCGTTCGACTTGCATGTGTAAGGCATGCCGCCAGCGTTCAATCTGAGCCAGGATCAAACTCTTCAGTTTAAACCTGTTACTGTTTTCGGTTCAGTTAAGAACCGATCGCTCACTCAAAGCTGACAGGAATATGAATCACTTCATAAACCTGACTTACTTTAGTGTGAGACTCTTGATACTTTCGCTATCTGATCCGAGGATCAGCTCGCTTCCATCAAGCGCCCACACTTATCGGCTGTTAATTTTTAAAGAGCATTTCTGCGAGGAACTTCGTGTTTCTCAGCAGCGCTGCGTTTTCAGCAGCAGAGAAGCGAGATTATGAACCGTGTTTCGCAGCTCGTCAACAACTTTTTTACTACATCGTTGCGACTGCGGGGCTCAACTTCCTGCACCGCCGAGGCCGCTACTACCGGACCTCAACAGCACCGCTTCCCTTCCTCCCGCGCCGTGTTTCCGTTAGCGCGAAAGAGGCGTGATTCTATGCACCTCACGCCGTTCGCGCAAGCCCCTTTGTGAAGAAATTTGAAAAAGCCCCCGTGCACTGACGCGCACGGAGGCTTGGGGCTCGGCCGACGCTGATCCCACCGCGAGCGGTTCTCTATAGATATGACCTATGCCCGTCTTGCCACCTATATAAAGAGGGCGGCGAAACGGACAAGGAACCCGGTGCTGTCGAGTATCATGCCGCGACCGAACCACGCACTCATATCGACGATGGACAGCACGACTCAACCCGGCGACGCCGATCTTCGCGACGAATACGCGGCGCTGCGCGAACGCGCCATCCTGCTGGAAGAACAGACGCCGCCGCTGCTTCAGCGCATCTCGGATGTACTGCCGCGGATCAGCGGCGAATCCGAACTGGCGGACGAGCACCGCGAACGGCTCGTCGGCGCGCGCAATGCGGCGATGGTCTCGATCGAGAACTATCAGCAGGCGATCCCCTTCCTGCAGACGGCCGATTCGATCATCGAGCAGCTCGACAAGACGCCCGAGCGCGATGAAGACATCGAGTGGCGTGAATCGCTGCTGCAACGGCTCGACGAGCTGATCGACGTCGCCGTCGTGATGATCAACGATGCGGAAGACTACTTCGATCAGGCGCAAGCCTGCGACCTGGCCAACGTACCGAAGTCCATCCTCGAGGATTGAGCGGCGCTGCCCGGGATTGCCTGGTGCGCCGGCTTCATGTCGTGCGCACCGGCAATCCTGATGTTTGTCGGCCGACACTCGACATCTGACGCCACCGGCGCCAGGAAGACCGAACCTCTCCCGCAAACGCTCACCTTGTCGTGACAACTGCCCCGCAGTCGCCACGTGCCATCGCTACGGCGAGTCGAGCACGATCGCCTCGCTGACGATCGGCACGCGGATGTAGCCGCCCTCCGTATCGCCATACGCATGTGCGTTCCCGTCGATCACGTATTGCGCGGTCAACGCGCACAGGGTCGCGTCTCGCGCATCGACGGAGCGCAGCGTCGACACATCGATCCCCAGTCGCTCCAGCAATTGCAGGCGCTGCGTACGCTTCAGCTTCGCCGACGCCACCGCCTTGCCCAGCATCGAGCAGGTAATCGCGTACGGATAGGTCTCGAAACTCGCACGGCCACCCGCATAGTGCGCGCCCGTCAGCAACGGATAGGTGTCCGCGAGCGCGCGGTACACGCGCTCGCCGATGAACATCCAGTCGAAGAAGCCCGACGTGCTTGTGACGGCCTGCTCCCGCGACGGCGTCGGAAAGCACGAGATCCGTTCGCGCGCGAGCGCCTGTTCGGCCGCCCGGCGACCGGTGCCCGTCCACCACACGCTCGGTGCGTCGACGCCGACGGCCACGACGTCATGGGCGACGCACAGCGCGGGCACCGCCTCCGGCGCAATCCGCGCTTCGCGGCAAACGACCGTCGCCCCGCGCAGGATCACGAGATCGCACAGCTTCTTGTCGCCCCCGACGTCGACGCCCGCCACCGCGGGTACTGGCCGCTCTGCGGATTCGACGGATCGGGTCGCTGCCATGCGGAAACCTCAGTCCGCCGGCCGTGCCGCGTACGCGGTGTCGAAGATCGCCTCGAGGCCGGGATGGACGCCGCGCATCGGGTCGACGACCGACTTCGCCCAGTCGAAATACGCCTGCTTGCGCTCGAGCGGCCAGTCCGCGGGCGGATGCTGCGCGATGTCGCGCAGGTTGCAGATCTTGTCGGCCAGCTTCACGAGCTTCGCGCGACGGCTGATGGTGGCCGCATGCTCGACCTGCAGACGCTTGCGCTCTTCCTTCGGCAACGACTTGTCGTCGGTGACTTCCATCACGATGTCCGCCACGTCCTTGCCGAACAGCCGCAGCAGCTCCTGCTCGGTCGTCTCCGTATCCTCGACCGTGTCGTGCAGCACGGCTGCGACGATCACACGCTCGTCCTCGACGCCGGCCTCGTTGGCCAGCACGTCGGCGAGTGCGATCGGATGATTGATGTACGGCGACGCCTCTTCGTCCTTGCGACGCTGATTGCGATGCTTGTCCGCCGCGAACGCGATGGCGGCTACCAGCTTTTTCATATTTTCCCCTCGTGTGGCCAGACCCGCGACCGGTTGACCCGGCCGCGTGCGTTTCGGAACCGCTCATACTACCTGTACGCGATGCCCCCTCCCGCGTGCCGGCATCCCGCCTCACGCGCCGGCCGGCGCGCGCTGCAACTCGACCACGTTGACCCGCGCGCCGAAGACGTCCCTCACGAGCGGCAGCAGGTGGTCGTGGTGCGTCAGGAACAGCACCTGGGTGCGCGTCGACAGATCGCGCAGCGCGTCGAGCCCGGCCTTCGCGCGCGCGTCGTCGAAATTGATGAACAGATCGTCGGCGACGAACGGCAGCGCGGTCCGGCTGCCGAGCTGCAGCTCCAGCGCCGCGATGCGCAGCGCGAGGAACAACTGATCGCGCGTGCCTTCACTCAATCCCGCGACCTCGACCGATGCGCCCTTCGTGCGCCGTGCATACAACGCGGGCGGCGTCCGTTCGGTATCGACGGTCAGCTTCGCGAATTCGCCCAGCGTGAGCCCCGCGAAAATCTCGCCCGCGCGCCGGAGCATCGGCCCCTGCTTCTGGTCGCGATAGCGATCCGTCGCCCACTTCAGCAAGCGGCTCGCAGTGGCCGCCTCCAGATACTGTTCGGCCGCATCGCCCATCGCCGCCAGTGCTTCCTGCCGCTTCGACTCGGCAACGGCTGCGTTCGCCTGGCCGTCGATCGCGCCGAATGCCTGGTCGGCCACGACCTGCTGCTGCGACAGCTCGTTCAGCCGCCTGCCGACATCGCCGAGAGACTGCTTCACCGCTTCGAGATGCGCCGGCACGTCGGCAATGTCCTGCTCCGCGACTTCTACTTCCACGGCGGACCGGGACAGCCCGTCGCCGTCGCGCACCAGCGCTTCGTGCGCGGCATCGACCGCCTGCCGAAGCTGGCGCTGACGATCCGAGCGCTCGGCGAGAGGCAGCGCCGCGTCGATCGAAGCGACGCCGGCCAGTTGCAGCAGCGGCTGGATACGGGCATCGGCCCCGGCCACCGCGGCGGCCGCGTCCGCGACCTTGCCGTCGGCCTGCCGCACGGCCTCGTCGGCACGACCGATCGCACGCGCGAGTTCCCTGGCGGCCGTGAGGCGCATCGTCAACCGTCGCGCCACGTCCGGCCAGTCGCCGCCGGCAAGCCATTCCGGCGCGAGCGCTTCGGCAAGGCGCCGCGCGCCAGCCTCGAGCGCGGCCAACTCCGCGCGAATCGCTGCGATCCGGTTGCGCGGCGCATCGGCATCGGCCAGCTCGGCCGTCACTGCATTCGCGAGCCCGAGCGCCCCCTCCGCCGCGGCCAGCGTCGTCGCGCTCGCGGACAGTTTCGCGGCGGCCAGCGCGTCGCGCCATTGTGCCTGCCATGCATCGTAGGCCGCCTGTGCGTGACCGGCCCGCGATTGCGCCGTCGCGCATCCGCGTTCGGCTTCCCGCGCGCGATCGTCGAGACTGTCCTTCTGCGCGATCGCTTTCTCGGCCGACTGCACGAAAGTCTCGGCGATCGCGACGAGCGCCGCCAGCCCGTCAGACTCGCCGCCGCGCGATACCGGACGCAGTGCCGCACGTAGCGCGGCTTCCGCGCCGGCCCGTGCAGCGCGAATCGTGTCGAATTCGCGGCGCTGACGGTCAAGATCGGCCTGTGCAGCAAACACCGTTTCGCGCTTCGCGAGCCAGTCACCCATCGCCGCCAGCGGCATGCCGGGCACCGCGGCCGTCGTTGCAAGCGCGGCCCACGCGTCGCGATGCGCCGTCAGTTCGCGTTCGCGTTCGTCCAGTGCGGCCTTCCTGCGTGCCACGCCCGCACGCGCAGATTCGACCTGCTGACGCAGCGATTGCAGCGTCGCGGCCGCCTGCGTGGCGCCGAGCTGCGCATCGACGAGTTCGTCAGCGAGACGAATCGCGTCGTCGACTGCCGGTGCGCCGATTGCGAGATCGACCGCGCCACTGCGGATGTCTCCCCACGCGCCGTCGCGACGCGCGCGCGCCGCCAGCACGTCGGCGGTCGTAACGACCTTGTGGTTCTCCGCGAAATGCTTCTCCTGCAGCTCGAGCCGTTCGAGCTCTTCGAGCGCACCGTCGCGCGCTTCGCGCGCAGCAGCTGTCGCGCTTGCGCGTTCGCTGTCTTCCTTGAGCAGCGTGCCAAGACGCGCCGCTGATGGGACGTCGAGTGCGCGCAGCGCGTCGACCGGCATGCGCCACTGGCCGAGCGCATCGAGCGCGCCGGACAGCACGCGTTCGGCGGCCGCGATTTCGTGCGCCAGCGCCTGCTCGCGCTGGCCGCTATTGCGAAAGCCTTGCGCATCGGCCAGCGCCGCGCGCAGCGCTTCCGGCACGTCGACGGTCGACAGGCGCGCCTGTTGCTCCTGCACCTGCGCCAGCTCGCGCGTACGTTCGTCGAGCGATTCGCGCGCGCCGGCGAGCGCCTGATGCAGCGCGCCGTGCTCGCGCAGCAGGTTCGCGACGGTCTTCAGCGACAGCGCCGTCGGCAGCGACGCGCGCAGCGATGCTTCGTCCGTCGGCCAGTCGAGCTGGGCGGCTGCCGACGACGCGGCGGACAGGTGCCGCTCGACGTCCGCACCGAGCAGCAGCAGATCCTGCGCGTGATTCATGCACGCGCCGCGCAGCCGATCGAGCGCTTCGATATCGGCTTCCAGCGCCAGCGTGTCGGCGTCCGCGTCGATCGCATCGCGCGCCTGCCGTTTCGCGAGCAGGTCCGCGCGCCGTTCTTCGAGCACCTTCTGCTCGGCCGCGAGATCGCCCTGTGCCTTCAGCAGATCCGCATACGCAGTCGGCGGCAACTCGACGACTGCGCCGAGTTCGGCCAGCGCCGCATCCTTGACCGTCAGCTCCTTCAGGTACGGCGCGAGCCGCCGCACGCGCTCGAGCTTCGAGCGCAGCGTTTCGAGCCGGCGCTGTTCCGCACGCGCCTGCTCGATCTGCTGTTCGACCGCTTCGCGTGCATCCTTGCGATCGACCCAGTCGCGCGTGCGCACCTGGACCGTCTTCAGTTCGGTCACGGCTTCGTTGAACGACGTTTCGGCCAGCGCAAACGCGCTGCCGCTCCGGCGCGGCGCCCACAGCTCGACCGAACGCGCGTCGAGTTCCTCACGCACCGGCCCAAGGCTGCCGACACCGGCGGCCGATTCGAACAGCACCTGCCCGAGCTTGTCGGATGCATCGAGAATGCTCCGGCCGCCGTCGACCAGCCGCCCGTGATCGAGCCCGAACATCTGCTCGAAGAACTCGCGCGTCGCGCCGTCGAGAATGGCCGCCAGGTAGTCGTCGGGCAGCTTGTCGTCGGCCGGCGTGCGCAATGGACTGCGCCCGCGCGCGCGGTGGAACGCGAGTTCACCCGCGCCGCTCTCCAGCACGCCGCCGATCCGCAACTCGGGCGTGCTGTGCAGGAAATCGAGCGGCGTCTGCAGCTTCATCCCGAACAGCAACTCGGACACAGCCGTGCGGATCGTCGACTTGCCGGCCTCGTTCGGCCCGACGATCACATGAAAATCCTCGCCGGCCGACGGGAACCGCAGCGTCTCGTCGGTGAACTTGCCGTACTTGATCAGATCGAGCTGGCTGATGCGCATCGCTTATTCCCCCCTCGCCAGCCGCGCGAGCAGTTCAGGCCCGACCTGCTCGACCAGCGCCGTCAGCTCGCCCGCCCGCGCCATCGTCAGCAACGGCACGTCCTCCTTCACGTCGCTGCGGACCTTGCCGACGAACGGCTTCAGGTCGCGTTCGAGCAACGCGAGGAAATCCGGATCGTGCGCGGCATCGGCCAGGATCTGCTTCAGGTCCTCCAGCGCTTCGAGCGGCTCGCTTTCGCCCGGCTGATGATCGGCGGCGGACGTCGCGAGCCGGACCTTCTCGAGCCACAGCCGCTCGTTGCCGATGATGCCGATCTGGTTCAGCACTTCCGCGCGCAACTGCGGCGCGCGACCGAAAAAGAGTCCGTGTGCAGGCGTGCGCCCCGTGACCGTCACGCGCACCGCGCGCGGCACGTGGCCGTCGACGGTCAAAAGCGCTTCCAGCGCCTGGCCGATCTTTCTCGACAGATCGGCAACCGACAGGCAGTCGGATGCATCGACCGTCACGGCCTCCCAGCGCAGCACGTCGAGATACAGGCGCTCGACCTGCGTGCGGCCTTGCTCGACCGTCACGAGTACCGCGCCGCGGCGGCCCGTCTCGCGGATATGGCGCCCCTGCAGGTTGCCGGGAAACACGACGGTGGACGGCCCCGTCCATTGCTGGAACTCATGCACGTGGCCGAGTGCCCAGTAGTCGTAGCCTTTCGCCTGCAGTTCGGCCAGCGTGCACGGCGCATAGTTCGCGTGCGCGGCGTAGCCTTCGAGCGCCGTGTGCAGCACGCCGATGTTGTAGTAGCCGGGTACCGGATCCGGATAGCCGATCGCGAGATTGTCGACGACGGCCTTGTCCTTGAAGCTCTGCCCGTGCAGCGCGACGTCGAATTCGGGCAGCCTGACGGTTTCCGGCTTGCGGTGGCCGAACACGGTGACGTTGTCCGGCAACGTCAGCTTCTTCGTCATCTCGCTTTCGGCATCGTGGTTGCCGCCGAGCACGAACGCGCGGATGCCGGCCTTGCGCAGCCGCCCCATCTGCTGGCCGAAGAAGATGCCCGTGTTGTGGTCCTTCCAGTCGCCGTCGTACAGGTCGCCGGCGATCACGAGAAACGCGACTTCCTCTTCGATCGCACGATCCACGAGTTGCCGCAGCGCCTCGCGCGACGCGTTGCGCAACTGTGCGGCCGGCGCATCGGGATACGCGCTCAGGCCGTGCAACGGGCTGTCAAGGTGAATGTCTGCGGCGTGGATGAACTTCACGAAGATTCCTCTGTTTCATGGCGAACGGGCATCGCCGCCCGCACGAGCTCGGCCGTCAATCGCAATCCGGGTAGCCGCCGGGTTCGCCGCAATGGATGCAGCGAAACACGTACGCGGCCGGCGAGCCGTCCTTGTCGAGCGCGGCGAGAAAGCGTTCCCACGGGGGCGCGCCGGACCGGATCACGCTGCCCGATGCGAGCGGGTCGGGATGGTACCTGAAAGCGGGTAACGACATGAGGTTCTCCGTCGGTCCGGATGGCGGGGAAGCACGGGATACGGACACGAACCGCCATTGTGCCGCAGCACGATCGCGCAACAGCGGAACCTCGTCTCCGACAGCCGGACCGGTCGTGAAACGAACGCCACGCGGCGTCGCGCTGCCGCGCGCGAGATGCGCCACCGGACGTCGGTGTCGAGCTGGCGTCGCGCCACGCGATCGCTCGACAACGCGATTGCGCAGCGGATCCGGTTTCGGGCAAAACGGCGTCGGGACGGCGCTGAACGGGCAGCGGGAAACGCGCAGGATCACCCTGCGCGTCGCGATGCACGCGGACGCCCGGCTACGTGCCCTCACTCGCCGCGCGGGACGGGCGGCGGCGCAAAGCCGTTGTCGTTGCCGGGGAACGGATTCGCATTGCGGCGCAGCGCTTCCTCTTCGTTGTCCTTCTGCGCGAACAGCGCGACGCCGATCACGCCGACATTCGCGGCGTCGCCGTACTTCGAGTTCGCGACATAGCTGTCGGGCACCGCTGCGAAACGGAACGCAGCGACTTCGTCGCGGCTCTTGCGGAAGCCCTCGATCGTCAGCGTGCGGCCCGGATACAGCACGTAGCCACCGTTCGTGTAGCTGCCCGGGCGCCCCGACAGCACGTCGAGCCCGTCGACCGTCGACACGACTTCGAACGCGCGGCGCCCCTGGTTGCGCAACACGATGAGGTAACGCGAACCCTCGACGCCTGCCATGTGCCAGCGGCCATTGCTGCGCGCAAGACGCAGCGGCGCGCCCTTTTCGTCGGTAAACGACAGCGCGATGTCGCCGTTCGCGAGTGCGACGCGGGTCGGCAGCCGGCGAACCTGCGACGCGGGAAGATGGCCGGGCAGCACATCGTTGTAGTAGACCGACGCGAGATCCGTCGGCTTCGCCGGATCCGCGCGTTCGAAGTCGACCTGCCGGGTTTCGGATCGCACCGACTCGCCCCACGCGGTACCGAGCCCGCGACGTTCGCTGGCATCCGGTGCGGGAGCGGACGCGGCGGTACTGGCCGACGGCGGGGGCGGGGGCGGCGCCGCGCAGGCGGCCAGCCAGAGTGCGCAGGCGAGCGCGAGAAGACGGAACAGGATGGTCATGACGTGATGCCTCGGAATGTTATCGGACCGCGCCGGGCAGGCCGGAACGGTGCTTTTTGTGTCGTCTGTCGTCACGATGTCGATCGGACATGCTGGCCCGGATCGGCCGGCGCCGTCATTGCGGCGGCCCGGCGGCCGGGAGCCCTGCTATTTAAGCATGGCGCGCGGGCATTGGGCAGGGGCCACGCGCACCCATAAAAAAACCCGGCCCGCATCGAAGCGGGCCGGGTCCTGGCGGGATGGGTGTCGCTTACAGCGCGCCGCCTTGTGCCGACGCGGAGCCCTTCACGCCGACCGATGCACCGCCCTTCACTGCGTTCGTCGTGCCTTCGAGCGCTTCGCCGGCCTTCGCCTTCGTGCCGCCCGCCACGTCGCCCGCCGTCGACACGGCACCCTGTGCATGGCTCTTCGCCGAGCCGGAGACATGCTTCACGTGCGCCTTTGTCGAGTGGACGGCCGATGCCGCCGCATCCTTCGTCGTGCCGGCTGCCGAGCCGACCGCCTGCGTCGCACCGCCGACCGCATTGCCCGCTGCCGAGCCCACGCCGCCGACCGTCTTGCCGACGCCGTTCAGCGCGCCGCCAACGGCGTTGCCTGCACCCGAACCCGAGCCCGCCGCATTCGCGCCAGCGCCCGCCTGCACGCCCACGCCGCCGCCGAGCAGCGGCGTCTGGACCTGTGCGCCGACGCCTGCGGCACCCTGGGCACCCGTCTGGGCCGTCTGTGCAAATGCAGCCGAAGTCGCCATCGCCGTCAGAGCGGCACCCAGCAGAATCGTACGAATCTTGTTCATGGTCATTCTCCCCAAAGACGTTGTTGCTGCGGGCCGCCTTCTGCGGCCTGTCGCATGCCTCGCCGCGACGTGCGGCAGGTGGAGCTAATGTAGCGGCGCCGGCACGCAAAACAGTCGAATTGCGGGGACTGTTACTTCCGTTGCAAATGCTGACGATTGACTCACACTGTTTGACAATCGGAGGCTTGCAGCAGGATGGCTCGCGTATTTGACGGTGAACCGGCGCGAACCCGGCAGCATGGAACGCAAGCAGCACCGCGATCGCGACGGGCACGCCCGCCGAGCGTCGGGAGACAGGCGCAGGGTCACGCGGCTAGCAGGGAAACCGGCCGCTTTTATAAGCATCCCAAAGGATATGTTCGGGCCAGTTGCCGGGGCGGCCCGACAACCGGCTCCTCGCGATCAGCTCGATGTCGTCCGACACGCAGGCCGCCACACCGGCATGACCCGATGCACGGAACGCCAGCCTGTATGCCTTTTCCCGCAGCGCGTCCACCGACTGCTTGTCGATCGCCGCGGCCGGATCGCCGTCGATTGCATCGAACGCCGCCATCCACTGCGTATCGAACGGCTCGGCATCGCGACGCTCCAGCGCGGTATCGCCATCGACGTCGCCGAGGCAATCGAAAAAGCCCGGCGCCGACAGCGCGGCGTCCAGTTCGAGCAGGTGTGCGTTCGTCATTGCCGTCCCTTCAAGCAATACGGCCCCGACTGCCCGTCGGCAGATCGGGGCCGTACGTGTTCCGTCCGTTTACGGCCGGAACGTATCGCCGAGCACGACGCCTTCGCGACGCGGATCGGTGCCGCCCTGCAACACGGGCGACTGGCCGCCCGTCACGCGCATCACCGTGTTGACGCCGCTCGCCTGCGCGGACGTCGACACCTTGTGCCCGAGCGCGAGCAGCCCCGTGATCAGCGGATCGTTCGCACCGTTGTTCGCCGCGTTGACGTTCGGATGCTCGCCGCCGACCGTGGTCGTCGGGCTGTTGCTCGCGCCGAAATCGACGAGCCCCGCGGACTGCTGCGCGTCGAGGCCCCAGTCGAGCGCGCCGACGAGCGTCTTGACCACGTATTGCGGAATCGTGCCGCCGCCCGGCGAACCCGTCGCCATCACGAAGTCGCCGCGCGAGCCGTCGGCAGCCTGCCCGAACACGATCGTCGGCGCCATCGAGCTGCGCGGCCGCTTGCCCGGCTGCAGCCGGTTCGCCACCGGATTGCCGGACGTGTCGACCGGGTTCGCGGAAAAGTCGGTCAGCTGGTTGTTCAGCAGGAAGCCGTTGGTCATGTGGAACGAGCCCATGCTCGACTCGACCGTCGTCGTCGCGCTCAGCACGTTGCCGTCGCCGTCGACGATCGTGAACTGGTTCGTGCCATGCTCGATCAGCGTCGTGTCGACGCCGAGCGGCACCGCACCGAGATTGCCGGGCTGCGCGGTGCCCATGCTCCTGGTCGTGTCGATCAGCGCCGCGCGCGATTTCAGGTACGGCTTGTTCAGCAGCGTGTCCCACGTACCGCCCGGCAGCGGCACGAAATCCGTATCGGCCACGTACTTGTCGCGGTCGGCATACGCGAGCCGTTCCGCCTCGGTGACGAGGTGCACGCCCGCGACGGTCGGCTTGCCGCCTTCGAGATCGATCGCCGTCGGCTTCAGCGACTTCAGGTCGTAATTCTCGAGAATGCCGAGCGCCGATGCGACCGCGATGCCGCCCGACGACGGCGGCGGCATCCCGCAGACCCAGTAGCTGCGATAGGTCGTGCACACGGGATCGCGGCGCTTCGCCTGATACGCGGCCAGATCCGCGACGGTCGTCTTGCCCGGCGTGAGCGTCGAGCCGTCCGCGCCCTTCGTCACCGCGATCTTCGCGACGATGTCCTGCGCGATCTGCCCGGTGTACAGCGCATTCGCGCCCGATTGCGCCATCAGCGTCAGTGTATGTGCGTACGCGGGATTCTTCAGCACGGTGCCGAGCGTCTTCGGCGAACCGTCGGCGTTCAGGAAGTACGCGGCGGCCTCGGGGTCGCGCTTCAGGTTCGGCGCGTTCGAGGCGATCGCGTCGGCAAGCCGGCCGCCGATCGGGAAACCGTTGGTCGCGAGCGCGATCGCATCACCGAACAGGTTCTGCCACGGCAGGCGGCCATGATCCTGCTGCAGCGCCTCGATGAGCCGCGGCACGCCGATCGTGCCGATCGAGCGGCCGCTCGCGCGCGCGTTCGGCAGCGGCGCCGAATGGTCGGTCGTGTCGTCGACGTAGCGCAGGTAGTTCTCCGTCGCGGCGGCCGGCGCGGTTTCGCGGCCGTCGTATGCCTGCACCGTCTTGCTGCGCGCATCGTAGTAGAGCAGCACGCCGCCCGACCCGAGCCCCGTCGCCTCAGGCACCGTCAGGCCCAGCACGGCCTGCACGGCGACCGCCGCGTCGGCAGCCGTGCCGCCCTTCTTCAGCACCGCGCAACCGGCTGCGCTCGCATACGCGTTCGACGTGGCCACCAGGTACGTTTTCGCATAGACGGGCTTCATCCCGGTGCGATAGCCCGACGACGCTTCCGGCAGCGACGGATCGCCCGGCTGGTTCGAGCCCACCACGACCGTCGCGCCGCTGTTGTCGACCGCGAGGCAGCTCGCATCGGTGGAAGGTGTCGTCGTGCGGCCCGCTTCGTTCTCGACGTCGCCGCCGCATGCGGTCAACAGGGCGGCCGCGAGCAACGCGGACGCATACGGAAAAATCGCTGTTCTGTTCATTGTCTGCCGATGTTCTTGTAGGTCGTTGCGATGGACTTCACGTTGCCTGCAACCCCCTCGGTGCACGGGCAACGCGTTCGATAGTCCCATGAACAAAATTTTTTCCGCAATAAGGGTATGACGTAATGCAGCCGGACGTTGCACGCGCAACATCACCGGACCGGCCTGCGGATTCGCTGCTGCATGGCATCGCGATCAGGCAATGCGACCGGTGTCGCTACGTTGCCGCACGGCGGCGCTTGCCGGCTGCCTTGCCGCCAGGCGCGAATCCGCGCTCCATCGTTTCGATCGCCTCCGAGAAAAAATCCAGAAACATCGTCATCGCGACGGTCGCGCTCATGTCCGCCCGTTGATAGATGCAACTGAACGAGCGCGCGCCCGCATCGGCGAGCGGGGTCCACGCGAGCCGCCCGGCGGCGACATCGTCCGCGACGTTCTCTGCGATCAGGAAGCCGACCCCCGCACCTTCGGCCGCGAGGCGTCGCACCATCGACACCGAGCCCGTCTCGACCAGCGGCCGCACGGTGCGCGGTTGCCGCACATCGATCTGGTCGAACATCGCGCGCAGCTCCGTGTCGGGCGTCATCAGAATCAGCGGGTGCGCGAAGCAGTCGCGCATGCGCACCTTGCCGCCCGCCGATGCCAGCGGATGACCGGGCGCCGTGACGACCCCCAGCGGCTGCGCGAACGCGCGCACCTCGACGACGCTCGCCGCCGTGCGCCGGCGCAGCGCATAGCCGATGTCGACCTCGCCCGTCTCGACCCAGCGCACGATGTTCTCGCCGTTGCCCGAGCGCACGCTGTACGTGACGCCCGGATAGCGCTGCAGCGCGGCGAGGATCGCGTCGGGCACGAGCTTCTCGGCCGTCGATGCGGGCACGGCCAGGTTCACGTGCCCGCGCCGCAGCGCGCGCAGATCCTCGACCTGCGTCAGCGCGTTGTCGAAGTCGCGCTGGCCGCGCCGCACGGCCGCGATCACGATCTCGCCCGCAAGCGTCAGCTGCATGCCGCGCGGCAGCCGGTCGAACAGCGGCACGCCGACCTGCTCCTCCAGATTGCGGATCTGCTGGTGCACCGCCGCGGCGGTCAGGTGCAGCACGTCGGCCGCCTTGCGAATCGAGCCGCGCCTCGCGACTTCGTCGAAACAGCGGAATGTCTGCGATATCGAACGCATGGGGGTACCGTTAGATTTTTCCGAACAGGCCGTCAAGAATAATCCGATTTTACCGACGCGCCGGATCGTCTAGATTCCGCTGCATCCCCGCATCCGATTCGAATGGAGACCGCAGTGACGACCGTCGACCAAATCACCCAGCGCCGCCGAGGCGTCGGCCTCATCGCCCACGATCCCGCGCTGTCCGCGGGCGGCTATACGCTCATCGCCCCGCAGACGGCCGACGGCAACGTCTACCTCGTCGGCATCGACGGCGAAGTCGCGCACCAGTGGAAAATGCCCGTCCGCCCCGGCCGCCACGCGGTCATCCTCGCGAACGGCAATCTCGGCTACAACGGCAACCACCCGCGCTCCGAATCGCGCTATGCGCCGTGGTCGATGTGGCACGGCGGCGACTTCTACGAGGTCACGCCGCAAGGCGAAACCGTGTGGCGCCATGAGGATCCCGCGCATCACCACGACGCGCAGTGGCTGCCGAACGGCAACCTGCTCTACGCCGCGTGCGAACCGGCCGACGCGGCGTTCGCGCAGCGCGTGCCGGGCGGCACCGCGCATGGCCAAGACGAAGTGATGTATACGGATGTGATCCGCGAAGTGAACCGCGCCGGCCAGATCGTGTGGGAATGGCACGCGCGCGACCATCTGCGGCCCGAGGATTTTCCGATCGCGGCAGGCTTCGGCCGCTATCACTGGCCGCTCGTCAACGGTCTCGCGGTCGATGCGAACGGCCGCGTGCTGATGAGCCTGCGCACGACGTCGGGGATCATTGCCGTGAACCGCGAAACCGGCCGCGTCGACCTGCGGATCGGACCGGACGTCGTGTCGCACCAGCATGCGCCGGTGCCGCTCGCGAACGGCAACATCCTCGCGTTCGACAACGGCAATTTCCGCCACGGCGCGCACGTCGTATTCTCGCGCGTCGTGGAAATCGACCCGGCGACGCAACGCGTCGTGTGGTCGTATGCGGACGATGTAGTGAACCTGTTCTACACGCCGTTCATGGGCAACGCGCAGCGCTTGCCGAACGGCAACACGCACGTCACCGAATCGTCGACGGGCCGGCTGTTCGAAGTGACGCCGGCCGGCGAGGTCGTGTGGGAATACGTGATCCCGTGGTTCGCCGAATACCCGGACGAAGCGGCGCGCAAGACCGGCCCGGGCCAGTTGAACAGCGTGTTCCAGACGTTCCGCTACAGCGCCGCGCAATTGCCCTGGCTGCGGGCCTGACACGCCGTTCGCCGCCGGTTTCCGGCCGTTTTCGCCGTTCGCTTCCGAGGGGCCTGCCGTGCCGCACGATCCGATCTCTCCGCCCGTCGATGCCAAGCTGCCCGCGTGGCAGCTCGCGCTGTTCGGGCTGCAGCACGTGCTGTCGATGGCCGCGTCGCCGATCACGGCCGTCTTCCTGATCGCGAAGGTCCTCGCGCTGCCGGGCGACCTGACGGTCCAGCTGATCGGCGCGACGTTCTTCGCGTGCGGCATCGGCACGCTGGTGCAATCGCTCGGCGCCGGCCCGATCGGCGCACGCCTGCCGTTCGTGATGGTGCCCGGCGGCGCTCCGACGATGCTGTTCGCGGGCATCGCCGCGCAATCGGGGCTGCCCACCGCAACCGGCGCCGCGCTGCTCGCCAGTGCGTTCTACTGGGTGCTGCTGCCCGTCTTCACGCGCTGCCTGCGGCTCTTTCCGCGCATCGTCGTCGGCGCGATGCTGTTGCTCGTGTCGGTCAACCTGATCCGGATCTACGCGACGATCGTCGTCGGCCAGCCCGGCTCGGCCGACTTCGCACAGCCGCGCGCGCTCGGTCTCGCACTGGCGACGATCGTCGCCACCGTCGCCGCCGCCGGTGCATTCCGCGGCACGGGCGGACGCCTCGCCGTGCTGATCGGGCTGGTGGCCGGCGCGACGCTCGGCTGGGCGCTCGACGCAATGCCGGCGCTCGCCGACGTGTGGCACGGACCGCTGTTCACGCATCCGGTGTGGCTGCCGTTCGGAATGCCGCGCTTCGACCTGCTCGCCGCGCTGCCGCTGCTGATCTTCACCGCGATCTCGATGGCAGAGGCCACCGCGCAGACGGTCGCCGTCGGCGAGACGTGCGGCAAGACGATCTCGCTGCCGCGCGACGTGCCGAAGACGATACGCGGCGACGCGCTGGCGTCGCTGGCCGGCGCGCTGTTCGGCACGCCGCTGATCGTGACCAGCGCAGAAAACATCGGCGTCGTGCAGACGACCGGCGTGCGCTCGCGCTACGTGACGGCCGCGGCCGGCGCAATCCTGATCGTCATCGCGCTGTTCGCGCCGCTCGCGCGGCTTGCGTATGCGATTCCGGCCGCCGTGGTCGGCGGCACCGCGCTGGTCGTGTTCGCGATGATCGGCGTGATGGGCATCCGGCTGCTCGCAAGCGTCGACCTGCACGCACGCGCCAACCAGTACACGCTCGCGGCCGCGCTGGTGGTCGGCCTCGCGCCGATCCTGGTGCCGAACCTGTATCGCCATTTCGGCGCACCCGTGCAGATCGTGCTCGGCAACGGCATGGCGGCCGGCACGCTCGCGGCCATCGCGACGCAACTGGCATTCGCCGCGCTCGCGCGGCTGAGCGGACGGGCGCACGGGGGCGCGGCCGCGGCACCTTCGCGCGACGCATAACGGCAGCGGCAGGCAGCGCTGCTGCGCGACACGGGCACGCCGCGCCCTGCTTGACGACGCCTGCGGTTCGGCCGACAATCGCCGCTCCCTCCTGGCGCGGGCACTCGATCCAGCCGGCGCGTGCGTCTCCTCGACGCCGCACCGGCTTCAGGTTTTCCAGTCCCGATCTCCGCGCCGCCGTGCACACGCACGCAAATCCGCCGGCTCAGCCGTGCACATTTACGCAGGTCTCGCCCCGAACGCCGGTTCATCGCCGCACGGTCGCGCTTTCGACTGCCCATTCATTTCGGAGTCCATGATGATGATTCGTTGTTCCAAGGCAGCCATGGTGCTCGCCATGGCTTTCTTTGCATCGCTCGTCGCGTTCGGCAACATCACCGACTATGCGACGAATTTCGCATTCGTGCACCACGTGTTCCTGATGGACACCACCTTCCCGGGCAACGGGATCATGTATCGCGCGATCGGCACGACGTGGATCCATCACGCCGGCTACATCGGCATCATTTCGATGGAAACGCTGACGGCCGTGCTGTGCTGGATCGGCGGCATCCGGCTGCTGCGCGCACGGCGCGCCGACGATTCGGCGTTCCGGGCGGCCAAGGCGTGCGCGATCGCCGGCCTGACGCTCGGCTTCCTCACATGGCAGGTCGCGTTCATGTCGGTCGGCGGCGAATGGTTCGGGATGTGGATGTCGAAGCAATGGAACGGCGTGCCGGATGCGTTCCGCTTCTTCATCACGCTGTTGCTCGTGCTTGTTTACCTGACGATGAACAACGACGGCGTCGACGACACGCGTATCGCGCACTGACGCGCCGGTTGCATCGGGGCGCGCCGGCCGCCTGGACATCGGGAGACGATTGCCGGCGTCACCGTGTCCGGCTATAAATCGTGGATGGACACGAATCGCTGGATTCACGACCCCGTCGGCGCGTTTCGCGCATGGCAGGAAACCGCCGCGACCGGCGCCGGCCACCGGCCGTTCGCGCCGCGTTCGGTCGTACAGCACGTCGCGATGTTCGAGCGGTTCCTGCGCCACCTGGTCGCACACCGCGTGTCGCTGGCCACGTTCGGGCCCGACCAGGTCGCGGCTTTCCTCGCGGAACTCGACCGCACCTGCACGCCCGGCACGTCGACGCGCGTGCGCTATGCGAAGCTGATCGACCGGCTGAGCCGGCACCTGGTCGACACCGGCGTGCGGACGATCCATCCGGCCGGCCGGGCGACGCGCGATCTTGCATGGCCGGTCGGCGAGCCGGAGCCGTGCTACCTGCCGCCCGACGCCGACGCGGCGCTGCAGCGTCACGTCCAGCCTCGACCAGACGACACCTCGGCCGACTGCCGGAATCGTGCGATCGTCGCGCTGCTGCTCGCGAGCGGCATCACGTCGGCCGAGATTCGGGCGATGCCCTGCGACGCGCCCGATCTCGACGCGCGGCCACCGGCGTTGTCCGTGCCGCGCGATCGCGCGCGGCCAGCGCGCCGGATCGAACTTGCCGGGTTCGTGCTGGCGCCGCTCGCCGCATGGCGCGCGCATTCGGCAGACACGCGGGCATCGACGCTGCTGTTCCCCGCACCGCGCGGCGGTGGCGCGATGAACGACATGTTCCTGCTGCTGGTGGTACGCGACGCGCTGAACGCAATCGGCTTCCACGCAGCGGACATGAGCCCGCGCGTGCTGCGCAACACGTATGCGCGCCGGCAATTGCTCGCCGGCCACGCGCATGCCGATGTCAGTGCGATGCTCGGTCTCGTCAGCACGCGAACGGTCACACGCATCCGGCAGACGCTGCCGCCCGATGCCGCCGCGGACCGCGCCGCACACGAGCGCTGACCGCACGCCTTTTTCTGTCCGCTATTCGCCCGGCTTCGACTGGACGAGCCGCAGAATCCGCGTGTCGTACGGCGATTGCATGACTTCCGCGATGCGGATTTCGAGTGCCGCCGGATGCAGCGGATTCAGCAGGAAGTTGTGCGCGTGCGGCACGACGACGCTCGGCACGCGCAACAGCGCGCTCGGCTGCGTGTGCAGCCATTCGGTGCCGGTGCTGCGCGTCCAGTCGACATTCGTTTGCCAGTCGTCCGGCACGTCGCCTTCCGCGATTTCGGCGACATCCACCGAATCGGGCACCTCGATGCGCAGCAACTGGTATCCGCTCGGCAACTGCGCGACGGTGGCGATTTCGAAATGAACGAGTGTCTCGAGCAGTGCGAGCGCCGGATGCTCGGCGAGATACACGACGGGCTGCCCGGCAAAATGCCAGCGCCCGCCGGCCCGCAACCCACCGATGCCTTTCAGGTCGGCGTAATTGCTGATCCGCCACAGCGTCGTCAAGCGAAGTACCCCTCGTCGATCTGCGTGAGGACTTCCTCGACGAGCCGCGCGCCATGCTCGGTGCTCGCCATGTCGAGCGACGTGCGGCCGCCGAAGCGCTGCAGCCCGTTGCGCAGCCACGCCATCGCATTGTCCTGGTCGCCGAACGTGGCCGTCGCCTGCGCGACGATGCGTGCAAGACGGATCGCCTTGTCGGATTCCTCCGGCGACAGGCGTTCGTGCGCCTGGCGCCGATGGCTCAGCGTGCGGCGTGGAATGATGAAGGCCAGCTCGTCCGATTTCAGCCCGCGCTCCGACAGCCGGTCGATCACCGACACGTCGACGCGCGCACTTGCCAGCTCGGCCAGGTCCGCGCCCGACCGGACGCGGATCGCCAGCAGTTGCTCGAGTATCGTGAATTCGGCCTGACGCGGATGGGCGACGCCCGAAGGATGAAAAGCGATGGTGCTCATGACCTCTCTCCGGCAATTTGCCCAATCATTATAGGCGTTTTGCCACGGAATGGCGGATGGCGATGATGCAAGCTTGCCGACCGGGCTGGAAGACCGGTTATTGGGGTGCGCGAATCGGAGATTCGCCTAGCCGACGTGTTACACGCATTCAGTATATAAACTCATTCATCACGACTTGAAGTTGTCACGTAACAATTCTCCGACGGATGCACGCAGGTTGTGTCCCAATGCGATCACCCCGCTCCCGCGCCGCAGCCACGCCATTCCGCGGCAGCCTTCCGGTTTTGTCCAACGCTCCGTCGGCCGCACGAACCGGCAAGTCTGCCCCTCGCCGGATACCGGAACGATCCAGTTGGCCCCTGCCGGCAACGCAAGCGAATTGCCCGCCGTCATCCGATCCGGTTCCTCCGCCGATCACATGCACGCAGACAGCCTGTACTCGTGCCGCCGAATCCATCGCTCGATCCAGCGCACGCGGTACCGATCATCCACGATGCCTCCATCGCGGCGCATTGTTTCGCATACCTGATCATATGCGACGAAAGCAAAAAGTAAGACAGACTCCCGCACCGAAAGGAAGCTGTAACGATCGAACCTGCGCGTAGCGATGCGCGGGCCGCCTTGCCGCGCGATCGCCCATGCCGCGTACGTTCTCGACCTGCCCGCTTCTCGTAGCGGCACCCGGACCGGCCGGCTCCCCCTCGTCACCCGCTACGAATCGCCCCCGCGCCCGCTCCAGCCGCTTCCGTACACTCGAATTCGCGCCATGCGGCGCTGGCGGCGTGCATCCCGCGTACGGCCGCGCCTGACGGGAGCCTTGCATGCTGTCCATCGACGGAATGGGTTTGGGGTTGAACTGGCAGCGTTTCCTGTCGCAAACGCTGAATCCGGACCTTGCGCCAAAGCCGCCGCAAAATGCGGGCGGTACGTCCAACGACGGCCCGACCAACGGCCCGGCCAACCCGGTCAACCCGACGACCGCGCCGCCGATCCCGGTGCAGGCCGACCTCGGCACCGATCCGTCCAAACCGACCAACCCCGAGATCGCGTCGGCCACCGCACTGCTTCAGAGCATGGCCGATCAGTATCGCGTGGCGCCGCCCGAGATCACCGTCGACAACGACACGACGCGGGCCGTGCAGGGCGTGATCCAGGACGCGCAGACAAAATACGACAACGCACAACAGGCGCTGCAAGGCGCACAGGGTGTGCTGCGGATGGCGAATCGCGACCCCGACTCGACGCCCGACGAGCGCAAGTCCGCACTCGACAACTACACGAAGGCGCACGATGCGGCCGACACCGCGCAGCGCGAACTCGGCGTCACGACCGACGCCGGCTACCGGATCCTGTACGGCGAACAGGCGAAGGCCGACCAGTACAGCTCGGACCCGACGAACCAGAACATCGAGGGTCCCGCGCAGCAGCAGGCCGATGCGAAGTTCGCCGCGCTGCAGAAGCTGTTCCCCGACCAGACGAAGGCGAATCCGAACTTCATCCCGCAACAGGGCGACTGCAAGACGCCCGCCCAGGTCCAGGCCTACGACGACTGGCAATCGGCGACGTCGGGCGCGGTGACCGGCCAGGCGAAGTATTGGGCGGACGTCAGCAACGCGAATCTCGCCTATACGCAGTTCCAGTCGTATATGGCCGATCCCGCTTACAAGGACGCCATCGAAACCGGCGTCGGCAACCTGAACGATGCGCTCGCGCCGCTGCAACTGCAGATCGACCTGCCCGACGCGCCGCCGGCCGACGCCAACGGCAACGTCGACATGAACGCCGTGCAGGCCAACGTCGCGCAGGCCGCGAAGATCGCGAATTACTCGAACGCGGCCTATGCGGCGTCGCTCGACGCGCAGCAGGTCACGACGCTGCAGCAGAAGTACGACACCGACAGCGCCTGCCTGATCGGCTCGACACCCGGCGCGGCGACGGACGACAAGGCCGCGCTCGATCGCGCGACGACGCAGGCGAACACGAGCGGCGGCTACATGCAGATGCTCGGCGCGCAGCTCACCGTCGACGACCTGCAGGCCAAGTACGACTCCGCGAAAACCGCATCCGACGACTGGCATACCGCGAATCCGCGCTCGCTGGACCCGCATCCGCAAGTCGACGCCGACCTCGCCGCCGCATCGGATGCGCTGACGCAGGCCAAACAGAAGGCGAGCCTCGCGCACGACGGCTTCGTCGTCGCCTACGGCCAGACGCTCGCGCAGCAGTACGACGACGCCGGCGCGCAGATCGATGCGCAGCTCAAGCCGAAGGTGCCGTTCGTGCTGCAGAACCCGACACCGACGCTGTCGACGAATCCGCCGCCCCCGACGACGCCATCCCCTTCGGCCGGACCGTCGCCGTCGCTGAGCACGTCGCTGCCGAGCGCGGCGTCTACGCCGGGCACATCGAGTCCGCCGGCTCCGTCGACGACGCAGACCCCGTCGTCGTCGTTGAGCACGTCGGCGCCCGCAGCCAGCCTGTCGACGTCGCTGCCACCCACGACGCTGTTCACGAACCCGTCGTTCGTGCTGCAGCCACCCGGCTCGAACACGTCCGTACCGACCACCGCGACCGGCCAGACCGCGCTCGACGCAAAAAAACTCCATGTCGTCGCGGGCGCATTGCGGGCGGCCGACGGCCGGCTGTCCAACACGTTCAACGACGCAGCCGCGAAATTCCAGCTCGCGAGCGCGCAGACGCAGGAAGGCGTACTCAAGGGCAAGCTCGCGGACATCCAGAAAACCTACGACGACTGGTACGCGAACAACCCGACGCCGGTGCGGATGCGCGAGGTGAACGGCGACGAGATTCCGATGCGCACGCCGCTGCGTCCGAACCCTTATCAGGACCCGCTCGACAAGGCACGCAACGACCTGCAGCAGGCCGACGCGAACATCAACAAGCTGCAGTTGCTGACGGAGATGTCGCACCAGCAGGTGCTGCTCGACCAGTTCGACGCGGGGCTCGCCGAGAACCTGCGCAACCCGCAGAGCCAGGATGACAAGGATGCCTATTCGAAGGCGCTGGACGGCTTCTTCCGCGCGCACCAGGGCGAGCTGTCGCAATCGCTGCTCGACCAGGCGGGCGCGAGCACGAACAAGGCCGCGACGATCAATTTCGGCAAGCTGACCGACAACGAGCAGCGCAACCTGATCGGCACCGCGATCGGGCTCGCGCCCGACGTGCAGCCGTCGCCGGATTCGGGCTCGCCCGCCGCCCCCGTCAACGACGACTCGGTCCGCTACACCGACAAGGACAAGCTGGACACGATCAACAAGGTGCGCGGCGAAATCCTGAAGCTCGGCGGTGGCAGCGGCACGCAGGTCAACATCCTGCCGCTGATCTACTCGGACAAGACGGCCGGGATGGTGACGAGCGCACTGTTCAAGGTCACCGACAGCAAGGGCAACGTCCAGTACGTCGACGACACGTCCGCGAATTACGACAACGTCGGCGACTACCTCGACAACAACCAGCTGGCGTCGAGCGGCACGCTCGACCTCGTGACCGGTTACGACGACAACGGTCACGCGCAGTTCCAGCAGAAGTCCGCGCATCACGACGACTGGTTCGACAGTGCGCTGAACACGCTGACCGGCGGCAAGGTGAACCTCGGGATGATGGGGCTCGGGCTGCTGATGGACGGCGCCGGCGTGCTGCTCGACGCAACCGGCGTCGGCGCGTTCGCCGGCGGCGCGCTGAACTTCGCGGGCGCGGTGATGATGGACACGGCGATCGGTTCGAGCATGGCGAAATCCGCGATCGATATCGGCTCGCGGTGGGAACACAACCAGAGCATCAATCCGTTCACCGACGCCGGGGCGCGAGGCGACTGGCTCAACCTCGTGCCGATGGGCGCGGCCGGCGCGGCGAAGTTCGCCGGGTCGGAAGTGTTCGGCAAGACGATCACCGCGCTTACCGGCTCGGCGAAGGCCGCGCGCGTGACCACCGCGATCGTGCGCGGCACGTCGCTCGTCACCGGCGTCGGCGCCGCAGGCGAGAGCTTCGTCGAAGCCGGGGTCGCATTCGCCCACGGGAACAGCGAACAGGGCTGGGAAGACATCAAGTCCGGCGTCACCAACGTGGCGCTGATGGGCGCGGGCGGCGTGCGGGACCGCATGGTCAACGCAGCGGTGCGCGTCACCGGCCGGCCACTGGTCGCCCGCACGGCGGGCGGCGAGAACATTTCGATCGACGGCCAGCAGCTGCAGAAAATCCTGAACAAGAACGAACCGTCGCAACTCGCGTTCGGGGCCACGCGCGCGTCGCTCGACGGCGTCGACATCACGGTCGCGAAGGACGGCACGCTGATGGCCGGCGACAAGGTGCTCACCTACGACAACATGCCCGTGCGCGTGCTCGACGGGCTCAACAACAAGGACCTGAACAACCTGCCGCACGGCGAATCGGTGATGCTCGGCGAGAACGGCGAACTGACCGTCGTCAAGCTGACGGGCAAGACGTGGACCGAAGGCACGAAGGTCGATTCGGTCACGGCAACCGGCGACCGGCTGTCGTTCGGCAGCGACGGGGAAATCAATGCGCCGTCGAAGCTCGTCGCGAAGACGCCGCCCCCGTCGCGCAACAACACACGGCAACCGGCGAACGACCCGGCGCCACCGGCCGACAACACACCGACGACGGCGGCGGCCGACGAAGCCGCGGCACGCGCCACCGAAGCGGGCAACCCGGCCACCGCCACCGTCTCGGCTGGCGCGCGCAACGCGCAGCGCACGAGCGAAGCGCAGGCCGCGCGCGACGAGAGCCAGCTGGAAACCCGCTCGTCGGATTCGCATGTCGCCGCGCAGAATCGCCGCAGCAGCGACCTGCGCGCGGCGGACGACCCGGCCGTCGCACGAGCCCCCGGCGCACCCGGCGCCGGCGCCCTCGAAGAACCGGCCAGCGCCGCGCCACGCACGCCGGTCCGCGTGATCGACCTGACCGACGCCGAACCGGCCTCCCGGCCCGCGACGCTCGACCCGGCCGGCGTCTCCGTGCCGCGCGGCCCGTCGGTCGAAGCGCTCGACTACGGCGAACACACGCTGTTCATCGTGCGCAACGGCGACGACCCCGCCGCCATGCCCAAGGCGGCGCGGCCGCGCGCGGCGGGCGCGCCGCCCGCCGACGTCGCGGAACCGATCATCGTCGTCGCCGATGCCGAGGACGCGCACGTCGCGCCCGAACTCGCGAACCGCTGGCAGCGCCCGGTGTTCGCGGCCGCGCCGGATGCCCTGCACGCGGACGGCACGCTGCGCGCGGATGCACCGCTGACGCGCTACCTGCCGGCCCCCGACGCGCCAGCGGCAGGCGGCCGCGTCGTCGGCACGAACGCGCAGGCGCCGCACGCCGATGCGGCAGGCATCGCCGAAGCCGACCCGCATGCGCCGAATCCGGACGCTCCCGCGGCGCGGCGCGCGCCGCCGCCCGCGAACGACGACACCGTCGTCGTGCTCGCGACGACGCGGCGCAACGCCACCGATCCGGAAACCCGCGCCGCCCTGCCGCCGCAACCACCCGCTCGCGCGGCGCGCGCGCTGGACGGCGCATTCAGCGCGCCGAACCGCATCCTGGTGCTCGTCAGGCCGGCCGAACGGTCTGCATCGGAAGCGGCGAACGAGACGAACGAAGCCTCCCGGCCAAATCGGGCCGGCGACGCGCGCGCCGACGATCGCACGCTTCCAGCCGCCGCCCACCCGGAAACCACCGAAGCCCCGCAGGATCCGTCACTCGCCGGTCCGGGCCTGTTCACGCGGCTGCAGATGCGCTTCGGCGGCGCGCCGCTGCCGGACGCGGTGCACGCGCTCGCGCAGCAATCGGACACGCTCACGCAGCAGTTGCGGATGATGAGCGACGCCGGCTGGCGCGTGAGCCTCGGCAAGCGCGGCGGCGGCAGCCGGATCGACCCGAAGCGGCGGCGCGTGACGATCGACGGCGGACTGCACGATTCGGGCAGCATCACGTACACGCTCGCGCACGAGGCCAAGCACGCGGTCGAGGCGATCGACGGCACGCTGGACTCGCTCGACTACAGCGGCCGCAGCCGCTTCACGCGCAAGGCGCTCGAAGCCGAGGCGCGCGCGCAGATCAACGCGTTCGAAGCGCGCTACGAAATCGACCTCGCGGGCGGCGGCGACATCGCGTCGAAAACGACGCTGCCCGATGCGCTCCAGCACGAGGCCGACCGCTGGGGGCCGTCGAGCGACTATGCCGGCACGGTCGAACGGCTCGCCGACGCGTTTGCCGATGCGCCGGTGTCGGGGCGCCGCGGCGAGACGTACCAGACCTTCTATGACGGCATCTGGGACAAGCAGAAACGTCAGGGTGGCGCCCCGCGCCGCATGCCCGCGCCACACACGACGGACGCGGCCGGCGGCGGCACGCACCTGCCGCGCACGCTCGAGGAACAGGTGCAGTGGAGCGTCGCGCATGCGGAGGCGATCTCGCCGTTTGCCGAACGCGGGCGCAGCGAGCCACGGCAGATGACGCTCCGGATTCTGGACGAACGCACGTCGTCCGGGACCGAAGAACCGCTGACGGTCATCCACGGCCGTACCAACGCCGCGGGCCAGCTGCTCGACGCACACGGCCGCCCCGCGCAGCATCTGGACTTTTCGATCGCGAACTTCCTGGCCGGCACGTCGACCAGCGCCGGCAGCGGCCGCGCGCTCGTCCTGGCCGCCGACAACGGACACGCCGCCGCTGCGTGGCTCACGAACACCTGGCAACGGCCGGTCTACGTGCCGGACGGCGGCGCGATCCGCGCGCTCGACGCCGCCGCGGGCAATCCTGCCGTCGCGAGGGCCCAGGTGCGATTCGATCGCGCGCCCGCGTGGACCCGCTATGCGCCATCGCCGCGCGAGCGAATCGACTACGGCGAACTCGCCGCCGACGAGAACGGCCTTCACATCGCGGGCGATCCGTCACGGCGACTGGATGCGCAAGCGCTGATCGGCCCGTTCCTCGGGGCCGGCATCGAAAAAAGCGTGTTCGAACTCGGCAAACGCAACGCGATCGGCCTGTACGACGTCGATCCCGGGCGGCCGCGCGACAGCCAGCTCGCCCATCATTACGATGCGCTCGGCACGGAACGCAACGGGCTCGACCTGTTGCGCCGCTACGGGCTGCGCACGCTGACCATCGACGGCCCGTTCTCGGTCGGCAACCGGATCGCGATCCTGTACCACCCTCTCGCGGAACTCAGCAGCCGGGCTGTCTCGCTCGGCGCGCTGCCGGAGCGCGTCACGCACGAATCGATGCGACAGCTCGCGGCGATACGCGCGATCGTCGAGCGCGACGGCCTGGAATTCGACTTCCAGGGTGTATTCGACGCGCACGGCGAGTTCTACTTCAGCGATCCGTCGGCCATCTCGCGCTCGGACAATCGCGGCGCAATCGAGTCCACCCTCGAGGAAATCGACAGCGTCATCGAGCCGCTCGAACGCGGCATCGACGACGGCAGCATCGCGCTCGCGCACCCGGCGATTAGCGAATCGCTGCCGGACGGCGCATTCGTCCAGAAGCCGTCGCTCATCGCGCGCATCCGCATGTGGTTCGGCGGCGCCCCGCTGCCCGACGCCGCCTATGCGCTCGCCGGCCAGTCGAGCCTGCTCGCCGGCCAGATGCGGCTGCTGAAGTCGGACGGCTGGCAGGTCGTGCTGGGCCGCGCGGGACGCGGCAGCCGCACCGACGTCGACCGGCGCCGGATCGTGATCGACGGCGGCCTGCGCAGCAACGGCACGCTCGTCTATACGCTCGCGCACGAAGCCGGCCACGCGACGGACGTGTCGAACAACCGGCTCGGCCTCGACACCAGCAGCCCCGACGCATTCGTGCGCAGCACGCTGCTCGCCGAGGCGCGCGCGCAGGCCAACGCATTCGCGGTACGCAAGCAGATCCTCGAATCGACCGGCGTCGACATCGCCGAGCATGCGGTGCTCCCCGACGCGATCGCGCGCGAAGCCGACCACGTGATGCCCGGCGACGCGGCGGGCCTCGCGCGCCTCGCCGACGCGTTCGGCAACGCCCCCGTGTCGGGCCGCGACGGCGAGCGCTACAGCACGTTCTACGGCCGCGCGTGGGACCGGCAGCAACAGCCGGGCAACGCATCGTTGCACATGCCCGCACCGCACACGACCGAGTCGTCCGGCGGCAGCGGCGGCGCACGGCTGCCGCGCACGCTCGACGAACAGGTGCAGTGGAGCCACGCGCACGCGGACCGTGCGTCGCCGTTCCCCCGGCGCTGGTTCGGCGGCGGCGCGCCGAAACTGACATTCTCCCGCAACGGTCCGGTGTCCTATGCGAACGGCGAACCGCTGACGCTCGTCCACGCGCAAACCGATGCGGCCGGCGGCCTGCTCGATGCGCACGGCCGCCCCGCCACGCCCGTCGACTACTCGATCGACCATCGCCATGCGCTCGGGCCCGCGCAGGCGGGCACCCCCGTCGTTCTCGAAGGCGGCGACGCGCGCGCGGCACACGGCGCATGGCTCGCGAACATCTGGCAACGCACGATCTACGTGCCCGACAGCGGCACGGTCCGCGCGATCGGCGAGTCGCGCACCGACGGCACGCACCGCATGCAGTTCGGCGGCCCGGGCACATGGACGCGCTACACGCCGTCGCCGCGCGAACGGATCGATGCGGGCGCACTCGCCGTCGACGGCAACGGGCTGCACGTCGCCGGCGATCCGTCGCGGCGCGTGGATCCTGCCGACCTGCTCGGCCCGTTCCTCGGCGCCGGCACCGCGAAGGCCGTGTTCGAACTCGGCAAGCGCAACGCGATCGGCCTGTTCGACGCCGGCGGCGACAAGGCGCGCACGATGCTCGCCCATGAAATGCGCGGGCTCGACCAGTTGAGGCAGCTCGGCATGCGCACGGTCACGGTCGACGGGCCGTTCACGTACCTCGGGCGCATGGCGGTGATGTACAGCCCGCTTGCCGAGCTCGGCAGCATCGACGTAATGAACGGCATCCTGCCGAAACGCGTGATGCGCGAATCGATGCAGCAGCTCGTCGCGATGCGCGAGATCGCCGCACGGCACGGCCTGTCGTTCGACTTCGAAGGCCTGTTCGATGCGCAGGGCCGGTTCTACTTCAGCGACCCTTCCGTCCTGATCCGGCATCCGGACCCGGCGGCCAACCGGACGCCAGCGATGATCGATGCCGTCATCGATCCGCTCCAGCGCGGCATCGCGAGCGGCCGCGTCGAGCTCGCGCATCCGGCGATCAGCGAATCGCTGCCGGACGGCGCATTCGTCCAGAAGCCGTCGCTCATCGCGCGCATCCGCATGTGGTTCGGTGGCGCCCCGCTGCCCGACGCCGCCTATGCGCTCGCCGGCCAGTCGAGCCTGCTCGCCGACCAGATGCGGCTGCTGAACCCCGGCCGCTGGGAGATCGTGCAGGGCCGCGCGGGCGCCGGCAGCAAGGTCGATGCCGAGCAGCGCCGGATCGTGATCGACGGCGGCCTGCGCCACGCCGGCACGATCGTCTATGTGCTCGCGCACGAGATCGGTCACGCGGTCGACGTGGCCACGAACCGGCTCGACCTCGACACCAGCAGCCCCGACGCGTACGTGCAAAGCACGCTGCTCGCCGAGGCGCGCGCGCAGGCCAACGCGTTCGCGGTGCGCAAGCAGATCCTCGAATCGACCGGCGTCGACATCGCCGAGCATGCGGTGCTCCCCGACGCGATCGCGCGCGAAGCCGACCACGTGATGCCCGGCGACGCGGCGGGCCTCGCGCGCCTCGCCGACGCGTTCGGCAACGCCCCCACGTCGCTGCCCGGCAACCCCGTCTATCGGGCGCTGTACCGCGCGCAGGCCGAGCAGGCGCTGCGCGACGGCGCAGCCGGACGAACCGGCGCGGCGCCGCGAACGATGCCGTCGATGATGATGTGGCCCATGCCGGACCCGTCGTCCTTCTTGCCGGCCACGCCCGCGCTCACGCCCGAGTCGCGCGCGGCCGACTGGCTCGACGCGCACGGCAAACGCGACCTGAAGCGGATCGACGGCACGCAGCTGGCCGACATCCGCGACCTCGCGCAATACGCGGGCCCCAACGCACATGTGCTGATCGCGAAGCATGTCGACCGGCCGGCGGACGACGGCACGCATCCGCAGCCCGAGTTCGTCGCGAGCCTGAAGACCGACGCACACGGCCAGCCCGGCCAGGTCGAATCGGCCGATCCCGGCGGCGCGCCGTCACATGACGTACGCGACGCGGTATATCCGGGTACGCGTCCACGCAAGCGCAACGGCAGCGAAACGCCGCATGAAACGCGTGCGAAATTCGACTTCTACCTGTCGCCGGTATCGCTCGACGAGCTGCGGCAATTCGGCGGCGCGGCGAAGGTCGAAGCCATCGACTCGAAGCGCGTCTGGCATGCGGACCCTTCGGGCGAAGCGCCCGCGCAAGCGGTCGTCGAGCAGATCGGCGAACTCGCCAACGCACCACAATTCAAGCGGCCCAAGGCGGCCGCGAAGGCCGCGGACGACGGCGCGACGATCTTCGCGGTCGACAAGAAGACCGGCAAGGTGCTCGGTTACGCGGAGCCCACGCAGGGCGGCAGCGGCTGGACCTATCACGAGAAGACCTCGGTCGGCGACGCGTCGATCGGCGGGCAGGATCTCGGCACCGCATTCCGCCGCCGCGCACGCGGCCTGCCCGACGGACGGCGCGGCGTCGTGTTCGTGCCGTCCTCGCTGCCGGAATCGGCGGTATCCCGATACGGCGGCTTCGAGCCTGCCGAGCGGGCGTTGCCGGTCGCCGAGCAGAAGCCGCCGCCGCTGAAGCTGAGCGATCGCGTGCAACGCCGGCTCGGCAGGATCCAGTCGGCCGGCAAGCCGCCTGCCGGGGCGACGCCGCTCGCGCATCGGTGGATCGCGCCGAACCTGCTGCCGAAATCGGCCGACGACGTGCACGACTTCAGCGGTGCGAACACGCTGCATCTGCGGCGCGTGATCGATCTCGGCCAGGTCGGCCCGGAATACTTCATCTACGTCTACGGCACGGACGGCGCGCTGATCGATACGCTGCACCAGCCGGAAGGCATCCTCGCGACACGCGACGGCACGCTGCAGTGGTTCGACGATGCCGCGCATTTCAACGACACGGGCAAGCCCGGCGTCGATCTCGACAAGACGAAGATCGGCGGCGGTCCGGATGGCTCGAACCGGCATTTCCTGGTGACGCGGCTCGACCCGGCCGCATTCGACGCACGCACGAAACCGACACAGGTCGCCGCCTATCAGTTGAAACAGGACGAACTCGGCAAGCAGCTGCGGAAAGCCGCCGCCGAATCGTCCGCGCCGTTCGGCGAACTGGAGAGCCGCATCGCGGCCGAACTGACGGCCGCGCAGAACCAGCAGGCCCGGCTGGCCAACGCCCCCGCGCCCGGCGCGTCGGCCGCCGGCTCGCCGGCGAAGCCGAAGAAGCCCGCTCGCGGCAAAAACAGGAAAAGCACCCGGAACGCGCCGGCGGTGCCGGCACCGGCCGCGTCGCCGGCGCGCCCCGCCGGCAAACCGTTCAGCATCAAGACCTATCAACCCGGCCTGTCGAGCGCAACGATCGCCGAATGGACCCTCCGCTTCGGCAAGGCGAAAGTCGACAACTGGTTCCCCGAGCACGAGCGCGTCAAGGCGTTCGCGGGCCGCACTGGCGAGCCGCTCGACCTCGGCACGACGCGCCAGGTCATGATGGCCGACAGCGTAATGATGAAGGCGCTCGGCATCCCGTTGCGGCTCGCGCGCGACGCGTCGAGCATGCCGTGGCGCGGCCCGCTGTCGCGGCCCGACCATGCAGCCAACGTGCTGTCCCGCCACGCGAAAAGCGCGATCACCTATCTGTCGGTCGCGCGGGCCGCGGACCGGCGTGCGCTGCAGGCCTACGCACGCGCGAAGGTCGAGATCCAGGATCGCATCGCGCTGATGGCGCGCGGCTTCACGCTGCGCGACAACCCCGACGAGATGCTCGCGCTCGTAAAACGCTATGGCGGCGCCATGCCGGTCGTGTCGGTCGCGGTCGATCCGCATTCGCTGGCCGCCGCGCTCGGCAGGAAACACGACCCGGCATTCATCCGCCGCGTGCGCGAACTCGGCAAGCTCGACAATGCGAAGTTCGACGAGGCGAACGCGCGCATCGACATCGACGGCACGGGTCGCCAGCTCGAACTCGACGATCTCGACCACCTGTTCAAATGGCTCGACGCGGCGTCCGAAGGCGGCTTCGTGCTGCGCCTCGAAACCGCGCCGTCGCGCGCGCTCGTGTCGGCGGAAGACCAGCGCACGCTCGCGGGTACCAACGACGCGTATCACGACTACGTGCGCACGTTCGACGCACTCGAAACATGGGCACGCGGAAACACCGACGCAAACGCGCCGCACGTGATGGTGACGTTCCACGGCTGGGACGCCGTGCTCGAACCGGTGCCGGGCGACGGCCACCTGAAGCTCGTCGAGGCCGTGCTCGACCGCAAGGAACTCGACTGGGTTCACCTCGGGTTGTCGTATGCAACGCACGGCTCGGACTTCGTCGCGAACCAGGACCTGACCGCCGCACTCGCCCGCACGCTCGTCGACTACAAGCTGCACGCGCCCGACAAGCTTGCGCGCCTGCACGGTGCCGACGCGCTCACGCGCGTGTTCGAACGGATCGGCACGCAAACGCTCGCGAACCAGCACCAGGTGCTGTTCGCCGAAGTCGAACGTATCGGCCTCGCGAACGGGATGACGCCCGACCAGCTCGCCGCGCTGCGCGCCGAACTGTACGAAGGCCATACGACCGCGCTGATGGATCGTGCACGGCAGGCGACGATCACCTATGCAAAGGATAACTACTGGAACAGTACGGCCCCGGCCAACCGGGCCGAACTCCGCGCACGCGATGCCGGCAACCGCTGGCTGGACCAGTACGCGCAGCCCGACACCGAACACAAGATCGAGGCCCACGCGAACCCGGATGCATCGAGCACCGCTTTCTGGCGCGCGGTAGCGGCCGATCCGAAGCTCGCAATCGACGATACCAAGCCGGTCCTCGTGAACCGCGACATCGCCTCGCAGCCGAGCCACCAGCGTGGCGACCCGCAGCAAGCCGCGCTCGCGCAGCTCAACGCGCTGCGCGTTCACCGGCCGTCGTTCGGCAAGCGCGACTGGGCCTGGTCGCTCGGATTCGGCGGCACGGTCGCCGGGGCCAGCTCGCTCGTCGCGCTGAACGTGTTCAACGGCATGAACATGATGAGCTCGGATGCGCTGACGCACGCGAACACCGCGCTCTTCGTCGGCGCACGCGCAGGCCGCGTATTCGGCGCGATGCACCAGGGCGCGGTGCAAAGCCTGCAGAGCGGCGACCCGCGCGCAGTGCACGACGTGCTCGACCGCCTGCAGCGCTCGCTCGCGCAGCAGTTGAACGCGCCGGTGCACGAATACAATCCGGCGCGGCTCCAGCAGCTCGACCTTTTGACGAACGAGACGCGCGTGAAGGCGAGCCAGCTCGTCGAAATGCATCGCCAGGGGCTCATCGGCTTCGACGATGCGGCCGCGCAGATCAAGGACCTGTCGGCCGACCTGCTCGCGAACATGCAGGGCATGGTCGGCGGCACGTCGCTCACGCAGCTGCATCACGCCAATTCGCGCCGGCTGCTCGGCCTCGTCGGGCGCGGCAGCGCGATCGTCGGCTATTCGGGGACGATCGCCGTCGGCGTGCACGGGCTGATGACCACGCCAACCGTCGCCGGTGCGCTCACGACCGCGAGCGCGGCGCTCGCCGCAACGTACTCGGGCCTCGTCTATGCGGTCAGCGCGCATCGCGTGAACGCGGACAAGCGCAGTCGCGTCGTACGCCTGATCGATTCGACGTCGGATTTCGTCGGCGTCGCGAGCGGCATCGCCGGCACGATCGCGCAGTACGACAAGGGCCACTACACCCTCGCGGCGACGGCCGCGACGTCGACGGCGATGCTGCTTGGCGCGCGCCTGAACACCCATTTCCCTAACGCGACGCGCTGGGTCAAGAAATACCCGACCGCGCTCATTCTCGTGCCGATCGGGATCTGGGGCTTCACGCAGTTGCAGAGCCTGTTCTTCGGCTCGCCTTCGGGTGGATCGGGATCGACGACCCACAAGCCGCAGCCCGCGCCCGCGTCGCCATCGCATCAGCCGCCGCAGCCCGGCGCCACGCCGACGGCCGGGCTCGCACCAGGCGGCACCGCCACGCAACCGCCCGGGACCGGCACGACCGGCAAGACGAACGGCGCGCCGGGCAGCACGACGCCCGCGCAGCCGTCCACGCCGCCGTCGCCGGCCGCCCAGCCGTATATCGTCGTGGCCGGGGATTCGCTGTGGGTGATCGCCGACGCACATCGCCAGTCACTGCTCGATGCGGCGCATGTGTCGCCCGACGACCAGAAGACGATGACGCGCGGGCAGCAGGATGCCCGCGCGCTGAACGAGATCCTGCAGCTGAACCCGGGCATGGCGTCGGCGCCGAACGTGCTGTACGCCGGGCAATCGATCAATGTCGGCTGAAGCGCGGCCGGTCGTCCGCGGTCAGCCGGCCCACGCGGACGCCCGGATCACGCTGCAGAAGTTGCCGGCATGGAAATGCGGATCCTTGTCCGCGAGCACGTCGGCCTTCACGTTGCCGAACGTCGTGCCGGGCTTGTGCCTGATTCCGTCGTAGAACGCCTGGATGATGTCCTCCTTGAAATGCGGCGTGCGCGGATGCGCACGCACGACCGCTTCGCGCTCGACCTCGCTGTATTCCGGATACGTCAGGCCCAGGACGTCCATCTCGACACCCGCCGTGACCAGCGCAACGACCGGATGCATGTGTTGCGGAATGCCGGGCGTGGTGTGCAGCGCGATCGAGGTCCACACGACATCGATGTCCTGTTGCGAAATCCCCTTGTCCTTCAGGAAATCGCGGGCGGCGTTGGCGCCGTCTACTTCGAAGCGCTCGCATGCGCTGCTGTGGCGGTGAGTGAGCCCCATGTCATGGAACATGCAGCCGCAGTAGAGCAGCTCGGGATCGTACGTGAGCCCGCGCCGCTGGCCCGCCAGCGCCGCGAAATAGAACACGCGGCTCGAGTGGTGGAACAGCAGCTCGGACTCGGTATCGCGCACGAGCTCGGTAATCTCGCGCGTCAGCCGCGTATCGGGAAGGGTGATGCCGGCAACGTTCACAGTCATGATCGACCTCCATTGAAGACACCCTCGATTCTCCGGAGTCCGATAGCTGTCTCCAATAGACGTGTTACGCCATATCCTGCCATTTCGCGCGACGGACGGACACGGTGCCTGCGCGCCGAAAGGCGCAGCCCTATACTGCTACGCATCACGTTCGACACAACACGCAACCGATCATGCCGAAGGTCGTGGGGATTTTCGCCGTTCCGGGCGTCCAGCTGCTCGACGTCTCCGCGCCGCTCGACGTGTTCGCGCAGGCGAACGCCGAATGCGGCAAGCCGTTCTATGCGCTGCGGATCATCGCGTGCGGGCCCGGTCCGATCCGCAGTTCGTCCGGCGCACGATTGCTGCCCGACTGGATCGCGCCCGACATCCCGGAGCGCATCGACACGCTGCTGGTCGCCGGCGCGCCGAATGCCGGCCAGGTCACGCTGCGTACCGACGTCCTCGCGTGGCTGCGCTCGGCGGCCGTGCAAAGCCGGCGCTACGGCTCGATCTGCACCGGCGCATTCGTCCTCGCGGCCACCGGCCTGCTGAAAGGGCGCCACCTGACCACGCACTGGGCCGCCGCCGACGCGCTCGCCGAAGCCTATCCGTCGCTCGTCGTCGACGCCGACGCGCTGTATGTGCGCGACGGCAAGCTGCGCACCGGCGCCGGCGTCACGGCCGGGCTCGATCTCGCGCTCGCGCTGGTCGAGGAAGATCTCGGCCGCGAGATCGCGCGGCGCGTCGCCGCGCAACTGGTGATGTTCTTCAAGCGCCCGGGCGGGCAACTCCAGTTCAGCCGCAAGGGCGAGGCGCGCCCCGCCGGGCGGTCGGTGCTGCAGGAAGTCCAGCGCTGGATCGCCGCGCATCCGGAACGCGAGCATTCGGTCGCCGCGCTGGCGAAGCATGCGGGCATGAGCCCGCGCCACTTCGCGCGGCTGTTCCGCGCGGAAGTCGGCATGACGCCGGCCGCGTGGGTCGAGGCGACCCGCATCTCGGCCGCCCGCCAGTTGCTCGAAAACGGTCACGACACGCCGAAGCAGGTCGCCGCGAAATGCGGCTTCGCGAACGTCGACACGCTCAGGCGGTCGTTCACCCGGCACGTCGGGATCACGCCGGCGGAATACCGGAAGCGGCAAGCCGTCCTGGCTGCGTGACGCACAGCAGGCGATGCCGGCGCCGCATCCATTTACTTCGGAATGCGATTCACCTTCCTGCTCCACCTCGGCAGTCCGATCGACGGGACCGCTCCCCAAAGGTCGGGCCTGCCGTCCGGCCGCCCCGAAATAATCAGACAAAATACCCGCGTGCGGATCGTATACCCAGTTGCAATAATGATTCGCTGCAACGCCTATTTCCGGCCGGTAACGCGATCGCTACGATGCAATCAACCGCTGAACGCAACAAGCGAAGCGAGAAATCAACAGAACCGGAGGTCATCATGAAGTCGTTCATCACCGCTGTCGTCGCCGCAACCGCCCTGTCCGCCTCGTACGGCGCATTCGCTCAATCGAACCCGTCGGGCCAGCTGACGCGTGCCCAGGTCCGAGCTGAACTCGTCCAGCTCGAACAGGCCGGCTACAAGCCCGAAGTCTCCGATCAGTACTACCCGCGCGCGCTGCAGACCGCCCAGGCCCGCGTGACGAACGGCGACGAAACCGGTTACGGCGTGCAAGCTGCCGCCGGCGTGCGCGCCGGCCGCGCGATCGCGGTCAAGCAGGACGGCCGCGATTCCGTCTATTTCGGCCAGTAAGCCGGACCCGCAAACGCGTATTCCGATACGCGCGCGGCACACGTGGCACCCCGCTCCCGTTCATCGGGGCGGGGTGTTGGCTTTTGGGGCGCCCGCTCCCGGCGCCGGCCGCATGCGGCACGGCACGGTTCACGCAAGCCGCCGGTGTTTGCGCATAGAATGGCCGCGTGGTCGGCGTCGGCCGTCACGCACGCGGGCTGAATCGCGACGCTCGCCGGCCGGCCCGATGCCGCACTCAGCGCATTTTTCGAAAAGGAGCGGTTTCATGTCTCAAACATCCGGTTCCATGATCACGTTTCGCCGCCCTGACGGCCAGGAACTGCAGGGCTATCTCGCCACGCCGGCACAGACCGAAGGCGCGCCCGCGGTCGTCGTCATCCAGGAATGGTGGGGGCTGAACGACCAGATCCGCGGCGTCGCCGATCGCCTCGCGCGCTGCGGTTACATCGCGCTCGTGCCCGACCTGTATCGCGGCAAGTCGACGGTCGAGGAAGAAGAAGCGCACCACCTGATGACGGGGCTCGATTTCGGCGATGCCGCATCGCAGGACATTCCCGGCGCGGTCACGTATCTGAAGACACTGGCATCGCGTGTCGCGGTGACGGGCTACTGCATGGGCGGCGCCCTCACGCTGCTGTCGCTGCAGTACGCCGATGCGGACGCGGGCGTCATCTGGTACGGCCTGCCGCCGCTCGACTACATCGATCCGGCCAAGCTCAAGGTGCCGCTGATGGGTCACTGGGCGACGCAGGATGCGTTCTTCGCGATCGATCAGGTCGATGCCCTGGAGAAGAAGCTGACCGATGCGAAGGTCGGGTTGGAATTCCATCGCTATCTCGCGCATCACGCGTTCGCGAACGAAACGGCCGTCGGCCCCGGCCGCATCGCCGGTACGCAGTTCGATCCGGTCTGGTCGCAAATGGCCTGGGATCGCACGCTCACGTTCCTCGGTCGTACGCTCTGGACGAAACAGCGGGTAACGTAACGCCCCGCTGCCCGCCGGGCAGCCATGCAAAAGAAAACGCCACGGACGCAAATCCGTGGCGTTTTCTTTTTGCGTACAGCCGGTTCGACGGGCACCGGCCCTTCCTTGCGCTTACCCGTTCGTCGCCGCCGCCGGAGCGGCCGCCTTGTCGTAGTCGACCGGTGCATCCGGCGCGCGCGGCGTCTCGCCGGCGCGCTGGACCCACCCGCCGCCCAGGGCGCGGTACAGGTCGACCAGGTTCGTCCAGCGCGCCAGACGCGCGCTGATCAGCGTCTGCTGCGCCGAGTACAGGTCCGTCTGCGCGGTCAGCACCGACAGGTAGCTGTCGACGCCGTTCTTGTAACGCAGGTCCGACAGATCGAAACGGCGCTGCTGCGCGTGCTCGTTGCGCTCCAGCGCCGCGATCTGCTGGTCGTACGTGCCGCGTGCGGCCAGGCCATCCGACACTTCGCGGAACGCCGACTGGATCGCCTTCTCGTAGTTCGCGATCTCGATGCGCTTCTGCACGTGCGCAAGATCGAGGTTCGCGATGTTCGCGCCGCCCTCGAAGATCGGCAGTGCGATGTTCGGCGCAAACGACCACGCCGCCGTGCCGGCCTTGAACAGGCCGCCCAGCGTCGGGCTCGCGGTGCCGAACGCCGCCGTCAGCGAGATCTTCGGGAAGAACGCCGCACGCGCCGCGCCGATGTTCGCGTTCGCGGCCAGCAGCGTCTGCTCGGCCTGCATCACGTCCGGACGGCGCGTGAGCAGATCCGACGGCAACCCGGACGGCACGTCCGTCAGCAGGTTCTGCGCGTCGAGCGGCATGCCCGCCGGCAGGTCGTCCGGCAGCGGCTCGCCGATCAGCAGCACCAGCGCGTTCAGCGCCTGTGCGCGGGCACGCGCCTGCGCCTGCTGGTTTGCAAGCGCCGTCTCGACCACCGTCTGCGCCTGACGCAGCTCGAGCTCGGAGCCCGTGCCGTTGTCGAACTGCAGCTTGGTCAGGTCGTACTGCGCCTGAGCGGACTTCAGCGTGTTCTCCGTGACCTGCAGCAGGTCGTCGGTCGACAGCAGCGTCAGGTATTGATCCGCCACCTGCGACACCAGCGAGATCTCCGACGCCTGCCGCGCATACGCGGTCGACAGGTACTGCGCGAGCGCCTGGTCCTTCAGGCTCTGCACGCGGCCGAACAGGTCGAGTTCCCACGATGCGGACAGCCCGACGTTGTAGCTGCGCGTGATCAGCGGCTGCTGCGTCGTCGACACACCGGCCGGCAGGCGCTGGATGTTGCCCGTGCCCGTACCGTTGAGCGTCGGGAACAGGCCCGCGCGCGTGATCTGGTACTGCGCGCGCGCCGCCTCGATGTTCAGCACCGACACGCGCAGGTCGCGGTTGTTCTTCAGCGCGATCTCGATCAGCCGCTGCAGGCGCGGATCGACGAAGAATTCGCGCCAGCCGATGGCGGTCGCCGCCTGGCCGTTCGCGCTGCGCGCGCCGGCCGCACCCGGCTGCGTCGCGTAGACGCCGCCGGCCGGGTACGCCTGCGCGACGGGTGCGTCGGGCCGCTTGTAATGCGGCGCCATCGTGCAGCCCGTGGCAAGGAGCGCGGCGGCCAGTGCGACCGCGGTTGCAGTCAAAGCGTGTTTTTGCATCGTTACTGCCCCTTCGAATCGTGTGCGTCGCCGTGACCGCGCTGCAGGTCGCCCTGCACGAGACGCCATGCGTCGTCGACGTTTTCCGTCTCGCCGCTGAAGATCGCGCGAACCCGCACGAAGAACATCGGGATCATGAAGATCGCGAGGAACGTCGCCGTGATCATCCCGCCGATCACGCCGGTGCCGATCGCGTGCTGGCTCGCCGAGCCCGCGCCGTTGCTGATCGCGAGCGGCAGCACGCCCAGCATGAACGCGAGCGACGTCATCAGGATCGGACGCAGCCGCAGGCGCGCCGCCTCGATCGCCGCCCGCACCGGCCCCATGTTCCCGCTCGCTTGCAGCTCGCGCGCGAACTCGACGATCAGGATCGCGTTCTTCGCGGACAAGCCCACCGTGGTCAACAGGCCAACCTGGAAGAACACGTCGTTCTCGAGGCCGCGCAACATCGTCGCGAGCAGCGCGCCGACCACGCCGAGCGGCACGACCATGATCACCGAGAACGGGATCGACCAGCTTTCATACAGCGCCGCGAGACACAGGAACACGACGAGGATCGAGATCGCATACAGGATCGGCGCCTGCGAACCCGACTGGATTTCCTGGAACGACAGGCCCGTCCACGAATAGCCGATGCCTTCCGGCAGCTTGCTCGCGAGCGCTTCCATCGCGGCCATCGCCTGACCGGTCGACTTGCCTTCCGAGGCCTGCCCCTGGATCTCGATCGACGACACGCCGTTGTAACGCTCGAGCTTCGGCGAACCGTAGATCCAGTGACCGGTCGAGAACGCGCTGAACGGCACCATCCCGCCCGCGCTGTTGCGCACGTACCAGATGTTCATGTCTTCCGGCGTCATCCGGAACGGCGCGTCCGACTGCACGTAGACCTTCTTGATCCGGCCATCGGTATCGAGAAAGTTGTTCACGTACTGCGACGCCCACGCGATCGAGAACGTCTGGTCGATCGCGGCGGCCGTCACGCCGAGCGCATTCGCCTTCTCGCGGTCGATGTCGACCTTGTACTGCGGCGTATCGTTCAGGCCGTTCGGGCGCACCAGCGCCAGTGCAGGATCCTTCGACGCCATCCCGAGCAACTGGCCGCGCGCGGCCATCAGCGCATCGTGGCCGAGACCGGCGTTGTCCGTCAGCTCGAAGTCGAAGCCGGCAGCCGTACCGAGTTCGGGAATCGACGGCGGATTGAACGGGATCACCATCGCGTCCTTGTACGTCGAGTAGTGCGCGAAAGTCCGGCCGATCAGCGCCTGGACCTTCTGGTCCGAACGCTGGCGGTGCTCGTACGGTTTCAGCTTCACGAACACGAGGCCCGCATTCTGGCCGCGGCCCGCGAAGCTGAAGCCGTTGACCGTGAACACCGAGTCGACCACATCCTTCTCGGCGGTCGTCAGGTACGTGTTGATGTTGTCGAGCGTCTTGCCGGTCGTTTCCTGCGTGGAACCGGACGGCGTCTGCACGATCATGAACATGTAGCCCTGGTCTTCATCGGGCAGGAACGACTTCGGCAGGCGCGCGAACATCACGCCGACCGCGATGAACACGGCCAGGTAGATCACGAGCCAGCGGCCCGAGCGCCGGATCACGTGGTTCACGCCACCCGTATAGCGATCGCGACTGCGGTCGAAGGTCCGGTTGAACCAGCCGAAGAAGCCCTTCTTCTCTTCGTGATGCCCCTTCGGGATCGGCTTCAGGATCGTCGCGCACAAGGCCGGCGTCAGAATCAACGCGACGAGCACCGACAGCACCATCGCCGACACGATCGTCAGCGAGAACTGACGATAGATCGCGCCAACCGAGCCGCCCGAGAACGCCACCGGCACGAACACCGCCGACAGCACGAGCGCCACGCCGACGAGTGCGCCGGTGATCTGGCCCATCGCCTTGCGGGTCGCCTCCTTCGGTGACAAGCCCTCCTCCGCCATCACCCGCTCGACGTTCTCCACCACCACGATCGCATCGTCGACCAGCAAGCCGATCGCGAGCACGAGGCCGAACATCGACAGCGTGTTGATCGAGAAGCCCGCGAGTCCCATGATCGCGAACGTGCCGAGCAGCACCACCGGCACCGCGATCGTCGGGATGATCGTCGCGCGCAGGTTCTGCAGGAACAGGTACATCACGAGGAACACGAGCACGATACCTTCGAGCAGCGTCTTGACCACTTCCTCGATCGACAGGCGCACGAACGGCGTCGTGTCATACGGGTAGTGCACGACCAGACCGTGCGGAAAGTACTTCGACAGCTCGGCGATCTTGACCCGCAGCGCGGTCGCGGTGGCCAGCGCGTTCGCGCCGGTCGCAAGCTGGATGCCGAGGCCGGCCGTCGGCTGCCCCATGTACTTCGTATCGAACGTGTAGTTCTCCGAACCCAACGCCGCACGGCCGACATCCTTCAGCCGGACCTGCGAGCCGTCCTGGTTGACCTTCAGCAGGATGTTGCCGAACTGTTCGGGCGTGCGCAGCAGCGTCGATTCGGTGATCGTCGCCTGCAGCATCGTGCCCGGCTTGGCCGGCGTGCCGCCGATCTGGCCGCCCGCGATCTGCACGTTCTGCTGCGTGATCGCAGTCGATACGTCGATCGGCGTGAGGCCGTAGTTCGTCAGGCGGGTCGGGTCGAGCCAGATCCGCATCGAGAACTGCGAACCGAGCAGCAGCGTCTGGCCGACGCCGTTCACACGGCTCAGCGGATCGAGCACGTGCGAAGCCACGTAGTTCGTCAGGTCCTCCTTCGACATGTTGCCGTCCTCGGAGTTGAACGCGAACCACATCAGCCAGTTGCTGCTCGACTTCGTGACCTGCATGCCGAGCTGCTGCACGACCTGCGGCAGGTTCGGCGTCGCGAGCGACAGCTTGTTCTGCACCTGCACCTGCGCGACGTCCGGATTCGTGCCGGGCGAGAAGGTCAGCGTGATCGTCGCGTTGCCCGAGTCGTCACTCGTCGACGACATGTACAGGAAGTTGTCGAGACCGCTCATCTGCTGCTCGATCACCTGCGTCACCGTGTCTTCCACCGTCTTCGCGGAAGCGCCCGGATAGTTCGCCTGGATCTGGATCGTCGGCGGTGCGATCGTCGGATACTGCGCGATCGGCATCTTGAAGATCGATGCGACGCCGGCCAGCATCAGCACGATCGCGATCACCCACGCGAAGATCGGGCGATCGATAAAGAACTTGGCCATGAAACGGACTCCCTGTTATTGCGCGACCGACGCGGCGGCCGCACTCGCTGCAGCATGGGTGGCGGTACTCGCCGGCGCTGCGCTTGCCGGTGTGGCGGAGGCGGCAGCACCCGATGCGGCGTCGGCCGCCGGTGCGAGCTGCGCGGCAACCGTCTTCACGGTCGCACCCGGGCGCACCTTGTCGACGCCCTGCACGATCACGTGATCGCCCGCTTGCAGACCGCCTTCGACGATCCAGTCCTGCCCGTAGGTGCCGGTCGTCGTCAGCGGACGCGTCTCGACCTTGTTGGCCGCGTTCACGACCAATGCGATTGCCTGCCCCTTCTGGTCATGCGTGACGCCGATCTGCGGCACCAGGAACGCGTTCTCGTTCACGCCTTCCTCGATCCGTGCGCGCACGAACATCCCCGGCAGGAGCACACGGCCCGGGTTCGGGAAGATCGCGCGGATCGTCACCGAGCCGGTGGTCTGGTCGACCGTCACGTCCGAGAACTGCAGCTTGCCCGCTTCCGGGTAGGTCTTGCCGTCTTCCAGGATCAGCGACACCTTCACAGCGCCCGGGCCGCTCGTCTTCAGGCGGCCGCTTTGCACGTCCTGGCGCAGCTTCAGGCCGTCGAGGCTCGACTGCGTGAGGTCGACGTACACCGGATCGAGCTGCTGCACGGTCGACATCAGCGTGGCCTGGCTTGCCTGCACGTACGCACCCGGCGTCACCTGCGAAATGCCGACACGTCCCGAGACCGGCGACACGACATCGGTGTAGCCGAGATTGATCTGTGCGGTATCGACTGCCGCCTTGCCGGCTGCGACGTCCGCGGCAGCCTGCCCTTGCGTGGCCACCGCGTTGTCGTAGTCCTGCTTGCTGACCGCGTTCGCCGCGACCAATACCTTGTAGCGCGCGACCAGCGCGTTCTGCGTGACGAGGTTCGCCTGCGCCCTCGCGAGTGTCGCCTTCGCGCTGTTCAGCGCGGCGACGTACGGCGCCGGATCGATCTTGTACAGACGCTGACCGGCCTTGACGTCGGTGCCTTCGGTGAATTCACGGCGCAGCACGATGCCGTCGACCCGTGCGCGCACCTGCGCGACGAGGAACGCACTGGTGCGGCCCGGCAGTTCGGTTAGCGCCGGCACGGCTTGCGGCTGGACGGTGACGACGCCGACTTCCGGCGTTTGCGGCGGTGGCGCCGATTCTTTTTTCCCGCATGCGGCCAGGAAAACGGCGGCCGTTGCGGCAGTGATTAAGCGGTATGGAACCCGTTCGACGCGCATGGAGCGACCTCTCACAAATAGACGACCTTCAATGGGAATCACCAGATCTCCTCACGGCCTGCATGCGCGGGCGGAATGCCGTCGCTTCCGGTCCGCCACCCATGCGGGCGATTGCTTCGGGTGTGCGTTGCACCCTGCGGAGCGTTCGTTTGCCGAACTGCTTCCGAAAAAAGGAACGGCGCGCCCGCGGCCCCGGTGGGCACGGGTTGCCGTGGCGGCCAGCGGGGCCGCTAGCGCGCGGGCCGGAACGCGGCGCCGGCGAATTCGATGAACGCGCGCGCGGCGGCCGGCAAATGCGCGGCACGCGCATGCGCGAGCTTCAGCGTGACGGGCGCGAGCGGGCGGACCGGTGCGATACACACCAGCGTGCCGGCCGCCAGATCGGCGTCGACGAGATACGCGGGCAACACGGCCGCGCCCATGCCGGCCACAGCCAGCCGTCGCGCCATCTCGAGATGGCCGACGCCCGCATTGCCGGGCACCGTGCCCGGTCGAAACGCGGCCGCAGGGCCGTCGTCGGTCGCCGGCAATTCGAGCCGCACGGTCGCAAGGTCCGGCCAGTCGCCCGACGCAGCCGCGCCACCGTGCGCAGCGACGTAACCCGGCGCCGCGACGCGCACGGATTCGTACGCGGCCAGCGTATGCAGCGCATGCGCACCGGACACCGGCATGCCGTCGGTCAGGAACGCGACGTCGATGTCCTCGGCGGTCAGGTCGACGTGCGCATCGGTCAGCGTCACGGTCGGCCGCACGTCCGGAAACAGGTGCACGAAACGATCGAGCAACGCACTCAACTGGCTGAGCCCGAACGCGACCGGCGCAGCCACGCGCAATGGGCCTTCCGGCTTGCTGCCCATCGCGACGAAACGGCCGTCGATCTCGTCGATCGCACCGAGAATCTGCTCGACGCGCGCGAGATACAGCTCGCCGATTTCCGTCAGCGACTGGTGGCTGGTGCTGCGTTGAAGCAGGCGCGCGCCAAGGCGCGTCTCGAGCGCATCGACCAGCCGGCTCGCCATCGCCGTCGATACGCGCAGCCGCGTCGCCGCCCGGCGAAACCCGCCTTCCCTTGCCACCGTCACGAATGCCCGAATCGATTGAAGTTGGTCCATTTGTCCGGATTCCCTGCGCGGACGGCTGCCTTTATGCCTGCATCCGACGCTGCGCCGCCGCCGGCCCGCATCGGCCCGGCCAATGCAGCGGCACCGACGCCGGGTCAACCGGGTCGGACGGCACGCTCGCGGCAAGCACGCACCGGCATGCAACGGACGCAAGCCGGCCTCGGCTGGCCCGATGCACGATCATTCGATAGCAGTCCTGAGTCTTTTCCAGCGGTTCGCGGCGGCGACGCGCACGGCAGCGCCGACGGCGCCCGCGCATCATGCGGCGGTCCTGCCCGGATCCTCCGGACGCGCTGGAATACATTTCCTTCAGCAGGTGCAATGGTATGAAAACCGCCGGGAAATGGCTTGCCCGATCCTGCGATTGTTTTGCCTTAATTTCCGAATTTGTGCGCTGCACACCACGCAACGACGGGCGATACGGTCGCCAACCCTGCAGGTCCGGATGATCGGGCTAATTTCGGACAGGTTTAGGCAATCCCGCGCACGCGACTGGCCGTACGATGTGACCGCCGCACCTGCGCCCGACCGGGAATCGCAGTCGCGCGCATTGCATCGCTCACTCCGCCAACTGCTCACGCAACATGGAAATCGACGCCCGAACGCCACTGCAACCGCGCACCGCGCCTGGTCACGACCGCCGGTCGCCGGCCCGGCCGCCCGCGGCCCGGCTCGCGGCACTGATCGCCGCGTACGCGCCGCACGACGGGTCGTTCGACCTCCCGGTGCGCGGCATGCGCATCTCGCGCGCATCCGTCGCGCCCCCGCAGTGGAACCACGGCGTGCACCACGCGTGCCTGAGCATCGTCGGGCAAGGCGCGAAGTCGATGCGGGTCGGCGACGACACCTATGCGATCGACGAAGCGCGGATGCTGGTCGCGACGGCCGACGTGCCCGTCACCGGCCGCGTGACGCGCGCGAACCCGGCCGAGCCGTTCCTTTACGCCCAGCTCGAACTCGATCCGGTGCGCATCGCGGTGCTCACGCCGCTTGTCTTTCCGTGCGGGCTACCGAAAACCGTCGACTACGGCGCGCTCGACACGCTCGACGCGACGCCGGAAATCGTCGACGCCGTCGCGCGGTTGATGCAGCTGATCGCGCAACCGGACGACCTCGACCTGATCGCGCCGCTGATCCTCGACGAAATCCTCATTCGGTTGCTGCGCGGCCCGTCGGGCGCGCGCGTCGCGCAAGTCGGCGAGGCCGGTTCGACGACGCAGCGCATCTCGCGCGCCGTCGCGTGGATTCGCGACCATTACCTCGATCCGATGACGGTCGACTCGCTCGCGCGACAGGTGGACATGAGCCCGTCGACCTTCCACCACCACTTCCGTGCGGTGACGTCGATGAGCCCGTTGCAATGCCAGAAGGTGCTGCGGCTGCAGGAGGCGCGCCGCCTGATGTGCGTAGCGGCGATGGACGCGCGGCAGGCGTGCCGCAGCGTCGGCTATGTGAGCGCGTCGCAGTTCAGCCGCGAATACGCGCGGCTGTTCGGCGATGCGCCGGGCCGCGACGTCGCGAGACTGCGCGGCGCGGCGGTGCCGCTGTCGCGCGTCGTGCCGTAGGCCGCTTCACGTGCGGCACGTGCGCGAGCGCGCAGCGCCCTTCTTCCCGCCGGCGTTCGCCCGCTCGGCCTGCACGGCTTCGCCGACGCAGCGCACGCAATAGTCGGCGAACGACGCGAGCTGGGTCACGCCAACTGCGCAATGCCGCACGCGCGGCAGCGGGTCGCGCACAAGGGGATGATGCTCGCGGCGAAGACGATGGCCACGACCGCGATCGACCTGCTCGGCGCACCCCACACGCTCGCCAGCGCAAAGGCGGAACCGCTCGAGCGGCGCGGCGGCCGGCCATACGTGTGCCCGATTCCGGACGACGTCGCCTTGCCGTTCCGCCGCTAAGCATGTCGTGCCGCGCCGGTTGTGCCATCAAGCGAGCGTGGGCGGCGCAGCCTGGCTGACGTCGACACGTTTCGGCAGGATGCCGGCCTGGTAGAACACATCCGCGATCCGCTGCTGGTACGCAAGCGTGTCGCGCGTGACAGGCTCGACGCCGAAGCGCGCGCGGCGAAATGCGAGTGCGACGGCCGGTTCCGGAATCCCCCAGAGTTTCGAGAACTCGGCCGCGCCCTGCGCGCGGTTCGCATCGAGCCAGCGCTGAACGGCCGTCAATTCCGACACGGCGACGTCGAGCACGTCGGCATTGTGCTGCGCATACGTGCGCGAAGCGAAGTAATAGCCGCGATTCTCGACAAGCCCCGACCCGTCCGCGACGATGCGCGCACCGAACGCCTGCTGGACCACCGCGAGGAACGGATCCCAGATGATCCACGCATCGACCGAACGGTTCTCGAATGCGGCGCGCGCATCGGACGGCGACAGCCAGACCGGCGTGACATCCGCATAGTTGAGCTTCGCGGCCTGCAGCAGCCGGACCAGCAGGAAGTGCGTATTCGATCCCTTCACCAGTGCGATGCGCTTGCCGCGCAGGTCTGCAAAGGTCTTGACCGGCGAATCCTTCGGGACGATCAGTGCCTCGGCCGCGGGGCCCGACGGCGTTTGTGCGTAATAGACGAGCGGTGCACCGGCCGCGAGCGCGAAGATCGGCGGCGCTTCGCCGACATCGCCGAAATCGATCGATCCCGCGTTCAATGCCTCGAGCTGCGGCGGGCCCGACGGGAACTCGGTCCACGTGACGTTCACGCCGAGCGTCGCGAGCTTGCCCTGCAGCGTGCCGCGCGCCTTCAGCAGGCTGAGCGGCCCTTTCTGATAGCCGATGCGCAACGTTCGTGTGCCGGCCGCACCGGCCCATGCCAGGCCCGGATGCACAGCGGCGCCTGCCGCAATCGCCAGGCCGGCATGAAGGAGCCGGCGGCGGGTTCTGGAGTGTCGATCTGCCATGTCGTTTATGGTTCGAAGGAGTGGGCGCGGATGGACGCGCGCATGCGATGAAGCAGGTCGAACCGATTCTAGAGGGTTGCTGCCGCACGCCGAACCAACGATGTTCGATATCGAAAGCAAGCGCTTTCATAAGGCCGGGCCGGTGGCACCGGCATCGTTTCCCGGGCCGGTCCTGCATACGTAGCCGGCGCCGGCCTTTCGTACAGGACTACAGATTATTTTCACCTGTCAGGCGAGGCGGCGCACTTGTGCGCCGGCCGTGCCCGAATCAGGTATTGCGTGACGCGCAGGACGCGTTCAGCGCCGCCTCGTCGGCAGCCAGCTTCTCGGGTACGAATTCGCGCAGGAAATCGACGAACGTGCGGATCTTCGCATCGAGATACTGACGCGACGCGTACAGTGTGTAGACCGTCAGCTTCTGCAACCGATAGTCGGGCAACACGCGCACCAGTGCACCGCTCGCCAGCGCGGGCAGCGCGGACGACATCGGCAGCGAGCCGATCCCGAGGCCCGAGCGCAATGCGAGGCCCAGCGCATCGGCGATGTTCACCTGGAAGTCGGCCAACGGCAGGTCGAATGTCTCGTGTCCGTCCGGACCGTCGAGGTGCCAGCGATCGCGCGGGAACACCGGCGTGACCATCTGCAGGCACGCATGTCCTTCGAGTTCGCGCACCGTGCGCGGCGTACCGTGCGCCTTCAGATAGTCAGGCGCTGCGCACAGCACGCTGTGCACTTCGCCGAGCCGCTGCGACACCAGCCCGGAATCGGGCAGCTCCGTCGTACTCAACTGCAGCGACACGTCATAGCCTTCGTCGATGATGTCAGGCACGTGCTGCGACAGCGTCAGCTCGACTGCAACCGACGGATAACGCTCGCGATAGCGCACGACGGCGGGCACCACATAGGCCTGGCCGAAACTCGTCGTCGCGTGGACATGCAGCCGCCCGGACGGCTTCGCCTGTGCGTCGGCCGCCTCGGCTTCCGCTTCGTCGATATAGCCGAGGATGCGCTGGCAGCGGTCGAGATAGCGCTGCCCGGCGTCGGTCAGCGCAATGCGGCGCGTGCTGCGGTTGAGCAGACGCGTGCGCAGATGCGTTTCGAGCTGCGCGACCGAGCGCGACGCGTAGGCCGTCGTGATGTCCAGGCGCTGGGCCGCGCTCGTGAAGCTGCCCTCCTCCGCGACCCGGACGAAAATGCGCATCATCTGTAACGTGTCCATCGACCTGTCCCCGGGATTGAGATCACGTCGCGCCGCCGTGCGGCCAGGGTGCCGGCGGCGCCGGCACGGGCCGGTCTGGCGCGAATTGTGCGGAACAGTACCGCAGCGTTGCAGGCGTGTCCAGTTCGCCGTACACGATGTGATCCGGATGCCGAAACGTGCCGTGAAACCGCGCGGCGCGCGGCGTCGCGGCAGGCATGGATGCGGCCGGACGGGCCGACCGGCAAACGGCATCGGGTCGGCAAAAACTACCCGCCGGCCACGATGCCGCGCCGTCATTTACGTCCGTCCTGACTCGCGCGTCATGCAGTGACCGCCGCATCGAACGGATTGCGCAGCACGATCGTGTCGTCGCGTTCCGCGCCGGTCGTGATCATCGACACCGGTGTGCCCGCGACGGCTTCGATGCGCGCGATGAAATCCTGCGCGGCGCGCGGCAGTGCCGCACGCTCGCGCACGCCCTTCACGGTGCCTTGCCAGCCGTCGAACCGTTCGTAAACCGGCGTCGCACGCGACTGAGCCTCGAGGCTCGCGGGCAGATGGTCGACCCGAGCACCGTCGAGTTCGTAGCCGACGCACAGCGCGATCGACTCGAAACCGTCGAGCACGTCGAGCTTGGTAAGCGCCAGTGAATCGATGCCCGAGATCCTGACGGCCTGGCGCAGTTGCGCGGCATCGAGCCAGCCGCAGCGGCGCGGCCGGCCCGTGTTGACACCGAACTCCTGTCCGCGCGCACGCAGCGTTTCGCCGGTGGCGTCGGTCAGCTCGGTAAGGAACGGGCCGCCGCCGACACGCGTCGCATAGGCTTTGGTCACACCCAGCACGTGGCCGAGCTTCGACGCACCGAGGCCCGTGCCGGCCGCCGCGGCCGATGCCACGGTGCCCGACGACGTCACGAACGGATACGTGCCCCAGTCGATATCCAGCATCACGGCCTGCGAGCCCTCGAACAGGATGCGCTCGCCGCGATCGGTTGCATCGTTGAGGTCGGCCCAGACGGGGCGCACGAACGGCAGGATCTTCGGTGCAAGCGCGACCAGCGTCGCCAGCATCGCGTCGCGGTCTTGCTCGTCGAGACCCAGGCCGCGGAACCACGCGTTGTGGTGATCGACGAGCCCGTCGAGCTTCGCGGCCAGCCGGCCCGGCTCCGCGAGATCGCCGACGCGCAGCCCGCGACGCCCGACCTTGTCTTCGTAGGCCGGCCCGATCCCGCGCAGCGTGGTGCCGATGGGCTCGCGGCGCAAGCGCTCCTGCGCCTGGTCGATCGCACGGTGAATCGGCAGTACCAGCGTCGCGTTCTCGGCGATCGACAGGTTGTCCGGCGTCACCGACAGCCCGAGCTCGGCCATCCGCGCGATTTCCGCGAGCAGCGCTTCCGGATCGAGCGCGACGCCGTTGCCGATCACGCCGCGCTTGCCGCGCACGACGCCGCTCGGCAGCAGCGCGAGCTTGTACGTCTTGCCACCGACGACCAGCGTGTGGCCCGCGTTGTGGCCGCCGTTGTATCGTGCGACGAGATCGGCCTGGGCCGCCAGCCAGTCCACGACGCGCCCCTTGCCTTCGTCGCCCCATTGGGCACCCACTACCACCACGTTCGGCATGCTCCGCACTCCATGTGAGAAATTCAGACACTTGTTCGGCCGATCCGGCCGTTTGTGTGCCATATTGGCGGAGCTGGATCGCCCGATCAAACGATTAAACCTGAACCTTCGTGTGAATAAAAATCACACGAAACGATGCAATGGCCCGACGACTTCCTCCGTTGAATTCGCTGCGCGCGTTCGAAGCCGCCGCGCGGCTCGGCAGCTTCACGCTGGCCGCCGACGAGCTGTGCGTCACGCACGGCGCGATCAGCCGGCACGTGCAGCAACTGGAAGCGTGGCTCGGGCGGTCGCTGTTCGAACGCCACAACCGGCGCGTCGAGCTGACCGACAGCGGCCGTGCGTACCTCGCCGAAGTCGGCGCATCGTTCGACCGGATCGCGCTCGCCACCGCGCAGCACTTCGGCCACGCGCAGCAGCGCGTGCTGCGCGTCAGCGCGCCCGCGACGTTCTCGCTGCGCTGGCTCGTGCCGAAGCTGTCGTCGTTCCAGGTCGCCCATCCGGCGATCGAGGTGCGATTGTCGACGTCGAACGAACCGATCGATAAATTGCGCGACAAGGTCGACCTGATCGTTCGCGGCGGCCCTCAGGCCATCGACGGGTACGTCGCGGAGGAATTCCTGTCCGAAGTGCGGCTGCCGGTGTGTGCACCGAAATTGCTGGAGAGCCGCCGGCTGGATACGCCCACCGATCTCGCCGGCTTCACGCTGCTGCACGCGGCAACCTATCCCGGCATGTGGCCGGAGTGGCTCGCGGCAGCCGGGCATCCGAATCTCGTGCCGCGCCACTCGCTCACGCTCGAGCATTTCTACCTGACGCTGCAAGGTGCGCTCGACGGGCTGGGTGTCGCGATGGGGCCGATCGCGCTCGTCGCGGACGACATCGCCGAAGGCCGGCTCGTGCAGCCGTTCAGCGAACCGGCGCTGCCGCCGTGGCGCTACTTCACGTATGTGGCCTCCGCACGCGCGGATGACGACACCGTGCGTGCCTTCAAGGACTGGCTGAAAGTAGCGGGAAATTCAACTGCGCCGGGCGGACGGCACTGACCGCATCTGGATGCCGGCTTTACACGCCCACAATATGCAGGATACCGAATCAAATGAGGCGGATGTACGACACGTGTCTGGCTTCGTGCCTCGCGTGATCGCGACACACGCGGCAAGCCGCGGATCGAACCGTGGCTTGCCGCCGGACGACGCTTACTGGCTTGCTGCAGCGCCGGCTTTCTTCTCTGCGTTCTGCAGGTTCTGCGGGTAGTTCGGATCGTTGGCGGCCGGCTTGTAACCGGCGTCTTCGAGTTTCTTCAATTCGGCAGTGTTCTTCGCACGCGCGGCCTTGTGCTCGGCCTTGCGTTTGGCCCTGGCCGCCTTGCGCGCTTCGCTCTTCGCTGCCTTGGCGTCCTGCGCAGCAGGTGCGCTGGCGGCGTCGGTCTGTGCAAACGCAGGAACGGCCGAGCCGAACAGGAAAGCGACTGCGGTAGCAGCCAGCGCGAGTTTTCTGATCTGAATTTGCATCGCTGAACTCTCTTTTTTGATGACTATCACGGATTGAAAAACCATCGAGATACCGCCCCTGTCCCGATCGGCCGTCGTGTCGCGATCAGGACCTGTGCATCATAACCGTGTCTCAAAAAATATGGCGCCAACGTGATGACGGAATTGGGGATACACGTATGGGAGGCAAAGCGGCTTCTACGCCGCCGGCGCGTCACACAGACCGCAACCATGCATCGCACGCGTTGGCGACGAGAACCGTCACGCGCAGGGCGATGTAACGCGTCGATGGCTGTTTCACAGGTGGCGATGTCAACGCGCACATGGGTGACGTGAGCGTTACCGCGCATACGCGATCACCGCTGCAGCAATCAACCTGTGCGCAACGCTATCGATCGATGTGGCTCGAGCGACCGTTTCTCCCATAAACGGTCACGATTCGGTTCGTCAGGTTACCGCGACAGTGACGTCGTGTTGCAGCGGCGTGCCGGAATTCATCGTCAACCGATTGCAGCGCTGCGATACGGATGGCTACCTGTGGAGGAACGGCTCGCCGTGGGCAGGTATGTCTGATGAAAATGAACGCGCTGCCCGTGAGGTGAAGATCCCGACCGTCAACTCTTCACGAAGGCGTCAATGCCTTGCACGAACGCGCGATGCTCTTGACGGTGACCTCCGCACGGCAGTGAAGCCACGACAAGACTCGCCCGTCCGTGCGGCCGTGCTTGCCATCCGCATCGCATGCGACACGCCCATGCCACAGGCTTTTCATTTGATCCCGTCGACGATCACGTATCCGGACGCCGCCGCGCTCGTCACAGCTTGCCGATTCCTTGGGCTTCGACTGATCGGTGAGATCTTACGGGATCCGGCTTCTTCGGAAGGTGAGCATGTTCGGGATCGTCGCCGGATTCGATCATGGTGAGCTTCGTCACCCACGGCATCTTCACGTCTGCGCGCAACGACCTCGAGATCGGCCAGGGAGCCTCGCGATCTGTGCGGCGGCATCTCGACACCCGATTCGTTTCCGGACGGTCTCGTGAGTCTCTCGTGGCGCCTCAGCGTCACAGCTTCGCTCCTCGATTGATCCAAAGGTAGAAAACCTGACGGCCGTGGGGTGGCAAAGCAGGTCGAGGCGATTTCCTTTGTGCACAGTCCACAGGCTAAATTTGGCGAGAAGCGTCGACGGGTGATCGACAAAAAACTTGTCTACAGATGCGGCAGCGCGAGTACAAAAATCCATTCGCGGGCAGTCCGGGATGATTTCGAACTGCCGTGGGGGAGCCTGACGTGATCCGCTCGTCCGGTTGCAGATCTGTTCCTGCGGTCGATCACAGCATCCGGGGTACGTGCGGCGCCCGTTTTTCGGTCCCATAAACGGGAACCTGTACGTCGAATTGGGGGATTTCCTCCCATAAGTTTCTACGTTTGGCTGTTTGTGAGTGGGTACTCACCTCCTCTGAGCACCCTGTCGGGCCTGATTCCTTGATGGATCAAGGCGCCAAGCCGGTGTTCACCAGGCCTGAATCGCAGGATCGGGGGGCTTGCCGGACCACAAACGTCCCACATGGGTAGCGGTTTATGGGGTTCGTCTTTCTGTGGAAGCACACGTGTGTTTACATCTTTGGTAAACCACGTTTACTTCTTTAACTACTTTTAGACGGCTCACAGCCTTGCCTGACAAGGCTTTGAGGGGTGTTCGGTACCCATTTATGGGAGCACAGGTGGAAGGGTTTGGGGTTTCAGGTCTGTGGATTTGGGGATTCGGGTACCGCGTTGTGGGGAATCAGGGTTGTGGATATGGGGTGAGCGTAGCCGGTTATGGGAAATCAGCCGTGAATCGCATTGGGTAGTCATCTATGGGAGCGCATGAAGGTAGCCTTTTATGGGGGGCTTTTCTTGATCCGTAAGTGCCTGCCCGCACAGGGATTTTTTTCAGGGAGCCGTGTATGGGGAATATCAAAGGTACCAGTTTATGGGTGGCGATTCGGGGCCTACTATGGTGTTTCGGTGGAATGTCCGAAGGACGGTTCCCCATGGACAGGATCGATGCCACAGAAAGGTAGCCTGTTGTGGGGACACGGAATGGTTGTCGCTTATGGGAGTGATTTCTACCTCCCAGGTGGAAAATCACACCGCTGACGAAGCCGAAACGTGTCGACAGGTACCCTCTTATGGGAATCGTTGAAGGTAGCAAGTTATGGGAGCGAAATGGGGCTGTGCTGCAAGGCACCATAAATCCTGCCGACGATCGCAATTTCACTCGTTTGCTTCCCATGGATGGTTACCTTCGCGGGGCAATTCCCGTGCCGGGTTTCCAAGGCCCGGCTTGAAAGGTAGCGGCTTGTGGGAGGTATTTTTGGCAAAAGGTAGACGGATATGGGGTTCCGCACCGGTCGATCAATTGTCAATTTCCTTTTTACATCTGATAGTTAGCGTCGATAGTGCAAGTAATGCTGGAGCAGGGGCGTTGCTCCGTAGCGCGAAAAGGTATAAAGTCCGCTATCAATAAGGCAACCTTACCCGGACACCACGATGCCGCGCAAGCCAGCAAGCAAAGGCTCAGACAAGCAGGTTTCGCTGTTTCAGACACCCGAGCCTCCCGACTTGCTGCGCAAGGCGGTCCAGGCGATTCATATCGCGCCCAAGTCGGGAAAGATCGGCCTGCAGCAGCGCAAGATGTTCAGTTCGCTGATCAAGAATGCGCTTCGGCAGGAGGCGTTCGAGCCGGGCCGGACGAGCTTCTCGATCTCGATTGCGTCGCTGTCGCACGAGAGCGGGTTGAACAGCAACAACACGAAGTACGTGAAGGACACGGTCAACTCGCTGATCAGTACCGTCGTCAACTGGGACTACCTGGCCGCGGACCGCTCGACGGTCTGGAAGGCGTCAGGCCTGCTCGCCGGCGCGGAGCTCGAGCAATCGGTGCTGAAGTACAGCTTCTCCGACCAGATTCGCAGCGAACTGCTCAATCCCGAAATCTACGCGCTGATCGATATGCGGATCGCCCGCGAGTTCCGGCGGTCGCACTCGCTCGCGCTGTGGGAAAACACGGTGCGCTACGAAGGGATCGGCATCACCGCGAAGATTCCGCTGCCGAAATTCCGTGACCTCATCCTCGGCCAGGACAAGGCGTCGCAGTCGTACAAGGAATACAAGCTGTTCAAGAGCAAGGTCCTGGTGCCGTGTATCCAGGAGGTGAACGAAGTATCGGACCACACGCTCGAGTTGATCGAACACAAATCCGGCCGCAGCGTGGAAGCCGTTCAGTTCAAGGTGACGCGCAAGCAGAGCGCCGATACGGTCGAAGACGGCGACGTCAAGAATGAAGCGCTGGTCGAGGAAGTCGCCAAGTTCGGCATTCCGCGTTCGGAAGCGCGCCGGCTGATCACGCAATACGGCGTGCAGCGGATCAAGGCGGCGATCGCCTACACGCTCAATCGGACTACGAAGAAGAATGCGGCGCCGGTCGACAATGTAGCCGCGTATTTCCGCAAGGCGCTGACGCACGGCTACACGCTGGCCGACGGACAGGGTACCGAAGCGGCCGCACCGGCGAAGGAATCCGCGCAAAGCAAGCAGGAGCAGATTCGCGACAAGTATCTGGCGGCGAAGGTCGAGGAAGCCGGCGCGTATTTCCGCGAGTTGGAGATCGACGACCAGACCAAGCTGATCGAGCGTTACAACGAGACGGTCGCGGGTTCGAAGGACCTGACGCTGTCGCCGAAGAAGAAGGCAAGCAAGCTTGCGCAGACCAGCTTCTTCCGATGGCTCGCGCTCGATACCTGGGGCGAACCGACCTCGGACGACCTGCTGGAATTCCTGCTCAAGAGCAGTCTCGCAGGCAACTGAACAAGGCCTCGCAGCCGGGGGCGTCGTTTGCCGGACTTGATGGTGGTCCGGCTTCGCGGCGCAACACGGAGGCGAGGCCTTTTGTTTGCGGTGCTTACTTGGGCGTGGCCGCCGCGAGATCCGCGACGTACGCATCGATGACGGTCTTGAGCTTGTCGGCGAGCGCTTCCTGGTGGGAGGCGTCGACGCCCTTGAGCTGCAGATCCAGACGTCCGTCCGGATAAGTCTTCAACTGACCGATCGCCCGCGATTCGAGCGCAAAGTCGTGACGAACGCTGTAGCGCGTGCGTCCCGCCTTCTTGTTGCCGTCGCTCTGCGCACGCAGGAAATTCTCAAGGTCGCGGACCGATTTTTTCCGGTCGATCACGGCCGTCAACAGCCGGTCGGCCGTCGGCTCGCCCAGGCGCTCGAAGATCAGCTTCAGGAAGTACGCTGCCTGCAGGCCAACCACGTCGTTCGCGCTGGCCATCCGCTCCAGCAGCGTGTTCGGCAGCGCGTTGAGCGACAGCGTCTTGCTGATCGATGCCTTGTCCTTGCCGATTTTTTCCGCCAGCGTGTTCTGGTCGGAAAAGACCTTCTCGTCGAGGAGGCGCTTCCACGCTACCGCATCGTCGAAGATCGTCTGGCGTTCGTGGTCGTGGTTCGCCCGATACGCGATCGTGTAGAGCTGCTCGGGGGTGTGGTCCGTACGGAACGTGGCGTTGATCGTCTCGTCGCCGTTGATGCTCGTTGCGCGCAGCCGGCGTTGCCCGTCGATCACGACGAGCTTGCCGGGAAACTCCGGGAGCCGCGTGACCTTGATCGGCTCGATCTGCCCTTCCCGTTTCAACGTCAGTGCGAGCTCGTGCAGGCTCGACTCCGAGTAGAACACGCGCGGGTTGAACGGGTTCGGGATGCAGTCCTTGACCAGAACCTTCTGCGGCGCGCCAAGATCGGCCGCACCGGCGGGCGCGGCTGCAGCAGTCGTGCCGGCGGGCGCCGCTTCGACGGCGGCAGCCGGTGCGACCGCCGGCTCGGGCAGCCGCGTTTCGAGTGCTGCATTTTCCTGCGCAAGTCCGCGCAACAGGCCGGCCGCGAGATGCAGGTTGCCCGTCGGCTTCTTGTCTTTCGATGTGTCCTTAGCCATGGGCGGCTCCGGTAGCGCGCGTCGACGCGATGTATTGGGCCATTTCCGTGACCAGCTTCTCGATTTCTGCACGGGCTTCCTTCAAGCCCTTCAGGTATCGATTGTGGTGGTGGATCGTGGTGCCGAGCGCGAACGTCTGACGGTAGACCTCGCGTTGCGCGATCTGGCTGTCGAGCAGATGCTCCCCTATTTCTTCAGCTCTTAGAATTTTTAAAATTTCTTCACGCATTTTAGTTTTTCCATTAACACTATTCAGCATCAATGCGGAAGAAAGATTTGGGTTTCGAACGGTGCGCATCGACTCGATCATGCGGATCATCGCGACGGTGCTGTACAGGTCGGCCGGCGAAGGCGACAGCGGCACCAGGCAGAAGTCCGCCACTTCGAGGACGGATGCGATACGCGGATCTTCGAGGTTGCCGGGACAGTCCACGACGATCACGTCGAAGTTCGCGTCCTGCTTCTTGATCTCGCCGCCGATGCCGCGGCCGGCGGGCGCCAGCGAAAGGACCGTCATCGGCAGCGTATTTTCACCGCTCGTGACCCAACGAACGGACGTGCCTTGAGGGTCGGCATCGATCAGCGCGACCTTGTTGCCGCCGGCTTCGAACGCAGCAGCGATGTTGACGGAGATGGTTGTCTTTCCAGTCCCACCTTTTTGATTACTGACGGCGATCTTGAAAGCCATTAAATTCCTCCACGGAGTTTTGCGTAATATATGCAGTTATTGGCGAAATGTCCAGAAAGGTCTTCGACATGATGGAAGTTTTGATGATCGGCGTGGTTGTCACGTGACAAGTAAGCCGAATGGCTAACGCGCTAGTCGAAATTAACGGTCTAGAAAAATAAAATTCCATCTGTGTCTCTGGGAAAAATAGACCGTCAGCTAAAGAAAAGTCGACTGACTTAAACGTCAATGACGAATCTGCCTCATTGAGGCTGATGAACTCATCATGTCTTTGTCTCCCTGATCCTTGCCTTAACCCGATTCGCTGATGTTGTAGGCGTCCTCGAAGCGAGCGGTTGTTACGTGACAATCGCTAGAAAGCGATTCCGGCTTGTGATTTCCGTTGAGGGAAAAGTTTTTAATCGGGGCGAGAGCTGAGTTGCGGGCGCATTACTTCGACGGCGGATATATGGTCGACGACCAAACGCGTACCGAGAAGAGTTGTCACGTGACAAACGGCTCGGAACACGGCTCGACGGTAACAACGCTATGGGTCTCAAGATCTGTCGCGGTTGAGCAATCCTGAGTGCGCTTCGGTTGATATGTTCGGATGCAAGTTGGCGTAGACGATTTGCTGTTCAACGCCGTTTGTTGTGCGAGTCGTTCAGTCAGTTGTCACGTGACAACAGGAGTGTGGGATCTCTGAAGGTCAAGCCATGAGGCGATATGAAACATCCGCTCTGCCAATGTAGAAGTGCGCCTGGACGGAGATGACGCGGGATGGTTGTTCTGTTTGTCTGGGCCTCTGCCGCTGCGCGCTCACGCTTTTGTGCCGGGACGCGGCTGCAAGTCGCTTGGCGCCATCCAGAAAGGACAAGCCACGATCTGACATGATGTGACCCCATTTAAAGAGATGTCAAGAACCTGCATTGCCAATCGTGGCGGCCCGTAGGGGAGGGGGCGATTGAGCGTATCGGGACGGGTAGATGGACAACCCGGCAACCGCCAGCGCTGCCAAGGCGTACATGAGCCACGATGGAGGCAAATTCACGCGTCGAGTGTCGTGTGACAACTCAAACGGGTCAGGTCGTGAAACATTTGCGAGAAATGGCGCATTCTCGGAAATCCTTGTCCGGCAATGGCTTGCGCCATATTCTTCAAGTTGTTTCACGCAAAATGGGCAAGATCGCTCGCGGAATTGGGGGCGCATGATTTTTCGTGTGTCGCCAGCTGCAATTGAGTCACGAATAGTGAGATTTGTCGTGTTTGATACGTAATTCGTGGTTTTCGAAACGATTTGAGGCCGGTGGTAAGACGGAGGTGCCGATCAGTTTGCTAATCAGTACATCGTCGGTTCTGATCTAGCCTCATATCCGGCACCTAAAGTATCGATATTCAGCGCCAGTTGTCACGTGACAACGCACGTGCGAGTCGCCTGATTCGTTGAACTGCGGAGTGTCGAGGGAACCTGACCGTCTGGGGGATCTGCGCCAGGGAAGCAGCAGGGCAACTGGATCGGTGTGATCTTTGGAGAGGTGTGACGCCGCTGGCTACTCCGAGAGCATCGGGATCAGGCGATCTATCTGTAGCAGCTCGAGGCACACAAGCTCGAGTGCTCGCCTCGAACTCGACGCGCATCCGGCGCCATTCAACATTCAACCGGGATAGCCCCGGCAGACGCGGCCCCATCCCTCCCGGGCCGGCAACAAGTATGCATCTGATGGCGTCAATTAGACCGGATCGGACCGATCACGCATGTGACAAGGCCAACTTCGCCTCGCTGCGGATCCCGGCAAAGCCGGCATTTCACCCCTCCACTGCCGTTCCGCGATCAATAGCTGGCTGCGATCGACAGAACGACGTCCGTTCCCCCTCGCAGGCTATCGATATCCCTCCGAGGTGAATTGCCGAACAACCGACTGTATTCGCGGTTGAACTGGGTCGGGCTTGCATACCCGACCCGGAACGACGCCGACGCGGCATCGAGCCGTTCGGACAGCATCAGTCGACGCGCCTCGTTGAGCCGTATCCATTTCTGATACTGCAGCGGACTCATGCCGGTGAGCTGGCGGAAGTGGTGATGGAAGGTCGAACTGCTCATCTGAACCTGCGCCGCGAGATCATCGACCCGCAAGGACTCGTCATAGTGAGCACGCAACCACTGGATCGCGCGTGACACGCGGTTGCACTGGCTGCCGGTGGATGCGATCTGACGCAGGCGGGCGCCCTGGTCGCTTGTCAGCAGGCGATAGTAGATTTCGCGCTCGACATACGGTGCGAGAACGGCAATGGCATTCGGGTCGTCGAGCAATGCCAGCAACCGGTTCAGCGCGTCGTACAGCGGTTCGGTCATGTCGCCGACGACGAGGCCGCGGCCGACCGGTGCATCGTCGTGATCCGGCGCGACCTGCATCATCAGTTCGGCCATGACACGAAAATCGAGCTTGAGGCCGAGCCCGAGGAACGGTTTTTCGCGGCTGGCTTCGATGACCTGCGTCGAACCCGGCAGATCGAGTGACGTGATCAGAAAGCGGTTGGTGTCGTAGATATAGGCATCGCCGCTCTGGATGACGCGCTTCGTGCCCTGTACGACGAGGCCGAAGCTCGGCTCGACCATGCAGTCCATCGGTTGCGTCGGTGCTTCCCGTCGATGAAAGCTCAGATTGGGAATGGCCGTGACGAGGTGGTCGACACCCTCCGTCCATTTTGCGACGCGCTCGGCGAGTGTCTGCCGCAGCTCGCCTTCGCGACTGACGCGGGGCGGCCGGTAGCCTGCCTGGTTGATTGCAGCGATGGCGACGTCGTCGTCTCGTTGCCCGGGGGTGTATCGGACGTGTGCCGGATGCATGACTTTTCTACTCGGGTAATCGGGTCGACGGGCTGGCCGTCGACGTGTTGGGGCTCAGGCAACGAAAACGCCTTCCGGAACCGCGGCATCGCCACACTTCCGGAAGGCGCGTGCAGCGGTTGGCGAATCTACTTCGTTGCCTGCGACGCGCAAAGCTGCCAGCGGCGCGATTTCGCTGCCGGGGTTGCCGCGCGCTCGTCGACCGTGCGCCACCACCGCTCGCCGCGATGCGGTTCGTCGAGATCGACGCGTTCGCCTATCCTGGGTGTCGACAATTCGACGCCGCGCACGATCGCCAGCGCCGTGACGCGCTCGAACGGCTCCTGCCAGCGATGCATCGCGAGATCGAACGTGCCGTTGTGAATCGGGATCAGCCAGCGTCCGCGCAAATCGATGTGTGCCTGTACGGTTTCTTCCGGCTGCATGTGCACATACGGCCATTGCGCATCATAGGCGCCTGATTCGATCAGCGTGATGTCGAACGGCCCCAGGCGCTCGCCGATCTCCCGGAATCCGTCGAAGTAACCCGTGTCGCCGCTGAAGAATATGCGCCGGTCGTCGTCGACGATCACCCACGACGCCCACAGCGTGCTGTTACCGTCGAACAGGCTGCGCCCGGAGAAGTGCTGGGCGGGCGTCGCGGTCAGCGTCAGGCCGGCGACGTCAATGCTCTGCCACCAGTCGAGCTGGCGAATTTTGCTTGCGTCGATACCCCATTCGATCAGTCGATCGCCGACGCCGAGCGTGGTCACGAATACGTCGGTGGTGGCGGCAAGCGCGAGCACCGTGTCGCGGTCGAGGTGATCGTAGTGATCGTGCGACAGGATCACGCCGCGCAGCGGCGGAAGATCCTCCAGCGCGATCGGCGGCGCATGGAAGCGCTTGGGGCCGACTCGCCGAAACGGCGATGCACGCTCGGCAAACACGGGATCCGTCAGCCAGAATCCGCCGCGCAGCTTGAGCAGCAGCGTCGAATGGCCGAGCCGGTACAGGCTGCGGTCGGGGGCCGCGTCGAGTTCCGCGCGAGTCAGCGAATCGACGGGCAGCGCCCCGGTGGGCACGGTATTGCGCGGCTTGTTAACCAGCATGTTCCAGGCGATCCCCAGCGTCTTGCCGAATCCTTCGGCGGGACGCGGTGCGACATTGGCGAAGCGCTCGCCATTGTGCTGTGGCGAACTGCCGGACAGCGTGCGGCCGCGCCGGGCGGCCGCAAAACCCAGAATGCGGTGAATCAAAACGAGAGGCGATGCCATGTCGGTTCATCCGGAGAATAAAGTACACTAAACAGTGTAGTTTATTTTTTGGATAAGTAAACTGCCCGGTGTAATATTTCCATATGGATACCAGCACTCCCCCTCAGCGTCTGACCGATCGAAAGCGCGCGGCCATCGTCGACGCGGCGATCGAGGAATTTCTCGCAGCGGGCTACGATGCGACCAGCATGGATCGTATCGCGGCGCGCGCGGACGTGTCGAAGCGCACGGTCTATAACCACTTTCCGGGCAAGGAGACGCTGTTCGCCGCGATCCTGAACAAGCTGTGGGATGCGACCCGGACCGGCAGTTCGCCGAGCTTTCGCGCCGACGTGTCGCTGCGCGAACAGCTGCTCGGGCTGCTGGACCGGAAATTGCGATTGCTGAACGACGAGGCATTTCTAGCGCTCGCGCGCGTCGCGATCGGCGCAGCCATTCATTCCCCGGAACGGGCGCGCGACATGGTCGAGCGTCTCGGCGAGCGCGAGGAAGACGTCACGGTCTGGGTACGTACGGCCGCGGCGGCCGGCCGTCTGTCGGTCACCGATCCGGTGTTCGCCGCGCATCAGTTGCATGGCGTCGTGAAGGCATTCGCGTTCTGGCCGCAAATCACGATGGGCCAACCGCCGCTCACCGCGCAGGAGCAGCAGAAAATTGCGGAATCGGCTGCGGACATGTTCCTCGCGTACTACGCGCGACCGGGCGACGACCGCGACGCATCGCATTGCACGCAGGATTAACCGCGTACCCGGACACATCCGGACGCATGCGCCAATCGACGTCGCTGCGATGCGCGCGCAGCATCGACAGACGGGCAACCGAGCGCCAAATGACCCTCACACGTGACGACCGGCCATCGGGTGGAAACCGGCGATGCCGCCGGCGCACCTGAAGCCGAACGCGAGCGACTACCGATGAAAACGTTGTTGATCGTCTATCACACGATGACCGGCGGCACGCAACAGATGGCCGAAGCGGCTGCCGGCGCGGCTCGCGAGCAGCCTGGCGTCGACGTCAGGCTGCAGCGTGCGGACGCGACGAGCGCAGACGACGTGCTGACCGCCGATGCCTACCTGTTTGCGACGCCGGAAAATCTCGCGGCAATGTCCGGGTTGATGAAGGACTTCTTCGATCGCTGCTACTACGCGGCGCTCGATCGCGTGAGCGGCCGCCCGTATGCGGCGATGATCTGTGCGGGAAGCGACGGGCAGAACGCGTTGCGCCAGATCGACCGGATCGCGACGGGATGGCGGCTGAAGAACGTGGCACCTGGCCTGATCGTCTGCACGCATGCGCAGACGCCCGAGCGGATCCTCGCGGCCAAGACGATCGACAGCGACGCGCTTGCGCGCTGCGCCGAACTGGGTGCCGGCCTGGCAGCGGGCCTCGCGCTGGGCGTTTTCTGACGGCCGGCGCGGCGGCCAGTCGAAGCGATGCAGGTGGATCTGCGGTTGTTCGCGCCGTACCGGTCTGCGAGCGCGGAACCGGCCGGACGCCGGAGCCCTAGCTGCCTTTCGCCGTTGCCGACGGTCGGTGGTATTCGGGCCAAAGGCGTTTCACGAGATCGCGCGACGCGCCGTATGCGTAGCAGCTGTCGATCTTGAGCGGTTTTCCTTCGCTGTCGCGGTAGTCGAGCGACGATCGCCGCATGCCGACCATCGTCTGATAGGCGGTGGTGGCGATCGGGCCGAGCAATTCCTTCAGGTGCGTGCACGTATCGCAGGACGGCAGGCGCTTGCGAACCTCGCTGTTCCAGCCGGCGCCGATGCTCAGCCCGACGAGCGCCTGCAGCGAATCGCCGCCGCCCGGGCACTGAGCATACGGATGCGAGCGGATGAACGTGGAGACGGTGCGGACGACCATGTCGGCGTCGAAGACCAGTGTCACGCCGAGATCGTGGATTGGCGACAGCGCCACGACCGTCCGCGTGCCACCCGGGGGGGTGAAATCGCTGGTCTTGCGGTCCGCGAGGCAGGCAGTCACTTCGAACAGGCCGTCGCTGCGGCGATAGCCGCGCATGTCGATCTGCCGATGGTGAATTTCCTCGCGCGTGATGCCGCCGTGCGGGGTGTTGTCGTGGGAATCCATGCATCCGCTCCGTTTCGTGTAACCGGTTCTTTTCGCTGGCAAACGTGAAATCGCGGGCTGACCGGGCGTGCAGTAAAACAGGCGAGATACGCTGCCGACGATGTCGATCCGGCCATACTACGCACTTTCCGGTATCTTCGTCCGCCACGCGATCGATGCGAACGCAACGAGTCGTGCAGCGGCGCCGGTGCAATTGAAGGGCGGGCAGGCTTGTCGCGCGACGTTGCGTCGATTCGGCGCGATGCGCGTGCTGCGACGGTGCCCGACGTCCGTCGCGCCGAAGATCCCCCGTCGGGCGTCGGGCGGACCGGCGCCGGGCCTGGCCCGATTTCCGGCGGCAGCAGCGAACGGCGTGACATCCGGAAGCGGATCCCTATAATGCGCAACACGACCGCACGGACGCATTTCCGGCATGCAGAATCCGGCCAATGCAGACCGGCGAGTCAACCGGCCGTCGCGCGTACCGGTATACTTCCACTCCTGCCTTGTCCGGCATCGTGGCCGGGTGCCTGAAAACAGAGTGGCGTACGCGATGCGGCCCCGTAGCGCGCCGCATCGGCGGCAGACGGGCCGCATGCATGGCGGCGAAGCTTTTTTGCCGCGCGGCATGGCCGCACGAACCACACCTTATATTCCTGGTGGATTGAATTTATGGGTTTTGAACAACTTGCCGAATTGCGGGCGCAGCTCGCAGCGAAGGCCAAACAGGAGCGCAACGCGAAGCGGCCGGCAGCACCGACGGATGTCGGCACGAAGCCGAAGTCCGGCGACCAGCCGCTTCGCGGCGCCAAGCCGGGTGCTGGCGCCAAAGCGGGCGCCGGTGCCAAGGCACCGCATCGCGCGAAGCCCGCTTCGGCGAAGCCGTCGGCGCCGGTCGATCCGGTTATCGTCGCGATCGGCAAACTGCAGCGGAAGTTTCCGCGCGCATTCCCGAAGAATCCGGCCCCGAAAGTGCCGCTCAAGGTCGGCATCTGGGACGATCTCGCACGCGAAGCGCAGGCTGTCGGCCTTAACGAAGCCGAACTGCGCGAAGCGATGTCGACGTGGTGCCGCGGTAACCGCTACTGGTCGTGCCTCGTCGAAGACGCGGTGCGTGTCGACCTGCAGGGCAACGAAGCAGGGCGCGTGACGCATGACGATGCAGCGCGCGCGCGCCGCCTGAAGGCTCGCCGTCCGGGCAAGGGCGCGGCACAGGCAGCCAAGGGTGCGCCGCAGCAGCCGAAGGCCGAGCAGCAGGCCGAGCAGCAGGCCGAGCAGCAGGCCGAGCAGCAGGCCGAGCAGCAGGCCGAGCAGCAGGCCGAGCAGCAGGCCGAGCAGCAGGCCGAGCAGCAGGCCGAGCAGCAGGCCGAGCAGCAGGCCGAGCAGCAGGCCGAGGCCGCGCCGCAACCGGCGGAAGCCGAAGCGAAAGCGAAGGTGCAAACCGACATCGCACCGCAGGTCGAACAGCAGACGGCCGGCAACGAGTAATCCGTACCGCGCTGCGGTCAACCGCGCGGCACGTACATGCAGCGCATGGCACGACAAACCGACCTGCCTCGACAGAGGCGGGTCGGGACCGCCTCCACCGGCGCCTGACTTGCCGGTACCCCCTTCCCACGTCAAACAGACCACGCGACCGGACAACGAACGTTCGTCGAACGTCGCTGCACGCACGATGTTTCGATTCTTCCGCGTCCGCATGAACGATTCGCATACCTGAATACAGCGTGGCTTCAGCAATATGTTTCGGTTTCCGAAATTATTGAGCGGAAATCATCGATTGCCGTGCGAGCGATCCCGCCCGACCATCGTGACATGATGGCGCGCGATAATCTCGACTGGGTCGTCCGGCCACCAGCAGGTCGGCATGACGCATGCAGCTTGCATTCCGAAAGGTAAGGGCGGCCGGCCCCGGCACACCCCGAAGCCCCGCCCAGTTCTTCAACGTCAATTCAAACCGGATCATGAATTCGAGACATTCCGCGATTCTCGTCGCGCTCGCCGCCGCCGCGCTGTTCGGTGCCGCGACTCCGCTCGCCAAGGCGCTGATCGGCGCGATGTCACCGTTCATGGTCGCAGGCCTCTTCTATCTCGGCAGCGGCGTCGGGCTCGGCATCGGGATCCTGCTTCGCGGATGGCGTAACCGTCGCGCACCGGCCGCGGATGCCGCGCCGCTGCAGCGCGCCGATCTGCCGTGGCTGGCCGGCGCGATCGCGGCGGGGGGCGTGGCCGGCCCTGCCTTGCTGATGCTCGGGCTGTCGAGCACGCCGGCGGCGACGAGTGCGTTGCTGCTCAATCTCGAAGGCGTGCTGACGGCGGTGATCGCATGGGTCGTGTTTCGCGAAAACGTGGATACGCAGATATTCCTCGGCATGGTTGCGATCGTCGCCGGCGGCACGCTGTTGTCGCGGACACCGGGCGGGGCCGGCGTGCCGGCCGGTGCGCTGCTGATCGTCGGTGCATGCCTGTGCTGGGCGATCGACAACAACCTGACCCGCAAGGTTGCCGCGAACGACGCGATGGTCATCGCTTGCCTGAAAGGGCTGATCGCGGGGCCCGTGAATATCGGCATCGCGCTGGCGACCGGTGCAACGCTGCCCGCGATACCGGTCACCGCAGCGGCGATGCTGACGGGGCTCGGCGGCTACGGGATCAGCCTCGTGCTGTTCGTCGTCGCGCTGCGTCATCTCGGCAGCGCACGCACCGGCGCGTATTTCTCGATCGCGCCGCTGTTCGGCGTCGTGTTGTCGCTGCTGATCTGGCCTGCAGTGCCGCCCGCGACGTTCTGGATCGCCGCCGCGCTGATGGCGCTCGGCATCTGGCTGCACGTGCGCGAACGGCACGAACACACGCATGCGCACGAGCAGCTAGAGCATACGCATCGGCATCGGCACGACGAACATCACCAGCACGCGCACGACTTCCCGTATGACGGCGACGAACCGCACACGCATCCGCACGTGCATCTGCCGATCACGCACAGCCATGCGCATTTCCCGGACATCCATCACCGGCATCGGCACTGACGGCGCCATGCGGAGCGGATGATGCGCATCGCAGGGTAGCCGTTTATGGGGTGTGCGGCCGGCCCCTGAATGCCGTTCAAGGTCAGGTGTCTGGCTGGCGATGCGATGAAACAGGCGTGCCGCACGGGCCGCCGCCGTGGCTATCGCGCTTGAGGAAAGCAGAAGCCGAAATCCTCGCAGCCCGGACATCCGGGTGCGGGCCCGGGTGGCACGCCGAGCGATGCCGCCACTTCCTGTGCGAGGAATTTCTTCCAGCGCAAGTGGGTGACGTTGCGCGCGGCGAGCGCAGGGAAAAAGCGGTCGAGCATCGCCGATACCGCATCGCGCCCGTCGAGCCCGAGATCGCGCCACAGATGGTCGGGGCGCAGGCACGCATGCGCGATGATCGAGGCGAGGCAGTCGGCATCGTCGCCGGCGACGGCGGGATTCGCGTCGTTCATCAGCCGCGCATGCAGCGTCGCGACGAATGCCGAGTGGCTGGCGGGCAACAGCGCCAGCGCGACCGTCGGCATGAATGCGGCGGAGTCGGTGGAGGGCAGGTGTGGAAATTGCCGGGCGAGCAGGCCGGCGAATCGGGCGGGAGACAGGCCCAGCAGCGAGAGTTCGTTGCGGCACGCGCGTGCCGCAACGAGTGCGCCGAACAGGCGTGCATCGGCGGTGCCGGCGCCAGCCGCTGCCGCCAGCAGCGACTGCAACGCCTGTTCATGCGCGCGACCGGACGGGGCCGTCATCGCGCGCATCCGGACGACGACCCGGCCGCATGCCTGCGCGGCGCACGACGGTCCGCCATCGCGATCGTCACGCGATCACTCGACGCCGACGATCACGCTCGACGCCTTGAAGATTGCGGATGCCGCCGTGCCGCTCGCGAGGCCGAGACGATCGACGCTGTCGTTGGTGACGATCGCGACGATCTCGGCGCCGCCTGCCGCCTTGATCACGACCTCCGCATTGATCGCGCCCTTCGTGACCGACGCGACGGTGCCTGCGACGCAGTTGCGCGCCGATACCTTGCTACTGTCGACGTCGACCATCACGATGACCGACGACGCCTTGACGAGCGCGAACGCCTTCGTGCCGGCCGCGAGGCCCAGCGACGCTGCGCTGCCGTGGGTGATCACGGCGACGATGTCGAGGCCGTCCTGCGTGCGGAGCGTGATTTCGTCGTTGACGGCACCGGGCTTGACGGCGCCGACCTGGCCGGCGAAATGGTTGCGGGCGCTGGTTCGCATGATGACTCTCCGAGTGGATGCGGCTGCCGGATCGGCAACTGCAGATGAATGGAAATGCATCGGTCAGTTTACCGTCAACGCAGGTGTTCGTCGCCTTCCGGATGCTATGGTGCGAATCAGGAAACCCTGCCGCTGCAGGGCATTTTGCCGCACATGCGCTATGTACTTAAGGTGATAACGCTATCGTGACGACTCGCTGCCGTTGGGCGTCGCGGCGGCACGCGCTGTGGCGGGGGCGCGATCCTGTGCGGCCGTTGTGCCGTCGCCATCCCACCCGCCACCGAGTGCGAGGAAGAGCCGCACCTGATCGGCCGCGACCTGGCCTTCGGCAGCCGCGACCTGCGAACGCACGCCCGTGAGGGTGCGCGTCGCGTCGAGATCGGAGATGAACGATTCGCGGCCCGCCGCATAGAGACGATGCGTTTCGTCGGCGGAATTGCGTGCCGATTCATACGCCGTGCGCAACGCATCCGTGCGCTGCACGTCTGCCGCGTAGGTCGCGAGGCTCGACTGCGTTTCGCGCAGCGCAGTCAGCACGACGCCGTCGAAGTGCGCGAGCGCGCCGCCCGTCGCGGCCTCGGCCTCGCGTACGCGCGCACGCTGGCCGTTCACGGGGAACGACCAGCTGATCAGCGGGCCGAACGACCAGCGGTTCGTGTTGGACGAGAACAGGTCGGCGGCGACGCCGACCGAGCCGGCCGACGCACCGATGCTGATCGACGGGTACAGCGCGGCGGTCGCCACGCCGATGCGCGCGGTCGAGGCGGCAAGCTGCCGCTCGGCTTCGCGCACGTCGGGTCGGCGGCGCAGCAGCGCCGCGCCGTCGCCGATCGGAATCGGCTGGCGCAGCGTCGGCAGCCGTTCGCATTCGGCGACGGCCTTCGGCAAATCAGCCGGCGCGCGCGCGAGCAGCGCGGCGAGCTGGTATTGCGCGACCTTGCGGCGGCCTTCGAAGCGCGGGATGTCGGCGGCGAGCGTGCGGACCTGCGTCACGCCGCGCGTCACGTCGGTCTGGTTGCCGCGCCCGGCGTCGCGCAACCGCTGCGACAGCGCGACGCGCTGCTTCTGCAGCGCGAGCGACTGCTTCGCGATGGCGAGTTCATCGCCGGCCGAGCACGATTCGACGTACGCGCGCACGACGTCGGCGACAACCGTGATGCGCGCGAGGTCGCCGGCCGCCTTTACGGCGTCGCTGTCGGCGCGTGCGGCTTCGACGCCGCGCCGCAGCTTGCCGAACAGGTCGATTTCGTACGACACGTTGATGCCGACCGAGCCTTCGTTGACGACGGGCAGCTTGTTTTCGAGCAGGTATTGCTCGGCCGATTCCTGCGCGCGCTGCACGGCGGCTTCGGCGCCCCCCGAGAACCCGCCCTGCTGGCTCGCGACGTCCAGCGCCGCGCGCGAGCGGGCGAGGTTGGCCGCGGCGACGCGCAGGTCGGTGTTCGACTTCAGCGCATCGCGCACGAGCGCGTCGAGCACGGGGTCGTCATACAGTTGCCACCAGTTGCCGGGCACCGCGTCGCGCGACACCAGCGTACCGTTCGCGTCGTCGAGCGCATGGTTCGCGAGCGGCGCATTCACGTACGCCTGCTGTGGCAGCGTGTAGTCGGGGCCGACGGATTTGCACGCGCCGAGTGCGAGCGCAAGCGGCGCGAACGCTGCCGCGAGGCGCAGACCGTGCTTGTTCATTGCGACGCTCCCGCCGCGCCGGCGGCCGCACCGGAGGCCGCCGATGCCGAACCGGCAGCAGCCGGCTTCGCGTTGTCGTTCTGGCGCGTGTCGGCGCCGCGCATCGACACGGTTGCGGTGCGGCCCGCGATCATCCGGAAATCGTCGGGTACTTCATCGAGCACGACGCGCACCGGCACGCGCTGCGCGAGACGCACCCAGCTGAACGCCGGGTTCACGTTCGGCAGCAGGTTCGCGCCCTGCGTGCGGTCGCGATCCTCGATCGCGGCGACGATGCTCTGCACGTGGCCGCGCAGCGTATGCGGCTCGCCCATCACGATGATGTCCACCGGCTGCCCGATATGGATGCCGCGCAGCTTGGTTTCCTCGAAGTAGCCGTCGACGCGGAACGAGTTGCGGTCGACCACCGACAGCACTGCGCGGCCGGCCGGCACGTATTCGCCGACGCGTGGCGCGCGGTCGTTCAGGTAGCCGTCTACGGGACTCACGATCGTCGTGCGCTGCAGGTTCAGCTTCGCGGTGTCGAGCGACACCTGCGCATCGGCGACACTGGCCTCGCCCTGTTCGACGCGCGTGCGGCTTTCCTCGACCTGTTCGCTCGCGACCAGGTTGCCGAGCTGCAGGTTGCGCGCGTATTCGCGCTTCGCCTGGGCCAGCGTCGCGCGGCGCTGCGCGAGCGTCGCTTCGGCGAGGCGTTCCGCGAGCGCGTAGCGCGCCTGGTCGATCACGAACAGCACCTGGCCGCGCTTGACCTCCTGGTTGTCGGCGATCTGTACCGACGTGATGAGGCCCGACACGTCCGGTGCGACCTGGATCACGTCGGCGCGCACGTGTCCGTCGCGCGTCCACGGCGAGAACATGTAGTAATTGATGATCCGCCACAGCACGAGGCCGGCTACGACGACGACGATCAGGGTGAGCAGGATTTGCCCTGCCGAGAGCCAGTTTTTTTTCACGTTAGGTAGCCACGAGATGGTGGGAAGCGATCACGACGGCGGCAAGTACGAACACGTAGATGCCGAGGTCGAAGATCGAACGGTGCCAGACGAGGCGGTAGAAGCCGACGCGTTCGAGCACCGCGCGCACGACGATGTTGATCAGGTAGGCGATCAGCATCAGCACGAGCGGAGCCGGCACGAACACGCCGAAGATGTCGATTTCGCCGATCATGGTCGCGTTGGGAAGGACAGGGTGGAAAGCGGGATCATGCGTGCGCTCCGTCCGGCGCCTGCGGCGCTTGCCCGGCTGCAGCCGGATACAGCGACAGGCGCAGGCCGACGAGCGCGTGCAGCGTGTCGCGCAGCCGGCGGTGCGTCGCGGGCGTGGCCGGTGCAGCGGGCGTGGCAGGCGCGGCCGCGCCGTCGGCCGGCGCGGCGCCCGGCAGATTGCGGCCGGCCACGCGGTGCAGCGCGTCGTCGATCGTCGCGAGCAGCGCGGGCGGCGCCGGCTGGCGCGCGTTCGCGGCCGCGCAGCGCGTGTAGTGATCGGTGACGCCGGCCAGCACGCGGTCGATCGCGTCGGGCACGTCGCCCGACAGCCGGCGGCGCGAGCGGCGCAGGTCGAGCGCATTCAGCGCGATGCGCAGGTCACGGAAGCTTTCGATCGACGGGTGGCGGTGGTCGTCGGACGCGCCGAGGCGTGGCAGCAGCTGGGTGACGCGGTCGAGCATCCGCGATGCGTGGTTGCGCTGGTCGTCGAGCGGCTGCGTCGACGCGGAGCGTGCGACGTCCTCCCAGCCCGAGCGCAGCAGGCGCCGCACGGCGAGCTCCGCGCCGAACGGCCGGGTCGCCCGGGTCCAGACGTATGCGAACAGCAGTCCGGCGACACCCGCGAGATTGCTGTTCAGGAACACGAAGAAATCTGCCTCGTACGCGCTCTGGATGCTGATGAAGGTCGCCGTGTTCACCGCGACGAGCATCGTCACCATGTTGAACTGCGGGCGCGGCAGCAGCGTGCCGATCAGGATGAACGGACCGGCGAATATCAGCACGAGCATCGCGAAATCGTGCACGTGCGGCAGCACGACGAACAGGTAGAGCCCGGCGAACACGACGCTCGCGGCGGTCGACAGGAAAAACTTGAACACCAGCGGCGCGGGCTCGTCGAGCGCGGCGAAGAAGCTGCACGACACGGCGACGAGCGTGACGGCCGCCGCGCCGTCGTGCCAGCCGGACGAGATCCACAGCCAGCACGCGAACACGATCGCGAGCACGACGGTCAGCGTCGAGAACAGCATCATCCCGCGATCGAAGAAGCGCTCGGTGCCGCCGAGCCGCCAGTGCCGGTAGCGCGGCTGCCACACGCCCGCTTCGTTCGCGATCAGTGCGCGCAACGAGCGGCAGTCCTGCCAGATGTCGATGACCTGGCGCAGTCGCCACAGCGCGTTCGACATCAGCGCGCCATCCCAGCTCGCGAGCGCACTGTCGGGCGGCTGCAGCGCGGCGATGCGTGCGCGCAGGTTGTCCGCGACCGGATCGTGGGCCATGTCGCCGTCGGTGCCGGCTTTCACGGCCGGCAGCGGCGCGTCGAACCACTTCGCGGCGTCGGCCAGCAGGGCGTCGAGCGCGGGTGGGCGCACGTGCAGGTCGCGCATCAGCGCGATCAGCGGATCGGCGAGCGACGACATCAGCGGCAGGAACAGCTGCATCCGGCCCGCGAGCGCCTGTGCGCGTGCGAGGATGCGCGGGTGCGCATGGTCGTAGCTCAACTGGCTCAGCAGGAACTCGAGGCCGGTGATCGTCGCCGCGAGCCGCTGCCGGCACGCGGACAGCGCCTTGCCGGCGAGGTGCCCGGACAGCGTCTCGCGGCCGTAGAACGCGGCGTCCTTGAACCATGCATCGGTGCGCTCGATCAGCGTCGGCGCAAGCCGGTTCGGGAATACCGCGCTGCCGACCACGCTCGCGCACACGATGCCGAGCACGATTTCCTCGGTCCGCGCGATCGCGACGTCGAACACGGTGGATGGATCGGTCACGGTCGGCAGCGCGATCAGGGGCATCGTGTAGCCGGCGAGCATGAACACGTAGCTGCGCGCGGTGCGGTCGGAGATCGCGAGGTAGAGCAGCGTGCCGCACCAGGTCGCGACGATGATGCTGAACAGGAGCGGTGTCTCGACGAACGGCGGCACGAAGAAGATCGCGGCGGCCGCGCCGAGCGCGGTGCCGAGCGCGCGGTACAGCGCCTTCGAACGCGTCGCGCCGACGAACGGGTTCGACACGATGTAGACGCTCGCCATCGCCCAGTACGGGCGCGGCAGCTGGAAATACAGGCCGAGGTACAGCGCCAGCATCGACGCGGCGAACGTCTTGCCGGAGAACAGCCAGTCGCGAAGGCTCGGATAAGTCATGACGCGGTGTCGTCGGCGTGGGAGGGACGCGCGGCGGGCGAGTGCGACTCGGATGCATTGAACGCATCGAGCACGCGCAGCGTCGTTTCGAGATCGGCGCGCGAGACGCCCTTGAGGACCTGGGCGCGCAGCGCGCGCAGGTCTTCCTCCATCTTCGCGGTGACCGCGCGGCCGGCGGCCGTCAGCGAGATCGTCTTCGCGCGGCGGTCGTGCGGATCCTCGTCGCGGCGCGCGAGGCCGGCCGCGCACAGCTGGTCGAGCAGGCGCACGAGCGACGGCCCTTCGATGCCGACGTGTTCGGCGAGCGTGCCTTGCCGCACGCCTTCGCCGAGACGCCCGGCGATCAGGAGCGGCGTCGCGCAGGCTTCGGACACGTTGTACGCGTTCAGCACGCCGTCACTGGTGCGGCGCCACTTGCGCGCGGACATCACGAGCAGGCTGCTGACGGCGAGGCGGAGATCGTGCAGATTGGTCATGGGCGAGATGATAGGGGCAAAAATATTCGATAGCAAACTATCGTTTTTTGTCACCCGGATGACATGTCGCTCGGGGCGCGGCCGGTCCGTCTGAAGCAATTTAGGCGGCGTGCCGGCGGTGGTCAAGCTGTAAGGTTGGCGGCCCGGAGCAGCGCGCAGCGGCCGCGGCGATTAGACTGAATAGTCAGACGAGAACCGTCCCGCAGGACGGAGCAGGGCCGCGCGTTAACCAAATCAGAAGCCCCGGTTCGCGAAAGCCGACTTTTCGAACCGGCGCGCGGCGTGCATATTAGGGTCATTGCAAGCGCACCGGAGACGCCGCCCATGTCGACCTCATCCCCGCAGCCTGCCGCCCCCGCGTCGCTCGACGCGTGGCTCGGCAAGACCGAAACGCTCGGCGACGACATCACTGCGTTCCCGCTGAACGCGCTGGCCGCTACGCTCGACCGCCCGCCACCCGGCGACGTCGTGCCGCCGATGTGGCACTGGCTCTACTTCCTGCCGGTCGCGCCGCTGGCCGAAGTCGGCCCCGACGGCCACCCGAAGCGCGGCGGCTTCCTGCCGCCCGTGCCGTTGCCGCGCCGCATGTGGGCCGGCGGGCGCCTGACGTTCCATGCGCCGTTGCGCGCGGGGCAGCGCGCAACGCGCGAATCGACGATCGCGAACCTCGAGGACAAGACGGGCCGCAGCGGCCGGCTCGTGTTCGTGACGGTGCAGCACCGGATCGAATCCGGCGGTGCGCTGTGCGTCGAGGAAGAGCACGACATCGTCTATCGCGACGCGCCGCAGCCGGGCGTGCCCGCACCGAAGCCGGTCGCGGCGCCCACGGGCGAGACGTGGGCGCGCACCGTCACGGCCGACGCCGTGATGCTGTTCCGCTATTCGGCGCTGACCTTCAACGGCCACCGCATCCACTACGACCGCAGCTACGTGACGCAGGAAGAAGGCTATCCGGGGCTCGTCGTGCACGGCCCGCTGATCGCGACGCTGCTGGCCGATCTCGTGCACCGCGAACGGCCCGACGCGACGCTCGCGAGCTTCGCGTTCCGCGCGGTGCGTCCGACCTTCGACTCGGAGCCGTTCACGCTGTGCGGCAAGCCGTCGGACGACGGTTGCACGATCGAGCTGTGGGCGAAGGATCGCGACGGCTGGCTGACGATGCAGGCCACCGCAACCCTCGCGTAACGCGCTTCCGTTCACTCATCGACGACGACGGACAGGCAGACGACGTGGCACGACCCGTATCAGGGCGTTCGCAAAGCGGTGCGTGACCTGTGCTGCCATTGTTCCGGCGAGTATTTCCGCAAGATCGACGGCGCGCGCAGTTATCCCGATGCGTTCGTCGATGGCACTGACGAACGCCGGCTGGCTGGCCGCGCTGATTCCGCAGGAATACGGCGGTTTGGGCATCCGGCTCACCGAGGCTTCGATCATCATGGAGGAGATCAATCGCTCGGGCGGTAATTCCGGCGCGTGCCATGCGTGGATGCCCACGTGCTCGTGCAGAACCTCGCGCCGGTGCGGCCGAGCGTCTCGGGCTCGGCGACGACGCGCTGAAGGACACGCATCCGCACCTGATCGCCTGCGATCTCTCAGGCTATGGCGACGAAGGTCCGTATCGCGACCGCAAGGCCTACGACCTGCTGATCCAGAGCGAGGCCGGCTGCCTGTCGATCACGGGTTCGCCGGGACAACCGGCGAAGGCCGGCTGCTCGATCGCGGACATCGCGGCCGGCATGTACGTGCATACGAACATCCCGAGCGCGCTGCCGATGCGCGGCCGCACCGGTACAGGATGCCGGATCGACATGTCGATGCCGGAGAGCATGGTCGCGTGGATGGGTTATCGGCTCTACTACGCGATCGACGGGCAAAGCGCGCCTGCGCCGTCGGGCGCATCGCACGCGACGATCTGCCCGTACGGACCGTTCCCGGCCGGCGGCGGCAAGACCGTGATGCTCGGGCTGCAGAACGAGCGTGAACGGAAGTTGTTCTGCGAACAGGTGTTGCGGCAACCCGCGCTCGCCGACGATCCGTGCTTCGACGCGAATTCGAAACGCCACGCGGCGCACGCGCGCGCCGGCGTGCCTGTTTGCCGTGGGGGCAGTCCGTTGCCGGCGTTCAGCCCGGCAACGACGCCACGGCGAGCACGGCCTTCACGGCTTCGTCTTCCATGCCCTTGATATCGGACGGGAAGCGGTTGCGCTGCGGGATCAAGACACTCAGCCCTTCGATCTGCGCGGTGATCAGCGCCGACCGGCGCGCGAGTTGCTGCGGCGTCAAAGCGGGGTTCACCGCCGTCACGAAGCCGGCAATCATCTGGCGCTGGAACAGGTACGCGTCTTCCATGGCCTGCCGCGCGAACTCGTGCGCATGTGCAAGCGCCCAGATGTTCACGAACAGGCTTTGCGTGCGCGGCAGCTTCGCATCCTCGATCAGCATCCGGACCACCTTCTCCAGCCGTGCGGCGGGCGACAGCGTTTCGTCGGTCCGTACGCTGTCGTAGTTCCGCGAATACTCGGAGATGGTTTCGCTGATGATCGCCGCGTAGAGATCCTCGCGCGAAGGAAAGTAATGCTGCAGGTTCGACAGCGCGAGCCCCGCACCGGTCGCGACCTTGCGCATCGTCAGGCCGCCGTAGCCGTCGACGACGAAGATCTCGATTGCGCTCTCGAGAATGCGGCCGACCGTATGGCGGCCGCGCTGGGTCAACGCACGTGGGCTGTCGCTTGCCCTGGCGTCCGACGCGGGTTCCGATCGACGGGGCGACGCAGGTTCTGCGCGAATGTCGTCAGGGCTCGTCGCTTTCGGTTCCATCGAAGTTTCTCCTCCTGCGGGCAACACATGCCCGGGCTTGCAGATGTGTAAGGTGGATTGTAGGTTATTCGACCTAGTGTCTCAAGCCGGGCAAGCTTTTCCCGTCTGCCGGCCGACGTGACGAACGCCGGCTGCGGCCCCTTGTGCCGGTCCGGTCCAGATACCGGTGTGCGAGATTCTACGCGTGTTCGCGGCCTTATCAGGTTGGCGCGCCACGCGTTGCTTCCCCCGCTGCGGCACCGTCGCCGCAACTTGACTTTACGCGACGTCCAAAAACAGGTCGATCAACCTATCTTCCGATGCCTGGCGGGTAACGACCCGAACCCTTCGCGCGTGCCGAAGGCGAGTGCCGACTTGTCGAGGCGCGACACATGACCGCAAAAATACTTGATAAGTACGCAGAAAGCGCATGAATCGTCTTGCCTGAACAACGCGATACAGTCCCGTCGCATGCGAGGGTTTCACCCGACTTGTGACCGAAAATTGCCATGCGTATAACGCTAACTAGGTCATATGACATAGTTACGGGGTGGCGAAGATGCCGAGATCGCAAACCCCGGACGTGACCCGTTGCACCTTCCGGCGCGGGGCCGGCGCATCGATCGCGCGCCGACGATCTGCCGCCTGAACGTGTGCGCCGACATTCGACACGCGGGCCGCCGCCGGCCCTCACAGGACGCGCCATCGAGCCGATGGTGGAGACAGCTTCGCGTTGCCCGGCGGCTGCCGGCAAACGGAGCGGGATTTGGAGCGAGAACCATGAACAGGAAGCATGCAATCGGAACGTTGAGCGCCGTCGCGGCGGCGCTGTTGCTGGCCACCGGCAGTGCGGCGGCCGAGGACCTCACGGCGACCGGCGCGGAGCGCGGGCCGAGCAAGGACGGACTCGTGCCGGCGTTTGCCGGCCGGCAGGCGCCGCAAGCGGGCTGGGAGTACGGGAAAGTCCGCGGCGATTTCTGGAAGCACCGCAACGAGCAGCCGCTGTACTCGATCGACGCAGCGAACCTCGACAAATACGCGGACAAGCTGTCGCCCGGCCAGATACAGCTGATCAGGCAACTGAAGGGCTATCGGATGGACGTCTATCCGTCGCACCGCGAATGCCAGTTGCCCGACGTGGCCGAGCAGAACTCGAAAGCGAACCTGACGGCAGCGAAGCCGGCCGCGAACGGCCAGTCGCTGCAGTCGGCCGCGCTGCCCGGCGTACCGTTCCCGCAGCCGAAGAATGGCGCCGAGGCGATGCTGAACTACGAGACGCGGTATCGCGGCGAAGGGATCGAATGGTCGCCGATCGCGACCGTCATCTCGCCGCGCCCGGGCAGCAGCGACTGGATCGACGGGATCGGCCCGCAGGCCGAGTACCTGCCGGCCGGCCGGCTCGGCAAGACATCGCCGCAGGACGTCGACCAGATGAACATGGCCGTCTACTTCTCGATCAATTCGCCGGCCGCGCTCGCCGGACAGTCGTTCGTGCAGCGCCAGTACTACGACAAGGATTCGGAGACGTACTACTACTTCCCGGGCCAGCGCCGCGTGCGACGCATGCCGGCCTATACGCACGATGCGCCGCTGATCGGCTTCGAGAATCAGTATCTGATCGACGACTCGAACATGTTCAACGGGTCGCTCGACCGCTTCGACTGGAAGCTGGTCGGCAAGAAGGAAATGATCGTGCCGTACAACGCGTTCGGCCTGTACACGTACAAGAGCAAGCTGCATGACGTCGCGACCCCGAACGGCATTTCCGCCGACCACCGCCGCTATGAAGTGCACCGCGTGTGGGTCGTCGAGGCGACGCTCAAGCCGAGCGCGCGGCACGTCGCGTCGAAGAAGACCTTCTATCTCGACGAGGACAGCTGGCTTGCGCTGACTGCCGAGGACTACGACGCACAGGGCAAGCTCTGGAAAGTGCGCGAGAGCTATCCGATCCCGGTGTTCGAACTGGGCGGCGCGTGCGACAACCAGCCGTTCGTCCAGTACGACCTGAACAACGGCCGCTACGTGTTCGACGGCTCGTCGATCGGGCAGGGCAAGGACATCCGCTACTACGAACGCGCGAACGATCCGCGTTTCAAGCCGGACTTCTACACGGCGGAATCGCTGCGCTCGGTCAGCGAACGGTGACGCGCACCGCGTAGCGTGAAGAACCGGCGCGCGTGCGACGCGCGCCGGCGTCGACAAGGGGAGGAGGCAGGTCATGAAACCAAGAATAATGATTAGGCGTACTGCAATTTCGCTCGCCGTGATGAGCGCGACGGCCACGAGTGCATTCGGCTACCAGTTCACGTCCGCGGGTGGCGACCTGCAAGGTTCGTGGGTCACGAACCTGACGGCCGGCGCCGGTATCCGGACCAAGAACCCGAGCTGTTCGCTCACCGGTGATCCGAACGCGTTCGGCTGCGGCGCGGGCGCGAATACGAATCAATGGGGCTTTGGCGACAACGGTGACCTGAACTACCGCAAGGGCCAGCCGTTCAGCACCTATGTCAGCGCGACCAGCGAGCTGCTGCTGAAGATGCCGAGTGAAGGGCTGAAGTTCATGGTGCGCGGCACTGGCATGTACGATTTCCTTGCCGGCAATACGAACCGCACACCGTTGTCGAGCACGGCGGCCGCACAGGTCGTGTACAACGCGCAACTGCTCGATCTGTGGGGCGAGAAGGATTTCACGATCGGCGGGCGCAATGCGCACGTGCGGGTCGGCAATCAGGTGATCAACTGGGGCGAGAGCATGTTCGCGCAGAGCGGCATCAACGCGACCAACTCGATCGACGTGCAGAAGCTGCTGATCCCCGGCTCGCAACTCAAGCAGGCGCTGTTGCCCGCGCCGATGGCAAGCTTCGCGGCCGACCTGTCGCACGGGTTCAGCACCGAGGCGTACTACCAGTTCCAGTGGAACGGCAACCGCTACCCGCCGGTCGGCTCGTACTGGTCGACGTCGAATATCGTCGGGCGCGGCGCCGAACCGTACACGGTCAACACGACCAACCCGAACGTCGCGGGCCCGAGCGCGGGCACGATCGCGAATGCGATCGGCGGCGCGAACGCCGCGGGCAATCAGGACACGCTGAACGCGATCAAGAACGGGCTCGTGAACGGCACGTACGCGGGGCCACCGTTCAACGACGTCGGCTTGCCGCTCACGACCACGCTGCCGGCGAAGTACCGGCCGCAGTTCGGCGTGAAGTTCAACTTCTCGCCGCGCTCGTTCGATGCGAACTTCGCGCTCTACTACGAAAACTATACGGACAAGTCGCCGGTGCTGACCGCGCTCGCGAACGGCGGCATTCAGGCGTCCTATCTCGGCAGCCGGCAGCTGTTCGGCGCGAGCGCGAACTTCGGCGTCGGCCCGTGGGCGATCGGCACCGAGCTGTCGTACCGGCCGCGCGATGCGGTCGCGCTGTCGGGCTGCTACGGGCCCGGCGGCCCGCTCGATGCGATCACGAACGGCGTGGCGGGCATCGACTGCCAGCAATGGGTCGACAAGAAGAAATTCCAGTACGACCTCAACGGGCTGCTGGCGCTCACGCGCAGCGAATACCCGTTCCTGAAGCTGCTCGGCGCCGATTCCGCCGCGCTGACCTGGGAACTCACGTGGATCTACTACCCGGGGCTGAGTTCCAGCGGCGTCACGCGGACCGTCGGCGGGCAGACCGTCACGCAGGCGCCGCAGGCCGGCTATGCGCCGTGGCTGAACAACGGCTCGGGGCTCGGCTATCCGATCGCGATGGCGCAGGGCACCGCGAGCTCGGTGGGCGCGACGATCGATTTCAACTGGACCTACGACGGCTCGCTGATCCACGGCTGGCAGGTCACGCCCGGCGTGACGTTCTCCGATGGCCTGTACGGCTACACGCCGACCTTCACCGCGAATTACCTGCAGGGCGCGAAGTCGGTGAACGTCTACGTGCTGTTCAACCAGAATCCGCCGACCTGGCAGGCCGGCATCAACTTCACCGCGTTCTGGGGCGGCCACAACACGGTGGGTCAGCCGTACGCGGACCGCAATTTCGTCGGGATGTTCGTCACGCGGAATTTCTGACGGTGACGGGTGGCAGGCGGCGCGCATCGTGCGCCGTCGCAATACATGAAGGGGTAAGGTCGTGCTCAATCGTCTGGTCAGTCGCCTGGAAAGGCTTTTCTTCGGTCATCGCGCGCTCGTGCTCGCGGCGATCGCGTTGTTCACCGTTGCGATGGCCGTGTTCGCCGTGCAGTTGCGCATGGATGCCGGCTTCGAAAAGCAGATGCCGATCGGGCATGAATACATCCGCACGTTCCAGCAGTACCGCAACGACCTGCTCGGCGCGAACCGCATCACCGTGGTCGTGCGCGCGAAGCACGGCTCGATCTGGTCGAAGGAAGGTTTGACGCGGCTGTACGACGTCACGCAGGCCGTTACGTATCTGCCGAACGTCGACCGGATCGGCGTGCGCTCGTTGTGGACGCCGAACGCGTTCGTGAATGAAGTGACCGACGAAGGGTTTCGCGCGGAGCCGATCATTCCCGGCACGGTCACGCCCGGCCAGTTGACGCCGGAGCGCGTGCAGGGCATTCGCCGCGCGACGACGCTCGGCGGCTACGTCGGCACGCTCGTGTCGCACGGCGAGGACAGCGCAATGATCACGGCCGAGCTGAACGAGCGCGACAGCGCCGGCAAGGTGCTCGACTACGTCGCATTCAATCACCTGCTCGAAAGCAGGATCCGCAAGCCGTTCGAGGACGCCGGCTACGACATCCAGATCATCGGCTTCGCGAAGCAGATCGGCGATATCGCCGACGGCGCGACGGCCGTGCTCGGCTTCTGCGCGGTCGCGCTGCTGCTGACCACGCTCGCGGTGTACTGGTACTGCCATTCGGTGCGCTTCACGGTGCTGCTGATCGCGTGCTCGCTGACGTCGCTCGTGTGGCAGTTCGGCACGCTGAAGCTGCTCGGCTTCGGGCTCGATCCGCTGGCGGTGCTGGTGCCGTTCCTCGTGTTCGCGATCGGCGTGTCGCACGGCGTGCAGCAGGTGAACTTCATCGTGCGCGAAATCGCGCACGGGCAGAGTTCGTTCGATGCGGCGCGCCACAGCTTCAGCGGCCTGCTGATCCCGGGTGTGCTCGCGCTCATTACCGCGTTCGTATCGTTCATCACGCTGCTGCTGATCCCGATCCCGATGGTGCGCGAGCTGGCGATCACCGCGTCGCTCGGCGTCGCGTACAAGATCGTCACGAACCTGATCCTGCTGCCGGTCGCGGCGTCCTGCTTCAACTTCACGAAAGCCTACGCGGACAACTCGCTGAAGCGCGCGCAGCAGCGTGCGAAGCCGCTGCGCGTGCTGGCCCGCGTGGCCGAGCCGAAGTATGCGAGCGTCACGGTCGCGCTGACGGTGGCGATCTTCGCGCTCGCCGCGTGGCAAAGCCGCGACCGCGTGATCGGCACACTGCAGCCGGGCGCGCCGGAATTGCGCGCGGATGCGCGTTTCAACCGTGACGCGACGTCGATCGCCGGCAACTACGACATGGGGCTCGACTGGCTGACGGTTGCAATCGAGTCGAACGGCAAGGCTTGCGACAACGCGGCGGCCGGCCTGTACGAAGACGACTTCTCGGCCGCAATGCGCACCGAACCGGGCGTCGTATCGGTGCAGTCGTACTCGTCGATGCTGCGCGCGTACAACCAGGGCTACAACGAGGATTTCCCGAAGATGAAGGTCGTGCCGATCGATGCCGAGAACTACGGCGCGGTGTCGGTCGACGTCGGGCGCGCGAAGGGGTTCATGAAGGCCGATTGCAGCATGACGGCCGTTCACCTGTTCCTGACCGATCACAAGGCGACGACGATCAACCGGATTCTCGACGACGTGAAGCAATACCGCGCGTCGCATCCGTTCCCGGGCATGACGGTGCGGCTGGCCGCGGGTAACGCGGGCGTGCTCGCCGCGACCAACGACGAAGTCGAGAAGAGCGAACTGCCGATGATGCTCTACGTGTACGCGGCGATCCTGATCCTCGTGTTCCTCGCATACCGCGACTGGCGCGCGATGCTCGCGTGCTGCGTGCCGCTGTCGGTCGCGACCTTCATCGGCTACTGGTTCATGAAGGCGCTGCAGATCGGGCTGACGGTTGCGACGTTGCCGGTGATGGTGCTGGCCGTGGGTATCGGCGTCGACTACGCGTTCTACATCTACAACCGGCTGCAGGTGCATCTGGCGGGCGGGCAGGACATCGTGAAGGCCGTGCAGCACGCGATGCTCGAAGTGGGCGTGGCGACGATCTTTACGGCCATCACGCTGGCGATCGGTGTCGCGACATGGAGCTTCTCGGCGCTCAAGTTCCAGGCCGACATGGGCAAGCTGCTCGCGTTCATGTTCGTGGTGAACCTCGTGATGGCGATGACGGCGTTGCCTGCGCTCGCGTCGCTGCTGGAACGCGGGTTCCCGCGCCGCAAGCCGGCCCGCGCGCCGGGCCTGTTCAGCCACTGATGCCCGCGCATACCACTACAGAGGTCAATCGATGATCAAGACGCTCGTTGCCTGTACCGCGCTCTGCGCTGCCGCGACGGCCTTCGCGCAACCGCCGGACGGAACGGTTGCGGCCTGGGCCGCGAAGCCCGCACACGCGTGGACCGCGCCGACGCACATGATGCTGATGGACGCCACCCGCGCCGGCTCGCGGATCGTCGCGGTCGGCGAGCACGGCATCGTGCTGCTGTCCGACGACGACGGCAAGACCTGGCGGCAGGCGCGGCGCGTGCCGGTGTCGGCGACGCTGTCGGCCGTGTCGTTCGCGGACGCGCAGCACGGCTGGGCCGTCGGCCAGTGGGGCGCAATTCTCGCGACCGACGACGGCGGCGATACATGGGTCACGCAGCGGCTCGATACGTCGGTCGACCAGCCGCTGTTCTCGGTGCTGTTCACGAATGCGCAGGACGGCATTGCGGTCGGCCTGTGGTCGCTGATGCTGCAGACGCACGACGGCGGCAAGACGTGGGCGCGTACGACGCTGCCGAAGCCGCCGGGCGGCGGCAAGGCCGACCGCAATCTCTATCACGTGTTCGCAGACTCTACGCACGCGCTCTACATCGTGTCCGAACAGGGGATGGTGCTCAAGTCGGCCGACGGCGGCGCGAACTGGACCTATCTGCCGACGGGCGGCAAGGGCACGTTGTGGTCGGGCGTCGCAATGCCCGATGGCCGGATCGTGGTCGGCGGGCTGCTCGGCAGCCTGTTCGAAAGCCGCGACGGCGGCACGACGTGGGCCGCGCTGAACACCGGCACGCGCAGCTCGATCACCGATCTCGTCGCCACCGGCGGCGGGCTGGTCGGCGTCGGCCTCGATGGGCTGACGTTCGCGCAGCGCGTGGCAGGCGGCACGCTCGGCGTCGCGCAGCGCGCGGATCGCGCGACGCTTACCGCTGCGCTGATCGATGCGCGTGGCAAGCCGGTGTTGTTTTCGCAGGCAGGCGTGCTCGACACGCCGTGACACGCGTTTCGCCAACGCGTGACTGCACGCCGGGATTCCAAGAGGATGCCCGGCGCCGCGTGCTGCTGGCGCACGCGCGTCCGGCGTCTCGATCGTTCCCGTTGCTCGACGACGTCGACACAAGTCTGCATTCGCACTGCACAGCCGGTGCGATGCGGCGCTGAACCGCGCCGGACTCGCTGGGGCTGCGGTTGCGGGCCGCAAGGCAACCGTTGCCGGGTTGGCGCGGGGCAACGGCCATACCCGGCAGGTACGCCGCGCGCACGCGATCGCGCCGGCCGGCGGTGTGTTCAGGCGCGCGGATCGGCCGACGGCAGCAGCGCGGCGAAGCGGTCCGCGAGCGTGGGGCGCGACCGTGCGGGCCAGATCGCGCTCAGTTCGAAATTCGGCAGCGCGGCGCCGTCGCGGATCGGGCTGTAGGCAACCCCGTCGAACGCGAACGCGTGGATCGAGCGCGGCAGCAGCGACACGCCGCACCCGGCGGCGACGCATGCGACGACGGTCAGCGTGCGGTTCACGTCGAGCACGATGTCCACCGGATGCCCGGCCTGGCGGAACGCGCTGAGGATACCGGCGCGGATCAGCGGCAGCTGATCGTGCGGAAACCACACGAGGCCGGCCGCGGCGAGATCGGCCAGCGTGACCGTGCCGTCGGGCAGGCGCGGGAACTCCTTCGGCAGCACCGCGACGAGCGGGTCGCGCCGGATCAGCTTTTCGCGCATCCGGCCGTTGACCGCGACCGGCGTATGCAGCAGCCCGATGTCGATCTCGCCGCGTTCGAGTGCGATCGCCTGCTCGGCATTGCTCATCTCGCTCATCACGAGCTCGACGTCGGGCGCACTCTCGCGCAGCGCACGGATCGCGCGCGGCAGCGTGTCGAACAGCGCCGCGCTGACGAAGCCGATGGTCAGGCGCCCGGCGCGCTGCGCACCGATCTCGCCCGCCCGGTGCGCGGCCGCATCGAGCCGCGCGACGCTCAGGCGCAGGTCGTCGACCATCGCGAGCCCGGCCGGCGTGAGCGTCGCGCCGCGCCGCGACCGGTCGAACAGCCGGACTCCCAGCTCCTTTTCCATCCGGTTCAGCGCCTGGCTGAGCGCCGGCTGCGCAATACCCAGTTCGCTGGCGGCGCGCGTGAAGCTGCCGGAATCCGCGATCGCGAGAAAGTAGCGGACGTGCCTGATTTCCATAAGCGTGTGTTATGAATAATTATTCGAAGCATAGTAGCGAATTATCCAAATGATTCATAGGATGCACTTCGGGCGTCGTCGATACCGGCTGCGCCTCCGATAGCGGCGCGATCAGGCGGCGCACGGCGACGACACGAGGAGACCTCCGTTGACCTGGATGCGCGAACTCTCGACGACCGAACGGCGCACGTTGCGCGGCTGCTTTGCCGGCTGGGCGCTCGACGGCCTCGACACCCAGATGTTCAGCCTCGTGATCCCGGCATTGCTCGCGACCTGGAGCATCGGCAAGGGGCAGGCCGGCCTGATCGGCGGCGCGACGCTCGTGTCGGGCGCCCTCGGCGGCCTGCTGGCCGGCGTGATCGCCGATCGTTACGGGCGCGTGCGGGCCCTGCAGATCACCGTGTGCTGGTTCTCCGCATTCACGTTCCTGAGCGCGTTCGCGCAGAACTTCGAACAGCTGCTGGTGCTGAAGGCGCTGCAGGGGCTCGGCTTCGGCGGCGAATGGACGGCGGGCGCGGTGCTGCTCGCGGAAACGGTCGGCGCGCGCCATCGCGGCAAGGCGATGGGCGTCGTGCAGAGCGCGTGGGGGTTCGGCTGGGGCGCGGCGGTGCTGCTGTACATGATCGTGTTCGCGTGGCTGCCGGCCGAATGGGCGTGGCGCGTGCTGTTCGCGATCGGCGCGTTGCCCGCGCTGCTGGTGCTGTATATCCGTCGCGCGATTGTCGAGCCGCCGCGCGCGCAGCCAGCGTCTGTGCGGGCGGACGATACGCCGACGGTCGGCATCTTCGACCGGTCGGTGCTGCGCACGACGGTGGTCGGCGGCCTGATCGGCGTCGGCGCGCATGGCGGCTATCACGCGATCACGATCTGGCTGCCGACCTACCTGAAGACCGAGCGGCACCTGTCGGTGCTCGGCACCGGCGCGTATCTCGCGGTCGTGATCGTCGCGTTCATCTGCGGCTGTTTCCTGAGTGCGTACCTGCAGGACCGGATCGGCCGGCGCCGCAACGTGATGCTGTTCGCCGCGTGCTGCGCGGTGATGGTGAACCTGTACGTGTTCCTGCCGCTGAACGACGTCGCGATGCTGTTGCTCGGGTTTCCGCTCGGGCTGTGTTCGGCCGGCATTCCGGCGACGCTCGGCACGCTGTTCAACGAGCTGTATCCGCAGAACGTGCGCGGACGCGGCGTCGGCTTCTGCTACAACTTCGGCCGCATCGTGTCGGCGGCCTTTCCGGTGCTGGTCGGGCGCATGGGTGAATCGTTGCCGCTCGGCACGGCGCTCGGCATCGATGCCGGCATCGCGTACGGGCTGGTCGTGATCGCGGTGTGGTTCCTGCCGGAAACGCGCGGTCGCCGCCTGCCCGACGCGGCCGCCGGGCCGGGCGCCGACGGCGACGCGCGCGCCGGTGCCTCGCTGTAGGTTTCGTCTTTCGTTCATTCCGTCGCCTGTCGCCCGTTGCCGGGCCGGGCATCTCTTGCAGGCAAGTCGTCATGGATCGAGCAGTGAATCCGCCGGTCGAACCGGTTTCAGCGGCGCCGGACACGGCCGCGTGGTACGCATCGCCGGCGGCCGTCGCGGCCGTCGACGCACATGCGCACGTGTTTGCGCGCGGCCTGCCGCTCGCGCCGGTCGTGCGCCACGCGCCCGATTACGATGCGTCGCTCGACGCGTACGTCGCGCATCTCGCCGCGCACGGCATCACGCACGCGGTGCTGGTGCAGCCGAGCTTTCTCGGCACCGACAACGCGTTCTTCGTCGACGTGCTGCGGCGCTACCCGCACCGCTTTCGCGGCGTCGCGGTGGTCGATCCGGTGATCGACGACGATGCGCTCGCCGCGCTGGATCGCGCGGGCGTCGTGGGCATGCGGCTCAACCTGGTCGGCCTGCCGATTCCGGATTTCGGCACGCGGGTGTGGCGCGCACTGTTCGCACGCATCAACGCGCTCGGCTGGCATGTCGAGATTCATCGCGATGCAGCCGACCTGCATGCGATCGCCGCGAGCCTGCTCGCGCAATCGTGCACGCTCGTGATCGACCATTTCGGCCGCCCGTCGCCGACGCTCGGCGAGCGCGATCCCGGCTTCCGTCACCTGCTGTCGCTCGCCGATACAGGCCGCGTGTGGGTCAAGCTGTCGGCCGCATACCGCAACAGCCTGGCCGGCGACGGCACCGATACCGCGCTCGGCGCCGCGCAGGCGCTGCGCGCCGCGTTCACGGCCGAGCGGCTCGTGTGGGGCAGCGACTGGCCGCATACGCAGCATCGCGAGCGGGTCGATTTCGGCGCGACCTGTGCGGCGCTCGAACGCTGGCTGCCCGACCCCGGCGAGCGCACGCGCGTGCTGCGCGACTCGCCGCGAACCCTGTTCCGTTTCGACCAATGAGGCCCTGCATGACCGATCAAACCGCCCTTCGTCGCGCCGCGTTCCGGCGCAGCATCGCCGCCCGCCAGGGGCTGCTCGTCGCCGGCACGTTCAATGCGCTGAGCGCGCGGATCGCCGCCGATCTCGGCTTCGGCGCGCTGTACCTGAGCGGCGCCGGCGTCACCAACATGTCGCTCGGCCTGCCGGATCTCGGCTTCGTCGGGCTCGGCGAGCTGGCCGAGCACACCGCGCGCGTGCGCGGCGCCGTCGACCTGCCGCTGATGGTCGATGCCGATACCGGTTTCGGCAATGCGCTGAACGTGCTGCATACGGTTCGCACGCTCGAGCGCAGCGGCGCCGATGCGATCCAGCTCGAGGACCAGGTGCTGCCGAAGAAGTGCGGTCACTTCGCGGGCAAGGAAGTGATTCCGGCCGCGGAAATGGTCGGCAAGCTGAAGGCGGCCGTCGACGCGCGCGTCGATCCGAACCTGCTGATCGTCGCACGCACCGATGCGGCCGCCGTGCACGGCATCGACGACGCGATCGAGCGCGCGCACCGCTATGCGGCGGCCGGCGCCGACGTGCTGTTCATCGAGGCGATGGACACGCCGGAGGACGTCGAACGGCTGCCCGCGCTGTTCGACACGCCGCAGCTCATCAACATCGTGATCGGCGGCAAGACGCCGACGCGCTCGCGCGACGAACTGGCGCGCCTCGGCTACGGCGTCGTGCTGTACGCGAATGCGGCGCTGCAGGGGGCCGTGCACGGGATGCAGGCCGCGCTGACCGAATTGCGCGACACGGGCCGGCTCGATGAAAACCCCGCGCTCGTCGCGCCGTTCGCCGAACGGCAGCGGCTCGTCGACAAGGCGCGCTTCGACGCGCTCGACGCGCGCTACGCGGCCGGGCAGCCGTAAGGCCGGCACGCAGCACGGGCGGCGCATGCCGGCCGCCCGCTACCGAACAGACAGGAGACACCCGTGGCAACTTCCCCAACCGGGGCGGCCGACGCGCCGCCACGCATCGGCTCGATCGTCGGCGGGCTGGCCGGCAACCTGATCGAGTGGTACGACTTCCTCGCGTACAGCATCTTCTCGATCTACTTCGCGCCGTCGTTCTTTCCCGCCGACCGGCCGACCGTGCAACTGATGAACACCGCGGCGATCGCGGCGGTCGGCTACGTCGCGCGACCGGCGGGCAGCTGGCTCGTCGGCTTGTACGCGGACCGGCACGGGCGCAAGGCCGCGCTGACGAAGTCGGTGCTCGCGATGTGCGCGGGCTCGATGCTGATCGCCGTCACGCCCGGCTACGCGACGATCGGCATGCTCGCGCCGGCACTGCTCGTGGCCGCGCGCCTGCTGCAGGGCCTCAGCATGGGCGGCGAATACGGCACCAGCGCGACCTACCTGAGCGAGATCGCGCCGCCGAACCGGCGCGGCTTCTACGTCGGCTTCCTGCAGGTGAGCGTGGTGGCTGGCCAGCTCGTCGCGCTCGGTCTGATGCTGGCGATGCAGCGGATCTTCGCCGGCACGCACGACATCGAGCGCTGGGGCTGGCGGATTCCGTTCTTCGTCGGCGGCGTGCTCGCGCTGTTCGCGCTGTACATGCGCCGCAACGTCGTCGAGAGCGACGCGTTCGTCGCGAGCCGCGCACGTGCGGCGAAGACGCGCGTGACGGCCGATCTCGCGGCCCACTGGCGCGAACTGCTGCTCGCGATCGGCATCACGATCGGCGGCACCGTCGCGTTCTATACGTACACCGTCTACATGCAGAAATACCTGGTCAATTCCGTCGGCCTGCACAAGGAAACGGCGACCTGGATCTGCACGCTCGCGCTGCTGCTGTACATGCCGCTGCAGCCGCTGTTCGGCCTCGTGTCGGATCGCGTCGGGCGCCGGCCGGTGCTGCTGTGGTTCGGGCTCGGCGGCACGCTGCTGTCGGTGCCGATCTTCACGGCGCTCGCGCACGTGCACGAGCCGCTCGCCGCGTTCGCGCTGGTGTTCGCCGGGCTCGTGGTGCTGAGCGGATTCACGTCGGTGCACATGCTGGTCAAGGCCGAGCTGTTCCCGCCGCAGATCCGCGCGCTGGCGGTCGGGCTGCCTTATGCGCTGACGACGGCGATCCTCGGCGGCACGACCGAATTCGTCGCGCTGCGGCTGAAGGCGGTTGGCAACGAATCGATGTTCTTCTGGTACGTGGCGGCGTGCGCAGCGATTTCGCTGGTCGTGTACTGGCGGATGCCGGAAACCAATCCGGCCAGGCGCGCGCGGCCGGCTCGGCCGGCGGTGGGCGCCGCCGCACCCCGCTGAATTGGTGCGAAGCCGCATGCGAAACGCTTATGGATAAATAACACGGACGTAATGCTTCGCCGCGGCGATTGCTTCTAGTATCTGCAGAACGCCGACGGGCTGCCTGGCCGTCGGCGGCGAGCAGACGAGACACACGACATACATTAGTACATCTAAAAAAATGGAGTCGAGTCAATGATCGAACTATCCGAGGGCCAACGGATATCCACGCGCGATGGCGCGCCGGGCGGTGCGCCGCCACGGCCGTCGATCGCGGTCCATCCCGTGTTCAAGGCGTACAACCGGTCGAAGCTGGACGACATCCCGCAGCTCGCGGTATTGCCGCCGTCGATGCGCGAGCAGATCGGGCTGGTCGCACGCGTGCTGCCGTTCAAGGTCAACCGTTATGTCGTCGAGCAACTGATCGACTGGACGAACGTACCGGACGATCCGCTGTTCCGGCTGACGTTTCCGCAGCCCGACATGCTTGCGCCCGACGAGCTCGGGGAGCTGGCCGAGCTGTCGCGCGACGCGGCGCGCCAGGCGGACCTGGACGCGCTGGTCGGACGCCTGCGCGCCCGGATGAACCCGCATCCGGCGGACCAGCGGCTCAACGAGCCGGAGCTGGACGGCGAGCCCTGCCCGGGCATCCAGCACAAGTATGCGCAGACGGTGCTGTACTTCCCGAGCCACGGGCAGACCTGCCATGCGTACTGCACGTTCTGCTTCCGCTGGCCGCAGTTCGTCGGCGACGCGTCGCTGAAATTCGCGTCGAGCGAAGCCGGGCGGCTGCACGCGTACCTGCGTGCGCACGGCGAAGTGACCGATCTGCTGATGACGGGCGGCGATCCGATGGTGATGAGCGCGGCGCGCCTGCGCGAATACCTGATGCCGCTGCTGGAGCCGGGGCTCGAGCATGTCGGCAACATCCGGATCGGCACGAAGGCGCTGACCTACTGGCCGTACCGTTTCGTCAGCGATCCGGATACGCCCGAGCTGCTCGCGCTGCTGCGCACGCTGATCGATGCCGGGCGCAACGTGACGGTCATGGCGCACCTGAACCACTGGCGCGAACTGTCGACGGAGATCGCCGAGCAGGCCGTGACGAACCTGCGCCGCATCGGCGTCGTGATTCGCTCGCAGGGGCCGGTGCTGCGCCATATCAACGACGACGCTGAAGTCTGGCGGCGCAACTGGGTCGGGCAGGTGCGGCTCGGCATCGTGCCGTACTACATGTTCGTCGAGCGCGATACGGGGCCGCGCGGTTATTTCGAGCTGCCGCTCGCGCGGGCGCTCGACATCTACAACACCGCGATCGCGTCGGTGTCGGGGCTCGCGCGCAGCGCACGCGGCCCGTCGATGAGCGCAGGCCCGGGCAAGGTCGAAGTCGCGGGCACGCTCGAGTTGCAAGGACAGCGCTACTTTCTGCTGAATTTCCTGCAGGCGCGCGATCCGCGCTGGCTGCGCCGGCCGTTTCTCGCGAAGTATTCGGCGACGGCCTGCTGGCTCGACCAGCTCGAACCGCCGGACGGCGAACCCGCGTTCTTCTTCGATGCGGCGTATCGCGCATTCGTCGACGCGCATCAACACCAGCCGGAGCATGCATGAGAACGCCCGGCACACGAACCGCCGACGTCGCGATCGTCGGCGGCGGCTACACGGGGCTGTCCGCCGCGATCCACCTGGCGGAGCAGGGCGCGACGGTTGAGGTCTGCGACGCCGATCCGCCCGGCGACGTGCCGAGCGCATTCAACTTCGGTTCGGTCGCGAGCGCCGCGCCGGCGCTGCCGCGCGGCCCGGTTTCGGCCGCGCAGGCGCAGGCCGCCGAGCGCACGGCCGCGCAGGCCATCGCGTACCTGAAGCGCTTCGTCGACAGCCGCAACCTCGCGTGCGGCTGGGCGCATCCCGGCCACATCACGCTCGCGTGCGACGACGCGTCGGCGGTGCAGCTGGCGCACCGCTTCGAGTACTACGCGGCGCAGCAGGATGCGTGCGTCGCGTGGCTCGACGCGCAGGCGGTCACGCAGGAAACCGGCGCGGCGCATGCGATCGCGGGGCTGCTGAACCTGAGGTTCGCGCTGATCCGGCCGCGCGCGCTCCGCGATGCGATGCGGATGCGGGCGGTCACGCTCGGCGTGCGGATCCGGCGCGGCGCGCGCGTGAACGCCGTGCGGCTCGTGCCCGATGCGGCCGTGCTCGACCTCGGCGACGCGACGCTCGACGCGGGCACCGCGCTGGTGTGCGCGGAGGACGCGTGGCCGCTGCTGCCGGCCGACCTGCGCCCGCCGCTCGAACGCTACGGCACGCACCTGCTGGCTACCCGCATCCTCGACGACGCGACGCAGCGCCGCATTTCGCGGCAGCCGCGCGTGTACGGCACGTTGTCCGCCGACAAGGATTATTTCCGGCTCGACGACAGCGGGCGGCTGTTGTTCGGCAGCCGGCTCGGCCTCGCGGCCGACGGGCCGCCCGCGGGTGTCGAGGCCGCGTTGCGTGCGCGGCTGGGCGCGTATTTCCCGGCGCTCGAGCACGTGGGCGTCGAGCACGTGTGGTCCGCGCCGCTCGGCTTCACCGCGCTCGGCGTGCCGCATGTCGGCACGGCCGGGCGGCTGGGCTGGTGCGGCGGCTATTGCGGCAGCGGGATCGCCACGGCCGTTCACGGCGGCGCGGCGCTGGCCGCGCGCGTGCTCGGCCAGGCCGACGACGGTGCCTTTCACGATTCGATCACCGGTGCCGGGGAGGCGCGATGAACACTTTCGAATTCCAGACGCTCGACGGCGCGAAGCCGCGGGCCTTTGCCGGAGAAGAAGTCGACGTGCTCGGTATCGGCGTCGGTCCGTTCAACCTGAGCCTGGCGGCGCTGCTGGCGCCGCTGGACGGGCTGCGTTCGCTGTTCGTCGAGCGCCGGCCCGGGTTCCGCTGGCATCCGGGGCTGATGCTTGCCGATTCGTCGTTGACGACCAGCTTCCTGAAGGACCTCGTGACGCTGGCCGATCCGTGCAGCCGCTACTCGTTCATTGCGTTCCTGCAACGCACCGAACGGCTGTACGCGTTCGCGAACGCACGCTTTCCGACCGTGCGCCGCCGCGAGTTCGAACAGTACATGCAGTGGGTGTGCGCGTCGCTCGACAACCTGCGGTTCGACTGCGAAGTCGAAAGCGTCGTGCGCGACGGGCGCGCACTGCGCGTCACGACCTCGCACGGCGTCGTGCGCACCCGGAACCTCGTGGTCGGCGTCGGCCTGCGCCCGAGCGTGCCCGCGTGCGCGCGGCCGCACCTCGGGGCCGACGTACTGCATTCGTCGCAGTTCTGCACCGTGCGGCCGGCGCTTGCCGGCCGGCGCGTCGCGATCGTCGGTGGCGGCCAGAGCGGCGCCGAGCTGGCGCTGCATCTGCTCGGGTTGACGGGCGATGCGGCGCCCGCGCACATCGCCTGGCTGACGCGGCGCGAGAACTTCCTGCCGATGGACGACTCGCCGTTCGTCAACGAATGGTTCGTGCCGCAATACAACGCGCATTTCTCGCGGCTGTCGCCGGAGCGCAAGCGCGACGCGCTGGAGACGCAGCGCCTCGCGAGCGACGGCGTCACGTTGCCGCTGCTGACGGCGATCTACCAGCGGCTCTACGAGATCACGCACATCGAGGGGCGCACCGGCCATTGCGCGCTGATGCCCGGCCGCAGCATGGCGAACCTGCACCGCGCGGACGGCGGCTACGTGCTGAGCGTCGACGACGGCACCGGCGTGCATGCGCCGCTGCATGCGGACGTCGTGCTGCTCGCGACGGGCAGCGAATTCCAGATGCCCGGCGCGCTCGAATCGCTGCGCTTCGAGATGCACACGCGCAACGGCGTACCGGAGCTCGACGACGACTATGCGGTGCGCTGGAACCGGCCGAGCGCCGCGCGGATTTTCTTCCAGAACGCCGCGCGCACGACGCGCGGCATCGCCGACCCGAACCTGAGCCTGGCCGCGTGGCGCAGCGGCCGGATCGCGAACGCGATCGCGGGCGCGTCCATCTACGAGGTCGGCACGCCGCCGGGATTCGTCGACTGGCCGCACGGCGACGCGCCGCAGGCCGCCACCCAACAACTCGTGAACTGACAGGAGCACCCCGCCATGACCCATGCACCGGCCATGCTGTATCTCGACACGCGCGCGCTTCCGGGCGAGCGGATCGCCGAAATCGACGCGGCGCGCAGCCTCGGGCTCGATCTTTATGTGGCGACGCCGACGCCGGACGCGTTCCGCTCGTTCGGCTGCGCCGGCATCATTCCGACCCGGCTCGGCGATTACGACGCAGCCGAGCGGACGATTCTCGACTACCTGCGCGAACATCGCGTCGAGCTGTCCGGCGTCGTCGCGTGGAAGGATCTCGAAGTGGTGCTCGCGAGCCGGCTGTCGCATCGTCTCGGCCTGCGCGGCACGGCGCCGGACGCCGCGCTCAACGTGCGCGACAAGGCCGCGACCCGCCGCGTGCTCGACGCGGTGCCGAACGCGAACCCGCGCTATGCGGTCGTCAGCAGCGAAGCCGAATTCACCGCCGCGCTGCAACGGATCGGCGCACCCGCGCTGCTCAAGCCGGCCGGCAACTCCGGCAGCCGCGGCATCTTTCCGGTCGATGCGCACGCCGACCCCGTCGACGTCTATCGCGCGTTTCGTGCGTACAACTCGCCGGAGAAGGGCGAGATGTTCAGCCTGTACGGCGATCACGCGCTGCTCGAGGAACAACTGACGGGCAGCGAGCATTCGGTGTCCGGCGTCGTCGCGCACGGGCGCGTCGCGATCAACGCGATCATCGACAAGACCTTCGACCGGTCGATCCCGATCCAGTACGAGAACGTGACGCCGTCGCTGCTGCCGGCCGACACGCAGGCGGCGATCCGCGACATGGTGCGCGCGGGCGTCGCGGCGACCGGCATCGACTGGTGCGGCTTCCACGCGGACGTGATGGTGACGCGCGACGGCCCGAAGATTCTCGAGATCGGCGGGCGGCTCGGCGGCGAGTTCATCAACTCGCATCTGATCCCGTACAGCGTCGCGGGCTTCTCGCCGTACCGCACCGTGCTCGATCTCGCGCGCGGCGCGATCGACGGCCCGCTCGACGACCGGCTCGGCACCGCGTCGACGCGCGCCGGACAGCGCATCGTGATGCCGCCGGGGCTCGGCCGCATCGCCCGTGTCGAGGGCTTCGAGCGGCTGTGGCGGCGGCCGGAGCTGCGGTTCCTGCAGGTCGTCGCCGGCAAGGGCGCGCAGATGGCGCTGCCGAAGGACGTGTTCAAGGCGTACGAGATCGCGTACCTGATCGCGCAGTGCGAACTCGACCGCGACATCGTGGCGCTGCTGCGCGAACTCGCGGCCGACGTGACCGTCACGCTGGACTGACCCGGAGGCCATCATGCCGATCGACACGATCCGCGACCCGCGCCACTACCTGCTCGTGCCCGCGATGCCGGCGCCGAACGGGCGCCTGCACCTCGGTCATATCGCCGGCCCGTACCTGCGGCTCGACATGCTTGCGCGCCACCTGCGCAGCCGCGGCGAGGTCGCGCGCATCGCATGCGCGAGCGACCCGTACGATTCCTACATCCCGCTGCGCGCCGGGCAGGCCGGCATCGACGCGGCGGCGCTCGCGCGGCAGAGCTGCGCGGGCATCGTCGACGATCTCGCCGCGATGAACATCGACGTCGACCTGTTCGTCGATCCGCTCGGCGATGCGCATCACGACGCGTACCTCGCCGCGCACGACGGACTCGTCGCGCGGCTGGCCGCGCAGCGGCGCGTGTCGACGGTGCGCGAGCGCCTGCCGTATTCGGCCACGCGCGATGCTTACGTGACCGGCAGTTTCCTGCTCGGCCGCTGCCCGCAGTGCGCGCGCGACGTGTCGGGATTCTTCTGCGAGGACTGCGGCGCGCATTTCCAGCCGGAGGACGTGCGCGAACCGTCGGCGCGTTGGGGCGAGACGCTCGCGATGCGCGAGCAGGACAACCTGTTCTTCGACATCGCGGATCCCGCCGCGCTGGTCGCGCAGCTGGCCGGCACCGAGACCGCACCCGAGTTCGTCGATATCGCGCGCCGCCATCTCGCGCGCGACGGCGCGCGTTTCCGCCTGACGAGCCATGCCGGCTGGGGGCTGCCGTATGCGCTCGACGGCGCGCCGCGCACGCTGTTCGGGCACGGGCTGCTGTTCGGCGCGATCCGCTTCGTCGGCGATCTCTATGCCCGCCAGCACGGGCTGCGCGCGAACCCGTTCGATCGCGAGTCGGACGTGATCACCGTCAACGGATTCGGGATCGACAACTGCGTGTCGCATCTGGTCGGCATTCAGGCGATGGCAATGGCCGACGGCGTGTCGAAACCGTTCGACCGCTTCGTGATCAATCACTTCTACACGCTGGAAGGGCGCAAGTTCTCGACGAGCCTGCGCTGGGCGATCTGGGTCGAGGATCTCGCGGCGCGCACGCGCGTGCCGGCCGACGCGGTGCGCTTCTTCGTCGCGTCGACCAATCCGGTCGACGCACGCACCGACTTCGATCGCGATGCATTCTGCCGCTTCGTGAACGGGCCGTACGCGACAGTGCGGCGGCACGTGGCCGAGTCGATCGGCGGGCCGCTTGCGGCGCGCGTGCCGGCCGACAAGACGGCGCGGGCAGCCGAGGCGGCGTGGCGCGACGCGCAGCGCGCGATGGATTTCGCGACCTTCGACCCGACGGCGCTGGCCGGCATCGTCGAGCGCTGGAGCGCGCACTTCGACGGCGCGCGCGCGGCCGGCGACCTGTACGGCTGGACCAAGGGCTTCGCGCTGCTCGCATGGCCGTTGATGCCGGCGCTCGCGCAGACCGCGTGGCGCGCGCTCGGGTTGCGCGGCGAGCCGAACGCGGGCGACTTCGCGCGGCTGTCGGTGCCGGTCGTCACGCCGCTGGCGAACTTCGACCCGGTCACGCCGGGAGACCTGGCGGCGGTCCTGCCGCCCGGCATGCGGGAGGTTGCATGATGGAAGGCGCACTCGAAGGGCTCGTGATCGTCGACCTGACGCGCGTGCTGGCCGGGCCGTTCTGCACGATGCTGCTGGCCGATCACGGCGCGCGCGTGATCAAGGTCGAGCGGCCGTCGACCGGCGACGACGCACGCGCGTACGGCCCGTGGTACGGCGGCAAGTCCGCGTATTTCGCGTCGCTCAACCGCGGCAAGGAGAGCATCGCGCTCGACCTGAAGGACCCGTCCGACCGCCGCGTGCTCGACGCGCTGCTCGAGAAGGCCGACGTCGTCACCGAGAACTTCCGGCCCGGCACGATGGCGCGCATCGGCTACGACTGGGACACGCTGCATGCGCGTTTCCCGCGCCTGATCTACGGCAGCGCATCGGGGTTCGGCCACACCGGGCCGTATCGCGACCACCGCGCATACGACATGATCGTCCAGGGGCTCGGCGGGATCATGAGCGTGACGGGCGAGCCCGGGCGCATGCCCGTGCGGGTCGGGCCGTCGATCGGCGATCTCGCGGCCGGCCTGTTCCTGACGACCGGGCTGCTGATGGCGCTCGTGCGGCGCGGCCGCACCGGGCAGGGTTCGAAGGTCGATATCGGCATGTTCGACTGCCAGCTTGCGCTGATGGAGTATTTCATCGGCCGTTACTTCGCGACCGGCGAAGTCACGGGGCCGGTCGGCAGTTATCGGCCGGCGATCGCGCCGCCGTTCGGTGTCTACCGCGCGGCGGACGGCCCGCTCATCATCGCGGCCGGCAACGACAAGCTGTTCCGGCTGCTGTGCGACGCGCTCGGCGTGCCGGCGCTCGCGGCCGATCCGCGTTTCGCGGGCGGCGAGGCGCGCAAGGATCACGAGGCCGAACTCGAACGCACGCTCAACGCGCTGCTGGCGGCGCACGGCGTCGAAGCCTGGTGCGAGCGGTTCGCGCGCGCGGGGCTGCCGGCCGGCCCGATCAACCGGGTCGACCAGGCCGTCGTTCATCCGCAGACGGTCGCGCGCAACATGCTGATCGACGTCGACGATCCGGACGTCGGCCCGTACCGGCTCGTCGGGACGCCGATCAAGATCTCGGGCTGCCCCGATCCGGCCACGCGCCGGGCCGCACCGGCGCTCGATCGCGACCGCGACGCGATTCTCGCGGAACTGGGCCTGGTCGGGGAGGAGGTGCACGATGAACGCGCGTAAGTTTCCGCATGTCGGCGCGTTGCCGCCGGAGTCGCATGTGCCGGGCGTCGTGTTGCGCCAGGCCGATTTCGCCGGGCTCGGCGACGGCGAGATTCCGTTTCGCGGCGGCCTGTTTACGGTCGAGCCGAACTGCACGTCGCGGCTGGACGTCCACGCGGTACGCGAATGCTGGATGATCGCGCAGGGCAGCGGCCGGCTGACCTACGACGGCGAGCCCGTGCGCGTGCGGGCCGGCGACGTGCTGTATTTCGAATCGCACCGCTCGCACCAGGTGCAGAACGACGGCGCGACGCCGCTCGTGATCAGCACCGTCTGGTGGCAGGCCGATGCGGGTTGATCTCGCGATCGTCGGTGCGGGCGTGACGGGGGCGACGATCGCGCACGTGGCGGCGCGGCATGCGGGCGGGCTGCGCATCGCGGTGTTCGATGCGCGGCCGGCCGTGCAGACGGCCACGGCGCTGTCGGCCGGCGTGATCACGCCGTTCTGCGGCAGCGGCGAGCGCCGCGCGCGCTCGCTGGTCGCGAACGCGTACTACGGTGCGTGGGCACGGGCCGGATGCTGCGTGCGCGACGCGCCGTTCGCATTCGTTGCGGACGCACCGGACGCGGGCGGCCCGTTGCTCGCGCCGCCGGTGGCCGACGATCCGCCGGAGACCGGCGCCACACCGCTCGGCGCGCTGCCGGCCGGCGCGCGTCTGTGGCGCAGCGGCCGCGCGTGGCTGGTCGACGTGCCGCGGCTGGTCGCGCACTACCTGACGGGCGCGCACACCGTCCAGCGCTTCGATGCGCCGGTCACGCACGTGACGCACGATGCCGGCGGCTGGACCGTCGTCGCCCACGGCGTGACGCTGCGCGCCGACCGGCTCATCCGCGCCAGCGGCCCGTGGCCGGCCGTCGACGGCGAAGCCGGCGGTGGCGCGCGGACGGACATCGTCACGAAGAAGATCGTCGCGTTCGATGTCGACGGCCGCGCATTGCCGCCCGCGCCGGATGCACCGGTCGTCTACCTGCCCGACGCGCAGGCGTTTCTCGCGCCGGTGCACGCGCGGCGCGGCTGGCTGCTGAGCATCACGTCGCACGTGTGGGGCTGCGACGCCGGCGCACGTGTCGCGCCGAGCGCCGACGAGCGGACCCTCGCGCACACGCTGCTTGAACGTCATTTCCCGGGCCTGCGCGATGCCCATCTCGCCGCGCGCACGGCGGTCGACGGTTACACGGCCGACCGCAATCCGCGGGTCGCACCGATCGGCCGCCACGGCTGCGCGGTGGCGGGCGCGTCGGGTTCCGGCGTGCGTTTTGCGCCGGCCCTCGCCTACGAGGCGCTCGCCGCCGTCGGCCTGCCGTTCGAACCCGATCCCGCGACGACCGCACCCGAGCCACCACTTCGCCCGCGGGCTGACCTGCCCGCTGCTTCCCTCTCCGAATCCGTCCAACCATGCATACCGAACTCGCCTGGATCGCCGTCGCACCCGCCTTCGCCCTGATCTGCATCGGCATCGCCGTGCGTCGCATCGCGCTGGTCGATGCGGCATTCTGGCCGTCCGCCGAAAAGCTCACCCACTACGTGCTGTTTCCCGCCTTCCTCGTGCATTCGATCGGGCTGGCGGGGCCGCTCGACGCATCGTCGAAATCGACGATCGTGCTGTTGACGGGGCTCACGCTCGCCGTGCTGGCCGCCGTCGTGCTCGGCTGCCGATGGTGCGCGGTGCCGCACGCGTCGTTCACGTCGATCGTGCAGGGCTCGATCCGCTTCAACAGCTACATCTTCCTGTCGGTCGCGTCGGGGTTGCTGAGCCGCGCGGACTACGGGATCGCGGCGGTCGTGGTCGCGTACATGGTCGCGATCTCGAACACGCTCGTGCTGCTGTCGTTCGAGCATGGCCAGGCCGGCGGCCGCGGGCTCGTGCGGATCGTCGGCAAGGTGGCGGCGAATCCGCTGATCGTCGCCAGCGCGTTCGGGATCGTGCTGAACCTGACCGGCTGGCGCCTGCCCGCCGCCGTGGACCAGACCGTCGACGTGCTCGGCGGCGCCGCGCTGCCGCTGAGCCTGATCTGCGTGGGCGCCGCGCTGCGGCTGCCGCTGCCGCGCAAGGAAGCGGCGCTCGTGCGCGCGGGGCTCGTGACCACCGCGATCCGGCTGGTCGGCTTTCCGCTGCTCGCGCTGACCGCGACGAAGGCGTTCGCGGTGACGCCGCTGTCGGGGAACCTGATCCTGCTCTATTCGGTGCTGCCGTGCGCGAGCAACTCGTACGTGCTGTCCACGCAGTACGGCGGCAACCATCGGCTGATGGCATTCGTCGTCGCGCTGTCGACGGTGCTGTCGTTCGTCCCGATATTCCTCGTCGCGCGCACGATGTAGGCTGATGCGCCGCTGCGCGGCCGGCGGGGCCGCGCCGTTCACCCTAATCGAATAAATACAGGAGACACCCATGATTTCGAGGCGCTCGTTCAACCGCGCACTCGCCGGACTCGCGATGGCCGAAGTGCTGGGCGGATGCGCCGGCGCGAGCCCGGGCCGACGCACGATCACCGGCGTCGACGCGCACGCGCACGTGTTCCTGAAATCGCTGCCGCTCGTGCCGGGCCATCGCTACACGATCGCGTACGACGCGTCGCTCGACCAGTACCTCGCGATGCTCGACCGGCACGGCATGTCGAACGGCGTGCTGATCCAGCCGAGCTTTCTCGGCACCGACAACCGCTATCTGCTGGCCGCGCTGCGCGCGCAGCCCGAGCGCCTGCGCGGCATCGTCGTGATCGATCCCGCCCGCGATGCGGAGCAGGTGGCCGCCTGGACGCCGCTCGGCGTGCGCGGCATCCGGCTGAACCTGATCGGCGAACGCGATCCGGATTTCGCCGGCGCGGCGTGGCGCGCGCTGTTTCCGCTGCTGCGTGCGCATCGCTGGCAGGTCGAGCTGCATGCGGAGGCCGCACGGTTGCCGGCGCTGATGCCGCCGCTGCTCGACGCGGGCGTCGACATCTCACTCGACCATTTCGGCCGGCCCGACCCGCGGCTCGGGATCGACGATCCCGGCTTCCGCTATCTGCTGACGACGGCGGCGAGCAAGCGCGTGTGGGTCAAGGTGTCGGGCGCCTACCGGAACGACCGCGCCGACCGCTGGCAAGCGTCCGGGCTGACGGCGATGCGCGCGCTGCGCGAAGCGCTCGGCACGCAGCGGCTCGTGTGGGGCAGCGACTGGCCGCATGTCGGGTACGAGGCGGCCGTGAACGATGCGCTCGCGTACCAGTACATGGCGACGCTGTTGCCGGACGAGGCCGGACGCCGGCAGGTACGGGTCGATACGCCGGCGGCGCTGTACCGGTTCGACGGAAACGGTTGAGCGGGCGGGCGGCCCGGCGCGTATGGCAGAATCGCGGCGATCCCCCGTCCGCGACGCCACCATGAACCCGACGACGCCTTCCTCCGCGCCCATCCGTCCGCCGATGGGTCGCACGGCCACCGTGCTGCTTGCCGCCAGCATGCTGTTCTATCTCGTTGCGATGTTCAGCGCACCGTTCCGCACCGGCGCGCCGGACCCGCATCCGTGGGCGGACGGCTGGCAGGTGCTGCTGACCGGCTGGATGGGCGTGCTCGCCGGGATCCCCGCGTGGCTTGCGAATCCGCTCGTGTTCGGTGCGTGGCTACTGACCGTGAAGCGCCTGCGCGTGCAGGCGGCCGTGCTGGCCGCGCTAGCGCTGCTGTTCGGGCTGAGTTTCCTGTCGCAGCACCAGATCGTCGTCAACGAGGCGGGTAGCCTCGAGCCGGTTCATCTCGATGCGATCGGCTACTGGTGCTGGCTCGCGAGTTTCGGCGCCGTGCTGGTCGGCGCGGTGTTCTTGCCCGGGCGGACGAAGGGCGGCGCGGCCGGCTGACGCGCGCGGCACGGCGGGTCCGCGTCGCGCGCGCCGCTTTTCAGCCGCTCAGCGTACGTGCGGCTGCAACGCGCGCAGCCAGTACGAGACGGCCACGGCGCCGCCATCCGGCGTACCGATCGCACGCTCGCCGAGATAGCTCGCGCGTCCCGCGCGCGGCGTCATGCGCGCCGTGTCCTCCGCACCCTGTTCGGCCGCTTCGACGGCCGCCGCCCATGCGCTCGCGGGATCGCGATCGCCGTCGAGCGCGCGGTCGAACGCATCGGCGGCCGGCACCAGCGCATCGAGCATCGTCCGGTCGCCGGCATGCGCACCCCCCAGTTCGCCGATCGAATCCACGGCTGCGCGGAACGCCGCGGCCCAGTCGCGCGCCGACGGCTCGGCGATCTCGGCCAGCCGGCGCGACGCGCGCAGCAGCGCGGTCGCGTAGAACGGCCCCGAGCTGCCGGCGATCGCGCGGCGCAACGCGGCGCCGAGCGCCGCGAGCGCGCCGGCCGGCGTGCCGTAAGCGGTGTCGGGCAATGCGAGGATCGCCTGCGCGGCGCGCAGCATGCTCGCGCCGAGATCGCCGTCGCCGGCTGCCGCATCGAGGTCGGTCAGCGTTTGCTCGTGGTCGATCAGCGTCTGCGCAACCGCGTGCAGCGCGGGCTGCAGGCGCGCGGCCCATGCGCTGCCGGCCGCATCGAGCGGCGCCGGCGGCGCGTCGTGCGACGCGGCCGCGGCTACGCGGATCCGGGTGTTCACGGCGCCGCCGCCCGGCCACGCACGCGCCTGCGTCGGTGCGTCGAGCAGCGCCGCGCGTTCGTCGTTCAGCCGCAGCACCGAGATCGAGCAGCCGGGCATGTTCAGCGCGGACAGGAACGTGCCGGCCCATGCGCGTGCAACGACGATGCCGCGCCGGCTCAGGTTGTCGTACGCGGCGCGCAGCACGATCGCGAGTTCCATGTCCGGCGTCGCGCCGAGGCCGTTGACGAACAGCGCGACGCGTTCGTCGCGGTCGAGCACGAGATCGGCGACGATGCTCGACAGCAGCGTGTCGGCCAGTGCGTCGGCCGCCAGCGGCGCGCGGCGCTCGACGCCTTTCTCGCCGTGGATGCCGAGACCGAGTTCGATCTCGTCGTCGCCGAGGCTGAAGCCCGATTTGTCGGCGCCCGGGATCGTGCAGCCGTCGAGCGCGACGCCCATCGTGCCGAGTTCGGCCGCCGCGTCGCGTGCGATTCCCGCGACGCGGGACAGCGGCAGCCCGCGCGCGGCGGCCGCGCCGGCGAGCTTGTGGATCAGCACGGTGCCGGCGATCCCGCGCCGCTGGCCGCGTTCGACGCGGCCGCGCAGCGATACGTCGTCGGCGACGATCACCGTTTCGACCGGAATGCCTTCCGCGCGCGCGAGCTCGGCCGCCAGCCCGAAATTGAGCCGGTCGCCCGTGTAGTTCTTCACGATCAGCAGCGCGCCGTTCGGGCCGGCGCTCGCGCGGATCGCGGCGAGCACGGCGTCGGTGGACGGCGACGTGAACACTTCGCCGCACACGGCCGCGCTCAGCATCCCTTCGCCGACATAGCCGCCGTGCGCAGGCTCGTGGCCGCTGCCGCCGCCGGACAGGATCGCGACCGGACGCTGCGACGGTTCGGGCAGCGGCTGGCGGACGAGCACGTGCTCGTCGCCGAGGATCGCGAGATGCGGCGATTGCCGCGCGATGCCTTCCAGCATTTCTCGCACGACATCGGACGGGCGGTTCACAAGCTTTTTCATGGCGACGGATTCCGGACGGGTGAAAAGGGCACGGCCGGGCCCGCGCGGGCGCCGGACGGCTTTCGTGTTGCGGAGAATCGTGCGGATGCCCGGTCGCCGGGCGCGGGCGGCCGCATGGCGGGCGGCCGGTGTGCAGGAGCGGCGACGAAGCATGCGCTTCGCGCCACGATACCTCAGGTTCGGACGTTGCGGCACGGATCGCGGCGCGCTTGCGCCGGGGGGCGGCTACTTCGCTGCCGCAATCTCCTTCGCCCGGATCAGCCGCGCCCGCAGCACGTTGCGGCTGATGCCGAGCAACTGCGCAGCCCGGATCTGGTTGCGGTGGCTGAACTCGAACGCGACGCGCATCACCGTGTCCTCGATGTGTTCGAACAGGCCGCCGTGGGCGTCGTCGAACAGGTCGCGCAACGCGCTTTCAAGCGACGCCTGCGCGTCGCCGGACGAACCGGTCACGCGCGCGGCAACGGCCGGGATGCACGGCGGCGCGATGTGCAGGTCGGTGTCCTGCAGCGCGTCGTGACGGCACACGAGCAGCGCGTGATGGATCACGTTCTCCAGTTCGCGGATATTGCCGGGCCAGCCGTGTGCCGCGAGCCGGCGCTCGGCGCGCGGATCGATGCAGCGCGGCCCGTCGCCGAGGCGGTTGCGGTACACGTCGAAGAAGTGACGCGCGAGCGGCAGGATGTCGCCCGGCCGCTCGCGCAGCGGCGGGACCGCGAGCTGCACGACATTGAGCCGGTAGAACAGGTCGCCGCGAAAATGCCCGGCCGCGACGGCCTGCTGCAGGTCGACGTTGGTTGCGGCCACCACGCGCACGTCAACCGGAATCCCCGTGCGCGAACCGAGCCGCACGACCTCGCGCTCCTGCAGCACGCGCAGCAGCTTGACCTGCATCGACAGCGGCAGGTCGCCGATCTCGTCGAGAAACAGCGTGCCGCCGTGCGCGGCTTCGAACCAGCCGGGCTTCGCGCTGAAGGCGCCCGTAAACGCGCCTTTCTCGTGACCGAACAGTTCGCTGTCGACCAGCGTCTCGGAGAACGCGCCGCAGTTCACCGCGACGAACGGCCCGTCGCGGCGCTTGCCGAGATCGTGCACGTGGCGCGCGATCAGCTCCTTGCCGGTGCCCGTTTCGCCGGCGATCAGCACGTTCGCGTCGCTCGGCGCAACGCGGCGAACCTGTTCGAGCAGCGCGAGCGAACGCGGATCGGCGAACACATGCGCGCGCGCCGGGGCCGGTGCGTGGCGTTCGGGCAGCGCGAGCACGGGCGCTCCGCGTCCCGCCGCGTGCAGTGCAACCGGGTCGCGGGGTGCGGCAACGACGCGAAGGGTGAGCGGGCGCGGCGATGCGGAAATGGAAGTCATGGCGGTGAACCGTAGGAAGGCCGGACGAAGCGGACCCGTGCCGACGGGCGGCGGGGTCCGGCTGCTGCGTGGTCGGCAAAGTGTTCAATGTTTTGCCGCACGCGGAAAGCATCGATTTCTGATAACCAAAGCGCGATTGCTGCGGAACCTGCAACGGTGCGGACGAGCGGGCATGTGTGGTGCCGGAGCGCCTGATTCGATGTCGTTGCGTGCAACACGCTGCTGCCTGAGCAGCAGCTCGCCAGCATTACCGCTTCGCTCCGTTCATCACGCGCTGGAATATCGATGTGACGCGCTCGCCGGAACGCTTGCCACGATCGCGCATTTGAGCGAACGCCGTGCCGGGCGGGTGTTCGATAAAAATTTCGCGATGCAGACGATCGCGCCGCGAAACGGCCGCACGAATGGCACGTTCCTTGCTGACCCGGAACGGTATCGCCGCATCGACACGCGGCTCCACAACGGGAACGCATCGCATGAGCAACACCCTCAACGTGGTCGCGATATCGGGCAGCCTGCAACGGCCATCGCGCACGCTGGCGCTGACCAACGAGATCGTCGCGGCATTCGGCGCCGCACTGCCGATCGACACGCGGCTGATCGAACTCGGCGAGATCGGCAGCCGGCTGGCCGGCGCGCTGACGCGCGCGCAGGTGCCGGCCGACCTCGAAGCGCTAATCCGTGCGATCGAGACGGCCGATGCGCTCGTCGTCGCGAGTCCGGTGTATCGCGCGTCGTACACGGGCCTTTTCAAGCACCTGTTCGACCTCGTGCGCCACGACGCGCTCGTCGACGTGCCCGTGCTGCTCGCGGCCACCGGCGGCAGCGAGCGTCATGCGCTCGTGATCGACCATCAGTTGCGACCGCTGTTCAGCTTCTTCCAGGCGCGCACGCTGCCGATCGGCGTATACGCATCCGAAAGCGATTTCGACCAGTACCGGATCGCCAGCCCGGCACTGCGCGAGCGCATCGCGCTCGCCGTGGATCGCGCCGTGCCGCAACTGCGTCCGCACGCCCGTTCCGCCGCGGCCGCGTAAGCCGCTTCCGTTTCCCCTTCGACCAGGACACCTTCATGAGCCTCACCGACCTTTCCGCCGACGGCGTCAAATTCGCGTACTGGGTGCCGAACGTCAGCGGCGGCCTCGTCGTCAGCACGATCGAGCAGCGCACCGACTGGAGCCTCGAATACAACCAGCAGCTCGCGCGTACGGCCGAGGCGGCCGGCTTCGACTATGCGTTGAGCCAGATCCGCTTCACGGCCGGCTACGGCGCCGAATACCAGCACGAGTCGGTGTCGTTCAGCCAGGCGCTGCTGCATGCGACGACGAAGCTCAAGGTGCTCGCCGCGATCCTGCCGGGGCCGTGGCATCCGGCCGTGGTCGCGAAGCAGCTCGCGACGATCGACCACATCTCGAACGGACGCATCGCGATCAACGTGGTCAGCGGCTGGTTCAAGGGCGAATTCACCGCGATCGGCGAGCCGTGGCTCGAGCACGACGAGCGCTATCGGCGTTCGAAGGAATTCATCCAGGCGCTGAAGGGCATCTGGACACAGGACAACTTCACGTTCAAGGGCGATTTCTACCGCTTCAACGACTACACGCTGAGCCCGAAGCCGGTGCAGAAGCCGCATCCGGAGATCTTCCAGGGCGGCAGCTCGCGCGCGGCGCGCGACAACGCGGCGAGCGTGTCGGACTGGTATTTCACGAACGGCAATACGCCCGAGAACCTGAAAGCGCAGATCGACGACATCCGCGCGAAGGCGGCCGCGAACAACCATCGCGTGCGCATCGGCGTCAACGCGTTCGTGATCGCGCGCGACACCGAGGAAGAGGCGCAGGCCGTGCTCGACGACATCATCCGGCACGCGCATGTCGAAGCCGTGCACGCGTTCGGCGCTGCGGTGAAGGAGGCCGGCAAGGCGTCGCCCGAAGGCGAGGGCAACTGGGCGAAATCGACGTTCGAGGATCTCGTGCAATACAACGACGGCTTCCGCACGAACCTGATCGGCACGCCGCAGCAGATCGCCGAGCGGATCGTCGCGCTGAAGGCGATCGGCGTCGATCTCGTGCTGGCCGGGTTCCTGCACTTCATCGAGGAAGTCGAGTACTTCGGCCAGCGCGTGCTGCCGCTCGTGCGCGAACTCGAGGCGCGGCGGCAGGCGATCGCCGCGTGACGATGGCCTGACGAACGCGCACGGCCCGCGATTGCGCGGGCCTGCGCGGCGGCGTGTCGCTTATGCGACGCCCGCCATCTTCGACGCCTCGACCACCATCTGCACACCGAGACCGCCGAGGATGAGGCCCATCGCCCAGCGCTGCGCGAGCAGCAGCATCGGGCGCCCGTGCAGGAATTTCGCGATGCTGCTCGAACAGATCGCCACCAGCCCGTTGGCCGACGCGAACGCGGCGATCAGCAGCGACCCGAGAAACAGCGACTGGCCGAACACGCTGCCTTGCCCGTAGTCGATGAACTGCGGCAGCAGCGACACGAACAGCATCGCGAGCTTCGGGTTCAGCACGCTGGTCGTCGCACCCATCGCGAGCAGCCGCAGCGGCTGCTCGTTCGGCAGCGCCTTCACCTCGAACGGCGAGCGGCCGCCGGGCCGCACCGCCTGCCATGCCAGGTACAGCAGGTAGGTTGCCCCGACCGCGCCCAGCACGCTGCCCGCATAGGGCACGCTCATGAACAGCGTCGTGATGCCGAAGGCCGCGCCGAACATGTAGAACAGGTAGCCGATCATCACGCCGGCGAGCGAAATGAGCCCGGCCGCCCGCCCTTGCGCGATCGAGCGCGACATCACGTAGACCATGTTCGGCCCCGGCGTGACCGCGAGCATGCCGCCGACGACGAGAAACCCGTAGAGCGATCCGGACGTGTGCATTTTTTCGCTTCCTGCATCGAGTGAGTGCTGACGGGACTCATTGTCCGGCCGTGGAGGCGAACAGTAAAACGGGATAAACTGAACGGATTGATCAGTTTTTCTGAAGAGAAATGAAGAAGCTCGACCTCGATGTGCTCGCGATGGTGGTGGCCGTCGCCGAAACCGGATCGTTCGCGCAGGGCGCGCAGGCCGTGCACCGGTCGCCGTCGGCGGTGAGCATGCAGATCAAGGCGCTGGAAGACGCGCTCGGCAAGCCGCTGTTCATTCGCGACACGCGCAACGTGACGGCGACCGGCGACGGCATCGTGCTTGCCGATTACGGCCGCCGGATGCTCGCGATGCGCGACGAGGCGTGGGCGTCGGTGGTACGCCCGGAGATCCGCGGCCGCGTGACGATCGGCGTGCCCGACGATTACATTTCGTCGCTGCTGCCGCAGGTGCTCGGCAAGTTCGCCGCGATGCATCCGCGCGTGGAAGTGCGCGTGATCGGCCAGCCGAGCAGCGCGCTCGTGCCGATGCTGAAGGACAACACGGTCGACCTCGCGTGCCTCACGCGGATCAAGGGCGTGACCGGCGAGCTGATCCGGATGGAGCCGCTCGTCTGGGTCGGCTCGCCGAAGCGCAACGTGTGGGAAGAGCGGCCGCTGCCGGTGGCGTTTTTCACGCACGGCGGCAGCATGGCGCGCGATCAGGCGGTCAAGGCGCTGAACCGGCAGAAGATCCCGTACCGGATGTCGTACGAAAGCCCGAGCCACCTCGGGCTGCTGAGCATGGTGGAGGCCGGGCTCGCGGTCGCGCCGCTGGCGCGCTGCTGCATTCCGGATCACCTCGTGCAGCTTTCGGAAAGCCACGGGCTGCCGCCGCTGGGCGAGCTCGAAGTCGTGCTCGCGCGCAGCGCGCAGTCCGCGCGCCCGCCGTGCGATTACCTGGCCGAGCAGATTCTCGGCGAATGGCGCACCTGACCGGCACGCCGCCAGTGGCGCATCAGCACGACGTCAGCAGCCATTCGCGGAACGCGACCAGCGACGGCAGCGTCTCGTTGCCGGGCGGGTAGACGAGGTAGTAGCTGCGCTGGCTCGTGATCGCGTCGCCGATCGACACGAGCTCGCCGCGGCCCAGTTCGTCCTCCACCAGCACCTTCGGCACCAGCCCGATCCCCATCCCGGCCCGCACGGCCTGGATCAGGTGCGACGTCAGCTCGAAGCTCGGGCCGATGCGCATCTGCCGGTGATCGAGCCGGCAGTGCGAGAACCATTCGGCCCACGCCTGCTGATTGCTCGTCACACCCAGCAGCGTCTGCTTCGCGGCCCACGCCGGCGTGCGCGCGTCGGCCTTGCGGCCGCGGCCCGCCTCCGGCGGCGCGATCGCGATCAGGAACTCGTTGTACAGCCGGTGCGCGTGCAGGCCCGGCCAATCGCCCGCGCCGACGGTGATCGCCGCGTCGAGATCGTCGTTGAGGAAATCGATCGCGCCGATCCGCGAATGCAGGTGCACGGTCATGCCCGGATGCGCGGCGTAGAAATCGTGCAGGTGCGGCAGCAGCCATTTCGAGCCGAAGGTCGGCAGCGTCGCGAGCCGCAGCGTGCCGGCGCCCGCCTGGTGCGACATCGCCTGCAGCGTCGCGCCGCGGATGCGCCCGAGCGCGCCGCTCAGCTCGGCGAAGTAGCGGCGGCCGACTTCGGTCAGCTTGACCGAGCGGCCCTCGCGCCGGAACAGCGGTACGCCGAGCTGATCCTCGAGCGTCTGGACCTGCCGGCTGATCGCGCTCTGGCTCAGCGACAGTTCCTCGGCCGCGCGGGTATAGCTTTCATGCCGCGCGGCGGCCTCGAACACGAGCAGCAGCGACATCGACGGGGTGAGGCGACGGTAATTCATGAGTTTTATGCAACTTTTGCCGGACGAGAATTCGTTTGTTTCTCAAGGAATATCCAAAGATACTGGAATTCCCGGTCGCGCGGAAACTTGCCAAAAAATCATGTTTCGGCGCACATGAACCGGCCGGCTCCACCCACACTGCGTTTTTGCCCCATGTCGATCGCCCCGTTGCCCCGTCCCGTCAGCCCGCCCGCGAACGTTTACCGGGATTTCCTCGCCGCGCTGCAGGCCGCCGGCTTCGCCGGGGAGATTCGCGCGGATCACGCGAACCGGACGGTGCAGGCCACCGACAACTCGATCTACCAGCGCCTGCCGCAGGCGGTGATCTGTCCCGCGCATGCCGACGACGTCCGGCTGCTGGCCCGGCTGCTGGCCGAGCCCGCGCACCGCGACGTCGCGGTGGCCGCGCGCGGCGGCGGCACCGGCACCAACGGGCAGTCGCTGACCGACGGCATCGTCGTCGACCTGTCGCGGAACATGAACCGGATCCTCGAAATCGACGTCGCGCAGCGCTGGGTGCGCGTGGAGGCGGGTGTCGTCAAGGATCAGCTCAATGCGGCGCTGAAGCCGCACGGGCTGTTCTTCGCGCCGGAGCTGTCGACGTCGAACCGCGCGACCGTCGGCGGGATGATCAATACCGACGCGAGCGGGCAGGGCAGTTGCACGTACGGCAAGACGCGCGACCACGTGCTCGAACTCGATTTCGTGCTGATGGGCGGCGAACGGCTGCACAGCGCCGCGCTCGATGACGACGCGCTGGAACGCCGCTGTGCGCAACAGGACCGCATCGGCAAGGTGTATCGCACCGCGCGCCGCATCAGCGACGACAAGGCGGCGCTGATCGACGCGAAGTTTCCGAAGCTCAACCGCTGCCTGACCGGCTATGACCTCGCGCACCTGCGCGAACCCGACCGCCGTTTCAACCTGAACAGCGTACTGTGCGGCGCGGAAGGTTCGCTCGGCTTCGTCGTCGAGGCGAAGCTCAACGTGCTGCCGATCCCCAGGTATTCGGTGCTGGTCAACGTGCGTTACGCGGGCTTCATGGACGCGCTGCGCGACGCGCGCGCGTTGCTCGAGCACCAGCCGCTGTCGGTCGAGACGGTCGACTCGAAAGTGCTGATGCTCGCGATGAAGGACTTCGTGTGGAGCAGCGTCGCCGAGTATTTTCCGCAGGACGACGCGCGCCCGACGCTCGGCATCAACCTGATCGAATTCAGCGGCGACGACGAACACGACGTCGATGCGCGCGTGCGTGCATTCGTCGAGCATCTGCGCACCGATACGAGCGTGGAGCGGCTCGGCCATACGCTCGCGGCCGGCGACGATGCGGTGAAGCGCGTGTATGCGATGCGCAAGCGCGCGGTCGGCCTGCTCGGCAACGTGCCGGGCGAGGCGCGTCCGCAGCCGTTCGTCGAGGACACCGCCGTACCGCCCGAGAATCTCGCCGCGTACATCGCCGAATTCCGTGCGCTGCTCGACGGGCATGGGCTGCAGTACGGGATGTTCGGCCACGTCGACGCGGGCGTGCTGCACGTGCGCCCGGCGCTCGACATGAAGGACCCGAGGCAGGCCGCGCTGGTGCGGCCCGTGTCGGACGCGGTGGCCGAGCTGACGCAGCGGCATGGTGGCCTGTTATGGGGCGAGCACGGCAAGGGCGTGCGCTCCGAATACGCGCCGGCGTTTTTCGGCGAGCTGTATCCGTCGCTGCAGCAGCTGAAGGCCGCGTTCGATCCGCACAACCAGTTCAACCCGGGCAAGATCGCGACGCCGCCGGACCACACGATGCGGCTGCTGAAGATCGACGAAGTGCCGACACGCGGCGAACACGACCGGCAGATCGACGAGCGCGTGTGGCAGAGCTACGGCACCGCGATGCACTGCAACGGCAACGGCGCGTGCTACAACTTCGATCCGGACGACGCGATGTGCCCGTCGTGGAAGGCGACGCGCGAACGCGTGCAGTCGCCGAAGGGGCGTGCGTCGCTGATGCGCGAATGGTTGCGCCTGCAGGGGCAGGCGGGCATCGACGTCGTCGCGGCGGCGCGCGCGCGGCAGCCGTTCCTGCGCGGCCTCGCGACCCGCTGGCGCAACAGCCGCGCGGCGCGCAACGGCGACGCCGATTTCTCGCACGAGGTGTACGACGCGATGGCCGGTTGCCTTGCGTGCAAGTCGTGCGCCGGGCAGTGCCCGGTCAAGGTCAACGTGCCCGAGTTCCGCTCGCGCTTTCTCGAGCTGTATCACCAGCGCTACCTGCGGCCGCTGCGCGACTACCTGATCGGGTCGCTCGAATTCACGATGCCGTGGATGGCGCGCGTGCCCGCGCTGTACAACGGGCTGATGGGCACCGGCTGGGTGCGCACGCTGCTCGAGCGGCAGGTCGGCATGGTCGACAGTCCGCTGCTCAGCCGCTTCGATCTCGCGGCCGCGATCCGGCAATGGAGCGTGAAGCCGGCCGATCCGCGTGCGCTCGCCGCGTTGAGCGATGCGCAGCGCGCGCGCAGCGTCGTCATCGTGCAGGACACGTTCACGCGCTATTTCGATACCGAGCAGCTGGCAACGCTGATCGAGCTGGCGGCGCGCATGGGCTTCCAGGTGTGGCTCGCGCCGCTCGCACCGAACGGCAAGGCGCTGCACGTGCAGGGTTTTCTGCAGGCGTTCGAGAAAGCCGCGATCCGCAACGCGACGCAACTGGCCGCGCTTGCGCGCTCAGGCGTCGCGCTGGTCGGCCTCGATCCGGCGATGACGCTCACGTACCGGCAGGAATACCTGAAGGTGACGGGGCTTGCCGACGTACCGAAGGTTGCGTTGCCGCAGGAGTGGCTGCTGCAGGCGCTGCCGGAGGCCGGCACGGGCGGGCCGGCCGGTGCGTACCGGCTGCTGCCGCACTGTACCGAAAAGACCAATGCGCCGGACAGCGGCAAGCAGTGGGCGCAGGTATTCGCGCGCCGCGGGCTGCGTTTGCAGGTTCAGGCGGCCGGGTGCTGCGGGATGTCGGGCACTTACGGGCACGAGGCGCGCAATCTCGCGACGTCGAAGACGATCTATGCGCAGTCGTGGGCGGCGCACGTCGACGGGCCTGAGGCGGAAGGCGAGGCGCTGGCGACCGGGTATTCATGTCGCAGCCAGGTCAAGCGGATGTCGTCGAAGCAGCTGCGCCATCCGTTGCAGGCGCTGCTCGATCACGTCCGTACGGCGGGGTGACGATCGGGCGGTGCGTGCCGCGTGGCCCGTGACGGCGATTTCGATCGCGCGTCGCGCGGCCATCGCCGTGCCGCCGTCGACGCATGCCGGGGCTCAGGCGTCGGCTTTCGCCGCTTTCCGCGTGCGCGGTTTTTCCGCCGCGGGAAACACGCCGACGCCGCGCGGCCGTTTCGGCTCGATCCGCATTTGCCGGATCACGCGCCGGAAGTCGATCTCGTGCGCGGCCAGCGTGCCGATCAGTTTCGCGATGACCGCGAGGTGGGACGGGACGGTGCCCTTGCTCGAATAGTTCGTGATCGAACTTTCGTTCATCCGGATCAGGCGGGCGAACTCGCGCGCCGTCAACTGCGCTTTCTTCAGCTCCTGTTGGAATTCCGCATACGCCATTGCGCACATGATGCTTCGTCTCCGTGAATCAGAAATCGGCCCGCGCGGCGCCGGCGCGGACGGGTGGCGTTCCCGTCGTGCCGGCGCCGCGGCGGGTTACATCTTCACCTGGTCGAGGAACGTCTTCTTGCCGCTCTTGTAGCCGTAGATCGAGATGATCCCGTGCGTCAGGTCGCCCTTCGCGTCGAACGTCGTCGTGCCGATCACGCCGTCGTACTTCGTCGCCGGCATCGCCGCGAGGATCTTCGCCGGGTCGGTCGAGTTCGCGCGCTTCATCGCGTCGACCGCGATGTAGACCGCGTCGTACGCGAACGGCGCATCGAACTTGATGCCCTGGTTGAAGCGCTTCTCGTACTTCGCGACGAACGCCGCGCCGCCCGGCATCTTCTCGAGCGCCGCGCCGGCCTGCGAGCACAGCACGTTGTCGGCCGCCGGGCCGGCCAGCTCGGCCAGCGAATCGGTACACACGCCGTCGCCGGACAGGATCTTCGCGCGCAGGCCGAGCTGCTTCGCCTGCTTCGCGAGCGGGCCGCCGGTGGCGTCCATGCCGCCGTACATGATCGCGTCGGGGTTCTCGCCCTTGACCTTCGTCAGAATCGCGCGGAAGTCGACGGCCTTGTCGTTGGTCGCGTCGTGCGACAGCACCTTCAGGCCGAGCGCCTTCGCCTTCTTCTCGAACTCGTTCGCGAGGCCCTGGCCGTACGCCGTCGAATCGTCGATCACCGCGACGCTCTTCACGCCCTTCGACTGCGCGTAGCTCGCGAGCGCCGGGCCTTGCTGCGCGTCGGTCGCGACGACGCGGTAGGTCGTCTTGAAGCCTTGCTGCGTGTAGGTCGGGTTCGTGGCCGACGGCGAGATCTGCACGATGCCCGCGTCGCTGTAGATCTTCGAGGCCGGGATCGACGTGCCCGAGTTCAGGTGGCCGATGACGGCGACGACCTTGTCGTCGACGAGCTTCTGCGCAACCTGCGTGGCCTGGCGCGGGTCGGCCGCGTCATCCTGCGCGTCGAGTTGCAGCGTGATCTTCTTGCCGCCGATCGTCAGGCCCTTGGCGTTGATTTCCTCGACCGCGAGGCGCGCGCCGTTCTCGTTGTCCTTGCCGAGGTGCGAGATGCCGCCCGTCGTCGGTTCGACGCTGCCGATCTTCACGACCTGGTCGGCCATCGCGCTCGACGCGGCCGCGAACGCGGCGGCAGCCAGTGCAACGGTGATCAGGGGCTTGCAGCGCATGCCGACAGTGCTTCGTTCCATCTGCCATCTCCGAATTGAATGTCTTTCTATTGACGTCGCGACCGGCCGGCTGGGGCGCCGGGGCGATCGGACGAGTCTCCATACCCATCACGGGCGTCACTTGCATGGCGTCCGGCCGTACGACCTGCCGCCCGGGCGAGCGGGCGGACCGGCGCCCGACACCGTGCAATTCATATGAATATATATGAACCCGATTTTGCGCGCTGCGGCGAATCGCGTAGCAGGCCGGTGCGACGCGGGCCGGCGCCCGGATATCGACGGTTCCGGAGGCCGGAAATCGTGCGCTGCGGCGGGCCAGAAGGCTGCGATTCGCTGTCGCCGGCCTTACGGCCGCATCCATTATTCGGCCGGTCGCCGGGGCGAAGCCATGGACACTGACGCACGGTCAATCGGGAACTGTTCGGTCGATTTGTCTGCACAGTTTGGACACCTGCGATCGCTGCTCCGGGTTCGTCGTCATGCTTCATCAACGACGGCGCTCGTCTTAATGCAACTAACGGTCAAGCTCGGCAGCATCGCCGGGTGGGTGCCGGTTGCACGGCCCCGATCATCCATGCGGTTTTGCAGATACCGGGGTGCTGTTCGTCCCGGCCGCGTCCCGATCGTCGCGCCGGCACGGCGATTCCCGCGGCCGTCGCGAGCTTACGAACGCCCGCGCAGGGCGACGAAGATCACGCCGGCAATGGCCAGCAGGCCGCCGCAAGCCGTTGCGATGCCGGGCCGCTCGCCTGTCAGCACCATCGACAGCAGCGTCGCGACCGCCGGCGTCAGGTAGAGGAAATTGGCCGCGCGCGCCGCGCCGAAATAGCCGAGTGCGAAGGTCCAGGTCGCGTAGCCCAGCGCGGCGGGAAAGACGCCGAGCACCACGACGGCGAGCGCCGTGTCGCGCGACCCGCTGCCGAGCGACACGAGTGCGCCGGGCAGCCAGGGCGCGAGCAGCACGGCGCCGGCCAGCAGGGTGTACGCTGTGCAGGGTAGTGCGCCGTACACGGGAATCAGTCGCCGCTGCAACACGAAATAGCTGGCGGAGCACCACGCGGCGCCGAGGATCAGCGTGCTTCCCGAGCCGAGCACGAGGCCGCCCGGTTGTCCGTGCGCGATTACCGCGATGCCCGCGAGGCTGACCAGCGAACCGAGCCATCCCCAGCGATTGAAGCGCTCGCGCAGGAACACGGCGGCCAGCAGTGCGGTGAAGATCGGCAGCGTATTCACGATGAAACTCGCCGCGCCGGCCGACACGGTCTGCTCGCCGGTATTGAGCAGCGCGTTGTACAGCGCGATGCCGAGAAAACCGCACGCGACGAAGCGCAACGCGTCGCCCTTCGCCGGCAGCGGCGGCCTTCGCCATGCGAGCCACGCGATCACGAGCAGCGCCGCGGTTGCAAAGCGCGCCGCCGCGAGCTGCAGCGGTGCGAGGCCGTGCAGGCCGATCCGGATGAACGGGAAGGCGGACGCCCACGAGACGATCGTGAACGCGATCGCGCCTGCGGCGACGAGCGGTTGTCGCGCGTTGCGCGACGCCGGTGACGAAAGGGTATTCATGCGGGCATGGTGCGGTGTGGCGAGATGCTAAGCTAGCGCACAGATCAACACCCGGATATGAATATGGCTCACAGCTCGGGTTCGCGGCGGGCCGGCGGTCCGGCGCGTGCGCGCCAGCTGGCGGACGCGCTGTCGGCCGCCGCGCCGGCGCCCGGCCCGCGGCCGCCGCTCGCGAGCCTGGAGACTGTCTGCGCGGTGGCGCGCGAGGGTTCGTTTCTCGCGGCCGCAGAAGTTTCCGGCGTCACGCATGGCGCGATCAGCCGGCGGGTGGCCGCGGTGGAAAACTGGCTGGGGATGGCGCTGTTCGAACGGCATGCGCGCGGCGTGCGCCTGACGCCGGACGGGCAGCGTTTCGTCGGCCGGATCGAGCAGGCGTTCGCGATCATCGACAGCGCGGCCGATCAGTGGCGCTCGCCGCGTACGCCGCGGCTGGTCCGGATGAGCGTGGTGCCCGCGTTCGCGCAGCTCTGGCTGTTCGAGCGGCAGCATGTGCTCGAGGGCGAAGCGCCTGCGCTGCGCATCGAGCTCGGCATCGAATTGCGCAACGTGGATATCGCCGGCGGCGAAGCCGATCTGTCGATCCGGTACGGGCGCGGCAACTGGCGTCAGCTCGAAACCCGTGCGTTCATGCCGGAGCGGCTGTATCCGGTTGCGCATCCGCGGCTGGCCGAGCCACTGGCAAAGGCGCGCCGCCGGGCGGGCGATGCCGCGCTGCTCGACCTGCCGTTGCTGCACGATTCCGACGTGACGGGCTGGCGCACCTGGTTCGACGGGCTCGGCATTCCGTTCAAGCCGCGTGCGCAGGATCGCCGGTTCGAGGATTACAACCTCGTCCTCGCGGCGGCCGAAGCAGGGCTGGGCGTGGCGCTCGCGCGGACGCCGCTCGCCGATGCGTACCTGAAGCGCAGCGCGCTCGTGCGCGTCAGCCGTCATGAGGTCGATTCGCTGCTCAGGTATCACTTCGTGCATGCGAAGGGCGAGAATCGGCCGGAGGTGCTCGCGCTGATGGAGCGGATGGTGAAGGCGTTGGGGTAGGCGCGCAGCCCGCCGTGGATGCGACCGACCGTGCCGCGCCCATGCTGTTTGCTCGACCGGCGGCGCCAGATCGCTACAATGCAGCCGCGGAATATGGCGAGATCGCCGCAATGAGGCAAAATCGCGCCTTTGGCCGGCGGCGAGCCAATCACCAACAATGGCAGTACGGGTTCAAATTTGCAGAAAAGGGAACCGATGAATAGACCAGACAAGTCGTCGAAAGCGCGTGCCGCGCTGGATCAACTGTTTTCGGGCATGGCGCCTGCGGACGCGACGCGCTCATCGCCGCGTGCCGGCAATCCGTTCGAAGCGGCGGACGACGAGGTGTCCAGTGCATCCGGCGGCCGCGGCCGTGTCGAAGTCACGCTGTCGACCCGCATCCAGCTGCGCGGCTATCCGAGCGCCGATGCGTTCATGAAGCGCATGGCCGAAGCGTGGGGGCTGGAATGGGGGACGTACGACAGCATCCGGGCCGTGGCGACGCTGCCGGCCGGCTGGCGCTCGCGCCGGCTTCCGGAAGTCACGCAGATCGTCGACGAACACGACGTGCTGCGCGCCGAGAGCAGCCTGCAGGGCGGCGAGATGTCGTATCTGAAGGTGCACCCGCGCTACTTCATCGATGCACGCAAGCGCTTCGGCTGGAGCAAGTCGTCGAAGGCATCCGACGATCCGGATCTCGACGGTCCCGACTGGAACTGCTTCGTGATCGATCGCGAAAAGTCCATCGAAGTGCACGAACTCACGACGTCGTCGCTGAAAGCCGACATGGACAATGCCCGTGCGACGCTGCTGAAATGGCTCGACGAGCGCTATCCGAAACACCGCGATCCGTTTGCGTACTGGACGGACTGCGAAGGGGCGTCGTAAGTCGGTTGGTGCGGCGGGTCGATGCGTCGGCCGGTTGCCTTGAGGACGACACTTGAAGCCAGCAAGTCCGATCCCGATTCTCTGGGCCGCGTTCGGCGCGGCGGTCGGATCGACCGTCATCGAGCTGCTGCTCTGGCCGCTCGTCGGCGACGACGCGCTCCGGAACCTGCTGCGCGACGCGCGCCTCACGGCGGCCATCGTGATGGGGCGCCGCGTGCTCGGTTCGGCCGGCGGCTTCGATCCGCTGATCATGGGCGTGGCGACGCTCGTGCATGCCGCGCTTTCGCTGGTCTATGCGGCCGCGCTGGCGCGGCTGGTTCACGGATTGTCGCTCCGCGCCGCGCTGCTCGCCGGCGGCGCGTTCGGCCTCGTCCTCTACGGCGTCAACCTGTACGCCTTCACGGCACGCTTCCCGTGGTTCATCCCGGTTCGCGGCGCGATCACGCTGGTGGCCCATCTGGTATTCGGGATCACGGCAGCGGCTGTCTACTGCGTCGCCCGGCGCCCGCTCGAACGCTGACCCCGGCAACGCGTGCCGGGCGCTCCGGCTGCGGTCATTCGTATCCAGACCCCTGGAATAACCCGCCGCGCCGCACCGTTTAGCCGTCAGGAGACCCTGTACGAAGCGGCGGCGCGTCGCGACCGCCGTGCGATGAATCGTGCGCAAGCAATCCGGTGTGCCCGGTGTCGTCAGCGACGCCGGGGATCGAATGGTCGGGGGCAACACGCGGGAGCCGATCATGAGCAACCTGTTTCGAGCCGCGGCAGGCATCGTCTGTCTCGGTCTTTCCACGTCCGTCGTCGCGCAAATGGCGGACGATCCGTCGGGCGACGGCACGAACTGCCGTGCTGTCGTCGCGCAGGCGGACATCGACGGCACGGCGCAGCAGATCGTCGGGCGCGCGTGCCTGCAAAGCGACGGCACCTGGCAGATCGTGCAAAGTGCCGACGGTAGCGTGGTGTGGTATCCGGTGGCAGCCTATCCGTATGACGACCCGTGGTACTGGGGGCCGCCGCTGTTCATCGGCGCGGGCGTGAGCTTCATCTTCGTCGATCGATTCCATCGCTTCCATCACTTCGATCACGTCGACCATTTCAACCCGATCGATCATCGCCGCTTCGGCGTCCCGGTGGGTGCGGGCTTTCGCCATGGCACGTTCCCGGTCGGTGCGAGTCACGAATTCGGCGGCATGCACCGGTTCGGCGGCATGGGCGGGGCCGGTGGCATGCGGCGACACTAGGTCGAGGCGTCCAGCCTGAACGTACGCGCTCGCGCGCATGTATCGGGAATGCCACGTCCGCGGGAACGACGAGCGGCCTGGCGCGCGAAGCGGGAGGCGGCGTCGCGACGGCGGCTCCCCGACACGCGTCGACCCTCTCGGGCACACGGCCACGCCGTTCGGGCGTGTGTGGTGCGAAAGCCGTTCCGCTGCCGGGGCGGCACCCGGTCAGTCGAGCTTGCCGCGCAGGTCGTCGAACGGAATCATCACGTGCGTGCGATACGCGGGCCGCGCCTTCAGCCGTTCGTACCACGCCTCCACGTTCGGCACGTCGGGCCGTGCGATATCGAGTTCGAAATACCGGTAGAGATGCGTGCCGGCCGCGATGTCGGCGAGCGTGATCGCGTCGCCTGCGAGAAACGGGTGTCCGGCGAGCGCCGCATCGAGCAGCCGGAAATACTGCGCGCATTGCGCGATGCTCTGCTCGACGCGCGCGGTGTCGCGCTGCCCGGGCGGCGTCCGGTAGTAGCCGCGGAACACGCCGTTGAGGAACGCCGGTTGCAGTGTCGTCTGCGCCCAGTCCATCCAGCGGTCGGCGCGTGACTGCTCGGCGGGGTCGTCGTGCCAGAAGCCGGGCCGCCCGTAGCGCGCGGCGAGGTAGCGCAGGATGCTGTGCGACTCCCATACGACGGTACCGTTGTCGTCGATCACGGGCACGCGACCGTGCGGGTTCATCGCGAGAAAGTCGGGCGTATCGAGCACGCCGAACCGGCCGCCGGCCGGCACGTGCCGATGCGCGAGCGCGAGTTCGTCGACGAGCCACATCACCTTCTGGACATTGAACGCGTTGCGTCGTCCCCATACCGTCAGCATGCCGGTCTCCTTGCGTTGTACGGAACCTGAAGCCGGACAGTGTAAACGCCGCAGGCGCGCACCGCGGTGCGCGCCTGCCCGGCAGTCGTCGAGCGACGACGCGATCAGAACTTGTGGCGGATGCCGACGATCGCGAGTTCCTGCGTATCGGTGCCGGAGTTCACGCCGTACGAGCCGACCGACGCGGCCGCTTTCACGGTCGCACCGCTCGCATTGAGCGTGTTGCCGCTCGCCTTCTGGTAGCCGAACAGCGCATACAGGTCGGTACGCTTCGACAGCGCGTAGTCCGCGCCGAGGTTGACCTGGTTGTAGTGCGCGGATGCCGGGCCCGTCAGCGACGTGTAGTTGTAGCCGACGCCCGCGCGCAGCGCCGGCGAGAACTGCCAGTTGAAGAACGCCGAGCCGTTGTTGAACTTCGCGTTCTGGCTGAACGCCGACAGCGTGTCCGCGCCGTACTGCGTATTCGAATACGCGAGGCCGAAGGTTGCCGGCCCGGCCACGTACTGGCCGGCTACGCGCACGATCTGGATCGACTTCGCGCTCGAAAAGCCCTGGTTGATCACGGTGTTGAACAGCGTGTCCGAGCTGCTCGACCACGTGCGCACGCCATTCGCGACCGTCGTGCCGCCGTTCGCATAGAAGAAGCCGGCGCCGAGCGACAGCGGGCCGTTCGCGTAGCTCGCGCCGAAGCTGTACGTGCGGCCGTTGCCGGTCGAGCCTGCGACGCCGCCGAAGCCGTACAGGGCCGCGAACTGGAAGCCCGAGATCAGCTGGCTCGTGTACTTCACCGAGTTGCTGACGCGCAGGCTGTTGTCGTAGTTGTCGAGGTCGCCCGGCGTCGCGAACACGCCGCCGAAATAGTTGTCCTGCGTGAGGCCCTGCACGAGATCGACGACCGGATCGTACTGGCGGCCGAGCGTGACGGTGCCGTACGTGCTGCTCGCGAGGCCGACGACGGCCTTGCGGCCGAATTCGCGCTGACCCTGGCCGAGCGCGCCGGTGCCGATGTTGAAGCCGTTCTCGAGCTGGAACAGCGCGGACAGGCCGCTGCCGAGATCCTCGATGCCGCGCAGCCCCCAGCGGCTGCCCGACAGGTTGCCGCTGCTGAACTTGACGAGGCTCGATGCGTTGCCGCCGCTCGCATTCTGCGCGTTGTGCACGTAGGCGATGCCCGCGTCGGCGATGCCGTACAGCGTGACGCTGCTTTGCGCGTGCGTGCCGGCGGCGTAGAGCGCTGCCGGCAGCGCGAGCAGTGCGAATGACCGGATCTGTTTCATTGTTGGATTCCCCCGTTGGTCGATTGGTCTGACGAGTCGGTGAACGATACGGACGGCGCATCGTCAAGGGAACCAATAAATTGTCGGATCGTTATGAGGCGGCGCGGCGATGGATGCGCGCGCAACGGCAGGGGCGCGGCACGCGGGGCCTATGCGTCGTGCCGCCGCGACGCGTTCCGCAGCACGAGCGTCATCAGTTGCCGGCGCGATTCGACGCCGAGCTTCGCGAATGCGCGCTTCGCGTACGTGTCGATGGTCGACGTCTTGAGCCCCATCGACTGCGCGATCGCGGCCGACGTCATGCCCTGGATGAACGACGCGCACACGTGCATCTCGCGTGCGGTCAGCCGTTCCTGCCATTCCGGCAGCCATTGCGCGACGAGGTCGAGATCGAGTTCGTCGCGCGGCGTGTCGTCGGCACACGCGCCGAGCAGGCGCTTGTGCGCGGACGCCATCGGCAGCACGACCTGCGACAGCTGTTTCAGCAGGCTCAGCTCCTTCAGCGAGAACGGCGGCAGCCGCCGCGAGCGCGCGATCGAGATCGAGTAGCGCGTGCCCCCCGTCACGCCGGTGATCACGCATTCGTCGTGAATGTCGCCGGCGTCGAAGAACAGGTGCCGGAGCTCGCTCGCGACGCGCTGCGCGGACACCTGCACCAGCTGCACGTCGCTTTCGGATTCGATCGCCGCATAGGTCGCGTCGTCGCTCGCATAGCTGCGGTAGTAGTGACGCATCACCTGCGCGATCAGCTCGGGCTCGCGGCCGAAGCTGCCGATCCAGCCGACGTTGCGCCTGCCCGGCTCCGCGGCGCGTTCGTAGTCGAGATGCACGGCGTCGAAGTCGACGTAGCGCACGAGCGTGTCGTAGACGGCGCGCATGAACTGCGGCGTCCCGACAGCTTGTGCGATGTCGCCCAGCGTTTCGGTCACGAACGCGACGTGGCTCAGCGGGAGATCGGGGGCGGGCAGCGCAGCGCTCATGACGTCGGGTGTCGAAGGATTTTTCAGGTGGCGCTACAGGTATCACGAATATTTTCGACTGCCTACGCGGGAATCTACCCAAACGGCCCGAAACGACGGCGCCGTTTGTCCCGGTTTTCGGGACTGACGCTGCGGGCCGCGATCTCTACATTGCCCCTTGTGCTGAACACCGCCCGACGGCGTTGACGCGAGTCCGGATCCGGACCCGGGCGCAACGGCCGATCCCCATCACAAGGAGAATCCCCATGCGTATCCGTATCCGTCGTCAACCGGCCCTGCGTGCCACGCTCGTCGCGTCCGCGGCGCTGGCCTTTGCGGCGAGCCTGTCCGCCCGCGCCGGCGACACCAACCTGAACGTGTACAACTGGTCGGAGTACGTCGCGAAGGACACGGTGCCCAATTTCGAGAAGCAGTCGGGCATCAAGGTGCGCTACGACAGCTACGACAGCGACGATACGCTGCAGACCAAGCTGCTCGCGGGCAGCTCGGGCTACGACATCGTCGTGCCGACGTCCAACTATCTCGCACAGCAGATCCAGGCCGGCGTGTACCAGAAGCTCGACAAATCGAAGCTGCTGAACCTTGCGAATCTCGATCCGGTGCTGATGAAGATGATCGCGAAGGCCGACCCGGGCAACCAGTACGGCGTGCCGTGGGCGTGGGGCACGACGGGGATCGGCTACAACGTCGAGGCCGTGCGTAAGCGGCTCGGCGACAGCGCGCCGACCGACAGCTGGGCGCTGCTGTTCGACCCGGCGAACGCGGCGAAGCTGAAAGGCTGCGGGATCTCGCTGCTCGACGCGCCGGACGCCGCGTTCGCGGCGGCGCTGCAATACATGGGCAAGGATCCGGAGAGCAAGAACCCGGCCGACTACCAGGCCGCCTACGAGGTGCTGAAGAAGATCCGTCCGTACGTGACGCAGTTCAGCTCGGCCGGCTATGCGGACGATCTCGCGAACAACGACGTGTGCGTCGTGCTCGGCTGGTCGGGCGACGTCAGCATCGCGCGGCGGCGCACGCTGGACGCGAAGCGCTCGTACGAGATCCGCTACATGAATCCGAAGGAAGGCGGCCTGCTGTGGTTCGACGTGATGGCGATTCCGAAGGACGCGCCGCATCCGGAAGCCGCGTTGAAGTGGATCAACTACATCGAAGACCCGAAGACCAACGCGGCGATCACGAACGAGATCTTCTATCCGAGCGCGAACAAGGCTGCGCGCGCGTTCGTGACGCCGGCGATCGTGCAGGACCCGAGCGTCTACCTGTCCGACGCGACGATCGCGAAGACGTCGCTCGCGATGCCGAGAAGCGCCGACATCGCACGGATGCAGAACCGTCTGTGGCTGCAGTTGAAGTCCGGCGGTTGAGGGCGACCGCGATGATCCATACGCTCCCTGCCGCACCGGCCACGGCCGGTGCACGCCACGACGCGGGCGCCTTCGTGCGCATCGAAAACGTCGTGAAGAAGTTCGGCGACAGCACGGCCGTCGACAACGTGAACCTGACGATCGCGAAGAACGAACTGTTCGCGCTGCTCGGCAGCTCCGGCTGCGGCAAGTCCACGCTGCTGCGCATGCTCGCCGGGCTCGAAACGGCCACCTCCGGCAAGATCTTCGTCGACGGCGAGGACCTCGCGTCGCTGCCGCCGTACCGCCGCCCGGTGAACATGATGTTCCAGTCGTACGCGCTGTTCCCGCACATGACGGTCGAATCGAACGTCGCGTTCGGCCTGAAGCAGGAAGGCACGCCGAAGCATGAAATCAAGGAGCGCGTGGCCGATGCGCTCGCGCTCGTGCAGATGAGCAAGTACGCGCAGCGCAAGCCGCATCAGCTGTCCGGCGGCCAGCAGCAGCGCGTCGCGCTGGCCCGCTCGCTGGTCAAGCGCCCGAAGCTGCTGCTGCTCGACGAGCCGATGTCCGCGCTCGACAAGAAGATCCGCCAGAAGACCCAGCTCGAACTCGTGAACATCATCGAGAAAGTCGACGTGACCTGCGTGATGGTCACGCACGACCAGGAAGAGGCGATGACGATGGCCAGCCGCCTCGCGGTGATGAGCGAAGGCAAGATCGTGCAGATCGGCGCGCCGGGCGAGGTGTACGAGTTTCCGAACAGCCGCTTCTCCGCCGAATTCATCGGCTCGACCAACCTGTTCGAGGGCCGCGTCGTCGAGGACGAGCCCGACCACATCTTCGTCGAGAGCGACGACCTCGAAGCGCGCATGGTCGTGAGCCACGGCGTCACCGGCCCGCTCGGGATGCCGGTCGGCATCTCGGTGCGCCCGGAACGCGTGCACGTGTCGCGCGAGAAGCCGGGTTCGAAGCACAACTGGGCGCGCGGCGTCGTGACCGACATCGCGTACATGGGCAGCTACTCGCTGTACCACGTGCGGCTGCCGAGCGGCAAGACGGTCGTGTCGAACCTGTCGAGCTCGCACCTGATGAGCGACAACGCGCCGGCGTGGAACGACGACGTGTTCGTGTCGTGGTCGCCGGCCAGCGGCGTCGTGCTGACGCAGTGAGGACGACACGATGAGAACCTCTGCTTCCACGCCTTCCGCGCCGGTGTCGTCCGGCGCCGCGAGTACGGGCGCCGGCCGCGCCCGCCCGGGCCGCTTCGCCGCGCTGTCGCGCTTCCTGCCGTCGGGCCGCAGCGTCGCGATCGGCGTGCCGTTCCTGTGGCTTGCCGTGTTCTTCGCGCTGCCGTTCGTGCTGGTGCTGAAGATCAGCTTCGCCGACCCGATGCTCGGCATCCCGCCGTACACCGCGCTCGCCAGGCTGGAGGCCGGCACGGTGCAGTTGGTGCTGTCGCTGAAGCATTACGCGCTGCTGCTGCAGGACGACCTGTACCTGAACACGTACGTCAGCTCGCTGAAGATGGCCGCCGCATCGACGCTGATGTGCCTGCTGGCCGGCTACCCGATCGCGTACTGCATCGCGCGTGCGGCACCGGCGCGCCGCAACCTGCTGATGATGGCCGTGATGCTGCCGTTCTGGACGTCGTTCCTGATCCGCGTCTATGCGTGGGTCGGGATCATGAAGGACGACGGGTTGCTGAATCACGCACTGGCGGCGCTCGGCGTGATCGCGATGCCGCTGCGCCTGTATCACACCGACGCGGGCGTCTACATCGGGATGGTCTATTCGTACCTGCCGTTCATGGTGATGCCGCTGTACGCGCACCTCGTGAAGATGGACGTCACGCTGCTCGAGGCCGCGCACGATCTCGGCGCGACACCGTGGTCCGCGTTCTGGCGCATCACGTTGCCGCTGTCGAAGAACGGCATCGTCGCGGGCAGCCTGCTCGTGTTCATCCCGGCCGTCGGCGAATACGTGATCCCCGAGCTGCTCGGCGGTGCGAACACGCTGATGCTCGGCCGCGTGATGTGGGACGAGTTCTTCAACAACATGGACTGGCCGATGGCGTCCGCCGTCACGGTGACGATGGTGCTGGTGCTGCTCGTGCCGATGGCGCTGCTCCATTACAGCCAGACCGAAGCGGAGGCACAACCATGACCCGCACGAATCGCATCCTGTCCGCGTGCGTGCTGGGCGCGGGCTTCCTGTTCCTGTACGTGCCGATCGCCAGTCTCGTCGTCTATTCGTTCAACGCGTCGAAGCTCGTGACGGTGTGGACGGGATTCTCGCTGAAATGGTACGGCGCGCTGTTGCACGACGACGAGCTGCTGGCGGCTGCGTGGCTGTCGCTGAAGATCGCGCTGCTGACGGCCACCGCGTCGGTCGCGATCGGCACGTGGGCCGGCTTCGTGCTGGCCCGCATGGGGCGCTTTCGCGGCTTCACGCTGTATGCCGCGATGATCAACGCGCCGCTGGTGATTCCCGAAGTGATCCAGGGCATCTCGCTGCTGCTGCTGTTCGTCGCGATGCAGCAGACCTTCGGCTGGCCGGCCGGGCGCGGCTGGCTGACGATCTGGATCGGTCACGTGATGCTGTGCCTGTCGTTCGTCGCAGTGATCGTGCAGTCGCGCGTGAAGGAACTCGACCGCTCGATCGAGGAAGCCGCGCTCGATCTCGGCGCGCGTCCGGTGAAGGTGTTCTTCGTGATCACGCTGCCGCTGATCGCACAGGCGCTGGTGTCCGGCTGGTTGCTCGCGTTCACGGTGTCGATCGACGACGTGATCCTGTCCGCGTTCCTGTCGGGCCCCGGCTCGACGACCTTGCCGCTCGTCGTGTTCTCGCGCGTGCGGATGGGGCTGAATCCCGAGATGAATGCGCTCGCGACGGTGTTCATCACGGCCGTGACGATCGGCGTCGTCGTCGTGAACCGCGCGATGCAGGCCCGCGAACGGAAGCAGGCACGCGACGCGCGTGCGTGGCATGCGGTGTCCACGCTCGAAGCCATGCTCGATGCACCGGCGCCGTCTCCCGCGATGCCGCCCGCGCGCCCGCCGGCTGCGCAGCTTCGGCCCGCGCCCGCACCGCATCCCGTGAAGTGAACAACGACAAGGAGACTTTCCGTGAAAAAGAAACTGCTTTGCGCGCTGATCGCCGGCGCGCTGCCGGGGCTCGCCGCCGCGAATTCGAGCGCCGACCAGATCAGGGCGCTGCAACAGCAGCTCGCCGTGTTGCAGCGGCAGATGAGCGCGCTGCAGTCGCAACTCGCCGCGAAGCCGGTGGCGGTACCGGCCGCGTCGAATGCGACATCCGCCGCAGCGGCAGCCGACCCGTCGGCGCCCGGCTACGGGCAGGCGCCGGCCGCGCTGACCCGCGACGACGTGGCGGAAATCCGCCAGCAGGTCGCGAACCAGCAGCTGAAGGTCGATTCGCTGACCGATGCCGCGCGCACGGGCCCGATCGCGGGGCTGTCGGTGACCGGCTATCTCGACCCGACCTACGTGTACAACCGGGGCGGCGGCACGTCGTCGTTCCAGTTCGCCAATCATGAGAACGCGTACGCCTATTACAACAGTACGTTCGGCGACGTGTTCCTCGACATCAAGAAGACCTTCGGGGTCGGCCCGACCGCACCATCCGCTGAAATCACGCTGATGCCGAACCGCGGCGCAGGCCTGTCGATGATGACGGGCAGCGGTGCGAGCGGGCTCGACATCGTGAACACGGCGGTCGTCACGGTGCCGCTGTCGGGCACGACGTCGTTCGTCGGCGGGCTCGTGCTCGGCTTCGGCGGCTACGAGTACCAGCAGTCGAGCCAGATGCTCACGCTCACGCACAACCTGCTGTACGACTTCTCCGATCCGGGCTCGTCGATCGGCGCCGGCATCAACTACCAGAGCGCGGACGGCCACTGGGCGTGGAAATTCTTCGTCGGCAACGAGCAGTTCCGCAGCGCGGGCGCGGTCACGCAGACGGGCGTCAACGCGCTCGGCGACCCGATTACGACGAGCAACAAGGTGCCGACCTTCACCGCGCGGGTCGACTACATGCACGGCAGCGCACTCGATCTCGGCGGTTCGATCAACATCGGCCGGCAGACGCTGGTGAGCGCGGTCGATCCGGCGACCGGCAACGTGCGCTACGGCGTGGGCGGCAACGCGCCGAGCGCGTACGGCGCGTTCTTCTTCGGGGAGGCTGACGCGACCTATACGGTGGCCGATGCGCAGTACAACGCGGAACTCGACTACGGCCAGCAGCAGCACGGTGCGTTCAACGGCGGGCTCGCGCAGTGGTTCGGATTGTCGCTGCTCGCGCACCGCAAGTTCAACATGCCGGTGGTCGGGCGCATGGGCGCGACGCTGCGCTACGACCTGCTCGTGAACCGGAAGAACGGCGGGGGCGGCTCGTCGATCGGCCTGAACGGCAACGGGATGGACCCGAACAACGGCTTCGGCATCGACGCGGATTGCCTCGCGCAGTCGAAGGCGAACGGCGGCGTCGGCTTCGAGTGCAAGGGCGCGACGCGGCAGGCTGCCGCGTTCGACCTGCTGTTCTATCCGACCCAGCAGGTGACGGTGAAGGTCGAATACCGGCACGACTGGGCGAGCAACCGGGTCTTCCTGCGTCACGACGGGTCGTATGCGAAGTCGAACGACCTGCTCGCAACCCAACTCATCTACGCGTTCTGACGCGACGCCGTTCGCGAGTCTTACCTATGCTCAAGTTCGAAAAGCAGCAGCATGTTCAGTCCTACTACGCAGCGACGGCCAACAACCGTATCCGCCATCCGTCGCTCGATGGCGCCGTGACCGCCGACGTGTGCGTGATCGGCGGCGGGCTCACGGGCCTGTCCACGGCGCTCGATCTCGCGGAGCGCGGCCATTCGGTCGTGGTCGTCGAGGCGTCGAGGATCGGCTGGGGCGCGAGCGGCCGCAACGGCGGCCAGCTGATCGCCGGGTACTCGTGCGACATCGATACGTTTTCCGCCTTTCTGCCGGAAGACGACGTGCGGCGCGTATGGGCGATGGGGCTGGAATCGGTCGACATCGTCAGGCAGCGGGTCGAGCGGCACGGCATCGATTGCGACCTGAGCGGCGGCTACCTGACCGCCGCGAACAAGCCGCGCCATCTCGATGCGCTGCGCCGATGGCGCGATGCCGCGGCGGCCCGGTTCGGTTATCGCGGCTATGACATCGTCGAACGTGCCGACATGCCGCGCTTCGTCGCATCTGGCCGTTATGTCGGCGGCCTGCGTGACGAAGGCAGCGGCCACCTGCATCCGCTGAACTACACGCTCGGTCTCGCGCGAGCGGCGCGCGCGGCCGGCGTGACGATCCACGAGGACTCGCCCGCGCTCGCGCTCGATCGTGCGGCGCCGTACCACCGTGTCCGGTGCGCGCGCGGACACGTGGATGCCCGTTACGTGGTGCTGGCCTGCAATGCGTATCTCGGGCAGCTGGCGCCGTCGCTTGCACGCAAGATCATTCCGGTGGCGACCTACCTGATCGCGACGGAGCCGCTCGGCGACTCACGCGCAGCGCAGACGCTGCCGGCGAATGCCGCGATCAGCGACTGCAATGCGGAGCTCGACTATTTCCGGCTCACGCGCGACGGCCGGCTGTTGTGGGGCGGCAAGGCGAGCAGCTCGACGAAGGCGCCGCGCGACCTGGCAGCCGCAATGCGGCGCGACATGCTGAAGACGTTCCCGCAGCTGGCCGACGTGCGGATCGATTACGCGTGGGGCGGCCTGATCGACGCGACGATGAATCGTGCGCCGCATTTCGGCCGGCTGGAGCAGACCGTGTATTTCGCGCAGGGCTTTTCCGGGCACGGCGTCAACGTGACGGGCCTCGCGGGGCGGCTGATCGCGGAAGCGATCGATGCGCAGGCCGCGCGCTTCGACCTGTTCGGCCGGATTCGCCATCGCGACTTTCCGGGCGGGCGGCTGTTGCGCACGCCGATGCTGGCGCTCGCGATGGCGTGGCACCGGACGATGGACCTGCTTTGACCCGCGCCGGCCGACCTCCCCCGGCCGGGCGGCACCGCAACGTTTCGAAACACTCAGCCCAGGAGGCACACATGACCAACATCACGAATCTCGTCGACCTGATGCGGGCGCCCGCGAAGCTCACGCAAAGCCGCGTGCCGAGCGGTCTGCTGCTCGACGGCAACCCGATGCAGACGCTGTCGCATCACTACATCAGCCCGTGCGGCCAGTTCAGTTGCGGGATCTGGGCATGCACGCCCGGCCGCTGGACGATCGAGTACGACGAGTCGGAGTATTGCGAGATGCTGAGCGGCGTCGCGATCGTACGCGATGCGGAAGGCCGCGAACGCGTGCTGCACGCGGGCGACCGCTTCGTGATTCCGCCGGGTTTTCGCGGCACGTGGGAAGTCGTCGAGGCATGCCGCAAGATCTATGCGTCGCACGCGCCGCAAGCCGGGCAGCCGGGCGCTTGACGCGGCCGGGTCCATCCAATCATCGAGATCAACGAGGAGCAACTCATGACCCAGGAATTGTGGCGTCTCAGCGCGGCGGAGATGGCTGCGCATGTCGCACGGCGCGACGTGTCGGCAACCGAACTCACGCGCAGCTGCCTGCAGCGGCTCGAGCAGGTGAACCCCGTCATCAACGCGATCGTCGACGTGATGGCCGACAGCGCGATGCAGGCCGCGTCCGATGCCGACGCCGCAATCGCGCGCGGCGCGCCGGTCGGCCCGCTGCACGGCGTGCCGGTGACCGTGAAGATCAACGTCGACACGGCCGGACACGCGACGACCAACGGCGTGCGCGCGTTCTCCGACCTGATCGCGCACGAAGACAGCCCGGTGACCGCGAACCTGCGCAAGGCCGGCGCGATCGTGATCGGGCGCAGCAATGCGCCGGCGTTTTCGTACCGCTGGTTCACCGACAACGAACTGCACGGCCGCACGTCGAATCCGTGGGATGCGTCGCTGACGCCGGGCGGCTCCAGCGGCGGTGCGGCCGCGGCGGTGGCCGCCGGCATCGGTGCGATCGCGCACGGCAACGACCTCGGCGGGTCGATCCGCTATCCGGCCTACGCATGCGGTGTCGCGGGGCTGCGGCCGAGTACCGGGCGTGTGCCTGCCTACAACCCGACGCAGCCGAAGGATCGCACGCTCGCGGTGCAGCTCGCGTCCGTGCAGGGGCCGCTCGCGCGCACGGTCGGCGACTTGCGTCTTGCGCTCGACGCGATGTCGGCCGGCGACGCGCGCGACGCATGGTGGATGCCGGTGGCACCGGGCGCGCGCGAGGCCGCGTTCCCGGCGCGCGTCGCCGTGTGCGCCGAATTGCCGGGCGTGCCGACCGATCCTGCCGTGGCCGACGCGATCCGGCAGGCGGCGCGCTGGCTCGAAGAGGCCGGCTGCATCGTCGAGGAAGCGGCGCCGCCGCGGTTCGCCGAAGCGTGCGAACTGTGGCTCGACCTTGTGACCAACGAGGCGCGCAGCGGGCTCGGCGACGTGATCATGCAGCACGGCGATGCGGCGATCCGCACCGCGTTCGCGAGCCAGCGCAACCTGGCCGCGCCGCTGGATCTCGCCGGTTACATGAACGGCCTCGCGCGGCGCACCGCGCTGCTGCGCGACTGGCAGCAGTTCTTCGCACGCCATCCGCTGCTGCTGATGCCCGTGTCGTGCGCGCGGCCGTTCGCGATCGACGCCGACCTGCAGGGCGACGCCGCGATGCGCGAGATCGTCGACCGTCAGGGGCCGCTGCTTGCGACCGCGCTGCTCGGGCTGCCGGGGCTGTCGGTGCCGACCGGTATTCGCGACGGCGTGCCGACCGGCGTGCAGCTCGTCGCCGGACGCTTCCAGGAAGCGCTGTGTCTCGCCGCGGGCGAAGCGATCGAGGCGCGCGCGGGGATCTTTACGCCGATCGATCCGGTTCGCGGATCGTGATATGCGACACGTCACGAGGAAACCCATGAATCAAACGACATTCGAAGACTGGCAGGCCCGTGCGGCCGTGCTGCGGATCGACGGACGCGCGTTCATCGACGGCGAAGCGCGCCACGCGCAGGCCGGTGCGACCTTCGCGTGCGCGAGCCCGATCGACGGTTGCGTGCTCGCGCACGTGGCCGATTGCGCGGCCGACGACGTCGACCACGCGGTCGCGGCGGCGCGCCGCGCATTCGATGCGCAAACCTGGGCCGGCACGAATCCGCGCGGCCGCAAGGCCGTGCTGCAACGCTGGGCCGCGCTGATGCGCGTGCACGCGGACGAACTCGCGCTGCTCGAGACGCTCGACACCGGCAAGCCGATCGCCGATACCACGGCGATCGACATCCCGGCCGCCGCGCATTGCGTCGACTGGTATGCGGAAGCGATCGACAAGGTCGGCGGCGAAGTCGCGCCGGCCGACCACCACCTGATCGGGCTCGTCACGCGCGAGCCGATTGGCGTCGTCGCAGCGGTCGTGCCGTGGAATTTCCCGCTGCTGATGGCCGCGTGGAAGTTCGCACCGGCGCTCGCGGCCGGCAACAGCGTGGTGCTCAAACCGTCGGAGAAATCGCCGCTGACCGCGATCCGCGTCGCGCAGCTCGCATTCGACGCCGGTATCCCGGCCGGGGTATTCAACGTCGTGCCGGGCGGCGCGGAGCCGGGCAGGGCGCTGGCGCTGCATCGCGATGTCGACTGCATCGCGTTTACGGGGTCGACCCGCACCGGGCAGCAGATCATGGCGTGCGCCGCGCAATCGAACCTGAAGCGCGTCTGGCTCGAACTCGGCGGCAAGTCGCCGAACCTCGTGCTGCCCGACTGCCCCGATCTCGACCGCGCCGCGCAGGCGGCCGCCGATGCGATCTTCTTCAACATGGGGGAAGTGTGCACGGCCGGCTCGCGCCTGCTCGTGCATCGCGACATCAAGGACGCATTCGTCGCGAAGCTGGTCGACGCATCGCGCCGCTTCGCGCCCGGGCATCCGCTCGATCCGGCGGTGACGATGGGTGCGATCGTCGATCGTGCGCAACTCGATCGCGTGATGGGGTATATCGGTCTCGGGCGTGACGAAGGCCGTCTGGTGACGGGCGGCAGGCGGGTGCGCGAAGAGACGGGCGGGTTCTATGTCGAGCCGACGGTATTCGAGGTGAAGCCCGATGCGGCAATTGCGCGGGAGGAGATCTTCGGGCCGGTGCTGTCGGTGATCGTGTTCGACGACGTGGACGAAGCCGTACGCATCGCCAACGACACCGAGTACGGGCTCGCGGCGGCGGTATGGTCGGCGAACCTCTCGACCGCGCATGCGGTTGCGCGGCGCTTGCGGGCGGGCACCGTGTGGGTCAACTGCTACGGCGACGGCAGCGACGACCTGAACTTCCCGTTCGGCGGTTACAAGCTGTCGGGCAACGGCCGCGACAAGTCGCTGCATGCGCTCGACAAGTACACCGAGCTGAAATCGACGATCGTGCGGTTGTAGGCCGGGCGGCGCGGCACGCTCGCGGCGTGCCGCGCGACACCGCTGCGCCGGTCAGCGGCGATCGTCGCCCGGGACGAACAGGCGCGGCTGCGCGGCATTCAACGCGCCGTCCGCTTCCGGCCGCCACGGAAAAACCCCGTTGCGGTCGGGCCACAGCAGCTGGACGCACGGAAAGTCGTCGTTGCCGTAGAACCAGCGGTTCCAGCCGAGATGGGCTTCGTAGTGGGCTTGCTCGACCGGCATCAGCAGCGCGTTCGCGTTGCCGAAGACCGCGCCCGTGACTTCGCCGACCGGAGGCGGCGTGCCGGCCGCGACCATCCGGTAGACGTCCCACAGCACGTCATGGACGATGCGCGCCGGCATCGAGAACACGATGATTTCCGGAAAGCCGTGGTTGACCCACAGCCCGGTCGTGAACGAAAAGCCCGGGGCGTCTCCTTCCGAGAACACCTCCGTGCGGAACCACCCGTGCTGGCGAATCTGATGCACGAATCGCTGCTCGTCGTCCTCGAGCACCGAATCGGGCGCGTCGAGCGCGGTGGCGATATCCGGTCGTGTGGTCATGGGGGCTCCTGGATCGGCGTCGGACAACGGTGAGCCGGACGATCGCGCCCGGCCGGCGGGCCGGCGATCGCGGTCGAATCCGCCGGGCGAGCGCCGTGCCGCCATGGTGCCACAGCGGTCGCGCTTACTGTTCCGCGCCTTCCGCGTCCGCCGTTTCGCCGAGGAACCCGCCGCTCTGGTGCGCCCACAGCGCCGCATAAATGCCGCCTGCCTGCAGCAACTGCTGGTGCGTGCCTTCCTCGACGATGCGCCCTTCGTCGAGCACGATCAGCCGGTCCATCGCGGCGATCGTCGACAGCCGGTGTGCGATCGCGATCACCGTCTTGCCGCTCATCAGCGTGTCGAGGCTGCGCTGGATCGCGACTTCGACTTCGGAATCGAGTGCGCTGGTCGCTTCGTCGAGCACGAGGATCGGCGCGTCCTTGAGCATCACGCGTGCGATCGCGACGCGCTGCCGCTGGCCGCCCGACAGCTTCACGCCGCGCTCGCCGACCTCGACGTCGTAGCCGCTGCGCCCGTGACGGTCGCGCAGCCGGTCGATGAACTCGGACGCTTCGGCGCGCACGGCCGCGTCCTGCATCTCGTGCTCGGTCGCATCGGGCCGCCCGTACAGCAGGTTCTCGCGCATCGTGCGGTGCAGCAGCGACGTGTCCTGCGTGACCATCCCGATCGCGCTGCGCAGGCTGTCCTGCGTCACGTGCGCGATGTCCTGCCCGTCGATCCGGATCGTGCCGCCGCCGACGTCGTAAAAACGCAGCAGCAGGTTCACGAGCGTCGACTTACCGGCGCCCGAGCGGCCGATCAGGCCGATCCGCTCGCCCGGCCGGATCGCCAGGTTCAGCCCGTCGAACACCGCGCGGTCGTTGTCCTCGTGCGCGAACTGCACGTTGTCGAACACGATCCCGCCGCGCTGCACCGCGAGCGCCTTCGCGTCGGGCGCGTCGACCACGCTGCGCACCTTCGTCAGCGTGTTGATGCCGTCCTGGATCGTGCCGACGTTCTCGAACAGCTCGGTCATCTCCCACATGATCCAGTGCGAGTAGCTCGACAGGCGCAGCGCCATGGCGATCACGGCCGCGACGACGCCCGCGCTCGCCTCGCCGTGCATCCACAAATACAGCGCGAGCCCGGCAGAGCCGATCAGCAGCAGCGTCGACAGCAGGTGATTGACGATCTCGAACGCGCTGACGAGGCGCATCTGCGCGTCGCCGGTGGCCTTGAACGCTTCCATCGCGCGCCGTGCATGGTCGGCTTCCCGCCGCGTGTGCGAGAACAGCTTCACGGTCGTGATGTTCGAATACGCATCGGTGATGCGGCCCGTCATCATCGCGCGTGCGTCGGCCTGCCGGCTGCCGACTGCGCCCAGGCGCGGCACGAAGTACGCGCACGCCGCGCCGTAGCCGAGCGCCCACAGCACGAGCGGAATCATCAGCCGCCAGTCGAAGCTGGCCGCCAGCACGAGAATGCCGATCAGGTAGGCGGTGACGCCGATCACGACGTCGACCGACATGAACAGCGCGTCGCGGACCGCGAGCGCGGTCTGCATGATCTTGGTCGTCACGCGGCCCGCGAACTCGTTCGCATAGAACGACAGGCTCTGGTCGAGCATCAGCCGGTGAAACAGCCAGCGCAGCCGCATCGGGAAGTTGATCGCGAGCACCTGGTGCTTGACCATCGTGTGCAGCGCGATCAGCAGTGCGCTGCCCGCGAGAATCGCCGCGAAGCCGGCGAGCGTGCCGAAGTGGCGGCCGCCGAATTCCGCCGGTGTCGACGTCGACAGCCAGTCGACCACGTGCCCCATCATCGCGAACAGCGCGGCTTCGTAGGCGGCCAGCGCGGCCGACGTCAGCGCGATCAGCAGGATCCAGCTGCGCGCGCCTCTCGTGCACGCCCAGACGAACGAGAAGAATCCCCTCGGCGGCGTGACGGGATCTTCGAGCGGGAAAGTCGGCAGGCGCCGTTCAAACCACGAATACATTGAGACCTCTCCTTGATGCGGCCACGCGGGTTGGCGCGACCGGTATTGCCTGATGCCTGTTTCATGCGCGGCGCCAGCCGAGGCGGCGCCGGGTTGCACACGCGTTCACTGCGACCGGATCCACGCTTCGATCGGGCCGAGCGTACCCGGTGCATACGCGTGGCGCCCGAGCGCCATGTACAGCCAGGTCTTCCACTTCGGCCAGTCGGACTCGAGCTGGTAGTCGAACCAGCCGGCGCGCAGCAACGCATGCGTCGCCGCAGGCACCACGACGACGCGCCGGTCGGGCCGGTTCGCGAATGCGTGCGCATAGGTGTTCGCTTCGTCGACCGGGTCGACGTTGCGGTCCAGCGCACCCCACACGGCCAGCACGGGCCCCTGCATGGTTGCAAGCGCCTGTGACGCGTCTTCCGGGTAGTTGCGCGCGATGAAGCCGAAGCGGCGCGGCTCGATGTCCGGGCGCCGGGCCGGATCGGCCGGCACGTCCGCCCGGTCGAAGATTGCGTCGTTCTCGCGCCGCTCGGCGGCCAGTGTCGCATCGATTCGATCCGGCTGCAGGCCGGTTGCCAGGAGTCGCTGCCGGGTCAGGTAGGTGCCTTGCCGGCGCCAGCTGGCGGCGCCGCCGACGATCACCGAGAACGCCGGCCGGACTGCGTTCGCCACGCGCGGGACGACCCAGCCGCCCTGCGAGAAGCCGAGCAGGCCGATCTTGTGTGCGGGGCCGGCGACGGCGCGCACGCGCGCCATCGCGGCGATCGTTTCGTTCGCGCGGTCCTGCATCGATTGCGCAAGCCAGTCGCCGCCGCTGCGGCCGGTGCCCTGCTTGTCCCACGCGAATACACCGATGCCGGCGTCGAGCAGGCTGTTGACGAGCGGCAGCATCGCGTCGTCCGAGAAGCGCGTGCGCGGCCCGTCGCCATGCACGAGCAGCACGATCGGCGCATCGGGCGCGTGCGCCGGCAGCGCGAGCGTGCCGACGAGGTCGGCGCCGCCCGCGTGGAATGCGAGCGTCGACACGTTCGCACCCCTCAGTTCGAAATCGGACAGGCCGCGCAGCACGAGCGCGCCGGCCGCGACGCATGCGAACAGGACGAGTGCGATGCCGGCAACGGCGATGCGTTTCATTGGCCCTCTCTCTGGTGGTGTAAGCGCATGCCGCAGGCGGCCCATGCATGAGCACGATGCCTTGACGCCTGTGGTGCATCGCAATGATAATAGATCGACTAATCAGTCTAATAAATATTTGAGCCTTCGTCGAGCCCGGAGTTCCCGTTGAGAAAGATCGATCCTGAAAGAGTGGAAGCGAAGCGGCGCCAGATCCTGGACGCCGCGATCGACTGTTTTGCGCGCGACGGCTTCCATGCGACGTCCACGGCCGCGATCTGCAAGGCGGCCGGCATGAGCCCCGGCAACCTGTTTCACTACTTCCCGACCAAGGCGGCGATCATCGAGGCGATCGCGCAGGACGACCAGCGCGAGATGGCCGAGTTGTTCGCGCGGCATGCGGACGCCGACGACGCGCTGGCGGCAATCGAGGAGATTGCGCTGGCGTTGATGGAACTGTCGAGCGATCCCGTCTATGCGCGCATCAGCATCGAGACTGCGGCCGAGGCGACGCGCAATCCGGACGTTGCCGCGCTGTTCGCGGCCAACGAGGCGCAGGTGAAGGGGCGGATGGCCGCGCTGATCAAGCGCGGCGTGGCGCAGGGGAAGATCGACGGAAGCCTGAAGCCGGATCTCGTCGCGACGTGGGTGCTCGCGCTGGCGGAAGGGGCGGTCTGTCGCGTCGTGTTCGAGCCGGGATTCAAGCCGCGCACGCATCGCGCGATGCTGCGGACGATCATTCAGCGGATGTTGCGGCCCCAGTGAGGGTGGCTGCCGGGGATTCGCTTACGGATTCGCTTACGCCGACTGATGAGGGGGAGTCCCTGGTTCCCGCTTCAACGCCGCAGCAATTTCCATCGCCGTTTTCTGTAACTCGGGCACGTAGCGGCGCGTGGCGTCCGCGAGACTGACCGCGCGCGACAGGAAGACGATATTGAGACTCGCGATCACGCGTTCGTCTGCACTGATCGCGACAGCCACCGCACCGATTTTCGCCTGGGCGGCCCAGTCGCCGTGATTCGATCCGAAACCATCCTCGTGCACACGCCGGATCAGCTTGCGCACGAGCGCATCGTTTCTCGCGAACGCCTGTTGTTCTTCGCCGCCCGCGCCGGAGCGCAACAGTTCCAGAATGTCCTCGCGCTCCTCGTCGGGGCACATCGCGAAGTAGGCGCGGCCCGCCGCCGTCAGCAAGATCGGCAAACGCCGCCCGACCATCGCGCGATGAAACGACAGCCGGCTGAAGCGATGCGTCGTCTCGCGGATGATCATCGCGTCGCCATCGGGCGTGGTCAGATCGGATGGCCACGCAACGCGCTGCAGTAGCTGCCCCATGATCGGCGGCGCCACGGTCGCGATGCGCTCGGTATCGGTGAATCCCTCGCTCAACGAACGCACGGCGAGCGTCAGGCGGAAGCTGTCGTCCGATGTGCTGCGGCGCACGAACCCTTCCTCCATCAACGTTTCGAGCAGACGGCGCACCGTGGTGCGATGCAGGCCGGTCAGATCGGCGATCTGTTGACTCGTTGCGCGTCCGTCTTCCATCGCGTTGAGCGCGCGCAGCACCTGAAGGCCGCGCGCCAGTCCGCGCACGTTGGTGTAGGTTGTCACGTCAAAAATCCCATTGAAATCAATCATGTGCATTCTATGCACATTCTGGAGATTTTGTTGAGGGTGTTTTCGGCGGTCCATAAACTGCATTCATAAGCTGAACGACCGGGAGCCAGGCGCTTCGCCGGTTCAGCACATCGGACAAGCCCAGTCAGGAGACAAGCATGCGCCCCGCCTTTGAACCGGCGGCCGGCAACGGCCGCGCTCATCCTCGCGAAACGACACACCGTTCGATCGACGCCGATGTCGCCATCATTGGCGCAGGCCCGGTCGGCCTGATGATCGCGAACATTCTCGGCCTGCAGGGCGTGCGCGTCGCCGTGATCGAGAAGCTCGCGCAGATCATCGACTATCCGCGCGCCATCGGCCTCGACGACGAAGCACTGCGTGTATTCCAGTCGGTCGGCCTTGTCGACGCGCTGCTTCCGCACACCACGCCGAATCACTGGATGCGCTTCACGCTGAAAGGAAAGTGCTTCGCGTCGATCGAGCCGCGCACCGACGAGTTCGGCTGGCCGCGCCGCAATGCCTTCATCCAGCCGCTCGCCGATCGGATTCTGTATCGCGGTCTCGAGCGTTTCGACAATGTGTCGACGCTGCTTGGCCACAGCGTCGACAGCTTCGCGCAGGACGCGTGCGGGGTGACCATCGACGCGACCGACGCGCACGGCGTGAAGACGACGATCCGCGCCGCGTACATGGTCGGCGCGGACGGTGGCAACAGCCTGGTGCGCCGCACGCTCGACGTGCCGTTCGAAGGCCGCACGAAGCCGAATCAATGGATCGTGATCGACGTGCGCAACGATCCGATCGGCTCTCCGCATGTCTATCTGCATTGCGACGCGCGGCGCCCCTACGTGTCGGCGGCGCTGCCGCACGGCATCCGGCGCTTCGAATTCATGGTGATGCCCGGGGAGACGGAGGCGGAGCTGTCGAGGCCGGAGAACATGGCGGCGTTGGTGCGCGGGGTTGTCGACGATCCTGACAAGGTCGACTACATTCGTCAGCGGGTCTATACGCACAACGCGCGGCTCGCGAGCACGTTCCGCGTGAAGCGCATCCTGCTCGCGGGGGACGCCGCGCACATCATGCCGGTGTGGCAGGGGCAGGGTTACAACAGCGGCATTCGCGACGCGAGCAATCTCGGCTGGAAGCTCGCGATGGTCGTGAAAGGCACGGCGCACGACGCGCTGCTCGATACCTACACGATGGAGCGGCGCGCCCACGCGCGCTCGATGATCCACCTCTCGGAAGTCGCGGGCGACATCTTCGCGCCGACGAGCTTCTTCGGATCGAAAGTGCGCGACGCGTTCGTGCGCTGTTTCGACATGCTGCCTTCCCTGAAACGCTACTTCGTCGAAATGCGCTTCAAGCCGATGCCGCGCTATGAAGAGGGCGTCGTGCTTCTGGCGCGACGCGAGCGGTCCGACGGCCTGCTCGCGCGCCTGATCGCGAAGCGGGGGCACGGCGCGTTCGGGCGGCTGGTCGGCCTGATGAGCGAGAAGCGCGAATCGCTGATCGGGCGGATGGTGCATGGCCGTGATGCGCAGGCGGGCACCCCCGTAGGCCGCATGTTCATCCAGCCGCGCGTGCGTCTCGCTGATGGCAGCATCGTCCGGCTCGACGATGCGATCGGCAATCGCTTCGCGATCGTGGGCTGGGGCACGGACCCGACCTTCGGCCTGACGCCCGAGGCGCGCCGCATCTGGAGCGCGCTTGGGGGATGCTTCGTGCTCGCGAAGCCCGACCCGCAGCTCGCCTTCCACGATGACGTGCCCGAAGACGTGATCGCCATAGGCGATGTCGACTCGCGCCTGCGCGACTGGTTCGCGCGCGTGCCGGAATCGGTCGTGCTGTTGCGGCCGGACCGCTTCGTGGCGGGCATGTGCTCGCCGCAATGCGTATCGGATTGCGTGTCGCAGCTCGCACAAAGGCTGTCGCTTCCGACGACAACGGGCGCGACGGCCAGCGACGCGACGTTCGCGCACGCCGCCGACCTGGCAGGAGCCTGAGATGCCGATCCATCTCGAATGCATGTCGCACACGCCGCTGCACGGTTATTTCGATCCCGCGCCGGCAGTTGTCGCGGAAGTCGAGCGGGTGCAGCGCGCGGCGCGCGAGCGGGTCGACGCGTTCGATCCGGAGTTGGTGATCGTGTTCGCGCCGGATCACTACAACGGATTTTTCTACGACGTGATGCCGCAGTTCTGCATTGGCGTAGGGGCGACGGCTGTCGGCGATTTCGGCAGCGCGGCCGGCCCGTTGCCCGTCGCGCGCGATGTGGCGCTCGCGCTCGCCGATGCCACGCTCGCCAGCGATATCGACGTCGCCGTGTCGTATCGCATGCAGGTCGATCACGGCTGCGCGCAGGCGCTCGAGGTGCTCACGGGCGGCATCGACCGCTATCCGGTGGTACCCGTCTTCATCAACTCGGTTGCGCCGCCGATGGCGTCGTGCCGCCGCGCACGACTGCTCGGCGATGCGATTGGCCGTGCCGTCGCGCGCACGAACCGGCGCGTGTTGCTGATCGGCTCGGGCGGTATCTCGCATGAGCCGCCGGTGCCGGAAATCGCGGGCGCGGACGATGTCGTCGCGGAGCGGTTGATTGCGGGCCGCAACCCGTCGCCGGAATCGCGCGATGCGCGGCAATCCCGCACCGTCGCGGCGGCCAAGGCATTCGCGGCGGGTGACAGCCGCCTGCATCCGCTCAATCCCGCATGGGACCGCATGTTTCTCGGGCTGCTCGAACGCGGTGACATCACCGCCGCCGATGGCCTCACGAACGAAGCGATCACGCGTGATGCGGGCAAGTCCGCGCACGAGATCCGCACGTGGGTCGCCGCATTCGGTGCGCTTGCGGCGAGCGGCCCATACGCGGCATCGATCGATTACTACCGCGCGATTCCAGAATGGATCGCGGGCTTTGGCGCGATGCATGCGCGAGAACGGGCCCTTTCCAGGAGATAGAGCCATGTCGGATGACAACAGCATTGTTTCGATGGCCGCGCGCCTGCGTGAAGCGCAGGCCTCGCGCCGGCCGATCGCGCCGTTGCGCGATACGTGTCCAGAAGGCGACGCGACGCGCGCCTACGCGATCCAGCAGATCAACAACGACTTGCGCAAGGCGAACGGCGAGCGGATCGTCGGCAGGAAGATCGGCCTGACTTCGCCCGCGGTGCAGAAGCAACTCGGCGTCGATCAGCCGGACTTCGGCGCGTTGTTCGCGTCGATGGCTTACGGCGACAGCCAGCCGATGCCGCTTGCCTCGTTGATCCAGCCGAAGGTCGAAGCGGAGATCGCGCTCGTGCTCGAACGCGACCTGACCGCCGAAAAACACACGTTCCCGGATCTGATCTCCGCGACCGCGTATGCGGTGGCCGCGATCGAGGTCGTCGACAGTCGCATCCGCGACTGGGACATCCGGTTTTTCGACACCGTGGCGGACAACGCGTCGAGCGCGCTGTTCGTGCTTGGTAGCCGGCCGGTCCTGCTGCGCGATATCGAGCTGACCGCGTGCGCGATGACGCTCACGCAGGACGGCGAAGTGCTTTCACGTGGCAATGGCGGCGCGTGCCTCGGCAATCCACTGAATGCGGCTGCTTGGCTCGCGGACCGGATGGTTCGCCTCGGCACGCCGCTGCGCGCGGGCGACATCGTGCTGACGGGCGCGCTTGGCCCGATGGTCGCGGTGAAGGCGGCCGGCACTTATACCGCGCATATCGAAGGGCTCGGCAGTGTGCGCGCCAGTTTCAGCGAATGACGGACGGAGACATTCCCATGGCAACAGACAACACCCGGTGCAAAGCGGCGATCATCGGATCCGGCAACATCGGCACCGACCTGATGATCAAGATCATGCGTCGCAGCAAGCATCTCGACGTCGCGGCGATGGTCGGCATCGATCCGGCCTCGGACGGCCTCGCGCGCGCCGCGAGGCTCGGCGTGGCGACGACGCATGAAGGCGTGGAAGGACTGGCGCGCCTGCCCGTATTCGACGAGATCGACTTCGTGTTCGATGCGACGTCCGCCGGCGCGCATATGAAGAACGACGCGTTCCTGCGCACGCTCAAGCCCGGCATTCGCGTGATCGACCTGACGCCTGCTGCCATCGGCCCGTATTGTGTGCCGGTGGTGAACCTCGACGCGCATCTCGATGCGCCGAACGTGAACATGGTCACGTGCGGCGGACAGGCGACGATCCCGATGGTCGCCGCCGTGTCGCGGGTCGCAAAGGTGCATTACGCGGAGATCGTTGCATCGATCAGCAGCAAGTCGGCAGGGCCCGGCACGCGCGCCAACATCGACGAGTTCACGGAGACGACGTCGAAGGCGATTGAAGCGGTCGGCGGCGCCGGCAAGGGCAAGGCGATCATCGTGCTCAATCCGGCCGAGCCGCCGCTCATGATGCGCGACACGGTCTATGTGCTGTCCGAAGCGGCAGACCGGGCGCTGATCGAAACGTCGGTCAGCCAGATGGCCGCGGCGGTCCAGGCCTATGTGCCCGGCTATCGCCTGAAGCAATCCGTGCAGTTCGACGACATCCCCGCCGCTGCGCCGTTGCATATCCCCGGACTCGGCCATTTCAGCGGACTCAAGACCTCGATCTTCATCGAGGTGGAGGGCGCGGCCCATTATCTGCCGGCCTACGCGGGCAATCTCGACATCATGACTTCCGCCGCGCTGGCAACGGCCGAGCGCATGGCCGCGTCGCTTGTGAACGCCTGAAGCAAGGAGCACTCGATCATGGACAAGAAACTCTATATTTCCGACGTGACGCTGCGCGACGGCATGCACGCGATCCGTCATCAGTATTCGATTCAGAACGTGCAGGACATCGCCCGTGCGCTGGACGACGCGAAGGTCGACAGCATCGAGGTCGCGCATGGCGATGGCCTGCAGGGTTCGAGCTTCAACTATGGCTTCGGCGCGCACAGCGACCTGGAGTGGATCGAGGCAGTCGCCGACGTGGTGAAGCACGCGACGATCGCGACGCTGCTGCTGCCCGGCATCGGCACGATTCACGATCTGAAGGCCGCGTACGACGCGGGCGCGCGTGTCGTCCGTGTCGCGACCCATTGCACGGAAGCGGACATTTCGAAGCAGCACATCGAGTATGCGCGCAGCCTCGGCATGGACACCGTCGGCTTTCTGATGATGAGCCACATGACCACGCCCGACAACCTCGCGGCCGAAGCGAAGAAGATGGAAAGCTACGGCGCGACCTGCGTATACGTGGTCGATTCCGGCGGCGCGATGAACATGAACGACATCCGGGCGCGCTTCAGGGCGCTCAAGGCGGTGCTTCGTCCGGAGACCCGGACGGGCATGCATGCCCATCACAACCTGAGCCTCGGCGTCGCCAACTCGATCGTTGCGGTCGAGGAGGGGTGCGACCGCATCGATGCGAGTCTGGCGGGCATGGGGGCGGGAGCGGGCAATGCCCCTCTCGAAGTGTTCGTCGCGGCGGCCGAGCGCCTTGGCTGGCATCACGGCACCGATCTCCATCGCCTGCTCGATGCGGCCGACGATATCGTGCGCCCGTTGCAGGACCGGCCGGTGCGCGTGGACCGCGAAACGCTCGCGCTGGGCTATGCGGGCGTGTATTCGAGCTTCCTGCGGCATTCCGAAGTCGCGGCGAAGAAGTACGGCCTGAAAGCTGTCGACATTCTCGTCGAACTGGGCAAGCGACGCATGGTGGGCGGTCAGGAAGACATGATCGTCGACGTTGCGCTCGATCTGAAGAAGCGCGAAGCACGCGCCTGAACCATCCGTCATGCCACGCGCCATGAAGAGCGCTGCACCGTTCAACCTGGAGACATCATTGAAAACGTCAACGGCTTTCCCGCCGCGCGCCGGCGGCGCCATCACCATCGGCCTGTGCCTCGCGGTCGCGCTCCTCGAGGGGCTCGACCTGCAATCCACCGGCATCGCCGCGCCGCGCATGGCACGCGAGTTTCATCTCGCGGTCGCGCAGCTCGGCTGGGCATTCGGCATCGGCGCGCTCGGCCTGCTGCCGGGCGCGGCGATTGGCGGCAGGCTCGCGGATCGCATCGGCCGCAAGCGCGTGCTGATGATGTCGGTCGCGCTGTTCGGGATATTTTCGATTGCAACGACCCAGGTGTGGGATCTGCAGAGCCTGCTCGTCGCGCGCTTTCTCACGGGCCTCGGTCTCGGTGCTGCGATGCCGAACCTGATCGCGCTGTGCGCGGAAGCGGCGGCGCCCGGACAACGCAGCACGGCAGTCGGCGCGATGTACTGCGGCATGCCGTTCGGCGCGGCGCTCGCGGCCGTGATCGGCATCGTCAGCCCGGGCGCCGAGGGCTGGCGGCACATTTTCTATGTCGGCGGGATCGGGCCGCTGCTGACCTTGCCGCTGCTGGCGCTCTTCCTGAAGGAGTCGACGCACTTCGTCGCGGCGAGCCAGGCTGCGACCCGCGAGTCGAAGGACGGCATCGTGCGCGCGCTCTTCAGCGACGGGCGCGCGGTGACGACCATCGCGCTGTGGATCAGCTACCTGGGAACGCTGATCGTGCTGTATTTCCTGATGAACTGGTTGCCGTCGATGGTGCTCTCGCGCGGCCTCACACCGGTACAGGCAAGCATCGTGCAGATGATGTTCAACATCGGCGGCGGCGTCGGCGCGATCGTGATCGCAGGGCTGATGGATCGCATGGGCAAGCGGCCGGTCGTGGTCGGCATGTATGCGGGCATCGCGATTGCGTTGCTGGCGCTCGCCAGCGCGACGGGCAGCGTGTCGATGGCATGGGGCGGCCTGCTGGCGGGGCTGTTTCTCGTTGGCACGCAATCGGTGCTGTATGCGCTTGCCGGTGCAACGTATCCGACGCGGGTGCGCGGCACGGGCGTCGGCGCAGCGGTGGCCGTCGGCCGTGTGGGTTCGATGGTCGGCCCGCTGATCGCCGGGCAACTGCTGGCGTTGGGCCAGAGCGCGTCGATGCTCGTGATCTCGAGCATTCCGCTCATCGTGATCGCGGCGCTCGGTGCGCTCGCCGTGGTCGCGAAATCTCCGCGCGAGTCGGCCAACGGCTCGCACACACTTGGAACCGAATCGATCTGACGAAGGACATCGACATGACTGACACCGTGATTCATACAGAGGCCGCGACCAGCAGGTTCGTGAACGTGATGGAAGGCGGCACGGAACTGCGCGTGCACTACAACGACACCGGCGCAGGGGCGGAAACGCTGGTGCTGCTGCACGGTTCCGGCCCGGGTGCGAGCGGCTGGGCCAACTTTTATCGCAACGTCGACGTATTCGCTCGCGCGGGCTACCGTGTGATCCTCGTCGACTGTCCCGGTTGGGGCAAGAGCGATTCGATCGTCTGCACCGGCTCGCGCTCCGACCTCAACGCGCGTGTGCTGAAGGGCGTACTGGATACGCTCGGCATCGAACGCGCACATCTCGTCGGCAACTCGATGGGCGGGCATAGCGCGGTGGCATTCGCGCTGTCGTATCCGGAGCGCGTCGGCAAGCTGGTGCTGATGGGCGGCGGCACGGGCGGCCCGAGCCAGTTCGTGCCGATGCCGACCGAAGGGATCAAGCTGCTGCAGGGACTGTATCGCGAGCCGACGCTCGAGAATCTGGAGAAGATGCTCAACGTCTTCGTCTACGACGCGAGCACGATGACGGAAGAGCTGATGCAGACGCGGCTCGAGAACATGCTTGCGCGGCGCGATCATCTCGAGAACTTCGTGAAAAGTCTGGCGGCCAATCCGAAGCAGTTTCCGGACTATGGTTACCGGTTGAACGAGATCAAGTCGCCCGCGCTCGTGATCTGGGGGCGCGACGATCGTTTCGTGCCGATGGATGTGGGCTTGCGGCTCGTGTGGGGCATGCCGAATGCTCAACTGCATGTATTCGGGCGATGCGGGCACTGGGCGCAGTGGGAGCATGCGGACGCATTCAATCGCATGGTGCTCGACTTTCTGCAAAACTAGGCGGGCCGGCACTCGCGATTGTCGCGGGTGCCGCGCCTCTTTCTTGCGGGCCGGAGATGGCCGCGGCACGTTCCGGGAAGCCGGGTTCATCGAGTTGCCCGGGTCGCGGAGTGCGTGCGTTTCGTTCGGTCTCTGACGGCTTTCGCTCAATGGAACCGGCAGGGCACGGACGTCCAGTCCGGTGCGTATGAGCACACGTCGAGAGATCGCGCGGTCTTGTGGCTGACGATTGCTCATGGTGTTGCCGCGATCGTTTGCGCAATCGAACGCCCGCTGTTTGCCTTCGCATTCGCCTGTTATCCGGCGCATCCGGCCAAATGGCCGCGCGCCGGCAACCCCATCGAGCATCACAAGGAGTCGGACATGAGCGCAGCACCCAGAGAGGGCGCAGGTGCCAGTGGGCCCAGCAAGCTGCAACTCGCCACCATCGTCGCAGGGGCAGCAATCGGCATGGCTTTGGGTTATGCCCCGGTATTCAATGCGACAGCCGGCGTATTCGCGCCCGTCGTGCTGCGTGAATTTCATTGGACGCGGGAACAGGCGGCCATGTCCTACGCGGCGTCAATGGGCGGGCTCGCTGCGGCGAGTCCGTTCATCGGCATGCTGATGGATCGTTTTGGCGTGCGCCGCGTGATTCTCGTCTCGGCAATCGCGTTCAGTCTTGCGGTGGCATGCATGGGGCTGCAGAGCGGCGCCATCGGCGCCTGGATTGCGCTGTCGCTGGTGATCGGTGTGTCGGGCGCCGCAACGTCGGTGCTCGGCTACCTTGCGATCCTGCCGCAGTGGTTCGACCGGCGCCTCGGGCTCGCGACGGGTTGCGCGATGGTCGGACTCGGTGTGGGCACGGCAGCCGCGCCAACGGTCACCCAGCACCTCATCGCGGCGTTCCACTGGCGCCACGCCTACCAGATCAGCGCGTGCGTGTCGCTCGCGGGCTCGCTCCTTGCCTATGCGCTGATCCGGGAACGAAAGGTGGCGCCGCGGCCACGAAGGGACGATCGCCCTGCCGACCTCGCCGGCGCGGAGCCGCCATTCTCGGCGGTCAAGCTCGGCACGATCGTCGTGGTCGCTTTTCTCGCTTCGAGTGCGACGCTGTCGCTCAATCCGCATTTGCCGGTGCTGTTGGCGGATCGCGGGTTGTCGCCCGGGGCGGCGGCGAACTGCGCGTCGCTGATCGGCGTCGGAATACTCATCGGGCGCCTGATTTCCGGTGCGCTGATCGATTACCTTCATGCGCCGCTGGTCGGCGCGGGTTTCCTGCTCGCCGGCGCGTTGGGGTACCTGCTGCTCATGAACGCAGCGTCCCTGCCATCCGTGCTGCTCGCGTGCGCCTGCATCGGCCTCGCGATAGGGGCAGAGGGGGACTTGCTGTCCTATCTGGTCCGCGCCTATCTGGGGCTGAGACGTTTCGGCCTTCACTATGGCATCGCGTTCGCGGGCTACGGTTTCGGCGCAGTCGTCGGCCCGCTCGTGGCTGGCCGCTACTTCGACCTGTATCGCAACTACGCGTTACCGCTCCGGCTCGCCCCGATCGTGCTGGTGATCGCAAGCGCGCTGCTCATCTCGCTCGGCAAATATCGCACGTTGCGATCAGGTCAACCGAAGGGCAGGTTCGCGAGCGCCGACACCTGAATGGAAGCGGCGGCAGCGGATAAGAATCCGTTGCCGACCGAGAGTCGACGCACACGAGAAAGCGGGGGGCCCGGCATCCGGCGCCCCCAGCATTTTTCTTACGCCACCGCCAGTCGCGGGAACAGATGTTCCGCGTTACCGCGATAAATCGCGTGTCGCTGCGCTTCCGTCAGCGGAAACGCTTCGAGCATCCGGGTGAAATCGACCGACCGGTCCTTGTTGGCATACGGCCAGTCGCTCCCGAACGTAATCCGGGATGGATCGGCGAATGCAAGCAACGCCGGTAGCGCGTAGGGGCTGCTCGAGAGCGCTGTGTCGAAGTAGTAGCGCCTGAGTCGCGCCAGGCCACCCTCGGTGCTGTTGTCGGGCGACACAACACGCGCAATTCGCTGTGCTGCGAAGGGGACAAACCCGCCTGCGTGCGACAGGATGAATTTCACGTCAGGAAAGCGTTCGAGCCAACCGGCTTTCGCAATGTTGATCGCCGCCCGAGTCGTGTCGAGAAGAAAGTCTGCCGCATACGGGGGAATCCCGGGCACCGGCTCGCAGGGTAGATCGCCAGGGTGGATGAAGACAACTGCCTGACGCCGGTTCAGCTCTTCGAACAGCGGCGCCCAGGATTCATCACCGAGGTACGTGCCTCGTACGCTGCTGATCAGCACCACGCCGTCCGCACGGAGCGTATCCATCGCATAGGCTGCCTCCGCGATCGCGCCTTCGACATCCGGTAGCGTCAGGGTCGCGAAGAACCCGAAGCGGCGGGGGTGTCGCGAGACAACGGAGGCGGTGAATTCGTTGACCTCACGTGCTTTCTCGCGCGCCTCGATGTCATCGCCAAGATGAACCCCCGGCGTCGATACCGAGAAAATGCCCGTCGCCGTACCTTCCGCTTCCATCAGATCGAGCGCCCCTTCTTCGCTCCAGTGCGGGATCGGAAGACCTCCCGCCGTGATGCCGCGACTTTCCAGCCATGCTGCGTAGGCGGGCGGCACGATGTGATGGTGTGTATCGATTTTCGTGAGCATGTCGCATCTCCTGCTTGTGTGGCGCGACGCGAGGTCGTCGCGCGCTCTGTGGATCCTCCGCACCAGTCTAAGGACGCCACCGGGACCGTCAAATTATTCTCCGGCGTGTGCAAGGAATGCACCGACAAACCGCTTTCGGTGTCGGTCGGCGACCGCGACGGAGGGTGACGATGGGGGGCGATGCGGGGAAAATCGACGTGACGACGGCATGGGAGCGGTGGAGCGATGCCGATCGCTTGCCCGTTCTTGCTGTCCGATGTTTTGCCGGTGTACGCGATGGCAGGCCGTTCCGGTTCGCGGGCCCACGCTGCGATCGATGATTGCGGCAGTTCATCGGGGTGGCCTGCCGTCGTTTGCGTCAGGTCCAGCCGCTCTCGGTTCGATTCAGGCTGCGTACGACGGGCTGGTGGATCCGTCAGTACGAACGGGGAATGCCACGGATGCGCGAAGCAATGGGCGCCCGCGAATGGTGGCGCATGGATGGCAGGGTTGGTGACGCTGTCTGGTGCGAACACTCCATCTGCACGAAACGTTCGCGTCGAATTCGGGCAACGCGTTCATTCTCACCGGCCTGTGTCGCCCCGATCGGCTGCTCCGCCCGATGGCGTGCCGTGAGGCGGTCGATCACGGCCGGGCGTCGGGCTGCTTCGCCGCACGCACACGCCCTCGCTCCAGCAGGGACGTTTCAGGCGGCATGACCAGCGTCAGTTCGTCAAGCACGAGCCGCCGCGCTTCCTCTCCATCGACACCCAGGCCGCGCAGAATCGCGGCAACGATCTGTTCGGGCGATTCGGCCACCTCACCGTTTTCGGTGAATCGATGAATCGTCGTGAGCGCGGTTCCGGCAATCATGTCGAGCGCCAGCTCGACCGTCACGCCCTGAAATCGGCCGGTCGCCAGGCCTTGCTGGATGTGGACCGGCAGGTACACGTAGATCAGGCTGCTCGGGCCGACGGCATGGACGCCAGCTGCCGAAATGAAGCGTGCAAGCAGCGGATAGGCACGTGCGGCATACAGAAACATCCGGACGCCGCACGCAATTCTTCGGGCCGGATCTTCGTAGGCGCCCACGACCGTTTCGATCAGGCGGAGCAACTCATCGTTGAGCTCCTGCGTCACCGCTTCGAGCAGTTCCTCATTGGTACGGAAGTAGTTGTAGAAGGTGCCTTGCGACACATCGGCGGCCGCAATGACGTCCTGGATGACACTGGCGCCAATCCCTTTCTCGGCAAAAACGAGCATCGCGCTTTCGATCAGCCGCGCGCGCATCCGTTCGCGGCGCTGCGCAGCAACACGGGTCCGATGATCAATGGTCGTGGATTCACTCATGTGCCGATTATACGGTGCGGCTTACGGACGCCCGACCGGGAGCTAGGTGAAAACGAGAATATTGTCATAATGACATTAATCTCATTACAATGAATCACACCTAGCGAAATCAGGAGCAGTCGACGCCATGGACACCCCCTCCATCACGCACGCAATGCGCCAACGCACCGTCAAGGTCGGCGCACGGCACGTTTTTCTATCGGAAGCTGGCGAAGGGCCCGCCGTACTGATGCTGCATGGCGGTGGCCCGGGCGCATCGGGCCTCTCGAACTACGCGCGGAACATCGACGCGCTCGCGCGCCATTTTCGGGTGCTGGTGCCCGACATGCCGGGGTTCGGCCAGTCCACGAAAGGCGTCGACCGCAACGATCCATTCGGAGATCTCGCGGAAGGCATGCTCGGCATGCTGGACGCGCTCGGGATCCCGAATGCGCACGCCATCGGGAATTCGCTCGGCGGAGCCTGTGCGCTTCGCATGGCGCTGGAGCGCCCTCAAGCGGTGGGCCGGCTCGTGTTGATGGGCCCCGGCGGCGTCAATACGACGCGTCAGGTTCCCACGCCCGGCCTCAAACGGTTGCTGAACTATTACAAGGACGATGGCCCGAGCCTCGAGAAGCTCACGACGTTCATTCGCGGCGATCTCGTGTTCGACGGCAGTCTCGTGCCGCAGTCGATGATCGAAGAACGCTTTCGGGCCAGCATCGACCCGGCCGTCGTCGCGAGCCCGCCTTTGCTGGGCCCCAAGGGCATCCCGAAGTTCAGCAATCTCGACTTCACGCGGGATGCGCGACTGGCATCCGTGCGCAACCCGACGCTCGTTTTGTGGGGCGTGGATGACAAGGTCAACCGGGCCAGCGGCGCGTACGCGCTCCAGAAGCGCATGCCGAATTGCGATGTCTACCTGTTCAGCAATACCGGACACTGGGTGCAATGGGAGCGGTCGAACGAATTCAACGCCGCCGTGCTGGCATTCCTTGCGCAGGGCGATGCGACCGCACGCGTCGTCGCTGCCCGCTGATCGAGGGTGATGTCATGCCGACAATCGTTAGTGCGCGGTCACCCACGAGCAGCTTGTTCGGTCGTGTTCGGATGGGCTATCTGCTGGCCGAATCGGCCCGGCTTCGCGAATGGACGAAATTCGCGTCGGAAGGCCTGGGGCTGCACGTCGATACGCCCGATCCACGCGTGGTCGCATGCCGCATCGACTCGCACGACCGGCGTTTGATCATCCGTGCCGGCACGGCCGAAGATGTCATTGCCATCGGATGGCACCTCGACGACCGCGAGGCGCTTGAGCTTGCCGTCGCACGAATCTCCGCTCGCGGGGTGCGTGTAGAGGAAGGGAGCAAGGAAGAAGCGGCCTTGCGCGGCGTGAAGCGATTCTGGTTCTTCGCCGGGCCGAAGAAACTGCGCACGGAACTGTTCACGGAACCGGTCATCAGCGAACTTCCGCTGCGCATGAGTGCGACGGGCTTTGTGACGGGCGCGTCGGGGATGGGGCATGTCGCCGTCACGACCCGACAACCGGAGGTGATGCAGCAGTTCTGGAAAGACGTGTTCGATGCGCGCCTTTCCGACGAAATCGAAGACAGGATGCAAGGCCTGAATCTTGACTTCGCGTTTCTCCGATTCAACGAACGACATCATTCGTTCGCGACTGCATCGACACGTGGGATCCGCCTGAATCCGCTGCGCACGCAGATTCACCACATGAATCTTCAATGCGCATCCCTCGACGATGTGACGCAAGCCTACCTCAGGTGTCGTGCGATGGGCTATCCGATCGCGAATGCAATCGGCCAGCATCCCAATGACCGTGAACTCTCGTTCTACGTTCAGACGCCATCGGGCTTCGAGATCGAGCTCGGCTGGAACCCGATCGTGGTCGATGAGCAAACGTGGCGCCCGGCGATTTATCAAGGCATCAGTCTATGGGGCCATCGTCCGGAAAACCTGAGCCTTGGCGTGCGGTTGGGGCGCGTGCGTCGCGCGCTTGCATCGCTGACGCGTCCGGAATTTTCTGTACAAGGAGAACGTTCATGAACGGAGCGCATCCGAATGATGCGTGCGATGTCGCGATCGTCGGATTGGGGCCGACCGGCCTCGTTCTCGCGCACATGCTCGGCCAGGCCGGCCACCACGTCGTCGTGCTGGAGCGCGAACCCGTGTTCTACGGTAACGCGCGAGCGGTATACACCGACGACGAGTGCATGCGGATTTTCCAGCATCTCGACGTGGCCGACGAGATCCAGTCGCGGATGATGATGGAGACGCCCGTCCAGCTCGTGCGGCGCGATGGCACGCCGATCACACAATACATGCCGCGCAAGCGTCCGTTCGGCTGGCCCGTGATCAACTTCTTTTACCAGCCGTACCTGGAAACGACGCTGGCCGAGACGCTCGCACGTTATCCGAACGTCGACGTGCGACGGGGCCGCGAAGTCGTTGACTTCGCTCAGGATGCCGACGGCGTGAGCGTCACGCATCAGGCGACGCGCGAAGCGCGGTTCAGCGACAGTCACGATGCGCGCGCGCGCGTGGCAGGCGATCCCGATATCGGAACCCTGCGGGCGCGCTATCTGGTCGGCGCCGACGGCGGCCGGAGCGTCGTTCGCACGAAGCTCGGGATCGAGATGTCGGGCAAGAGCTTCCCCGAGCCGTGGCTCGTCGTGGACCTCGAACGCAAGCCCGGAACGGACGCGTTGCGTCATCTGCCGTACTTCAACTTCGTCGTCGACCCGAAGCTGCCGGTCGTGAGCTGCGTTCAACCCGGAAAATTCCACCGGTTCGAATTCATGTTGATGCCGGGCGAAACGAAGGAAAACATGGAGCGGCCGGAGACGGTCCGGAAGTATCTGTCGCTGTTCGTCGACCCCGATCAGTTCGTGATCAAGCGCAAGCTCGTCTATACGTTCAACGCGCTGATTGCGTCGAAGTGGCGGGTCGGACGCGTGCTGCTCGGCGGCGATGCCGCTCACATGACGCCGCAGTTCATGGGGCAGGGTGCGAGTTCCGGCGTGCGCGACGCGTACAACCTCGGCTGGAAGCTCGATCTCGTCTTGCGCGGCCTCGCGGCCGACACGCTGCTGGACACGTACCAGTCGGAACGGCATGCGCACGCGAAGGCGATGATCGACACGTCCGTCCTGCTCAAGAACGTCGTATCGGCACGCAGTCTGTCCGCCACGCTGGTGCGGGACACGTCCCTCGGCATCATCCGGGCCATACCGCCGCTCAGGCGCTGGCTCGAGGGGGGCGGCTTCAAGCCGATGCCCGTCTATCGAAAGAACGCATACCTGGGTTTGCCGCGCCGTCGCCGACGTGGCCCGGAGGGCGCGTTGATTCCGCAACCCGAGGTGCGTCTTTTCAACGGTGACCGGAAGAAACTGGACGACCTGCTCGGACACGGCTTTTCGCTGATCGGATTGAACGTCGATCCCTCCCGCTGCATGGACGATGTGTCGCGGGCAACGCTCGGCGCACTGTCGGTACGCAGCGTGACGATGTACGCGTACGGCGGCCGCCCGCAAGGGCTCGAAGGCGTCAATCGGGACAACGTGATCGAGGTTGCCGAAGTCGAGGATATCGGTGGCGAGATGATCGCGTGGTTCAACAAGGCGGGGTTCAAGACGCAGGCGGTTGCGGTACTGAGACCCGACCGCTTCGCCTTCGCCGTCGTTCCCGTCGGCGAGCTCGACAGGACCATTCGCCAACTGCGGGAGCGGCTCGGATTCGGAGCCGGCGCAGGCGATGGATTCACCCGCATGTCAAAGACGGCACCGGCCGTCGCGCAAGCGGCCTGACCCACGATTTCACATTCTTCCGCCATGTCTCATTCATTCGACCCGGCAGCCGTTCAGGCGGCTGCGAAAGCATTACGCGATGCACGTGAATCACGCACGCCGATCGACCCGATTGCCACGCGGTTCGGCATTGCAGGTCTCGACGCGGCATATGCCGTCTCGGAACTCAACACCGCGGCCCGGATCGCGGACGGCCGACGCATCGTCGGCAAGAAGATCGGCCTGACGTCGGTTGCCGTCCAGCAGCAGTTGCGCGTCGACCAGCCCGATTTCGGCGTGCTGTTCGACGACATGGAATATCTCGATGGCGACGAGGTGCCCCTGAGCCGCCTGATGCAGCCGAAGATCGAGGCGGAAGTGGCGTTCGTCGTCGGACGCGACATGGCCGATGAAGCGCCGAGCTATGGACAGGTCCTGTCGGCGCTGGCCTGTGCGCTGCCGGCGCTCGAGATCGTCGACAGCGCGATCTCGGACTGGCGCATCGCGCTCGAGGATACGGTGGCCGACAACGCATCCTGCGGCCTCTACGTTCTCGGCAATCAACCGGTGTCGCTCGGTGGCATTTCCATCGGGGAACTGGGCATGTCGATGACGCGCGACGGCAAGACCGTATCGACCGGAACGGGTGCCGCGTGCCTCGGCCATCCGTTGCGGGCCGTGTACTGGCTGGCCCGCATGATGGCGCGGCGCGGACAGATGTTGCGTGAGGGCGACGTGATCCTGTCGGGTGCGCTGGGTCCGATGGTGCCGGTTGGCGCCGGAGACACGATTCACGCGCAGATCGGTGCGCTCGGCAGCGTCAGTTGCCGTATCGGATGAGGGCGAGCCCGATGAGCACCAAACGGAAAGTCGCCATTATCGGCAGCGGGAATATCGGTACCGACCTGATGATCAAGATCCTGCGCCACGGCGAACATCTCGAGATGGGCGCCATGGTGGGAATCGATGCGGCGTCGGACGGGTTGCAGCGCGCGGCGCGCCTGGGCGTCGCGACGACCCATGAAGGCGTCGAGGGGCTGGCCCGCATGCCCGTGTTCGACGAGATCGACATCGTGTTCGATGCGACGTCTGCCGCGGCGCATACGCAGAACGATGCGTTCCTGCGCACCGTCAAGCCCGGTATTCGCGTCGTGGACCTGACGCCGGCCGCGATCGGACCGTATTGCATTCCGGTGGTGAACGGGGAGCGTCATCTCGACGCGTTGAATGTCAACATGGTGACGTGCGGCGGCCAGGCAACGATTCCGATGATCGCGGCGGTATCGCGGGTCGCGAAAGTGCACTACGGGGAGATCGTCGCGTCCATCGCGAGCAGGAGTGCCGGACCCGGCACCCGCGCCAGCATCGACGAATTCACCGAGACGACATCACGGGCGATCGAAGCGGTCGGCGGTGCAGCGAAGGGGAAGGCGATCATTGTGCTCAATCCCGCCGAGCCACCGCTGATGATGCGCGATACGGTGTACACGCTGAGCGACTTCGCCGATGAACGCGAGATCGAGGCATCGGTCGCCGGGATGGTCGAAGCCGTCCAGTCGTATGTGCCCGGGTATCGACTGAAACAACGTGTCCAGTTCGATCGTATCGAGGCCGAGCGACCGATCCGGATCCCCGGCGTCGGCGAGCGGATGGCCGGCCTCAAGACCTCGATCCTGCTCGTAGTCGAAGGCGCCGCGCACTACCTGCCGTCTTATGCGGGCAATCTCGACATCATGACGAGTGCTGCCAAGGCCGCGGCAGAACGGATCGCGGCCCGTCTCGGTGCCAATCAACAATGAGTGCCTGCCCGATGGACAAGAAGCTCTATATCTCCGACGTGACGTTGCGCGACGGCAGTCATGCCATCCGTCACCAGTACAGCCTCGCGCACGTGACAGAGATCGCCGCCGCACTCGACGCAGCCGGGGTCGATTCGATCGAGGTCGCGCATGGCGACGGACTGCAAGGCAGCAGCTTCAACTACGGATTCGGCGCGCATACGGACGTCGAGTGGATCGAGGCCGTGGCGAGTGTCGTCACGCGCGCGAAGGTCGCGACGCTGCTGCTGCCCGGGATCGGCACCATCCATGATCTGAGGGCCGCATACGACGCGGGTGCGCGGATCGTACGCGTCGCGACCCACTGTAGCGAAGCCGATATTGCCCGCCAGCACATCGAGTACGCACGGGAACTCGGGATGGACGCAGTGGGCTTCCTGATGATGAGCCACATGCAGACGCCTCGAGGATTGGCGGAGCAGGCAAGGTTGATGGAGGGTTACGGCGCCACCTGCTGCTACGTGGTGGATTCGGGCGGCGCGATGAACATGAACGACGTCCGCGACCGGATGCGGGCATTCAAGGACACGCTGAAGCCGGAAACACAGACGGGGATCCATGCGCATCACAACCTGAGCCTGGGTGTTGCGAATTCGATCGTCGCGGTTGAAGAGGGCTGCGACCGGATCGACGCCAGTCTTGCCGGCATGGGAGCAGGCGCCGGCAACGCGCCGCTCGAAGTGTTCGTCGCGGCGGCCGATCGCCTCGGCTGGCGGCATGGTACCGATCTCTACCGCCTGATGGACGCCGCCGACGACATCGTGCGCCCGCTCCAGGATCGCCCGGTGCGGGTCGACCGCGAGACACTCGCGTTGGGTTACGCCGGCGTGTATTCGAGCTTCCTGCGTCACGCGGAACAGGCCGCAGCGAAGTATGGGCTCAAGACCATGGACATTCTCGTGGAGCTGGGACGGCGCGGCATGGTTGGCGGACAGGAGGACATGATCGTCGACGTCGCCCTCGACCTCCTGAGCGCACCTGGAACGGTACACCGCGCGTCAGCGGCCTCGATCTAGGGACGCGGTGTTCATTCGGCCTGACGAAGCGATCTGGATACTCAAATTTAGTTCGGACTATATATTATTTTCAATTCAAACTGGAGAATAGGGTGAGCCGTATCGACGTTCATCATCACTTTGTTCCACCCGTATATCGAGCCGCCATGTCCCGGCGTGGCCTGACAAAGGTTGCGGGTGCCGATCTTCCCGTCTGGACCGAAAATGAATCGCTCGCGGTGATGGATGCTCATGCCATTCGAGTCGCGTTGCTGTCAATCTCGGCGCCAGGCGTGTATTTCGGCAATCTCGATGAAGCGTGTGCGCTGGCGCGAGGATGCAACGAGTACGCCGCTGAACTGCGTCAGCGATACCCCGATCGTTTCGGATCGTTCGCGGTATTGCCCATGCCGTTTACCGATCACGCGTGCAAGGAGGCGATTCATGCACTGGATGTGCTTGGCGCAGACGGTATCGTCCTGTTAGGAAGTACCGAGGGGCGCTTTCTGGGCTCGCCGGAATTCGACGAACTGATGGCCGAGCTGAACAGGCGCCAGGCGGTTGTATTCGTGCATCCGAACCTGCATCGGTCAAGCGAGGAGCTCGGGTTGATCGCACCGGGCTTTCTGATCGAGTTCCTGTGCGACACGACGCGTGCCGCGCTGAACCTCGTCCTGACCGGCACGATGGAGCGCTACCCCAATATCCGCTGGATTCTGGCGCATGCGGGCGGCTTCGTTCCGTATGTCGCGTGGCGCCTGTCGCTCGCCAATCTTCTTCCCGAGTTCGTATCCAGCATGCCGGCCGGCATGCTGACCTATATCCGGAGATTCCACTTTGACACTGCGCTCTCTCCGGCCGACTTTCCTCAAGCGGCGCTGCGCGAATTGGTCGATCCGTCCCAGGTGCTGTTCGGCAGCGATTTCCCGTTCGCGCCTGCACCGGTGACGGCGATGCAATGCAACACGCTGGAGCATTCGAATGTTTGGGATGCCAACGCGCGCGCGGCGATCGAATCCGGTAATGCTCAGCGGCTGTTTCCCCGCCTGGGGGGCTTACCCGTGGGCGCGCCCTCGAATCGTGCCGATCCGCTGACGTCCCTGAAGCGGGCTGCCGCTGTCACGAGCGTGCGCTTGATCAACAAACTCAGAAATCGTTGACCGACGTTCCGATTTGTTGCGCGGTGGAATGTTCGGGAACGGGCGGGCTCCCCGCCGGTTCCCGAATGACGAATCCTGCACCGCTGGAAAACCCTTTATAACAACCTCTGGAGGCCATATGAAGCATACGAGCGCGGCAATTCTGTTGTCGATATCCGTCATTTCTTCCGTGCACGCGCAATCTGCAGGACAACTCATGATCAATGCGGGCTGGTTGCACATGGCGCCTCAGGATTCCAGCGAGCCGCTGACGGTCAATGCCCTCGGCCGATCGAACACGATGGCCGGAAGCGGAGCGACCATCTCGGATGCCGATACGGTTGCGCTCACGGCGACCTACTTCGTGACCGACCATATTGCCGTGGAGACGATCGCGGGCGTGCCACCGAAACTCCATCTCACCGGCACGGGGACGCTTGCGGGACTCGGGGAGTTGGGAACGGCGCGAGCCTGGAGCCCCGCGATAATCGCGCAGTACCATTTCGGCGCGCCGTCGGCACGTTTGCGGCCGTATGTCGGTGCGGGGATCTCGTATGTCTGGTTCAACAGCATTGACCTGAGCAATCCGGTTGCGTCCGGCAAGTTCCTCTACTCGCCATCCGTTGGCGCGCGCCTCGAAGGGCCTACTTCGGTCTCGCTGAGCAAGTCCTTTGCCCCGATTCTCAACGCAGGCCTCACCTACAATATGGATACTCACTGGTCCATCGGCGCTTCGTTTGCGTACGCGTGGTTGTCCACGAAGGCGACCCTCACGACGCGCGCGCCGGTCGGGACCGTCACGAGCACGACACGGCTGAAGATCAATCCGATCATGACCTTTGTGTCGCTGGGCTATCGCTTCTGATCGGACGCGGCACAAGCGCCGGGTATCCGCGTCCCGTTCATTTCGTCGCCGGAAGCGCATTACCCGGTCGCGATCAACCAGGCCTATGCGGCGACGAAATGGGTGGCTGCGCACGGCGCCGAGATCGGTGTCGACGGCAGCCGCCTCGCGGTGGTCGGCAACAGTGTCGGCGGGAACATGACGGCCGTGGTCGCGCTGATGGCGAAGGACAAGGGCGGCCCCGCGATCCGCTTCCAGGGCCTGATGTGGCCGGTCACGGACCACGACTTCAACACGGGCTCGTACAACGCGTACCCGCAGGGCCACTTCCTGACGCGGCCGATGATGAAGTGGTTCTGGGACGCCTATACGAAGAACGAAGCGCAACGCAACGAGATCTACGCGTCGCCGCTACGCGCGAGCATCGCGCAGTTGAAGGGCCTGCCGCCCGCGCTGATCCAGGTCGCGCAGTTCGATGTGTTGCGTGACGAAGGCGAAGCGTACGGCCGCAAGCTCGACGCGGCCGGCGTGGACGCGACGACCACGCGCTACGACGGCACGATCCACGATTTCGGCTTGCTGAACGCGCTGGCCGACGATGCGCCGACGATGCGCCGACGAAGGCCGCGACGAAGGCGATGGCGAATGAAATCGCGACGCGGCTGAAGTAACGCGACGGGTTCGCATGCGTGCCGCAAGTGTGGCGGTGCGCGCGCGAACGATGCGGAGGCGGGCGTGCGCCCGCCTTTTTTCACATGCAGCCGGCACGCGGGATCGAACGTGTCGACCCGCGCGTCGCATGCTTGCGGTCGTCCGCTACTTCCCGTCCCGGTTCAGCGACATGATCCACGTCGCGAACCGCGCGGCATCGTCGGCCGAGATCGCGTTGGGCGGCATCGTCGCGCTGCCCCATTTGCCGGTACTGCCTTCGAGCATGCTTTTGCGAAGTTTCGCGAGCGCATCGGAGTCGTTGCGGTAGTGCGCGGCGATCGCGCGGAACGGCGGCCCGACTTTCGTCGTATCGAGCGTGTGGCATGCGCGGCAGGTCTGCTCGCTGGCCGATGTCGCGGCGCGGCCGGGCGGTGCCGCCGTGGCGAGCAGGAGCGCACACGACAGCGGCGCGGCGAGGGATCTGAACATCATCGGGAAAGCGTCCTTGAACTTGATGAACCCGCCGGTCGCCGGCGGGGATCGAAACGAAGCGATGCAACGCGCGCCGCACCGCATATGGCCGCGGCCGTGGCACACGAAGCGGCCGGACGGTCACCCGCCCGGCGGCGTCACGGCGCAACTCAACGCGGCGGCCACGGCTTCGCCGGCTTGCCGAGCACGGGCTCGCCGAGCAGCGGCGTCGACAGCGCATACGCACCGTTCTCCGTGAAGGCCCAGATGATGTTGCGGTCGTATTCGGTGTAGATCGCGAACACCCCCTTGCCGAGCGTATAGGACGGCAGTTCCTTCTCGTCCGCGAGCGCCGGGACAAAGTAGCCGGCAATCGTCGGCTTCGCCGGGTTCTTCACGTCGTAGATCTGCACGCCCGCGTTGTAGAACGAATACGGGACGATGCCTTGCCGCCAGGTGCCGGGCTGGCCGATCGCGTTGGCACGCTTCGGCCCGAAGTTGCCGCCGCGCTGGCAGAAGCTCGTGAACGGCGCGCCGGCCGGCACTTCCGGCACCGGCAGCTTGGCCGCGACCTTCAGGTGCGACGGGTCGCGCGCATCGACGACGAAGATGTCCTTGTACGGCTCGTAGCAGTCGCGGTTCATCGGATAGCCGTTCGTGAGCACGTAGCCGGTACGTGCGTACTGGCTCACGTCCGCGTTGTCGAATTCGGTGCCCGCAAAGCTCGGCGGCGTGTTCACGTTGCCGAGGATCGTCGGCTTCGCCGGGTTGCTCAGGTCGAACGCGTAGAAACCGAGGCCGCCCATCGCGCCGAAGCCGATCTTGCCGCCGTTCTCCAGCGGCTTCGGCAGGAAGATCGGGTTGCGCGAGCCCATCCACGACGTCCGGTTGCCGGCGCGCGGATTCATCAGGTACGCCTGCTCGTGTTCGTCGTTGCCGAGGATCTGGCCGGGCACCGCGATCTGCGACACGAACACGGGGTTCGCCGGATCCGACATGTCCCATACCTGGTAACCCGGCGAGTACAGATAGTTCGGATACTCGGTCAGCGCATAGCTGTCGTCCGGCGCGGCCGCCACGATCATGTACTTGCCGCCGTAGTACTCGGGTGCGTCGAGCGAGCCGGAACCCTGTTGCTGGCCGATCGGCGCGTCGGGGTGGCGGTAGTCGGTCGTGCGCGTCGCGATCAGCTTCCACTGGCTCGGCAGCGGGCCATCCATCTCGTACACGCGGAAGCCCTTCAGCGAGTTGTAGCGGCGCTGCGCGGCGACCTTGTCGGGCTGGTCGATCTTCTCGGTCATCAGCCCGTAGCGGCCGATCTCGAACGACGCGACGAGCACCGGCTTGCCGAGCTTGCGGCTCCACGCGACCGTCGCGCCGCCGAGGTAGTCGTGCACGTTGTTCGGATCGAAATGCTCGCTCGAGCCCTTCGGCCCCCACACGCCGCCCTTCGAGAACACGACCTTGCCGTGCGCGGGATCGGTCACGTCCATGATGCGCAGGTAGTCGCGGTCGTGGATGTACAGGTAGCGTTTGCCGTCGAAGTCGACGATGTTGTTCCATGCGTGAAAGGGCGAATCGACGCCCGGGTAGAACGCGAGCACCTTCACGTTCTTCGCATAGTGCTTGTTGTCCCACGTCGAAAGCTCGCCGGGGAAGCGCTGCCCCTGGTGGACTTCGGGCGCCGCCTTCGGCCACACGAACTGGCCGGTGGCCGGGTCCATCCCGTAGTCGACGCCGGGCTTCAGCGGCACCGGCCGGCGCTCGGGCGTGAGGCGCAGCCAGCCGGCGAGATACGGATCGGCGACGGCCGGCGTGCCGGGCGTACCGGGCGCAGCAACGCTCGCGCTCGCGGTGGCCGGTGCGTCCGCCGCGGGCTGCGCGGCGCTGGCGAGTGCCGATGCCGCGATCAGGATCGATGCGGCCGCCGGGCCGATGAGCCGGGCCTGAGGAATACGTCTGTTGCGTGGTCGAAGCATGAATGTCTCCTGGTCATGATTGTTGCGTGGCGTCGCGAACAGCAGGCAGGCCGGTCGCGACGCGCGGATCCGGAAAATCAGAACGCGTGACGGATCCCGATCTGGAACCCGGACGGGTTCTGGCCGCCGTCCGGATATACCTGGAACGTGACCGGATACGCGACGGGCACGCGATGCTGGCTCTTCACGTGCGCGGCGGTCACGTACAGGTCGGTGCGCTTCGACAGCCCGTAGATGTAGCCGATCACGCCGCCGGTCGCGCTCGAGATGCTCGTGTTGTTGTCGTCGTGGCGATGGACGACGCTCAGGTACACGCGGTTGATGCCGTCGATGTTCCAGCGCGCGCCGATCTGCGCGTCCCAGCCCTGCGAGTTGAATGCGACATACGGCGGATACGCGTAATAGCCGTTGTACGTGTGGTAGATCACGGTCGGCTCGAACCCGCCGAAGCGGTACACGGCCGAGAAGTAGTTGTCGCGCGACGAATGGATCTGCGACGAACGGAAGATGTCGCGCGTGTATTGCAGCTCGCTGACCGCACCGAGGAACAGCGGCCCGTTGCGATACTCGATGCCGGTACTGAAGAAGCGCCCGGCGCGCGTGCCGTCGCCGAGCCCGGTCGTGATCATCACGCGCCCGGTGAAGCCGTGGAAGGCCGGCGTCTTGTACTGCAGAGAATTGTCGACGCGATAGGTCGCGTAGAAGAACTGCATGTCGTTGACCATGCTGAAGTCGGCCGCCCACGTCGGGTCCGCATAGCCGGCCAGCCAGTACGACGGCGTGAACTGGCGACCCATCGTCAGCTCGCCCCAGTTGCCCTTGAGGCCGACGAACGACTGCCGGAACTGCGTCGACTGCACGCCCGTGTTCGCTGAAAACATCGGCTCGATCGTGAAGACGGCCTTGTTGCCGCCGCCGAGCTCCTCGACGCCGCTCAGGTTGAAGCGCGAATTGTTCAGACCGCCGCTCGACATCCGCGTGATGTTGCCGCCCGGGCCCGACGAAATCAGGTGCTCGATGTTCAGGTCCATGTAACCCGACAGCCAGATGCGCGACTGCGCATGCGCACCGGCGCAGGCGAGCAGCATGACACTGGACGCGATCAGCTTCTTTTTCATTCGGTCTCCAAATAGTCGTCGTTGTTTTCCGGGGCGAAGCGGCTTGCGCCGGACGGGCATCGTGCGAGGCGATCCCGCGGGCGGCGGCCGGTTCGCATGACGCGAGCGGGACGCGGGCCGTGCCGGTTCATGAATCGCGTTTGTGTATACATGAACTGAGAAAAATTATACGCACGGACGTTGTTGAATCCGAAGCACTTCTTTTTTATACAAAACAGCGGTTTGGTTATAGCGGGTAGACCCGGATACGCGATGCGCGCGGCATCAGAACAGGTGCCGGATGCCGAGCGCCCAGGTCGCGGCGGCGCCGCTGCCGCCGAGGCGGTCGTACACGGCGAGCGCATAGACGTCGGTGCGCCGCGACAGCGTGTAGTCGAGCCCGGCCGCGCCGGTGTTGCGCGATACGGCCGTCCGTAACGCGGTGCGGCGCGTGTATGCCCATTCGGCGAGTGCGGCCAGCCGCGACGTGACGGGCACCGACAGGCCGGCCTCGAACGTGTGCGAACCCGTGTCGGTTGCAGACGTCCGCGTGCCCTGTAGCGCGCCGTACAGCGTGATGCGCGGGAATGCGTACGCGAAACCGGCGAGGTACGCGTTCTGCGTCGGCGCGGCCGCGCCCGCGACGATCCGCGTGCGCTGTGCGGTCGCGACGGCCGTGAGCGGGCCGCTCGCATAGCGCAGCGACAGGCCCGCGTTGGCCGCGCCGCTGGCACCCGCGAGCCCGCCGGGCGCGAAGACGGCGCTCGCGGTCAGCCCGCCGGCGGTCGGGCTCGTGTACTGGATCGCGTTGTTCCAGACCGTGTCGCCTGCGATCGCGCCGCCGTATGATGCGACGAAGGTCTGCATCACCAGCGGCGAAAACAGGATCGAAGCGCGAAACGGATTGACGGCCTGTTCGGCGAGATAGAGCAGGTTGGTCTGCCGCCCCAGCGTCACGGTGCCGAACGGGCCCTCGATGCCCGCATACGCGTTGCGCCCCCAGTACGGGTCGGCCGACGTGCGGCCGATGCCGCCGTTGACGGGCTGGAAGAAGCTTTCGAGCACGGCGAGCGCGCGGTAGCCGCCGCCGAGATCCTCGGCCACGCGCAGCCCCCAGTAGGGTGCGGTGAGCCCGGGGCTCTGCATCGCGATCGCGGCCGGCGGGCCGCCGCTGCGCTTTGCGCTGGCGACGTCGAGCCCGATCAGGCCGTACAGCGTCGCGGACGATTGCGCGTGGGAGGAACGGCCGGCCAGCAGGCCGGCGGCCGCGCAGTACAGCGCGGCGAGGCACAACGATCGGACCTTCATGGTGGCGATCTCCGGGGCGGCGCGCGGGGCGCGCGGGGCGTGCGGCGAGCGAAACGGCGCGGGTACGCGCCGCTCGCGCCTACGCGGCGCGTACCGCGAATTCGACGGGCAGGCGGGAGAAGTGCTGCGCGAGACTCGCGAGCAGCGCGTCGCGCTGGGCGAGCCATGCGGCGGGCGAGCGGCCCGCGACATGCGGCGTGACGAGTACGTCGGGATGGTCGAACAGCGCGGCCGGCACGTCGGGTTCGTGCTCGAGGACGTCGAGCCCGGCGCCCGCGAGCTCGCCCGCGTCGAGTGCGTCGAGCAGCGCGGCCGTGTCGAGCACCGAGCCGCGCGCGACGTTGACGACGTAGCCGTAGGGCCCGAGCGCGAGCAGCACCGCGCGATCCACCAGGTGCCGGGTGGCCGGGCCGCCGTGGCACGCGATCACGAGAAAGTCGCTGTCGGCCGCGAGCTGCACGAGGTCGGCGTAGTAACGGCCGGGCGCGTCGTCGTGCGGGCCGCGCGCGTGATAGCCGAGCGTCATGTCGAAGCCCTGCGCGCGCGCGGCGATCAGCCGGCCGATGCGGCCCATCCCGATCACGCCGAGCGCGGCGCCGGTGAGCGTGGGCCGGGCGGCGCGCGACGCGTGCCAGCGGCCGGCCCGCACCGCGCCGGTGAGCGGCGCGTAGCCGCGCGCGAGCGCGAGCAGCATGCCGAGCGCGTGGTCGGCGACGGTCGCCGCATTGGCGCCGGGTGCATGCGTGACGACGATGCCGCGCCGCGCGGCGGCCGCGACGTCGACGTTCTCGTAGCCGGCGCCGAATGCGCAGACGATTTCGAGCGCGGGCAGGCGCGCCATGCGCGCGTCGTCGAGCCCGCAGGTGCCGTTGGTCACGACCGCGCGGATCGCGCCGGCGTCGGCCAGGTCGGCCGGCATCCCGTCCGGGTGGTAATGCACCACGTAGTCGCGCCGCAGCGCATCGAGCGTCGTGTCCGGCAACGGCACCAGCGCGAGCACCGCCAGCCGCGCGGTCACGGTTGCGTGCCCGCTGCACCGGCCGGCACGACTTCCTTCACCGCGCCTTTCCAGCCGTTCGACGTGATGTCGAACACGGTGCCGTCGGGCATCCGGTATTTCACTTCATAGAACACGTTCGGGTCCTGCTCGTGCCGGCCGGTCAGGTAGGTGCCGCCGGCCGCGACGACGCGCTCGGCCGTCGCGTCGACGTTGTCCACCCACATCCCGAAGTGGATCACGCCGCGCACGTCCTTCAGCCCCGCATAACCGGGCACCGTCTCGTCCTTGAAATTCAGCAGCGCGACGTTGATCGTGCCGTCCGTCATGTAGATCCCGCGCATCGCGTTGCCCGCGCGACGCATGCCGAATGCGCGCTCGAAGAATTGCGCGGCCGCTTCCGGGTCGTCGACCGAAAGCGCGATGTGGCGAAGCTTGTCCATGGGTGTCCTTGAAGAATGTCGGCGTGCGACGGATGAATGCATGGGCGTGACTGTCGCGCAAAAATGCCTCGATTCTCATTGGGTATACTACGTAGTGATTGTGTATACACAAAACTAGATTTATATACCAGAATGGTCCCCGTCGCCGTTCGAACGGCGGAACACCGGCACGCGCCGGCCGCTAGCCGTCATGCAGGGAGGCAGGGGATGCACGCTTGGCAGGAACCGCTGGGTAATCTGTCGGAAGCGCTGAGGGCGCGCTTCGCGGAGATCGGCGCCGTCTGGGCGCAGGACATCGATGCGCACCGCGACTGGGTGATCGACACGTACACGCCGCTCGTCGCCGCGCGCGCGGCGACGGATCTCGGCTGCGAGATCGAGCGCGACATTCCGTACGGGCCCGATGCGCGCCAGCGTCTCGACGTGTTCGTGCAGCACGCGACCCTCCAGGGTGCGCCGGCCGACGTCGTGCTGTTCGTGCACGGCGGCGCGTTCGTGCGCGGCCGCAAGAGCATCAACGGGTTGATCTACGACAACGTGCCGCGCTGGTTCGCGCGTCACGGCCATGTCGCGGTCAACGTCGAATACCGGCTGGCGCCCGACGCGCCGTATCCGGCCGGCGCGCAGGACATCGCGGCGGCGCTCGACTGGACCCGCGCGCATATCGCGTCCTACGGCGGCCACCCGGGGCGGATTTTCATCGTCGGGCATTCGGCGGGCGGCGCGCATGTCGCGACGTATCTCGGCGATCCGCTGCTCGATGCGCGGCGCGGCGAACGCGTCGCGGGCGCGGTGCTGATCAGCGCGCGGCTCGCGGCCGACACGCTGCCCGACAACCCGAACGCGGCCGGCGTGCGTGCGTATTTCGGCGACGATCCGTCGCGCCATGCCGCGCGCTCGCCGCTCGCCCATGCGGCGCGCATCGACGCGCCGCTGATGATCGTCGTCGCCGAATACGAGAACCCTTACCTCGACGCGTACGGCGCGGCGTTCTTCGAGCGCGTCGCGAGCGCGCGGCAGCGCGAACGCCGTCCGGGGCGCGCGCCGCGTTTCATGCAGATGCCGCGCCACAACCATACGTCGGTGGTCGCCCATTTCGATTCGGGCGAAACGCTGCTGGGCGACGCGATGCTGGATTTCTTCAGCGCATGCGCATGACTGCCCGCCGATCGGCTCATCCAACCGGAGACTCCCGCATGTCCGCCTTTGCCGCGCCGCGCGTGTTCGCGCCCGTCCTCACGCCGTTTCGCGCCGACCTGTCGATCGACGCGCCGCGCTTCGTCGCGTTCTGCCGCTGGCTCGTCGGGCAGGGCGCGGGCCTCGCACCGTTCGGCACGAACAGCGAGGCGAACTCGTTGAGCGTTGCGGAGCGCTGCACGCTGCTCGACGAGATCGCGGCCGCCGACATCGATCCCGCGCAAGTGCTGCCCGGCACGGGCGCGTGCGCGCTGCCGGACGCGATCGCGCTGACGCGCCATGCGGTGGCGACCGGCTGCGCGGGCGTGCTGATGCTGCCGCCGTTCTTCTACCAGGGCGTGAGCGATGAAGGCTTGTTCGCCTACTACGCGGGCGTGATCGACGCGGTCGGCTCGGAGCGGCTGCGCGTGCTGCTGTATCACATCCCGCAGCTGACGGGCGTGCCGATCACGCACACGCTGATCGAGCGGCTGGTCGCCGCGTATCCGCGCACGGTGGTCGGCATCAAGGACAGTTCGGGCGACTGGGCGAACACGGTGACGATGCTCGAACGCTTTCCGGGTTTCGCGGTGTTCCCGGCGTCGGAGGCGCTGCTCGGCCGCGCGCTGCCGCTCGGCGCGGCCGGCTGCATCTCGGCGACTGCGAACCTGCAGCCGCACGCGATCGCGCAACTGCTTGCGGCGCCGACGGCCGTCGCACGCGCGACGTGGGAAGGGCGCGTGTCGACCGTGCGCACCGCGCTGCAATCGCCGTCGATGATTCCCGCGTTGAAGGCCGTGGTCGCGCATTTCACGCGGCACGGCGACTGGGCGCGCGTGCGCGCGCCGCTTGCGTCGCATGCAGCGGCCGATACGCGCGCGCTGCTCGCGCAGCTCGACGCGCTCGGCTTCACGATGCCGTCGATCGACGAGGCGCGCGCATGACGCGGCTCAACGCGCCGCGCGGCCGCGCCGGCTTGCCGTCAGATCGATTCGCGCTCGTTGCGCTGGCGCTTGAGCCGGCCGAGCACGACGATCGACAGGCGCGCGGTGTGGTCGCGCATCGCGTTGTACGCGCGTTCGGGCTCGGCGGCGAGGATCGCGTCGACGATCTCGCGGTGCTCGTCGGTGGCCGCCTCGAAGCGCTTCGGCGACGCGGGCTGGGCCGCGCGAAAGCCCGCGAGACGCTGCCGCTGCACCGCGATGATCGACGCGAGCGACTTGCTTTGCGCGCCCTTGCAGATCAGTTCGTGGAATTCGCGGTTGAGCTGGAAGTAGTCGGCCTCGTCGCCGCGCGCGATCGCCTCGTTCATCTCGATCTGCAGCTCCTCGAGCTGCTTCTTCTCGACGACGCTCATCCGCTGCGCGCTGAGCCGGCAGCACAGCGCCTCGAGTTCGCACATCGCTTCGAGCATGTCGGCGAGTTCGTCGAGGCTGAACTGCGCGACGACCACGCCCTTGCGCGGCGTCAGCTCGACCATCCCGCGCGCGGCCAGCTCGCGCAGCGCTTCGCGAATCGGCGTGCGCGACGCGTTGAACCGCTCGGCAAGCGCGATTTCCTCGAGCTTCTGGCCCGGTTCGAGCGTGCCGTCGATGATCTCGTCGAACAGCAGGCGATAGATCTTGGAAGAGAGCGTGGTCATCGTGTCGTGTGTGGTGTGGACATCGCCGTCGGCAGCCCCTGCCGGCCGGAACCCGCGCGGGACGCCTCGGCCGTCGGGCCGGCCCATTATGCGCCCGCCGCCGGAGCCGCTCAATTTGCGGCGCGCGGCGCCGGACCGGACCCGCCGCGCAGTGTACGCGGAATTCGTTTCCGACCCGATAGGAGTATACGAGAAATATCAAATGAATACACGAGTGATCTATTGTATACGCGTCACTCGTCCCCTCCTGACGACGACAAAAGAGGACAACCGTGATCTGGTTCGGTATCGCAACGTATGAACTGAATGGCCGCGTCGCGGCGGGGCTCGCGATGGAAGGCGCGCTGTACGACGCGCAGGCCGTGCTGCAGCGGGCGGGCGGAGGCGACGCGCCGCTCGACGTCGACACGCTGGTCGCGAACTGGCCGCTGCGCGGCGCGCAGACCGTCGCGCGCCTCGAGGCGGCCGCGCGCGAGATCGCCGCCGGCCGGCTCGACGCGCAGCCGCTGGCAGGCTACCGGCTGCACGTGCCGTATGCGCCGCGGCGGATTTTCGCGGCTGCGTCGAACTACTACGAGCATGCGCGCGAGATGGGCACCGAGCTTGCCCCGCGCGAGGAAAGCTCGCCGTACATGTTCATGAAGGCCGAGACGAGCGTGGTGCCGACGCTCGCCGACGTCGTGATGCCGCCGCAGGCCGAGCGCGTCGACTGGGAGGTCGAGCTGGCCGTCGTGATCGGCCGGCCGGGCCGCCACATCGCGCTGGAAGACGCGTTCGACTACGTCGCGGGCTACACGATCCTGAACGACGTGAGCGCACGCGACCTGAATCGCCGCACCGACTATCCGTTCAAGCACGACTGGTTTCGCGGCAAGAGTTTCGATACCTTCGGTCCGCTCGGGCCCTGGCTCGTGCCGCGCGCGTGCATCGCCGAACCGCAGAACCTGCGGATGCGGCTGGCCGTGAACGGCGAAACGATGCAGGACGGCAATACCGGCGAGATGATCTTCAGTATTGCGGAGCAGATCCATTACCTGTCGTCGATCCTGACGCTGCAGCCCGGCGACCTGATCGCGACCGGCACGCCGACGGGCGTCGGCATGGGGCGTGGCATCTATCTGCAGCCGGGCGACGTGATGGTCGCATCGATCGACGGCATCGGCTCGATCGAAAACCCGCTGGTGCGCGGGTAAGCCGCGCGTGCCGCGCCGGCCCGGCCCCGAACTCGACAAGACAGGAGGAGGACATGTTTGAGCGCATCCAAGCGCTGGCGCGCGGCGCGGTGCTGGCCGCGGGCCTGTGGGCCGCGGCCCCGGCCGCGCAGGCGGCCGACGCGGTACGCGTCAATCTCGCGTGGCTGCCGCAGGGCAGCACCGGCGGGATCCTGGTCGCGCAGGCGAAGGGCTTCTACCAGGACGCCGGCCTCGCCGTGACGGTGCAGCGCGGCTACGGCGGCCAGCGGACCGTCAATGAAGTCGACGAAGGGCTGTTCGAGTTTGGCTACGGCGACCCGGTCAGCGTGATCCTGAATCGCGCGCACGGCGGCCATGCGGTGCTGGTCGGCGCGATCAACACGCGCTGGCCGGGCGCGATGTGCTATCTCGAGCGGCCCGGCTTCAAGCCTTCGTCGCTGAAGGATCTCGCGGGGCTGTCGCTCGGCGGCGGCAATGCGTCGGCGGTGCAGAACATCGTCCCGGCGTGGCTGAAGCAGAACGGGATGGCGCCCGACGCGATCCGCCTCGTGCGGCTCGATCCGGCCGTGATCAATACCGCGCTGCTGCAGAAGCGCATCGACCTGTCGGAATGCTGGGAAGGCGCGAGCCTGCCGGTGCAGGCCGCGTTCGCGCGGCGCGCGGGGCAGACGCTTGGCAAGGTCACGTATCGCGACCTCGGCCTCGACATGACCGGCAGCGGGATCGTGACGACCGATGCGTACGTCGCGCAGCATCCGGACATCGTGAAGCGCTTCGTCGATGCGACGTATCGCGGCTACGCGCTGATGCGCGACCGGCCGCAGGACGCGGTCGACGCGATCGTGTCGCGCAATCCGCTGCTCGACCGCACGATCCTGCGCGAGCAGATCGACGAGACCAATGCGTTGATCGCCGACGACGCGGCCGGCCACCGGCTCGGCTGGCTGCGGCCCGAGCGCATCGACACGACGCTCGGTTTCGTGTCGCGTGCGTTCGCGCTCGGCGCGAAGGTCAAGGCCGGCAGTCTCTATACCAATCGTTTCGTCGAGTAACGCGATCGGGATCGCGGTGGCGGCAGCGCGCCGCTGCCGGCGGTCCAACCCGGCCTGCGCGGCGCGCGGGCACACAGGAGAACGGTAATGAACAGCTTGCGTCCCAGGCGGCTCGGACACATGGTGCTGATGGTGCGGGATATCCATCGGTCTGCGAAGTTCTATACGGAAGTGATGGGCCTGAAGGTGTCCGACTGGATCGGCGACCAGATGGTGTTCCTGCGCGCGGGCACCGATCACCACGATCTCGCGCTCGCGCAGCTGCCGAAGGATTCGCCCGATTTCGACGACCTGCCGCGCTATTCGCGCCCGGGCCTCGAACACTTCTCGTACCTGGTCGACAGCGTCGAGGAGATGGAGCGCTCGGTGAAGGTGCTGCAGTCGCATGGCGTCGAGATCGTGCGCGGGATCGGGCGGCACGGGCCCGGCAACAACCTGTTCCTGGTGTTCAAGGATCCGGATGGCAACAACGTCGAGGTCTACTGCGAGATGGAGCAGATCGGCGAACGCGATCCGCGCGAGCCGCAGGTGTGGGAGCGCACGATCGAATCGTTCGACCAGTACCGCTTCGCGCGCTTTGTCGTGCCGCCGCCGCCGCATCTCGTCGCCGAGAAGTCGCGCGGCAACGCGCCGGCCGCATCGGCCGCGCCTGCCGGCGACGATGCGGATGCCTCGCGCGATGCGCCGAAAGGAGGCCCGGCATGAAGCGGCTGATCGAAACGGTCGCGTTCTGGGCGATCGTCGGCCTCGCATGGGAATTCGGCGTGCGCTGGACCGGCACGCGCGAATACGTGCTGCCGTCGTTGTCGTCGGTGCTCGTGGCCGGCTGGGAGATGCGCGCACAACTGCTGGCCGACACGCTGACGACTGCCTGGGAAGTGTTCGCGGGCTTTGCGCTGGCGGTGGCCGGCGGCCTCGCGATCGGGCTGCTCGCCAGCGTGTCGAACCTCGTGCGGCGTACGCTGCTGCCGTTCGTGACCGCGCTGCAGAGCATGCCGAAGATCGCGCTCGCGCCGTTGCTGATCGTCTGGTTCGGCTACGGTTTCGCGTCGAAGCTCGCGGCGGCCGTGCTGTTCGCGTTCTTCCCGATCGTCGTCGCGACGATGGGCGGCCTCGCGGGCGTGCCGCGCCATCTCGACGAGCATTTCCGCGCGCTCGGCGCGTCGGCCGCGCACACGTTCTGGCACCTGCGCCTGCCCGCCGCGCTGCCGGCGCTGATGGATGGCCTGAAGATCGCGATGCCGCTCGCGGTGATCGGCGCGATCGTCGGCGAGTTCATCGGCGCGGAAGCGGGGCTCGGGCATCTGATCGTGTTCGCGACGTCGAATGCGCAAACGCCGCTGTGCTTCGCGGCGATCCTGATGGTGACCGCGCTCGCGATGCTGTTCTACGGCGCGGTCGAGCTGGTTTCGCGTGCAGTCTGGTGGAGAGGAGTCACGGCCTGATGACGATCGTCAATCTCGCGCGCCCGGTGCGGCGCGCTTCCGTTTCCGAAGGCGCGACAGCGGCGCCCGCGCAGGATGGCGCCCGCGCGGATGCGCTGATCGCCGTCGAGCAGGCCGGCAAGCGCTTCGCCGCGCGCGGCGGCGCCGATGCGTTCAGCGCGCTGGAACAGGTATCGATGCGCGTGCAACCGCGCGAGTTCGTGTCGATTCTCGGGCCGAGCGGCTGCGGCAAGAGCACGCTGCTGCGGATGGTCGCGGGGCTCGTGCCGTGCGATGCCGGGTCGATTCGCGTCGGCGGCACGCCGGTGGCCGGCCCGCATCCCGATATCGGCGTCGTGTTCCAGACCAGCAACATGCTGCCGTGGCTGAGCGTCGGCGCGAACATCCGGCTCGGCGCGAAGCTGCGCAACCTGCCGCGTGCGCACGTCGACGCACGGCTGCCGGCGCTGCTCGACACGCTCGGCCTCGCGCAGTTCGTCGACCGCTATCCGCACGAGCTGTCGGGCGGGATGCGGCAGCGTGCGGCGATCGGCCAGATCCTGCTGCTGGAGCCGCGCGTGATGCTGATGGACGAGCCGTTCGGCGCGCTCGACGCACTCACGCGCGACCGGCTCAACGTCGAGCTGCTGCGCATCTGGCAGCAGAGCACGCTGACGGTGCTGCTCGTCACGCACAGCATTCACGAGGCCGTGTTCCTGTCGGATCGTGTACTGGTGATGTCCGCGCGCCCGGGCCGCGTGCTGCACGACGTGAAGATCGACCTGCCGCGGCCGCGCCAGCCGGACGAGATCAAGCGCGACCCGCGTTATGGCGAGTATGTGGCGGAGTTGTCCGCGATGATGGGCGTCTACTGATACAAGGGGGAGGCGCGTGCCGTGCATCTCCCGATGCGCGCCGGACGTAAAGTTGTTAGGGTCTGTTTACCTGTGGAACGCGTGTGCGAAGGCCCGAAATCGCTCGTCCCCCAAAGGAGACTGCCTCCGGGGCGTAGGGCAAGGAGCGAGGCGCGCCGTTTGGCGAGCCGAACAAGCGACGAGTGAAGCCGCCATGCGGGCGATTCCGTGCCTTCCCGTGACCTGGCGTTTTCAATTTCGGGTTGCCGCGAGAGCGGCCGCTCGCCGCGTTGCGCGCCTTGCGAATACGTGAGTATTCGCGGCGTCGCGCGCCTCGCGAGCGGCCGTTCTCGCGGCAACGCATGCGCGTTTCACAGGTAAACAGACCCTAAGTCCGGCCACCCCCTTTTTCGACGACAAAGCAGACATGGACGCGAATCCGCTCAGCGAGATCTCCCTGATCCGCCGGCTCAAGCTGAACCAGTTGATGATTTTCGAGCGTGTGCTGGAAACGCGCTCGGTGGTACGCGCGGCCAACGAGATGCGCCTCACGCAGCCGGCCGTGACGAAAGTGATCCACGAACTCGAATCGTGCTTCGACGGCGCGCTGTTCTCGCGCTCGAACCGCGGCGTGGTGCCGACCGACCTCGGCCTGCTGCTCGGGCGGCGCGTGAAGTCGCTGATGGCCGAGCTGCGCTACATGACCGACGAGCTGAACGATTTCCGGCTCGGCACGAGCGGCCACGTGATCGTCGGCACGCTGATCTCGGCGTCCGCGCGGCTGCTGCCGCGCGCGATCGCGATGCTGAAGGCGCGCACGCCGCACGTGCTGGTGACCGTGCGCGAAGGCACGACCGCGCACCTGTTCCCGGCGCTCGCGACCGGTGACCTCGACATCGTCGTCGGCCGGCTGCCGGAGCGCGAGCTGCCGATCGCGAGCGCGTTCCCGCTCACGCACGAAGCGCTGTTCGACGAATCGATGTGCGCGGTGGTCGGCAACGGCTACGGCCCCGTGCCCGATCCGGCGCCGTCGCTGCGCGAACTGGTCGATGCGCCGTGGATCCTGCCGACGCCCGACTCGCCGTCGCGGCTCGCGGCCGAGCACCTGTTCCGTGCGGCCGGGCTGCCGCTGCCGACCGACATCGTCGAATCGCTGTCGTTGCTCACCAATATCGGGCTGTTGCTCGATACGCCGCGCATCGCGTTGATGCCGCGTGTTGCCGCGCGGCAGTTCGCGCAGGCCGGGCTGTTGCGCGTGCTCGATCTGCCAGAAACGGGCGCGTTCGGCACGGTCGGATTCTCGGTGCGCTCGAACAAGGAGCAGAGCGCCGCGTGCCGCGCGTTCATCGAATGCCTGAAGGAAGCGGTGCAGGAGTGCCCGGAGGGAACCTGAGCGTCGGGCTGGAACCGTTGCGGCGCAAGGCTCGCACGGGTATTCCCGTTTAGCATAGCCAGCGCCGAATGTTTGATTGTCGCTTCTCGCGCGGCTTCCCTAGACTCCTGCTGACAGTCCATACGAGCAGGAGACGTTGTGAATCGAGAAACGACTGACGCCGCGCGCCCGCCGCGGCTGTTGCGACACTACATCGACGGCGCATTCGTCGAGACCGCACGGACCTTCGCGGATACGAGCCCGGTCGACGGCCGCGAAATCGCCCGCGTATGCGAGGCCGACGCCGCGCAGGTCGACGCCGCCGTGCGCGCGGCCCGCGCCGCGCAGGCGGCCGGCTGGCGCGACACGACATCCGTGCAGCGGGCCGACTGGCTGCACCGGATTGCCGACGGCATCCAGGCGCGCTTCGACGATTTCGTCGCGGCCGAAGTGGCCGACACCGGCCGCCCGCTCGCGCAGGCCCGCTCGCTCGACATCGCCCGCGGCATCGCGAACTTCCGCACGTTCGCCGACCTGGTCCGCACGGCCGGCGACGACTGCTTCGAATCGCAGACGGCGGACGGCGCGCAATACCTCAACTACGTGACGCGCAAGCCGCTCGGCGTGGTCGGCATCATCTCGCCGTGGAACCTGCCGCTGCTGCTGTTCACGTGGAAAGTCGCGCCGGCGCTCGCAATGGGTAACTGCGTCGTGGCCAAGCCGTCGGAAGAGACACCGGGCTCCGCGACGTTGCTGGCCGAAGTGATCGACGCGGCCGGCCTGCCGCGCGGCGTGTTCAACCTCGTGCACGGGCACGGGCCGGCTGCCGCTGGCGAATTCCTCACGCGCCACCCCGGCATCGACGCGATCACGTTCACCGGCGAATCGCGCACGGGCAGCGCGATCATGAAGGCCGTTGCCGACGGCGTGAAGGACATCTCGTTCGAACTCGGCGGCAAGAACGCGGCCGTCGTGTTCGCCGATGCCGACTTCGACGCGGCGGTGGACGGCATCGTCAAGTCGAGCTTCACCAACGCCGGGCAGGTGTGCCTGTGCAGCGAGCGCGTGTACGTCGAGCGGCCGATCTTCGAGCGCTTCGTCGCCGCGCTGAAATCGCGCACCGAAGCGCTGCGCGTCGGCGCGCCCGACGATCCTGCGACGACGATGGGGCCGCTGATCTCGCGCGGCCATCGCGACAAGGTGCTGTCGTATTTCCGGCTGGCCGTCGACGAAGGCGCGACGGTCGTCACGGGCGGCGGCGTGCCGGCGTTCGGCGACGCACGCGACGACGGCGCGTTCGTGCAGCCGACGATCTGGACCGGGCTGCCCGACACCGCGCGTTGCGTGACGGAGGAGATTTTCGGGCCGGTGTGTCACGTCGCGCCGTTCGACAGCGAGGACGAAGTGATCGGCCGCGTGAACGACAGCGCGTACGGTCTGGCCGCGAGCGTGTGGACGACGCACCTGGCACGCGGCCACCGCGTCGCGAAGCAGATCGAGACCGGCATCGTGTGGCTGAATGCCTGGTTCGTGCGCGACCTGCGCACGCCGTTCGGCGGCACCAAGCTGTCGGGCATCGGCCGCGAGGGCGGTCGCCACTCGCTCGATTTCTACTCCGAAACCACCAACGTCTGCGTGAGGGTTGCATGAGCGAATTCGACCGGAATGCGGTGCAGGCGATTGCCGACACGTTGCGGGCGGCCGAGCGCGACGGCGTGCCGTGCGCGCCGGTACGCGACGCGATCGCGGCGCTCGGCGGCGATGCGCTCGACGCCGCGTATGCGGTGCAACGCGCGAACACCGCACGCAAGTGCGCAGCGGGGCGCCGGCTCGTCGGCCGAAAGATCGGCCTGACGTCGGCGGCCGTGCAGAAGCAGCTCGGCGTCGGTCAGCCCGACTTCGGGATGCTGTTCGATGACATGGCGGTGGCCGACGGCGAGGAGATCGCGCTGGCGCGCACGCAGCAGCCGAAGGTCGAGGCCGAGATCGCGCTGGTGCTCGAACGCGACCTGCCGCACGAACGGCACACGATGGCCGACCTGATCGGCGCGACCGCGTATGCGCTGCCAGCGATCGAGATCGTCGGCAGCCGGATCGCGAACTGGGACATCCGCCTGACCGACACGGTCGCGGACAACGCGTCGAGCGGCCTGTTCGTGCTCGGCAGCCGGCCGGTGACGCTCGGCGCGTTCGATGCGATCCAGTGCGGGATGGCGATGGAGCGGCGCGGCGAGCCGGTGAGCGTCGGCGCGGGCGCCGCGTGCCTCGGCAATCCGCTGCATGCGGCGCTGTGGCTCGCGAACACGATGGCGCGTGCCGGTGCGCCGCTGCAGGCCGGCGACATCGTGCTGACGGGCGCGCTCGGGCCGATGGTCGGCGTGCAGCCGGGCGACGTGTTCACCGCGCGGATCGAAGGACTCGGCAGCGTGAGCGCGTATTTCTCCACCCAACCGGAGCGTGAATGATGAAAGACCTCGACAAGCTCGCCGTGGCCATCATCGGCTCCGGCAATATCGGCACCGACCTGATGATCAAGGTGCTGCGTAATTCGAAGCATCTGGAAATGGCCGCGATGGTCGGCATCGATGCGGCCTCCGACGGCCTCGCGCGCGCCGCGCGGCTCGGTGTGGCGACCACCGCCGGCGGAATCGACGGCCTCGTCGCGATGCCCGGATTCGCGAACGTGCGGATCGCGTTCGACGCGACGTCGGCCGGCGCGCATGCGCGCCACGCCGACGTGCTCGGCCGTCACGGCGTACAGGTGATCGACCTGACGCCGGCCGCGATCGGCCCGTTCGTCGTGCCCGTCGTCAACCTGTTCGAACATCTCGACGCGCCGAACCTGAACATGGTGACCTGCGGCGGCCAGGCGACGATCCCGATCGTGCATGCGGTGTCGCGCGTCGCGCCCGTGCATTACGCGGAGATCGTCGCGTCGATCTCGAGCCGCTCGGCCGGCCCCGGCACGCGCGCGAACATCGACGAGTTCACCGAAACGACGTCGAAGGCGATCGAGACGGTCGGCGGCGCCGCGCGCGGCAAGGCGATCATCGTGCTGAACCCGGCCGAGCCGCCGCTGATGATGCGCGACACCGTGTACTGCCTGACCGACGAACACGCCGATACGGCCGCGATCGAGCGTTCGATCCGCACGATGGTCGATGCGGTCGCGAGCTACGTGCCCGGCTACCGGCTCAAGCAGGCCGTCCAGTTCGACCGCTACACGGTCGCGCAGCCGCTCGCGTTCGACGCGGGCGAGCGCCGCGCGGGGCTGAAGGTCAGCGTGTTCCTCGAAGTCGAAGGCGCCGCGCATTACCTGCCGTCGTATGCGGGGAACCTGGACATCATGACGTCGGCCGCGCTTGCCGCCGCCGAACAGATCGCGGCCAGCCGCGTCGCAGCCTGACGGGAGATCGGCGATGACCGACCACACGAAAAAAATCTATCTGTCCGACGTGACGCTGCGTGACGGCATGCATGCGATCCGTCATCGGTATTCGCTCGACAGCGCTGTCACGATCGCACGCGCGCTCGACGACGCGGGCGTCGACAGCATCGAGGTCGCGCACGGCGACGGGCTGTCCGGATCGAGCTTCAACTACGGGTTCGGCGCGCATACCGACCTGCAGTGGATCGAGGCGGTGGCCGGCACGGTCAAGCGTGCCCGAGTCGCGACGCTGCTGCTGCCGGGCATCGGCACCGTACACGACCTGCGTGCCGCGTACGACGCCGGCGCGCGCATCGTGCGGATCGCGACGCACTGCACGGAAGCCGACATCTCGAAGCAGCACATCGCGTATGCACGCGAACTCGGGATGGACACCGTCGGCTTCCTGATGATGTCGCACATGACGTCGCCCGACGCGCTCGCGCAACAGGCGAAGCAGATGGAACGCTACGGCGCGCAGTGCGTGTACGTGGTCGATTCCGGCGGCGCGCTCGGCATGCGCGACGTGGCGGCGCGCTTCGATGCGCTCAAGGCCGTGCTCGACCCGGCCACGCAGACGGGCATGCACGCGCACCACAACCTGTCGCTCGGCGTCGCGAATTCGATCGTCGCGCTCGAACACGGTTGCGACCGTATCGATGCGTCGTTGACCGGGATGGGCGCGGGCGCCGGCAACGCACCGCTCGAAGTGTTCGTCGCGGCGGTCGACCGGCTCGGGCTGAATCACGGTTGCGACGTGAAGCAACTGATCGACGCGGCGGAAGACATCGTGCGGCCGCTGCAGGAGCGCCCGGTGCGGGTCGACCGCGAGACGCTCGCACTCGGCTATGCGGGCGTGTATTCGAGCTTCCTGCGCCACACGGAAGCGGCGGCCGCGAAATACGGGCTGTCCGCGTTCGACATCATGGTCGAGCTCGGCCGGCGGCGCATGGTCGGCGGGCAGGAGGACATGATCGTCGACGTCGCGCTCGACATGCTGAAGGCACGGGAGGCCGCATGACCGATCTCGACAGGCTGGCGGCCCGTGTCGACGACGCCGCGCGCCACGTGGAGGCGATCGCGCAACTGACGGCCGGCGCCGCGTTCTCGCTCGACGAGGCATACGTGATCCAGCGCGCGTCGATCGAACGCCGCATCGATCGCGGCGAGACGATGGTCGGCGTGAAGCTCGGCTTCACGAGCCGCGCGAAGATGATCCAGATGGGCGTCGACAGCCTGATCTGGGGCTGGCTCACCGACACGATGCTGGAAGAAGACGGCGGGCACGTCGCGCTCGATCGCTTCATCCATCCGCGCGTGGAGCCGGAAGTGTGCTTCCTCACGCGCCGCGACATCGACCGCCCGCTGACGCTGCTGGAAACGGCCGGCTACCTGGAAGCCGTCGCGCCCGCGATGGAGATCATCGATTCGCGCTACCGCGACTTCCGCTTCACGCTGGAGGACGTGGTGGCCGACAACTGCTCGTCGGCGGGCCTGACGCTCGGCCCGTGGAGTACGCGTTTCGACGGGCTGCGCAACGCAGGCGTCGTGATGCGGATCGACGGCCGCGTGGTCCAGACCGGCTCGACCGCCGCGATCCTCGGCGATCCGCTGCGCTCGGTCGTGCAGGCGTCGCGGCTGATCGCGGCGAGCGGGCTCGTGCTGCCGGCCGGCTCGCTGATCATGGCCGGCGCCGCGACGGCCGCCGACGCATTACCTGCCGGCGCGCACGTGCACTGCACAGTGCACGGGCTCGGCAGCACCGAATTCACCACCACTCGACCATCATGAGCCAAGACCATTCGATCCAGGGCCGCGTCGTGCCCGGCAAGGCCACGCCGCGCGGCCGCTTCCCGCACATCACGCGCGCCGGCGACTTCCTGTTCGTGTCGGGCACGAGTTCGCGGCGGCCCGACAACACGATCGCCGGCGCGTCGGCCGATGCGCTCGGCACCGTGCAGCTCGACATCCGCGAGCAGACCCGCACGGTGATCGAGAACATCCGCGACATCCTGCGCAGCGAAGGCGCCGACCTGTCGTCGCTCGTCGAGATCTCGTCGTTTCTCGTGAACATGAACGATTTCGGCGGCTATAACGCAGTGTACGGCGAGTATTTCGACGAGACCGGCCCGACGCGCACGACGGTCGCGGTGCACCAGCTGCCGCATCCGCATCTGCTGATCGAGATGAAGGCGATCGCGTACGCGCCGAAGCGATGACACGCATGGCGGGTTGGCGTGTTGCGTCACCCGCCCGGAGGAGACAACCATGCTGAAGTACGGCACCCCGTTCAATTTTTCGCGCTGGATCGACGAGCATGCGCACCTGCTGAAGCCGCCGGTCGGCAACCAGCAGGTGTGGCAGGACAGCGATTTCATCGTGACCGTCGTCGGCGGCCCGAATCGGCGCACCGACTATCACGACGATCCGTTCGAGGAATTCTTTTACCAGCTGCGCGGCAACGCGTATCTGCACCTGTGGATCGACGGCAAGCGCGAACGCGTCGACCTGAAGGAAGGCGACATGTTCCTGTTGCCGCCGCACGTGCGGCATTCGCCGCAGCGCCCCGAAGCCGGCAGCGCGTGCCTCGTGATCGAGCGCCAGCGCCCCGCGGGCATCGTCGACGGCTTCGAGTGGTACTGCGACGCATGCGGGCATCTCGTCCATCGCGTCGAGGTGCAGCTCAAGAGCATCGTCGCCGACCTGCCGCCGCTGTTCGACGCGTTCTATGCGTCGGACACGCTGCGCCGCTGCGCGCATTGCGGCCACGTGCATTCCGGCAAGGCGGCCTGAGCCCGCCACGCCTTTTCACCGACAGAACGACGATGACACTTCGAATCGACATGCATTCGCACTTCTTCCCGCCGATTTCGCGGGAAGCGGCCGCGCGCCTCGACGCGCAGCGCGCGCCGTGGCTGCGCATCGACGCGGACGGCCAGAACGGGATGATCATGACGGGCGAGCGCGCGTTCCGCCCGGTCTACCGTGCGCTGTGGGACCCTGCCGCGCGCATCGCGGAGATGGACGCGCTCGGCATCGACATCCAGCTGATGTGCGCGACGCCCGTGATGTTCGGCTACGACAGCGCGCCGCACGACGCGCACGACTGGGCGATGCGGATGAACGACCGCGCGCTCGAGCTATGCGCGCATGCCCCCGGCCGGATGTTCGCGCTCGCGCAGGTGCCGCTGCAGGACGTCGAGCTCGCGTGCCGCGAAGCGACGCGCGCGCACCGCGCCGGCCATCGCGGCGTGCAGATCGGCAACCATCTCGGGCCGCTCGATCTCGACGACGCGCACCTCGTCGCGTTCCTTGCTCATTGCGCGAACGATGGCATTCCGGTGCTCGTGCATCCGTGGGACATGATGACCGACGGCCGGATGAAGAAATGGATGCTGCCGTGGCTGGTTGCGATGCCGGCCGAGACGCAGCTCAGCATGGTGTCGCTGATCCTGTCCGGCGCGTTCGAGCGGATTCCGCGGTCGCTGAAGCTGTGTTTCGCGCACGGCGGCGGCAGCTTCGCGTTCCTGCTCGGCCGCGTGCAGAACGCGTGGGAGCAGCGCGACATCGTGCGCGAGGACTGCCCGCATCCGCCCGTCAGCTATCTCGACCGCTTCCACGTGGACAGCGCGGTGTTCGATCGCGGCGCGCTGCGCCTCCTGGTCGACACGATGGGCGAGGACCGCGTGATGCTCGGCTCCGACTATCCGTTCCCGCTCGGCGAGCAGCAGATCGGCTCGCTCGTCGAGCAGCATCCCGGTCTGTCCGATACCGCGAAAGCCAAGATCCTCGGCGGCAATGCGTTGCGCTTCTTCGACCTGCCGCCCGCGGCGGCGTCGCGCGCGGCCTGACGCCTTTCACGACCACCGTCATTCCATAAGGAACATGCATTTCATGACCACCCGCGAACACTGCGCCGCGCTCGATGCGGCCGACCCGCTCGCCCACTGCCGCGCGCGCTTCGACCTGCCCGCCGACACGATCTATCTCGACGGCAACTCGCTCGGCGCGATGCCCGCGAACGTGCCGGCGCGCATGCAGCGCGCGCTCGAACAGGAATGGGCGCACGGCCTGATCCGCTCGTGGAACGACGCCGACTGGTACCCGGCGCCGCAGCGCACCGGCAACAAGATCGCCCGGCTGATCGGCGCGGGCGACGGCGAGGTGATCGTCGCCGATTCGACCTCGGTGAACCTGTTCAAGGTGCTCGTCGCGGCCACGCGCATGCGCCCCGGGCGCCGCGTGATCGTCGCCGAGCGCACCAATTTCCCGACCGACGTCTATATCGCGGCGAGCGTCGCCGAGATGACCGGCTGCGAACTGCGCTGCGTCGATCCGGACGACATCGCCGCGGCGATCGACGATACCGTCGCGGTCGTGTCGCTGACGCACGTGAACTACAAGAGCGGCAAGCGCTACGACATGGCGGCCGTCACGCGCCACGCGCACGAGGCCGGCGCGCTGAGCGTGTGGGACCTGTGCCACTCGGCCGGCGCGATGCCGATCGGGCTGAACGCGTGCGAAGCGGACTTCGCGGTCGGCTGCGGCTACAAGTACCTGAACGGCGGGCCCGGCGCGCCGGCCTACGTGTTCGTCGCGTCGCGGCATCTTGCCGACGTGCGGCAGCCGCTGACGGGCTGGCATGGCCATGCGAAGCCGTTCGACTTCACGCACGACTACGCGCCGCACCCGGCGATCGACCGGATGCTGACGGGCACCGCGCCGCAGCTCGGCGTGATCGCGCTCGAAGCGGCGCTCGAAGCGTTCGACGGCGTCGATCTCCATGTGCTGCGCGACAAGAGCGTCGCGCTCGGCGATCTGTTCATCGCGCTCGTCGACCAGGAGCTCGCGGGTCTCGGCTTCACGCTCGCGTCGCCGCGCGACGCCGCGCAGCGCGGAAGCCAGGTGTCGCTCGCGCACGCGGAAGGCTATGCGATCGTGCAGGCGCTGATCGCGCGCAACATGATCGGCGACTTCCGCGCGCCCGATATCCTGCGCTTCGGCTTCGCGCCGCTGTACGTGCGCTACGTCGACGTGTGGGACACGATCGCCGCATTGAAGGACGTCGTGACGACCGGTGCATGGAACACCGATGCATTCCTCGCGCGCAAGTCGGTGACCTGACGGCCGGCGTGCTATGCACTACGACGCAACAGAACGAGACCGGACGACGTCCCGCACGACGCGGGGCGCGTTCGACGAAGGAGACACGGCATGAACCAGCGGCAAGGATTCGACACGATCGTCGAACGTGAGAAGGGGTTGCATCGCGGGCTGTCGACCGCGCAGTTGTCGATGATCGCGATCGGCGGCGCGATCGGCACGGGGCTGTTCCTCGGCAGCGGTTTCGCGATCGGCTTTGCGGGGCCGAGCGTGCTCGTCAGCTATGCGATCGGCGCGCTGATCGCGCTGCTGCTGATGGGCTGCCTCGCCGAGATGACGGTCGCACACCCGACGTCGGGTTCGTTCGGCGCGTATGCCGAGCACTATGTGAGCCCGTGGGCCGGCTTCCTCGTGCGCTATGCGTACTGGGCGTCGATCGTGTTCGCGGTCGGCACCGAGGTGACGGCGATCGCCGTGTACATGAAGTACTGGTTTCCGGCCGTGCCGGGCTGGTACTGGATCGTCGGCTTCTCGGCCGCGCTGATTGGCGTCAACCTGGTCAGCGTGAAGGTGTTCGGCGCGGTCGAGTACGTGTTCTCGATGCTGAAGATTGCCGCGATCGTCGCGTTCATCGCGCTCGGCGCGGTGGTCGTGTTCGGTGCGCCGGCAGGTTCGGGCATCGGCTTCTCGAACTACACGGCGCACGGCGGCTTCTTCCCGAAAGGCGTGGGGGGGATGTGGGTCGCGGTGATCGTGTCGATCTTCAGCTACCTGAGCATCGAGATGATCGCGGTCGCGGCCGGCGAGGCGCGCGATCCGCACAAGGCGATCACCCGCGCATTCCGCGCGACGATGCTGCGCCTCGTGTTCTTCTACCTGCTGACGCTCGCGCTGATGCTCGCGATCGTGCCGTGGACGGCCGCGGGTTCCGACGAAAGCCCGTTCGTGAAGGTGATGGCCGCGACGCACGTGCCGGGCGCGGCCGGCGTGATCAACTTCGTGATCCTGGTGGCCGCGCTGTCCGCGATGAACAGCCAGCTCTACATCACGACGCGGATGATGTTCAGCCTGTCGCGCGCGGGCTACGCGCCGAAGGCGCTCGGCCGGCTGACGGGGCACGGCGTGCCGGCGGCCGCGCTCGGGTTGTCGGCGATCGGGATCGCGCTCGCGACCGTGCTGAACGTGCTGTATCCGGACACGTCGTTCGTGATGATGATGTCGGTGTCGATGTTCGGCGCGATGTTCACGTGGCTGATGATCTTCGTCACGCACCTGTTCTTCCGCCGGCACCATCGCGGCCAGGCGCTCGCGTTCCGGATGTGGGGCTTTCCGGTTACGTCGCTGCTCGGCGCGGCGCTGATGCTCGCGGCGCTGGTCACGACGTACTTCACGCGCGAATTCCGGATGACGCTGTTCTGCGGCGTGCCGTTCGTGATCGTGCTGTCGGTCGTCTATGCGGTGTGGTATCGCGGCAAGGGCGATGCGCCGGCGGGCGGACGCGAGGGCGTTCACGCGCCGGGGCAGTGACGGCGTGCGTCAGTCGATCGCATAGGCCTCGCGCACCGGCTCGATGATGTCCCGGCGGCCGGTCCGGCCCGGCGGCGGGGTCACGAGGCCGCCTGCGCCGATCTCGACGACTTCGCCGCTCGCGTCGTCGGGCAGGTTCGCGCGGCCCGCGGCGCGACGACCAGCGCGCACGCATGCGTCTGTGCGATGCGTTCGGGCCACGCCGCCGGCTCCCGGGGCGTACGCGGCAAGCCGACGCCCGTCGTCATCACCGGGTTGCCCGCGCTGACCCAGCGCCACGGCTCGGGAAGATCGAGCGCGTGCGCCCACGTGCTCGGCCGGTGCGTACCGGCGACGCCGGCCACGCGCTGCAATCCGGGCGACGGGGCATCCAGCAGCTCCTGCACCGTCATCATCGGCAAACCCCGGGGTGCGCGGGCCGGCCAGCCGGTACCCGAAAGTGCATGACGATAGTGGCAGTGGGCGGGCAGGGCCGATTGCGCAGGCGCGCGTCGCGGGCATTGTTGGTACGATCGCGCGTATCGTTTACGCCGGCGCCGCAGGCCGCCGGCCCACCGGCCGCGCGGCTCCACGGTCGCGCCGCCACGTTCGGGAGAAGCCGTTCATGTTGCAGGCGTTCGCGGTCTTGCTGACCTTCCAGTGTCTCGGGGAAGGCGTGTCCTATCTGTTCGGCCTGCCGGTGCCGGGCCCCGTGATCGGCATGCTGCTGCTGTTCGGCTTCGTGATGCTGCGCCCGCAGGTGGCCGATGCGATCGAGCCGACCGCGCTCGAACTGCTGCGTCACCTGTCGCTGCTGTTCGTGCCGGCCGGCGTCGGCATCATGGTGTCGGCCGACCGCGTGCGCGGCGATGCGGTTGCGGTCGTCGTCGCGCTGGCCGTCAGCACCACGCTGGCGATCGCGGTGACGGCGCTCGTCACGCGCGCGCTGCTGCGGCGCCAGCGCCGCGCGGGCGGCACCGCGGAGGGCGCGCAATGACGGCCTTTCCGAAACTCGGCGCGATCTGGGTCTATCTCGCCGCGAGCCCGTTGCTCGGCCTGACCATCACGCTGGTCGCGTATCTGTTCGCGCAGGCCGTCTATGCGCGGGCGCGCTTCAACCCGCTCGCGAATCCGGTGCTGATCGCGGTCGCGCTGATCGTCGTACTGCTGACGATCACGCATACGCCGTATCCGACCTATTTCGAAGGCGCGCAGTTCGTCCACTTCCTGCTCGGCCCCGCGACCGTCGCGCTCGCGCTGCCGCTGTATCGCCAGTGGTCGAAACTGCGGCGCACCGCGCTGCCGCTGCTCGTCGGCCTGCTCGCGGGTTCGCTGACCGCGATCGTGTCGGCGGTCGGCATCGCCGCGCTGTTTGGTGCGTCGCACCAGACGATCGCGTCGCTCGCGCCGAAATCGGCGACGACGCCGATCGCGATGGCGGTGGCCGCCGAGATCGGCGGCATTCCGTCGCTCACGGCCGTGCTCGTGATCTCGACCGGGATCTTCGGCGCGGTGTGCGCGCGCGGGATCCTGAATCTGCTGCGGGTCGACGAGCCGGCCGTGCGCGGCTTCGCGCTCGGCGTCGCGTCGCACGGGATCGGCACGGCGCGCGCGTTCCAGGTCAGCGAGGAGACCGGCGCGTTCGCGGGGCTCGGGATGGGGCTGAACGGCGTGCTGACCGCATTCGTCGTGCCGATCCTGCTGCCGATGCTGTCGCGCTGGATCTGAGCGGGCCCCGTCGGGCGCCGGGGTATCGGTTTCCCTGATGGCGCGGACGATTTGCCGAAAACACGGCGCACACGGCGCGCATGTATCGCGGCTGTTATCAGGAGAATTCAGGAACGCACACGGACATTTGTGCAGTGATCGGCTAACGTTGCATCGGCGCCGTTGTCGCAAGCCGTCGCGTGCGCGCAGGTGTTCGATCCACAATCAACAATCGACAAGGAGATCCGGCCATGAAGCAGTCTCGCGTGGTTTCGGTGGCAGTAGCAGTAACGGCGTCGTTCGGTCTGTTGTTGACCGCCGTGCCGGCGGCATACGCGCAGGATCCGGCGTCCGCGCCGACGCAGAAGCAGCTCGACAAGGCGCAGAAGAAGGCGGCGCGCAAGGCGGCGCGTGCGCGGCACGCGTCGGACCTGAAGGCGATCGGCACCGGCAGCGGCTACCGGCTGACCAACGACCAGAGCAACTATCCGCAGAACGCTGCGCAGAAGGCGCCCGCGACGAAGGCGGCGCCGGCTGCACCGGCTTCGGGCCAGTAACGGCTGAAAGCCTTGCACAGGACGAACGGCGCCGGTTGATCCGGCGCCGTTCGTCCTGTGCGGGACAGCGGGGGCGCGAGGCCGCCGCGTTACGACGCGAGCTTGCTCGCGATTTCCGCGACGTGCTTGCCCTGGTAGCGCGCGATGTCGAGCTCGTTCGCGCTCGGCTGGCGGCTGCCGTCCGCGCCCGCGAGCGTCGTCGCGCCGTACGGCGTGCCGCCGGTGATTTCGCTCATGTTGACGAGCCCGCTGCATGCATACGGCACGCCCACTATCACCATGCCGTGGTGCAGCAGCGTCGTGTGGAACGACGTGATCGTCGTTTCCTGGCCGCCGTGCTGCGTGCCGGTCGACGCGAACACGCTGCCGATCTTGCCGACGAGCGAACCCTTCATCCACAGGCCGCCGGTCTGGTCGAGGAACGTGCGCATCTGGCCGGCCATGTTGCCGAAGCGGGTCGGCGTGCCGAAGATGATCGCATCGTAATCGGCGAGTTCGTCCACCGTGGCGACCGGCGCGGCCTGGTCGACCTTCACGCCGATCGCGCGGGCCTGATCGACGGGGATCGTTTCCGGCACGCGCTTGAGCGTGACCTCGACGCCCGCCACCGATTTCGCGCCTTCCGCGATGTGTTGCGCCATCGTTTCGACGTGCCCGTAGGACGAGTAGTACAGAACGAGAACCTTGGCCATGTTGCGAATCTCCGATTAAAAGGGCCCCGCGTTCAGCGGGGCCCGGTTTCCCGAACGGGCGTTATGCCCACTCGGCCGTCACTTCGACCGGACGCAGGTCGAACACCAGCACTTCGGCATCCTTGCCGTCGGCGATCGTCAGGGCGTGTTCGCTGCGGATGCGTGCGCCGTCGCCTTCGCCGAGCGTCACGCCGTTGACCGTCACGCTGCCGCGTGCCACGTGCACGTAAGCAAAGCGGCTCGGGTCAAGTTCCAGCGTAGTGCTTTCGTCGCCGTCGAACAGGCCCGCGTAAATCCGGGTGTCCTGCCGGATCTTCAGCGAACCGGCATCGCCGTTCGGCGACACGACGAGTGCGAGCTTGCCGCGCTTGTCGTCGGCCGTGACATTCGTCTGCTGATAACGCGGCTCGGCACCCTTTTCGGCCGGCCCGACCCAGATCTGCAGGAAGTGGACCGGCGTTTCCGGCGAGTGGTTGAACTCGCTGTGGCGCACGCCCGTGCCCGCGCTCATCAGCTGCACGTCGCCCGGCACGATCACCGAACCGGTGCCCATCGAGTCCTTGTGTTCCAGTGCGCCGTCGAGCACGTACGACAGGATTTCCATGTCGCGGTGCGGGTGCGTACCGAAGCCGCGGCCCGGGGCGACGCGGTCGTCGTTGATCACGAGCAGGTCGGAGAAGCCGACTTGCTTCGGATCGTAGTAATTCGCGAACGAAAACGTATGACGGGAGCTGAGCCAGCCATGCTCCGCACGGCCACGTTGGTTTGCTGCACGGATTTCGATCATGATTTTTTTCCTTGAAGTCGCCGAACCTCGGAAGTGGGCCCGGCCGTTCGTTGAGATGCATCTTAGGTCAATCGATTTGACAAATAAATGGCTGTAGAGATAATGACTGTCGCTATGGAGTGGACAATATGGAACTCAACGATCTGAGGATCTTCGTCGCGACCGTCGACGCGGGCAGCTTTACGGCGGCGGCCGACCAGCTGATGCTGTCCAAGCAGTTCGTCAGCCGGCGCACGATGGCGCTGGAGGCGTCGCTCGGCGTGCGGCTTCTGCACCGCAATACGCGCAATCTCGCGGTGACCGAATCCGGGCAGGAGTTTTATGTGCGCGCGCAGCGCATCCTTGCCGAGATCGCGGACGCCGAGCAGGCGATGTCGGTGCGCAGCACCGAGCTGCACGGCTCGCTGAAGATCAGCGCACCGCTGTCGTTCGGGATCACGCACGTGTCGCCGCTGATCGCCGAATTCCTGTCCGCGCACCCGGCCGTGCGGCTGAACCTCGACCTGACCGACCGTCGGGTCGACCTGATCGGCGAAGGCTTCGACCTCGTGCTGCGGATCGGCTCGCTCGAGGATTCGACGCTGATCGCGCGCGCGCTCGGCGCGTGGCCGATGATCGCGTGCGCGAGCCCCGCGTACCTGAAGCGGCAGGGCACGCCGCAGACGCCGGCCGAGCTCGCCGGCCATACGTGCCTGCTGTACGGGCGCGAGCGGCGCGTCGGCTGGGAATTCCGCGTCGACGGCGCGGCGCGCACGTTCGACGTGCAGGGGCCGCTCGTCGCGAACAACGGCGAAGTGGTGCGCGACGCGGCGATCGCGGGGCTCGGCATCGCGCTGCTGCCGCGCTTCATCGTCGGCGCGGCGCTCGACAGCGGCGCGCTCGTGCCGGTGCTCGACGCGTACGCGCCGTCGCCGATCACGCTCAATGCGGTGTTTCCGCAGCACCGGGAAGGGTTCGTCACGCTGCGCACGTTCATCGGGTTTCTCGCGGAGCGGCTCGGCGAGCCGGCGCCGGCGCGGGCGAGCGGTGCAGGCCGGAACCGGTAGCGGGCGGGTTTGCGGTGAATGCGGTGGTTAATCTCCGCATTTTTTGCGGAGATTATGGGTACTTGCGGCGAATCGGTGCGATAATCTCCGCATCATGAGCGGAGATTACACCTTCATCTGGGAGTCGGCCGACTGGCCTGCGTGGCGCTTCGACCTGCCGGCCCTCGCCACGTCGCTGGCCGACGTCAGCCGTGCGCAAGGCATGCTCGCGGGGCGGCTGGCGGACATCGGCCTGGCGCTGCGCGACGAGGCCAGCCTCGCCGCGCTGACGGAGGACGTCGTCAAGACCAGCGCCATCGAGGGCGAAAACCTGAACGTCGCATCGGTCCGCTCGTCGATTGCACGCCGGCTCGGGGTCGATATCGGCGCGCTGGCGCCGGTCGACCGCCACGTCGAGGGCGTCGTCGACATGGTGCTCGACGCGACGACCCATGCGGCGGCGCCGGTCACTGAAGCCCGCCTGTTCGGATGGCACGCCGCGCTGTTTCCGACCGGCTATTCGGGTCTGTCGCGGATCACGGTCGGCGGCTGGCGCACGGATGCCAGCGGGCCGATGCAGGTGGTGTCCGGGCCGATCGGCCGGCAGCGCGTGCATTTCGAGGCGCCGCCGGCCGCGCGCCTGGCGCACGAGATCGCGCGCTTTCTCGCGTGGCTCAATGCCGCGCCGGCCGAGCCGTTGCTGATCCGGGCCGGCCTGGCCCACCTGTGGTTCGTCACGCTGCACCCGTTCGACGACGGCAACGGCCGGATCGCGCGCGCGCTCGGCGATCTGGTCCTGGCGCGCGCCGACCGGAGTCCGCAGCGTTTCTACAGCCTGTCGGCGCAGATCCAGCGCGAGCGCAACGCGTATTACGACGTGCTGGAGCGCACGCAGCGCGGCTCGCCCGACGTCACGGAATGGCTTGCGTGGTTTCTGAATACGCTCGGCAGGGCGATCGACCATGCGCACACGACGCTCGACGCGGTGTTGATCAAGGCGCGCTTCTGGCAGCGTTGCGCGGGTTTCGCGATGAACGCACGCCAGATCAAGGTGATGAATCGCCTGCTCGACGGCTTCGAAGGCAAGCTGACGACGACCAAGTGGGCGGCCCTCGCGAAGTGCTCGCAGGACACGGCGCTGCGCGACATCACCGAGCTCGTCGAGCATCGCGTGCTGCGCCGTTCGTCGTCCGGCGGCCGGAGCACGAGTTACGAGCTGGCGCCGTTCGACGGCTGACATCCGTTCGCGCGATCGCCGGCACCGGCCGCCCGCGACGGATTGCCGTCGCGGCTTCCGCGCAAATCTTCCCGTCTCGTCCGGGCCGCCCGCCGCTGGCCCAAGCGATTGCCGGCGTCTGGCACTATCCCGCGTCTTTTTGTCTTCGAATACTGGACTCACCGCCGGATGCCGCACAGGCGCTGCCTGCCGCACCCGTGCCGGGTCATTCCCGTACACACCCGCTTTCGAGGAGACGCGCATGCTCAGGTACCTGATCGGCATCGGTATTCCGTATCTCGGCGTGCTGGGCGTGCTGCCCTGGGTCGCCGCGCAGGACCGCTACGTGCTGGGCGTGCCGTTCATCTTCATGTGGATCTTTGCGTGGTTCGTGCTGACGTCCGGCTGCCTGTTCGCGTGCTGGATGCTGTTCGACCGCCGCGCGGGCGACGCCGCGTAGCGCGCCGTCGCTTCCTGGCGGGCCGCCGGCCGCCCGCGCTTTCCGGCGAACCCTACGCTTTCCGTCCCTTCGCAGAGGTGTGCATGTCAACGGTCGTCTTCGCCGCGCTGATCGCGCTGTCGCTCTATCTCGCCGTTCGATCCGGCCGCGGCCGCGGCAAGCAGAGCGTGCATGACTTCTTCGTCGCGTCGCGCCAGTTCGGCACGGCGCTCGTGTTCTTCCTGACCGCCGGCGAGATCTACAGCATCGGCACGATGGTCGGCTTTCCCGGCGGCATCTACGCGAAAGGGCCGACCTACGGCGTGTGGTTCCTCGGCTACATCCTGCTGGCCTACCCGATCGGCTATTTCATCGGCCCGAAGATCTGGGAGGCCGGCAAGCGCCACAACGCGATCACGCTGCCCGACCTGTTCAAGGGGCACTACCGCAGCCGCGGGCTCGAGCTCGTGGTTGCGTGCGCATCGATCCTGTTCCTGATCCCGTGGGGGCAACTGCAGTTCACGGGGCTCGTCGCGGCGCTCAAGGGGCTCGGCTGGCATGTCGAGCCGCTGTACCTGATCCTCGTGTGTGCGGCGCTCGCGTTCACCTACATCGCGATCTCCGGCGTGCGCGCATCGGCCTATATCGCCATCCTGAAGGACATCCTGATGCTGCTCGCGATCGTCGTGACGGGCATCGCCGTCGCGTGGCAGGCCGGCGGCGTGCATCCGGTGTTCGATGCCGCGAGCCGGCAGGTCAGCAACACGATGAGCGGATCGCAATTGCGCTTCTCGATGAGCACGATGCTGTTCCAGTCGCTCGGCTTCTTCCTGATGCCGTTCGCCGCGCAGAATTTCTTCACCGCGCGTGGGCCGAACGCGATCCGGCGCACGCAGGTCGCGATGCCGCTGTACATGCTGATGTATCCGTTCCTCGTGATTGCGTCGTATTACGCGATTACCGCGAACCTGACACTCGCATCGCCGAACGACGCGTTCTTCGCGGCCGTCACGCACCTGCTGCCCGGCTGGCTGATCGGCCTCGTCGCGGCCGGCGCCGCGCTGTCGGGGCTGCTCGTGCTGGCCGGCATCTGCCTCGCGATCGGGCCGATCGTCACGCGCAACCTGATGCCGAACCTGCCCGAGTCGCGCCAGAAGCGCGCGGCGAAATACGTGATCGTCGGCTACCTGCTGCTGTCGATCGTGACCACGCTGCTCACGCCGAACCTGATGCTCACGCTGATCAACACCACCTACTACGGCGTCACGCAGTTCCTGCCGGGCGTGCTGATCCTGCTCGCACGGCGCCAGGTGCGGCCGGTCGCGGTGGGCGCCGGGATGATCTGCGGCCAGGTGCTCGCGATGATCTTCTACGTGCTCCATGTCGACTTCGGCGGCATCAACCTCGGCCTCGTGTGCCTCGTCGTCAACGTACTCGTCGTCGCGGCCGTGCATGCGATGCTGCACGGCCGTCCCGTCAAGCAATACGCCGTATCCTGACGCAAAGGAGAACCGCCCCCCATGCAAGCATCCGCCACTCCGGCCGCACCCGTGACGGTCTTCACCGCGCGCCGCATCCTGACGATGAACCCGGCGCAGCCGTCGGCCACTCACGTCGCCGTGCGCGACGGTCGCATCCTCGCGGTCGGCGACGCCACCGATGCGGCTGCGTGGCCCGCGCGGTTCGGGGCGTGCGGGGCCGACGACACGCTGCGCGACAAGGTGTTGATGCCGGGGCTCGTCGAAGGGCATTGCCACCTGATGGAAGGTGCGATGTGGGATGCCGTGTACGTCGGCTACTACGACCGGCGCGGCCCCGACGGCACGCTGTGGCCGGGCCTGCGCTCGCTCGACGCGATGCTCGACCGGCTCGCCGACGCCGAGCGCGCGATGACCGACGACGGGCCGCTGCTCGCGTGGGGCTTCGATCCGATCTTCTTCGGCACCGCGCGGCTGACGGTGCGCGAACTCGATCGCGTGTCGGCGCGGCGGCCGATCGCGATCCTGCATGCGAGCGTGCACCTGATGAACGTGAACGGCGCGATGCTGGCGCGTGCGGGCATCGACGAGGACACCGACATCGACGGCGTGTCGCGCGACGCCGACGGCCGCCCGACCGGCGAGCTGCAGGAGTTCGCGGCGATGCTGCCGGTGTATCAGACGATCGGCGGCAAGCTGGCGATTTCCGCGAGCGAGAAGCCGCACGCGGTCTGGAATTTCGGGCGCGTCGCGCAGCTCGCGGGCGTGACGACGGCCACCGATCTCGTCAACGACCTGTCGGCCGACGGCAACCGCACGCTGCACGAGGTGACCGCCGATCCGGATTACCCGGTGCGGATCGTGCCGGCATTCGCGCCGCAGCGCAATCCGGCGCGGTCGGCCGACAGCGTGCTTGGCGAAATCGAACGCAACACCGACAAGCTGCATTTCGGGCCGGTGAAGTTCATCGTCGACGGCTCGATCCAGGGCTTCACCGCACGCGTGCGCTGGCCCGGCTATGCGGGCGGGCAGCCGAACGGGCTGTGGCTGATCCCACCCGCGCAACTTGTCGACGTGTTCGAGCCGTTCCATCGCGCGGGGCTGCAACTGCACGTGCATACCAACGGCGACGAAGCGACCGATGTCGTGCTCGATGCGATGACGACGCTGCTCGCGCGCCATCCGCGTCCCGATCATCGCCATACGCTGCAGCATTGCCAGATGGCGGACGCCGCGCAGCTCCAGCGCGTTCGCGCGCTCGGGATGTGCGTGAACTTCTTCGCGAATCATCTGTACTACTGGGGCGATGCGCATTACAGCCAGACGATCGGCCCCGATCGCGCGAACCGGATGGACGCGGCCGGCTCCGCGCGGCGGCTCGGTATTCCGTTCGCACTGCATTCGGATGCGCCGATCACGCCGCTGAATCCGCTGTTTACCGCATGGTGCGCGGTGCAGCGCGAGACGGCGTCCGGGCGTGTGCTCGGCGAGGGCGAGCGGTTGACGGTGGACGATGCGCTGCATGCAATCACGCTGGGTGCGGCCTACACGTTGCGGATGGACCATCTCGTCGGCAGCATCGAAGTCGGCAAGTATGCGGATTTCGCGGTGCTCGACGACGATCCGTCGGTGTGCGCGCCCGCGCGTTTGAAGGCATTCGCCGTGTGGGGCACCGTGCTCGGCGGGCGCGTGTTCCGGTCGCCGCGATGAGCGCGCGCGCTGCAATGGCCGCGCCCGCGCCTGCACCGATCGACCTCGCGGTGATCGGCGGCTATCTCGGCGCGGGCAAGACGACGCTCGTCAACGCGATCCTGCAGGCGCCGCATGGCCGGCGCATCGCGGTGCTCGTCAACGATTTCGGTGCGGTGAACATCGACGCGCGGCTCGTACGCGCGCGCGGCGACGACGTGATCGAACTCGACAACGGCTGCATCTGCTGCACGATCGGCGGCGCACTTGTCGATGCGCTGACGCGCGTCGCGACGCGCGACGTGCGGCCCGAACTGCTGCTCGTCGAAGCGAGCGGCGTGGCCGATCCCGCGAAGATCGCGCAGATCGGACTGCTGAACGGGGCGTTCCGGCTGACGTCGGTGCTCGTCGTCGCCGACGCGCTCGCGTGGCGCGACACGCTGGCCGATCCGCTCGTCGGTGCGATGGCGCAGCGCCAGCTCGACGGCGCCGGCGCGATCGTCGTGACCAAGCTCGACCTGGTCGCACCGGAACGGCGCGATGCGGTGCTCGACGACGTGCGCGCGTGCGCGCCGACCGATGTCGTCGTTGCGGCACGGGCGGGCGAGATTCCGCTCGCGCTGCTGTTCGACACGGCCGTGCCAGATCGCTGCGCGTTGCCGGGCGGTATCGCGCGCTTGCACCGGCCGATCGGTCATGACGCGATGCCGGCGTTCGCAAGCCTCGCCGTCGCCGTGCCGGACGTACTCGACAAGGCGCGGTTGCGTGCATGGCTGAAAGCATTGCCGCGCACGATCCTGCGCGCGAAAGGCATTGTGCGCGTGGCCGACGCGGCCGGTGCGGTCGCCACGCGCGTGTGCCAGGTCGCCGCGCGGCGCATCCGGTTCTCGTCGATGGAAGACGAAGGGCTGGCGCCGCACGAAGGGGATGGCGCGATGGTGTTCATCGGGATCTTCGATCATGCGACGGAAGCCGAGTTACGCGACGGTATCGTGCAATGCAGCGTGGCTGCGGAAGCGGTTGCAATGACATCGAACGTCGATTGATCGGCGTCGCGCATTCGGGTTACGCTTCGGCGGGCAGTGGCATGCGCTGCATGCCGGGCCGGGCGTTTTTACCTCGACTGTCGCGCGCAGGTAGCTTCTACAGGTGCGCGACCCTGCGACGATCAAGCCGATGACCATCCAGAACCGATCGAATACGCGCGAACACGCCACGATTTCCGCATCCGACAAGCGACGCACGCGCCTGCCATCTGTCGCGGCGGCTGCGCTGCTGGCGCTGCTGCCGGTTGCCGCGCACGCGGCCGGTTTCGACTGCGCGAAGGCCGCTTCGCCGACCGAGAAGACGATCTGCGCGGATGCCGCGCTGTCGAAGCTCGACGGCGACCTGTCGGCCGCGTGGAAGAGGGCGCTCGCAAAGGGCGGCGATACGGCCGCGCTGAAGGCCGCGCAGGTGAAGTGGCTCAAGCAGCGCGACCAGTGCGGCAGCGACGCGTCGTGTCTCGGCGATCGCTACCGCGAACGGCTCGCCAGCCTGAACGGTACGCCGCTGGCCGCCGACCGCTGGCAGCAGACGTGGTACATGACGAGCGACAACCCGTCGTTCGGCGGCGTGCTGACGTTGACCGGCACGGCGCCGCGCCTGCATTTCGAGCTGGGGGCCAATAACGGCGCGAATACCGGCGGGCTTGACGGCGACATCGTGCTGCACGGCGACAGCGGTACCTACCGCAAGGACAAGTGCCGGCTCGATTTCGAACGGAAGGGCGGGCGCATCCGCGTCACGCAACAAGGCGCCGATTTCGACTGCGGCGCCGGCGCGGGCGTCATGTACGCAGGCGACTACGTGAGCGCCGCGCAGTCCCGGGCCAGGCCGCCTGCCGACCTGCTGAGCCTCAAGGTCGTCGCCGATGCGCAGCAGAACGCGACCGCGCACAAGCTGCTCGGCGCCGATTATCAGACGCTCGTCGACATGGTGAACGACAGCGCCGACGAGAAGGATCTCGATGGGCTCAACGCACACGTGACGTCGTACTGGGTGCGCGGCATTGCGACGACGAACGCGGCGATCGTGATGCGCCGCGGCGCCGATCTGTGGATCGGGCTGCTCGTGTTCGATGCAAAGAACAACGTCCGGATGCGCTACTACTCGAACGTGCCGGCGTGGAAGAAAACCGTGCCGAAGACGATCAACGCGTGGCGCGACACGCTCGACAAGACGCTGCCGGTCGACGTGATGCAGTAAGCAGGCGCCGCCGCCCGGCACTTCTTCACGTCTTGCGCGTTGCACGCACCTGCGCCGGCGGCGCGGCCGATTCCCGCATGCGCAACTCGGGCAGGACGGCACAGCCGGGCCCCGTGGCGCCGTTCTCGAGCGCGTCGAGCAACGCACGCGCGGCCTGGCGCCCGATCGCGTCGGTGTCGACCCACATCGTCGTCAGCGGCGGCTGGATCTCGCGTGCGAGCGCGATGTCGTCGAACCCGGTGATCGACAATTGCGCGGGCACGTCGATGCCGAGCGCCTGCGCTTCGAGCAACGCACCGAGAGCGAGTGCGTCATTGCCGCAGATCACGGCGGTCGGCCGCGTCGCCGCATCGCGCGCCGCGATCGCGCGCAGGCTCGCCCGCCCGAACGCGATCGTGGCCGCCCCTTCGTGCTGATGCACGGGGCGCACCGCGAGCCCGTGCGCGGCCAGCGTGTCGTGAATGCCGCGCAGGCGGGCCTGCACGCGGTCGTTGTCCGCCGACGGCTGCATGATGATCGCGAAATCGCGGTGACCGAGATCGAGCAGGTGCGTGGTGAGCCGTGCGAACGCCGCGCGGTTGTCGAAGCCGATGCAGCAGTGCGGGCTGTCGTCGCGATACGCATAGGTGACGACGTACGGCACGCGATGCAACGCAAGGAGTTCGAACAGTTCCGGCGGATACGCTTCGCCGACCAGCGACACGGCCTCCACGCCGCGCGACAGCATCGCGCGCACCTGCGCGAGTGCCTGCGCGGGATCGTAGTTCGAGCAGCCGAGGAACAGCGTGATGCCGTGCTCGGCCATGACCGTCTGCATGCCCGCGACCTGCGATGCGAACACCTGGTCGTCGAGCGTCGGAATGATCGCGCCGGTGATGTGCGTGCGCGTGGACGCGAGCGCGCGGCCGGCTGCATTCGGAATCCAGTTCAGTGCGCGCGCCGCGTCGCGTACGCGCTGCTGCACGTCGGCCGATACCTTGCCGGGATCGTTGTACACGCGCGAGACGGTCGCGGTCGACACGCCGGCCAGTTTCGCGACATCGCCGAGCACCGAGCGGCCGCTGCCGCGGCGTGCCCGCGACGCGCCACCGCGGGACGGAGGCGTGCTCATCGGCTGTCTCCCGGCGGGGTGGGCCTGCCGGCGGCGTGCGTGGCCAGTCGCGTCATTGTTTACCCTCGATTCATGGTGGTCCCGCTTGCATCCGCATTCGATCCTGTGAGAATGTAAGCGCTATCTTCTTGCTGCTTCGTATTATGTCAGACATGGATTCCACCCGCATCGCGAAATTTTCAGAGACGACGGCCTCTTCGGGCATTTTGTCGGTCTCGAATGTAAGCGGTTACATTCAAGCATGAACGACACCACGTCACCGCGTATCGCTGTCGTCGGCAGCGTCAACATCGACCTCGTCACGCGCGCGCCGCGCCTGCCGGTGCCGGGCGAGACGCTGCTCGGCACGGCATTCCAGACCGTTCACGGCGGCAAGGGGGCGAACCAGGCCGTCGCGGCCGCGCGCCTGGGCGCATCGGTCGCGATGATCGGCTGCGTCGGCGACGACGCGTTCGGGGCACGCCTGCACGGCGCGCTCGCGGCGGAGCGCATCGACGTGACGCACCTGCACCGGATCGACGGTACGGCGACCGGCGTGGCGACGATCACGGTCGACGAAGGCGGTGCGAACAGCATCGTCGTCGTGCCCGGTGCGAATGCGCGTCTCGATGCCGGCCGGATCGACGCGGCGCGCGACGCGATCGCCGCGGCCGCGCTGCTCGTGTGCCAGCTCGAAGTGCCGGTCGCGACAGTCGCGCGCGCGATTGCCTGTGCCAGTGCGCACCGCACGCCCGTGCTGCTCAACCCCGCGCCCGCTCAGCCGCTGTTCGACGCGTTGCTGGCGCGGGTCGACTACCTCGTCGTCAACGAAACCGAAGCCGAATCGCTGACCGGCATCGCCGTCGGCGACGATGCGTCGGCCGTGCGCGCCGCCGATGCGCTGTGCGCGAAGGGCGTCGGCAACGTGCTGGTCACGCTCGGCGCGCGCGGCGTCTGCTGGCGCGGCAGCGCGGGGAACGGCCGCCATCGGGCGATGGCGGTGGTGGCCGTCGATACGACCGCGGCCGGCGACACGTTCGTCGGCGGGTTCGCGGCCGCGCGCGCCGACGGCGCATCGATGGACGACGCGATCGGCTTCGGCCAGCGTGCGGCCGCGATCAGCGTCACGCGCCACGGCGCGCAAAGCTCGATCCCGACGCGCGACGAAGTGATTCGTCTGGATACCTGAATTCCGCAGACGACGGAACGGCCGGAACCGGCCGATGCCAGTGACATGGAGACAACCGACATGAACGAAAACCAACCTGTTCCGCCCGCGCCGCCACGCATCCGGCGCGGACAACGCATCGCGCTCGCGCTGTTGATGGCGAGCGGGATCGTCAACTATCTCGATCGCGGCACGCTGGCCGTCGCGAGTTCGGCGATCCGCGGCGATCTCGGCCTGTCGCTCGCGCAGATGGGGCTGCTGCTGTCCGCGTTTTCGTGGAGCTATGCGCTGTGCCAGTTTCCGGTCGGCGGGCTCGTCGACCGCATCGGCCCGCGCCGGCTGCTCGGCATCGGGCTGATCGTCTGGTCGTTCGCGCAGGCGGCGGGCGGTATCGTGTCGACGTTCGGCTGGTTCATCGTCGCGCGCATCGTGCTCGGCATCGGCGAGGCGCCGCAGTTCCCGTCGGCCGCGCGCGTGGTGAGCAACTGGTTTCCGCTGCGCGCGCGCGGCACGCCGACCGGCATTTTCAACGCGGCGTCGCCGCTGGGCACCGCGCTTGCGCCGCTGCTGCTGTCGATTCTCGTCGCATCGTTCGACTGGCGCTGGGCGTTCGTCGCGACCGGCGCACTCGGCCTCGTCGTCGCCGTCGTGTGGTTCGCGCTGTATCGCGATCCGGTGCGCGCGCAACTGTCCGCCGCCGAACGCGGCTATCTCGATGCCGACGCGCAAAGCGTCGTCGCGGCGCCGAAACTGACCTTCGCCGAATGGCGCAGCCTGTTCTCGCACGGCACGACCTGGGGGATGCTGATCGGCTTCTTCGGCTCCGTGTACCTGAACTGGGTCTACCTGACCTGGCTGCCCGGCTACCTGACGATGGAACGGCACATGAGCCTGATCCGCACCGGATTCGCCGCGTCGGTGCCGTTCCTGTGCGGGTTCGTCGGCTCGCTGGTCGCCGGCTGGCTGTCGGATCTGGTGACCCGCCGCAGCCGGTCGCCGGTCGTGAGCCGGCGCAACGCGGTGGTGGTCGCGATGCTCGGGATGGTCGCCTTCACGATCCCGGCCGCGCTCGTGCAGAGCAACACGGTCGCGCTCGCCTGCATTTCGGTCGTGATCTTTCTCGCGAACGCGGCGTCGGCCTGCTCGTGGGCGCTCGCGACGGCGGCCGCGCCGCCGAGCCGTGTCGCGTCGCTCGGCGCGATCCAGAATTTCGGCGGCTTCATCGGCGGCGCGCTTGCGCCGATCCTGACAGGCATCATTGCGCAGAAGTGGTCGTTCGTGCCTGCGCTGCTGACGGCCGCGGCGATCGCGTTCGCCGGCGCGATGGCCTACCTGCTGCTGGTGCGCAAGCCGATTCCCGAACACGCCGCGAACGCCGCGCCCGGACCGTTGCCGGCTTGAGCGCGCAGCCCGCATCCGCATTCACTGAAGGAAGGAGAAACAGATGCAACACCCGCAGCAATCGAACGTGACCATCGAGGGGATCGTGCCGGTGATGCTGACGCCGTTCGACGACGCCGGCGCGATCGACTACGCCGGGCTCGAGCGGCTCATCGAATGGTATCTGGCGCATGGCTCGGATGCGTTGTTCGCGGTCGCGCAATCGAGCGAGATGCAGTTCCTGAGTCTGGCCGAACGCGCGGAACTCGCACGCTTCGTGGTCGAGCGGGTGGCCGGCCGCGTGCCGGTCGTCGCGTCCGGGCACATCAGCGACGATCTCGACGCGCAAGCCGCCGAGCTGTGCGCGGCGGCCGAATCGGGTGCGCAGGGTGTCGTGCTCGTGACCAACCGGCTCGATCCGCAACGCAAGGGCAGCGCCGCGTTGCTCGACCATCTGCACCGGCTGCTCGCGCGACTGCCGTCGGATCTCCCGCTCGGCCTGTACGAGTGTCCGGCGCCTTACCGGCGGCTGCTGTCGGACGACGAACTGCGCGCGTGCATCGACACGGGCCGGTTCGTGATGCTCAAGGACGTGAGCTGCGACCTGGCGACGGTGAAGCGGCGGGTTGCGCTTGCCGCGGGATCGCCGCTGAAGATCCTGAACGCGAACGCCGCGATTGCATGGGACGCGATGAAAGCCGGTTCCGCCGGTTTCAACGGCGTGTTCACCAACTTCCACCCGGATCTCTACCGGTGGCTGCGCACGCAGGGCGAATCGAATCCGGCGCTGGCCGACGAGCTGTCCACGTTCCTGGTGGTGTCGGCCGTGTCGGAAGCGCTGGGCTACCCGGCGCTCGCGAAGCTTTACCATCAGCGGATCGGCACCTTCGCGTCGATCAAGTGCCGAGCGATCGACTACGACGTGCGTGAGCGATTCTGGGCGCTCGATGCGGTGCTCGACAAGATCGTGGCCGGAACCGAACATTTCCGCCGGCGGATCGCCGGGGCATAATGCGCGCCGCGCGGGTGCCGCGGCGCGTGATCGCAGGGTGTGCATGCGGCCGCCCGTTGGCCGCGAGAAAAACCGGCGTCGCGCATGCGACCCGACCGCCGCGATGCCCGATTGAGGCGATGGCGACGCCACCCGCCGGCGCCGCGTCGTCGTGCCGCCCGGCTTTCATCTTCCGCATCCCGACTCGAGCCGCCCGCGAGCGTGGCGCCGATGCCCGGTTGTTCGATTCGCCGCGCCGCGCGTTTCGCCGCGTCCGCCGGCCGCCCCGCGCAAGTTTCTGCGTCGCACGACAAAAGCGCACAAATCTGTGCAATCGCTTCTTCGCTTCCCGTAACGATTCGTAATATTATGCCGCGGAGTGTTTTTTACCGATGAACCGCTGAATCCGCATTCGCCCCCTCATGCAACACGTGACGACGACAAGCCAGCCACCGATCCTGGCGGCACCGGTTGATGCCATGCTGCACGCCGTGATCGACGAGGCCGTCCACCGGAGCGTGTCGGAGGCGACGACGCGCAGCGGCTACATGCGCTGTGCCGACTATGCGATCGTCGGCGCGCAGGTGCTGACGCTATTGACCGGCAAATCCTACCGGCCGTTCGCGGGCGGCGAAGTGATGGATTTTGGCGCCGGCAACCTGTATGCGCTGTGCACGACGCGCGAGCGGCGCCGCACCGCACGGCATCTGTCGCAGCTTGCGCGATATCACTGCTGGATCGAAGCGCGCCACGACGCCGACGGTCACACGCGCAAGGAGATCGTCGACTTCACGCTGCGCCACGACGAGACCGTCGCGGACCAACTGGGCATGCCGTTCGCCCGGACCTACCAGGCCTATTTCTGGGGCTGGGAGGACGAGCACGCGGTCCCGGCCGAGCTGCAGGATCATCCGGTATTCGCGAAGCAGGGCCCTGTGTGGCGCTGGGCCGAGCGCGAATGCACGTCGCTGCTGCGCGCCTACGAGCGCGAGCGGCCAGGCTATTTCGGGCGTCAGGTGTCGCGCGCCATCGATCTGTTCGCCGACCGCGTCGAAGGTCTGGGCTGACGCCTGCCTGTTTCAGGCAACCCGCACACGGCCAGGCGGCCGCGACGACGCGAACCCGGCAAGCGCTTGCGCACGGCCGGGCATGAACCACTTCCTTTCCATGCAGGACGCTGCCCGCGACGGCTCGAACCGTCGCGCGCAACGTGCTGCCCGGCCGCTTACTTGTTCGACAGCGCGCCGCTGCTGTTCGCGCCGCCGAACAGCCGGGTCAGGTACTGCGTGTTGGAGTTCATCTTGGCCATCAGCGTGTTGAGCGACGTGAACTGCGCCTGATACTGCTTGGTCAGTTGCGTGGCGTAGTCGGACAGATCCGACTGCTGCTGCGTCACGCGCTTCAGATCGGCGGTCAGCGCGTTCGTGCGCACGTCGATCATCCCGTTCTTCTTCGTGAACTGCGTGATCTGGTCGGCCAGCCGCGTGCCGATCCCGTTCTCCGGATTGAACAGGCGCGCGACGCCCGCCGGGTTCGCGGACAGCGCGCCGTCGAGCTTCGCGGCGTCGACGCTCAGCGTGCCGTCCTTCTCGAGCTTGATGCCGATCGACAGCAGGTTCACGTGCCCGTTGCCCTTCTCGGTGGCGGCGCCGGTCTCGACGCCGCGCGCAACGATCGACGCGAGCGAGTTGCGGATCGTGTTCAGCGTCGAATCGCCGATCAGCGCGCCCTGCGTGCTCGCGCCTGCCGTGTAGCTCGACAGTGCGCCCATCGTCTTGACGGCCGTGTTGTACAGGTTCACGAAATTCGTGATCGTGGCTGCCTGCGACTTCGTGTCGGTGCTGACCGTCAGCGTCTGCGTATCGGTCGCGCTGACCGCGGCCGTCGACAGGTTCAGCGTGATGCCCGTCAACACGCCCGACACCGCGTTGCTCGCGCTGGTCGATGCGATCCCGTTGATCGTGAATTTCGCGTCCTGTGCGACGGCGCTCTGCCGCCATGCGGCCGCGCTGTTCGCCGAGTCGATCTTCGATGCGCCGCCGGCCGTGTCGGGCGTCGACGTAACGCCGAGGCTCGACAGGCCGCTGTCGTTGGCCACGTTGCCGACCGCAACGCTGATCGCGTTCGCGGAGCCCGTCTTCGACGACGCGAGCACGAGGTGTGCGCCGTCCGTGCCGTTGATGACCGTCGCGCTGATCCCCGGGTTGCCCGACGCGGAGTTGATCGCCGCCGCGATGCCCGACAGCGTGTTGTTCGTGCTGCCGACCTCGACCTTGAACGACTGGCTGCCGAGCGACAGCGTCAGCGTGCCGGTGCCGAGCGCCTTGCTGCCGTTGAAGCCCGCCGAGGACAGCGCCTGGGCGGTCGCGATCTGCGTGACGCCCACCGTGTAGGTGCCGGCGACCGCGCCGGCACCCGCCGTCGCGGTCAGGCCCTTGCCGCTCGCGACGGCATTGAACGTCGACTGCAGCGCGCCGTTCTTCAGCGACGTCAGGCCTGCGTCGAGCGCGCTCAGCGCCGCCGACAGCGCGCCGAATGCGGAAATCCGAGTATTGCCGGTCGTTTGTGCGGCGGCAAGCGTCGCGACCCGGCCGGCCGTCTTCGCGTTCACCAGCGTCTTGACGAGCGAGCCGACATCCATCGCCGGGTTGCCGGTGGAACCGTTGATGATCGATTGCGCGGCCTGCTGCAACAGGCCGTTCGCGTTCGCGCTGCTGTTGACGGGCGAGTTCGTTGCCATGGGTGACTCCGGTTGAAAGGCGATCCTGTGACGAACGGCTGCCGAGCCTGCCTGCGGCGATCCGCGCGGGCTCGTGGCGATTCGCCTGCATGCCGCTTCCCGCACAACGCACACCGCGGTTCGCGGGGGCTGTCGGGAAAACGTAAGAAGGAATCGGTGCGCTATCGTATATTTAAATCGGTATTAATTGGTAATTTTTTTGTAATTATTCTTGTGAAAACTGTGACGAGGGGAAGGTAAGTGCGGGGTGCGGCGAAGGCATGCGAAGTTTCAGCACAAGACCATGATTTTAATTGCATTTATTGAGGGATTTTCGACGGCATTGAAAACATTCTGAAAGCATGGATGTTTGATGACATGTTTTTCGTTCATCGCACTAAACATCAAGCGGATGAACGGTGTGGCGAGCGTGTCCGTGCTCGCGGATATCGGGCGGTGAGCCTTGTCTGGTGGGCGTTGCACTGCCACGTGCGACACCAGGCCGCATGCATGCGAGATGTTTTTCTTCGACGCAGCGCATTTCCGGGCCATGTGTGGTCGCTCGAAACAGGATGCGGCGTCGATTGCAAATCCGGCCTGGTAGCCGGGACGAAGCGAGCGCCGGTGAATCACACATCGAGCGCATGACTGAATAACGGATGGGATGCACGGCACTGGACGGTGCATGTCAATTCGAGAGCGCAATATCGATTGAATCCCGTCACGACAAAGATGTGGCGACGTTTCACATTCCTGAAACAGGAGGGAAGGGGGCTGAACGGCGGTCAGGACGCCGCGTGACGAGCCGGTTTCCTCCGATTGTCCACTGATTCGAGACAGCGAATCATGTTTCGGCGGATTGATGATTTTCAGTGAGACAGTAGACTGCATCCGTGCTTCGCCAGAACCGATCCGGAGCGCGCCGGCAAGCGCGGCGCACCGGACGGATTCTTCGGCGGCGGGCCCGGTGGCTTGCCGTCCGATTGCGCGAGGAATGGTCCGTTGCCGGCCTGGCGCACCGATGCGGCGCGCATCGGCACCGGATGCATCAAACCGTCAATTCAAGGGTGATTGCTATGCGTTACGTTTCGCTGGAGTCGAAGAAGGACGAGCTGCTGCTGGCGGCTCGCGTACTGATGATGATCCTGTTCGTGCTGTTCGGCTGGCAGAAGCTGAACGGCTTTTCGGGCACGGTCGCCTACATGGCGTCGACGGGTAACCCGGCGCCCGAGCTGGCGGCCGCGATCGCGGTGGCGGTCGAACTGGTGGGCGGCGTGCTGATCGCGATCGGCTTCTATACGCGTCCGCTCGCACTGGCGTTTGCCGCCTATACGCTTGCGACCGCGCTGATCGGCCATCGCTACTGGGCGCTGCAGGGGATGGAGCAGTACATGGCGATGATCAACTTCTACAAGAACGTGAGCATCATCGGCGGGCTGCTGTTGCTCGCGCTGAGCGGGCCGGGACGGTATTCGGTCGACCGGAAGTAACGCGACGGACGGTCCTGTCCGGGGAAGCGGGCCCGGTGCGCGAAAGCGTGCCGGGCCTGGTTCTTTGGGGATGGAAAGACGGTGGCCGGTCGCGAAGTTGTCGCTGGCGGGCTCGGCGTCGTGCCCGATGCGTCGGCCGCCAGCAGTCGCAACCGGGCCCGCCGCGTGTCGACGCCGGCCGGGTTCGGCGCAAGGCCGTGCGGCGAAGACCGGCGCCGCGCCGCCAGTGTGCGCGTGGCCGGGCGGGCAGGGAACGGCAGCGCGATGCGGCGCGCAGCAGCGTCACGCGGCCGGCAAGACGGTCGTTCCCGGACGACGCAGTCTGGCCGGTTGGCGCGAGGTGGGCGCGTCGGCGTCGAGACGAACCCGTCCCTGAGTCCCGGCGCCCGCAATCCCGATGACGTGGTCGCGCCATTGCCGGGACCGCCGGCCGTGCCGCTTTTTCCGCTATCCTCGGCACGACTGCCGCAGGAACGCCTGACGCGATCCCGCGCCCCTCCATTCAACTCGCCTTGCCGCCCGTGCCCAATCCAGCCTCGTCGACCGATGTCCCCACCATCCTCCTCATCGGCGCGTCCGGCCTCCTCGGCCGCGCGGTTGCCGCAACCCTGGCTCGCGAATCGTCGCTGACGCTGCTGGCGACCCTCCGGAACCCGCAAAGCGCCGGCGCAAGACGGCTCGCGCTGCCACCGGAAAACATCGCGGAACTCGACGTCCTCGACCAGCCGTCCCTCGAACACCTGTTCGAAACCCGCAAGCCGGCGGCCGTCATCCTCTGCGCAGCCGAGCGCCGTCCCGACGTCTGCGAACGCGATCCCGCTGCCGCACGCGCGATCAACGTCACGGCCCCGGCCCGCATCGGCGCGCTCGCCGCGCGACACGGCGCATGGACGCTTGGCATTTCGACCGACTATGTCTTCGACGGCAAAGCGGCACCGTACAGCGAAGACGCCACCCCGAACCCGCTGAACATCTACGGCCGCACCAAACTGGAAGGCGAGGCGGCACTTCTCGCCGCGTCGCCACTGTCCTGCGTGCTGCGCCTGCCGTTGCTGTTCGGCCCGATTGCCGACTGGAGCGAATCGGCCGTCACGAGCCTGGTCCCGGCGATCGTCGCGTCCGCGCGGCCGGGCGCCGGCGCGGTCGGCATGGACGCATGGGCGATCCGCTACCCGACCTATACGCCCGACGTCGCGGAAGTCATCCGGGCCCTGACGCTGCGTCACCTCGCGGGTGAAACCGTGACGGGCATCCGCCATTGGTCGGGCGAGGAGCCGATGACGAAGCACGACATCGCGCAACGAATCGCGGCCGCGCTCGGCATCGACGCATCGCTCAAGCCGATCGACCAGCCGACCGACGCGACACCGCGCCCGTACGATTGCCATCTGGACGCATCGCGCGTGCGGGCACTCGGGATCGATTGCGCGACGCCGTTCGACACTGCGTTGCGCACCGTGCTGCGCGATGCGCCGCAGGCGCTGTAGGATCAGTCGGCACGCGCGGTTCGCGCCACACCGCCGGTACCGGCCGGCCCGTTCGCCCCGCATGCGGGCGTGCGCACCGTGCAGCCCCTCACCGCCCACCCAGGAGCCAGGCCATGCAACTGAAATGGCTCGAAGACTTCGTCGAACTCGCCCGCACGCGCAGCTTCACGCGTGCGGCCGAAAACCGCTTCGTCACGCATCCGGCGTTCGGCCGGCGTATCCGTTCGCTGGAGGAATGGGTTGGCGCCCGGCTGATCGCGCGCACGAAGCCGCTTGAACTGACGGCGGCCGGCACCGTCTTCCTCGACGCCGCGTCGAACGCGCTCGACATCCTGCACGGCGCGCGCACGCAACTGCAGGAAGCGTCGCCGGTGCTGGAGAACAACCTGCGGATCGCGACCGGCCGCACGCTGTCGGCCACCTTTTTCCCCGACTGGTACGACGAGACGGTTGCGCGCGCAGGCTTTTTCACGGCGACCGTGTCGACCGGCAGCGCCGAGGAAGCGATCCTGCAGCTCACGGCCGGCGAAGCCGACATGCTGATCGTCTATTCGAGCCCGCACACGCGGCTGCTGATCGATCGCGACCGCTTCGACTGGCTGTCCGTCGCGCGCGAGGTGCTGGTGCCCGTCAGCGCGCTGGATGCGCGCGGCAGCGCGCGCTACCGGCTGCCGGCCGGGCAGGCGCCGGTGCCGTGGCTCGCGTTCGCCCGCACGCTGACGTTGCGCGCGGTGCTCGCCCGCCATCTCGCCGAAATGCCGAACCGTCCGACGCTGCGGCCCGTCTACCAGGCCGACTCCTACGAAGCGATCCTCGCGATGGCGCGGCGCGGGCTGGGCCTCGCGTGGCTGCCGCAACGGCTCGTCGCGGACGATGTGCGGCGCGGCGAGCTCGCGATCGTCGGCGGCGCCGACTGGCAGATCGGCTTCGACATCGCGCTGTACCGGCGCCGGAACGAATCGCATCCGGTACTCGACGCGATCTGGCGCACCGCGCCGTCCCGCGACGACGGCGAGGCGCCGGGCGGCTGAACCCGCCGCCCGCGCCGCCCGGCGCGGGCGATGCGCCGATCAGCACGATTGCGTGCCGAAACGGCACGAACGCTCGCCCCGCGGTGCCTACACTCCGCGCTTGACTGGCCCGAACGGCCGCCGGCAACCGCCGCGCGCCGTCTTTCAAAATCCTGACGGCCAGCATGAATGGAGGAGCACAGGCATGACCCGCAACCCGCACGCCGCGCAGCCGGCCCCGCACAATCCGTGGCGCGAGATCTGCGCCGCCAGCATCGGCAACGCGCTGGAGTTCTATGATCTGCTGATCTACGGTTACTTCGCGATTCAGATCGGCCAGCTGTTTTTCCCGACGCACGACGCGGCGACTTCGCTGCTGCTGTCGGTCGGCACGTTCGGCATCTCGTTCGTCACGCGTCCGCTCGGCTCGATCGTGCTCGGCAGCTACGCCGACCGTGCGGGCCGCAAGGCGTCGCTCACGGTGTCGATCGGGCTGATGATGGTCGGCACCGCGATGATCGCGTTCGCGCCGACGTATGCGCAGATCGGCATCGCGTCGCCGCTCGTGATCGTCGTCGCGCGGATGCTGCAGGGCTTCTCGACGGGTGGCGAATTCGGCGCGGCGACCGCGTTCATGGTCGAGCAGGCCGACGCGAAGCGCCGCGGCTTCTTCGCGAGCTGGCAGATGTCGACGCAGGGGCTCGCGACGGTGCTCGCGGCCGGCGTGTCCGCGCTGCTGAGCCTGCTGCTGACCGCCGACCAGCTGCATGCCTGGGGCTGGCGCGTCGCGTTCTCGGTCGGGCTGCTGATCGGCCCGGTCGGCCTGTACATCCGCCGCAACATCGACGAACCGGCCGATTTCCGCCGGCTCGGCGAGCAGGGGCGCGCGAAGTCGCCGCTGCGCGACGTGTTCGTCCGCGATCGCGCGAACATGCTGCTCGGCGCGGGCGTCGTCGCGACGGCCACGGCGTTCAACTACGTGCACAAGCTGTACATGCCGACGTATGCGGTGAAACAGCTGCACATCCCGGCCACGTCGTCGTATCTCGGCGCGGTCGTCACGGGGGCGATGCTGATGGTCGCGGCGCCGGTCGTCGGACACCTGTCGGATCGCTTCGGCCGCATCCGCGTGATGCTGATCGCGCTGATCCTGGTCGGCGTCACGACGTGGCCGCTGTTCGTGATGCTGAACCGCTATCCGACCGTCCAGACGCTGCTCGCGGTGCAGGCGCTCGTCGGGCTGCTGATCGCGGTGAGCCTTGCGCCGCTGCCGGCGCTGCTCGCCGACATCTTCCCGACCAGCACGCGCGGCACGGGCCTCGCGCTGTCGTACAACTTCTCGGTGACGCTGTTCGGCGGCTTCGCGCCGCTGATCGTGACCTGGCTGATCGACGCAACGCACAACAAGCTGGCGCCGAGTTTCTACGTGATGGCGACGGCCGTACTCGGCATCACGTCGGTGATCTCGCTCGGCCGCCGGATGCGCGGTGCGGCGGCAAGCTCCGCGCCGTCGACGCGCGCGACCGAGGCGTGACCGGCCTCACGCGAACCCGATTCGGGCGTAACCGGCACGCGCCGGCTGCGCCTTTTCCGAACCCTGACGAATCCTTCCGACATGACTACGCTTGAAGCCATCCGCGCCGCGCTGCCGGCCTATCCGATCGAAGTGGCCTTTCCCGACATCTCGCGCTGGCGCGCAGGCAATACGGGCATCGACTATCTGCATACGTTCGACAGCGGCAAGCCCGGCAAGCACGTGATGATCCTGGCGCTCACGCACGGCAACGAAGTCAGCGGCGCGATCGCGGTGGACGCGCTGCTGGCCGCCGGCCTGCGCCCGGTCGCGGGCCGCCTGTCGCTCGGGTTCGGCAACGTCGGCGCGTACGAGCGCTTCAGCACGGAGAACGCCGATGCGACGCGCTATCTCGACGAGGACATGAACCGCGTGTGGACGCCGGCCGCGCTCGACGGCACGCGCGACAGCCGCGAGCTTGTGCGTGCGCGCGCGATGCGGCCGCTGCTCGATACGGTCGACCTGCTGCTCGACATTCATTCGATGCACGAAGCATCCGCGCCGCTGATGATGACGGGGCCGCTCGACAAGGCGATTGCGCTGGCGGCCGCGATCGGCACGCCCGAACACGTGATCGTCGATCGCGGTCATGCGAACGGCACGCGGCTGCGCGACTACGGCGGCTTCGGCGATCCGGCGAGCGCGAAGAATGCGCTGCTGATCGAGACGGGCCAGCACTTCGCCGCGAGCGCGCGCGACGTCGCGCTCGACAGCGCCGCGCGCTTCCTGCTGCATGCGGGCGTTGTCGCGCGCGACGACGTCGCGGCGTTCCTCACGCAAACCGCGCCGGTGCGGCAGACGTTCATCGAGATCACGGAGCCGGTGGTCGCCCGCTCGATGGCTTTCCGGTTCTCGCAGCCGTTCACGGGGCTCGAGGTGATCGACAAGGCCGGTACCGAGATCGCGCGCGACGGCGACGACGTGATCGTCACACCGTATGACAATTGCGTGATCGTGCAGCCGTCGATGCGCCATCTCGGCCTGAACGTCACGATGATGCGGCTGGGGCGGCTGCTCGAGCGCTGAGCCGGACTGCCCGGCGCCCGGCCCGTGCAGGCATGCTGCATTGCAACCGTCGCGTTCATCGGACCGGCACGGAAAGGCGATACACTGCGCCGGTTCCCGATTCAGTCGGGAGCGTCAGGGCGCCGGGTGTCTGCATCGCGGTGCCGGCACGCCGTGCATTGCCGGCCGCTGCCACGGCGGCGCGGCTCGCTCCACGGGCCCTGACTCATTCCAAAAGACCGAGAGAAAGAGAGGGCCCATGCTGACACGTCTTCACAACGGAATCCTGCGCGCGCGTGACTTGCGCGAATCCGAATCCGCCTCATCGATCCGGCTCCGGCCGATGGCCTGCGAACTGGTCGACCTGAGCGCGAAGCGCGCAACGTGGCGCGTTCCGGTGCCCAATCAGGCGGACTGCTATCTGATGGCGCAGCCGGGCGGGCCGGAGCATTTCATCGTCCATGTCGACGCCGACACGTTCTATCGCCGCTGGCTCGAGACGAGCCCCGCGTTCCCGAAGCGGAATTCGCAGGATTGCGTACCGCGCCAGGCCATGCCGCTCGACAGAAAGTTCGCGACGGCCGCCGCCGGGTTCAAGGGCGGCCGCGATGCACCGGTGCCGATGCCGTCGGTCGGCTACTGGACGGTAGCAAGCGGTTACGAGGTCGCGATGAGCGACGGCATGACGCGCACCTTCTGGCTGCTCGCCAATCGCGTGCGGTCGTTTCCCGTCGGCGTGAGCGACGCGAGTTGGGCGACGGTACTGAACAGCATGGTGGGCATCGGCGTAGCGCCGATCGCGTCCAGCGATCTGTTTTCCCGGCGCGCATGAGCGCGGCGCCCAGCCCGATTTGACACCTGGCGTCACCGCCCATTACAGTCGCGACGCGGGGCGGTGGGTCAAGCACACCCCCGGAACAGGCAGCCGATGTTCCAGGACTACGGGGCTACCCCGTGGATCGGATCGATACGCCGATGCGTCGCAAGTGCCCGAGTTGCGCGTTGCGCAACGACTGCGCTCGCAGCACCAGCCACGTTGACTCATCGTCCCGCCCCTCTCTGTCCATGCACTCATCCCTGCACGACACCACCCGTACGATTGCCGAGGCGATGCTCGCCGGTTCGCCCGAGCGCGGCAGCGTCATCGCGCGGATGACGGCCGTCCTCGGCGACGCGCAGCCGTGGGTCCAGGAGTGCGCGGATGCCGCGCTCGCGCGCTTCGGTGCGAGCTGGGCCGGCGTCGAGATCGACGCGCTTGCGGCGGTCCTGGCCGATGCGCCAGCGTTCGTGCGCGCCTGGCATGGCGATCGTCGGCCGACGGTGATCCGTATCGTGCGGCGGCCGCTCGCCCAGCAGCCGCTGCCGGCGCCGCTCGCCGGCTGCGACGTGCCGCAATGGGCGACGCCCGGCGATCTCGCCGGCTGGCTCGGCGTGAGCGCGCCGGCGCTCGACTGGCTGTCCGATCACTGGCGCGTCGACGCGCGCAGCAGCGCCACGCCGCTGCATCACTACACGTATGTCGCGGTCGACAAGCGCAGCGGCGGGTGCCGCCTCGTCGAAATCCCGAAGGGCCGGTTGCGCGAAGCACAGCGCCGCATCCTGCACGGGCTGCTCGATCGCATTGCGCCGCACGGTGCGGTACACGGTTTTCGCAAGGGGCGCGGGATCGTGTCGTTCGCGGCGCCGCATGCGGATCGCGATGTCGTCGTGCGCTTCGATCTCGCGGATTTTTTCGTGTCGGTGCGCGCCGCGCGCGTGCATGCGCTGTTCGTGACGCTCGGGTATCCGGCCGAAGTCGCGCGTACGCTCACCGGGCTGTGCACCAATCGCGTGCCGTCGGCGCGGCTGCTCGCGCCGGACCTGCGCGACCGGTTCGACTGGATCGGCCGCCAGCGCTATCGGGAACGGCATCTGCCGCAGGGTGCGCCGACGTCGCCGGCGCTCGCGAACCTGTGCGCGTTCCGGCTCGACCTGCGGCTCGCCGCGCTCGCGCGAGCGCTCGACGCAACCTACACGCGCTATGCGGACGATCTCGCGTTTTCCGGCGGCAATGCGCTCGCGCGCAACCTCGAGCGGCTGCAGGTGAGGGTTGCCGCGATTGCGCTCGAAGAAGGCTTCGCGCTGCAACTGCGCAAGACGCGCGTGATGCGGCGCGGGTCGCGGCAGCAACTGGCCGGCGTGGTCGTCAATCGTCATCCGAACCTGGCGCGCGACGAGTTCGATCTCCTGAAGGCCATCCTGACCAATTGCATCCGGCACGGCCCGGCGTCGCAGAATCGTGACGCGCATCCGGATTTCCGCGCGCATCTGGCCGGACGCGTCGCGCATGCCACTGCGCTCAATGCGGCGCGTGGCGCGAAGCTGCGCGCGCGGTTCGACCGGATCGTGTGGGATGCCCACGGCGCGGACCGCTGAACGATCGCATCCGCACCGGCTGCGTTCTGCGACTTCTGCAACGCGCCGCCCCGCACTGCTATCATTCGCGCCATGCCGCGCCAGTGCCATGGTGCGGCGAATCACTTGCCGCTGCCGTTCGCTCCGTGCATTCGTACGCGGCGTGCCGTGCGTTGCCGGCCTGGTCCTGCCTGTCAATGACGCACGACGTCGTTTAGTGCGCATCGCGCAAACCATGCCGGCTCAGGCAAACGATTCACTTATTTGACAGCCCCGATCGGCGGAACTTCGTGGTAGGTTCGGCCGTCGGAGCTTTTTGCAAAAACATGCCCAAAGAGGATGAATACATGACCCAGGCCCTGCAGGAACTCGAAGCACAACTTCGGGACCTGAACATCAAGCTGTCGGATGCGAAGCAGAAGGAGAAGCAGGCCGCGCTTGCGGCATTCAAGGAACAGGTCGAGCTTTTGGGAATTTCACAGCAGGAAGTGCTGAGCGCGCTCGGCTACATCGTCCAGCGAAAACGCAAGGCGCCTGCGAAGTACTACGATCCGACGACCGGCCGCTCATGGTCGGGGCGCGGCCCGCGGCCGAAATGGCTCGAAGGCAAGGATCTCGACACGCTCGCCGTCGACCGCGAGGCCAAGGCCTGGTGGCCCGGCGACGATCAGGGCTGAAGCCCGCCGCGCCGCCAGGCCGCGCGGCGCCGTACGGTTCGCGCAGGCGGGCCGGCCGGCAACTCCCCGCCAGCATGCTGTTTTTCATCCGGTGTCCGGCCTGACCGCGACATCGCCGGCCTCGCCGCCGACACCGGATCGACGTTTTCCCCCGACCGTTCATCGCCCGCCGTTTCCCGGTTGCCGCCGGCCAAGCGGGGGCCGACGCGCGCCCGCGCCCGTCGTTCGTGGGCACAGGCCTTAGAATGTCGCCGGACATTCGTGGCAGGACACCATGGCAGCAAACATGAAATCTTCGACGCTCGGCGGCCCGTCGGCCCCGCGCGTGGAGCAGGTCGGGTCGTACGCGTGGAAAGCGCTGGCCGGATCGGCGATCGGCTATGCGATGGACGGCTTCGACCTGCTGATCCTCGGCTTCATGCTGCCGGCGATCACGGCGGCGCTGCAGCTGACGCCCGGGCAGGGCGGCGCGCTGGTGACGTGGACACTGATCGGCGCGGTCGCGGGCGGCATCGTGTTCGGTGCGCTGAGCGACCGCTACGGGCGTGTGCGCGTGCTGACCTGGACGATCCTGCTGTTCGCGATCTTCACCGGCCTGTGTGCATTCGCGCGCGGCTTCTGGGATCTGCTCGTCTACCGCACCATCGCGGGCATCGGCCTCGGCGGCGAGTTCGGAATCGGCATGGCGCTCGCGGCGGAAGCGTGGCCGGCCAGCAAGCGCGCCCGCGTGTCGTGCTACGTCGCGCTCGGCTGGCAGGTCGGCGTGCTGCTGGCCGCGCTGCTGACGCCGTGGCTGCTGCTTCACATCGGCTGGCGCGGCATGTTCGTGGTCGGCGTGCTGCCCGCGCTGCTCGCATGGGTGATGCGCAACAAGCTCCACGAGCCGGAAGCGTTCGTGCAGCGTGCGACGCAGCCGCCATCCAACGCGTTCCGCATGCTCGTCGCCGATAGCCGCACCGCGCGCACGAGTCTCGGCATCGTGATCCTGTGTTCGGTCCAGAACTTCGGCTACTACGGGATCATGATCTGGCTGCCGACCTTCCTGTCGAAGCAGATGGGCTTTTCGCTGACGAAGTCCGGGCTGTGGACGGCGGCGACCGTCGTCGGGATGATGGTCGGCGTCTGGGTATTCGGACAACTGGCCGACCGTATCGGGCGCAAGCCGACGTTCCTGCTGTACCAGCTCGGATCGGTCGTGACGGTCATCGCGTATGCGCGGCTGTCGGACCCGGCGGCGATGCTGTGGGCCGGCGCGCTGATGGGCATGTTCGTCAACGGGATGGTCGGCGGTTACGGGACGCTGATGTCGGAAGGCTATCCGACGGCCGCACGCGCCACCGCGCAGAACGTGCTGTGGAATATCGGCCGCGCGGTCGGCGGCTTCGGCCCGGTCGCGGTCGGTGCGCTCGCCGCGCACTACTCGTTCCAGACCGCCATCGCGCTGCTCGCCGGCCTCTACGTGCTCGACATGATCGCGACGGTGTTCCTGATTCCCGAACTCAAGGGCGTCGAGCTCGAATGAGCGCGGTGCGTCCGCGCGCCGCCACGATTTCACCGGAAACCACGATGCAACAGCAAAACAAGACGATCGGCGTGATGGGCTCGGGCAAGGAACCGTGGCTCGCGTTTGCGGAGCCGCTCGGCGCGTGGCTCGCGCAGGCCGGGTTCAACCTGCTGACGGGCGGCGGGCAGGGGGTGATGCTGGCGGTCGCGCGCGCGTTCGCCAGTGTGCCCGGCCGGGCCGGCCGATCGATCGGCATCGTGCCGACGCAGGCCGATCCGCTCGCGGGCTTCGTGCCGCTCGACGGTTATCCGCATCCGTTCGTCGACATTCCGATCCTCACGCCGCTGCCGCGCCGCGAACCGGGTGCCGATCCGCACACGATCAACCGCAACTACGTGAACGTGCTGAGCAGCGATCTGATCGTCGCGTTGCCGGGCGGGCACGGTACGGCCCAGGAAATTTCTCTGGCGCAACGCTGGCGCAAGCCGCTCGTCTGCTTCGGGCCGGACGGTGCGTTCGAGTCGCTGGCGCCGGATGCCGCGTGCACGTCGTCGCTCGACGACGTGATCCGGTTCGTCGACGATGCGCTGGCGATGGCGCATGCACCGGGCGCGCGATAGTTCGAGCGATCGCTTCGACGGCTGCCGATGCGGGCGCGCCTGCGGCGCGAGCCGCCGCAGGCACGGTTCAGTCGCGCGGCGCCCCGCTCAACGCCCCGTCTTCAGCTGCGCCCACAGCCGGTTCTGCAGCCGGCGGATCTCGGGCGGCATCGGCTTGAGCAGCGTCATCTTGCTCAAGATCTCGTCGGCCGGATACACCGACGGATCGCGCGCGATGGCCGGCTTCACGTACTGGCGCGCGGCCTTGTTCGCGGTTGGATAGAACACCGCGTTGGTGATGCCCGCGTTGACCTTCGGGTCCTGCAGGTAGTTGATCCACTTCAGCGCGGCGTCGCGGTTCGGCGCGTCCTTCGGGATCACCATCATGTCGAACCACAGCAGGCCGCCTTCCTTCGGGTTCGCGAAGCGGATCTCGTACGGCCGTTTCGCCTCGGCCGCGCGGCGATGCGCGATGCCGACGTCGCCGGAATAGCCGAACGACACGCACAGGTCGTTGTTCGCGAGATCGTTGATATAGCCCGACGAATTGAACTGCGTGATGTACGGGCGCACCTTCTTCAGCACCTCGTACGCGGCACGGTAGTCGGCCGGGTTCGTGCTGTTCGGGTCCTTGCCCATGTATTGCAGCGTGGCGGCGAACACGTCGACGGCCTGGTCGAGGAACGACACGCCGCAGCTCTTCAGCTTCGCCATGTTGGCCGGATCGAACACCAGCGCCCAGCTGTCGACCGGCGCCTTGTCGCCGAGCGCCTTCTTCACGGCCTGCACGTTGTAGCCGATGCCGTCGGTGCCGTAGGCCCACGGCACGCCGTACTGGTTACCCGGATCGGCGTCGGCGACCATCTTCATCAGCAGCGGATCGAGGTTCGACAGGTTCGGCAGCTTCGACTTGTCGAGCGGCTGGTAGACGCTCGCCTGAATCTGCTTGGCCATGTAGTTCGACGTCGGCACGACGATGTCGTAGCCTGAATTCCCGGACAGCAGCTTCGCCTGCAGCGTGTCGTCGCTGTCGTAGTTGTCGTAGCGGACGTGCAGGCCCGTCTGCTTCTGGAAGTTCGGGATCGTGTCCGGCGCGATGTAGTCGGACCAGTTGTAGATGTTCAGCTCGCCGGCTGCGTGGGCGGTCGTGCCGGCGACGGCGATCGACAGGAGGGCGGCGGCTGAAATGGCGCGGCGAAGCGTGCGGATTCGCATGACGAAGTTTTCCCTGGCGGTGCGCGCGCCGAGCCGCAATGGGCGGGGTGGCGCGCGACGGTTCATCGGATGGAACAGGCGTGCGTGACCGGTGCTCTCGACGAGCACGGGCGACGCAATGAAATCAGGAGTCCGTGCGATATTGCGCATGGCTCGCGTGCAAACGCAGCGTGAGCCGGTCCCGTCGCCGGTCAGGCGACACGGTACGCAGGTCGAACGGATACGGGGAAAGGGGCGGAGCGCTAAGGCAGCAGCGACGCCACGTCGTCGGTATGGATCGCGACGGACGCGCGGGCGGCGACGGCGTTGTGACGGCGAACGGAACGGCGGGACAGGATGGTGTAGATCGACAGCGGCAGGCGAGGACTTCGCCAGCCGTCACGGTCGTCGGGGGACGCGATCGCGGCGCGCCAATTGCGCGCATCGCCTCGTCTCCACCGCACCAGCGGGCCACGGATTCTCACGATTACTCTCGACCGGGTTGTTGAAAGTATTGAACACCCGGCGATTCGCCCACGGCTGCCGTTTCAAGTTTCGATCGTCGCGTTTGCCGCATGGCGGCATCTGCTGCACGACACGAACTGAAAGCCTGGCATTCAGCGAAATCGCCGAAATATGACGCTCTCGTGAATCATCGGGCAAATCGCTGTAAGGATGTCTCCGGATTTTCCCCTAGGGATTCGCGGGCCGGCGACGTGGTTGGGCCGGTCGCGTATTGCGCTCGCAAGCGCATGGAGGGCGGCCGAAATGTGGTCGAAGTGATGAGAATATTAGACGGCGCGGGGGCCCGCGCCGCGAAATCGCGTTCAGGCGGGGCGACCCCTTACGCGACCCGGATCCCGAAATTCTCGATCATCATGGCCGCCTGATCGTAGGAGACGGTCGCGCCGCGCAGCACGCCTGACGAGAGCAGCTTGGGCATGGCGCCCAGATCCACGTCGCGCAGGTCGGCGCCCTCGAACCGGGCATCGCTCAGATGTGCGTTGCGCAGGCTGCCGCCTTCGAACACGGCGTCGCGGAAGTCCGCGCCGGCGAGGTCGGCGTCCGAGAAATCGAGTGCCACGAGCCGGGTCTTCCGGAACGAAAAGCGCCGCAGGCTCGCGCCAACCAGCAGCGTGCTGGCGAATTCGAGGCCAAGCGATCTGGATTCCTCAAAATCGGCGCCGGTCAGCCTGCATTCGGTGTACCGGACCGAGCCGAGCTTGCTGCGCCGCCAGCTCGTATTGTTGAGGTCGCATGACTGGAACGCGGCGTCCTCGAGGTCGCACGACGCAAAATCGGCCTGACGGGCCCGGCAGCGGATCCACGACGTGTGCGCGAGCGTCGCGCCGACGAACGACGCTTCCGCGAGCGCGCATCGCTCGAAGCGCGCGCCGCGCAAATCCAGGCGCGACAGGTCTGCTCCTTCGAGGTCGCAGTCCTCCAGGCGAAGGGGCGCCGGCGAGCCTTCGACGAGTTGCATCAATTCGGCGCGATCCAGCGTGCGGCCGGTCACGGAGACACCGTGGGTCATGAGGTGATCCATCGTCATGTGAATGGGCGGGGCAAACATTATCCGGATTTCGGACGCCTCGTGCGCCCGGTATCGCTTACTGCACGGCCTTCCTTTTGGCCGCAACCGGTTTGCCGGCCGGTTCGGCGCGCGCCGGCCACAGAATCCGCATCTGCGCGCGCATCGCGGGCTCGTCCGCCGGAACCAGGCAGTACGCGAGACCGATGCGGCTGACCAGCGCGATGATGTCGTCGAGCGCGGGCGCCGACGCGCCGCGCACCGCGACGTACGCGCGGTAAGGCTTGTCCAGCACACGCTGCCACATCGGCGCGATGTTCTCGACGATGAAGCCGAACACGTCGGTCGACAGGTTCGTGGCCAGGTAGTTGTGGTGAAAGCCGCCGTGATGGCGATCGCGGTAGCGCACCGCGAAGCACACGCTCTCCTCGCAGTAGGCATCGAAATCGTGCTCGAAGCCGGTGAGCGCGCGCTGCATCTCGTCGAAGAATTCGGCGTTCTGGACGCTGATCACACCCTGGATCAGCGCCTTCTTCGTGCCGAAATACCGGTACAGCGTACGCCGCGAAATATTGGCGCGCCGCGCGACGTCGTCGATCGACAGGCTGTCGATCCCGTGTTCGATCATCGCGTCGAGCGCCGCGCGCAGGATCGCGTTTCGCCCATCATTGACGCTGTCCATCCTGCTGGCGTCGCCCCAGCGCAGTTGCCGATCCATGCCTTTCCTCGATGCCGCATGCCGCGCGGCGTGTGTCGATCCACCGACCGAACCCGTCGGAACGGCATTTTCGCACACGTTGTCACATAAATGAATTTTGTGCCATTATGCGGCACAAATAATAGTGTTTGTGACATAGCGTTCCGGCCGGAATCCCGGCCGGCGCGTTCGCGGGCAAGGGCCGGTCATGCAGATGCCGGGCGGCGCCCATCTTTGACTGGAGGAGACGATCCATGGCCGATACCACCGTGCTGGCGACCCAGCGCCCCATTCACCGGATTCACGCCGCCCCCATCGACGCACGCTACGCACGCGGCTGGCATTGCCTGGGGCTGGCCGACGACTACCGCGACGGCCGCGCGCACGGCCTGTCGATCTTCGGCACGCGCGTCGCGGTGTTCCAGGGCGAGGGCGGGCAGCTGCACATCCTCGACGGCTATTGCCCGCACATGGGCGCCGACCTCGGGCGCGGGCAGGTCGACGGCGACACGCTCGTGTGCCCGTTTCACGGCTGGTCGTGGGCCGGCGACGGCACCTGCGCGGCGATTCCGTATTCGGCACGCATTCCGCCGAAGGCGCGCATCAAGTCGTGGCCGGCGATGGAGCAGAACCGTCTGCTGTTCGTGTGGAACGATCCGGAAGGCAATGCACCCGATCCGTCGGTTGCGATTCCGCGAATCGACGCGTGTTTTTCCGATGCATGGAGCGACTGGGCCATCGTCAAGTGGGTGATCGACACGAACTGCCGCGAACTGATCGACAACCAGTCGGACATGGTGCACTTCGGCCCCGTGCATGGCGCGCCGATCGACTACTTCTGCAATACGTTCGCGGGCCCGGTGGCCTATCAGAAGCTGCGCGGCACCAGCTCGCGGCTGGCCGGAAGCGGACGGCTGACGGCCGATTCCGCGTACTTCGGCCCCGCGTACCACGTGACGCTGATGACGGGCGAGGCGCAGGGCACGCCGGTCAGCTCGATCCTGCTCAACAGCAACGTGCCGATCGACACGAACCGCTTCGAGCTGCGCTTCGGCGTGATGGTCCGGAAGGATCCCGCGCTGTCGGACGAACAGAGCCGCGCGATGGTCGACGGTTACGTGCAGGCCGCGCAATCGGCATTCCGCGAGGATGTCGCGATCTGGGAGCACAAGACGCGCGTCGACAATCCGCTGCTGTGCGAAGGCGACGGGCCCATCTACCGGTTGCGCGAGTGGTACCGGCAGTTTTACACCGACGTCGACGCGTTGTCCGCGCAGCACGCGCGTGTCGAGGTGCACGAGTACCGTGGCGAGGATGCGTGCTGGCGCCAGCTCGCCGACGTGCCGGCCGAGGCGGCGAGCCGCCTGTCCACGATCTGACCGGAGGGCGGCCATCATGCAAGGCGATCGACACGATTGCGCCGGCGACGCCACGTACGACGTGGTGGTGGTCGGCTCGGGCGCGGGCGCGATGACGGCGGCGCTGCGCGCCCACGATCAGGGCCTGTCGGTCCTGGTCGTCGAGAAAAGCCCCGTGTACGGCGGGACGACGGCCGTTTCGGGCGGCGGCATCTGGATTCCCTGCAACGACCAGATCGCGGCGCTCGGCGGAAACGATTCGTATGACGAAGCGATTGCGTATCTGCGCGAGGTCGTGGGCGAGGACTTCGACCGGCCGCGTATCGATGCGTATCTCGAGCATGGCCCGAAGATGGTCGCGTATCTCGCGCAGCACGCGCAGACGCGCTTTCACGCGGTGCCGCGCTATCCCGACTACTATCCCGATCGCGTCGGCGGCAAGCCCGGCTACCGGACGATGGAGCCGGCGGCGTTCGATGCCGCGCGCCTCGGTACGCATTTCGACACGCTGCGCGCACCGTCGCCGGCCACGCTGATCGCCGGCCGCATCGCGATGACGCAGATCGAAGCGCACACGATCGTCACGAAGGAGCGCGGCTGGTTGCGGCTCACCGCGCGCCTGATGCTGCGCTATGCGACCGATTTCCGCTGGCGCCGCCGCACGGCGCGCGACCGGCGCCTCACGCTCGGCAATGCACTGGTGGCAAGCCTGCGCGCGGCGCTCGCGCAGCGCGGCATCGCGCTGTGGCTCGACACGCCGATGCGCGCGTTGCGGTCCGACGGCGCACGCGTGAACGGCGTGGTCGTCGAACGGAACGGGCGCACGGTCGGCATCCACGCGACGCACGGCGTGGTGCTCGCATGCGGCGGGTTCGAGGCGAACCAGGCGATGCGCGAGCAGTACCTGCCGAAGCCGACGCGCGCCGAGTGGAGCGCGGCGCCGCCGATCAATACCGGCGACGGCATTCGCGCGGGGCTCGCGCTGGGCGCCGGCGTTGCGCTGATGGATTTCGTCTGGGGGGTGCCGACGGTGCGCGTGCCGGGCGAGGAGAAGCAGCGCGGGCTGTTCGTCGAGCGCTCGGCGCCGCGCTGCGTGATGGTCAACGGGCTCGGGCGGCGCTTCGTCAACGAATCCGCGCCGTACCCGGACGTGATCCACGCGATGATCGCGGATCATGCGCAAACGCAGGCCTGCGTGCCCGCGTGGCTGGTCTTCGATGCCGAATACCGCCAGCGCTATCCGTGCGGCGTGCTGCTGCCTGGCAGCGTGCAACCGGACAGCCGGATCCCGGCCGGCTGGCTCGACTCGGTCATCTATCGTGCGGACACGCTGGCCGAACTGGCCGCGAAGATCGGCGTGGACGCCGGCGGTCTCGCGCAGACCGTCGAACGGATGAACGGTTATGCGGCAACCGGCATCGATGCGGAATTCGGCAAGGGCGGCAACCGGTTCGACCGCTACTACGGCGATCCGTCGTCGAAGCCGAACCCGTGCCTCGGGCCGATCGAGCGCGCGCCGTTCTACGCGCTGCGGATCGACCCGGGCGAGATCGGCACGAAGGGCGGGCTGCGTACCGATGCGCATGCACGCGTGCTGCGGCCCGACGGCACGGCGATCGACGGCCTGTACGCGCTCGGCAACACGTCGGCGGCCGTGATGGGCAAGACCTATCCGGGCCCCGGCTCGACGATCGGCCCGGCGATGACGTTCGGCTACGTGGCGGCCAACCACATTGCAGCGGTGCGGCAGCCCGCGGGCGAGGCCTTCAGCGGCTAGCGTCTGCCCGGGCGAACGCGCGCCGGGTGGTCCGACGTTGATCGCCCGGCCCGACTTCGCCTCCCGAACGCTGCCCGGAATGGCACCCGAAAGATCCGGATGACAGCGTTTGTAAAGTCGGACAGAATGCCCCGGCCTGTCGTGCATTGGTGAAAGTTGCATCGAACAACAACCATCCGATCATTCCGACTGGGGGCCCGCGATATGTCCCATCCCGTGTTTCTGGAGAGTCCGCCGTGGCCGCGCATGCCCGAAGGCCGCAAGGGGGAATTGAAGTCCTACTTCGCGGCGGGCGGCCCGTCGCTCGAATCGAACGCGTTCATCCCGCTGTTCTGGCGCGTGCTGTTCGGGCCCGACGATATCCGCTTCGCATACTGCATCGACGATTTCGATCCGGATGACGAGGCGGCCGAGCTCGACGAGTATCTGGAGAGCGCAACGCCGGAGGAGCGCGATGCGCGCTATCCGTATCTGGTGACGACGAAGGCGAGTGCGCTGGCGCGCGCGGCGGCCCGCCGCGAGCCGCTCGTTGCGCTGCTCGGCGATCGCTACCGCACGATCTACGACGCGTTCGTCGACTACGTGGCCGCCGCGTTCGGGGAATTCGTGCTGGTGCGCACGAGCGGCTTGCCGGACGTGAGCGACAGCAACGACGCGTTCGCGACCGAGCTTGCGCAGGTCGCGCGTCTGGAGCAACAGCGGGCGCCCGAGGCGGGCCTCGCCCAGGAGATTCGGGCGTTGCGTCGCGCGGCGGATGCCGACGCCGTATGGCGCACGACGGGGGTAGGCGACGCGCATGCGGACGTCGATCCGTGGCCGAGCCGGGCGCTTGCCGATGCGTTTCCCGCCTGCGCGCCGCGCGCGCGACAGGAGGTAGAAGCCGCCCGCGACACCCCGGGCAAGCCGCGCTACCGGGAGGGCCGGCTCGACAAGGCGCTCGAATGGGTTGCGGTCGGCGTGTTCGCCGCGGCGTTTCTCGGGACGTGGATCAAGACGAATTCGATCTGGCTTTCGATCCTGGTGACCCTCGTCGTCACCGGCCTGTTCATCTGGGGGATCGTGCGGATGCAGCGCATCAAATGAGCGGCGGCTGCGCGCCGCGATCCGCACGCGCGGGCGTTGCGCAACGGCGTCAATCGGCGCCGATCCTGTCCTCGGCAGACACGAGTTGCCGCAGGCGGGCGGCAGCCTCGTCGCGCGTCTCGATCGCGACGGACGGCGGCACGCCGGAAGCGCTGGCCTTCGGGTAAAGCGCGTCGATCAACGGCGGTTGCGCGGCGACGAACGCACGCCATTTCTGCGACGACGTCCGCATGGTGTCGCGCGATCCGCGCGGCAGGCGGCGTTCGATCGCGTTCGTCACGTCGTCGATATCCTGCATGTACAGCGGCGTGGCCTGCGCTGCGCAACGGCCTTTCGCGTCGAGCCCGGTGAGCGCCGCGCAGTGCTCGCGTTCGAAGCGCGCGCCGCGTTGCGGAACGGCGGTGGCGCGCCCGGTCGATTCGGCGGTCGAAGGCGGCAGGCGCCCGGCCAGGCTGAAGCCGCGCGCCGCGCGATCCGCTTCGAAGCGCTGCAGCGTCAGCGCGCGTTGCTGCGTCAACGCCATCACGTCGTTCGCATTCATCGGCGCGTAGACCGTCCCGTGCGTCGTCGCATAGACGGCGCCGATCAGCTTCAGGTCGGCGTCGCGGCGGGCGAGCCACGCGCGCTGCGCGTGCAGCAACGCCGGCCGGTCCGCCGCCGGCAGCCCTGCCTGCAGCGCGCGATAGCTGGCGTTGAGTTGCGCGTCCCACGCACGGCCCGCATCGTCGACGCATTCGGTCTGGCCGCCTGTCGACGCGTGTTCGGGATCGTTCAGGCACTGCGTGAGCTTCCGGTCTATCCGGTGGGTGCCGGTTGCGGCATCGGGTTGCGCGGCAACGGCGGCCGGCGCGGCGGCCGCCGCGCAGAGCATGAGGGCCGCGACACGTTCGAGCATGGGTGAGTCCTTTTTTGTTCGAGGCGAGCACGATGGCGACATTCGACACGACGCGAAGGCTGTCCGCCGACATCAGCCGCCGGATGGCCCGGGCCGGCTGAAACGCTGCTCGACCACCTCGGTTCCCCAATGCGTGCCCGCAGATTCGCTGGTCAGCGTAAAGCCGAACGATTCGTACAGGTGCCGCGCCGCATCGAGCCCCTTGAACGTCCACAGATAGGTTTCGCGAAACCGCCGTTCATCGACGAAACGCATCGCCAGCGCCATCATCTGGCGGCCGACGCCGGACCCGCGCAACGCATCGTTCACGATGAACCAGCGCAGGTGCGCGACGCCGGTCGCGGGATCGCCGTCGATCGCGAGCGACGCGAGCGTCCGGCCGTCTTCCTGGCAGAGCCACAGTGCCTTGCCGTCGGCCGGCAAGGTGCCCGCAAATTCGGCCAGCTCGGTTGCCACCCGCTTCTCGAAAAAGGCGCCGAAGCCCCAGTGCTCCGCGTAGAAGCGGGCGTGCAGGCTCGCGACATCGCCGATACAGCCCGGCTGGTAGCCTTCGCGAATCGCCGGCGCGTCGACGGTTGCCGCGGGCGCCCTGGCTGCGTTGTCCTGTGCGAGGGCATCGGCATACAGCGCGAGCGAGCGCAGCAGCGCCTGCTGGTCGGCCGGAATCATGCGGCGCAGCGCATTCGACACCTGATCGGTCGCGAACGTGTCGATTCTTTTCTGGAGCTTTTTCCCTTCGGCGGTCAGGTACAGCTCGATCGCACGCGCATCCTCGCTCGACACGCGCCGCTCCACGACACCGGCCGCCTCGAGCCGCGCGAGCTGGCGGCTCGTGTTCGATTTGTCGAGCCGCAGGATGGCGCCCAGATCCTTCGCGTTGATGCCGGGCGCCATCCCGATCTCGAGGATGGCGTGAACGGCCGACGGCGCCCAGTCGCTGTCGGCCAGCGTCGCCCGCATGAAGCCGAGCTCGCGCACCAGCTTGCGCGAGAAGTCGCGCAGCTCGAGGATGGTTGCGTCGCGCGGCTTGGCGGGCGCGTCGATGAGGTCCATGGTCAGCCCCAGAAGGTTGCGTATCGCAATCAATAATAGTTGCGAGTCGCAACTTGATCAAGGGGGTTTTCAGGTGAGCCGGTTGACCCGGCTCCCGCGCGGATCGACGCACCCGGAACTGCCGCAACGGGCCGAGACGGGTACTGAAGCGGATGGCCGCGCGCGGCGAATTGGACGCATACTGGGCATCGCTGGCCGACCGGCGGGCAGGGGCGTCGACCGGGCGCCGACCGGCAACCGCGGACCACGGAGATCACCATGAACAAGCTGTTGCCGATGACGATTGCGTTGCTTGCCGGAGGCGGCATCGGTGCGGAGTCGCTCCACGCCGCCGGCAGCATGGATGCGCTGCCCTGCAGTGCGGCGCATGCGGCGGATCAGGGCGGCGGGAACGCCGCGATGCCGGGCACGTCGGTCCGCAGTTTCTCGACCGCCGGCTGTTCGGGCGCGGTGCTGCAGGGCGAGCGGGCCACCGCGACGGTCAACGGCGACCGGGTCGAATTGCGCGACGGCATCGTCTACGTGAACGGCCGCTCCTATGGCGCGGTCACGCCCGCGCAGACGGTCGAATACGAGGCCGCGCACGACCGGCGCACGTTGAAGGTCGATGGAAAAATCCGCACGCCGCTGCGTTGACGCGTACCGGCTCCCGCGCGGGACAACCGCCGCGCGTCATGCGCGTCCGGATCGCCGCGCCGGCCCCTTCGATCCCCAGGCGGGCATCTATTCGACCAGCGTCAGCTGGCCGTCGCTGAGCCGCACCTCGCGCCCGACCCACGCGGCATCGACACGCGGCAGCACGGCCGACGGCTTGCGCAGTTCGCGCAGCAGCGTCGCGCCATGCGACAGCCGGCCGCCCATGCGCGCGATCACCGCGCGCGCGGCCTGGTATTGCGCGTGCCGGCCCGGGTCGAGCGAGTCTTCCAGCAGGATGTCGTGGCCGAGCACACCTTGCATGTGGCCCGGATAGATCATGAAGCCGGCGGCTTCGTCGGTGCCCTCGCCGCCGTCCTGCCAGAAGCTGCCGTTGCGCTCGCGGCGCTGGGGATGGGGCGCGAACCAAGTGTCGCGATCGGCGGCCGGCATCGCGTGATGCAGGCGGAAGAACACACGCATCAGGTTGTCGCGATACCACTCGCGCACCTGCAGATACCAGCCGCGCATGCCGGGCGCGCCGAGCGCGTGCAGCACGCGGATGGGCAGCGGCCAGTCGGGAAACGCCTGCAGCGGCAGGTCGGTGGCCGCGGCGCGCGCGGTGCCCGGATCGGTTTCCCACGGCAAGCGGTGCGGGCTGTCGTCGAGCTGGTCGTATGCGGTCGGCGGACGCCCCCACAGTGCGCCGCCGCTGCTGGCCAGCGATGACGCGATGCACAGGTTGCCCTGCACGACGAACACGTAGAAGCGCGTGAACCAGTCGGCCAGTTGCTGGCCGTCGGTGCGCTGTTCGACGAGTGCCGCGAGCTCCTGGTCGAAGCGCTGCAGGCCGTGCGCGAGTGTCGGCAGATGCCCGCGCGCGACGCGCAGCATGCGCCAGAACACCGGCAGCGAACGCAGCAGGCGCAGCGGCCGCCAGCGCAGCGGCGGCGTCGCGCCGCCGATTTCGCCGCTGTAGTTCGCGGCCGATACCCCCCAGTCCGCGAGACGGGCGAGGAACAGGTCGTTGTTGATGTATGACGCGTCACCATAGAGTGCGGTGAACGGCTCGTTGTCGCGCAGCACGCGCGCATCCCAGCGCGCCATGATGGCCGGGATGCTGCCGGCCGCGCGACGTTGCGCGTACTCGACCAGCCGGCTCGGCTGCGGCGGCAGGATCTCGGCGATGTTCGCGGCGGTCAGGTGCCGGTGCCAGCCGTAGCTGCTGATCGGGCGGTACTGCAGCAGCCACAGCCGGGTGCCGTCCCACGCCCATTCGACATCGCCCGGCACGTAGTGGAACGCGCGCAGCACGCGTTGCAGGAACGCCCACAGCTGCTGTGCGGTCAGGCCGTGCGTGTCCGGAAACGTGCCGCGCTGCCAGGGTTCGCCGAGCCGCGACAGGATGGCGCGCTGCGGGCTCGCCTGCCCGTCGGCGAGCGTTTCGAGGTGGCCTTCCACCCATTCGACTTCGGCGGCGAGATGGCGCACGAACGCGATCCCGGACAGCACGGGCGTGACGAAGCGCTGCACGACGGCTTCCTCGAGGCCGCCGTCGAGCAGCTCGGCCACGCGCGCCGCTGCCTGCGACGCCGGTACGCGCAGGAACGTCGTGTGCAGGCCCGCGTTGGCCGCATCGGCCTGGTCTTCGCCATGACTCGACGAGCGGACCGCCCATTCGGCGTCGGGCTGGTTCGCGAGAAAGCCGGGCAGGCGCGGATCGTCGGCGCGGGTCAGCGACAGCGCGGGCGGCACGGGCAGCCCGGCCATCGCGGCCAGCGCGAGGCGCCCGCCTTTCGTATGCGCGACGAAGCCCGTGTCGCCGGCTTCGAGCCACTGCGCGAATGCCGCCGGCGCATCGATCCACGGATAGTGGCCCCAGCCGGGCTGCAGCGTGACGGTGAGATCGGCACGCGCGAGGATCGCGGACCACGCGGCAGCCTGGCGCACGCCGAGCACGGCGTCCTGATCGCCCCACACGAGTTCGATGCGATCGTTGATCCACTCGAGCAGCGGCAATGCGGTATCGGCGCGCACGAGATCCCAGTGCGGCAGGAACGCGCGGCAGCGCGCATAGCCGGCGCCCATGCGGCGATATTGCGCGGGTGTCCAGGTCTGGTTCGAGAACTTGCGGGCGAACAGCGCCGGGTGGTGCGCGAGCAGCCAGTGGATGGTCTTGCGTAGCGGCTTCGGCGCCATCAGCTTCGGCAGGCGCCGTTCCCACAGGAATGCGCCGACCGGTGCGAGCAGCACGCTGCGGCCGAAGTGGCCGGGGCGCCGCTGCAACGCGTGCAGCACCAGCAGCGCGTTCACGCCGACCGCCATGATCGCGTGGCCCGGTTCGGTCGCGTCGAGCAGGGCTTGCGCGTAGGCGGCGAGGTCCTCGCACGGCGGCGCGGGATGATCGCCGAAGCCCGGCAGTTCCAGCGGCACGGGCCGGTAGTGACGGAAATGCGGCAGCGCATCGTCCCACCAGTCGGCCGCGCTGCCGTTGCCGGCGAGGAGATACAGGATCGGTTTGCTCATGAAGGCTTCGCCGGTCGACGATCGTCGCGGTCGTGCGCGCCTGATCGAGGCGGCGGCGACGGCGGAGGTCACGGCGCTCGTTGGTGTTGTTGTGCCGATGCGAGTGGAATGGAAGGGCGGCCCGCTCGGATGAATGGTTGCGGGCATTCTACGCGAGTCGATTTCATGCGATTCGCGATGCATTCCGGATGTTGAATGTCTTCGATGCGCGATCGAGATGTGCGACTGGTTTTCGGTCAGTCGAAAGGCTTCAGGCGCCGGTGAAAAAAACGACACGCGAATGTCGCATCGGCGCAGAACGTAGAATCAGGCTGCTGGAATTCACCGAATGGGATTCAAGGGAAGACAATGAAAAGAAGCTGGATCGCAGGGGGATGGATTGCGCTCGTCGCCCACGGCGCATGGGCCGGGAACTGGGTCACGCTAGGCCCCGGGCCGGCCGTCGAGCTTTATGCCGATCCCGCTTCCGTCGAACGTGGCCCGCTCAATACTTGGGTGACGGTCAGGCTCGTCTATGCCGAACCGCGCCGGTACTCGGCGCCGTTTCCGGTGAAAAGCATCGTTTCCGACTGGTCGTTCGACTGCGCGAACAAGACATGGGCGTTGGGCAAAACGAGCATGACCGGAACACAGCCGGGCCAGGTTCATGTTTCCCGCGAAGATCCGGATGATTACCGCTATGTCGAGCGCGACTCCATCCAGACGCTGGTCATGGATTACGTGTGCAAGCAATCCGGATGACGGAAATGGCGTCCGCGTGCCGGTTTTCGTATGGCAGGTTTTGATGGAAGGTTGTTCAAGCGGCGAGTGATCGCCAGACTTGGCCGCACGTATGCGTGCATCGCGCATGCCATCGATTCGCTTCCCGGAGCCGGTGCGGCGGCGCACCGGCTTCGGAGACGAATCAGTGCGTGGCGGCCGCGGCGACCGCATCGGCGGGACTGCCCGGCGGCTGGCCCGTCTGCCGGCGCGAGCGGCCCGAGCTGAGGTACGCGGCGATCGAGTCCTGCGTGATCTCGCCGAGCCACACGCCGTCGGGGTCGAGCACCGGCATCCACGATGCGCTGTACTGGTACATCTTCGACAGCACGATCCGGAGGTTGTCGTCCGCCGAGACGCCGGCGGGGAACGGCGTCACGTGTTCGCCGCATACGCCGCCGCCGGTGCGTGCCGCGCGGCGCGTCACGTAGCCGAGCGTGCGGCCGGCGTCGTCGAGCACGGTCAGGTAGCGGCAGTCGGTTTCGTCCATCACCGCCAGCGCATGCGCGAGCGGCGTATCGACGCGCGCCGTCGGGGGCTGTGTCGCGGCGTCGCCGGCCTTCACGAGCAGCAGGCGCTTGAGCGTGCTGTCCTGGCCCACGAACTGCGCGACGAATTCGTCGCGCGGGCGCGCGAGCAGCGTGTCGGGGTGGTCGTACTGAACGAGCTGGCCGCGCCGGAACACGGCGATGCGATCACCGAGCTTGATCGCTTCGTCAATGTCGTGGCTGACCATGATCACGGTCTTGTTCAGTTGCCGCTGCATCTGGAAGAACTCGTTCTGGATCGATTCGCGATTGATCGGATCGACCGCGCCGAACGGCTCGTCCATCAGCAGGACGGGCGGATCGGCGGCCAGCGCGCGAATCACGCCGATGCGCTGCTGCTGCCCGCCCGACAGCTCGCGCGGATAGCGTTTCAGGTACAGCTTCGGATCGAGTGCGACCATCGACATCAGGTCGCGCGCGCGGTCGGCGCAGCGCTTCCTGTCCCAGCCGAGCAGGCGCGGCACGACGGTGATGTTCTCCTCGATCGTCATGTTCGGGAACAGCCCGATCTGCTGGATCACGTAGCCGATGTGGCGCCGCAGGTCGACTTCGTCGAGCTGCGCCGTATCCTCGCCGTTGATGAGCACGCGGCCCGACGTGGCGGCGATGAGCCGGTTGATCATCTTGAGCGTGGTGGTCTTGCCGCAGCCCGACGGACCGAGGAACACGCAGATTTCCCCTGCGGGCACCGACAGGCTCACGGCGTCGACCGCGCGCACGGCCTGGCCGTCCTTGCGCGTGAAGGTCTTGGTCAGTTGGTCGAGTTCGATCATGTCTTCTGCACTCCCTTCGGTGTCAATGCCCGCTGCAGCATCTGCAGCAGCCGGTCGGCGACGATCGCGAGCAGGCTCACGAGCACCGCGCCCACCAGCAGTTTCATCATGCTGCTCTGCCCGATGGCGCGCAGGATCAGCGTGCCGAGGCCACCTGCGCCCACCACGGCGGCGATCGTCATCACGCCGATGTTCATCACGACCGCGGTGCGCACGCCCGCAAGAATCACGGGCACCGCCAGCGGCAGGTCGACGAGCCGCAGGCGCTGCCACGCGGTCATGCCGATGCCGGTGCCGGCTTCCTTGATCCCCGCATCGACGTTGTGCAAGGCCAGGTAGGTGTTGCGCATGATCGGCAGCAGCGAGTAGAGGAACACGGCCGTGATCGCGGGTGCGGCGCCGATGCCCTGGCCGAAGCGCGAGAAGAACGGGATCATCAGGCCGAACAGTGCGATGGACGGCAGCGTGAGCACGATCGTGGCGATGCCGAGCAGCGGCCCGGCGAGCCAGTCGTGGCGATTGATGAGGATGCCGAGCGGCACGCCCGCGACGATCGCGCAGCCCACGGCGATCGCGACGAGCCACACGTGCTGCAGCGTCAACTGCAGCAGCTCGGGCCAGCTCGAGGCGAGATAGTCGAGTACGCTCATCGGGTCTCCTTCACGGTAGCGGATGGGTGCGCAGGAACGCGTCGGCGACGTCGCGCGGCGATTTGCCGTCGAGGTCGACCGCCTTGGCCATCGCCTGCATCACGTCGTTGTCGAGTGCGGCCGACAGCGCGTTGAGCTGCGCTGCGAGCTTCGGGTTGCGCTCGAGCGTGTCCTTGCGCACCACGGGCGTCGCGTTGTACGGCGGGAAGAAGTGCTTGTCGTCCTCGAGCGGCACGATGCCGAAACCCTTCACGCGTCCGTCGGTCGTGTACACGAGGCCGATCTTCAGCTGGTTGTTGTGCAGCGCCGTGTAGACGAGCCCCGGGTCCATCTGCTTCAACTGCGCGCGGCTGAACTGCATGCCGTAGGCGGCAAGCAGCGGCTTCAGGCCGTCGGGACGGTTCGCGAATTCCGCGTCCATGCCGAACACGTAGTGTTTCGCGGCCGGATCGGTCTTCAGGTGCTCGGCGAGCTGCGATACGGTCCGGATGCCGGTCGCCTGCGCGAGCCGGCTCGGCAGGCCGATCGCATAGGTGTCGTTGAGCGGCGACGCGTCGAGCCACACGAGCCCGCGCGGCACGTCGAGCGCCTTGACGCGCCGGTACATTTCTTCGGGCGAGAGCTTGTCCTGGATCTTGTTGTAGACCAGCGCGGCCGTGCCCGTGTAATCCCACATCAGGTCGAACTGGCCGTTTTCCAGCGCGCTGCGCGCAAGCGTGCTGCCGAGGCCCGAGCGGACTTCCACGTCGTAGCCGCGCGAGCGCAGATATTGCGACGTGACTTCCGCCAGCACGTATTGCTCGGTGAAGTTCTTCGCGCCCAGCACGAGCTTTGCGGCGAAGGCCGGCGCGCCGGCCGCGAAGCACAACGCGCCGGCGGCGCACAGGCGTGCAAGCGATCGAAGGGTGCGGTGAAGCGTCATGCCGTACCTCCGTGGCGTGCGAGCCAGTGGCGGCTGCCGGCCGCGACGATACCGTCCAGCACGAGCGCGAGGATCGCGGTGAGCGACGCGCCGAGCAGCAGCAGCGGCTGGTTGTCGAGGTAGATGCCGGGGAAGATCAGCGAGCCGAGGCTGTCCGCGCCGATCAGGTATGCGAGCGGCGCCGTCCCGACGTTGATCGCGAGCGCGGTGCGTACGCCGCCGACGATGATCGGCAGCGCATCGGGCAATTCCACGCGAACCAGCGACTGCCAGCCCGTCATGCCGATGCCTTTGGCGGCCTCGCGCAGCGCGGCCGGTACGTTCTTCATGCCTTCGTAGGCGTTGCGCGTAATGGGCAACAGCGACGCGAGGAACAGCGCGACGATCGCGGGCACGCTGCCGATGCCGAAGATGCCGAGTGCGATGGCCAGCACGGCGAGCGACGGGATCGTGTTGCCGATGTTGAAGACCTGCATGAAGCGCTCGGCCTGATGCTGAAAGCGCGGGCGGCTCAGCAGCACGCCGGCCGGCACGCCCACGACGACGGCGAGTGTCATCGAATAGACGACCAGCAGCATGTGCTGGCCCGCGTAGTAGGCGAGATCGTCCGCGCGCTGGTGGAAGGTGTCGGCGCCGATGCCGCGCGCCAATGCCCATCCGACTGCGATGATTGCCACCAGGCTGCCCACCAGCTGGACAGTGCGTCGAGTCATGAAGATACGCCTCCTCAATCCGGTGCGGCACGCGCGCAGGCACGCGCCACGATGACGCCGAATGGCGTCGCGATGGAAGTTCGTGATCCCGGCATGGCCGCGATTGAACTGACGGAAACAGTGCTGCCGGCTGCACCGATGTGCGGCTGGCGGTCGGGTGAACGCGATGCTGCGTTCGTCTGATTGTCAGGTTCGGCCCGGCGGCGCCGTAACGACGAGGCGCGTTCGAGCAGGGCACCGTCCTGCGAAGACGGCATGGATGCGGGCGGCTTGAAACCGACCGCTGGGGCCGGTGGCCCCTTTGACGTGGCGAAACGGATGCATACGCAACGAAGTGCGAAATGACATCACGTTGCGCACGAGATCATGCGTTTTGTGATGAAGTTGGGGCGAGTATAGAGCAATCGATGAATCGCGTCTACCGTGGGGAACGATCGCGGCGATGGGTGGCCGGTCATGCGGCGGCGGCGAAGAGGGTCGCACCGGAGTGCTGAGGGAAATAATTCGAATTCCGAATTATGTGGCGAGATCGTTGCCTGGATGAAGCTGCGCCAGGCCGTCTCCCGGCATGTTTCGCCGAAGCGTCCGCGCTCGTCGGACGCCTCGACGCCTGCAGCCGTTACCGCGCCATGCGACGCGCGCTCGTGCCGATCACGTTGGTCAGCAGCCGCACGATCGTCAGTGCGGTCATCTCGCGCACGTCGAGCGCCGGGTGATATTCGACGACGTCGATCCCCGCGAGGCGCGTCTGCGCGCACAGATGGCGGAGGATGCCGCGCGCCTGGTGGAACGTCAGGCCGCCCGGCATCGGTGCGACCACGCCCGGCGCGATGCCCGGGTCGAGGCCGTCGATGTCGACGGTCACGAACCACGGCGCGTCGTCCACCAGGTGCCGCGTGACGGCTTCGATCCCTTCATCGTGCACGACGTCGGCCGGCACGAGCACGTTGCCCGAGCACAATGCGTCTTCCACGTCGCTCGTGCGTGCGCTGCCGCTGCCGCGCAGGCCGACCTGGACGATCCGCTTGACGAACGGCATCTCGCGAATGCGCCGGATCGGGCTCGAATAGCCGTGCCGCTCGCCGTCGACTTCGTCGCGAAAGTCGAGGTGCGCGTCGAACTGCAGCACGTTCAGCGGCCCGTACGCGTCGAACGCGCGCACGCAGAGCGCCGGAATCGAGTCGTCGCCGCCGAGCACCACCGGAATCGCGCCGCGCGCCAGCAGCGACGCGACGGCGGACGTGACGGCCGCCGCGTTGCGCGCGACGTCCAGCGTGCCGGGCAGGTTGCCGCAATCGACGCACGTCGCGCCCGTGTCGCCGAACAGCGTGCCTTGCAGGTCGAAGTCATAGTGTCCGACCTGCCGCCCGTAGCGGAAGCTGCGCTCGCGCACCTTGTCGGGCGCGTTGGACGCGTCGCAGTGCAGCAGCGCCGGGCCGTACGGCACGCCGTAGGGCGCGCCGAGCACGGCGAACGTGGCGGAAACCTTCTCCGTGTCCTGCTCGGAACCCTGGGCAAGAAACGGCACCTTCGGTGAATCGCAAAGCATGTTTTCCTCGTTGAATAAGCGGGCGGATTGCGCGTGAACGGCTGCGTGCCCGTCAGTCGGCGACGACGTGCTCGAGCACGTCCGAACGGATCGGCCCGAGCATGAAGATGTAGATCAGGCAGCCGATGATCGCCATGACCGACGCCGAGATCAGGCCCGGCGTGAACGAGCCGGTCGCATCCTTCAGCAGGCCGATCACGGCCGGGCTCGCGATGCCCGCGAGATTGGAAATGCAGTTCTGGAAGCCGGCCACCGTGCCGGCCACCGAGCGTTCGCCGCGCGCGGACACGTCGGCTGGCAGCGCGAGAATGCTCGACGTGGCGACCGATACGCCGAAGAACGCGATCGACAGCAGCAGCAGCGCGAGCCAGGCCTGCGACGCGAGCCCCGCGAGGCCGATCGTTGCGCTCAGCGCCATCCCGACGACGATGCAGAACTTGCGCGCGAAGTTCAGGCCGTAATGGCTCGCGGCGATCCGGTCCGAGATCCAGCCGCCGACCCACGAGCCGACCAGCCCCGCGAGGCCCGGCAGAATGCCGTAGAAGCCGAGCTGCAGCAGGCTGAAGCCGCGCTCCTTCACGAGGTAGGTCGGGTACCACGTGATGAAGAAGTAGACGACGTAGCCCTGGCACGCGAAGCCCAGCGACATCGCCCACACCACGCGCGACGTGAACAGCTCGCGCCACTTGATGCGGACCGGCGCACGCTTTTCGGTGGGCGCATCCTGGCCGACGTGTTTCGCTTCGGCTTCGTTGACGAAGCGGCTCTGCGACGGAAACTCGCTCGCGACCAGCAGCCAGACGACGACCCACAGGAGACCGATCACGCCGGTGAAGATGAACGACGCGCGCCAGCCAAACGCGGTGATGATGGCCGTGCAGATCGGCAGGGCGATCAGCGTGCCGCCGCGCGCGCCGCAATCGTAGATGCCGGACGCGAGGCCGCGTTCGGTCGGCGGAAACCACCGCTCGACGAACTTCGTCGCCGACGGGAACGCGCCGGCTTCGCCGACGCCGAGCAGGAAGCGCAGGCCGAGCAGCGATGCGCCGCCGCGCGCGAGGCTCGTCGCCATCGTGAACGCCGACCACCACACGACGGCGCCCGCGAACACGAGCTTCGCGCCGAACCGGTCGACGAGCATGCCGGCCGGGATCTGGCACGCCGCATAGGTCCAGAAGAACGCGCCGAGGATCAGACCCGATTCGGCGGACGACAGATGCAGCTCCGTATTCATGTACGGCAGCGCGACCGCCAGGTTGGCGCGGTCCATGTAGTTGGTGACGATCGCGAGAAACGCGAGGAACACCATGAACCACCGGAATTTCGTGGGCTTCTGCGCCCGTGAGCTCGACATAGTCTGCATCGTTGTGTCTCCCGACCTGCCCGTTGCGGCCGCTTTTGTGTTCAAAGCCGTGATTTCATCGAATTCCGGCCTGTTCCGCCAATACATTGTCGGACCGCGCCCTATAACCGTGGGTTATGCTCTTGCGCGTATCCAGCGTCGAAGAGAGGGGCACATGGCAAGGCGAACGCTCAACTATCACCAGGTCGAACTGCTGTACGAGGTCGTGCGATGCCGGACGCTGACGGCGGCGGCACGCAACCTGCACATCTCGCAGCCGGCGGTGACGAAACAGTTGAAGGTGCTGGAAGAAAGCCTCGGCGTCGAGCTGTTCAAGCGCGAGAAGGGCCGGCTGCTGCCGACGGCCGAAGCGATCCTGCTGTTCGAGCAGACCGAGCGGACCAACGCGAGCCTGCATGCGCTGAACGAACTCGCGGACGGGTTGCGTGCCGGCACGCTCGGCCGCCTCGGCATCTGCGCGTATCCGGCGGTGACGGAGCGGCTGCTGCCCGAAGCGATCACCGTGTTCCAGGAGACGTATCCGAAGGTGTTCGTCGAAGTCGCGATCGAGAACGCGGAGCGGATGCTCGATCTCGTCGAGAGCCAGCAGATGGATCTCGGTATCTGCGCGCCGTTTCGCGCGATGCGCAACGTCACCGAGCAGCACCTGCTCGATTCGACGATCGTCTGCGCGATGCGTGCCGACGATCCGCTGGCGACGCGGCAGGCGGTGACGCTCGCCGATCTCGAAGCCGGCGGGCTGACGAGCGTCGATGCGCTGGAAGGCATTCCCGAACTCGAGGCGCTGCTGTCGGCGTCCGAGAACCGGCACGCGATCCACGCGCGCGTGTCGAGCTCGGCGCTCGCGTGCCGGATGGTGCAGCTCGCCGGGCGCCGCGCGATCGTCGACAGCCTGACGGCGGCATCGATCGATGCGACCGGGCTCGCGTTCGTGCCGATCGAGACGATTCCGCCGCGCCGTATCGCGATGCTGCGCCCGTCGCTGCGGCCGGGCAGTGCCTTCACGGAAGCGTTCTGCCGGATTCTCGAAAGCCAGGCGAAGCGGCTTCAGGCCGACATGACGCGGCGGTGCGCGCGCCCGCGGCGCGTCAGGGCGAAGCGGTAGCGCATCCGGTTCACGCGTCGACGTCCGGGTCTGCGCGCGGTGTCCTGCCGGTCCAGCGCCGGTACGCATGACGGAAGCTGCGCGGCTCGCTGTAGCCGAGCCGTTCGGCGATCGCGGCCACCGTCAGCGTGTGATCGTCGAGCAGCCGTACGGCTTCGTCGCGACGCACGTCGTCGAGCAGCGACTGAAACGTGATGCCGTCCTTGTCGAGCCGCCGGCGCAGCGTGCGTTCCGTCAGGTGCAGTGCGCCGGCGAGCGACGTCATCGACTTGAAGCGCGCGAGGTCGCGCGCCATCAATTCCTTCGCGCGATCGGCGAAGCGCGTGCCGACCGACGCGGCCCACTGCCGTTCGAGCACCTCGCACTGGCCGTGCAGCGCATTGAAGCTGACTGCGTTCGCGAGGCGCGGCGCTTCCGTGCCGTTCACGGACGTGAACACGAGACGGTTGTCGCCCGCGTTGAACGCGACCGGGCAGCCGAAGTGGCGCGCGTAGTCGGTCGCGTTGCGCGGCGTGCGGCGTGCGAGCTGCAGCTGTTCGGGCCACACCGGCTTGCCGACGAGATCGGACACGATCAGGCGCAGGCTGGACAGGCACATGTCGACCTGGAACACCTCGAGATCGGGCTCGCCGTTGTAGCGGCCGATGGTCACGCTCATGCCGCTCGCGTGCGCGTCGATGCGCACGTCGAAATAGAGCCCCATGAACAGCGGAAACTGGCCCATGCACCGGAACGCCTGCATCACCGAGCCGCTGATCAGCATCGCGTAGCCGGCGAGGCCGAGCGTCGACACATGCAGCCGCGCGCCGATCGACAGCCCGATCGACGGCACGCCGCTGCAGCGCAGCAGGTTGCGGAAGCAACGTTGTTCCTGGCCGCGATTCACGTGCAGGTTCGGCGATGCGACTTCGTCCGCGCCGAGCCCCGTGCCTTCGAGCAGCGCGGCGCCGTCGATGTGCCGCACGCGGCACTCGTCCAGCGCGACCGCGATCGCGTGGACGGTGGCCGGAATGTCTTCCTGGCGCCCTGCCGGGCGCGCGAGGCCGAGCGCCGAACGCAGGCTGCGCTCGGCCCGGCTCTGGTTTCGAAGGGAACGGCTGTCCATGGTGCCGATGCGGTGACGGGGTCGCGTAGAACATAGCCGGAATGTCCGAAAAATGCCAGTGCCGCACAGCAGCATGCACGGCTCAATGGCGCGATGCCTGGCATCGTGTCCGAAAATATCCCCCGATTACGTCCGCTTTTCTCATTCGTCCTCGAGTTTTTGGCGAACCACACTTTCTTCCAGTCGTGCTCTGCCGGCCGCGCCGGACGCACGCGTGTTTGAGGTCATGGACGCCACCCACGTGAGGACAGCATGGACAACGACAGGCCCGGTCGAACCGCATCGGTCGCCGCGACGCATGACTTCGGCGCGCAGGCGTATCGGAGCGACCCGGACGAACGCCGCAAACCGCATGTGCTCGGGCTCTCGACGCTGGTGATCTTCGGCCTCGCGTACATGCTGCCGATGACGGTGTTCACGACCTACGGCCTCGTCACGAGCGAGACGAACGGGCACCTGACGGCCGCGTACGCGGTCACGCTGGTCGCGATGCTGTTCACCGCGCGCAGCTACGGCCACATGGCGCGGCTGATGCCGAGCGCCGGGTCGGCCTATACGTTCGCGAGCCGCAACTTCGGCACGTCGGCCGGCTTCATGGTCGGCTGGGCGTTGCTGATGGACTACCTGTTCATTCCGATGATCAGCTACCTCGCGATCGGCATCTACATGAAACAGATTTGCCCCGGCGTGCCGGCCAGCGTGTGGATCGTCGGCAGCATCGCGCTGGTCACCGGGCTGAACATCGTCGGCATCCGGCTCGTCAATGGCGTGAACCTGATCCTGATCGCGAGCCAGCTCGTGTTCATCGCGATCTTCGTCATTGCATCGACGCATGTCGCGACCGGCGAAGGGCTGTCGATGGCCATCGCGCTGCCGTCGTCGGGCGATGCGCGCGCGATCTTCGCCGGCTCCGCGATCCTGTGCCTGTCGTTTCTCGGCTTCGATGCGGTCACCACGCTGTCCGAGGAAACGCGCGAGCCGCGGCGCACGGTGCCGCGCGCGATCCTGCTCTGCACCCTCGCGAGCGGCCTGCTGTTCATGCTGATCGCGTATGCCGGTCAACGGGTGTTTCCCGACTGGCACGCGTTCAAGGATCTCGATTCGGCCAGCCTCGAGCTGATGGGGCGCGTCGGCGGCCGCACGCTGTCGACGTTCTTCGTCGCGGTGTACGTGGCCGGCTGCTTCGCGAGCGCGATGGCCGGGCAGGCAAGCGTGACGCGCGTGCTGTTCGCGATGGGCCGCGACCGCGTGCTGCCGGAACGCGTGTTCGGGCACCTGCATGCACGGCTGCGCACGCCGGTGCGCGCGACGCTCGCAGTGGGCTTCGTCTCGCTGTCCGCGTTGTTCATCACGCTCGATCTCGCGTCGACGATGATCAGTTTCGGCGCGCTCGTTGCGTTCGCGGTCGTGAACCTGTGTGTGATGCGCAGCTATCTGAGCCGGCCCGAGCACCGTCAAGCGGCGGGCTGGATCACGTTCGGCCTGATGCCGGCGGTCGGCTTCGCGATGAACGTGTGGCTTTGGGCGGGGCTGTCGCGCCAGACGTTCTACGTCGGCATCGGCTGGCTCGTGCTCGGGCTCTGCCAGCTCGCGTGGCTGACGCGCGGCTTCACGCGCCCGGCGCCGACGCTGTCGATGAATTGAACGACCGGCCGCGCGTCGGTTCTGAAACCCTGAAGGAGGAGTGACCCATGAACGCTGTTGACGTCAATCTCGATGCGGACCTGCAGGCGCTCGGCAAGCGCCATCTGCTGATGCACTTCACGCATGCCGATGCTTACCGCGAGAACGCGCTGACCGTGTTCGACCGCGGCGAAGGCTGCTGGCTCGTCGACCGCAACGGCAAGCGCTATTTCGACGGGCTGGCCGGGCTGTACTGCGTGCAGGTCGGTTACAGCCACGGCGCGGAGATCGGCGATGCGATCCGCGAGCAGATGGTGCGGCTGCCGTTCGCGACCAACTGGGGCTACGGCCACGAGCCGGCGATCCGGCTCGCGCACCAGCTCGCGGCGCTGGCGCCGGAGGGGCTGAACCGCGTGTTCTTCACGTCGAGCGGCTCGGAGTCGAACGAATCGGCGATCAAGCTGGTGCGCCAGTATCACCAGTCGCGCGGCGAACCGCAGCGGCGCAAGTTCATCGCGCGGCGCGTCGCGTATCACGGCACGTCGTTCGGTGCGCTCGCGCTGAACGGGATGACGAACTTCCGCAAGCATTTCGAGCCGCTGATGTCGGGCGTGCGGCATGTGGGCAATACGAAGCGCTACGGGCGCCCGGCGGGCGAGACGGAAGCGCAGTTCACGCGCCATCTGCTCGACGAGATCGAGTCGCTGATCGTGCAGGAAGGGCCGGATACGGTGGCCGCGATCGTCGTCGAGCCGCTGCAGAACGCGGGCGGCAGCCTGACGCCGCCGGCCGGCTACGCGGCCGGGCTGCGCGACATCTGCGACCGGCATGGCGTGCTGCTGGTCGCGGACGAGGTGATCTGCGGGTTCGGCCGGCTCGGCGAGTATTTCGGCTCGGCGCGCTACGGGCTGAAGCCGGACATCATCACGTTCGCGAAGGGCATCGCGTCGGGTTACGTGCCGCTCGGCGGGGTGATCGCGAGCGACGCCGTAGTCGACACGGTGCTCGACGGGCCGCAGCAGATGTTCCTGCACGGCGCGACGTACGGCGGCCATCCGGTCGCCTGCACGGCCGCGCTCGCGAACCTCGCGATCATGGAACGCGAAGGCGTGCTCGCGAACGTCCGCAACAACGAAGCCGTCTTCCGCCAGACGCTCGACGGGCTGCTCGAACTGCCGTGCGTCGGTGACGTGCGCGGCGACGGTTACCACTACTCGCTCGAACTCGTGACCGACAAGGCCGCGCGACGCTGGGCGGCCGGCATCAGCGCGCAGGCGTTCGTGTCGACGATGCTCGCACCCGCGATCTTCGACGCGGGGCTGTTGTGCCGCGCGGGCGTCGATCACGAAGGCACGCCGATCGTGCAGTTCTCGCCGCCGCTCGTGATGTCGCGCGACGAAATCGTCTGGTTCGTCGCGCAGATCCGCGACATCCTCGTCGACACCTATGCGCGGGCGACGCGCTGAGCGCGGCATCTTTCCTGTCAGGAGCATTCGATGCGAACAGCACAACAATCCTATGTCGATGGCCAGTGGCTCGATCCCGCCGATGCGCGGTCGATCGACGTGATCGATCCGGCCAGCGCGCGGCCGTATGCGCAGCTCAGGATCGGCGGCGCGGCCGACGTCGACCGTGCGGTCGGCGCGGCGAAGCGGGCTTTCGACACGTACTCGCACGGGTCCGTGGACGAGCGCGTCGCGCTGCTGCAGCGCATCCTCGAGATCTACCGGCGCCGCTACGAAGAAGTCGCGCAGACGATCAGCCAGGAGATGGGCGCGCCGATCGCATTCGCGCGCGCGATGCAGGCCGCGGTCGGTACCGCGCACCTCGAACAGACGATCCGGGCGCTGCAGTCGTTCCGCTTCAGCACGCAGACCGATTCGCTGCTGGTGTCGCACGAACCGATCGGCGTGTGCGCGCTGATCACGCCGTGGAACTGGCCGATCAACCAGATCGTATGCAAGGTCGCGCCGGCGCTGGCGGCCGGCTGCACGATGGTGCTCAAGCCGAGCGAGATCGCGCCGTTCAGCGCGATCCTGTTCGCCGAGATCCTGCACGAGGCCGGCGTGCCGCCCGGCGTGTTCAACCTCGTGCACGGCTACGGGCACGAGGTGGGCGACGCGCTGTCGCGGCATCCGGATGTCGCCATGGTGTCGTTCACGGGTTCGACGCGTGCGGGCGTCGAGGTCGCGAAGGCGGCCGCCGATACCGTGAAGCGCGTGCATCAGGAACTCGGCAGCAAGAGCCCGAACCTGATTCTGCCCGATGCCGATATCGAGGACGCGGTCGCGCGTGGCGCGCGCAGCTGCTTCAGCAACAGCGGCCAGTCGTGCAATGCGCCGACGCGGATGCTCGTGCATGCCGATCATCTGGCGCGGGCCGAGCAGGCGGCGCGGCGCGAGGCGGAGCGCACCGTCGTCGGCGATCCGCGTTCGGCCGAAACCGGTATCGGGCCGGTTGTCAGCCGCACGCAGTTCGACCGGATCCAGCATTTCATCCGGCTCGGGATCGAAGAGGGCGCGACGCTCGTCGCGGGTGGCCCCGGTCGGCCGGAAGGGCTCGGCGACGGCTTCTACGTGCGGCCGACGGTATTCTCGAACGTCACGCCGGCGATGACGATTGCGGCCGAGGAAATCTTCGGGCCGGTGCTGTCGATCATGACCTACCGGACCGAGGAAGAAGCCGTCGCGCTCGCGAACGATTCGGTGTACGGGCTCGCGGCCTACGTGCAGTCGAAGGATCTCGAGCGCGCACGCCGGGTCGCGGCGCGGTTGCGCGCCGGCAACGTCCACATCAACTACCCGGCGTGGAACCCGGCCGCGCCGTTCGGCGGCTACAAGCGCTCGGGCAACGGACGCGAGTACGCGGAGTTCGGCCTCGTCGAGTATCTGGAAACGAAGGGGACGACGGGGTACGCTTGAGCGACGTGCGGCGGCGTCCTGCGGGGCGCCGCGCGCCGATATCGATTGCGGGGAGCTGGACGATGCGGGTTATGCAGATGAACGAACGCATGCGCGGTGTGGCCGCGCTCGCGGAGGGGGGCGCGCGATGAAGATCCTGATCGCCCGGATGAATCACGAGACCAACACGTTCTCGCCGGTGCCGACGCCGCTCGCCGCGTTCGGCCGCAACGGCCCCGACTGGGGCGACGATGCGTATCGCGCGAATCGCGGGATGCGCACCGCGATGGCCGCGTTCATCGACGCGGCCGAGCGCGAAGGTGCCGACATCGTGACGCCCGTGTCGGCAGCCGCGAACCCGAGCGGGCCCGTCGCGGCCGACGCGTATGCGGCGATCTGCGATGCGATCGTCGCGGCCGCGCCCGGTTGCGACGCGGTGATGCTCGATCTGCATGGCGCGATGGTCGCCGAGCAGAGCGCGGACGGCGAGGGCGACCTGCTCTCGCGCGTGCGCGCGGCGCTCCCCGATGCGCCGATCGCGGTTGCGCTCGACCTGCACGCGAACGTCACGCAGAAGATGATCGATCACGCGGACGTGATCGTGAGTTTCAAGACCTATCCGCACGTCGACATGTTCGAGACCGGCGAGCATGCGGCGCGCGTGCTGCTCGACCGGCTGCAAGGCCGCGCACGGCCGGTGCTCGCGTGGCGGCAGCCGCCGCTGATGACGTCGACGCTGCGCAGCGCGAGCGCGGAAGGCGCGATGCGGCGCGCGGTGGAGGCCGCGCGCGCGGCGGAAGCCGACGGGATGCTGGCGGTATCGGTGCTGCCCGGCTTCTCGCTCGCGGATATTCCCGCGCCATGCATCAGCGTGATCGTGGTGGCCGACGGCGACCGCGCCGCGGCCGACGCGGTGGCCGAGCGCATCGCACGGCAGATCTGGGACGCGCGCGACGACTTCGTCTATCGCAGCGCGCCGCTGGCCGAATCGGTTGCGCAGGCTGCGGCGCTCGCGCACGGCGCGGATCGCCCGGTGCTGATGCTCGATCACGGCGACAACTGCATGTCGGGCGGCCCGTGCGACACGATGGACCTGCTCGAGGCGGCACTCGCGCACGGGCTCGACGGCATCGTCAGCGGGCCGTTGTGCGACCCCGAAGCCGTCGCCGCGCTGATCGACGCGGGCGTCGGCGCAACCGTCACGGTGCCGGTCGGCAACCGGCTGCCGTCGCACGGTGGCGTGCGGCGCGAGCCGTTCCGTGCGACGGGCGTCGTGCGTGCGATCACCGACGGCGAATACGTGATCACGGGGCCGACTTACACGGGGCAACGCGCGTACATGGGCCGCGCGGCCGTGCTCGATATCGGCACGGCCACGCTCGTCGTCACCGAGCGGACGCAGGAGCCGTGGGACCTCGGCGTGTTCGAGAGCGTCGGCGTCGATCCGCGCCGCGCGCGCTTCCTGCTGTTGAAGTCGCGGATGTACTGCCGGCCGGTGTTCGTGCCGATCGCGGCCGCGCTGGTCGAATGCGACAGCCGCGGCGTGACGGGCTCGGACTACGGACTGTTCCGCTACGCGCGGCTCGAGCGGCCCGTGTATCCGCTCGACGAAGCCGCCCAGTGGTCGCCGGGCGCGCGGCCGGCGGCCTGACGGAGCGGGGCGCGAGACTCCGGAGTCGCGCGCTTTCGGGCATCATGCGGTGGCACCGGCCCGTCGAGCAGCAGGGCCGGGCAATCCATTGCGTCCGCAACCGATCCGGAGAACCGACCGCCATGCAATCGAATCCTTTCCGCCTGCGCAGCGCGCGCCTGCTCGCCGCGCTGACCCTCGCCACGACGGCCGTCGCCGTGCACGCCGCCGACTGGATCGTGTCCGGCAACGACGGCAAGTACCAGCGCGTCGAGGGCCGCGACACCTATCTGCCGTCCCCGCCCGCCGACACGCTGACGCTGCTCGACGCCAGCACGTTCCCGCCGAAGGTCGCGCTGCAGGTCGACGTCGAGAACGGCATCCAGGGGCCGCCGCAGGCCGTCGCGATCACGCCCGACGCGAAGCTCGCGCTCGTCGGTGCGCCGACGCGCTACGACACGGCTGCGAAGCAGCTCGTGTTCGACACGTTCCTGCAGGTGGTGAACCTCGATACCACGCCGCCCGCGATCACGCGCATCGAGCTCGGCACGCATCCGCAAGGGATCGCGATCGACCGCTCGGGCCGGCTCGCGCTCGTCGCCAATGTCGACGGCAGCGTGTCGATCCTGCGCATCGACGGCTCGCACGTGACGCTCGACGGCAACCTGAAGATCGGCAAGAAGCGGCTGGCCGGGATCAGCTTCACGCACGACGGCAAGCATGCGCTCGTGTCGTTGCGCGACGAGCAGGGCGTCGCGGTGCTGAACGTCGACGACGGCAAGGTGACCGACAGCGGCACGCGCCTGAGCACGGGCGTCGCGCCTTACACGATCGACGTGTCGAGCGACAACCGCTGGGCCGTCGTCAGCAACGTCGGGCTCGCCGGGCTGCCGGGCTATACGGGCACGCTTGCGGGCGACGCCGATTCGGTCGCGCTGATCGACGTGTCGCGCGTGCCGTTCCGCACGGTCCAGTACCTGACGGTGCCGTCGCTGCCGGAAGGCGTTGCGATCTCGCCGGACGGGAAGTGGATCGCCGTGCAGGCGATGGACGGCTCGAACCTGACGGCCGATAACCCGGGCCGCCACAAGCTCGGCAAGGTGCTGCTGTTCGCGATCCGCGACGGACAGGCCGTGAAGGTGAGCGAGTTGCCCGGTGGCGAAGCCGCGCAGGGCATCGTGTTTACCGCCGACAGCCGGCACGTGATCGTGCAGTTCAACGTCGAACGACAGCTTGCGCTGTATGCGGTCGAAGGCGGCAAGCTGCGCGATACGGGCAAGCGGATCGTGCTGACGGGCGGGCCGTCGTCGTTGAGGACGTTGCCGCGCTGACGCCGGCCTCGTCGATTCGTTCGCATCCCTGAGTGCCGATGGCGCCCGGATTCGCCGGGCGCCGGTCGATGCACGTCCGTCGCCCGTCCCGCTGCAACGCAACAAGCGCCGGCAATGTGTACCCAAAGCCACTTAACTCCCGATTGTTTAGTTAAACAAACTGAAAATTCGGGAAACTTCTTGTGGTGAATAAACAGTTGTTACGGCACTGTAAGCCCCTGGGAACGCAGCACAAAACAGTCCCGGCACAGGAGGCCTACGTTGACGAACAGTGCACGCTGGATAGTGGCGGCCATCGCGGTCGCGATAGGAGGCGCCGGATGCGGCGGCGATTCGGTGGACAGCACGCCGGCGCCGATGGCCGCAGGCGTGGTGCCCGCGAACACGACTGTCGCGCCATCGGGCGCGCCTGCCGCGTCTCCCGGTACGCCCGCCGCGCCTGCGGTGCCTGCCGTGGCGCAGGATCTGAAGCTGACGCAGTACGTCGATCCGATGATCGGCACCGATCAGGTTCCGCCGCTCGTTCCCGACATCGCGAATACGGCTCCGGAAGACCTGCTCGGGGGTTTCACGACGCCTGCCGCGACGATGCCCTCCGGGATGGTTCAGTGGGGGCCGGACACGCCGTCCGTGCCGAACACGTGGAGCCCGCCCGGTTATCACTACAGCCAGACGAGCATCACCGGCTTCAGCCTCACGCACCTGAGCGGCGTGGGCTGCAGCGCGGGCGGCGCGCTGCCGGTGTTCCCGACCGTCGCGGGGCAATCCGGCCCGGCTGCGTTCAAGCATGCGAACGAAACGGCGCGGCCCGGCTACTACGGCGTGACGTTCGACAACGGCATTCGCACCGAGCTGAGCGCCACGCTGCGCTCGGGCATCGCGCGCTTCGTATGGCCGGCCGGCCAGCGCGGGCAGCTCAATCTCGCGGCGAAGACCAACGCGGCGTCGTGGGGCGGCTCGATCGCGCAGGACCCGAACGATCCGCAGGCGCTGTCGGGGTCGATGACGGGCGGCAGCTTCTGCAGCAGCGGGCAGACCTACAAGATCTACTTCTATGCGCGTGTCGACCAGCCGTTTACCGCGAAGCTCGGCAGCGGTAGCGCGCAACTGACGTTCGCGTCGTCGTCCGGTGCGCCGTCGACGGTGAACCTGAAGGTCGGGATCTCGTACGTCAGCGTGAAGAACGCGAAGGACAACCTCGACGGCGAGAGCGGCACGCAGACCTTCGACCAGATCGCCGCGCAGGCCGATGCGACCTGGAACCAGGCGCTCAATGCGATCCAGGTCACGGGCGGCAGCGCCGGCAACCTGAAGAAGTTCTATACCGCGCTGTATCACGTGCTGCTTGCGCCGAGCGTGTTCAGCGACGCGAACGGCGACTACCTGACGATGGGCGGCAAGACCGCTAATGCAGGCAAGGACCGCATCCACTACACGACGTTCTCGAGCTGGGACACGTACCGTTCGCTGATGCCGCTGGTGGCATGGCTGAAGCCGGCGGCCGCGGGCGACATGATGCAGTCGCTCGTCGACGATGCCGGGACGTGCGGCGGCGCGTTCCCGAAGTGGGTCGAAGGCAATACGAGCAGCGACGTGATGCCGGGCGACAACGTGCCGATCCTCATTGCGCAGAGCTACCTGTACGGTGCGACGGGCTTCGATGCAAAGAAGGCGCTGTCGATCATGCTCGACACGGCGTCGGGCGCCGTCACCGCATGCAAGGGTGTCACGGCGCTGCCGGGGCTCGCGCAGTACCGGAAGTACGGCTACCTGCCTGCCGATGCGTCGATCCAGGTCGACAGCAGCCACAGCGGCGGCACGGCGTCGACGACGCTCGAATATGCGACGACCGACTACGCGATCTCGCGCTTCGCGCAAGCGCTCGGCGACACGGGCAACGCCGCGAAGCTGCTCGCACGGTCGGCGAACTGGAAGAACGTGATCAATCCGGCCGCGCCCGGCAGCCAGGGCGCGACACTGCCGCGCCTGTCCGATCGCAACAGCGACGGCAGCTGGGTCGCGAATTCGTTCGATGAAATCGAAGGGAACGTCGAGCAGTACACGTGGATGGTGCCGTTCGACATCCCGGGGCTGATGGGCGTGCTGGGCGGCGACGCGGCGGTCGTGCCGCGACTCGACACGTTCAACACGTACCTGAATGCAGGTTCGAAGAGCCCGCATCTGTGGATCGGCAACGAGCCGGCCTTCGCGACGCCGTGGCTCTACAACTGGACGAGCCGCCCCGACAAGACGCAGGCGCTCGTGCGCCGGATTCTCGACGAGCAGTTCACGACCGCGGCGTCCGGCTTGCCGGGCAACGACGACGAAGGTGCGACGTCGGGCTGGTTCGTCTGGGCCGCGCTCGGCCTCTACCCGGAAATTCCGGCCGTGCCGGGCTTCACGCTGACGAGCCCGCTGTTCCCGCACGCGACGATCCGGCTCGGCAACGGCAAGACGCTGACGATCGATACCGACCATCCCGGTTCGATCTACGTGAAGAACGCCGCGCTGAACGGTGCGCCGTTGACGGGCACGTGGATCGATTTCGCGCAGGTAAGCAACGGCGGCGCGCTCACGTTCGGGCTGGACGACACGCCGTCGGCATGGGGCAAATCGCCGGCCGCGCGATAGCGCGCCGGATGACGGAGGAGGCCGGCGACGGTCGCCGCGGCAGCGGCCGGCGCCGGGCATTCGCAAGCGGAAGTCTGCGCGACGCCGATTGGGTGGGGCAGACGGCGTCGCGCCGCGCAAGGCCGCAAGCCTGGCGGCGCGGCGGAACAGCATCGCCGCCGGATGATTCGTTTAATCAAAGGTACTAAACGAAAAATGAAAAATTCAAGACTCTTGATCGTCTCTGCGCTGACCTGTGCAGCGCTTGCCGCGTGTGGCGGCGACGACGTGAACGGTACCGTGACCGCCAGCAATGGCGGCGCAGACGTGCCGTCGACTTCGGGACCATCGCAACCGGGGCAGCCGGGCCAGCCGTCGCAACCAGGGCAACCGTCCACGCCCACGCGTGCCAACATGCAGCTGACGCAGTTCGTCAACCCGCTCATCGGCACGCAGGTCAACGCGGACTCGGGCTACGCGGGCAACGTGAGCCCGGGTGCGATGGTGCCGTTCGGCATGGTGAACTTCGGGCCGAACACGCCGCGCTACAACTTCAACGGCTCGGGCGGTTACCTGTCGTCGGGCGGCTCGGGCGGCACGATCGACTTCTTCAGCGTCACGCACCTGAGCGGCGTCGGCTGCCCGGGGCAGGGCACGGTCGCGATGCTGCCGACCGATGCGGCGACGGCGATTGCATCGGGCGGGCGGCCGGTCGGCATCGGGTACAGCTATGGGGACGAAACGGCCCAGCCGGGGTACTACAAGGTGCGCCTCGCGAACGGCATCGTGACGGAGCTGAGCGCGACCGCGCGCTCCGGGCTCGCACGCTTCACGTATCCGAACAAGGACAAGGGTTTCTTCTCGATCGATGCGAAGCTGAACGGCAACAGCGATTCGGGCAGCACGAAGGTCACCGCGAACAACGTCGCGCTGGCGCTCGCGAGCGACGGCAAGTCGATGAGCGGGCAGGCCGTGGCGCCGGCATTCTGCACGCCGTACGGCACGGTGTGGAATGCGCCCGTGTATTTCTACGCGACCTTCGACAAGCCGCTGCGCAAGCAGGCCGGCACGTCGTCGGTGAACACCGCCAGCAACGGCGCGGCGACATTGCAGTTCGACCTGACCGATGCGGACCGGACCGTTACCGTGAAGGTCGGGATCTCGTCGGTGAGCATCCGGAACGCGCAGGCCAACCTGAAAGCCGAGGGCGAAAAACTCGCGTTCGACGATGCCCGCACGAACGCATCCGGCCTGTGGAACGACCGGCTCAACACGATCCAGATCGACCAGGCCGCGAATCCCGCCGTGCTGGACGCGACGCAAAAGTCGAACCTCACGAAGTTCTACACCGCGCTCTATCGCGTGTTCGGCACGCCGACGCTCTATAGCGACTCGAACGGCGAATTCCGCAGCATGCGCCAGCCGAGGAACGCGGACGGCAGCTATCCGAAGTCGGTCGACCAGACCGGCACCATTCCGGCGCGCGCGACGGCGAAGGTCGGCGACTATGCGTTCCGGCGCGCCGATGGTTCGCAGGGCGGCGCAGGCAATCACTACACGGGCTTCTCGCTGTGGGACACGTACCGGTCGCAGGCGCAGTTGCTGGCGATGCTCGCGCCGAAGGAATCGAGCGACATGATGCAGTCGCTGGTCGTGGACGCGTTGCAGTGCGGCGCGTTCCCGCACTGGGTCGACGGCAGCGACGACTCGACGCCGATGGCGGGCGACAATGCATTGAACGTGATTGCCGGCGCGTACAAGTTCGGCGCAACCGATTTCGATCTGGTGTCGGCCGCGCGGCTGACGAAGCAGTCCGTATTCGATCCGTCGAGCGCGTGCAACGACCGCACGAGTGCGGCGGGACTCGCCAATTTCCTGACGGCTCACTACCTGTCGCAAAGCGATGACGGCCACTCGTCGTCCGCGACCATCGAGCGCGTGCTGAGCGACCGCTCGGCCGCCGCGTTCCTGCAGGCGCTGCCGGCCAGCGTGCTGAACGCGCCGTCGGTCGGCGTGACGCCGGACAACATCGGCACGCTGTACACGCGGGCAGGATGGTGGCGCAACATCTTCGACTACACGAACAAGGTGATCGCCGCGCGCAACGCACCGCCGTCCGGTTCGGCGCCCGGCACACTGGGTACGCTCGTGCAGGGTTCGTTCCATGAATCGACGGAACCGAACTACTTCTGGACCTTCGCGCAGGACTGGACCGCGCTGATCGACGCGATCGGCGGCAAGCAGGCGGCCGTCACGCGGCTGAACAACCTGTTTGCGGTCACGACGCCGTTCTCGACCGTGCCGGGCTCCGCCGACCTGAACGGCGGCGAATCGTCCACGAACCTCTATATCGGCAACGAACCGTCGTTCCAGTCGCCGTGGGGATACAACTGGGCCGGGCAACCGAGCGGTGCGCAGTACATCCTGCCGATCATCATGTCGAAGGCGTTCACGACCGGCCGCGACGGGCTGCCGGGCAACGACGACATGGGCGCGACGTCGAGCTGGTACGTGTGGGCGGCGCTCGGCATGTTCCCGGTCATTCCGTCGGAAGCAGGGCTCGCGTTGTCCACGCCGCAGTTCGGCGGGATCACCGTCTGGCTCGGCAACGGCAAGACGCTGCGGCTCGACAGCGACAAGCAGGTTGCGATGGATGCGTCGGGCCGTCCGTCGTTCGCGTACATCCAGTCGCTGAAGGTGAACGGCGCCGATTACGCGGGTTCCTGGCTGCCGCTCGGCACGATCGCCAATGGCGGAACGATGCGCTATGCGTTGTCCGCGACGCCGACGCAATGGGCGGCCGCCGACAACCTGACACCGCCGTCCGGGCCGAACGCGGACTACACGCGCATGACGGCCGGCGGCCCGTCGGCCGCGATGCGCATGCAGCAGCAGGCGAGCACGCGATAAACCAACCGGGGCGCGCTCGGGATAGCGTCCCGGGTGCGTCGGTCGAGACGACGCAATCAGGGAGGATAACCAAGTGAAATCGAAAGAACGCCGGAAATTCCTGTCCTACAGCGCCGCGCTGGTCGGCACGAGCTGGCTCGCAGGCTGTAACGGCGATATCGATTCCCCGGCGGGCACGCCGGGCACCGATGGCCCGGCGACGATCACGCCCACGGTGCCCGCCGTGCCGGCCGACCCGGAACACAGCCTGCTGGCCACGCAGGAGCTCGCGCAGAACTGGACGTTCGCGTCCGCGAGCAGCCTGCCGGGTGCGACCGGTGCGCAACTGTCGGGCGCGGGCGGCGTGACGGGCATGGCGCCCGCGACGGTGCCCGGCACCGTGCTGAACAGCATGATCGTCAACGGCAAGTATCCCGATCCGTTCTACGGCCGCATCGTCACGAACACCCTTCCCGATATGCTGAAGGACACCGACTACTGGTACCGGACGACGTTCGCGGCGCCGGCCCGGCAGCCGGGGCAGCGATTGTGGCTGACCTTCGGTGGCGTCAATTACTGCGCCGAGATCTGGCTGAACGGCGCGCTCGTCGGGCGGCTCGAAGGCGCGTTCAAGCACGGCACGTTCGACATCTCGCGGCTGGTGCCGCAGGCGGGGGGCGCAGCCCATCTCGCGGTGCGCGTCGTCAAGCTGGATTTCTCCGAAGGGCCGCTGCTGCCGAACTACAAGAGCGGCGTGACGCGCGGCGGCCGCAACGGCGGCCCGACCGGCGTCACGCTGAAGAACGGCCCGACGTTTTTCTGTTCGGCCGGCTGGGACTGGCTGCCGACGATCCCCGACCGCAATCTCGGCATCTGGCAGCCGGTCTCGTGGTTCACGACCGGCCCGGTGCGCATCGCGGCACTGAATGTCGCGCATACACTGTCTGCCGATCTTTCACGTGCGGAGCTGAGGCTCGACCTCGAACTGGACAACGGCTCGGGTCAGGATCTCGTCGCGACGCTCGTCGGCAGCATCGGCACCGGCGTGACGTTCAGCCACGACATTGCGATTCCCGCATCGACTACCACGACGAAGGTGTCGCTCACGTCGTCGGATATCGCGGCGCTGTCGATCGGGCAGCCGCGCCTGTGGTGGCCGAACGGGTATGGCGAGCCGAACCTCTACGCGGTGACGGTGGGCATCAAGGCGGGACGCGTGCTGTCGGATGCGCGCACGCTGAACGTCGGCCTGCGCCGCATCGAGTATTCGCGCGACATCGGCATGGGCACGCAGCTGAGCATCACCGTCAACGGCCTGCCGATTCTCGTGATGGGCGGCAACTGGGGGCTCGACGAAGCATTGAAGCGCATTCCGCGCGAACGGCTGTTCAACCAGGTGCGACTGCATCGCGATGCGAATCTCAACCTGATCCGCAACTGGAACGGACAGAGTACGAGCGACGATTTCTTCGATGCGTGCGACCGCTACGGGATCCTCGTCTGGCAGGACTTCTTCTTCTCGACCGAAGGAGACGGCTCGGGCGCCGCCAACGTGCCGCGCGATCTCGACAACATCCGCGACGTGATCGCGCGCCACCGTCATCGTCCGTCGATCCTGCTCTGGTGCGGCGGCAACGAAGGCGCGCCGCCGCCGGCGCTCGTCAAGGGGCTCGACGCGCTCGTCACCGAGCTGGATCCGCAACGCCTGTGCCTCACCAGTTCGGCGGGCGATACGGGCGCCGGTGCGGTGAACGGCTACTCGTCCGGCGGGCCGTACAACTGGGCGTCGCCGCAGGCCGCGTTCAGCCGCGGCTACGGCACGACGTCGGTCGCGTTTCACAACGAAGTCGGCTCGCACTCGATCCCGACACTCGAATGCGTCGAGTCGATGCTGCCGCCCGGTTCGTACGAGTGTCCGGACGACTTCTGGGCCGATCGCGACATGAACGGCAACGGTGCGTACTACTATCAGGTCGGCAAGCAGGGCGGCGCCGGCTACATCGCGATGACGGCGCTGCGCTACGGCGCGATCCGCAATCTCGCCGACTTCGTGCGCAAGGCGCAGATGATGAACTACGAGTGCATCCGCTCGATCTACGAGGCGAATGCGGCCGTGATGATCGGCCCGGTGGCCGGGAAGATCACGTCGCCGGCCACCGGCGTGATCATGTGGATGACGAACCCGTCGCAACCGAGCTTCGTGTGGCAGATGTACAGCCACGATCTCGAGGAACATGCGTCGTTTTTCGCGGTGCAGCACGGGTGCCGTCGCGTCAACGCGATCCTCGACGCGAATACCGCCGACGTGACGATCGCGAACCATACGGGCGCGGCCGTGGCCGGCAGCGTCGAGATGCGCGTGTACAACCTGGACGGTACGCTGAGCAGCCGCGCCACGGCCGATGCCGGCGGCGTCGCGAAGGCGTCGTATCGCGTGGTGGCGAACCTGAAGGCGGCAATGGCCGCCGCGAAATCCGACGTGTGCATGGTGTCGCTCGCGTTGACCGATCCGGGCGGCAATCCGCTCGCGGAGAACGTCTACTGGCGGCAGCGCGACGGCGGAGACACGTCGTATACGTCGCTCGACTCGATGCCGGGCGCGGCCGTTTCCGTCAGTGCGACGTCGGCCGAGGCCGATGACGTGACGACGCGCATCACGGTCAACGTCGCGAACGTCGGTGCGGGCGTCGCGTTGATGACTCACCTGCAGGCGTTCGACCCGTCGATCGGCGCGCGCATCCTGCCCGCGTTCTACAGTGACAACTACCTGAACCTGGTGCCGGGCGCGAAGCGGCAGATCACGATCGACCTGCCGCATGCGGGCGGCACACCGGTGTCGCGCGTCGCGCTGCGGATCGACGGGTGGCGGCTCGATCGTCCGAACTGCAGGCTGGGGCTCGGCGGCGTGCCGGTCGTCTTCAACGAGCGTGCGCTGGCGATCGACCCGGCGGTGCCGACGTTCGCGGCATGCTGAGCCGGGCGTGCGCACGATGCGGCGGGACGGTGAACGCCGGGGCGGGTCGCCCGTCGTTCATCCGCTGCGCGTTTCCGGATACCGGGCCCAATCGGGGAATAAAGCGTGGAGACATTGCAGGAGCTGCGCATCCGCGCGCTGAAGCAGGCGCTGGATGACGAAGTGCACGGCTTGTGGATCAGCCATGAGATGGCGACGAACATCATCGCGCGGCTCGACGACGCGATGTCGATCGCGCATGCGTGCGTCGCGGATCGCAACGGCGCCGGTGCGGGCGGCGCGATACCGGCTGACCGGCCCCCCTTCCGGGGTTGAGCGATCGGGCGAGCCTGCCAGGTGTCATGGGGCCGCGTGACCGCGCCTACGGACGCAGTAAATCGAACCCGCCGAATACGACGACGCCGCTGAGCACGATCATCGCGACGGAGTGCTGACCGAAGTAGAGAATTGCCGCGGCAAGCCACGTCGTGATGCAGAAGGCGCCGATGCGGGCCATCGTGTGTTCCTCGAATGCGTGATGCAGTGGGTGCGTGCCGCACGGCGTTCGCCGCTCGAACGGGCGAGCGGGGGCGCAGACGGACGGAAAAAGGCGACCCGCGCAGCCGAGACGGCGGCGTCGGCACGCGCGGCATGCCGCGCCCGAAAGGGCGGGAGTCGAAGCCGGCGGCGTTGCGCGTTCGGGCCCGGAGGCGGCCGATGTGCGCATCCAGCCAGCGAAGCCGCAATTTTACCAGCGCCGCCGTGTCGCGAATCTGGCCCTTTCGCGATGAAAATGCGGCAATCGCGCCGATATCCGTTCGACCCCGATACTCAAGTTTCGTGTGACGAATGCCGTAAACGAGTTGGAAGGCGATTCCCGCCTTCTGTCACGATTCGCTAACGACACACGGACCGACACGATGCAGATCGATTTCTCCACCACCACGCGATCCCCGCTGGCGGACAGCGGCATGAGCGCAAACGCGAACGCAAACGCGCCCGCCGCGACGTCATTCACCGGCGCCGCAACGGATGCCACGAGCGCGACGGGGCCCACCGGCACGACCGGCGCCAACGGGGCGACCGGTACCACCGACGCGAAGGATTCGACCGGCGCCACCGGCGAAACGCTAGGCGCGGCGGGCGCATCGTCGGAAGACCCGGCGGTCGCGCAGTTGAAGGCGCTGATCGAGCGGCTGCAGAAACAGCTTGCGACGCTGGAACGCCAGATGGCCGCCGCCGCCCAGCGCGCGAAGGACGATCCGTCCGCGGCCGTCGAACAACAGTCGCTGAGCGCGGAAGCGAGCGCGATCTCGGCGGCACTCGCGACGGCGATTTCGCAACTCGCGTCGGCGCTCGAGAAATCGGGCGGCTCGTCGTCGGGCGGGCTGGTGTCGACGCACGCCTGAGCGACCACGGCCGCGTCGGCCGCACGCATTACAATCGCAAGCTCGTCTCCCTCGAAAGGACGGCTGAACGATGAATGCGGAACCCGACGACGAACTCGTCCGCTTCGACGCACAAGGCGGCACGCCGCTGCCGGCGGCGGATGCGCAAGGATGGCTCGAACACGACGGCGCGCGCATCTGGCACGCGTCGTTCGGCCACGGGCCGCCGGTCGTGCTGCTGCACGGCGGCCTCGGTCACGGCGGCAACTGGGGCAACCAGGTGCCGGCGCTGCTCGCGGCCGGCTACCGCGCGATCGTGATCGACAGCCGCGGCCACGGCCGCAGCACGCGCGACGACCAACCCTATTCGTACGAACGCATGGCGTCGGACGTGCTCGCGGTCCTCGACGCGCTGCACGTCGACCGCGCACGCTTCGTCGGCTGGAGCGACGGCGCGTGCATCGCGCTCGTGCTGGCCGCCCGTGCGCCGCAACGCGCGGCCGGCGTGTTCTTCTTCGCGTGCAACATGGATCCGGGCGGCACGAAGGAGATGGTGCCGAGCCCGCTGATCGACCGCTGCTTCGCGCGGCACCGCAAGGATTATGCGCAACTGTCGGCGACGCCGGACCGGTTCGACGCGTTCGTCGCGGCCGTCAGCGAAATGATGCGCACGCAACCGGATTACACCGCGCAGGATCTCGCGGCGATTGCCGTGCCGGTTGCGATCGTGCAGGGCGAACACGACGAATTCATCCGGCCCGAGCATGCGGCGTACCTCGCGCATGCGATTCCGGGCGCGACGTTGACGATCCTGCCCGGCGTGAGCCATTTCGCGCCGCTGCAGTGGCCGGCGCGATTCAACGCGGCGATGCTGGCGTTTCTCGGCCGGCTGCCGGCGTGACGCACGCGCCCGCCGGCGAGCGGGCGCATGCGCCGGTCGTGGTCAGACCATCGCGTTGTCGGCGCCGGGGATCTCGTGCGCCTTGATCTGCTTGCGCTGCAGCTTGTAGCGCAGCTTGCCGAGCATGCCGTCCTCGTGGGCGATGCGCGTGATGTTGAGCACGTATTCGTCGTCCGGCGCGACGGCCTGCGCACCCATGATCCAGCGCACGCTGTTGCGATAGTCGTACAGCGCCTTGTCGTTGATGTCGGCGAGGAAGAACGACAGCGCGGCCATCGCGGCCGGGTGGCCGCCTTCGGCATGCCTGCGCAGTTCATCGACATAGCGGTGACGCGACGCATGATCCTCGATGTCGCCGATGAACATCAGCATGCACTCGAGGCCGTCCGTGTGCCCCATTTCGTGCGCCTTGCGCGCGGCCTCGACGGCTTCGACCTGCATGCGCGCGCGTTCGGCCAGGTCCGTGCTGTTGAGTCCGATGTGGTGATACGTGTACCCGAGCCGGTACGCGGCCATGTTGCCGCCGGCGTCCATCGACTCGCGGAAGTAGTGGGCGGCGCGATATGGGTCGGCCGCGACGTGCATGCCTTCCTTGTAGAAGCAGCCGAGCAGGTAGTCGCACGAATCGCCGCCTGCCTCGTAGCCGAGCTGGCAGAGTGCGACGGCATCGGCGGGGCGCCGGTTTTCGTATTCCATGGCGGTGGCGAGCTGGTTCCAGGCGAGCGAACCGGGCTCGTTCAAGCGTGCGGCTTCGAGCCACGCGTCGCCGCGCACGTCGTCCTGGGCGAAGCCGAACATGCCGGTGCGATGGGCATAACCGCGCAGGATCATCGCCGACGTGCACGCGCGCGCGTCGGAGGCCCGTTCGATCGCACCGGTCAGCCAGCTGCCTTGCGGGTCGAGGCCGAGCGTCAGCCGCAAGCCTATCGCCATCGCACGGTTGTCGTCGATCGGCTCGTTGCGTTCGGCTTCCTGCAGCCGCGCGTAGGCCTGTTCGTACTCGTTGCGCTTGAAATGGCTGTAGGCGAGCCAGTGCAGCGTCTCCCAGCGGTGATACGGATGCAGCGCGGCCTGCGCGCGTGCGAGCGTCGCGGCCATCGCGCGGCGCACGTCGTCTTCGTCGTCATCCGAATCGAGCGTATTGCCGGCGTAATCGTCGCGCCAGATCTCGTGGCGCAGCCGGTCCTTCTCGACCGCATCGAGGTGTGCGCATGCATCGGAATCGACGAACGCGCGGACGTGGTCGTGCGAGCCGCCCCAGCGCGGCTGCATGTACCAGATGAACGTGCGCATCGGAAAGAACAGCTTCGGGTGGACGTGCAGCGTCGCTTCCATCCAGTACCACTTCTCCTTGCGCAGTTTCTTGCCCTGGACCGGGCCGGGCAGCGCTTCGGGAAATTCCGCCGGGCATGCGACCGGCACGTCGGGATTCAATCCCGAACGCGCGAGCATGCGCTGCAGTTCGGCGCGCGTGGCTTCGTCTTCGGCGCCGACGTTCAGGTGCAGTTCGGTGACGGGCCAGCGGCGCTCGCGCACGAGCTGCGTGAGCCATTCGGGCTCGCCGAACGACGACACGCTCGTGAAGATCACCTTCGGCGCGGCCCACATCGTCGGCGCGAGCACCAGCGCGCGCAGCGCGGCGACGGTCGTCATCGCGGCGCACGCATGCGCGCAGATCCAGCCGGCTTCGGTCACCGTCTCGGCCCAGCCGGAACCGCGGTATTCGTAGGCCCAGTGGTGCCAGTAATGCGCTTCGCACAGCCACGCGTGCGCGGAGCGCGGGCTCGCGGCCTGCCATGCGCGCAGGCGCGCGAGGCCCTCGGCGCCGGCGTCGATGCACGGCTGCACGTCGGCAGGCAGCGCGTCGACATACAGCGCTTCGGCCGTGCGGTCGGCGAAGCTGGCGGCGAGTGCGGCGTCGAGCTGTGCGTCGAGCGCGGCAAACTCGCCCGCGCGCAACAGCGCGTCGACGTCGCAGATGAACCAGCGGGACTTCGCGGGCGGAATCAGGGCGGCGGGAGCGGAGGACATGTCGGTGTCGGTGGTCATGACGAAACGGGTTGGGGATCGAAGATGCGGTAGCGCTTCCACGGCAGCGAAAGCCAGTTTCCGGACGGATTGCGCAGGTGCTCGCGCACTTCCTGCGTGGCGCGCGACGACGCGGGGCCGTCCTGGCCGCTGCCGCGCAGCCAGTGCTGGCGGGCCCGCGCATACGCGAGCCCGAAGTCTTCCCAACTGTCGAAGCTGTCCTGCGCGCGCTGCGCATTGAGCAGCAACACGACCCACGCGTGCTGTTCGGACGTCCAGCCGAGCAGTGCGATGCAGCGCACGAGAAACGCGGTGCGTGCGCAGTCGAAAGCGAGTGCGTCGCGCACGCGCCCGTCGGCAGCGAGCTGTTCGTAGAAGCCTTCGTGCGAGCGGCCGACGCCACGGATCCAGCCCGCGAGGATCGGCGGCACGCGCTGTACGATCTGCCACTCGGGCAGGTCGGCCGGCAGGTCGAGTTCGCGCCGTAACTGGCGCGCGAGCTGTTCGCGTTGCGGGTCGGGCAGCGCGTAGACGAGGTCGTCGCAATCGCAGCGCAGCCCGTTGCGGATCAGCAGGATGTCGGCAAGCGCGAGCGACCAGCGGCGGCGGTTCGGCGGCGCCTGCTCGGCCAGCGTGTGGGCGAGCTTGACCGCCGTGGTCTGCCGGACCGCTACCGCGGCGTCGGCCCCCGCGGCCTGGTCGGCGTCGACTTCGCGCACCATCCGGGCGGCGGCCCGGAACGATCGCCACACGTACCACACGAGCCACAGCACGGCGACGCCGATCAGCAGTTTCAGCATGACGGGCCCCCGTCTGCCGGCGCACGCAGCGCGAACGCGGCGCACAGCGCGGGATCGATCGCGATGCCTTCGATCTCGAAAGCGGTCGTGGCCGGCGGTGTATCGGGTTCGCGCGTGGCCGGCAGCGCATCGGCCGGCAGCGCATGGCGCGCGGCCGCCGCGACGGCCGGATCGATCTGTCGCAGCTGGCCGAGCGCATAGGGCGCGTTGCGCAGCAGCAGCCACTGCAGCGCGGCCGGCGGCTGTGCGAAGTGCTCGATCAGGTGGAAGTTCTCGCTCATCACGCTCAGCAGATGGTCGGGCGAGCGCACGTCGGTGACGAAGGTCCATGCGCCGGCGGCCGCGCCCGGCGCGTCCGGTTCGAACACGAGGCCCATGCCCTCGCAATCGGGATGACGCTCGCCGCGCGGCCCGAGCGCGCGCAGGAACTGGCGGACGTCGTCCGCATAGCGGCGCACCGGGTGGCGGTTCTGCTTGCCCTTGATCTGGTCGATGCGCAGGCCGTTGCCGGCCACCTGCAGGCTGATCGTCACGTGCGGCTGGTTGCCCGCGCCGCGCAGCGTGAACAGGCGCAGCCGGCCCTCCTGCGCGGCCTGCGCGTACTGCTCGCCGTAGCCGCCGCGCAGCCGGCGGCGATCCGCGAACTGGCCAAGGCAGTGCTGCATGTAGTACGACTCGTAAGCGAGTTCCTCGCGCAGCGCCGCATGATCGCCGGCGAATTCGAAGACGATCCCGTTCGGCGTGCGCAGCACCTCGCGCAGCGCGAGGCCGCTGCTCGGCACCCAGCCCTTGTCGCGGCGCGCCTGCATCCGCTGGTGCTCGCGCTCCCACATCTCGAGCGCCATCGTGCACGTGATGCGCTGCAGTTTCTGTGCGAGCCGCGTGCCGGCGCGCGAGCGCAGGAATTCGACCAGCGTGCGCTCGCGGTCGATCAGCAGCAGGTGTTCGGGATCGATGAAGTAGAGCGGTGCCGGTTCGGTGGCCGGCGGCGGTGCTGCATCGACCGTCGCGCCGGATGCCGGTTGCGCGCGGAACCGGCGCACGAGCCAGTCGGGCGCCGGCCGGTCGGCGCCGGCGTGCAAGCGGTAATCGGCGAGCGAATCGAGCGGCTGCGCCTGCTCGAACGCACCGACGACCCAGCGGAAAAAATGGTTGCCGAGCCACGCGAGGATGTCGGCCGGATCGCCGCGCTCGGCGCTGCGGCGGGCGATGGCCGCCTTGATGTCGGGCGCATTGACGACATCGCGCGGCCGGTAGGCGGACGCGCCCACGGTTTCGGTCACGGGGTCACTCTCCGGTCAGGCAGGGCGTGCGCGGGCAACGCGCACGGGACCCTGGCGGTTCTTTCGGCTCAAGGGCGAAACGGCGAACGGGCGCGCAAGACAAGCGCGGCGGCGTTGCGGGTTCCGGTTCGGGGCGGTCGATGCGTGAAAATCACGCGGCCGCGCGGTAGCCAATGACGCGGGAGCGGGCGATCAGCGAATGGCGATTCATTGTTTCTCTCAGGATGGATTCTATTTTTTTGCTTCCGCGAGTCTACTTCGATCCATGCGGGTGAATCAATCGCGCGGTGCGCCGACATGGGCGGATCTGACCAGGCTTGTCTCTTTTTCTTCGATTTTCGATGGAGCGCCATTCGGCGGCCGGATTCGATGCGGTTAAAAGCGCCCGATTTTCCCGGCAAACGGGCGGACGGCCTTGCGCGTGCAGCGATGCAATCCCGCGCCCGGCATATCTCATAAGTTTTTCTTTAGGCTCGCGCAACTTATCGTCGATTGTTGGCGGCCGGCCGGTAGCGGATAGTCCTGCTTCGACAGGCCGGCCGCCGCATCTTCCGCGCGGCGCGGCCGGATCTGTTGTCCATGCAACCATCAGAAATCAAAGGAACCGCAACCATGCGATTCAACGCGACACGCTTCGCCGCGACCCTGTTCGTCGCCGCATGCGCCACCGCGACGGCCGGCCGCGCGGCCGCCGTCACGCAGGACGACCTCCACGATACCGTGACCCGCCATATCGCGCCGTTGATGAAACAGTACGCCGTTCCCGGCATGGCGGTCGGCATCGTCGCCGACGGCAAGCCCTACGTGTTCGATTACGGCGTGATGTCGAAGCAGACCGGCAAGCCCGTCACCGGCGACACGCTGTTCGAGATCGGCTCGGTCAGCAAGACGATGACGGCGACGCTGGCGGCCGACGCGCAGGAGGGCGGCGAACTGTCGCTCGCGGACCCGGCGGGCAAATACCTGCCCGCGTTGCAGGGCAAGCCGTTCGGCGTCGTCACGCTGCTCAATCTCGGCACGCATACGCCTGGCGGTATGCCGCTGCAGGTGCCGGACAGCATCCGCAACGACGCGGACCTGATGCGTTATCTCGACGCGTGGCGGCCCGCGTATGCGCCGGGCACGCGCCGCACCTATTCGAACGTCGCGATCGGGATGCTCGGCTATCTCACCGCGAAGGCGATGCACAAGGATTTCGCGGTGCTGATGGAGCAACGGCTCTTCCCCGCGCTCGGGATGATGCATACGTACATCAACGTGCCGGCCGCACGTCAGGCCGACTATGCACAGGGCTATGCGAAGGATGGCAAACCGACCCGGATGACACCCGGCATGCTGTGGCAGCCGGCGTATGGCGTGCGGACCACGGCGGCCGACCTGCTGCGTTTCGTGCAGGCGAACATGGGCCTGATCCAGACGTCGCCGCGGCTGCAGCGCGCGATCGAGCGCACGCATACCGGCTATTTCAGCGCGGGGCCGCTGACGCAGGACCTGATCTGGGAACAGTATCCGTATCCGGTTGCGTTGCCGACGCTGATCGAAGGCAATGCGCCGCCGATGCTGTTCAACGCGACGCCGGCCAGCGCGATCAAGCCGCCGCTTGCGCCGAATCCGAACACATGGATCAACAAGACGGGCTCGACCAACGGCTTCAGCACGTATGTCGCGTTCGTCCCCGCGAAGCGGATCGCGATCGTGATGCTCGCGAACGGCAACGTGCCGATCGAGGATCGCGTGAAGGCCGCGTACCGGATTCTCGGCTCGCTCGGCGACGGGCGGTAACGTTTCCACGGCCGGGCCGGATACGCCGCCCGGCCCGGTACGCCCCAAAAAAACTGATACCTGTATCGGCGTGCTTCTGCAAAACGAAATACGCGCATCGCATCCCCTGAGCAGAATCCGGGCAGATCTCCGGGCGTGTCCGGACATTCCAGTCAGGGGGAAACATGCAGAAGACCACTCTCGCTCGGCTGCTGTGCGGGCTGACCTTGGTCGGCGCGCTCGGCGCGTGCGGCGGCAACATGGATGGCACGGGCGGCGCGGCCGGCACATCGACGAACGCGGCCGGCGGCACCGACAACGGCAAGGGCAACGGCGGTACGCCGCCGGGCCAGCAAGTCGCGAACCGCGCGCTCGTGATCGAGCTCGACGGCGTCACATACGCGGCGCTCGCGGCCGGCATCGCCGGCGGCACGCTGCCGAACCTCGCGAAGCTGCATATTGCGCCAGCCTACAGCGGCGGCGTGAACGGCCTGCTGTCGCAGCAGCCGAACCTCGATACGCCGGGCTGGGCCACGCTGCTCACGGGTGCCTGGGGCAATCGTCATCAGGTGCTGTCCGACGCACCGAACCAGGCGCTGCAGGCGCCGACCGCATTCGACACGCTGAAGACCGCGAACGCGGGCCTGCTCGGCGCGGCCGTCGGGTCGCCGGCGCTCGCCGCACTGCTCACGGCCGGCCGCAACGCGGGCAATCTCGACACGCTCGCGAATTGTGCGGCGGTCGACAGCTGCGTGACGCAGCAAAGCACCACGATGATCCAGCAGGGGTACTCGCTCGTCGTCGCGCAATACCACTCGGCGCAGGATGCGGCGCTGAACTACGGTCTCGGCGCGGCCGCGTACGCGAACACGCTGAAGCAGCTCGACGCGTCCGTCGGCGCGCTCGTCGCCGAAACGGCGAAGCGCAACAAGGAGAACTGGCTGGTCGTGGTCACCGGCGGCCATGGCCTGAACGCGGCCGGCGGCAGCGACGGGCTGCCGTTGCTGTCCGAATCGACGACCTTCATCGCGATGAACCAGGCCGACAACGGCCGCCTCGGCAGCGCCGCGCAGCCGGCGTCGCTGGCCGACCTGCACGCGCGCGCCAGCATCGCGGACATTGCGCCGACCGTGCTCGCGCAGTTCGGCACGCTGCCCGCGTCGTCCGCGTATGAAATGGATGGCGGCGAACTGATCGGCGCGCAACCGGTGTCGCAGCTCGCCGGTACGGCCAGCACCGACGGCCACAGCGTCGTGCTGACGTGGGCCGCGCCCGCGAGCGGCGCGATCGCGGTGTACCGCGCGGGCCAGCAGATCGCGACGCTGCCGGCCGGCACGACGACCTATACCGACAGCAATCTCGGCCTGACCGCGGCCGGCACCTACAGCTTCGACTACGTGGTGACGGCAGGCGGCGCGCCGCTCGGCAGCATCGTGCGGATCGCGTACGTGCCGCCGCCCCCGCCGCCGCCGCCGCTCGCGGCGACGCTGAAGAACGGCCTCGCGTCGTATTACCCGTTCGGCGCGCTGCCGGCCGTCGATGCGCTGAACGCGAGCACGATGGGCCCGTTCCCGGCCGCCGCGAACGGCGGCTCGCTGGTCGCCGATCCGTTCGGCGGCCAGGCGCTGCAGGTAACGACGCAGACCGTCGACACCAACGGCTACGACGGCTACAAACTCGTGCAGAACGCCGACATCGCGACGCAGGCGCAGTTCACGATCGGCATGTGGCTGAAGACGCCGTGCACCGACGTGGTCGGCTTCGGCACGCCGGTGTTCGCGAACAAGAACTGGCAGAGCGGCAAGAACGCGGGGATCGCGATCGGGCTGTTCCCGCAGGCGTCGGGCGCGCCGTCGGGCACCTGCAACCTCCAGTACAACGCAGGCGACGGCACCAACCGCAACGACCTGAAGACGATGAGCGTGACCGCGAACCAGTGGGTGTACGCGGCGTTCGTGATCGACACGGTTGGCAAGACGATGACGGCCTACACGTTCGACCCGGTGCTCGGCGAGCAGAAGCAGAGCACGCCGCTCACGGTGTCGGTGGCCGCGCTGCCGGGCCTCGGCACGAAGACCTTCGGCGTGAACGAGGACGGCACCGGCCAGTACCACATGCTCGCGTGCGGCTACCCGGCCAGCCATTACAGCGGCGGCTACACGGTCAACGCGTGCACGACGGTCAAGCCGAACGTCGAGAGCTTCTCCGACGTCGCGATGTGGAACCGCGTCGTGACCGAAGCCGAACTGCAGTCGGTCGCGGGCTCGGGCAAGCCGCTGTCGACGATCCTTCACTGACGGAGTGCCGACATGACCATCGCAAATCTGCGCCGCGTGCGCGTCGCGCTCGCGGCCTGCATGCTGAGCGCGCTGGTCGCCGGGTGCGGCGGCGACGATTCGGGCAGCACGGCCGCCGGCGCCGCGAAGGCGAATGCGGCGCCGGCCGGTGCGGGCGGCGCGAGCGCGCCGGTGCCGATCGTCGCGCTGCCGGGCGCCGGCCCGTGCGCGGCGTCGGGCACGGCCGCGCTGCCGTCGCCGTTGCTGAACTCGCAGCTGCGCTGCGCGCCGTGACGCGCGCGCCTTTCCGGGACGACATTCCTTCTCGATCATGACCTCCATCGACCGCCGTTCGTTTCTCCGTGCCGCTGCTGCCGGCACGGCCTTCTCGATGTTCCCGCCGGCGATCCGGCGCGCGCTCGCGATTCCCGCCAACAACCAGACGGGGACGATCAACGACGTCCAGCACGTCGTGATCTTCATGCAGGAAAACCGCTCGTTCGATCATTATTTCGGCACGATGCCCGGCGTGCGCGGCTTCGGCGACCGCCTGACGATCCCGCAACCGGGCGCCGCCTCGGTCTGGCAGCAGAACGACGGCAAGCGCCCGGTGCTGCCGTTCTATCTCGACAGCACGAAGGGCAATGCGCTGCTCGTCGGCGGCGCGCACTCGTGGACCGATTCGCATTCGGCGTGGGACAACGGCCGGATGACCGCATGGCCCGCGTCGAAGGGCGATGCGTCGATGGGCTACCTGCGCCAGTCCGACCTGCCGTTCCACTTTGCACTCGCCAATGCGTTCACCGTGTGCGACGCGTACCACTGCTCGCTGCACGGCGGCACGAACTCGAACCGGATCTTCCTGTGGACCGGCACCAACGGCCCGACGGGCTCGAACACGGCCGTCGTGAACAATGACGGATGGGACGGCCTCGGTTCGTCGAAGACCGGCCTCACGTGGACGACCTACCCGGAGCGCCTGCAGGCGTCGGGCGTGAGCTGGAAGGTCTACCAGAACATGCCGGACAACTACACCGACAACCCGCTCGCGGGCTTCGCGACGTTCCGCAAGGTCAACGAGACCGTGCCCGGTTCGCCGAACGCGCCGTACACGCCTGCGATGGAGGCGCTGTCGCCGCTGTACAAGGGAATCGGCAACACGATGCCCGACGGCGGTTTCCTGCAGTCGCTCGCCGACGACATCGCGGCGAACCGGATGCCTCAGGTGAGCTGGATCGTGTCGCCGACCGCGTACTGCGAGCACCCGGGCGCCTCGACGCCGGGGCAGGGTGCGTACTACCTGCAGCGCCTGCTCGACACGCTGACCGCGAATCCGGATGTGTGGAGCAAGACCGTGCTGTTCGTGAACTACGACGAGAACGACGGCTTCTTCGATCACATGCCGCCGCCGAATCCGCCGTCGCGCAACCCGGACGGCACGTATGCGGGCAAGTCGACCGTGACCACGCAGTACGAGTACTTCACGTTGCCGAACCCGCCCGGCGATTCGTCGCCGCTCGCGCCGGACGGCCGTCCGTACGGGCCCGGCCCGCGCGTGCCGATGTTCGTCGTGTCGCCGTGGAGCACGGGCGGCTGGGTCAACTCGGAAGTGTTCGACCATACGTCGGTACTGCGCTTTCTCGAGCAGCGCTTCGGCGTGCAGGAGCCGAACATCAGCCCGTGGCGCCGCGCGGTGTGCGGCGACATGACGTCGGCGTTCAACTTCAAGAATCCCAACGGCAACCCGACGACGTCGCTGCCGGCGCCGACCAAGGCCGCGGCCGACGCGCAGCACGTGCAGCAGGCGCTGATGGGCGCGGTGCCCGTGCCGTCGGTCGCGTTGCAGCAGATGCCGGTGCAGCCGCAGGGCACGCGGCCGTCGCGTGCGTTGCCGTACGAGCTGCATACGAGCGCGAGCGCCGACGTGTCGGGCGGCCTGCTGTGGCTCACGTTCAGCAACACGGGCGCGGTCGGCGCGGTGTTCCATGTGTACGACAAGCTGCATCTCGATCGTGCGCCGCGCCGCTTTACGGTCGAAGCGGGCAAGCAGTTGTCGGATGCGTGGCGCGTCGTGGCCGACGACGCGGGCAACTACGACCTGTGGGTGCTCGGGCCGAACGGCTTCCTGCGCGAATTCCAGGGCAACGTCGCGAAGGCCGCGAGCGGGCCCGTGCCGGAGATCCGCGTGTGCTACGACCCGGCGAACGACGCGGTGTACCTGACGATCATGAACGTCGGCAACGCGGCGAGCCAGGTCACGGTCACATCGAACGCATACCGCACCGACGGCCCGTGGCGCTATGCAGTGCCGGCCGGGATGCAGGTCGAGCCGTACTGGACGCTCGCCGCGTCGAGCGGCTGGTACGACTTCACGCTGGCGGCCGAGAACGGCCTCGTGCGCCGCTTCGCGGGCCGCGTCGAGACCGGCCGGGACAGCATCAGCGATCCGGCGATGGGCGTGTCCAGCTGACGGGCGCCGGCCGCACGGCCGGTGCCGCATCACCGGGTGCCGCCGGCGCGCCGACCCGCGCCGGCGGCTTTTGTGCGCGGCCCCGCGTTGGCGAGGCTGCGCGTTTTTCATTCCTCCCTGCTCACACGACGCTTCATTCGATGACGCAACTCGCGCTTTTCGATCTCGACCTTACCCTCATTCCGTTCGACAGCGACCAGGCCTGGGGCCGTTTCATGGTCGAGCACGGCCTCGTCGACGCGGCCGAATTCGACCGCATCGACGCTGCATTCGCGGCCGGCTATGCGGCCGGCACGCTCGACATCCACGCGCACCTGTGCAACATGCTCGCGCCGCTCGCCCGCTATTCGCGCGAACGGCTCGCGCACTGGCACGCGTGCTTCATGGCCGACGTCGTGCGGCCCGCGATCTCGCCGGCGGCGCTCGATCTCGTACGCCATCATCGCGCGCGCGGGGACCTGTGCTGCGTCGTCACCGCGACGAACGCGTTCATCACGCGGCCGATCGTGCAGGCGTTCGGCATCGACGCGCTGATCGCGTGCGAGCTGGAGACCGTCGACGGGCAGCCCGGTTCGCGCTATACGGGGCGGCCGGCCGGCGTGCCGAGCTATCGGGAAGGGAAGATCGTGCGCACCGATGCGTGGCTCGCGTCTCTTGGCCTCGCGTGGCCGGATTTCGAACGCAGCTGGTTCTACAGCGATTCGCACAACGACGTGCCGCTGCTCGAGAAAGTTACCGACGCGGTTGCCACCAATCCGGACGAACGGCTGCGTGCGCTCGCGACGGCGCGCGGCTGGCGGATCGTCGAGCTGTTCGAAACCGTGTGAGCGTGCGCCACGTCGCTATGCGCGTGCGAGCGGACGTTCGTCGCGGCGTTCGACGTTCGCCATGAACGCGGTGATCAGCCGCGTATCGGCGCGCGCGCCGAGGTAGTACAGATACTCGTGCATCGGCGGCAAGTCGTCGGCGATCGCGATCGCGCGCAGCTCCGGATGCGCGCCGACCTCGCCGCGCGGCATCAGCGTGCAGCCCATGTCGTGCCGCACGGCTTCGCGGATTGCTTCCCGGCTGCCGAGTTCGATCGCGTTCGCGGGCACGCCGATGCCCGCGTGCTTCAGCACGTGCTCCATCAGCGCACGCGTGCGCGAGCCCGCCTCGCGCAGCAGCAACGTCTGCCCGGCCAGCGCCGCGAGCGCGACCGACTCGCGCACGGCGAGCGAATGCGAACGGTGCACGACCAGCACGAGCGGATCGTTCGCGATCGTGTGCCGCACGAAGCGCGGATCGTCGTCGCGCTGCGACGACACCGCGACGTCGACACGAAAATCGACGAGCGCATCGAGCACCTGCTGCGAGTTGCCGATCTCGATGCTGATCTTCACGGCCGGATACTGGCGGCGGAACGCGGCGATCGCGGGCAGGATGTAGAACGGGCCGGTCGTGCCGACGCGCAGGTTGCCCGTGTGCAGTTCGCGCTCGTTGCGCAGCGCGAAATCGATGTCGTTCTCCATCTGCAGCATCTGGCCGATCATCGGCATCAGCGACGCACCGGCATCGCTGAGATCGAGGCGGTTGCCGCGGCGATGGAACAGCTCGACTCCGTAGTGGCGTTCGAGCTGCTGGATCCGCGACGTGATCGTCGGCTGGCTTACGTCGAGGCGCTTCGCGGCCGCGGTCACGCTTCCCTGGCGGGCGGTTTCGTAGAAGGCGGCGAGAAGCAGGGCAAGCATGGCGGCACACGGGACGGGACGACCGGAACTTACCGGCCGCGTGTGTCAATTCCGTGTCATTGCCGTGCAGGTGCGTGGCAAATTGGGGTGCAATGTTGCGTGTGCCGGGCGCTGCCGCTGCTTATTCCGCCGGCTGCTCGTCGTACGCGACGAAGATCTTGCGCGTGCGTTCGACCACTTCCCACGTGCCGCGAAAGCCTGGCGGAATCACGAAGCGGTGGCCGGTGCGAACGGTCTTCCGGTTGCCCTCGGCGTCGGTGATCACGGAGGTGCCTTCCAGGATCTCGCAGTACTCCGCTTCCGTATAGGCGACACGCCAGCATCCGGGCGTGCTTTCCCAGATGCCGGTCGAGAAACGCCCGCACGGACTCGCGAAACCCGGGGTGAGCGTCTGAAGCGGATCTCCCGAGATCAGCTTCTCGGGCGACACGCGGTACTGCGTCGGCGCGCCGCTCGGGCGGAGCGCATCGGTAATCAATGAAACGTCGATCATGATGGTCAGGTTGCGTCGAATTGAAATGAACGCGCCGACGGCGCGTTCGCATGATTGCATGGTTGAGGGCGGCGCGGTCAGTTGCCGGTTTTCAGTTGCTGCCACAGGCGGTTCTCGAGTCGCGCGATGTCCGCCGAACGCGGCTTCGAGAGCGTCATCCGGTCGAGCACGTCGGCGGTCAGATACACGTTCGGATCATGCGCGACGGCCGGCGTCACGTACTGATGGGCTGCCTTGTTGGCGCTCGGATAGTAGATCTCGTTGGTGATGTCCGCGTTGACCTTCGGATCCTGGATGTAGTTGATCCACTGCAGCGCGGCTTCCGGATGCGGCGCATCCTTCGGAATCGCCATCACGTCGAACCACAGGATGCCGCCTTCCTTCGGGTTCGCGTAGCGGATCTCGTAGCCGCGCTTCGCTGCCACCGCTTCGCGTCGCGCGACGCTGACGTCGCCCGACCAGCCGAGCACGACACACACGTCGTTGTTCGCGAGATCGTTGTTGTAGCCCGACGAGTTGAACTGCGTAATGTACGGGCGCACCTTCTTCAGCATGTCGAATGCCGCGTGATAGTCGGCCGGGTTCTTGCTGTTCGGGTCCTTGCCGATGTACTGGAGCGCGGCTGCAAACACGTCGTCCGGCGCATCGAGAAACGATACGCCGCAGCTTTTCAGCTTCGACACGTTGGCCGGATCGAACACCAGCGCCCAGCTGTCGAGCGGTGCGCCGTCGCCGAGTGCTTTCTTGACCGCCTGCACGTTGTAGCCGACACCGTCCGTGCCGTAGGCCCACGGCACGCCGTACTGGTTGCCCGGATCCGATTCGGCGATCTTCTTCATCAACGCGGGATCGAGGTTCGCGAGATTCGGCAGCTTCGTCTTGTCGAGCTTCTGGTACACGCCGGCCTGGATCTGCCTGGCCATGTAGTTCGACGTCGGCACGACGATGTCGTAGCCGGAACTGCCGGCCAGCAGTTTGGACTGCAGCGTGTCGTCGCTGTCGTAGACGTCGTAGCGTACGTGCACGCCGGTTTGCTTCTGGAAGTCCGGAATCGTCGTTTTCGCAATGTACTCGGACCAGTTGTAGACGTTCAGTTCGGCGTCAGCCGCGCGGGCCGGCGACACCGACAGCGGCGCGAAGGCCGCAACGGTCGCGATGGCAACGGGGAAGGCGAGACGAAATACGCGGACGATCATGGTCACTCCCTTTCGGAACGAAGGCGGCGCACTGCGTGGCGCAGGCGCGCCGCGGGTCGGTCGACGAGGCGCGCGGCGGCGCGCTTCGACCTGCGGACGCGCCGACGGGCCTCGCCGGATATCGGGAATGACTCTATTCGGCGGCCATCGGGATGTCTGTCCATGAAATCCGTACAGCGAGGCCGCGTGACGCACCGGAACGCGGCGCGAGGGAATTGGCAACGTACTTTTGGCGTGGTAACGGTAGGCGTCCCAATCCCCCGTGCATCGTATGACCGACCATGACGCCGCCGCGACGATCGATATCCAGCTGGGCCAGCTCGTGTTCATGTCCGACGCGCTGTCGGCCGTGGCCGGCGCGATCGGATCGCCGGATTTCGTCGCGGCCGTGTTCGAGAACCTGACGCGCATCGTCGATTGCGATTCCATTCATCTGGATTACGAAGACGAGTCGCTGCTCGACCGCCGGGTCGGCTGGATCGGCAGCTACGGCACCTATCCCGACCAGATCGAGCGCACGATGACGCGCTATTACCGCGATTTCGCACAGGTCGACACGACGTTCGACTGCATCCGCGGCGAACGCGATACGCAGTTGCTGCAGTTGTCGACGCTGCGGTTGAACCCCGAGATCCGGCGTGCGTTTTACGACACCGAGGACATTCACGACGAATGCGTGGTCACGTATCGCGTGGACGAGCTGACCTATGCGTTGTCGGTGTGCCGCGCGCGCCGGCTGCCGCCGTTTTCGCTGAAGGAGCTGAGTGTCGTCCGGCACGTCGCGCTGATCGTGTTGCCGCTCGCGGTCGCGCATCGGCGCATTGCCGGCGACCGTCCGGCCGGTGCGGATGTGCACGCGCCGCGCCCACCGGGAAGCGGGACCGCGCAGCGATTGAACGACGTGTTCGAAAAGCTGACGTCCCGCGAATCGGAGGTGTGCGCACGGCTCATTCGCGGCCGGAAAACGCAGGATATCGCGCACGAACTCGGCATCCGGCCGTCGTCGATCGATACCTACGCGCGGCGTGCGTTCGCGAAGCTCGGTATCGAGTCGCGCCGACAGCTGCTGAATCTGCTCGTCGATCATGACGCGCTCGACGCGTCATCGGCACGGAGAGGCGATGCGTGATCGCCATGTGCGCACACGCCACGCAATCGGCGGGAGAGCCGCTTGAGCGTCGCCTGGGACGGCATCACGGGCGCCGGCGTGCTCGGCGGCGCGCAGGTCGCGAGCCGGCACGCGTTGGCCGACGCGGCACGCGACGGCGACTGGTCGACGATGCTCGACCGCGTGACGCAACAGCCTGGCCTCATCAACGCGACGCGACGCGACGCGACGCGACACGACACGGCCGGGCGGGACGTCGCTTGATGCGCCGTTGCATCGGGCTGCTTGCGGCGGGGCGCCGGAAGGGGGCGTTACCGAACTGCTGCGGCTCGGCGCGTGGCGCGTGCTGCGCGACGCACGACGCGAGCGCGCGGTCGATATCGCGGCGCAGCGCGGGCATCGGCATCTGGCCGGGTTGCTGACGCCGCAGCCGCGGCGCTTCATGCCCGGCGATACGCTGCGCGCCACCCAGCGCCATTTCCACGACACGATCGTCGGCCGCATTTCGCGCCGGCATGTCGATGCACTGCGTCTGCCCGAACTCGATGCGCAGGCCAGACAAACAGGATTCGCGGTGCCCGGCATGTACGGCGGCTTCGGCTATGCGCTGCGCACGGACGGCGAGGCGTCCGTGCTCGTGTCGGAGCGCTGAGGCCGCGTGGTCGGTGGCTCGGGCCAGCGGCACGAGATCGCCGCGAACGGCTGCGCGCGGGTCGGCGCGGGGTTCGTCCGATGCCGCCGATCATCCCGTTGCGCTCAAAACTGTTTTGGCGATTCGCGCCTTCCACGGGCGGCACCGGCCGCCGATACTGCGACGCAAGACATTTCGCGAGACCTGTCCCGCATTGACCGTCTCGCCTTCGGAGCAGTGGATGAAAGGCATGAAAATATTCGTGACGGGCGCAAGCGGCTATATCGGCGGTTCGGTGGCTGCGCGGCTCGTCTCGGCCGGACACGTCGTCACCGGCTTGACGCGCGACGGCGACAACGCCGCGAAACTCGCGGCGGCCGGCATCATGCCGGTCGTCGGCACGCTCGACGACACGGCGCTGCTGCATGCGTTCGCGCGCGACGCGGATTGCGTCGTCAACGCGGCGAGCAGCGATCACCGCGAGGCCGTCGAGGCGATCGTCGCGGCGCTGAGCGGCTCGGGCAAGACGTTCCTGCATACGAGCGGCACCAGCGTGATTGCGGACGATGCGCGGGGCGCGCATGCCAATGCCGCCGTGTTCGACGAAACGACGCCGATCGTCACCCCGGCGAAGGCCGAACGCAACGCGATCGACCGGCTCGTGATGTCGGCCGCGAGCCTGGGCATCCGCTCGGCGGTAATCTGCAACAGCATGATCTACGGCGACGGCCTCGGCATCCGCCGCGACAGCGCGCAGCTGCCGCTGCTCGCGGCCGTCGCGCGCGATGCCGGCGCGGTGCGCGTGATCGGCAAGGGGTTGAACCGCTGGTCGAACGTGCACGTCGACGATGTCGCCGACCTGTATCTGCGCGCGATCCATGCTGCATCGCCCGGTGCGTTCTACTTCGCGGAAAACGGCGAAGCATCGTTCGCGGAAATCGGCCATGCGCTGGCCGAGCGGCTCGGCTTGCCGTCCGTCGTCGAATGGGATGTGGCCGATGCGGCGCAGGCGCTCGGTCATTCGCGTGCGCATTTCTCGCTCGCGTCGAACAGCCGCGTGAAGGCGCTGCGTGCGCGGCAGGAACTCGGGTGGGCACCGCAGCACGGCGCGATGCTCGACTGGATCCGCGACGAGATGCCCGTCGCGGCCTGACGCCGCCGCCTCGCCTGGTCTGATGAAAACACGCGTTCGCCCTCCGGCTTCATTCCGGATTGTTCGGACAATATTCGCCGCGCATTATTGAATCGAAATCAACTGTGATTCGCGCCCGCGCCCGCTTATCAAACCGGCGCGGCGGCACTATCGTGACGGTTCCTGAAACTGCCGATACTGCCGACCATGAAGACGACCCTCGACGAGATGCTCGCGTTCGTGACCATCGCCGACGCCGGTTCGTTGACGGGTGCGGCGGACAAACTGCACCAGCCGACCTCGGTGATGAGCCGGATCCTGCGACGCCTCGAGGAAAAGCTCGACACGACGCTGATCCGCCGCACGACCCGCCGTCTCGAAGTGACCGAGGAGGGCAAGCTCTTCCTCGAATATGCGCGCGACATCATCGCGTCGGTCGAATTTGCCGAGGAGCAGATCGTCAGCCAGCGAGAGACGCCAGCCGGGCGCCTGCGGATCAACGCCGCGATGCCGTTCATGCAGCACGTGATCGCACCGATGATGCCCGGCTTCCGCGAAGCGTATCCGGCGATCGCGGCCGAGCTCCACACGAGCGACGAGATCATCGACCTGCTCGAACAGCGCACCGACGTGGCGATCCGGATCGGCGAGCTGCGCGATTCGACGCTGCATGCGCGCCGGCTCGGCAGCAGCCGGCTGCGCATCCTCGCGAGCCCCGCTTACCTGGAGAAAGCCGGCGTGCCGACGAGCGTCGCCGACCTCGCGAACCATTCGCTGCTCGGCTTCGTGCAGCCGGAGACGCTGAACCACTGGCCGCTGCGCACCGCAGACGGCAGCGTGTTCCGCATTCATCCGGCGCTGCAGGCATCGAGCGGCGAGACGCTGCTGACGCTCGCGCTCAATGGCGCCGGCATCGTGTGTCTCGCCGACTACATGACGGGCACGCATCGCCGCGACGGCAGCCTCGTCGAACTGCTCGTCGACGACACCACCGAATTCCGCCAGCCGATTCACGCGGTGTTCTATCGCAATGCAACGTTGTCGTCGCGCATCGTCAGCTTTCTCGACTATGTGAGCGCGCAGTTGAAGGAGGGCGGCGACATCGATTGAGTCAACGCCGCACGCGCCGGATCGCGCAACACAAAAAAGGGCGGCGGGTTCGAATGACATCGCACCCGTCGCCCTTTGCGTATCGGTCGAACCTGAACCGCGCGTTCGCTGCCCCGGCGCACTCATCAGCCTGACCTGACTCAGCATGTCCCCGGTGCGCGCCTGCGCGAGCGAGTCCTCGGCCTGCGCGCTTTGCACGGCTTGCCTGCGCTGGTCGTGGAGGCTCTGCGCGATCGTGTCGGTCTTGATCGGGAGGCACGCGCGCTCGAAGTCCTGCCGGCTCCGTTTCAGTTGCGACTGCGCGCGTTCGAGCGCGCCTTGCGCGCCCGGTACGGGCGCGGGTCGATGACGAACAGCAGGTCGCCCTTGCGGACGGTCGCGCCGTCATGGAACGCGACCTTGTCGAGACAGCCGCTCACGCGCGGGCGCACGTCGACCGTGTCGACGGCTTCGAAGCGGCCCGTGTAGACGTCGACGTCGTTGACATTGCTGACGATCACGCTCGGCGTCGCGACCGGCGCCTTGTCGTCCGACTGGCAGCCGGACAATGCCGAGCAGCGCGGCGAGCGGAACGGCGCCCAGCACGGCCGGTCGCGCGACGCGCTTCGATCCTGGATATCGGTTCATGCGCGTGCGAAATGTCGAGTGAGGCGCCTGGCGCCGGATGGTGCGCAGTATCGTGCGCGGCGCGCGGCGGATAAACGGACGAAGCGGCATAAGAACTTGTACTGCGCAGTCACGAATCGCCATGTGCAGCGACGGCGCGCGAGCCGGTTTCGCGGGGCAGGTCGAGGGGAGAAATGCAGCGGCGACGCGCGGCCCGAATGCCTGTTCAGGCGATCCGGGCCGGCAATGCGGAGCGGCGGGACGAGCGATCGCGCGTGTCGAGAGGCGTGCTCTCTTGCGCGTCGACGCGAATCAATGACCGCGATAGATCGAGTCGCGGCCGTTGGTCATCGTCGCGCGGCCGGATTCGCTGGTGGTGCGGGCTTCGCTGCCGAAGCCGGTTTTGTCGGCGGCCGGCGCGGCGTTCGGTGCTGCCTGCGCGACGGCATTGTCACGCACGCGCTTTTCGGCGGCGAGGATCGCAGCCGGATACTGGTTGTGATCCATCGCCGGGGTGTAGCCGACGGCCGCGAGGCGGGCCATTTCGGCCTTCACTTCGGCGCGGGTCAGTGGATGGTCGGCCGGTTGCGCGAACGACAGCGCCGGTGCGGAAAGGATCAGTGCGGCGAGCGTGGAAGAAATCAGCGTTTTCATCAGGGGTGCCTATCAGGTTGAGTGAACCGCAACCACGGTGATGTCGTTGCGAGTGCAGCCAATATAGGCATCGCGGGACCGGGGAAATACGGTCGCCGGCCCAAATGATTTTTGATCTGGAATCACGAATCGAGTATCGATTCGGTCGGCACCTTGCCGGGCGGGCGTCCTGCCGGAAGAGCGGGCCGGCGCCGGTCATCGAAACAGGCATCGAACCAGCCGATTAGACCTTGTGGGACTCAAGTGTGTCGAATTCCGTCTTGGACAGACTTAACCCATCTCCCTAGACTGAACTCGCTTTCCCTCACTCCCTGGAGAAAATCATGAGTCTCAAAGACAAGCTGCCCGGTAACAAGATCCTTGGTTTCGGTACTGCCCCGCTTGGCAACATGTTCCGCAACATCCCTGACGCGGAAGCCGCGGCCACCGTCGAAGCGGCATGGCAACACGGCATCCGTTATTTCGATTCGGCCCCGTTCTATGGCGCCGGCCTCGCGGAAATCCGCCTCGGCGACGCGCTGGCGAACCATCCGCGTGACGAATACGTACTGAGCACGAAGGTCGGCCGCGTGATCCTCGACGAAGTCGAAGACGTGTCGGCGCGCGATCTCGGTGAAAAGGGCGGCCTGTTCGAACACGGCCGGCCGAACCGCATCGTCAACGACTACACGGCCGACGCGACGCTGCGTTCGATCGAGGACAGCCTGAAGCGGCTGCGCACCGACCGCCTCGACATCGTCTGGGTGCACGACATCGCGCAGGACTTCTACGGCGACGAATGGCTCGCGCAATTCGAAGTGGCGCGCAAGGGCGCATTCCGCGTGCTGAGCAAGCTGCGCGAAGAAGGCGTGATCAAGGCATGGGGCCTCGGCGTGAACCGCGTCGAACCGGTCGAACTGGTGCTCGACCTTGCCGAACCGCAACCGGACGGCATGCTGCTGGCCGGCCGCTACACGCTGCTCGATCACGAGCGCGCGCTGCAGCGCGTGATGCCGGCGGCTGCCGCGCAGAACGTCGGCATCGTCGTCGGCGGCCCGTACAGCTCGGGCGTGCTCGCAGGCGGGTCGCACTTCGAATACCAGAAGGCTTCGCCGGAAATCCTCGCGAAGGTCGAGCGGATCAAGGCGATCGCCACGCGCTACAACGTGCCGATCAAGGCCGCCGCGCTGCAGTTCTCGATGTCGCATCCGGCCACCGTCGCGGTGATCCCGGGCGCGAGCCGTCCGGAGCGGATCGCGGAAGACCAGGCTGCGCTGAACGTGGCGATTCCGGCCGACTTCTGGCGCGACATGCGTGAACAAGGTCTGATTGCGGCCAATGCGCCGCTGCCGACCGATCGTTGATCCTGAAAGGTGATGGCATGGCACAGGCAAATGCAAGCATCGAACTCCCGGCTTCGGCCGAGACCGTCTGGCAACTGATTGGCGGCTTCGGGTCGCTGCCCGACTGGCTGTCGTACATTCCGGCCAGCGAGCTGAGCGAAGGCGGGCGCGTGCGGCGTCTCGCGAACCCGGCCGGCGAGGCGATCGTCGAGCGGCTGGTCGCGTTCGACGAAACGGAGCGCAGCTACACGTACGCGATCCTCGAAGCGCCGTTCCCGGTCGTGAACTATCGCTCCACGCTGCGCGTGCGCGAGAACGGCCCGAACGCGTCGGCCGTCGAGTGGTCGGGCACGTTCACGCCGCACGGCGCGACCGACGGCGACACCGTCGAGCTGTTCCGCGGAATCTACGAAGACGGCCTCGCGGAACTGGCGAAGCGGTTTGCGGTGGCCTGACGGCAGCGCATCGCATCGTGCGAGCAGGAGCCTGGCGACATCGGGCTCCGTCAGCGCCTTCGTCGCGGGTTCAGGCTCGCAGCGAAGGCGTTGGCACGTTTGCATCGCATGCGTGCCGGCACCGATGTGCCGGCGCCCCGACCATCCAGGGTGTCATTGTCCGACCGCCGCGACGACTTCCTCGCCGGTCAGGATCTCGCGGAAGGTGCCGACCAGCGGCCGCAGGTTGACCTTGTGCCACGCGGCCCAAAGCGGCGTACGGTAGCTGAACCACGGCAGCTCGCGCAGTACGACGCCCTCCGGCACCTGATGACGCAGGCTCTGCTGGATCATCGTCACGCCGAGCCCGGCGGCGACGAGCCCGAGCGCCGCGAGCGGCTCGGTCGCTTCCACCGAAATCTCCGGCGAGAAACCCGCCTTCGCACAGGCCGCGACGAACGCGCCGTGACGCGGCGCGCTTTCCTGCTGCGTCACGCCGATCCACGCTTGCGTGGCGAGATCGTCGGCGACCAGCGTCTTCTTCTTCGCGAGCGGGTGCCCGTCGGGCATCGCGAGCAGCATCGGGTCGTTCAGTACCATCGTCGCATCGAGTTCGGGATCGTCGGGCGCGGGTGGCTCGGTGACGAGCGCGATGTCGAGACTGCGCTCGCGCAGGCCTTCGAGCTGCGCGGCGGACGTGTAGTTGTACAGCGCGATATGGACGGCGGGGCGCTCGGCGCGCAGCGTCTTCAACGCGCGCGGCAGCACGCCCGAGTGCGTGGCCGTTTCCAGGTAGCCGATGCACAGGCCGCCTTCGTCGCCGCGGCCGAGCCGTCGCGCCAGCGACTCGAGCCGGTTCGCGTGGCGCAGGAACGCGTGCGCTTCGCTGAGGAACGTGCGCCCGTCGCGCGTCAGACGAATGCGTTGCTGGCTGCGTTCGAACAGCGTCAGGCCGAGCTTTTCCTCGAGCTGCGCAATCTGGCGGCTGAGCGGCGATTGCGAAATGTGCAGGCGTTCGGCCGCACGACCGACGTGTTCTTCTTCCGCGACCGCGATGAAATATTGAAGCTGGCGGATGTCGAGCATATAAGACCTTATGGGACTCAAGTTTGATGAATTATGTCTTGGACGGACTTGTTTGTGCAACCTAGACTGGGTGCACTTTCCTGTCAAACCTGGAGCAACACATGAGTCTCAAAGACACGCTGCCGGCCGGCAACCGGCTCGGTTTCGGTGCAGCGCCGCTCGGCAACATGTTCCGCGACATTCCCGACGAAGAAGCGATCGCAACCGTCGAAGCCGCGTGGGCGCGCGGCATACGCTACTTCGACACCGCGCCGTCGTATGGCGCGGGCCTCGCGGAATCGCGCCTCGGCGACGCGCTCGTTGGCCATCGCCGCGACGACTACTTCATCAGCACGAAGGTCGGCCGTATCGTGCTCGACGAAATGGAAGACGCGAAGACGCGCGACTACGGCGACAAGAGCGGGATCTTCGCGCACGGCCGCGCGAACCGGCTGGTGAGCGATTACTCGGCCGACGCGACGCTGCGCTCGATCGAGGGCAGCCTCAAGCGCCTGCGTACCGATCGCCTCGATATCGTATGGGTGCACGACATCGCTCAGGACATCTATGGAGACGAATGGCTCGCGCAATTCGAAGCGGCGCGCAAGGGTGCATTCCGTGCACTGGGCAAGCTGCGCGAAGAAGGCGTGATCGGCGCGTGGGGCCTCGGCGTGAACCGTGTCGAACCGATCGAACTGGTGCTTGACCTCGCCGAGCCGCACCCGGACGCGATGCTGCTCGCCGGTCGCTACACGCTGCTCGACCACGAGCGCGCGCTGCAACGCGTGATGCCGGCGGCCGCGGCCCGTAACGTCGGAATCGTCGTTGGCGGCCCGTACAGCTCGGGCGTGCTCGTCGGCGGCGCGCACTACGAATACCGGAAGGCGCCGCCGGAAATCGTCGCGAAGGTCGAACGGATCAACGCGATCGCCGCGCGCTACGACGTGCCGGTCAAGGCGGCCGCACTGCAGTTCGTGCTCGCGCATCCGGCGACGGTTTCGGTGATTCCGGGTGCGAGCCGTGCGGAGCGTATCGCGGAAGACGTCGCGGCACTGACGTTCGATATCCCCGCCGATTTCTGGCGCGAGATGCGCGAGCAGCAGCTCGTCGCTCCCGACGCGCCGTTGCCGCTCGCTCGCTGAGCGGCAAGCGATGCGGCCGCACAGGCCGGCGCGGATCCCGTCGCTTCGGTGAACGTCAATCGTCGCAATACCGGCTGCACGCGTACGGCCGGCAGTCGGTGCTGCGGCCCTTCGATCGCCCCGCGTTCGCCGTCAATGCCCGTACATGTCGAAGTCGAAATACTTCGACTGGATCGTGTTGTAGGTACCGTCGCTGCGGATCTGCGCGATGGCGCGATTGAGCGCGTCGCGCAGATCGCCGTCGGCCTTGCGCACGCCGGCCGCATCGCCGTTGCCCATGATCTTCGGGTCGTACACCACACCGCCCGCGAACGAGAAGCCCTTGCCGCGCGGCGTCGACAGGAACCCGAGCTGGCCTTGCACGGCATCCATCAGTACGCCGTCGACGCGTCCGGTGACGAGATCCGCATACGCCTGGTCGTAGCTCGGATACGGGACAACCTCGACCTTCGCCGCGGCCCACTTTTCACGCGCATAGGTTTCCTGGATCGTGCCTTGCTCGACCGCGACGCGCTTGCCGGCGAGCTTCGCCGCGTCCGGGAGCAGTCCCGAGCCGGTGCGCGCGATCAGCCGCGTCTGGTTGCGATAGAGGCGGTCGGTGAAGTCGATCTGCTGGCGCCGTTGTTCGGTCGCGGCCATCGACGACAGGATCACGTCGAACTTGCGCGCCTGCAGACCCGGAATCAGCCCGTCGAAACTGCTCGACACCCACACGCATTTCGCATTCAGCTTCGCGCACAGCGCGTTGCCGAGATCGACGTCGAAGCCCTTCACGCTGCCGTCGGTCGCGGTCGATTCGAACGGCGGGTAGGTCGGGTCGACCCCGATGCGGATGGTCGTCCACTCCTTTGCCGACGCTTGCGACGCAACGGCCATCGCGGCGGCGGAAAGGAGAATCGTGAGGCGCGTCTTCATGGTCTGGCTCCGTTCGTGTGTGGGGGAAGCGTGCGTGTGCGCGTCAACTCGGGAATTCGCCGCGCTGGAAATCGTTCGACAGTTCGAGGGCGTCGGCCATCTCGCCGACGGTGACGGGCTTGATCGGTGCGCGGATCCGGTAATGACCGACGTCGCCGACGCTGCGCTGCTGCACGTCGGCGATCAGCTCGCCGACCGTCGTGCCGCACCAGCGCCCCTGGCACGGACCCATCCCGCAGCGCATGAATGCCTTCATCTGGTTCGGCCCCTGGCAGCCGAGTGCGGCGAGCTGGCGGATCTCGCCAGCCGTGACTTCTTCGCAGCGGCACACGATCGTGTCGTCGTCGGGGCGGCGCAGCGCGGCCGGTGGCGTGTACAGCGCGTCGAGCAGCGGACGCACCGCGAGGTGACGGCGCAAGGCGCGCAGCACCGGGCGTTCGCGTATGGCCTGCCGGTCTGCGTCGAGCGCGCCGAGTTGCGCGGCGATGTCGAGCGCCGACACTTCGCCGGCGAGCGCTGCTGCCTGGGCGCCGCCGATTCCCGCACCGTCGCCTGCGATCCAGACACGCGACACGCTGCTGCGGCCGCGCGCGTCGCATTGCGGGCGCCAGCACGCCGACGGTGCGTCCCAGTCGTGCGCGCAGCCGAGCGCGCGCGCGAGCTGCGTCGACGGAATCACGCCCTGATGGAGCAGCACGAGCGACGTGTCGAGCGTCTGCACGACACCTTCGTCGTCGCGAAAGCGGATACGTTCGGCGCGCGTGTCGCCGTCGATGCGGATGTCGGTCGCGCCGCGATACACGGGAATGCCGGCATTGCGCACCGCGCGCAGCATGCGCCAGCCCTTGAGCAGATAGTCGGCGCCGCGCAGCGCCGGCAGCGCATGCGGGAGCGCACGGCGCCACGCATCGCGCGGTGTCGTGTCGACGAGTGCGCGCACGCGCCGGCCCGCATTCAGCAATTGCGCAGCGAACAGCCACAGCAGCGGGCCGCTGCCCGCGAGCACGGTATCGGCCGACGGCGCGAGGCCCGACGATTTCAGCAGCGTCTGCGCGGCGCCGACGCCCATCACGCCGGGCAGCGTCCAGCCGGGTACCGGCCACGGCCGCTCCTGCGCGCCGGTCGCAATCAGCACCGCGCGCGCGCCGACTTCGAGCGTGCCGCCGGACGGGCCGCTTTGCGTGAGCATCGCGACGGGTTCCGGCTCGAACGCGACCTGCCACACGACGCTGCGCGGCAGGTAGTGCGCGCCGCTCGCGAGCAAACCGTCGACGAGCGGCCGGCCGGCCGTGTAGTCGGCGCCGAGCCATTGCGCGAGCGCGGCCGGTGCATCGGTCACGTTGCGGTAGATCTGGCCGCCGGGCGCACGGCTTTCATCCGCGACGACGACCGACAGCCCGGCCGCGCGCGCGGCGGCGGCTGCCGCCATCCCGGCCGGCCCTGCGCCGACGATCAGCAGATCGCACTGGCGGCGTGTCATGCGAGCCTCGCCTTGCCGTGCATCCGGCGCACCTGCATGCCGTCCGAGACGGGCGTCATGCAGCCCTGCACGTTGGGCAAGCCGTCGACTTCGACGAGGCAGTCGAAGCACACGCCCATCATGCAGAACGGGCCGCGCGGCGCACCGCTCACGGCGCTCGCACGGCACGCGGCCGACCCGGCGGCGAGCATCGCGGCCGCGACGCTGTAGTGCGCGGGCACGTCGTGCGGCGTGCCGTCGATATGGATGCGCACGCGTTCGACTATCGCGGCGGCGGGAATGAGGGAGTCAAACATGCCGGGCTTCCGTGGGCGCGACGAAGCGCGCGGTGGTAAAGGCGGACAGGTCGGCGGGCGCAGCACCGCCCGCGATCCACGGCGCGACGAGATCGGCATGGGTCGCCGCGAGCGTCACGCCGCTGTGGCAGATCGCGATGAACGCGCCGGGATGCGTGGCCGACGCTTCGTAGACGGGCAGGCCGTCGGGCGTCATGATGCGCAGCGCGCCCCACGCGCGCACGATCCGTGCGTGCGCGAGCGCCGGGAACGCGGTGCGGGCGCGGCGTGCGATGTCGACCATCGCGGGGCGCGTCTGGCCGTCGTCGAGGCCGACGTCTTCGGCCGAATCGCCGAGCAGCACCGAGCCCTCCGGCGTTTGCCTGACGACCAGCGTCGGATAGTCGAGAAACCGCGCGAGGCGCTCGGTGACCATGATCTGGCCGCGCAACGGCGAGATCGGCGCGCGCAGGTCGACCATCGGCGCGAGCCGTGCGTTGTCGAGGCCAGCCGCGAGCACGACACGCCCGGCTTCGAGCCGCGTGTCGCGCGTGTCGATCTCGAAGCGCCCGGCGCACGGGCGGATCTCGGTGACTTCGCTGCGCGGCAGATAGACGCCGCCGCACTGCTGGAACGCCTGCAGCATCGCGCGCAGCGTGTAGAGCGGATTCGCGTGGCCGTCGTTCGGCGACCACAACGCGCCGGCCAGCGACGGCGATGCCGACGGGATGCGCTCGCGCAGCGCCGCCGGATCGAGCACTTCATACGACAGCGCCGCGTCCTGCCGGTGCAGCGATTCGAGCAGGTCCGCTGCGCTGTCGAGTTCCGCGCGATGCTCGAACAGTTCGATGCCGCCCGGACGTTCGAATGCGCAGTCCACCCCCGTTTCGCGCTGCAACTGTGCGGCGAATGCAGGCCAGCGCTCGGACGATTCGCGCGACCAGCGCGCATACGGCAGGCAGCGGCCGCCTTTGCCCTGCACCCACACGAGCCCGAAATTGCCGCGCGCCGCGCGAAACGCGATGTCGTCGCCGTCGCAGACCGCGACGCTTTTGCCGAGCCGCGCGATGCCCCACGCGATGGCCATGCCGACGAGACCGCCGCCGGCCACGACGACGTCGAAGCGGCGCACGGTCATGCGCGACTCCGTCGTCGCGGGTGAAGCGATTGCGTGTTATATCCCATGGCGGCGCGGTTCCTTGCTTCAGTTACGTTGCGGAACCGATGTTCGGACAGGCAAAATGTGCTGTCCAATACAGCTTGATCAACGACCCATAATCCAGTGTTATGACCACGCCCTCGCTCAGGATTCGTCAGATCGAAGCGTTTCGCGCGGTGATGCAGCGCCACACCGTCACACGCGCCGCGCGCGATCTCCATATCTCGCAGCCGGCCGTGAGCCGGCTGATCGCCGATCTCGAGGACCGGATCGGCTTCGTGCTGTTCGAGCGGCAACAGGGGCGCTTCACGCCGACCGCGCAGGCGCGCGTGTTGTACGAGGAGGTCGAACGTGCGTTCGTCGGGCTCGATCGCGTAGCGCAGGCGGCCGAGCAGATCCGCGCGATGCGGCGCGGCACGCTGCGCGTGGCCGGCTCGCCGGCCGTCGCGCTCGATCTGCTGCCGGAACTCGTCACGCGTTTCTCGCACGCGCATCCGGGCGTCGACATCACGCTGCTCGCGCACAGTGCGTCCACTGTCGTCGACAAGGTCGCGTCAGGGCAGTGCGACGTCGGGCTGATCGCCGAACCTGTCCCGCATCCGGCCGTGCGCGGCGAGCGGCTCGCGGAAGCGGCGATGTGCTGCATCGTGCCGCGCGGGCATCGGCTCGCGCGCAAGCGCGTCGTGCAGCCGGCCGACCTGCGCGACGAATCGTTCATTTCGTTTCCGCCGAGCTTCGAGGCGCGCAGCGCGATCGACCGCGTGTTCGTCGAGGCCGGCGTGTCGCGGGTGCTGTCGATCGAGGCGCAGCTGTCGCAGACGATCGTCGCGTTCGTCGCGAACGGTGCGGGCGTCGCGCTGATCGATCCGGTGACGGCTGCATATGCGGGCCAGCGCGTGGCCGTCAAGCCGTTCGAGCCGGCCGTGCCCGATCACTTCTATCTGGTGACGTCCGCGTCGCAGCCGCTGTCGATGATCGGCGACGCGTTCTGCGCGGATCTGCGCGATGCGTTCGCGAGGATGCGGGGGAAGGGGGCCGGCTGATCCGGCGGGGAGGGGGATCCGTCACGACCGCGCCGGGCGCCCTTCCCGGGCACCGCGGCGCGGGGTCGTTCAAGCGACTGCCGTGTCGGTGGCTTCCACTGCTGCGGGCGCCGTAGCAGCCGCGCCCGCCAGCCGCCGGTAACGCGCGAGCGCCCACAGCGGGAAGTACGCGGTATAGCCGTGATACTTCAGGTAGAAGATGCGCGGGAAACCCGGCGCATTGTGCGAGCGGTGCCACCAGAAGCCGTCTTCCTGCTGCACCGACTGCAGATACGCGATGCCGCGCTTCACCGAATCGGATTCGCAATCGCCGAACGCCATCTGCGCGAGCAGTGCCCACGCGGTGAAGTTCGACGTGCTTTCGCCGCCGTTCGTGCCGCCCAGCTTCGGGTCGATATAGCTGTCGTTCGTTTCGCCCCAGCCGCCGTCCGCGTGCTGCCGCGCGCGCAGCCATTCGATCGCGCGCGCAATGTACGGCTGCGACTTGTCCTCGCCGGCGAGCGCGAGGCCGGCCAGCACGCTCCACGTGCCGTAGATGTAGTTCGTCCCCCAGCGGCCCCACCAGCTGCCGTCGGGCTGCTGCGTGCGCTTCACGTACTCGATGCAGCGCGCGAGCGATGCGCGGTCTTCCGCGCGTTTCGTCACGCCGAAGCACAGCAGCACGCGGCCCGATACGTCTTCAGTCGGCGGATCGAGCAGCGCGCCGTGATCGGCGAACGGGATCGCGTTCAAGTACAGGCGGTCGCAATCGGCATCGAATGCCGCGAAGCCGCCGTTGCGCGATTGCAGCCCGCGCATCCAGTCGAGCGCGCGCGCGACACGCCGCGCATGCGGGTTCGTACCGTCCGTGTTGCGATGCGTGCGGCCGCGGCGATCGAGCATCGCGGTGACGACCGCCGTGTCGTCGATGTCGGGGTAGTACGGGTTCGCATACTGGAACGCCCAGCCGCCCGGCTCGACGTCGGCCGGTGCGTTCTCGATCCAGTCGCCGCGCAGGTCGTTGACCTGGCGCACGGCCAGCCAGTCGTACGCGCGTGCGATGCGTTCATCGAGTTCGCGCAGCGCGCCCGACGCTGTGTCGTCGCCTTCCGGCGCCGCGACGCCGCGTGCCTGTTCGAGCGCCATCGTGCTCCACGCCGTGTCCCACACCGGCGACAGGCACGGCTGGCAATACATGCTGCCGTCCGGCCGCGTGACCAGCAGCTTCTCCAGCGCGTTTTCGCAATCGCGCCGCAGCGGATGGTCGTCCGGGTAGCCGAGCACCTGCATCATCTGGTAGCTGTAGACGATCGGCGGGAAGATGCCGCCGAGCCCGTCCTCGCCGTTCATGCGTTCCGCGCACCACGCTTCCGCATGCCGGATCGCGCGCTGTCGCAGGCCTTTCGGCATCAACGGCTCGATATGGCGCACCGTGCGGTCGAGCGCGAGGAATACCTTGCGCATGCCGCTCGCGGGGGGGAAGTACTGGCGTTCCTCGTCCGGCGGCGTGACGAACAGCTCGCGGATCGAGATGTTGCGCGGATTGCGCGCACGCGCCTTCAGTGAGCACAGCACCAGCAGCGGCACCATCGTCGTGCGTGCCCAGTACGCGACCTTGTACATCGAGATCGGCACCCACTTCGGGAACAGCACGAATTCGATCGGCATGAACGGCGCCGCGCGCCACGGCACCTGGCCGAACGTCGCGAGCAGGATGCGCGTGAACACGTTCGCGCGCGCCGCGCCGCCGAGCTTCAGGATGGCATCGCGCGCGCGAACCATGTGCGGCGCGTGTTCGCTGTCGCCGGCCGCCTTCAGCGCGAAGTACGCCTTCACGCTGCACGACACGTCCGGCGCACCGTCGACGTACAGATCCCAGGCGCCATGCGTGCCGAGCCGCTGGGTCGCGCGCAGGTAACGCGCCATCTTCTCCTGGCGCACGTCGTCGATCTTGTCCATGAAATGCATCATCAGGATGTATTCCGCGGTGATCGTCGCGTCGGATTCGAGTTCGAAACACCAACTGCCGTCGGGCTGCTGAAGACGCACGAGCGCGTCGCGTCCACGGGCGATTGCGGTGTCGAGCGCGGACCAGGGAGAGGGGGCGGGTTTAGTCATGCGGCGGATCATACCATCCAGCCGGAATGTTTATACCGAGACGCCGGGTGCTACCATCCGCACCATGAAAAAACGCCTCGAACCCGCGCCGCACGACGTGTCCGCGCCTGTCGAACCGGCTGGAACGGCCGGTGCACGGGCGTCCGAAGGATCACCGGCGCCGGCCGCCGCCGTCGCCGGTGTGCGTCGGAAAAAAGCGCCGGATCAGGTGCGGGCGCAGTTGCTGGCGGCTGCGTCGGAAATCGCGACACATCACGGCGTGGCCGCGCTGACGCTCGATGCGGTGGCCGAGCGCGCCGGCGTGACGAAAGGCGCGCTGCAGTATCACTTCGCGAACAAGCAGGGGTTGCTGGATGCGCTGTTCGGGCAGGCGACCGAGCGCTTCGGCGCGCAGATGGCCGCGCGAATGTCGGCGGATTCAGGCGGCGACGGCGCGGCGGCGCGTGCTTATCTGCATGCGGTGCTCGATGCGGCCAATCCGGCCGCGAGTACCGACGTGCTGCGCGTGCTGGTCGCATCGATGATTACCGAGCAGGACACGCGCGAGCGATGGTCGGTGCCGATGCGCGAATGGACGCGGCCCGATCCCGTGCCACTCGCGCAGGCCGCGACGCTGATGATCTGCCGGCTCGCCGCCGACGGGCTGTGGATTTCGGAATTGCTCGACAGCATCGAGGTATCGGCCGAATTGCGCGCGGAGATCGTTCGGCAGCTCGACTCGATGAGCAAGGGTGTGTTTCCGAAGTAACGCACGGCAGGGGTTTTGTATCATCGGAAGCCGGAATTCAAGTAAGGCAGGCGTCGGACCGTGCGCGGATGCGGGCCGCGACCGCCTGACGACAAGACCGTGAACCCATTGCCGGAGAGAGCATGGTGCAGGTATTCGATGGCCGGATGACCAATCCGGAAACCATTTCGCCGACGGAGATCGCGCATGCCTGCGAGCAGCACGGGCGGGTGGTTGTCCAGTTCAGCAAGCCCGACGCCTACGGCCCGGACATCCTGCAATCGCTGAACGAGGCTTGCCGGCTGGCCGGGGATCGGCTCCAGGTCCGTTTCTACGGTCACTACCAGACGTCGTTCGATGCGGCCGTGCTGCGCCAATTGCCTGAAACACGCGACCTGTCGGTCGATTGCCTGACCGAGATCGTCCATGAAGAGGAAATCGGCAGGCTGCCGGGGTTGAAACGGCTGGGCTTCGGTGTGTTCAATCTGAACCGGCCGGATTTCCTCGACACGATCGAACTGGGCCGGCTCGAGCGGCTGATGCTGTCGGAAAACGAAAAGCGAAACATCGACCTGTCGCCGCTGGCGAAATGCGGATCGTTGACCGAATTCTTCGTCCAGGGCCATGCCAAGGGCATCGACGCGATTGCGAGCCTGCCCGGGTTGCGCAAGCTGACGCTCAGTTGCTATGCGAAAAAGTATCCTCTCGGCTTCATCCAGGCGAGCCCGGGCCTGAAGGAAATGACGTTGCTCCTGGGCGGTCGCGACAATCTCGACGATCTGTCGAGCCCCACCATCGAACTGCTGCAGATCCTTCGTGTGCGCGGGCTGTCCACGATGGGTGACCTGTCGCGCTTGCCGTCGCTTTCCGCGCTGCGCATCGAGGATCAGCTGCAGCTGTCGGCGCTGGATCTGTCCGGCGCAAGGCTGGAACGGCTGTCGCTGTTCAATTGCAAGAGGCTGGCCACACTGGTCGGACTGGATGAGCAGGACAGGCTGCGGGAGTTTCGCGCGCTGGAGGTGGCGCTCGACCTCAATGCGTTGCGCGATCGCGATTGGTCGCCGGTTGCGCGTTCTGTCAGGCTGTTTTCGGGTAGCAGGAAGTGGAACGAAGATGCCACGGTTCGGCTGGCTGCGCGCGGGTTGGGGGAGGAGGGTAGCCTTTGGCCGTGATCGGTGCGGGGCGATGGTTGTGTGAGTGCCGGCTTTGCGTGCGCAGCGCGTTGAAGCCTGCTGTGTCGAACTAGCTTGCGCCGGATTGGGCAGTTGATTATTCTGAGGCACATGAACCGACCGTCTACCCATTCGATTATTTGCGCCGCACTTTTGCCGGCGGGGTAGCCATCGACTGAACGTTTGTCATCACAACCCGCCCGGAAGGCGGGTTTTTGCTTTCTGGGCCATCCACGGGGAGCGCCTGGATATGCAGACCGAGAGTTCACTTCACGCCGTGCCATCGAGCGACGCGGCGTTGCTCCACATGGTATGCGGCAAGATCGCGTCGGGGAAGTCGACGCTCACCGCGAGGCTCGCGAGCGAACAGCGGACCGTACTGCTCAGTGAGGACGTGTGGCTCGCCCGGCTCTATCCGGGGGAGATTCTGTCGGTCGAGGATTATGTTCGATGTGCTAAGCGCGTCAAGGATGTGATCGGGGATCACGTCTGCGCCTTACTGCGGGCGGGGGTTTCGGTGGTGCTCGATTTTCCGTTCAATACCGTGGCGGCGCGTGCTTGGGGGCTTGGGGTTTCGAAGGCCGCCGGCCGTGATCATCGGCTTCATTTCCTCGATGTTGGCGATGCGGTTTGCAAAGCACGGCTGCACACGCGCAATGCGCGAGGGGAGCATCCGTTTCAGGCGTCGGAGGCGGAGTTCGAGTTGATTACCCGGTACTTCGTTGCGCCGCGTGGGGCGGAGGGGTTGAATGTCGTGGTTCATGACGAAGCGGGGATCGTCGATGCGTAGGGCTCGAGCGGACCTTCCGGGGGAGCGTCGAGTATGCTGTCGCTCGTTGCTTCGGCCGGTTTCGGACCGCCTGTCGTCTGTTGCTGGCGCAAGTGAGTGATTGCTGCCGACCCGAAAGAGACATTCGAATACCGAGCGCGACTGACGGCTTTTCCACACATCCGACCGACATCCGCCTCAGTCGAATGTGCCTTTCGCGCGTACGCGCGCTCGGGCAGTTCACGAAAGCTCCGGTGTTGCAGTAGGCGGCTCACAAGAAGCGATTGATCATTTCGCGAGTTCCGTGAGCGCGGCAAAAAATGTGACAAGGTCGTGCGCGATTTCGTCTACTTCCAAATTCTTGGCGACGTCTTCTCGTACGAGATTGTAGGTCGACTTGATGCAGTCGCCCTTTGTAAATATCTCCTTGCCGTGAGCGTCCCGGACCGCAATCAACACGTCCGTAGCGCTCGTATCGGCCGGCAATGCCAATCCGTGCTTATCGGCGAAGAACGCTCGAATGTCATCCACTGGCTTATCAGCGGCACGTGCAATCGCCGATCCACACAGCAAATAATTCTCGATGTGCCGCCTACGCCACTTCATTGCCGTGAATCCGTCGTTTTTGGGTGGGTTCGATTTGTCGATCAGGTCCGCACCTACGGTATCGTCCGGCTCGTCGTCACGATCCCTGATGCTGACGGCCTGGAGGCCTGGGATCTCCTTTTGTAACTGTAAAAAGAGTCGTCGACGTTCCGATGCGTGACCATTCCAATACCACGGCACGACATTCTTGGGCCAGGCGATCTGCGCCCTGTCCGCCAAGATTCTAAGAAATCGCGCGTCGCTCTCGGCCTCCAAGATCAACATTCGCTTACTCTCCATAAGCGCATGCAATGTCGGCGTGTGAATCGTACCGATGCCACCAAGCACTTTTACCTTGCCCCCAGGCTCGTCAAGGTATTGAGCTTTTCTGTTCGCGACCGCCAAGACCTTGTCGTAGTCGTAGAAACGGATGAGTTCTGGAGAGTGGGTCGCCATGAGAACTTGCTTACCAGTCGCCTCTGTTGTTTTGCGCAATGCCACGACGAGCTCCTTTTGTAACGTGGCATTAAGATGCGCGTCGGGTTCATCAAGGAGAATTACGTCAACGTCCGGCGATAGGGACAGCGCGTAGACGCTGAGCCATTGCAAGAATCCGCTACCCTCGACCATAAGGTCCCGAGAGTTGTATTTGGGAAATTTTTTGAATGCCCCTTCTTTGAACTCTCCTTTCACGCACTCAACCCGCAGGTAGCTATGGTACCGCTCATTGAAAGGAACCACTTTAATTTCTGTCGCGAACGTCGACTGGATTGTTTTCAGAAGAATTTCCCAAGCGTCGCTTTCCCGTAGGGATTTGAGATCCGAGTTGCTGATCTTTGTCTTCCCTTCCCGCATTTTCGCCCGTTTCCGCTTGTTCTCCTCGTGAAGTTCGAAGAGCACATTTCGGATCACCCCACCTGATAGTCCTTGCCCAATTAGTCGCTCACGCATCGCTGGCGTGAGCCTTGCTTCCCGGTCCGTAATTCCCGCAAAAGGTGGCAAGTACCCAATCCTCGGGACGTTGCCATCAATCGGACCACCGTCTTTGGTCATGACCTCGCCTTCCGAAAGGTTCGTAGAAGTGGTCTTCACAAACAACCGGTCATTTGCCAACGACAGTCCTATCTCGAGGTGACGTTCTTCTCCCGAATCAAGATCCCAATAGACCCCAATCTTTAACGTGTAGCCATCAGTCTCCGTGTCCTTGTTCGATTTTAGATTTGTCCAAAGATGGCTCAGCGACGGGATCTGCAAAGGTGTAAAGTCCACGATCCCCATCCCGACACCTGCTTTTGTTTTTGTTTGTAGCCAGCCGGCTCGCCCCTTCTCAATTTCGAGCAGCGTTTTACAGAACTGCCAAGTCGCAAGTGCTTGCAGGAGGGAAGACTTACCACTATTGTTACCCCCCACCACGAGGGAAAGCCCCGACTGCAACCGGATGGTTGTATCCTTGAACTGCTTGAATCGGTGGAGAGTTATTTTTTTGACGTACATGGCCTATCGGGGATTGTGCTGTTGCGATTCAGCTTAAGCCTATTCAATGCCCACTCCACGTGCCGCTTTGACTGCTTCGCGGATGTAGCTACCCCGGGACAACCATAAAAGGGCTGCCGCGGGTAATCTCGAAACTCGGGCATGCGCAGACGACTTCGAAGACTACCATAGAGCCACCCTCACGGCCCGTAAGCGGTCGCGCGATTCGCGCTCCGACTGCCCCTTCTTGGCCGGCTGCCGCCCGATGTAGCCGGCCGTGGTTGACCGGCGGCCGACGTCTGCGAGCGGCGACCTCTGATCCCGTTCAGTTTCCCGGTTTCCCGTAAAGCGACCATTCGGCAGCGCGGGCTTCAAGTCCGCGCAGCGTGTACCATGCACGTTCTCACACATACGGCGGTTCGCGATGAAAAGCATCCTGGTCGCTTCAGGTCGTGCCAAGCTCGCAACGGAAGTGTTCGGAAGCGGGGAACCGATTGTATTTTTGCACGCCCGGGTCGCCGATCGCAGGATGTGGAGCCAGCAGATGCACGCAATCGGCGAAAGCAACCAAGCTATCGCCTATGACCGACGCGGATTTGGCGAAACGGTTGCCGCGGCAGAGGACCACTCTGCCGTTGAAGATTTGATCGCCGTTCTCCAATTGGTGGCAGGTGGATCTCCTGCGATAGTCGTTGCCTGCTCTCAGGGTGGAGGCATCGCTCTCGACGCAGCTCTTCGGTATCCGTCGTATGTTCGCGGACTCGTTCTTGTCGCGCCGAGTGTGACAGGTGCGCCAAAAATGACTCATGCAGCGCGGGTTGAAGATCTGATCACCCGTTTGGCGGCGGCAGAAGCGAGGAGAGATATTGATGAGGCCGTCACAATTCGAACCAGGCTCTGGCTTGATGGTCCGTTTCAACCTGAGGGGCGTGTGACGGGTGAAGCTCGCAAACTGTTTGACGAGATGAACGTTGCCGCTCTCGGTTTGCCGCCGACGGGCACGAACACTGATGCACCGATCGCTTACGCACGGTTGAGGGAGCTATTTGTACCGACGCTGGTAATGTGTGGGGATCTGGACCTCCCCGGAATTCAGGAGCGAAGTCGTTACGTCGCGGCAAACGTATCCCGCGGGACGTTCCATCAGGTATCAGGAACCGCACATTTGCCGTCCCTCGAACGGCCTCAGGAGCTTACGGGCGTGATCGCGGGGTTCATCAATCAATGTAAAGCTCTGCAGTAGCGGGGGACGCGAAGCGGTCGTGAGGATTTTCCGGTGGCGCATGAAGTGATCGTCGACGATCCAAACGGTGTCATCGAGTGTCCCCTCCTGGCCGCGCCCTGACGCAGGGGCATGCAAACTGTCGCGAGCTCTTGTTGTCCATGCACTGCCTCCCGGTCATGCAGCATGGCCACATTGGGGAGCCTCTTTCCGTTTGAGCCGGCGGATTCGGAAAGTCCGCGGGCAAGCTATCCGAAAACCCGAGCCCATACGGCCCGAAGGCGTCGCGCGCGATCTTCGAGGAGATAGGAGGCCACCAGCGTCAGGAGACCTGAAATTGCACCGGTCACGATGTGCTCGACGTAGGGGAGACGATAGTGACTCGCGTGCGAGTAGGCGTCGCCCAACGTTGTCAGGGCGCCCACGACCAGCGCATTGCCGTATCGATGCGCGTAGAGTTTCGCCGCAGGCGTGAAAGTCAAAAGCACAGCCAGGAGTCCAGTAAGCAGACCTGTATGAAGTGCAATAGTCCAGTGGGCAAGGCTCATGATATTGCCCCAGCTTCCCGGCATGCAGGTCATGCACGCACTGGTCGGCTGCCAGAAACGCTGGATGAACAGTCTGACGCGGTGTTTCCACTCGGTTGACATGATGCATTCCCATCGATGCCGTCGTCACGGCCGACGCCGCCACACCTATCGTCGAAGCAGTTCGCCAACCCTTTGACGAGCTTGCCGCCCCGGTCAAAGGGTTGGCTGTGCGCCGTACAGTCCGAGCAATAGCCTGGATATGGGGGAATACTACTCCACGATCAGACGGCCGCTGTTTCGGACGAGACCTGAATTCAATGCTTGCGCTTGTCGATGCAGTTTCGTCCGTGACGGGCATCGAACGATACGCTTCGGCGCGAAGGCGACGTCCGGCATCGACGGGTTGAATCCGCAACCCAACGCTGCCGTCCATACCCTAGGCGAACTTGATCAACCCGAGTGTCGACTGACCGCTCATCGACGCTTGCCGCCGGATCCAGGCAGCTCAGTCGACCCGAAGCACGCGTCGCAGACTACCGAGAGCCGTCACGCCCCGTTGTGATTCAATCTTCTTCGAATCCTTCGGCGTCACGCGAACTTCCCGAAGTCGACTTCCTCCTTCACGAACTTCCCCGTCAACAGAAGCGCCCGCTCGATGTCCGCGACGATGGGCGAGTTGTTGACGGAAGCCGTGACGAATAATCCCCAGATATCGTCGTCGATTTCATAGTCGCCGCGAGCATACGTCCAATAGCTGAAATAGCGGTCCTGAGACCACGCGACCCGCGGGTTATCGAGGCCGTCAGGATGAGGGACCTGAACGGAATGCAGCGCGCTTTTCAGGATCGCAGCGACGTTGGGAAAACCGGCGGCACGATGGTCTTCGAGTATCTCGACCAGCAGCTCGCTCCCGTGATACACCGGCCGAACCTGGAATCGAATCAGGTCGGTCATCGCTCGTTTTCCCGTTCCGAAGGCGCGTGGCAAGCATCCCGACCCGCAGCCGATTCCCGAACGAACACCGAAATAGCCTCCACCACACCGTCTGCCAGAGGAAGGCTCGGGTCCGAATACGCGGCAAGGTTTTCGTCCCGAGCCTCCGTATGCACGGTCTTGAGCACATGATTGGCATGAGCGATAACCGCCAGCCGCGCGCGTGGATTTGCGTCCTTTAAAAGTTGCGCATCCTGCAGCCCGACCTGAATATCCCGCGCGCCCTGAACGATCAGCACCGGCTTCGTACAACCCGCCAGGAGCGCCACCGGATCGACGGCCAATTCGCTCATCAGAAACCGCTGAACCTGCGGCCTGAACAACGGCATCAGCGCCGGGTCGATCCGGGCCGCATCCACCGTCTTTCCGGCTTCGAGCGATTCGAGTATCGACATGGCGTTGCCGAGAACAGGGGCATTCGCGGGGTTCGACTGCAGTTGCTGCGTCAATACTTGCCCGAGCGGCCGTCCTGCCGAAGACACCAGGATCAAACCGCAGATGTCGACGGCTTGCCGTGCCGCCGACAACGCGACCCAGCCACCCTCGCTATGCCCCAGCACCCAGACGCAGGACGCACCGGTCTGCGTCCGGATGGCCGTCACCCACGAGCGGACGTCCGCCGCATAGTCGTCGATCGTGACGTCATTCGCATCCGCTATCGCCGACGCGCTACCGTACATGCCGCGCTTGTCGATTCGAACCGACGCGATACCGTTGGCGAGCAATCCTTCGGCAAGCATCCGGTAGGTCGATGCCTGAATGCCGTATGGATTGTTGCCGTTCCGGTCGGTCGGGCCCGATCCCGGCACGATCAGCACCACGGGCACATCGCCCGCGGCCGGAGATAACAGCGTGCCGCTCAGGGGGGCGCCCGGCCCCGGGGCTTCGATGTCTGTCTGCATCATGTGTAAAGGACTTCCCGAATGAAGGGCTGCCGCGGTGGCGACATGGGCGAGAATCGCCATCGCCATCGCCATGCTTCCGGACGCCCGGTTGTCCTGCAACGACCACCCGGCGAGGCATCAAGGCGCCGACCCGCGCGCCTCGCCAAGCACCCATTCCGCAAACGCCTGTGCAGGCCCCGCGCTCAATTCGATCGGCTCGGGGAGCACGAGGCAGAAGTTCTTGGTCACCGCTTTGCCGTCGGGCCAGGGCGCGACCAGACGACCTTGTTCCAGCTCCGTCCCGATGTAAAGGCGCGGCACCAGCGCCACCCCCAGGCCGGCCAGCGCCGCCTCGATCAGCATCGAATGGAGATCGTAACGCGGGCCGACGGCCGAATTGGTGAGCACGATGCCGGTCTCCTGCGCATAGCTCTGCCACGCGTCCGGATTCTGCCGCCGGTGAAGGCGCGGCAATTCATCCAGCGACGGGTTCGCGCCAACGCCCTCGAGGAGCGCCGGGCTGCAGACGGGCACCAGCACTTCCTCCAGCAGGCGGTGGAGATGCATGCCGGTCCATGCCGGATGCTCGAAATGAATGGCCGCGTCGAAACCGCTGCCGGCCAGGAGGAAGGGTTCCATCCGCTCGGCGATATGCACGGTGATGTTCGGATGCCGATCCTGAAAGCGTTTCAGCCGGGGGATCAGCCAGCGGGTGGCGAAGGTCGGAATCGCGGCGATGTCGATACTCGCGCCTTCGACGGGCTGGCCCATGAGATACAGGCTGTCCCGTTCCAGCCGATCCAGAATCTCGCGCACCTGCACCGCGTATCGGGTGCCGTTGGGGGCAAGCCGCACCCGGTTCCCGACGCGCTCGAACAGCGTCACACCCAGAAACGCCTCCAGCCGGCCGATCTGGCGGCTGACGGCGCCTTCGGTGCGTGCCAGCTCGTCGGCGGCACGGGCGAAGCTGCCGTGCCGGGCAGCCGCCTCGAAGGCCAGGAGCGCGGAATTGCTCGGGATCTTGCGTCGCATCGGGGGTCTCGTCGGTTGGAGCGCGTTCGACATCAGCTTGAGCAAATATCACTGAAGGCTGACTTTAAGTCGATATATACGCGGGAAGCAGCAGATTAGCATTACGTCACTGCACTGAACATCCAGGTTCACGGAGCAGGATGCTCATCCGTCACGAAGGACAATCCGATGATCTACACCGTGGAATGCAGCTTCGCCGACCCCGGCAGCGAAGCCGAATGGAACGACTTCTACAGCCTTGAAAAGCTGCCGGCCCTCATCTCGGTGACGGGCTTTCATACGTCGCAACGTTTCAAATCGATCGGCGACGGCTGCCCCGTTTATCTGGCCGTCCACACGGTCGACGGTCCCGACGTGCTGGCCGGGGATGAATATCGCCAGAAAGGCGGCGGCAATTTCGCACGGTGGCAGCAGCACATCACCGACTGGCACCGCAATCTCTACAGCGATATCGGTCTTGCGCCGGCGGTCGCGGCCGACGAACTTCTCGTGCTGAGTGCAAGCGGGCCCGATCCGCTGATCGGGATGGGCCTGAACCCGCTGGCCATGCAGGCCGTTGCGCTGGAGCAGGTTCCGGCGCACCGTTGGCTCGCCGTGCTGCCGCGGCGTGACGCCTGGCTCGTCGAGAACGCGCCGGCAGACCTTTACCTTTATGCACCGATGACGGAGCAACTGACAAAGGAGGGGCGCGATGCCCAACGTGACTTTCCATATTGATGCGGAACGCATGCCGTCCGACGAGCACCTCGCGGGGCTGTCCGGCGACTGCATCGAACTCTGTACGGATGTTCTTCAGGCAGACCTCGGGAACGTCCACATCATTTATGTGAGCGTCCGGCACGGACACGGGCATCCCGTTTTCGCGGAAGTCCAGTATCGTGCGGAGTCGTTTCGCCCGCCTGCGGTCATGAACGCGTTCATGGAAGCGCTGGATCACGCCATCGCCCGCCGCACGGGCCTGACGGCGCGCATCCGTTGCTTCGGCCATGCCGCGCCGAACATTCACGCCCGGAACTAGCCGGCCAGGAGACGCACCGTGTCCACCGTTACCTTTCCCGGTCAGCAAGTCGGGGATTTCACGATCACCTCGATAAGCGACGGCTACCTCACGGCCAGCCTCGACTTCCTGTCGAATATCGACGCATCCGAGGCTTCCAGGATGCAGCGCGACGCAGGGCAGAACGAACCCTCTGCAGTGCATATCAACTGCTACGTGGTGCGCGGCAAGGGCCGCACCATGCTCATCGATGCCGGGGCCGGCGGCATCAAGCAATGGGGCGGCCGCCTGCGGGACAATTTACGGCTTGCCGGCATCGAACCTGCGGCGATCGACACCATCCTGCTGACACACGCCCATCCCGACCATGTCGGCGGGCTGGTGGATGCCGCCGGGCACGTGGCGTTTCCGAATGCGGAGCTGGTTGCGCATCGACGGGAGGTCGAATTCTGGCGGGACGACGGAAATCTGAGCCGTGCCAGCGAGCGGGCACGCGGCAACTTCCTGATCGCGCGTCAGGCATTCGACGGCTACCGCGACGTGCTCCGGACGTTCGATGAAGGGGACGTGCTGCCGGGGATCCGCGCGATGCCGTTACCGGGACACACCGACGGGCACACCGGGTATGTCATCGAATCCGGCGATCAGGGCCTGCTGGTGTGGGGCGATATCGTGCATTTTCCGCACGTCCAGATCAAACGGCCGGACGTATCGATTGCATTCGATCAGGATGCGTCCCGGGCAGCGGCCACGCGATCGCGGTTGCTGGACTGGATCAGCACGGATGGGCTGATGATTGCCGGCATGCATCTGGGAGAGGCCGGTTTCGCGCGAATCCGGCGGACGAAGGGTGAATACGGTCTGTTTTACGAAACCGGGGCGTGAGGCCGCACGCCCCTTTCCAGGCTGTCTTCCACGGAGGAGAATCCATTCGGAAATCTCGTCGGAGGTCGCACACCATGGCCCCATTCCAGCCCGATGGATGGCATACCGTCACGCCCCGCATCGTCGTGCCGGATCCGGAAAACCTGATCGCCTTCATCCGCACGGTGTTTCACGCACAGGGCGAATTCCGGGCCGGCTTGCCTGCCGAGATCCGGATCGGCGATTCCGTCGTGATGATCAGCGGCGGCGCCGGCCTGCGCGATCCGATGCCGGCGTTTTTATACGTGTATGTCGAGGATACCGATTCGACCTATCGGCGCGCGATTGCGGCGCAAGCGCTTTCACTGGAAGCGCCCGCCGACATGCCGTACGGCGACAGGCGGGCGATGGTCAAGGATGCGTGGGGAAACGTTTGGCAGATCGCCACGCACCAGCGCGACCTGTCGGCCGACGAGATTCGCGCCAGGCTCGGCGACGGCGGGTAGCCGCGCTGCTTCTCCCCCCATCTGTCGCAATCGTCAAGATTCGCGTCGCGTGCAGGTAAAACCTGCCCGTTCCCGCTGCCGTTAACCCGTTCGCAGCCCCCGCGCCGCGTGTTGCGACACGGCGCGCATCGTTCGTGATCCGGCATCCAAATCCGCCGCTGGCCGTGCGTGGCCAGCCCAAGGGAACGTCATGCGAAAACAACTCACAATCCGTGGTGGACTCGTTGCGACCATCGCCGGCTATACCGTGCTGCTCGTGCTGGTGGTCGGCGCATGCATCGCCGCCCTCTATCTGGGCAACGGTTCGCTCGAGGCGATGTACCGCGACGACACCGCGTCGCTGCTGCACCTGAAAACCAGCTCCGAGCGGATGCTCGTGCTGCGCGAACGCATGAGCGACGTCGCGCAGGTCATCAGTGCGGGCCAGTCCGCGAAGGACGAAGTCGCGCAGCTCCACACACTCCTCAAGCAGAGCAACGACGAACTGGACGCCTACGCGCGCCTGCATGCGCGCGACGCGGACGAACAGGCGCTGTTCGACACGCTGCAGAGCCGTCGTCGCGCGCTGCTTGACCGCGTGTTCCTGAAGGCGCTGTCGCAACTGGACGGCGACGATGGATTCAACTTCCTCGACACGCAACGCACTGCGCCGCCTGCGTTGTTCGCCGCCTACCAGGCGGCGATCGACGCGCTCGAATCGTTCCAGGTCACGCGTCAGAAGGCCCGCTACGATACGGCCGGCGTGCATTTCCACCGGATCGTATGGGGGATGGGGGCGGTCGCGGCGCTGGCGCTCGTCGTCGGCTTCGTCGCGCAGCGCGTGCTCGCGAAGGCGATCATCGAGCCGATCAATCTCGCGGTCGGCCAGTTCGAAAAAATCTCGAAAGGCGACCTGACCGGAACCGTCGTCATCCCGGGTGAAAACGAAATGGCCTATCTGCTGAATGCGTTGAGGCGGATGCAGGACGGCCTCGTCGATACCGTGAGCCAGGTGCGGGCGAGCACCGAGACGATCGTCGGCGACGTACGCACGATCGCGAGCGGCAACGTCGACCTGTCCGCGCGCACCGAGCAGCAGGCCGTGTCGCTGCAGCAGGCGGCCGCGAGCGTCGAGCAACTGACGGCGGCCGTGCGCCAGAATGCGGACAACGCGCGCGATGCGCGTACGTACGTCGAAGGCGCGGCCGGCATTGCGGCGCGCGGCGGCGACGCGATGCAGCGCGTGGTCGAGACGATGTCCGAGATTTCGACCAGCTCCGCCCGCATCTCCGGCATCGTCGGCGTGATCGAAAGCATTGCGTTCCAGACGAACATCCTCGCGTTGAACGCGGCAGTCGAAGCCGCACGCGCGGGCGAGCAGGGGCGCGGTTTCGCGGTCGTCGCGACGGAGGTTCGCGGCCTCGCGCAGCGCTGTGCCTCGGCGGCGAAGGAAATCCGCGACCTGATCGGCAATTCCGCGCGGCGCGTCGAAGACGGCAGCGGTCTCGTCGCGCTGGCCGGCTCGGCGATGGCCGAGCTCGTCGCCGCGGTCGAGCGTGTCAACGCGATCATGAGCGAAACCAGCCAGGCCTTCGAGGAGCAATCGTCGGGCATCGAGCAGGTGAACGCCGCAGTGATCCAGATGGAGCAGACGATGCAACGCAATGCCGCGCTGGTCGAGGAGGCGGCCGCCGCGGCGCTGTCGCTGGACGAACAGGGCGCGCGACTGAGCGCGGCGGTCGCGCAGTTCCGTCTGCGTGACGAGGCCGTCGTGTGACGCCGGGCCGTGTCACCGTCCCGGGTTGGGCGCCGCCGCCGTGAGCGGCTTACTGCGCCGCGTCAGGCAATTCATAGTCGAAGCTGTACGAATGCCGGCCGTTGTCGATGTGGATGATCATCGAACCGGAAAGCCCCAGCAATTCGCCCGTTCCGGAATCGGGCACGACGGTGATCGACTGCTGCGGCTGCCCGCGCGTCATGGTGGAGCTGTGCTGCAGGACGAAGCTGCCGTTGCGCCCGCCGAGCGTACCCTGGACGGTTTCCATCGCCACGTAGCCGGCAGAGCCCTGGACACTGCTTCGAAACGCGAGCATCTCGCCGTGGCTGACGGCTTCCAGGTCGCCGTGAAATTGCTTGTCGAGCGACATGCGGCCGAGCCCGCTGCTTTCCGCGACGGCGCTCAGGGATTCCGGATTCAGCTTCACTTCGAACGGACCGCTGGCCTGCAGTTTCATGAGCGCTCTCCTCGTTGAATGGGCACTCCGCACTATAAGCCAACGGGGTTCAACTGGCGGTAACGGTTTGTCCGGTGCGCCGGCAGCGAGGTGCCGGATTCGACCTGAGGGATAATCGCCTTCCCGTCTTTGACCTCCCGCACCCGTGACGCCCCCTGCATTCGCCCCCTTTCAGGAACTGGCCACCACCTTGCTGGCTCACTGGCACGACGCCCACGGCGACGGTGCCCACGACACGTCGCATCTGCAGCGCGTGTGGAAGAACGCCGCCGCGATCCAGGCCGCGGAAGGCGGCGATGCCGAAGTACTGTGTGCGGCGACGGTGCTGCACGACTGTGTGGCCGTCGAGAAAAATTCTCCGCTGCGCGCGCAGGCATCGCGGCTGTCGGCGGGCAAGGCGCGCGAAGTGCTGAAGGCGCTCGACTGGCCGGACGCGAAGATCGATGCCGTCGCGCATGCGGTCGAGGCGCACAGTTTTTCGGCCTGCATCGTGCCGAGGACGCTCGAAGCCAGGGTGTTGCAGGATGCCGACCGGCTCGATGCGATCGGCATGGTGGGTGTCGCACGCTGCTTTTATGTCGCGGGACGGATGGGCAGCGCGCTGTACGACCCGGCCGATCCGCACGCATCGGAACGGGCGCTCGACGACGCGCGATTCGCGATCGACCACTTCCGCACGAAGTTGCTGACGCTGGCGACCGGGTTCCAGACCGTCACCGGGACGCGCATGGCGATCATGCGTCGCGACCGGTTGCAGCGCTTTCTCGACGAGTTTTCCGACGAGATCTGAATGGGCGGGGGCGATGGGTGCTGCAGCTTTCATTGGGTGCGCTGGTCACGGACTGGCGGCTGTCCGGAGAAGCAAGCCGTTAAATTGCTTGCGCGGCCGCTTGACGGTGAGATTCGTTGCGGCCACGTATTGCGGTTCCCCGAGTCGCAACGGGAAAGCGCGCCGGACATCGGAGATTCCTTCCGGGCTCATCCAACAGACGATGGCACCTGGTAAGCCGCACATCATGTTATTTAACATTTAACATCGTAATATTTTTGAAAATTTCTGGTAATCTTCGCCGGCATAGTGCCAGGGCAGCGCTGGCGGCGAGGTTTGAAGCCGACCACTTCGTTTTGCGATCCTTGTCGACACGCTTGCACTTGCATTGATCGGGTTTTGAAGAAAAATGAAATCCTGATTAATCTGTAAAACTAATTAAATGAGAGCGTGTGTCCACTTTCGGGGGAAGGGAATCGTGATTTCGTTCAGACAGGGATTCTGGTTGGGGTGCTGCCTGGTGTTTGCCACGTCCGTGGCCGGTTGTGGCGGTGACGGCGGGCCGGGCAATCAGGATGTGTCGCACATGAGTGGCAGTGCCGTTGTGTCTCCCGCCGGTCTTTCCTACTCCACGCCGTCGGCCGTATATTCGCCGGGCGAAAAGATCACGCCGAACCTCCCGTCCAGCAGTGGCGGTCCGATCTCAACATACAGCGTATCGCCGGCGCTTCCAGACGGACTCGTCCTGGATCAACAGACCGGCGTGGTGAACGGCGCGCCCGTCGCGGCCACGCCGAGCGCAATTTACACGGTGACAGGCAGCAACGCTCAGGGAAGCGTCACTGCGCGGCTGCAGATCGAGGTCAAGGCGATAACGGCCGCTCCTGCGACGCTTGCCTACCAGAATCCATCCATGATCTTCACTGCCGGACAAGCTGTCACGGGCATCGTACCTGCCACGTCTGGCGGCAGGATCGCGCAGTTCACGATATCGCCGGCATTGCCTGGCGGGCTCGTGCTCGATCCCGTGACGGGGGAGATCGGCGGAACGCCGGCAACCGTCTCGGGCCCCGTGTCTTACAGGGTAACCGGCAGCAACAGTGCGGGTAACGTGACGGCGCAAGTCACACTTGAGGTGCGTGCGGCAATTGCACCACCGGTGCATCTGGAGTACTCGAGTCGAACCGTCTCTTATACGGTCGGTCAGGTGATCACGCCGAATTTGCCGCAATCGACCGGCGGCAACATTGCGCGGTACGCGGTATCCCCGGCATTGCCGACAGGGCTCAGTCTGAATGCGCAGACGGGCGCGATCAGCGGGACGCCGGCGAACGCCCAGGTTCCGACGGCCTATGTTGTTTCGGGAAGCAATAGTGCAGGCACGGTGCAGGCGCCGCTCGAAATTTCCGTGATCCCTGTGGCGAGCGGTGAATGGTTGCCGGGCGGTAATCTTTTTGAGGGGCGAGCGTCGCATACTGCAACGTTGCTGTCCAATGGCGAAGTTCTGGTAGCAGGTGGGTCCGGACTGAGCGGCGTACTCAGCTCTGCAGAACGATTCAACCCGGCCAACGGCGTATGGGCGCGTGCGGGGAAAATGCAGACTGCTCGTACGGAGCACACCGCAACCAGGCTGGACAATGGAAGCGTGCTGGTTGCCGGCGGCAGGTATGTGACAGGTGGTGAAACGACTCGCACGGCGGAGCTGTACGATCCGGCAACCGGAGGGTGGACGCCGGTCGGCAACATGAAGCGCGGACGGCACCTGGCGACATCGACGCTGATGCCGGACGGCAGGGTGCTGGTCGTCGGCGGTATCGAGGAAGGCGATTTCGGTACCTTCGTTGCCGAGGCAGAGTTGTTCGACCCGGTCAGCCGGACATGGACGACGGCCGGTAGCCTGAACATCGCACGTGCGCATCACATCGCAACGCTCCTGCCTGGAGGAAAAGTGCTGGTGGCCGGCGGAAGCAGTACGGCGGGTGTCACGGCCACGGCCGAGATTTATGACGCGCCCAGCGGTAAATGGACATTGGTTCGCGACATGCACGTGCAGCGATCCACGCCGACCGCAACGATGCTGTCAACCGGCAAGGTGCTGGTGGTTGGAGGAAACAGTTCGTCGCTCACGGCCGAACAGTACGACCCGGTCACCGGAGTCTGGACGCTGACGGGACCGATGGTCATGCCACGCCGCGATTCCCAGACCACACGTCTTCCGGACGGGCGCGTCGTCGTCACGGGCAACTATGACGCCAGCTACGAAGGGAACGGAACGTCGGCGGAAGTGTTCGATCCGGCAACAGGAAACTGGGCTGCAATTGCCAATATGAGCGATCCGCGATCCATGCATACGGCTACGCTGTTGAACGATGGCTCCGTGCTGGTTGCCGGCAGTTACCATCACACCAGAACTTACTCGTCGTCTGAACGATTCCGTTGATTCGGGAGGCACGCCGCGCGCTGATCGCGCGGCTGCTTCGGATATTCGCGATGCGTCGGGCGCCGGCAATCTGCTGCGTTGCGATCCGCCGTCGTCAGCCAATCACGTTGCGTACCGGAAGATTGCGACTGCGCTGCGTGCGGCAGGTGCCCGAAACGATCCAGGCCTGACGGACGCCGCGCTCTCAAGAGCGGGCAGCCGTGTCGTCGCTGCGCCGGCAAAGGCCTCGACGCATTACGTCAATCGCCGCCCGATCGATAAAGCGCCTTCATCTGCGACAACTCGTCGATGAATTGATCCTTCAGCGCCTGCGGCCCGAAGATCTTCACGTGCGTGCCGTACCCCAGCAGCTTGCGCGCGCCGTGCTCGATCGATTCGATCGGCATCAGGAACGCTTTCCATCCTGGCGGCACCGCTGCGTTGCCTGCATCCGGCGAAACCGGCGTGGCGTTGACCCGCTCGTTGGCCAGCCAGGTTTCGCCGCGCGGCGATACTGCGATATGGGCGGTCAGCCGGTGGAGGTCGGCTTCGTACCGGCTCATCGCGTCACGCCAGTGCGTGGCCAGATCGAACCGGGCGGGGCGCTTGAAACGGCGGCGCGTTGCGTCGAGTTCGAGAACGTTCGCCAGCCGGAAGGTGAGCGCGCCGGGCTTGCCGGCCACCCGGGCAATCAGGTACCACGCGCCGCCCTTGAGCACGAGGCCGAGCGGCTCGAGTGCACGGCGGGATACGCCGCGCCAGCTCTGGTATGTCACGTCGATTCGATACGCACCCCACACCGCATCGGCGACTTCGCGCAGAAATTCGGGCGTCTCCTGCGCGCGGTACCAGTCGACGGTATCGATATGCAGCCGGCTGGCGACGCGGTCGGCCTGCTCGCGCGAGCCCGGCGGCAGGCTCGCCATCATTTTCAACCGCGCGGAGGCCGCCATGCCGTCGAGGCCGAGTTCGCCCGCCGGACCGGGCAGGCCCGCGAGAATCAGCGCATGCGCTTCGTGCTCGGTGAGCCCCGTGAGATCGGTGCTCCAGCCGTCGCGCAGCTGAAATCCGCCGTTACGGCCGCGATCGCCCCAGATCGGCACGCCGGCCGTGGAGAGCTGGTCGATATCGCGCAGGATCGTGCGCTCGGACACTTCCAGCGCTTCGGCCAGCGCAGGCGCGGTCATCCGGCCGCGCGCTTGCAGCATCATCAGGATCGACAACAGGCGGCTCGCTTTCATTCACAGCACGTTACTCCAAATACATGACATCAGGTGTCATGTTTTCAGGCTTATGCTTTGCCGCATCCCCGATCCGTTCCATCGAAGCGAAGGACAAACCATGAAGATCCTGTCAGGACCGCTGAGCATGTTCGGCGCCAAGGTCGAGATTGCGGCGCACGAGAAGGGCATCGATTTCGAGCGGGTGATGGTGCCGTTCAGTCAGCAGCGCGGCTACGAACCCAGGCATCCGGACGTATTGCGCGTCAACCCGAAGCGCCAGGTGCCGGTGCTGATCGACGGCGAGCTGGAGATTTTCGATTCCACGCAAATCTTCGAGTATTTCGAGGATCTGAAACCGGCGCCTGCATTGTGGCCGGCGCGTCCGGCGGCGCGCGCCGTTGCGCGTCAGCTCGAACACGGCAGCGACGAAGTGTATTTTCCGCACATCGTCCGGCTGATGGGGCTGGAAGACGCGCCGGACGATCCGGCGGCACAGGCCGCGCGTGCCGCAGCGGCGCAATACTACCGGCGCATGGAGCACGTGCTCGCGGATCGCGAATTTCTCGCCGAAGCCTACTCCTTTGCCGATATCGCGTTCTACATGGCGCAGTTGTTCGGCGCGCGCAAAGGCGCGCTGATGACCGGTGAGACCCCCAACCTGCTCGCGTGGCGTGAGCGGATGACGGCGCGTCCCGCCGTGCGCAAGGTGGCCGGTGCGATGGCGGCGTACCTGGCGTCGATCGGGGAAGCGGTTCCCGATTTTCTTCGTGAAATCAGCTAGCCGTGTTCGCCGGCCATGCAGGGCGGCCTTCAACCTGCGTCCCGGGCTGAAGGCCGCGCCGGCATGCGCAGCGTTCAGCTGCGGATGAACGCGGGCAAATCGGCGTTGATCGTGTCGGCGCGGGACGTGGGCATGCCGTGCGGGAAGCCCGCATGGACCTTCGGCGTGCTGTTCCTCGCCAGCTTCGCCGGCAAGAGACCGGATCGGCATACGGAAAGATCGGGCCGTCGTCGCCATGCATCGCGAGAACGCGAATCGTGGTGCTTTTCAGGTCGTCGGTGAAGGCGGTCTGCGAGAACGTGACGATGCCGTCACGGTGCGTCCTGGCGATGCCCATCATGCCTTGCCGCCACCCGTACCGGATGACACCTTGCGACGATGTCGCGCCTTCGCGATTGGGCATGGTGTCGATCCGTGGCAAGGGGCGCCGCACGGCGGCCACATGATCCGGCGCCGGCCGCCGGAACGCCGCGCAGGCGAAGTCCGACATGTTCCTCTATTCGTCGCCTTGACCTTAAAGTTGACTTAAAGCTTAGAGTGCTGCTGACGACAGTGAATCAGCAGGCTTCGGGTGTTGCCTGCCACGATCGATCATCGACGGGAGGCAACGAACATGGACAGGCGCTTTACACAGGTCGAATTCGGGCCGCATACGGTCGACGTGCTCGAGGGCGGGTACTACGACCGGTTCCGGATGAATCCGGACCTGAACGAGGTGGCGCGCGACCCCGCAGCCGGGAACATCGATTTTTTCCGCCGGATTCCGAAGCGTCAGGTGGCTTCGCGGGTGGGGCCGACCTGGGCGCCGAACTTCTATTACCGTTCCAGCAGCATCCAGCTGTTGTTCCTCGCGCCGCTCGAACGCCTGCGGACCACGCTGCCCGCGCCGCTCGAACCGCTGCGGGCGCTCCCCGGGTACGGGCTCGTCGCACTGACGTTCTTTTCGTATTCGGTCTGCGACAACGATCCGTATGACGAAGTATCCGTCGCGGTGGTGATCCGCCGGCCGGGTGCGAAAGGGTCGCATGCGCTCGAGCTGATCGACTCGATGCGGCGCCGCAGTTTCGTCGCACACGTGCTGGCGCTGCCGGTCACGACGGACATCGCGCGGGTGCGCGGCGTACACGGGTATCGGTTGCCGAAATGGCTCGCCGATATCGACGTGACCATCGGTGCCACCGCCCGTGCGCGCATTGCCGGCCCGGACGGCCGGACGGACCTGAGCCTGAGCGTGCCGTCGCCGGCGCTGACCAGCGTGCCGTCGCAATCGCACATGGGCACGACGACGATGGTCAACCGTATCGACGGCGAATGGCACCAGTCGTCGGTGCAGACCAACATGCTGTCGTTCGCGCAGCGCCTGTTGCCGCGCAACGTCGAACTGGTTCGGCACGGCGGGCCGCTGAGCCAGTTGCTCGACGGGCTGGGCGCGTCCACCATCGTGCGTCTGGATGTGGTCAAGGACGCTCAGCTGGTCCTGAACCTGCCGACGCCTTTGAAGACGTTCGATGAACCCGGAAAGCCCCGCTAACGATACGAATGCGCGCGACCCGCGCGCGCCGAAGGAGTCGTCCATGCCCCAACCGACCTACGATCTCGTCGTATTCGGCGCCACCAGTTTTGTCGGTCAGATCCTGACCCGCTACCTGTCCGACTACCTGTCGGATCATGGCGAGACGCTGCGCTGGGCCATTGCGGGCCGGTCCCAGGCGAAGCTCGGGCAGGTGAGGGACGCGCTCGGGGCGGCCGGGCAGTCGGTGCCGATCATCGTCGCCGACGCGGCCGACGAAGCGCAGCTTCGGGCGCTGTGTGCGCAAACGCGGGTGGTCGTGTCGACCGTCGGGCCGTACGCGCTTTACGGCGAGCCGCTGGTCAGGGTCTGCGCGCAAACCGGCACCGATTACTGCGACCTGACCGGCGAGACGCAGTGGATCAAACGGATGATCGACAAGTACGAGCCCGCGGCCCGGCAATCGGGCGCGCGCATCGTGCATTGCTGCGGCTTCGATTCGGTGCCGTCGGACATGGGCGTTTTCTTCCTGCAGCAACAGGCGCGGCAGCAGTGGGACGCGCCGGCCACCCATGTGAAGATGCGGGTCCGCACGCTGAAGGGTGGGGCGTCGGGCGGCACCGTGGCAAGCGTGATCAACGTCGTGCGGGAAGCGGCGGCCGATCCGGCGTTGCGCAGGGAACTGCTCGATCCGTATTCGCTGTGCCCGCAGGGGCATCGCTTCACGGTGCGGCAGCATGCGGTTCGATCCGCAGAATTCGATCGCGACAGCGACACATGGATCGCGCCGTTCGTGATGGCGGCGATCAACGAGCGTGTCGTGCACCGCTCCAATGCGCTGGCGGGCAATGCGTACGGCAGCCGCTTCACCTACGACGAGGCCGTGATGACGGGTACCGGCCTCAAGGGCCGGCTGACCGCGCTGACGATGGTGGCCGGACTCGGCGCGTTCATGGTGGGGGTTCTCGTCAAGCCGGTGCGCAGCCTGATGGAGCGCTTCCTGCTGCCGAAGCCCGGCGAAGGGCCGAGCGCCGAGGCCCAGCAGGCCGGCCGCTACGACATACGTTTCTTCGGCCGCGCCGACGACGGGCGGACCTTGCGCGTGAAAGTCACGGGCGACCGCGATCCGGGCTATGGCTCCACCGGCAAGATGCTCGGGCAGGCTGCGATCAGTCTCGCGCTCGATTGCGGCAGCGACGGCGTCAAGACCGGGCGCGGTGGCGGTTTCTGGACGCCCGCGACGATGTTCGACGAACGCTATATCGCGCGTCTGGTTCGTCATGCGGGGTTGCGTTTCGAGGTGATCTGAGCGAACCCCGTCGGCTTTTTCAAGGGAAAGGATAAAGATCGGATGACGAATCAACGTGAGGAGACAACCTGACGTCAGGGCGAGGCAGATGGTCGGCTGCGGGCCGGCCGGGGAGTATCGGAACATGAAGATCGGGGAACTGGCGGAACGCACCGGCCTGACCCCTTCGCGCATCCGTTTCTACGAGCGCATCGGTCTGTTGACGCTCGTCGAGCGCGAAGCGAACGGCTATCGCACCTATCCGCCGGAAGCGGTGACGGCGCTCGATCTGATCACGACGGCGCAGAAAGCGGATTTCAGCCTGGACGAGATTCGCACGCTGATACCGTCCGACTTCGCCCAGTGGCAATGCGGTGCGTTGCTCGACGCGCTCTGCCGCAAGGTGCAGGACATCGAGGCGCTGGAGGTGCGGCTCGCGCACAGCAAGGCGCACGTCATCGCGCTGATCGCCGGGATCGGCGCGAAACCGGATACCGTCGATTGCGCAACCAATGCGAAAACGCTGCTGTCGCGCCTCCCGTCCGCGCGTGCGGCGGACGCTGGCGATGCTGAAGCCGCCGACGCTCGCGACGACCCGGCTTTGCGCAGGACCACCGGCCGTTAGGCGGCCGCCGGTGCGTCGCGCGACAGCAGCGCGACGACCTGGTCGGCCGTTGCCTTCGCCGATTGCGGGTTCTGGCCGGTCACGAGGCGGCCGTCGACGACGACGTTCGACGTGAACGGCAGCAGTGCCTTCTCGTAGCGCGCACCACGCTGCTGCATCTGCTGCTCGACGTTGTAGGGCACCTTCTTCGCGACGCCTGCCAGGATTTCCTCCAACCACGAATAGCCGGTGATCCGGCGTCCGGCGACCAGCAGCGAGCCGTCCGACAGCATCGTGTTCAGCAGCCCGCAATAGCCATGACAGACCGACGACACGACGCCGCCGCGCTCGTAGATCTCGCGCGTGAGCCGCTGCAGCCCCGCATCGTCCGGATAGTCCCACATGACCGCATGGCCGCCGGTGAAGTAGATCGCATCGAAGCCGGCCGGATCGATCTCGTCCGGGCGGGCCGTGTTCGCGAGCAGCGCCTCGTTGGCCTTGTCGGCGCGCCATGCCTTCGACGCGGCGTCGGCATGCGGCCATTTGAGCGAGCGCGGCTCCAGCGGCGACACGCCGCCTTTCGGGCTCACGAGCTGCTGCGCATAGCCTTTCGCCGCGAAGATCTCATGGGCGTGGGTCAGTTCGGACAGCCACAGGCCGGTCGGCTGCGACGGATCGGCGTAGTGCGCGACATTGCTGACGACGTGAAGGATTCGCTTGGTCATGATGCGGGCTCCGTTTGATCGGCCACGGGCGGACGTCTGCGACGCACCGCCGGATTGTCGGTTGGCAGGACACATACCCCTGGCCTCGATACGCTGCCGAGGCAAACCATAACCTTTAAGCGAAGTTCAAGGTCAAGGCTTTTTCGCCTTGGCCGCCCGGGCGGGCTTCTCGGGCATCACGAGCCCGTCCAGCAACGTGGTCAGCGCATCCTCGATCGCGTGATCGCCGACTTTCTCGCGCACCAGCCGCCCGTCGATCGCGAGCATCGTCAGGCCGTGGAGATGCGCCCAGCACGCGGTCGCCTGGCCGAGCGCCGGGCGCGGGCGGATCGTGCCGGCGCGATGCCCGTGCTCCAGGATGTCGACGACCAGCAGGAACGGCGCCTGCACGCGCGGATCGAGATGGATATCCGACGGCTCCCCGGCATCCGCGGCAAACATCAGCCGATACAGATCCGGGTTGCGTTTCCCGAACGCGAGATGGGCATAGGCGAGCGCCAGCAGCACGTCCGGTGCATTCGCCGCGGGATCGACGGAGGCGGCGAGATCGTCGCGCAGGCGATCGAAGCCGATCAGCGCGAGCTCGTGCAGCAACGCGGCCTTGTCCGGGAAATGCCGGTACGGCGCGGAGTGGCTGACGTTCGCGCGCCGCGCGATTTCGCGCAGCGTGAACTGCCAGCCTTGCTGCTCCTGCAGTGTGTCGAGTGCCGTTTCGATGATCGCGCGACGCAGATCCCCGTGGTGATAAGCCTTTTGCCCGGCGTCCGCATCCCCATCCGACGACATCGTATTGCTCCTATGTTGACAAGGAACACATTGTGGTCCTATGATCGGCCGCATGCAAGTTGACAGTGTCTACATCGACGCAACCTCGCGAGGTGCACCATGGCCGTTTCTGCAGAATCCAGCTCGAGTATCGATCCGGCGGCGTTGCTGGCCCGCCAGCGCAGCGCATTCGTGGCCGAGGGGCCGCCGAGCCTGCAGCAGCGCAAGGCGCGGCTCGCGCGGTTGCGGGCCGTGGTGCTGGCGCATCGCCGCGATGTGGAGGAGGCGGTCAACGCCGATTTCGGACATCGCTCGCGCCACGAGACCGCGATCATGGAACTGGTCGGCGTGATCCAGGCGATCGACTACCTGACACGCAACCTGCGCCGCTTCATGAAGCCGCAGCGCCGGCACGTCGGCCTTTTCTATCGCGCCGGGCAAGCGCATGTGGCATACCAGCCGCTGGGCGTGATCGGTGTGATGGCGCCGTGGAATTACCCGTTCGCGCTGACGTTCATTCCGCTGGCCACCGCGCTGGCCGCCGGCAACCGCGCGATGCTCAAGCCTTCGGAGCTGACGCCGCGAACCAGCGAAGTGATGCGTCGGATGCTCGCCGACACGTTCCCGAGCGAAGAGGTCGCGGTCGTGCTCGGCGGCCCGGAAGCCGGCGCGGCGTTCAGCGGGTTGCCGTTCGATCATCTGCTGTTTACGGGCAGCACGCAGGTGGGCCGCAAGGTGATGAAGGCCGCGAGCGACAATCTCGTGCCGGTGACGCTCGAACTGGGCGGCAAGAGCCCCGCGATCGTCGCGAGAGGGCATGTCGATGGCCGGACGATGTCCAGCATCGTGTTCGGCAAGCTGTCGAACGGCGGACAGACCTGCGTGGCGCCCGACTACGCGCTCGTGCACGAAGACGATCTGGACGCGTTCGTCACGCAATACGATGCGGCCGTCGCGCGTTTCTATCCGAACGGGCCGACCAGCCCGGACTACACGTCGATCGTCAGCGACCGGCACTACGACCGTCTGAAAGGCCTCGTCGACGAAGCGCGCAGCAAAGGCGCGCGCGTGATCGAGGCGGGCATCCATCCGCAAAGCGCGGCGACCCGCAAGCGCACGCTCGCGCCGACGCTGATCGTCGGCGCAGGCGACGACACGGCGGTCATGCAGGAAGAGATCTTCGGGCCGATCCTGCCGGTGCGCACGTATCGCACGATCGACGAGGTCGTCGATTACGTGAACGCGCGCCCGCGGCCGCTGGCGCTGTATTACTTCGGTCGACGGGACGGCGATTGCGAGACGTTGCTGAGGCGGACCACGTCGGGCAACGTCGGCATCAACAACACGGTCCTGCACGTCGCGCAGGAAGACTTGCCGTTCGGCGGCGTCGGGCCGAGCGGGATGGGCGCGTATCACGGCATCGAGGGATTCCGTGCGATGAGCCACGCCAAGGGCGTGTTCGTGCAAGGACGCTGGAGCCTGCCGAGCCTGTTGCGCGCACCGTTCGGCAAGCTTGCGGATGTCTCGCTGGCGGCGCTGCTCGGACGGCGCCGGGAACCGGCCGGTGGGCGTATCGAATGGAGTGCGAAGCGTTGAGCCGGGCCGTGCGCCGTGTGCGCGGCCGTGACGGGCCGCGCAAGTTTTACAGGTGCCTGTACTGATCGTAGTCGAACAGGTGAATGACGAAATTTTTCCCGTTCTTTTCGTACAAGACGAAGACGATCTGGTCGCCTGTATTCAGAATGCCCGCGCCATTGGCTTCGTCCAGGATGTGCTGTATCGCGCTCGTCGCCGGGGATATGCTGGACGACCCGATGTTGGCCAGATAAATTCTGCGAGGAGACGTCGTCAAGAGAAGTTTGCTCAAATCGTGGAATTTGAGATCTTCCTTGCTCTCGCTTTCGGCCGTCAGAATGGGGCAGTGCTTCTTGTCTTCGGGGCTGATGAAAAAGTCGACGAGAAGCTCGGATGGAATGAGTTTTATCTTCGCGCTTTTTGCGTAAGATTCGATATTGCTTTTGAAACTGCTCTTGAGAACGCTTTTCTTGTGCAGCTCGGTCCGAAGTTCGAATCCGGATCCCAGTTTCGTACTGACCTTCATGATGAACCATGCCGTGCAAAGCGAGAAGCCAATCATGTCGTTGTTCGAGCTGGTAGACGCAGGCTTCGGCGGCTTGCCGAGGCTCAGGATACGAATCAGCTTCGGGATGAGGTCATCTGCTTCGAACGTCGACGTGCCTGCCTTCTGATTGACATTCAAAAAAGTCAGCGAGGATAGTGCCTCGCGACACAAATTGAATAATTGCGATTCAAGAATCGTTACATTACTCATGAATTCATGTCCCCGAGTGGTCTGCGGGAATTATAGCTTGCGGCAGATGTTGCGCATCAACGCAACTTTTTCGTCGATATTCGATTCCGCTGGTTAGGATCATTAATCCGGACACGGTGTGTGCGGGTTCGCGCATGCGGGTTATGTTCCGCTACGCCCGGTTGCGTTTGCCCGCCCCCGTGCGGGCGGCCGTCTCGTCCAGCATCGTCGCGGCGAATTCGACGGCTGCCGGCATCCGGGCGTCGTGCATCATCACGAATTCCATGTCCGGCAATTCGGGCAGCCCTTCGGACGGGCCGAGTTCGCGAAGCGTGTCGTCGATCGCGCTGCGCGGCACCGGGGCGATCGCGATGCCGGCCCGCGCGAAGGTCCGGATGCCGGTCACGCTCGGGCTTTCGCACGCGATCCGGTAGGGCATGCCGGCCAGCGCGAGCGCCTTGATGGCGGCGCCGCGGTACGGGCACGGATCGGGGAAGCAGGCGAGCGGCACGTCGCCTTCCGGAAGCGGCTCGTGGCGCGCAAACGCCCAGGCGAGCGGCTCCTGCCACAACGTTGCACCCTGGCCCGAATGCGAGCATCGGCTGCCGATCACGAGATCGAATTCGCCGTTTGCATGCCGCTGAAACAGGTTGTCGCCGATGTCGACAACCAGATCCATCCGCAGGCCGCGCCGCGCGGCGCCATGACGGCGCATCAGGTCAGGCAGCCAGCCATCCGCAAAATCCTCCGACACGCCGATCCGCAGTTTGAGGTCGACGACAGTACCCGCTCCGAGTCTCGCCCGCGCTTCCTCGCTCAGATTGAGCATCGCGCGTGCATAGCCGAGCAGCGTCTCGCCATGCGCGGTGAGCGTGACGCTGCGCGTATTGCGCACGAGCAGCGCCTGGCCGACCTGTTCTTCCAGGCGAACGATTTGCGCGCTGACCGCGGACTGGCTCAGGTTCAGCCGGTGGCCGGCACCGGTGAAGCTTCGTACGTCGGCGACCGCAACGAACGTATGCAGCAGCGCCGTGTCGAGGGGGAGGCTCATTGATCACCAATCCGGGTTAATTCAATCAATTAATATCGTTTCCGGATTATAGGCCGACCCGATAGGCTGCGAATCGCAGTGGGCGAGCGCGCATCCGGCGCGCCGCCGTCACTGCTGACCCGGACCGGCTCCATGACATGCGTGCTCTATATCGAAGGCTCACCCAACAAGGCCTACTCGGCCTCCATCGACGTGTGCAGTGCGTTTCTCGACGCATATCGGCATGCGCATCCCGATCATGAGATCCGGACGCTCGACATCTGGGATCTGGCGATGCCCGAATTCGACGCCGCCGCGCTGGCCGCGAAATATGCCGGACTGAGCGGCACGGCGTTGACGCCGGAGCAGGCGGCGGCATGGCAGCAGATCGAACGGCTCGCGGCGCCGTTCCACGAAGCGGACAAGTTTCTGTTCGGCGTACCGCTGTGGAATTTCAGCATCCCGTACAAGCTCAAGCACCTGATCGATGCGATCTCGCAGAAGGACGTGCTGTTCACGTTCGACGCATCGGGTTTTGCCGGCAAGCTGGCCGGGAAGAAGGCGGCGGTCGTCTATGCGCGCGGGCTCGCCTATCAGGCGCCGGGGTCGTTTACGCCGGCGGCCGAGTTCGACCTGCAGCGTCCGTATATGGAAACGTGGCTCAGGTTCGTGGGCGTGACGGACGTCGCGGGAATCGTCGTCGAGCGCACGCTGTTCGGACCCGACGGCAAGGTCGATCGTAGCCGTGCGATCGACGAAGCCCGGACGCTCGCGCGCACGTTCTGACGCTGCACGCCGCGCATCCGGTGCGCGGGCGGCGCGCACACGGCGGTGGTCAGCGCCCGCCGCGCGCAATGGCGAGCGCGACGCCGAAGCCCACGAGCAGGCATCCGAACGTGCGATCGATCCAGTGGCGCAGCGACAGCAGCCGATCCCGGACCGCCGTGGCCGAGAAGCAGACGGCCACGAGGCTGAACCAGCCGGCATGCGTTGCCGCGATGAAGGCGCCGTAGCCGATCTGCACGATCAGCGGCGTGTCGGGCCGGACTGCCTGCATGAACAGGCTGACGATGAACACGGTGGTCTTGGGATTCAGCGCATTGGTCAGGAAGCCCGTACGCAGTGCGGCGAAGTCGGACAGCGGCGCCACCTTTGCGTCGGGTTGCCCGCCGCCCGCCTTCGTCATGAGCATCTTCCCGCCGAGGTAGACCAGGTAGAGCGCGCCGACCATCTTGACGGCATTGAAGAGCCACAGCGACTGGCGGATCAGCAGGCCCACGCCCAGCAGCGTATAGCTCACGTGGACCGTCACGCCGAGCCCGATGCCCAAAGCGGTGAGCACGCCGGCGCGGCGCGACAGCATCAGGCTGTTGCGCGTAACCATCGCGAAGTCCGGGCCCGGGCTGATGACGGCCAGTAGCGTAATGGTGACTACAACTATCAGTTCAGTCATGGCATTGTCCTTCCGATCGAAGTGTTGATGTCACAATAATAAGAACCACACTTCATCGGGAAAAGCGATGATTTCTGACCGGAATGGTGAGCCTGACTCACAACCGATTCGAACGAACCTGCCGTCGCTGATGGCGTTGCGGTGTTTCGAGGCGGCGGCGCGTCACGAGAATTTCAGCCGCGCCGCCGACGAGCTGTGCCTGACTCATGGTGCGGTCAGTCGTGCGGTGCGTCTGCTCGAAGACGATCTGGGCGTGACGCTGTTCGAACGGCGCAGCCGCCGTGTCTTCCTGACCGAAGCGGGCCGCAAGCTGGCCCAGGCCGTCCACGACGGCCTGGGCCTGATGCGTCACGCCGCGCACGCACTGCGCGCCGAGGCTGCTCGTGCACGGCGTTGGGTGCTGTCGTGCGAGCCGACGCTCCTGATGCGCTGGCTGATCCCGCGCTGGCCGGATTTCCAGGCGCGACACGCAGGCGTCGATATCCACCTGGCCGCTGCGGGCGGGCCGTTCACGTTCGATCGCGGCATCGACATGGCGATTCGTCGCAACGATTTCGCGTGGCCGGCGGGTTGTCACGCCGAGCCGCTGTTTGCGGAGCGGGTCGGACCGGTTTGCCGGCCGGACAAGGTTGGCGCGTGGTTTGCGGCGCGTCGCGGCGGGCGCGTGTTGAAACACGACGCGGCGCTATTGCAGACGCGGACCCGGCCGGACGCGTGGAGCGCGTGGGCGGCGGCGGCGAACCAGCCGGGCGCGAGCGGACGCGTGCAGATGTTCGATCATTTCTACTTCAGCCTGCAGGCGGCCGTCGCGGGGCTGGGGGTAGCGATCGGGCCGTGGCATCTCGTGCGCGACGACATCGAGAGCGGTGTGCTGGTCGCCCCGATGGGGTTCGTCGAGGATGGTTCGCATTACTGCCTGTTGACGCCGGCGCCGATGGCGGAGGGGAGTGCGCAGGCGGCGTTGCTGGGGTGGTTGAAGGCGGTGGCGTGATCTCGTCCGAGCGCGGCGAGATTCATTTTATTTTGCTCCGGATTGTATCGATGCATTTTCCGCCGGCATGCAGTGACATCCATACCTTGAATGCAATCTGCACATCGAGGGCGTCGAATGGCCGAATCAGGCTGTAGCGTACCGAGAAAACGGACACGATGCCCGGCGCGAACAGAAAGACGACGAGCATCTGCCGCATGGGCCAGCGGCTCGCTGCATAACTGTGCAGAAACAAATCGGCTGCACTGTACATTTCATTCTCTATCAGCCTGAAACACAATTTCCGCGAGGATGGGGCCGGCATATGTGAAAAGGGCCGTCGTCCTGCCCGATGCAGGTAAAAATCGATAACGGAAGACCGCTCCGCTTACTGCATTGCGGCGGCGATAAAACCCGGACGCCCATTCCATGAATCCACCCGCTGACCCATTGCCGTCATCGCCTGGTGCTGCCACTTTCATTCCATTTCTCGTCGCGAGCATTGCGCTTGCGGCCGCGTACGGCGCCAGCTTTCTCCTTTCCGAGCATTTGCGTCATTGTGGCTTCGATTCCTCGATGACCGGCGCCGTGATTTCGACCGGCATCCTGACCATGATCGTCAGCGCGCTGCTCGCCGGGTGGATTGCGCAGCGTATCGGATTGATGTCGACCATCGTTGCCGCTGCCGTCGTGATGTCCGTGTCCATGCTCGCATTCAGCCTCGCGGCGATCGATGCGAGGCTCGCGTTTGCCGGTGGCCTGTTGCTGGGGATGGGGTGGTCGACGTTTTACATTCTCGCGCCGCTTCAAATCATTCATCACCTGCGACCCGACGCACGGATCAAATACCTGACGTTGCTGTCGGGCGGTCAAATGGTCGGACTGGGACTCGCGTCGCCGATCGGTCATTTCGTTGCCGGCCGCTTCGGTTCGTATTCGGTCGTGTACGACGGACTGGCGTGCCTCTGCCTGATTGCGGCCGTCGCCTTCTACGCGGCCCGGAAATGGACAATACACACAACGACCCTGCCGATGGCGGCCACCGGCCTGACGCCCGCGCGGATCGCCGAGATCCTGCGCAACGTGACGCGGCTGCCGATCATCATGATCGCGCTCGCCGCCTGCGTCTTTTCCGCGTTGTCGAATTTTCAGGCGGCCTATGCGGAGTCGCGGCACCTGTCGCCGGACCTGTTCTTCGTGACCTTCACGGTGACGACCGTCGCCTGCCGTTTCACGTTGGCGCAAACGATCAGTCGATTGCCCGTTCGAAAGCTCGCCTGCGCGTTGTTCGGTGCGACGCTGCTGGCGCTGGTCCTGTTCGTCGCCAATCCGGGCAGCGGAATCCTGTACGTGACCGGCGCGATCGTCTTCGCCATCGGCTACGGGCTCAGCTACTCCACGTTGAACGGCATGGCGGTCAATCTGGCCGGCGAACGGGGATTGTCCGCGTCGGCGAGCTCGCAAGTCTTCACGATTGCCTACTTCACGGGTTTATTCGGGTTTCCGTACGTCGCGGGCATGCTGGTCGCCCAGGGCGGGGTGAACCTGATGATCGACGTGCTCATCGCCGTTGTCGTCATCAACCTGCTGATGCTCACTCACACGAGTCTGCGCCCGGAAAAGGCGCCGGTCGCGGCGCGCTGACGTACTCGAACGGCGATTGCCGGCGGCGCCGGAAGCCGTTACCCGGGACTGTCGTGCCACGCGTGCAAAGCGTCAGGCACACGGTCGCGTTCTTCCGCATACAAGCGCAGCGCGAATCGCCCGGCGGCGGTATCCCGCAGGCGCAGGGCTTCGTCGCGCATCGCGGCCGGTACGGCGTCGAGCGCCGGGTAGGCCGCGCGATAGCCTGCGGGAAACAGGACTGGCGCGGCGAGTGCCGCAAATGTCAGATCGGCCGCCGTGAACCGTTCGCCGACCAGGAACCGTCGGCCATCGCTCAGTCGGCCGTCGATCTCCGTGAAGACGCCGCGCACGCGTTCGATGGAGCGGGCCGCACTGTCCGGCGTGATCCTGAGCGCCGTTCGAATGAGCCGCACGACGCCCGGCAGGATGACCGGCAGCACCACGGCCTCGAACCGCGGCACCCCGCGCGACATCACGCGCAGCAACAGGCTGCGCTCGGGCAGCAATTGCGCATACGCCCAGCGCCTCGCATGCGGGCCCAGCACTTCATCGAACTGCGTCTCGAGGGCTTCGACTTCCTGCCGCAGCGCGGCATCGCGCGGGTACAGGCAATCGCCGCCGTGGAGCAGGTCGATATGTACGAGGATATCGGTGGAATCGGTGAAGCGTGCACCGCGATGAAGCAGCAAGGGCACGCTGCTACCGCCGTTGGGCAGCGTGGCCAGCCGGTGCAGCAGCGGCGCATGCGGTTGCTCGCGATAAGGCTGCGCGAGCCGGTCGAGCGCCCACCGCGCCTTCTCGCTGTAATGGCTGTGCGGCATCGTGATCAGTACAGCAGGATGAACGCATTCGGTGGTCATCGACATGGGCCTCACGCATCATGCGCCTGGCGTACACGATAAAAGCGCGGGTGTGCCTGATGAATTGTGGCAAGTTCGCGGAAGGGCTTCAAGGCGATTCCGGATGCGGGAAGACGAGCTGCTCCGTACCACGAATTGGCAGCGCTGTTGTTCCGCGATACGCTCGTCAGCGTTGGCCGACGCAGATGCGATGCCGGTCGAAGGAGAAGCACATGACGATCGAGTACTTTGCCGAGTGCAATCCGCTCACTCGCAACCTGCCGCGCTCGCTGGCGGTAAAAGCCGGCGATCTGGTGTTCGTGTCCGGTCAGATTGCGAGAAACGAAGACGGAAGCATCGTTGCCGGCGGGATCGACGTGCAGACACGCCGGACGTTGCAGAACGTCGCTCAGGTACTCGCGCTTGCGGGATGCACGCTCGACGATGTGGTGAAAACCACGGTCTGGCTCGAAGACGCACGCGACTTCGCTGAATTCAATCGCGTCTATGCGGAGTTCTTTCCCGGGAACAAGCCGTCGCGATCGACATTGCAGGCGACGAACATGGTCGGCACGAAGATAGAAATCGAAGCCATTGCGTGCAAACCCTGAGTGTTGCAAGCGGCGCGCCGAACAACCGGGCGGATGCACGGGGCGGATTGCGCCGGCGCGACGCGCCCGAGCGCGGCAGGATGCCGCCCGGGCTTTACCGGAATGACCCGCGATGGCGCGCGCTTCGCTAAAAGAAAGTCACGGCGTGCTTTATCGCAACGATGAATGAGCGCGGGCGCAGTTGCGACTATTCTTCATCTTTATGACAGGCATTCATCGACGCGTGCAAAGAAAGCCGATCGTCGGACTGCAGCGGACATTTTCCTTCGCCTTTAAACCCGCATTCCTGACCGGACGGTCAACGACGAGGTAAAGCGATGCAACTTCAAACCGGTAATTTATTCAGCGTCGAAGGGCAGCGCGGCGGTGACGAGCGAATCGACATACTCGTCACGGGGCAACGCCTGAATGTCGAGCGGATCGTATCGATGGGACACGCGAACCCGGACGGGTTCTGGTATGACGACTCGCGCGCCGAATGGGTCGTGCTGCTGTCGGGGGCGGCCGTACTCGAATTCGAAGCGGATTCGACTCGGCACGAAATGCGCCCCGGAGATTACGTGCTGATCGAACCGCATTGCCGTCATCGTGTCGCATGGACGCATGACGAAGCGCAAACCGTCTGGCTTGCGATCTATTACGAACGCTGAGGAAAGTATTGGCGTGTAGCCCGATCTGTCGATTGGCCAGTACGTCACACGCCGAGCGAGGCAAAGTCTCATCGATCCGGAGCGGTCTTTTAAACCCGCCGGCATCGATGCTCAATGGAAGCCCAAACTACCGGACCGCGCGTTGAATCGCGCGCCGGGAATCTTATTCCTGGATCAGGAATCGATTGCGATTCTTTGCGTCCTTGATCCATGCGGGCGCGCGACCGCGGCCGGACCAGGTTGCACCGGTCTTCGGATCGCGATATTTCGCCTGCACGGGGGCTGCCGCTTGTTTGGCCGGCCGACCGCGGCGTGAACCGAAAATGTCTTTTTCGGTAATGCCGAATTCCGCGACTTTGGTGCGGATGTCGTCGACGATCGCCTGGAATTCCGCGACACGCGCTGCTTCGGCTTTCTCCGCCAAAGCGTCCATCTGGGCTTTCAGTTCCTTGTAAGTTGCCATATATCGCTCTTCAGGTTGTGTGTCTATACATGATAGCGGTTTCAGCCGGAAATGATGAAGAAAATCGCTCCGGCTACGAAATTCATCGTCGATATGGCGAACAGGACTGCTTCGAACACCTGAAGGTGTATCGATTTGATCGTTTCCGTCCGATCTTCTCCTCCGGGACAAGCATCGGAGACTCAATTATTCTTGATCTTTTTTCAGAAGGATCGGGGAATTCACTGATGAACAGAGACGACACGCTGAAACAGGTTGCAGCCGAATTCGGATTCGATCCGGACGAAACGATCCGGATCGGCGGAAAGTACACCGCCGTTCTGGTCGACGGCAGTACGGCGTACATTGCCGGCCAGATTCCGCGAATCGGGGAAGTCGTGCATTTCGTCGGCGTCGTGGGCGAATCCGTTTCGCTGGAAGACGGCCGCCGTGCGGCCGGCATATCGGCGCTGCGCGCGCTGTCGCTGATCCGCAAGCACTGCTGCACGCTCGATGCGGTCGCGACGGTGCCGCGCATGACCGTGTACGTGCGAAGCGCGCCCGGCTTCACGCTGCAAAGCGAAGTGGCCGACGGCGCCTCCGACGTGTTGTATGCGGTGCTCGGTGACGCGGGCGTCCATACGCGCTCGTCGGTCGGCGTGCTGCAATTGCCGAAAGGCGCGTCGGTCGAAGCCGATTTCATTTTCGGGCTGAACCGTCGCGCCGCCGCTGGCTGATTCGGCATCGGCGCGGCGACGCTTCGGGCGGATCGCGTCGATCAGCGTACCGGTCGCGAGCGCGCGGCTTCGGGTGTCATCCCGGTCCATTCGTTGAACGCGCGGAAGAACGAGTTCGGATCCTGATAGCCGAGCAGGAACGCGATCTGGCTGCAGGGCAGGTCCGAGCGATCGAGGTAATGCCATGCGAGCTTCTCGCGGACTTCCGCCAGGAGCGTCTTGAAGTTCGCGCCTTCGTCGCCGAGCCGACGTTGCAGCGTGCGCTTGCTGATGGCCAGCGTGTGCGCCACGCCGTCCACGGTGGCGAGGCCGCCCGGGATCAGTTCGAGCAGCGCCGCGCGCACGCGTTCGACGGTGCCGGCCTCGGCCGACAGCACGTCGAGGCGGCGGCGCAGGTCGGGTTCGAAGATCTGCCACATCGCGTGGTTTGCCGTCACGAACGGGCGCCGTGCATCCTGCAGCGCGAAGCTCACGGAGGGCGCGTCGCCGTATCGCGGCGTCACGCCGAAAAACCGCGCATAGCCGGGATGCGGCGCGAGGCCGCGCGGCAGCGTGACGGCGCGGGCCGGCAGGTCGGTCCGGGTTGCGAGCCGCGCCAGCTTCACGAAGAAGCCGAGTTCGGCCGCGAGCAGCATGCCGGGAGGCGGCACCTCGCGTTCCAGGAAGTCGATCGCGAGCACGAGCAGATCGGCCTCGCGCGTCACGCGCAAGCGGATCGGGCCGATCAGCGGCTTGAACTGGCTGATGCGCCGGATGGCGATTTCCAGGTTCGGGCTGCACAACGCGGCGAACAGCGGCGGATCGAAGGTCTCGACCGAGACCCGATCGAGGATGCGCAGCGCGACGGCCGGCGTGTCGGCCATCTCCTCCATCGCGAGCCACATGCGGAAGAACTCGCGGGTCGTCAGCCCGCCTTCCGGCCGCGTGAACAGATCGGCGGGCAACTGCGCGCGCCGCAGCAGTTCGTCGACGCGCAGGCCGAGGTCGACCATCACGACCTGCCAGCCCGGCGATACCGCGAAGCGGTTCATCGCCGCAGTTGCCCGGTTTCGACGAGTTGCTGGAAGAAGTCGTTCATCGATTCGGCGAGCGGGCGATAGCGGATCCCGAGTTCGTTGCGGCTGCGGCTGTTGTCGCCACGCCAGGGCAGCCCGACGTTGAGCGCGATCATGCGGCGCGTCACGCTCTTGTTCGCGAGCGGGCCGACCAGCCACACCAGCCATTTCGGCAGGATGCGCCGCGGAATCGGATAGTCGGCGCCATACCGTTCGAGCAGCGTGGCCGCCATCGCCGGCAGGCTCGTATCGTGCCCCGACACGATGTAGCGGCCGTTCGCGTCGGGCAGGAACGCGGCGCGCAGGTGAGCGTCGGCCACGTCGCGGACATCGACCGCGCCCATGCCGAGATCGGGCACGCCCGTTTTCATCGTGCCGTTGCCCATCTGCCGCACGATCTCGAAGCTTTCCGACGTCGCGTACGGATTGATGCCGGGCCCGATCACGAGCGACGGATTGACGGTCACGAGATCCCAGCGCTGCTGTCCGCCGGCGAATGTCCACGCCTCGCGCTCGGCAACGGTTTTCGAATACGAATAGGGCTGGTGGGTCAGCGACGAGCTGGTATTCCAGATCGCTTCGGTGAACACACCGTTCGGCGTCGCGGCGAGATCGGCGTTGTCGCCGTAGATCGCCGCGCAGCTGCTGGTCAGCACGACGCGCCGTACCGACGGCGTGCGGTTGACCGTTTCGAGCACGTTGCGCGTGCCGAGCAGCGCGGGATCGACGAGTTCCTTCTGCGGATCGCGGACGGTGACCGTGAACGGCGATGCCGTGTGGAACACGGTCCCGCAACCCGCCATCGCTTCCGCGTACGACCCGGGTTCGAGCAGGTCGGCACGGAAATAGCGGATCGTGCCGGGCTTGCCGGCCGCGATGCGCTGGAGATGTTTCAGCTTGTCCGGGCTGTCGGGATCGCGGACGGCCGCATGGACCGTCACGCCGGCCTCGAGCAGCCGCTGCACGAGCCAGCCCGCAACGTACCCGGTTGCGCCGGTCACCATGACAGGGAGGTCGGTATCGATATTCATGAGCGGGATTCCGTGGCGGAAGGGATGCGCCATGATGACGCCTTTCGCGCGCCACTTCACTCGCAAAGCGTGCCAATCGACATGCAATGGGCGACAGGCATCGCGATGCCCGACACCCATTTGTCAGACGTGAAGGCGCGCACTTCCTGTCATGTCCGGTAACCACGGCGCGCCCGATATCGTCCGACATCCCCACTTTTGGGGATGCCGTCGCCTGACGGCGCGCCTACGATTGACGACAGGGCATCGGGGACCGGATCCCACCAGAACAAGCGGACAGGCCTGTCGTTGCGTATCGATCGCTGCGAACGTCCGCGCAGTCGGCTGACACAACCGTCGCGTACGCTGATGTGCAACGTGTGCGGTGCGTCGCCGGCATCGCGGCACGGTGGCGCGTTGATGACGGAAGGCCTGATGTCGCATTTCGGGGAATTTCAATCAATATGCTGGCACGAGACTATGTGGAACGAGAGCTCTCTCACATTCAGAGAATGGTCGCTCTTCTGGACAGCGAGACGGTCGCTGACGACGTATCGATGTCGGGCGCGGGGCGCGTCAGACATCCGAGCTACTGGCGCGGGCGTATCGAGGAGCTGCTGTCGGCACCCGATATGCCGCGTCACGTGAGAAAGCTCTGCGAAGCGGTGCTCGTGAAGATCGACGCGATGGAGTCGCGATTCGCGACGATGAAGTAAGTGCATCGTCGGATGGCGGGGCGAAATGCGTTACATCGCGTCGTCGCGGGTGTCAGTCCGAGCCGTTGCTTACTCGAGCGCCATCACGTCAAGCAGGGCCGCGCGAAACGCGGCCATTTCCGCGGCGGTGCCGATGGACGCGCGCAGGTATGCCGGCGGGCCCGACTCGCGAATCAGCACACCGTGGCTCAGGAGTCCGCGCCAGATCCGGTGGCGATCCGCAAACTTGCCGAACATCACGAAGTTGGCGTCGGAATCGGCCACCGCGAGGCCCAGCCCGCGAAGCCAGCCGACCGTGGCGTCGCGCTCGGCCTTGATCGCCTCCACTTGCGACAGCATCTCGTCGCGCGCGACCAGCGCCGCGCAAGCCGCGGCCTGCGTAAAGGCCGACAGGTGATAGGGCAGCCGGACCAGCTTCAGCGCGTCCACGATTGCCGGCGCGCACGCGCAATAGCCGACGCGGCCGCCGGCGAACTTGAACGCCTTGCTCAACGTGCGGGAGACGATCAGCCGCGGGTAGTCGGGCAGCAGCGCGACCGCGCTGCGTACGCCGCGACGCCGGAACTCCGCATAGGCTTCGTCGACGACGACCACGCCCGGCGCGACGTCGAGTATCGCGCGAAGGGTGTCGAGCGGCAGCGCGGTCCCGGTCGGATTGTTCGGCGACGTCAGCAGGATCACGCTCGGCCGATGCGTGCGGATGCTGTCGAGCGCCTGATCCAGGTCCAGCGCGAAATCTTCGGTACGCGGCAGCGCATGCAGGTGCGTGAAGGTCGTCCGGCAGTATTCGTCATACATCGGATACGCGGGCGTAAAGGCCAGCGCCGATCGCCCCGGGCCGCCGAATGCCTGCAGGATCTGCTGGATCACCTCATTCGAGCCGTTGGCCGCCCACACGTTCGACGCGTCTACGCCCACGCCGCTGTCGTGCGACAGGTAGTCGGCCAGATGCGAGCGCAGCGCGGCAAAGTCGCGATCGGGGTAGCGGTTCGCGTGGCGCGCCGCGTCGGCGACCGCGATCGCGATGCGTTCGACGAGTGCCGGCGACGGCGGATAGGGGTTCTCGTTGACGTTCAGGCAGACCGGCACATCGAGCTGCGGCGCCCCGTACGCGTGCTGCATCCGGAGATCCTCCCGCAGCGGCAGATCCGACAGGGAGACTTCTTTCCAGGGGTGTTGCATTGAAAACGCTCCATACGTTATCGGTTGATCGGCACAGCAGGTTGTGACGGCGCAAAAAACAAAAAAGGCGCCGGAGGCGCCTTGGTTGTCGTCCTGATCGGGAACGTGCCCGATGCAATGTCTAGATGCGAAACGAACCACGGCGCAATGGAGGGCGGCCGTGATGATGGTGCTGCGAGGTCGTGATGTTCCGGATCGTCATGCGCTGCATCATGGCATACCCCGGCGGCGATGAAAAGCCGGCTCTCGTCCGCACCAACAGCGCCGGTGTATCGAAAGCGGCCATTACGTCTGACAAAAGACGGTAACAAACGTGGTATTTCGTTCAAACCTGCATCGGCCATTTGAACAACGAGACCGATTGAGTAAGATGCCCGAACGACGTTCGACAAAAACGCACGGCGCGGGGTGGCCAGATGCATATGAACGGGTTGATTCCATCGGCATGGATCGATGACATCTACGCTGCGGCACTGGGCGATCAACGATGGGAAACGGTGCTGGACGGGTTGCGTTCGTCGGTCGGCGTGCGCATGGCCACGCTGCTGTCGTTCGACGAGGCGGCGAGGGTGCCGGCGATCGAGCAGGCAGCCGGCGACGATGCGTCGTGGGTCGCCGCGTGTCACCACAGCTACAACACCGAGTTCTACCTGTACGACCCGGTCGTGCCGATTGCTGGCGACTGGCCGGTGGGGCGCTGGTTCGAGGACGTCAAGCACCTGCCCGCGCAGCAGCGCGCGCACAGCGTGTTCTATCGGGAATTCCTGCATCCCTTCGGGCTCGGCAGCATCTCGGGCCTGTACATTCATCGCGGCGAGGGCGCCAGCGCGTTCCTCAGCGTCCAGAGCGGCCCCGAATCGGAAGGGCTTTCCGACGATCAGCGCCGCACCATCGAGATCATGGGCGCGCACATCCGCCGTGCGCTGCAGATCCAGGCGCGCATCGGCGAACTCGAGGCGCGTGTGGCCGCCGCGGAATCGGCGCTCGATGCGATTCCGGTGCCGGTGTTCCTGCTCGGCGCGCAGCGCGAACTGCGCTACACGAACCGGGCGGCCGCTCAGCTGATCGCCGCCGAACCGGCGCTGCGGGTCGTGAACGGGCGTTTTGCGCCGGAAGGCTGCATCGACGACGCGCAATGGCGGCACGCGTTCGCGCGCGGCGGGCTATTGCTGCGGCGGGCGACGGGCGAACCGTTGCCGCTTGCGCTGATCCCCGTTCCCGAACAGTCTCGCCTCGCGCGCGAACGGCCCGGTGTGGCTGCGCTGATGACGGCCGCCGACCTGCGCTCGCCGGCGGCGCGCGCGCAGCGCTTGCGCGTGTTCTACGGGCTGTCGTCGGCGGAAGCCGATCTCGCCGTGCTGCTCTGCTGCGACGGGCGGTCGCCGCAGGAATGCGCGGCGTTGCGCGGCGTGTCGATCGGCACCGTCCGCGCGCAGATCAAGTCGATCTATGCGAAGACGGACGTGGCGCGCGCGGCGCAACTGACGTCGCTGGTCATGCAGACCTGAGCGTGCCGCACGCGCGGGCGCGGCGGGTTCCCCGCGCCGGCGCGGGAAACCCGATCGCGCTGGCCGGGTGTTACAGCGCCGGCGCCCACGTCGACCCGAACGGGTTCGACTGGTCGATGCCCGGGAAGTCGACGAACGCCTTGCTGCAGTCGAGCACGCTGGCCGGGTCGATCGTGTGGGCCGCCGTGCCGTTGACGACGACCCGGTTCGCGGTCGACGCGAACACCGGCAGGTTCACGTTGCGCAGCGTGAGGTTCGCGTCGGACGCGATCGTCGAGATGCCGTCGGGCGTGTCGGCCACCACGTCGCTCAGCGACATCACGAGCGGGAAGGCCGGCTCGCCGTAGCCGCCGGTGTTCGCTTCGAACCCCTGCAACTTCACGCCGGCCGTGCCCTCGATCACGACGTTCGCGAGCGAGATGTCGTGGAAATTCGGGTACAGCGGCCCGCTCGCGGGTACGGCCTTCGTGCTGTAGTACGGCGTGAACAGCAGCGCGTTCTTCGCATCGCGGATGCAGATGTTCGAATAGCGGATGTTGCTTACTTCGCCGCCGCGCGCATAGTCGGACTTGATGCGCAGCCCTTCTTCCGAATCCTTGAACGCATTGTCGTACACCTGAACGTTCGTCACGCCGCCGTTGGTCTCGCTGCCGATCGAGATGCCGTGCCCCCAGTAGATGTGGTTGTGCGCGATCACGACACCCCATTTGCGATCGGCGCGCACGTCGCGATTGCCGTCGATACCGAACAGCCCCGAACCGGCGGGCGCCGGGTTGTTGCTGCCCTTGAGCGCGATGTCGTCGTCGCCGGTGCTCACGTAGTTGTACGCGAACACGAAGTTCTTCAGGTAGCCGTCGAACGAGATCGCGGCGGCGGACGTCGTCGTGCTGCCGGTCGACAGCGCCGCCGACGCCGGCTTCGACGCGGAGCCCGGGTCGAACGCATCGGTGTTCTTCACGTTGTCCGCGTTGAACGTCTGCCCGTTGTACAGCGGGTTGCCGTTGCCGGCCGGGTTCGCGAACGCCGCGAGCGTCGGCGTCTGCACCTTCACGTTCCAGATCGTCAGCCCGTCGACGCCGCTCGGCACCACGTGGAAATTCGGGCTGTTGTTCAGCGTGATGCGATACAGCGTGAGGTTCTTCGCGTAGTTGAACACCATCAGCCGGAAATTCGACTGCGAGCCGAAGCCGGTCGTGCCGTTCTGCACCATGTTGCCGAGATACGCGAGATCCCACCACGTCATGTTGCGCACCGTCGACTTCGAGTCGACGACGGTGCCGCCGTCGTCGCATGCGGTGCCGTCGGGCGCCACAGTGCCGCCCTTGTATGCCGCGTAGGTGTTCGAGCAGGTCAGGTCGACCTTCATCAGCGGGTATTTCGCATCGGACGTGACAAGCTCCGCGTAGCCGCGCCCGTCGATGCGGCCATCGCCGACCACTGCCGCGTTCACGAGATTGGTGCCGGTGATCAGCGCGGCGCAGTTCGACGAACTGCCGGCCTTCGTCGCGCTGACGGCGGTATTGCCGCAGTACGGGCCGGCGGCGTTCGGCGAATACGCCTTCACGTCGCGCGACGCATACAGCGTCACGCCCTTGTCGATCCACAACGTGACGCCGGACGGCAGCGTCAGCGGCCCGCTGATGAAGCCGTTGCCGGGCCCCGCGTGGTTGACGACGAGGCGCACCGCGAACTTGCTGGCGCGGTACTTCGGCTTCGCGAGTTCCTCGCCGGACGCGCCGGCGATGTTTGCGTTCGGGACGGCCGCCGCCTTCTGCGCGGCGGTGGCCGCGACGTCCGCCGCCGCGATCGTCGCGCCGACCTCGGCGTCCACCGCCGCGCCGCATGCGTCGAGCGCAGCCTGGATGCGCGCCTGGTCGGGGTTGGCCGTCGCGGCCGCCACGGCCTTGCCGACGCCGGCCGTCGACGGGTCGGCTTCCGGCGGCAGCGAGCCGTCGGGACGGCTCACGAGCGTATTGGCGGCCTCGAGCGTGCCGCAGACCTGCGTGTCGGCCGGCAGCGCGGGCTCGGCCGGCAGGTTCGCGTCGACGGTCGTCGTGCCGACCTGGAACACGCTGGTGGCGGGCGGCGCGGTGGAGGCGCCGCCGCCGGTGCTTGAATCGTCGCCGCCGCACGCGGTGAGCGCTGCGGCTGTCGCGAGCAACGCCGCGAGCAGGCCGAGCGCGCGCGGGCGCCGGTCTGGCCGGCAAAGGGGGGATGTCATGACGAAGATCTCCTGATGAGGCATCGGCTGTGCGCGATGCCGGGTGGGTATCGGGTCGTTCGGCCCGCGCGCGCCGGCTGGCGCGCACGCGCAGCCTGAACGTGCCGCGGGCAAGACTGGAGCGGGCGGCGCGGGCCTCGGCGCGGGTCGCCGGGGCCGGTGCCACGAGTGCGATCGCGGGCGCGCGATGCGGGGCCGGCGCGTGCTCGTGGCGACGCGCGGGGGTATCCGTGTTGTGGTCAGTCATCCTATAACGACGGCAAGCGAAGCGAAAGATTGCTTTTCGGCGTCGGGAAACAGCGACACGGGCGCCCGATTCAAATGCGGACCCATTTCCGGAAAACGTTTCGCAATAATTCCCCGAAACGGAGAAGGCGATTCCCCGAAATTCGCCGTCAACCCGTTATGGCAGCGGCCGTAGGGGTATGCACCAAGTGAGTTAAACGATTAACCGACGTACATTCGCTCAACACGTCATACGACGTATGACTCTGCGATTCAGGAAAGCGCCTCGCCGACGCACGCGCCAGCCGACGGATCGCCGCACAACAACGATCGACCATCAAGGAGACTCACCATGAAGCACCGATTCACCGGCTCCCGTACCGTCCTGGCCGTCGCGCTGATGGCCGGCTTTGCGATGTCCGCGCAGGCGCGCGTGTTCCGCTCGGCGGACGTGCACGGCGACAATTTCCCGACCAACATGGCCGTGAAGTTCATGGGCGACGAACTGTCGAAGCAGACGGGCGGCAAGGATTCGATCAAGGTGTTCGGCAACAGCGCACTCGGCTCCGAGAAGGACACCGTCGACCAGGTGCGGATTGGCGCGATCGACATGGCGCGCGTGAACGGCGCGTCGTTCAACGAGATCGTGCCGGAATCGCTGATCCCGTCGTTCCCGTTCCTGTTCCGCGACGTCGACCATTTCCGCAAGGCGATGTACGGCCCGGCCGGCCAGAAGATTCTCGATGCGTTCACCGCGAAGGGAATGATCGCGCTGACGTTCTACGAGAGCGGCGCGCGCTCGATCTACGCGAAGCGCCCGGTGCGTTCGCCGGCCGACATGAAGGGGCTGAAGGTGCGCGTGCAACCGTCCGACCTGATGGTCGACGAGATCAAGGCGATGGGCGGCACGCCGACGCCGATGCCGTTCGCCGAGGTGTACACGGGCCTGAAGACGGGCCTCGTCGACGCGGCGGAAAACAACATGCCGTCGTACGAGGAAACCAAGCATTACGAAGTGGCGCCCGACTACTCGGAGACGCAGCACGCGATGACGCCGGAAGTGCTGGTGTTCTCGAAGAAGATCTGGGACACGCTGTCACCGCAGGAGCAGGCGGCCATCAAGAAGGCGGCGGCCGATTCGGTGCCGTACTACCAGAAGCTGTGGACCGCGCGCGAGGCGTCCGCGCAGCAGACGGTGACGAAGGGCGGCGCGAAGGTCCTGCCGGCCGCGCAGATCGACCGCGCAGCGTTCGTGAAGGCGATGCAGCCGCTGTGGACGAAGTATGAAAAGACGCCGCAGATGAAGCAGATCGTCGACGAGATCGAGGCCACCAAGTGACGCGTCGCACTTCCCTGAACGGCGCGGCGGCCGCGGGCTCGCCGTCCGCCGCCCCGGACAGTGCGGTGCCGGCGCGGCCGCACGGCGCGCCGCTCCTGCGCTGCGTGAACGACGTGGTGTTTCGCGTGCTCGCCGTGATCGCGTCGGCGTGTCTCGCGGTGCTCACGGTGCTGGTGTTCTACGCGGTCGTGATGCGCTACGTATTCGAGAACGCGCCGGATTTCGTCGAACCGATCGCGCTGTTGCTCGTGATCGTGATCGCGATGTTCGGCGCGGCGATGAAGGTGCGCGACGGCGGCCACATCGGCCTCGATTCGCTCGTGCGCCGGCTGCCGCCGAACGGTCGCGCCGTGGTCGTCGCGATTCAGCACCTGAGCCTGATCGTGTTCGCGATCATGATCATGGTCGGTTGCGGCAGCATGGCCGCCGAGACGATGGGCGACCGCATCCCGATCATCGGGCTGCCCGAAGGCGTGCGCTACCTGATCGCGATGCCCGCGGCGATCGCCATCATCCTCTTCTCGCTCGAGCACCTGCTCGCGCTTCGTCGTTCTTCGTCGGGACAATAACGCCATGGAACTCGCGATCCTGTCCGTCAGTTTTCTGATTTTTCTGGTACTCGGCGTGCCCGTGTCGTTCGCGCTCGGGATAGCCTGCGTGTTGACCTACATGGTCGAAGGCCTGCCGATCGCGACCGCGATGCAGGCGATGATCTCGGGGATGAACGCGTTCTCGTTCCTCGCGGTGCCGTTCTTCATCTTCTCCGGCGAACTGATGCTGCACGGCGGCATCGCGGACCGGATCCTGCGCTTCGCGCAGGCGACCGTCGGCCACTTCCGCGGCGGCCTCGGGATGGCGAACGTCGTCGCGTGCACGCTGTTCGGCGGCGTATCGGGCTCGCCGACCGCCGATACGTCGGCAATGGGCGGCGTGGTGATTCCGCTGATGAAGCGCGAAGGCTACAGCGCCGCGTACGCGGTCAACGTGACGACGCATGCGTCGCTCGCCGGCGCGCTGATGCCGACGTCGACCAACATGATCATCTACGCGTTCGCCGCGCAGGGCATCACCGGGATGCTGCACGGCCAGCCGGTGAGCGGCGTGTCGATCGGCGACCTGCTGTTCTCGGGGCTGCTGCCGGTGTTGTGGGTGATGGGCTTCGTGCTCGCCGCCGCGTACTGGCAGGCCGTGCGTCACGGTTATCCGCGCCGGGAAGACGGTTCGTCCGCGCTGCCCGCGTTCCCCGGCTGGTATGCGGTGCTGCGCAGCTTCGTCGGCGCGGTGCCCGGGCTGATGGTGATCGCGATCATCCTCGTGTGCGTCGCGAAGGGGATTGCCACGGCGACCGAAGCGGCCGCGATCGCCGTCGTGTACTCACTCGTGCTGACCGCGGTGGTCTACCGGACGCTGACGGCCGAGAAGCTGCGCCGCGCGCTGTCGCATGCGGCGCGCACGACGGGTGTCGTGCTGCTGCTGATCGCGGTGTCCAACATGCTGCGCTTCCAGATGTCGTACCTGGAGATTCCGGATGCGATCGAAGGGCTGCTGAAGCAGTCGACCGCCGCGCCGTGGCTGATGCTGCTGTACATCAACATCATCCAGGTGTTCCTCGGCACGTTCGTCGACATGGCCGCACACATCCTGATCACGACGCCGCTGTTCCTGCCGATCGCGATGGCGTGCGGCGTCGGACCGGTGCAGTTCGGGATCATGCTGCTGCTGAACTGCTCGCTCGGCCTCGTGCACCCGCCGATCGGGTCGGTGCAGTTCGTCGGCTGCGCGATCGGCAACGTATCGATCGGCGAGACGACGAAGATGGCGTGGCCGTACTACCTCGCGATCTTCAGCGCGATCAACATCGTCACGTACCTGCCGTTCTTCTCGACCTGGCTGCCGAGCCTGATCAGCGGGCACGCGGTGTTCTGAGCGCGCGTGTCGCCCGTCGCGGCGCCGGACGACCGAGGTTGTCCGGCGCCGCTGTCGCTTCTGCGGTTCCCTTTCACGTTTCCGGAAGACCCATGAACACGAAGACACTCTGGCGCGCCGTCGCGGCGGCCGCGGTCGGGATGGCCGTCACGCTCTCGCACGCGGCGACGTATGCGTATGTGTCGAACAGCGACAGCCGCGACATCTCGGTGTTCGGCGTCGACATGTCGAACGGCGCGCTGACCGCGATCGAGACCGTGCCGGTCGGCGGCACCGTGATGCCGATGGCGCTGTCGCCCGATCACCATCGCCTCTATGCGGCGCTGCGCTCGACGCCGTATCGTGTCGTGAGCTTCGCGATCAATCCGCTCGACGGGCGGCTGATCGAACTGGGCCGCGCGCCACTCGCGGAGAGCATGGCGTATGTGTCGACCGATGCGTCGGGCCGCTACCTGTTCTCGGCGTCGTATGGCGGCAACCTGCTCGCGGTGAACCGGATCGGGGAGAGCGGTATCGCGGGCGACGTGCAGCAGACGGTGAAGACCGGCCCGATGGCGCACGCGATCCGGCAGTCGCCGGACGGCCGTTATGCGTTCGCGTCGGTGCTCGGCGCCGATGCGTGGCTGCGCTTGCCGTTCGATGCGTCGACCGGGAGGCTGACCGGCGAGGCGACGCCGGCCTACCGGCTACCGGATCAATCGGGGCCGCGCCACTTCGTGTTTTCGTCGAACGGGCGCGTCGCGTACCTGATCGACGAGCTTGACGGCAAGCTGCATGTGCTCGCGCTGTCGCGCGGCGGCGCCGACGCACGGCCGATCCAGACCGTGTCGATCCTGCCGCCGGATTTCCACGGCGACAAGCCGTGGGGCGCCGACCTGCACCTGACGCCGGACGGACGCTTCCTGTACGCGTCGGAGCGCACGTCGAGCACGCTCGCCGCGTATCGGGTCGACGCGAAATCGGGCCAGCTCGCGCGAATCGGCACGTTCGCGACCGAGCAGCAGCCGCGCGGCTTCGCGATCGATCCGTCGGGCCGGTATCTCCTCGCGGCGGGCCAGTTGTCGCCGACGCTTGCCGTGTACCGGATCGAGCGGAACACCGGGCACCTCGCCGCGATCGGCAAGTATCCGGTCGGCAAGGGGGCGAACTGGGTCGAGATCGTCACCTACGACGGGACGAACTGAAAGCCGGCCGCCGAGCGGGCGGTCAGTCCTGTCGCGCGGCCGGCTCGATGTCGCCGTCGACCGACCGCTCGTCGCGCCAGTCCGCCAGCTCGCGCCACAGCGCCGGACGTGCGTGATCGCGCGGCGGCAGCTTGATCACGTACGCTACACCGCGCACGTTCACGACGACACCCGAGTCGGGTAGCGTGGCCGGGATGCCGGACAACGCCGGATCGGCGTCCGGTTCGGAAGCGGGGCCCGGGCCGGGCGGATGTCGAAACATCATGCGAAATTCTCCGTGGCACCGCAAAACGGCGCATCAGTAGCGGACTCGCCCGATCAGACCCAGCGGGTCGACGGCATGCTGAATTGCGGCGGCGAGTTCCCGTTGCGCGGCCGGCACGTGCTTGCGGTAGTAGGCGATATTGACCGGCCCGACGCCGTGTTCCGCGCTGAAGCAGCCGCCGGCGCGCACGACACGGTCGTACAGCGCGCCGCGCAGCGCCACCTGCTGCAGCGGCCCGTAGCGTTCCGCGCTGGCCTGCGGGATCGACACGACGAGATGGCAGCCGCCGTCGCCGAAATGGCCGAACGCATGACAGCGCAGCGACGGGTGGGTGGCGGCGATCCATTGCTCGGCGTCCGCGACGAATCCGGCCACCGCACCGCGCGGAAACGACACGTCGAACGACAGCGGGATACCGTCCTGCGCCACCGCGGCCGGCAGTGCGTCGCGGATGCGCCAGAATCGTTCGGCCGGCGCGCACGCCGCGTCGAGCACCCTCCGTTCGCCCGCGAGTGCGTCGAGTGCCGCGACGGTCCGTTCCTCGAGCAGTGCATCGATCCCCGGCATGCCGGTCGCGATTTCGACGAGTGCGTAGCACGCGGCATCGTTCGCCCCGAACGGAATCCGCCACGCCGGAAACGCGGCGGCGACACAGCGGACCGCCGCCGCCGACATGAATTCGAACGCCGACAGCATCTCGCCGAACGCATGCTCGAACGCGAGCAGTCCGGCGAGCGCCGCATCGTACGACGCGAACGCGACGAACGCCGCGCACGACGACCGTTCGAGCGGCGCGAGCGCAAACGACACGGCCGTGACGAGCCCGTTCGCGCCGTTTGCGCCGATGAAGCACTGCGTGACGTCGAAGCCCGCGTTGCGCTTGCGCAGCGGCGCGAGCGTGTCGATCACGGTGCCGGCTTCATCGGCCAGCACGGCTTCGACGCCGAGCACGTGGCGGCGCACGTCGCCGTACTTGATCAGGCGGCTGCCGCCGGCGTTCGCGCCGACGAGGCCGCCGGCTGCCGGATCGCTGCCGAGATCGATCGGCACGCAGAGCCCGGCTTCGCCCGCCATGCGGTTGATGTCGGACAGCCGCACGCCGGCTTCGACCGTGATGCTGCGATTCGCGGGATCGAACGCGCGAACGGCGCGCATCCGGTCGAACGACACCACGCATTGCGTGCCGCTGCGATCGGGCACGGCGGCGCCGACGAGCCCGGTGCGCGCGCCCTGGGCGACGAGCGCGATCCGGTGCGCGACGGCGACGCGTGCGAGCGCGCGCGTGTCGGCGGTCGATGCGGGGCGTGCGACGCCGAGCGGCACGCCGCCGTACCGCGCCACGTCGCTCGCATACGGCTCGCACGACGCGCCTTCGAGCCAGCCGTGGCCGAGTGCCGCGGCGAGCGCGTGCCGCTGCGCGTCGCGTTCGGGCAGCGCGTTCATCGTCAGTTCGCCCGCACCAGCTGTTTGCGCAGCCGGCCACGCACGACGACCAGCGCGATCAGCGGTACGACGCCGCCCCACAGCGGGCTGTGCCGCATCGTGATCGACACCGCGAGCGCGACGACGGTGACGGCGATCAGCACGAGCGACAGCGAACGCGCACGCGCGTGATCGACGAACGTGCCATCGACGAAGCCGCCGTCCGACCACGCGGTGTGCACGATGCCGACCACCAGCACGCAGACGAGCATGGCGGCGGGCCCGAGTTCCTCGCCCCACAGACGGCTACCTGTCGGCGATACCAGCGCAAGCACCGCGCCGATCACGAGGAACAGGTCGACGCCGATCGCGATGCTGTTGCGATCCGCGCGGCGGACCAGCCACGCGCCGTGCACGAGGGCGAGCACGCCGCCGATCAGGAACGCATGCGTCCAGCGCACGTCCGGCTGTCCGGGGCCGAGCCGGCCGTAGAACAGGAACACGATCGCCGGCAGGAAGTTGCTCGCGTGCAGCAGGTAGTCGGTTATGGGATTGCTCGATTTCATCGGTGTCTCTCCTTCGTCGAAACAGCGTGGCGACGCGTCATGCGTCGTGCCAGCGGAACAGCCGCGCGGCGGCGAACAGGAACAGCGCCGTGCACGCGGTCATGCCGAGCAGTTGCGGCGCGAGCTGCGCGTACGGCGCGCCGTCGACCAGCGCGCCGCGCAGCGCGACGGCGAACTGGTTGGTCGGCAGGAACGCGAGCGCGGCTTTCAGCCACGCGGGCGCGTCGTGCATCGGGATCGTCAGGTCGCTGAAGAACAGCAACGGGTAGTAGGTGACGTTGCACGCGAGTTCGGCGGCCGCGAGCGAGCGGGCGCGGCTGGCGAGCAGCACGCCGATGCTCAGCACCATCGCCGCGCCGAGCAGCACGATCGGCAACGCGCGCAGCCCGTCCGGCGTCGCGATCGGCAGCGCGATGCCGAACGCGACGCGCGCGACCGTCAGCAGCACGAGCGCCGACAGCGCCATCATCGCCATCCGCGCGACGATCAGCGCGGCAAGGAACACGCCGCGCGAGACGGGGAAGCACACGTACAGCTTGAACGTGTTGCGCTCGCGCAGCGACGCGATCGCGGTGGTCGTCGAGTTGAGGCCGATCGCCATGAACGCCATCACCAGGATGCCGGTCGCGAAGAACGCGCCATAGTCGAACGGGCGGCGCGCCGGCGCCGCATTCTCGAAGCGCGCCTGTGCGGCCGGCACCCCGAGCTGCTGCGCGGCGCAGCGCGCGAGCGCGATCTCGACGACCCGCGATGCCGCCTTGACCGCGAGCGAGCCGTTGAAGTCGTAGCGGATCGTCGCGGGCGTGCGCTCGTCGGCGCCGAGCACGACAGTCACGCGATCGGCCGGCGCACCGCGGCCGCCGAAGGTCGCCTTCACCGTGTCGCTGTGCGACAGGCTGGCGACGATCTGCGCCTGGCACGCCTGGTTGTACGGCGTTGCGCCGCCGGGCAGGTCGAACGCGATGTCGGCGGTGCCGAGCGAGCCTGATCCGCCGAACGCGAACAGCATCACGCTCAGCAGGAACACCGGGAACACGAGCGTCCAGAACAGCGACGAGCGGCTGCGCAGATAGCCGAGCAGCTCGTTGCGCACGAGAATCAGGAACACTTTAGTCATGGGCCGGGCCCTCGGTGCAGAGGCGCAGCAGGTCGCCCGGCGTGCTCGGCGCGAGCGCGAGATGCTGGATGCCCTGTTCGCCGACGATCCGGTGCACGTTCGGATGCAGCGTCGCATCGCCGAACACCTCGACGACATGCGTGGCCGACACGCGCACGCCGGTGACGCCCGGCAGCGCCGCGAGCCGCTTGCGCAGCGTGCGCGCATCGGCTTCGTCGTGGCAATGCAGGACCGCGCGCGCGTCGCCGACGAGTTCGGCGCGCAGCGTGTCCTTGTCGCCCTGGTAGCGCACGCCGCCGTCGCGCACCCACACGAGATCGTCGACGACGGACAGTTCTTCTTCCGAATGGCAGATCATCGCGACGCTCGTGTCGCGCGCACGGTGGCGCAGCAGGTCGATCACGACGCCCGCATAGCGGCGGTCGAGGCCAGTGAACGGCTCGTCGAGCACGGCCAGCTCGGGCCGGTGCGCGAGCGCGACGTAGAGGTCGATGCGCTGGCGCTGACCCTTCGACAGCGCGCGGCACGGCTTGTCGAGCAGCTCGGCGATGCCGAGCGCATCGGTGATCGCCGCATCCGCGTGCCCGTACATCGCGCGGTGCAGCGCGACGATTTCCGAGATGCGCAGGTGATCGGGATACTCGACCTTCTGCAATTGCGCGCCGATCCGCCGCAACGACCGCGAGTCGCGCATGAAGCGCTCGGCCGGCACGTCGAGCACGCGCACGTCGCTGCCGCCGCGCCGGAAGCCGAGCAGCGTTTCGAGCAGCGTGGTCTTGCCGGAGCCGTTCGGCCCGACGATCGCCGTGACGGCGCCGAGCCGGAACCGCACGTGGCGCGCGGAGAAGCGGAAATCGCCGGCCGCGACGTCGATCGCGCGTGCGCCGAGCGCCGCGCCCGGCGCACGCGCATCGGGCAGCGGCGGTGTGCCCGGGTGCGGCGGCCGGTCGAATGCGGTGTGCGGGCCGAACATCGCGCGCACCGAGGAGAGAAACGAAACGCTCATCGCCTGCGCCCTCAGTCGAACAGCATGACCTGCGTGTCGCGCGCGCCCCGGTACGGGTTGCGGCCGTGCGCGACCAGCATGTTGTCGACGACGAGCACGTCGCCGGCTTGCCACGGGAACGCGCGCTCCTCGTCGTCGAACGCGTCGTAGACCGCGACGAGATCGTCGAACGGCATCGGCGAGCCGTCGCCGTAGCGGATTTCGTACGGGAACGCGGCGCGCGCGCCGTACATGCGCTGCAGGTAGCGGTAGCTGAGCTCGCCCATCGAGCGCGGGTTCGGGTGCTGCGCGCTCGCCTGGTTGAACCACACCGTCTCGCCGGTGCGCGGATGCGCGCGCAGCGCGCTGCCGACGTGCGACACGGTCACGCTGCCGTCGTCGAGCCAGCGGCAGCCGACGCCGCGTTCCGCGCAAAGCCGCTCGACTTCGTCGCGCTCGGGAGTGCCGAATGCGTCGTCCCACGGCCGGTGATACGCGGCGAACGGCAGGTTCGGGTTCGCGGCGAGGCCGTCCGCGCGGTCGCCGGGCGCCGCGAAGTTGCGCAGGTACATCACGCCGCGCGCGGCGAACCGCTCGCGCAGCGCGGCCGGCACGCGCGCGGTCACGCGCCGCATGTCGCAGATCGGCGTTTCGCCGCCGGCGTCGGCCGGCTGCCGGCAGTAGAACGCGACGAGGCGCGGGAACGCGGGCATGTAGGCCATTTCCTGATGCAACCCGATCTTGAAGGGCGGCGGCATGCGGGTCGACTCGTAGACCTGGCCGTCGATCTGCCGGCGCGGCGCGGCGCCCGCCGTGTAGCCGTTCGCGTGTGCCGGATACAGCGCGCCGAGGCGGCCGAACGCGGTGGTGTCGGGCACCGCGAAGCCGCGCCACAGCAGCGCGCCGCACGCGTCGAGCAGCGTGTCGATCGTGTCGAGCCGCGAGCGGTACCACGCGACGAACATCTCCGGCGACGTCGCGAGTTCGGCGCTGCGCGGCGTCACGCACAGCGGCAGCGTCGTGCCGGGTGCGACCGCCGCGCAGTGGACGTCGTCGGCGCCGAGCCGCACGGCAGCGTGCGCGGCGAGGAAGGCGAGATCGGTCATCGCTCAGGCCAGCGCCGGTTTCTTCAGCAGAATCTCGAAGCCGAGCGCACCGAGCCCCGCGCTCGGGCTGTAGATCGACGCGACGTCGGCCAGGCCGGCTTCGGCGACGAGCGCATGCGCTTCGTCGAGCGTGATCTTTTCCTCGACGTGGGTCGGCGGATAGTCGGCGGCCGCGCGCATCGCGGTGAAGCGGTCGAGCAGGTGCTGCGGCGCATCGCGGCGCATGTCGTGCACGAGCGCGATGCCGCCCGGTTCCAGCACGCGATACATCTCGGTCAGGCTGAGCGCCTTGTCGGGCAGGTGGTGCAGCGTCGCGCGGCCGACCGCCATCGTCAGCGTGCCGTCGTCGAACGGCAGTGCGAGCGCGTCGCCCACGCGCATCTCGATCGTGTCGTCCAGATCGAGTTCGCGGATCCGCGGGCGGCCTTCGTCGAGCATCGCCGGATCGAGGTCGATGCCGACGTAGCGCCAGCCGCGCATCGCCGGATCGGTCGCGAGCCGCACCGGCACGACGCCGGTGGCCGTGCCGATGTCGGCGATCGTGCCGGGCGTCATTGCGCGCGCCAGCTGGCGGATGCGGCTGATGAACAGCAGGTCCCACGGTTCGAGCGTTTCGGTGGCGAAGCGATCGTAGTCGTTCGCCGGGCGCAGGTTCTTGAGCAGCATGACGTTCCTTGTGCGAAAGGGTGAGGGTTCACAGCCAGCCGACCGGCACGGCGGCCAGCAGCCGTCGCGCGGTCGCGCTGTTGACGCCGAACGCGGGGCGGCGGCGCCGTTCGACCGCATGCGCGGCCATCGCCGCGATGCGTGCGCCGAGCCCGACGCCGACGCCCCACGACGGCGCGGCGACACCGAGTTCGAGCAGCGTCGCGGCGGTCAGGAAATCGATGTTCGGCCGCAGCGCGCGGCGCGCGTCGGCTTGCGCGCAGCACGCGTCGAACAGCGTCACGTACGCGCCGTCGAAGCCGCGTGCGGCGAACCGGCCGCGTATGTGCGGCGGACGCGGATCGGCGACGAACAGCGGATGGCCGAAGCCGTACAGCGTGTGTTTCGCGTCGAGCGCCGCATCGATCGCCGCGCGTCCGGCCGCGTCGAGCGCGGCGGGCGGCGCACCGGCGCCGGCCGGGACCGATCGCGCGAGCGCGGCGAGCCAGTGCATCGCTTCGAGTGCCGCGCCGACGTGCGACGGGCCGCTCGCGAGGAAGCCGGACGCGATCGCCTGCGTCAGCGTGACGCCGGTGCCGATCGCGACGCGCGGCGCGAGCACGGTCGGCGTGATGTAGCCGAAGCCGGCGTGCCAGGCGACGAGCAGCATGTCCATCGCGGCCAGGGCTGGCGTGTCGTGGCGCGTTGCGCCGGTCAGCACGAGCATGCGCTGCGCTTGCGTCGCGGCGGTATCGAGTGACGCGCTGGCGCCGCCGCCCGTACCGGCATCGGCGGCGAACGGACGGCCTTCGATCGCCGCGTGCAGCAGGAACGGCGCGGCGGCCACACCCAGCAGCATCGTGTCGAGGTCGGCGTCGTCCGGCGCGGGGCCGGGCAGCCGTGCCAGCACGTCGTCGAAGCCGCGCAGCAGGCCCGACGCGGCCGCGAATACCGGTGCGACGCCCGCCGCACCGAGTTCCGCGGCAAGCGACTGTGCGACCGAGCCGGGCGCCAGCGCGTCGGCGAACGCCGCGAGCCGCGCGCCGATCGCCGCTTCGTGCGCACGATGGCCGGCGCTGCCGGGCGCGACGTCGAACCACAGATGCGCCAGTGCGCCTTCGAAGGTCGTTGCGCCGATCAGCGCGTTCAGGTCGAGATCGCGCACGCGCAGTGCTTCGGGTTCGAGCGTCGCGCCGTCGATGTCGGTGCCGCGATGGCGCGTCGCCGGTCGGCCGAGCAGGTTGCGCGGCGCGTCGCCGGTCGCGGCGGCGGTGCCGGAATCGAGTGTCGTGTCCATGTCATTCCGCCGGTGCGAGTTCGTCGCTGCTGACGCTGATCGCCGCATGCGCCATCGCGGCGATCACGGCCGCGTGCTGGTCGACGACGGGCAGCACGTTCGCGAAGTAGTAGCGTGCGCTTTTCAGCTTGCCGCGATAGAACGCGAGTTCGGCCGGCGTATCGGCCGTTTCCGGCGCATCGATCCGGCGCGCGGCGATCGTCGCCGATTCGAGCAGTACCCATGCCGACGTGACGACGCCGAACATCTCGAGAAAGCGCGTGTAGAACTGGCTGCTGCGGTGCGTGTGCCCGTCCTGCACGTCGCGCGCGATGTCGTCGAGCGCGGCGGCGATCCGGTCGGCGCCCGTGCGCAGCGCGTCGAACAGCGGCCGCAGTTCCGCGTGCGTGCCGCCGTGATGCTGGTGCGCGAGGAACGCGTCGAGTTCGTCGCGGTAGTACTGGATCAGCCGCGAATGGCGGCCGAAGCCGAGCTTGTCGCGCACGAGATCCTGCGCCTGGATGTAGTTCGTGCCTTCCCAGATCGACAGGATCTTCACGTCGCGCGCGTTCTGCTCGACGGGGCTCGCATCGGTATAGCCGAGGCCGCCGTGCACCTGGATCGCGGTTTCGCAGATCCGCCACGCCTGGTCGGAGATGAACGCCTTGCAGATCGGCGTCAGCAGCAACTGCAGCTTGCGGTGGCGCTCGATCTCGGCCGGGTCGGCGTCGGGCGTCGCTTCGAGCATCGCGGCCCGCGTCGCGGTCGCCGCGAGCTTGCCGAGCAGGCCGCGGCAGCCATCGACGCGGCTTTTCATGTCGACCAGCATGCGCTGCACATCCGCGTGCTCGACGATCGCGACGCGGGCGGCGTGGGTGTTCGACGCGCGCTCGATCGGCCGGCCCTGCAGCCGACGGCCTGCGTACTCGACCGCATGCAGGTATGCGCTCGATGCGACGCCGACGCCGAACATCCCGGTGCTCATCCGCGCCTGGTTCATCAGCGGCATCAGTTGCAGCAGGCCGACATTGCGCCGGCCGCCGAGCAGCCAGCCCTTGGTCGTGCCGTTCGATCCGAACACGAGGTGCGTGTTCGCGCAGCCCTTGAGCCCCATCTTGCGCGGCAGGCCGATGCAGTCGACATGGTTCGGCTGCAGCTCGCCGGTTTCCTCGTCGGGCCAGAAGCGCGGCACGACGAGGCACGACAGCGAGAATGAATCCGGCGACGCGGTGTCGATGCGGCCGAGCACGAAATACAGCGTGTTCTCGGTCAGCTCATGCATGCCGGCCGAGATGTAGACCTTCTCGCCGTCGATCGCGTAGATGTCGCGTTCGAGCGGCGTTGCGCGCAGCGCGACCGCGGTGAGGTCGGTGCCGGCCTGCGGTTCGGTCGCGCAGAAACACGCGTCCCAGCGGTACGCCTCGAGCGGCGCAATGTGCGCTTTCTGGTGCGGCGTGCCGTGCATCTGCAAGAGCTTGATCGCGGGGCGCGTGAAGCCGCCGTACGTCATGAACGACGGGTTCGCGCCCATGAACATCTCGTAGATCATCTGCGTGACGATCGGCGGCAGCCCGTGCACGGTGCCGAACAGCGTGTTCGACCATTCGTCGCGAAAGCGCGCCCACAGCGCGTGGAAATGCGACGGAATGCGCACCTGGCCGTCGTCGAGCAGCGTGCAGCCTTCGACGTCGGCCTGCTGGTAGCTGCGGCCGAGGTCGAGTGCGAAGTCGCGCGCGCGTTCGAGCAGTGCATCGACCGACGCGCGGTCGTGCGTACCGTACGGCCCGTGCGTCAGGAAGTGCCGGTCGGCCTCGAACAGTTCCCACAGAAAGAAGCGCAGCTCGCGCAGGCTCACCTTGTAGGCGCTCATCATGCGTCTCCTTCGATATCGAGCGCGGCATCGAGGCCGCCGGCCAGGTCGACGACGGCGGCGGCCGCCGCGCCATGCAGTGCCGCGTCCCACACGAGCACCGTGCGACGCTCGCCTTCGTCGAGCGCACCGGCGAGCCGGATCAGTGCGGCGGCCGATTCGGCCGACGACAGGTGACCCGACCCGTCGTGCTGGATCCGCGCGCCGAGCGGGATCGAGGCGGCGTCGGCCACGCGTGCCGCGAAGCCGGGATCGAAGCCGGGCGGCACGCACCAGTCGATCCGGTTCGCGCGCAGGTTCGCCTGATCGAGCGCGCGGCGGATCGCGCGCGCGGCGACCGGCGCGAGCGAGTCGCGCAGCGCAGCGGGCGCGTCGGCCCACGGATCGGCGATCGACGGCCCGAATTCGACCGCGACGGACCGCACGCCGCCCCACACGGCCGGCTCGGGCGCGGGGCCCGCGCGCGACACGAGCAGCGCGGCGGCGGCGTCGCCATAGCCGACCAGATCGCCGAACTGGCGGAAGAACGGGTACAGCCACTTGTCGCTGAGGATCACGAGCGCCTGGTCGCCTTCGTCGAGCAGCCCGTCGAGCAGCATCAGCGCCGAATACCAGCCGAGCGTGCCGTTCTGGCCGAGCGCGAACGGCGTCACGCGCTGCAGCCCGAGTTCGTACTGCATGCGGCCGACGACCGAGTCGCCGATGCCCTCGTTGAGCGCGCAGCTCGCGACGATCACGTGGGTCGTGCGCGCGAGCTGACCGGAGCCGAGCTGGTCGCGCAGGTCGAGCGCCGCATCGGCGGCGAGATCGGCGAGGCTGCGCCCGGGCGGCGCGACCCGCAGCACGGGCCGGCCGCCCGGCGCGAGGCGCGTGCCTTCCTCGGGCGTCAGCGCTCCCGATCCGCGCGGCCGGGCGAAGCGCGCCTGCGGCAGCAGCAGGTGCCGGTAGCCGGGATGGCGCTCCTGCGCCTGGATCGCGCTGAACACGACGGCGGGCGGCAGCACCACGACGCCGCCGGACAAGGCGAGCGTGCCGGGCGCGGCCACGCGGGGCGCGCCGATACGGGCTTCTTCGAGCGTCGACAGGGTCATGCGGCGGTCTCCTCGAGGTTCGGACGCGCGAACGCGTCGCGATACTGCGCTTTCAGTGCCGGCCGGTCGATCTTGCCGTTGGGGTTGCGCGGCAGGGCCGGCAACGGCTCGACGACGAGCGGGCTCATGTAGGTCGGCAGCGCGTCGCGGCAGGCGCGCGCGATGTCGGTGCGGCACGCGCCGGCGTCGAGCGTCGACACGACGCACGCGGCGATCGCTTCGCCGAGCGCCGGGTGCGGGACGCCGAACACGGCGGCCTCGCGGATATGCGGCAGCGCGAACAGCACGTCCTCGACCTCGGTCGGGCTGACGCGATAGCCGGACGTCTTGATCATGTCGTCGCCGCGTGCGACGAAGTACAGGTAGCCGTCCGCGTCGCGCCGCACGATGTCGCCCGACCACACGGCGACGTCCGGGCGCGGAATCTCGCCGTGGCGGCGCGGCAGTGCGCGAAAGCGCTGCGCGGTCAGCTCGGGCCGGTTCCAGTAGCCGAGCGTGACGAACGCGCCGCGATGCACGAGTTCGCCGGGCTCGTCGGCCGCGCATTCGCTGCCGTCCGCGCGCAACACGAGGATGTCGGCGTTCGGCACGGCCTTGCCGATCGACGTCGGGCGCAACGCCGCATCGGCCGGCGCGAGGTAGGTCGAGCGGAACGCCTCGGTCAGCCCGTACATCAGGTACGGCGACGCGTGCGTGAACAGTGCCTGCAGGCGGTGCAGCAGCGGCGTCGCGAGATGGCCGCCGGTGTTCGCGAAGCGGCGGATCCGCGTGCGCGCGGTGTCGCTCCAGCCGGCGGATGCGAGCTGCATCCACAGCGGCGGCACGCCGGTGATCGACGTGACGCCGAACGCGTCGCAATGGCGCGGCACCTCGGCCGGCTGCAGGAAGTCGAGCGGCGTGTAGCACGCGCCGGCCGCCAGCGCGGTCGTGAGCTGGCTCAGGCCCGCGTCGAAGCTGAGCGGCAGCACGCCGAGCACGACGTCGTCGTCCGCGAGCCCCTGGTATGCGGCGACGCTGAATGCGCCCGACACCAGGTTGCGGTGCGATACGACGACACCCTTCGGCTTGCCGGTCGAGCCGGAGGTGTAGAGCAGCGCGGCCGGATCGTCGTCCACCGGCCGGCCGGCGGGGGCCGGCGGCGGTGTGCCGGCATCCGGCGCGTCGATTGCCTCCGCGAGTTCCTCGATCAGCAGCGCGCGTGTGCCGACGAGTGCGGCGAGCGCCGGCAGGCGCTTGAGCCGCTGCGCGCCGGTCATGAACAGCGCGGCGCCGCTGTCGGCGACGATATGTTCGATCTGCGCTTCCTTCAACTGCGGATTGACCGGCACGAAGATCGCGCCGAGCGCGTTGGCCGCGAGCATCGCGACCACCGTCTCGATACGCTTCGGCGCGTAGATGGCGACGCGCTCGCCGGGCTGTACGCCGCGCGCCGCGAGTGCGGCGGCGGCGCGCCGGACCGCGCGCGCGAGCCGGTCGTAGGTCATCGTGCCGCCGCCGTCGGCATACGCGGGGTGATGCGGCCAGCGCTGTGCGCCGTGCTCGAGCAGGTCGGCGACGCTGATCAGTGCGTTCAAGATCGGCTCCTCTGGATGGTCTAGGCGGGCCGCACGTACACGTGCGCGGTTTCGTGGGACAGGAAATGCGCCATCGAGTACGTGCGGTGATACGCGCCGCAGCGTGCGAACACCGCGATGTCGCCGGCCTGCGGCGGTGCGCCCGTGTCGTCGCGGCCGATCACGTCCGCGCGGCTGCAGGTGCTGCCGACGTACAGCGTCGGCACGCCACGCGACGGCGGCGCGGGCGTGCGGCGCACGAGCGATGGCGTGGCCAGGCGCGGCATCACCGATTCGGTTTGCGCGAGCAGGAACGCATGGGACAGGCCGCCGTCGCAGACGGCGATCGTGCGGTCCTGCCACGCCTTGACCGCGACGACGCGCGTCGCGAACACGCCCGCATCGGCGAAGATCGCGCGGCCGGCCTCGTGGGCCAGCGTGAAATTGCCGGCCAGCGGCGCCAGCGCGTTCGCATAGCGTGCGAACGCGGCGTCGCCCGGATGATCGTCGGCAAAACCTCCGCCGAGGCTCAGCGAGCCGAGCGGCGCGCCGTTGGCCGGCGCGAGATCGCGTGCGAGCGCCGCGAGCCGTTCGGGCAACACGAGCGTATCGGGTTGCGTCGCGTCCTGGCGGATGAACGAATGCGGGCCGGAGAACACGTGCAGCCCGGCGACCGGCAGGCCGGCGGCCGCAAGCGTGCGTACCGCGTCGTGTGCCTCGTTCGGCGTCATCCCGAAGTGGTCGTGCCACAGCGAGCGTGCGTGCTCGCCGGCCAGCGCACCGGCATTGACGCGCAACAGCACCGCACCCGGCGTGCTGCCGCCGGCCGCCGCTTCGCGCGCAAGCGGCACGAAGCGGGCGACCGCGTCCGGGTTGTCGAGCACGAAATGGCAACGCGACGCGAGCCCTGCGCGCATGAACATCTCGTCCATCGACGGATTGTTCAGGTAGCGCGCCGTCTTGATCCGGCCGATTGCCGCATCGAGTTCGCCGCGGCTCGCCAGCTCGACGCCGTCCTCGTACGCATGCGCGCAACGTGCGAGCAGGTCCTGGTTCGGGTTCGCCTTCAGCGACACGATCAGCCGCGTGCCGAGCCGCGCCTTCAGCGACCGGTAGCGTGCGATCGCGACCTCGGGCTCGTACACGTAGCAGGGCGTGCGCAGGTCGGCGAGCCACGCGTGGTCGCCGGCGGACGGAAGCGGATGCTCAGGCGTCATGGCGGCCCACCGGATGGAGCGTGGCGGCTGCATACGCGCCGCAGTTCGACTGCATCACGCCGAGCACGCGATGGCCATGCGCGACCGCATCGAGGCCGACGTCGGCCAGGTTGATCGGGAAATCCGAGCAGCACGCATGGCCGCGCGCATGGATGTTTTCCGCGTAGAGCCGCTCGGCCGGTACGCGCATCGCCCGGCACAGCGCGTTCCAGCCGGGCAGGTCGGCGTTGTGCGGGAGTACGAGTTCGTATGCGTCGAGCGCGTGCGATTCGAGCGCGACGGCCGCGTCGATCGCCTTGCGCGTGTACGGCCACTCCATCATGATCAGGTCGGCCTCGTTGGCGGCGACGGTGTCCGAGCCGCGGTGCCATTTCGCATGCGTCTCGATCGCGATGCCGCCGAGCCGGTTCTTCGTGCTGTTGCGCGCGATCAGCATTGCGGCCGCGCCGTCGCACTGCACGCCCGTCATCTGCCGCATCCGGTAATCCTCGCCATACACGCGGTCGGACGACACGACGAGCGCCGCATCGAGCTGCGGATAGCGGCGCATCAGCGCGCGGACCGTCTCGATCCCGGCCGCGACCGACACGCAGTTCAACTGCGCGACCGAGCCGAGCCACAGCGGCTCGATGCCGAGCTGTGCGGCCAGCTCGTGCGGCAGGCTGCGCGGCGCGGGCGGCACGCTGAACTGTTGCGTATGCACGTGCACGATCGCGCCGATATCGGACGGATGCACCCGCGCGGTGTCGAGCAGCCGGCCGGCCGCCGCGATTGCGAGGTCGGTCTCGCTCGTGTCGAGCGCCATGTGGAAATAGCGGCTGCCCGATTGCGCGATCGCGGCCGCCCGCTGCGCCGGGTAGTCGCGCTCGGCGGCCCAGGCCTCGATATCGACGGGCAGGCCCGGCAGCTCGTAGGCCACTGCGTCGACACCGATCCAGAAGCCGGCGTCGCGGGATGCGTGGGAGGAGGGCATCGTCATGTCAGTTGAGCGGCATCGCCGCGTAGTCGAGGACGTCGAGCTTGTCGAAGGTCGCCTGCACGGTCGGCGTGAGCAGGCCCATCTCGCGGATCGTCGGCACCAGGCGCCGGAAGATCGAGCGGCGGATCGAGCTCGACACCGGCGATTCGCGCACCATCGCGCTGCATTCGCGCTTCGACAGCCCCATCGGTTCCCAGATGTCGTCCGCGCACAGGTGCTCGTACAGCACGGCCGCGCCTTCGCAGACGAACTGCTCGCGCTCGCGCAGCTCGGTCGAACTCATCTCCGCATACACGCGGCACAGCGTGATCCGGCCGACCGCGAAGTGACGCGACTCGTCGCGCTGGATTCGCACGAACAGGTCCTTGATGAACGGATCGGCGCTATAGGCGACGACGCTCTGGAAGATCGACAGCGCGATGCCCTCGACGAGCACTTGCATCCCGAGGTTCGTCATGTCGAGCGCGCTGCTCGTGATCGTGTCGTGCAGCAGCCCCTTCAGCGAGCGGCTCATCGGGTAGCTGACGTCGAGCTTCTCGTTGACGAGCTTCGCGTACGCCTCGACGTGGCGTGCTTCGTCCATCATCTGCGCGGCCGCGCACAGCCGCGCGCTCAGCCCGCTTTCGGCCGACGCGAGCTTCGACGCGCAGATCAGCGCGGCCTGTTCGCCGTGCAGGATCTGCGACAGCAGCCAGCCCTGCGCGTGATGGCGCACCTCGCGCTTGTCGGCGTCCGACAGCTTGCTCCACAGCTCGGTGCCGTAGATCAAGAGCGTCGGGTCGGGCATGCCGAGCGGATTCGCCGGGTCGAGGTCGTGGCTCCAGTCGACGTCGGTCGCGACGTCCCACTGCGCGGCCTTCGCTTTCTCGTACAGCCGGTTCAGCGCTTCTTCGCGCAGCGCGTAGTCGTTCGACATCAGTGCATCGACGGGCATCGACCAGCGAATATCGGCCGTGTCCTGCATCACGGTTAGCGTGTCAGTCATTTCAGGGTCTCCCCGGCCGCGCGGCGGCGCCGGAATGATGGGCGGAATCGGTCAACGGGACGGCGGCGCGCGATGCGCCCGGGTGTGGCTCGAGGCGGATCGCGAATGCCGGCCACGGGCCGCGCAGCTGCGCGTCGAAGGCATCGGCGAGCCGCGCGGGCCAGATCGCGCAGCACACGCGGTTGTCGCCGGCGAACTCCGCATCGCGCAGGATGCGGTCGCCGATCCACACGACGGGCGCGCCGCGCGCGGCATCGCGCAACGCTTCGTCGTACAGGTGCACGCCGAGCAGCACGTGCGGCGCGAGCAGTCCGGCCGGCAGCGCGCCGAAGTACGGCGCGCAGACTTCGATGAACAGGCGGGCATCCGGATGTACGGCGTCGCGGACGCGCGCAGCGGCTTCCGCGAGGAACGCGAAATACTGGACGTGGTCGAGCAGCACGCGGCGTTCGCCGCCGGCCGCGCCGCCCGCGTCGTACGCATCGCCGGCCGCTTCCGCGAGCGCGGCGCGCGCATAGTCGTCGGGCGTATCGAGCGGCATCCGGTACGCGCTCGCCGCGACGGCGACCGGCTGCCGCGCGTCGCGCTCGATCCGGTAGGTGAAGTGAACGGGGCGCACCATGTCATGCCTCGCCGTCGAGTGAGAACGTCGCGTCCGGCGCGAAGGCCACGTCGGCGACCGCGTAATAGCCGTTCAGCGCGAGCGAACAGATGGCCGCGCGGCGCGGTGTGTCGCCGTCGCGATGCGCGAGCAGCACCGACAGCCACGGATCGCTGCCGAATGCATGTCCGAACACGCCGTGCCCGTCCGGCAGCAGCGGCGTCTTGCCGACGGCGGCGAGCAGCGCGCGGCGCGACGTGGCCGGAAAGAACGGCAACGCCGCGTGCAGGCCGGGGCGCGCCGCGCAGAACGTGCGGATGTCGCGGCCGAGCCGCACGACCGCGCTGGCCGGCGGCGCCGCATCGGCGATGACCGACTGCGCCGGGTCGCGGCCGACATCGACGAGCAGCGTGCAGACGCCGAAGCCCGAGCGCCCCCATGCGGGGTTGCCGTGCCAGTAGGTGTAGCCGTGCACGTCGACGTCGACGATCTGCAGCAGCAGCGTGCGCGGCCCGGTCTCGGCCGCGGTCGCGAGCGTGCGGCGCAGCACGTAGCCCCAGCCCGCGCATTCGTACGAGCAGGTCATCCAGTCGGGCGTGTAGTCGTTCGCACCGGCCAGTGCCTGCGCGAACGCGCGATGCTGCGGCGAGTCGTTCATCAGCAGCATCGACAGGATCGTCGAGCTGACCACGTAATCGTCCGCGCCGATCGCGCCGCACAGCCGCTCGCGCTCGGCGCACGCGAGCGTGCCGATCGCGTGCGCCGTATCGTTGAGCGGCACGGCCGCGCCGTCGCGCGACGGCGCGACGCGCCGATACGCGAGCGCCTGCACGGTCAGTGCGGTCGCCGGGGCCGGTTGGGCGGCGGGAGCCGCCGCGGTCGCAAGGGGCGCGAGCATCGTCGTGTCAGGCGGCGTGCTGCTGGCGGCGCAGTTGTGCGTCGAGCTGCTGCAGCGTCGTGTACTGCGTGATGTTCAGCGCTTCCGGATCGATCGAGCCGTAGAGCTGTTCGCAGAACACGATCAGCTCGACGATGTTCAGCGAATCGATACCGAGTTCGCCGATGCCGGCGTCCGTGTCGACGGTTTCGACGTTGAGGATCTTCGCGACTTCGCGGGACAGGATGTCGAGCGCGTCGGCCGGAACGTTCTGGGTCGTCATGAGGGGAGCTCCTGGAGTTTGAAGTGAATGGATCGGGATCGATCGGCCTGTCGCGTGGGTCAACTGCCGGCTTCGCAGCGCAGGCTCTTGCGAAGCTCGTGATAACAACGGTACGAACTGCCTTCCATCTTCGAGAACGCCAGCAGGTCGCGCTGGTCGTCGAAGAGGGGAACCTTGCCGTCGCGCACGAGCGCGGTCAGGAACTCGTTCGACAGCAGCTTGATCGCGAGCACGCGCTGCACCTTGCCGAAGCTGTAGTGCGCGTCGTCGGTCTGGCTGCGTGCGGCATCGGCGATGAAGCGGTGCACGGCGCGTGCATCGGCATCGAGTTCGACGCGGCCGGTTTGTGCGAGCCAGCCGACGTGGGCCATCAGCGCACGAACGAAGTACGGCCGCACGACGGTCAGGTACTTGTTGAACACGGTCGGGCCGCCGATGCGCAGGCGATCCTCGGCGCTGACGCGCACCTGGCCGCCGACATTCGCGAGCTGCAGGTTGCCCGCGAGGAACGGCGCGCCGCAGGTCGCGCGTGTCAGCTTCCGGTACTCGTCGGGCCACACGAGGTAGGCGGCCGGGAACATCACGCCCGGCAAGCGCGCCGCGACGACGGCCATGCAGTCGCGATGCGCCTCGATGCCCCACACCTTGTCGACGGCGAGCGCGAGGCCGCTGTCGTCGCTGCGGATGACCGTGCGCCACGCGGCGAGCGTCGGGCCGCCGCCGTCGCTCATCAGGAACGCGAAGTTGTGGCCGCTGTCGATGCAGTCGCAGGCGCGACGGTTCTGGTCGTCGGAGAAGAACAGCCCGAACATGATGCGGATGAACGCACGCATGAACGGCTTGAACAGGTGATGAAATCCTTCGCGGCCGATCTGCTCGAGCAACGCTTCGGTGAGCGGCGCCTCGTCGTGCCGCAGCGGCGCCGACGCGGACGCATCGGGCAGCACGCCCGGCGCCTCGGTGTGCAGCGCGATCACCATTTCGCTGTCGAGCAGCCGCACGGTGGCGGCTTCGACGAGCCGGGCCGCGGCGCGCGGCGGCGTGCCGGTCATATCGAGGTGGCGCAGCACCGGATACGCGGCCTGGTCGGCCACGCGCAGCAGCGGCTGCGCCGGCGGCGTGGCGATCGAAGCGGGAGCGGAAAGCGTGGACATGGCAGGGTTCCTGTCAGAAACGCACGCGCACGGCGGCGTCGATGCGGGTGCCGAGACCGACCATCCGGTACTCGGAGTGACTGTCGGAGAATGCGCGGGTGAGCGCGACATCGACGCTCACCCGCTTGTTCACGTCGGCGACGACCTGCGCGATCGCGAGCAGGCCCTTGTCTTGCGGCGAATAGACACCGCGCAGCGAATACTCGACGCGGCCGATCTTCTTGCCGAGCCGCGCGAACAGGTAGTCGCGCAGGTTGCCGTCGACGCTCACGAAATCGGCCGTGCCGCCGAGGCCGGCCAGCGCGGCGCCCGGCGCGACGGGCAGCAGCGCGTTGTTCGCGCGCACCGCGCCGACCATCTGGCGCCACTGGTTCGCGTCGTAACGCGCCTCGTCGTGCGACCACTCGACGATCAGCGACAGGTTGCCGGGCAGTGCGCTCTGCATGCCGACCGCGCTGCGCCACATGTATTGACGGTCGTTGCGGCGATCGACGGCGTCATAGGCAGCTGCCGAATCGAGCGGCGTGCCGTTCGCGATGAACGCGGGCAGCGGCCGCGTCGTGCCGCGTTCGAGCCATGCGCTCGCATAGACGGTGTTCGAGCGCGCGACGTCGAACGACAGCGTCGCACCCGCGCCACCGTGGCCCGCGTGACGTCCCGCGAGCAATGCGGCCGAGCCGCCCGACCAGTTGTACGCGCCGCGCACGAGCTGCGTCGCGCCCTCCACGTCGCGGTTGTCGACGTCGTTGCGCAGCGTGCGGTTCTCGCCGGCGATGAACTGCAGCGTGGTCTGCTCGCCGGCCCATTTCGCTTCGACGAGCGGCGTGCCCTCGACGTCGCCGTAGCGATCGTAGATGTCGGCCGTCGCGGCCCGCTTCTGGAAGAAGCCGAGCGGGAAGAACGCCTGCGACGTGTCGAGCGGGTCGATCCGCTTGCCGGCCGTGAGCGTGATGCCGTTGTCGAACGCGTAGCGCACGCCGGCTTCGTTGAAGCGGCTCGACTGGGCGCCGAGCGAATGATTGCTGGCGACGGCGCGCGCATTCATGAACAGGTTCTCGCCGTCGATGCGCGCGAGCATGCCGGCTTCCTGCTGGTTGCGCGGCGAATCGCCGATCAGGTTGCCGAGCAGCGCGTGGCCGTCCATGCTGTCGACCGAGCGTGCGTACGCGATGCCGTTCAGCGTGCCGAGCGGGTCCATCAGCGACGCTCCATGCGCGAGCGAGCCGCCGAGCGCGAGCGGGACGGCGAGCGCGGCGCGTTGCCACGCGCGCCGGCACGGCGCATCTGCTCGGCCGGACGACGGATGGAGGCGGTCATGACGGGCGTCGGCATGGGCGTCGTGCTCACTGGCCATCGGCGAGCGTGTCGGGATTGAACCAGCCCGACGGAATCTTGCGCGGCTGGCCGTCGAGGATGTCGACGACGCTCGCGCGCTGCTTCTCGACCTCGTTGCGATACGTGATCTTGCGTATCACCTTGCGGCCGTTCGCATCGACCGGCGCGGAGAAATCGGCGCTGCGGAACAGCAGGCCGCTCGCCAGGAAGAACTGCGCGCGTACCGGCACGTCGGCCTCGGGCGTGACCCACAGCTTGATCGTCGGATAGACGTTGTCGGGATCGGTCGCGGTCAGGTCGAGCTCGGTGGCCGGCTTGCCGGCGATCGCCGTGGTGCCGGGCGCGGCCGTCGCGCGATAGCTGTCCGCCCAGTGCGTGCGCGTGATGTCGCTGATCACGACCTCGCCTTGCAGCCGCTGCATCCCGTTGATGCGCACCGCGCTGCGCGTGTTCGGCACGTAGAACCAGTGGCCGCGGGTCGTCGCGAGGTACTTCTGGCCATCGTTCTCGCCGCTGCGCGTCAGTGCGAGCGTGTCGCCGTTGCCGCGCGTGTAGACGAGATAGCGTGTCGCGTCGCCGGACTGTCCGCCGACCTCGTTCGTGATCTCGATGTTCGTCTGCGTATCGGCGGCCGTGCTGCGGTACGCGTCGGCACGGGCGAGCATGGTCTGGGCCGCCGGCGCGTCGGCGGCGCGGGCGAGCGGCGCGCACGCGACGAGCGCGGCGAGCATGAGGCGGATGCGGGTCATGGGGCGAGTCCTTCGAGGATGTTGCGTTTGGCGAGCCCGACGGTCGCGAGCAGCGCGGCGGCCACCCCGAGCACGACGAACGCGCCTTCGACGGCGGCCACGGCGGCCGGCGAGACCGTGAATTCGAGCAGGATCGGCTTCACGCGGCCGGGCGGCGCAGGCAGGTGGATCTGCGCGTGATTGAGCGCGACCATCGTCAGCAGGGCCACCGCGATGCCGGCGGCTGCGCCGAGCAGGCCGAGCAGCGCGGTTTCCTGGATCAGTACGCCGCGCACCGTGACGGCCGGCACGCCGAGCGCACGCAGCGTCGAGATCTCGCGGCGGCGCTCGACGATGCTCATCAGGATCCAGTTGCTCATCGACAGCAGGATCGTCACGCACAGAATTGCGCCGAACACCGAGAACTGGTTCTTGTACAGCGCGACGACCTGGTGATAGAGCGACACAAGCTGGTCCCAGGTCTTCACGTCGAGCGTCGGCAGCGCGGCGCGCAGCGTCGCGGCGGCGGCCGGGGTGCCGGCCGTGTTCGACAGGAACACCGCGATGCGCGATGCGCGGTCGGTGCGCAGCAGCGCCTGTGCGGCCGTGAACGTCACGTCGACGATGCGCTCGTCGACGTCCTTGTTGCCGGTGCTCATCACGCCGACGATCTGCGCGTCGGTCGCGTTGATGCCGCCGTGCGCGGTCGACGCCATCAACTGCACGACCGACCCGACGTGCACATCGAGCTTGCGCGCGAGTTCGGCGCCGACGACGACTTCGGTTCCTGCATTCGTCGGCGACAGGTAGCGGCCCGACAGCACCGAGTGATAGTCGAAGAAGCCGGGCGGTTCGCGGTTCGGCTCGATGCCTTCGCCGACGAAGCCGTAGCTGAGATCGCCGTTCGACACGAGCCCGTCGAAGTCGATGCCGCGCGCGGTCGTCGCGACACCGTGGAGCGTCGCGACGGCGCGTGCTGCCGCGGCCTGCTCGTCGGCCGTCAGCCCGTACTGCAGCGGCCGCTCGCCGATCAGGTCGAGATAGCCGTGATGCAGCACCTGCACATGGCCGACACCGCTGTCGATCGACCCTTCGCGCACCGCGTCGAAGGTTGCGATCACATAGCCGAGCGCGAGGCTCGACGCGAACGCGGCGACGCCGATCATCGCCATCGTCAGCACGGTGCGGCGCCGGTTGCGCCAGAGGTTACGCCACGCAAACGTCGACCAGTTCACGATTCACTCCCGGTACGCCGTCGCGCATCTCGATGCGGCGCGGCAGGTGCGCGCACAGACGATCGTCGTGCGACGCAATCAGAAAGGCGGTACCCAGCGTACGGTTGGTGTCGAGGATCAGCTCGGCGACCGCCCGTGCGTTGGTGCTGTCGAGGCTTGCGGTCGGCTCGTCCGCGATCACGATCGCCGGCTCCTTGGCGAGCGCGCGGGCCAGCGCGACGCGCTGCTGCTCGCCGCCGGACAGCTCGCCAGGGCGGTGGCGTTCGCGCGCGGCGAGCCCCACCGCGTCGAGCATCGCGCGGGCACGTTCGCGGCGCGTGCGCGGCGTGCCCCACGCGAAGCAGCCGAGCTCGACGTTTTCGAGGGCCGACATCACCGGAATCAGGTTGAACTGCTGGAATACGAAGCCGATGCGCTCGCGGCGGATCCGTTCGAGGGTGTCCGGTGCGTCGTCGATCCGGCGGCCTTCGAGCCAGCGCTCGCCGGTGCTCGGCACATCGAGGAAGCCGGCGAGGTTGAGCAGCGTGCTCTTGCCGCTGCCCGACGGGCCGACGAGCGCGACGACGTCGCGCTGGCCGATCGAGATCGTCGCGCCGCGCACGGCGACGACGCGGCCCACGCCTTCGTATCTGCGCGTGACATCGCGCAGTTCGAGCACCGGAGAAAGGGAGCCGGTCGTCATGCGTACGCTCCCTGACCGGCTTCGGCGGCCGCCGTCGCCTGAATGACGGGCAGCGCGCCGTTCGCATAGAGGTCGCGGCATTTCAGGCGCTGCAGCTTGCCGCTCGTCGTGCGCGGCAGCGAGCCGGGTTCGACGAAACACAGATCCTGCGCGGCGAACCCGATGCGCGACGCGAGCAGTTGCTGGCACTCGGTGCGCGTTTGCGCCGTTGCATCGATCGGCCGTGCCTCGATGGCGACGACCAGCCGTTCGGTGCCCGTCTCGGGATCGGGCAGACCGAACGCGATGCAGGTGTTCTTGCGCAGCGCGCCGTGCGACGCCAGCGCTTCCTCGATCTCGTGCGGGAAGTAGTTGCTGCCGCGAATGATGATGACTTCCTTCTTGCGGCCGAGGATATGGAGCTGGCTGTCGGCGACGTAGCCGATGTCGCCCGTGCGGAACCAGCCGTCGGCCGTCAGCGGCGCGGCGATCGTGCCGTCGTCGGGATTCAGGTAGCCGAGCATCACCGACGTGCCGCGGATCGCGACTTCGCCGACGGCGCGGTGACCCAGTGCGTGATCGCCGTCGTCGAGGATGCGGAACGCCATGCCTTCGATCGGCGTGCCCATTGCGAGCACCGTTTCGGTTTCCGTGTCGTTACCGTCGTTCGCCGCGGCCGGTTGCGCGTCGCGGCGCTCGATCAGCGCGCGCCGGTCGAGCGTGTCGGCGATCACGTACGGTGCACCGTCGACCGCGCCTTCATGCCACGCGCGATGCATCGATACCGCGAGCGTCGATTCGGCCATCCCGTAGCACGGCTGCAGCGCCGACGCCGCGAGACCGTACGGCGCGAACGTCGCGGCGAAATCGCGCAGCGTCGCGTCGTCGACGCGTTCGCCGCCGATGAAGATGTTGCGGCACGCGGACAGATCCACGCCGTCCATCGCGGCGGCATTGAAGCGGCGCACGCAGTAGCGCAGCGCGAAGGTCGGCACCGACGTGGTCGTCGCACGCGCCGACGCGATGCGCTTGAGCCACCCGAGCGGATTCCGGATGAAGCTGTTCGGCTGCATCATCAGCAGCGGCGCACGGTAGTGCATGTTCGACAGCAGCGTGAGCAGCCCCATGTCGTGATAGAGCGGCAGCCACGACGCGGTGCCGTCGCCGGCCGCGAGGTCGAAGCGCACCGAGCCGCCGATGCCGAGCACGTTCGCGATCACGTTTTCGTGGCTGAGCACCGCGGCTTTCGGATGCGACGTCGAACCCGACGTGAGCTGGACATGATGCGGATCGCGGCCGCTCTTCGCGCTGATCAGCGCGCGCGCGCCGGCATCGGCCGCGCTCGACAGCGTCGCGAGGCCGACGACACGGGTGGATGCGGCGGGAAATGCGTCGTCGCGCCACGCGGCGGCCTGCGCATCCGCGGCGACGACGAGGCGCGGCCGGTACAACTCGCACGCGACGTCGACCACTTGCCGCCCGGCGGCCGCACGCCGCGCGGGAACGGGCACGGTGCACGGCAGCGCGCCCGTCATCACGCAGGCCATCATCGCGGCCGCATGCTCGACCGACGCGGGCAGCGCGAGCATCACCAGATCGTTCTCGCGGACACCGAGCTCGCGCAGCGCGCCGGCCTGGTGAAACACCGCTTCCGCGAAATGCCGGTACGTGATGCTCGCATCGCGGCCCGCATCGTCGACGAACGTCATGCGATGCGTGGCGCCCGCGACGTCCTCGAGCGATTCGATCAGGCGATGAATGGTGGATGCGCACTTCGTCACGAGGATTCTCCCCTTGAGGAACACGGCCGCTCGCGCCACGGTGCCGGCGGCGCCGTTCGTCGAGTGAAGGGGATTCTTGCCGGATCGATGCGGCGCGACAAACGGAATCTACGCAGGCTATGCATGAGCAGAGCGCATCCACGAGGTGACCGGTCGGTCGCATTCGACCAGTCGTCTAGTTCACGATGTGGTGTGCTCATGCGCGAGGGGCATGCAATGCGTTCGGAAAATTCGTTTGTCCGAAGCATCGACTCACAGAAGAATGGCAACCCGGCACGTGCCAGCGTCGCCGCGTCATCGTGCCGGGCAAGGTCCGGCTCAAGGAGAGCGTCTTGTCCGTCACCTCATCGCTTGTTGCCCGCCCGAAACCGGTTGCAGACATGAAGAGCCGCCCGAGCGGCGTGGTGTTCTCGCTGAAGCTGGCGGTCTACGTCGCGCTCATCGCGCACGGGATGATGTTCGCGCAGTCGGCGATCGTGATCCTGAAGATCGCCGGCATCCTGCTGATCGGCGCGATGTATGCGCACGGCGTCGAGCTGCAGCATCAGGCGCTGCACTACCAGGGGTTCCGGAGCAAGCGCCTGAACATGGTGTTCGGCGTGCTGCTCGGCATGCCGATGCTCGTGTCGTTTCATGCTTACCAGGACAGCCATCTGCGCCATCACCGGCTGCTGGGCACACCCGAGAACAAGGAATTCTTCGACTATGGCGACCAGTACGGCGCGAGCCCCGTCGTCAATCTCGGCCGCTGGGCGTGGCGCCTGTCGATGGCCGCGCACTACATCCAGTTCGCGAAGAACGTCGCGAAGCTCGTCGTGCCGGGGGCGCGCTTCGGCGACAACCCGCTCGTGTCGCGTGCGATCCGGCGCGATCACCTGTTGACGGTCGCGGCGATCGTGCTGCTGGCCGGGCTGTCGTTCGCACTGCATACGTGGTTCGTCGTGTGGGTGTGGGTCGTGCCGCTCGCGTTCGTCGCGGCGCCCGTGCATGCACTGGTCGAGATGCCCGAGCACTACCGCTGCGACCTGACGAGCACCGATCCCTTTCGCAACACGCGGACGATCGAGAGCAATGCATTCATGACGTGGTTCACGAACGGCAACAACTATCACGTCGAGCATCACATGATGCCGAACCTGCCGATCGAACGACTGCACGACCTGCATGGCGCAATCGCGCCGCGCATCCGCTACTACCACCGCACGTACCGGCAGTTCTATTACGCGCTGCTGCGCGGCAGGCTGTCGCCGCGCTCGGTGGACGACGACATGGACGACCGCGAGCCCGATGCGGAGTCGGCTGCGGCGGCGTCCACGCAATCGGCATGACTGCGCCCGCGCGCCTTTCGACGACGATGCTCTACCCGGAACTTTTCAGGTCGCTCGAAGCTGTCCGCTGGGACATGGAGAAGGACATTCCGTGGGACAGGTTCGACGCTTCGCTGCTCACCGACGAGCAGGCGAAGACGATCAAGATGAACGCGATCACCGAGTGGTCGGCGCTGCCCGCGACGGAAATGTTCCTGCGCGACAACCAGCACGACAGCGACTTTTCCGCATTCATGAGCGTGTGGTTCTTCGAAGAGCAGAAGCATTCGCTCGTGCTGATGGAATACCTGCGCCGCTTCAAGCCGGAAATGGTGCCGACCGAGGAGGAGCTGCACGCGGTGCGCTTCCAGTTCGACCCGGCGCCGCCGCTCGAGACGCTGATGCTGCACTTCTGCGGCGAGATCCGCCTGAACCACTGGTATCGCTGCGCGGCCGACTGGCACACGGAGCCCGTCATCAAGCAGATCTACGAGACGATCTCGCGCGATGAAGCGCGTCATGGCGGCGCGTACCTGCGCTACATGAAGAAGGCGCTGAACAACTGCGGCGACGTCGCGCGTGCCGCATTCGCGAAGATCGGCGTGCTGATGGCGTCGGCGCGCCGCACCGAGAAGCCGCTGCACCCGACCAACCTGCACGTGAACCAGGCGCTGTTCCCGCGCGACACCGTGCAGTCGCGCCTGCCGGATCCGGAATGGCTCGAGCGCTGGCTCGACGAGCAGATCCGTTTCGACGGCGAGTGGGAAAAGAAGGTCGTCGAGCGCATTCTGCACAACCTGTCGATCCTGTTCGAGCGCACGTTCGCGACCGCGCAGGAGCTGAACCGTTACCGCCGCGAGGTAACGGTGCGAGCGGGCAGTGTGGCGGACGCCGGCTAGGGACCGGAGGGTCCATGCGTCCCGCGGTCCGCGTTCCGCGTTGTGCGGGCGCACGCCGGATGCGAGCCGGCCCGTCGGCGCAGCGTGTGCGGATTGCCGCCGCCAGCCGGCGGAATGCGCATTTCCGGACACAATTGGTTCATCAATTTCCGGAATTGAATGAGGCGATTAAATTTCGCCCGTTTAGTATATTTCAATAAACATGAAATTCGTGATTTAAATGGTATTTTGAATGAATGTTGAATTTCATTGTTTTTTCGCAATCCGGTAAATGAAATGAATGGTCGGGAAAATGAAATTGATTTGTAGGCATTCGAATACAGCTCTGCCGGGGCGTCGAATGCGCTGCCGAGATGGCAAATCCAGGCAAAAAGCATCTGTTTTTACGGGGTTTTTGCGATCGTCCGAGACATCATTTCGTGCATGTATTAATTTACAAAATCACTACTTCATAATGATTATGTAAGGATATCGGGGCGATGAAAAGTGATAGATAAATACGCGTGTCACGATTGAAAATAAGAATGATATGCATCCATGCTTCAATATAAAATCGTTTCCGAATCCAAATAGGAGAAGCGACACAGGGAGACGAACGGCGACTTGTCTGTCGATGGGTGCAACTTTGAGGTGGCGGTATGGCTAATGTGAGATTGGCAAAGCGATTGAGAAGTTTGCCTTCGCTGGATTTCCTGAGAGGCTTCGAATGCGCGGCGCGCCATTTGAGCTTTACGCGTGCGGGGCAGGAATTGAGCGTCACGCAATCTGCCGTCAGTCGTCAGGTCAAGGCGCTCGAGGAGCAGCTCCGGATCGAGCTCTTTCACCGGCACATCCGTTCACTGACGCTGACCGACAAGGGACGGGAGTTGTACGACGCGATCTCGTTCGCGTTGTCCGACCTGGAATCGGTGATCGGCAAGCTGTCGTCGAGCGTCGGCCAGCGCTCCATCTCGTTGTCGACCACCGTGTCGTTCGCGGCGCTGTGGCTGATTCCGCGCCTCGGTTCATTCCGCGCAAGCTATCCGGACATCGATGTGCGCGTGTCGGCAACGAGCGAAATTGAAGATCTTAAGCGCAAACGTTTGCACCTGGCCGTCCGATATGCGGGGCCGTATACGTCGACCGACGAGACGGAGGTGCTGTTTCGCGAGCGCGTCGTGGCCGTGTGCAGTCCGAGCCTGATGACGGCGGCGGGCGACGCCGCGTCGATGAAGCCGGCCGACCTCGACAAGCACGTGCTGCTGCATCTCGACGATCCGCGCGGCGAGTGGCCGTGGCACGGGTGGAGCCATCTGCTGAAGGAGCTCGGCGTGCCGCGCCTGCGGCCGGCCGGTGCGCTGCATTTCAGCCAGTACGACCAGCTGGTCCAGGCCGCGGTCGACGGGCACGGCGTCGCGATCGGCAGGCGGCCGCTGGTCGACGGGCTGCTGAAGCAGGGGCGGCTCGTCGAGCTGTTCCCGCATTGCACGGTTGCATCGGGCAGCTACGTGCTCGTGCAGAACCCGGATGCGTGCAACGAATTCGATATCGCGGTGCTGACCAACTGGCTGCTCGAACAGGCATGCCATCCGCTCGCGTCGAACCAGGATGCCGCCGGCAGCAACGTGCTGCCGATGTATCGCGTCGGATAGCACGGCCGCCCGCCATGCTTCGTGCGGTTTCGTGCATGTCGCGCCGCCGCGCATGCGGCTCCGTCATGCGCAACACCTGCGACCTGTGCGATGATGCGCCGCTTCGCGTTCGTTGCAGAACGCCGCCGACCGCGGCGCCCGGTTCCGGGTCACCGCCGAGCCCTGATACCCGGAGACGACATGCCCGCACACATCATTCAAGGCAGCACGCTGCATTACCAGGATCACGGCACCGGGTTCCCGGTGCTGTTCGGACACAGCTATCTGTGGGACGCGGCGATGTGGGCGCCGCAGATCGATGCGCTGTCGCGTTCGTACCGCGTGATCGTGCCGGACCTGTGGGGGCATGGTGCATCGGGCGCGCTGCCCGACGGCACGCAGACGCTCGACGATCTCGCCGCGCACGCGAGCGCGCTGCTCGATGCGCTGGAGATCGAACAATGCGCGGTCGTCGGGCTCAGCGTCGGCGGCATGTGGGGCGCACGGCTCGCGTTGCGCGAACCGCGGCGCGTGCGTTCGCTCGTGCTGATGGACGCGTCGCTGGAGGCCGAGCCCGAGGCGACCCGGCTGCGCTACTTCGGGATGCTCGATGCGATCGCGGCGGCCGGCAGTATCGTGCCGCCGCTGCTCGACGCGATCGTGCCGCTGTTCTTCCGTCCCGACGTCAATCTGGCCGACCCGGTGCCGACCGCGTTTCGCGCGGCGCTCGCGAGCCTGCCCGCCGACCGGCTGCGGCAATCGATCGTCCCGCTCGGCCGGCTGATCTTCGGTCGGCCCGACACGCTGTCGGCGCTGGCCGCGCTCGACGCCGAACGCACGCTGCTGATGTGCGGCGCGGGCGACATGGCGCGCCCGCCGTCGGAAACCGTGAAGATGGCGAGCGTGATCGGCTGCGCGCATGCGCTGGTGCCGGACGCCGGCCACATTTCGAATCTGGAAAATCCCGCGTTCGTCACGCGCGCGCTGCTCGACTGGTTCGACGCGCAGCAACTGCCGTCTAACTGACGAACGTGTGTATGGCGACGCCAGCGCATGCCGCACGGCGTCGCGTCACGCCAGACTGCATCAAGCGCGTTCGCCGGCCGGCGTGAACTTCCTGCCGGGTACACGGGCTTCGTCCGCATGCCCGCGCACGAGGCTCAGCGCTTCCGCGCGGCTGGCCACGCACGGCCCGGAGCCGGGCAGCGGCTGCCGCGCCGTCTCGCGCAGCGCGAGCACCGACACGATGCCGATGAACGAGGCGCCCATCAGGTAGTACGCGGGCATCATCAGGTCGCCGGTGCGATCGACCAGCCACGCGGTGACGAGCGGCGTCGTGCCGCCGAACAGCGATACCGACACGTTGAAGCCGATCGCGAGCGCGCCGTAGCGGATCCGCGTCGGGAACAGCGCCGGCAGCGCCGACGGCATCACGCCCGTGAACGTCGACAGCAGGATGCCGTAGATCAGCATCCCGCCGAACACCGGCAGCATGCCGCCGGTGCGGATCAGCATCAGCGCGGGCACCGACAGCACGAGCAGGCCCACGCAGCCGGCCATCATCACCGGCTTGCGGCCGACCTTGTCCGACAGGTGCCCGGCGTACAGCGTCATCGGCATCATCAGCACCATCACGAGCAGCACCATGAACAGCCCGTGCGATTCGCGGAAGTGCAGTGTCGCGGACAGATAGTTCGGCAGGTACGACAGCGCCATGTAGTCGGTCACGTTGAAGATCAGCACGAGGCCGACACACTGCAGCAGCGGCTTCCACTGTTCGGCGAGCAGCGTCGCGAAGCGTTGCTTCGGCCGCGCGCGTTCGTCCGCTTCGCGTGCTTCGGCCTCCTTCCTGAACGCCGGCGTTTCCTCGAGTTTCAGCCGCACGTAGAGGCCGACGAGGCCGAGCGGGCCGGCGATGAAGAACGGTACGCGCCAGCCCCACGACAGCAGCGCTTCCTGAGACAGCGTTGCGGTGAGCAGTGCGACGGTCGCCGCGCCGAGCGTATAGCCGATCAGCGTGCCGAATTCGAGGAAGCTGCCCATGAAGCCACGGCGCTTGTCGGTCGAGAATTCGGCGATGAAGGTGGCCGCGCCGCCGTATTCGCCGCCGGTCGAGAAGCCCTGCACGAGGCGGGCGACCAGCAGCAGCACGGGCGCCATGATGCCGATCGACGCGTAGCTGGGAATCAGGCCGATCGCGAAGGTGCCGACGGCCATCATGATCATCGTCGCGGCGAGCACGCGCTGGCGGCCGATGCGGTCGCCGAGCGGGCCGAACACCATGCCGCCGAGCGGGCGCACGAGAAACGCGGCCGCGAACGTGCCGAAGGTCGCGAGCAACTGCGCGGACGGGCTGCTGGACGGGAAGAACACCTTGCCGAGCGTGACGGCGATGTAGCTGTAGACGCCGAAGTCGAACCATTCCATCGCATTGCCGAACGCCATCGCACCGACTGCCCGCTTGAGGACGGCAGGGTCGACGATCGTGATGTCATCCAGCTTGACGGACTGGCGCGAAGATCGCGATTTCGCAGGGTGCGCTTGCGACGGGCTCAATGAACTCTCCTGGAATTGCCTTGGCAGCCGGCCGGGCTGGAATGCAGTGGAGTCGTGCGGGCCGAGGAGCAGCGAAGGCGGATGTCTCGGGGGCCTCGATGTCGGTGACGTGACGTGCGTTGCGGGCGACACCGGGCAAGTGTGTTGTGAGAGCCAGTTTAGAGAAACGGGTGCAGCCGACTATCGGTCATGCGCCCGGAACCCGGTTGTAAACGACACGGAAGGAACGGTGGCTGCCCATCGTTTCGATGCTCATCAACATCTGCGATCGTTGGCAACGTCGGGTGGAAACCGGGGCAACGCGCACGAGATGAACAAAAGCCATCTGCCGCCGTCTTTGGTGGTAGCGTAGCGTCTCCCGATCGGCCATGACGCAACAGACGATCACTATCAACGGGCGCTGGTGCCGGATAACGGCAGCATCGACTCGCCAGAGGTACTGTCGCCCGAGGCAGGGTGTTGCGATGTCCCGCGAGACGTTCGCACTGCCGCTCGATGGCGGGGCGATCCCGGTTACTTGTTTTTCTCGATTCTCGATGATGACGCTATCCAAGCTCAGTGCATGCGCATGGATCCTCGTCGCGACCGTCGCCAACGTGACGTATGCCCGCGATCTGGACAAGCGCGACCCTGACCGCGCCCCTATACTGGCTGCCGTTCACCGGCTGAACGACCGCGAACCGGACCTGAAGGATTACCACTATTTCGTGGTCGATCTGATCGAGGATCGAGATGCCGCCTTCGCATGCGTGGCATTGACGGATAAGGGCGGCAGCCTGGAGATGACGGATGACCAGGCCGAGATCATGAAGTTCGCGCTGGACAAGCGCAGCGCGCAATGGGTCGCAACCGATCTCGGCGGCGTGGGATTTGCAGCCGGTGCGAAGCCGGTGCAATCGGATTGCAAGGTGGAAGGCCGTATCGTCAACACGCGCGACGATGTGAATATCGCGTTGAAGGCAACGGGGCACAAGCCATTCTCCCCGCGTTGACCGCGGAGAGTGCCCGGGAGACCGACAGGCCGGTGGCGACTTGCCGGATCTGAGGGTTGCCGCGACGGCTGTCGTTACGTATTCGCGGAAACCTCCGCCGCGGAAGTCACGGCCGCGCCCGCCGACTCATCGGCCAGCGCCCAGCGCTTCACGAGCGTCGCGATCACGAGCACGGCCACCGCACCGGCCAGCGGCGCGACGGCCATGATCGGAAGAATCTGGCCGAGGCCCAGCCCCGCGCTCAGGAGGGCCGCACCGGCAAACGCGCTGCCGATCGCGCCCAGCCGTCCGAACGCATGCATCCAGCTCAATCCGGTCGAGCGCGCGACGGTCGGGTAGAAGCGCGCGGTCAGCGCGTTCATGCCGGTATTCGTGCCGGGAATGAACCATCCCCACGCAAACGCGAGAACCTGCAGCGCCCCGAACGTCGACTGCATCCCGTGCACGGCCCACAGCGACAGTGCCGCCAGGCAAAAACTCGCGGCGATCACCCGGTAGCGGTCGAAGCGATCCATCAGCCAGCCGATCGCGACCGAGCCCAGCGTGCCGCCCCAGTTCAGGAAGCCGACCATGATCGCGCCCTGTGCGCTCGTATAGCCGGCGTCTTTCGCCATCGTCGGCAGCCAGTTGTACAGCAGGTAAAGGACGAACAGCCCGACGAAGTAGCACAGCCAGATCAGGACCGTGCCTGCGATATAGCGTGTCGACAGGATCGTGCCGATCGCGCCGCCTTTCACCTTCGGTTGCGCGGGCAGGAAGAATCGCGTGTCGGCGGGCACGGGTGTGCGGCCGATTGCGGAAAGGATCTTCGCGATCAGTTCGGGACGCTTGTTCTGAACCGTCAGGAATGCGACTGATTCAGGCAGCCACAGCATGAGAAGCGGCACGCATGCGACGGCCAGCGCACCGCCCACGGTCAGCATCGTGCGCCACCCGTAGCTCGGGATGATCCATGCCGCGATGAACCCGCACAGCGCGGCGCCGACCGTGAACCCGCTGTACACGACCGTCACGAGAAACGAGCGCCGGCGCTCCGGCACGTACTCGGACCACAGCGTCACGACGTTCGGCATCACGGCGCCGAGGCCGAGCCCGGTGACGAAGCGGATCGGCAGCATCGTCGCGAGCGACGTCGCATGCGCGGTGGCCAGCGTGCCGACGCCGATGATCAGCACGCTCGCGACCAGCACGCGCTTGCGTCCGAACCGGTCGGCGATCGGGCCGCCCAACAGCGCGCCGGCCGCCAGACCGAACAACGCGGCGCTGAGCACCGGCGCCAGTGCGCTCTTCGTGACGCCCCATTCCTTGATGAGTTCCGGCACGACGAAGCCGATGATGACGGTATCCCAGCCGTCCAGCGAGATCACGACGAACGTGAGCAGCCCCACGAGCCACTGAAACGGGCTGACTGCGCGCGCGTCGATGAATTCCCGGACGTTGACGGATCTTCCTGCTGCCGGCATGGCTGTCTCCTGCGATGGGGCTCCGCGCCCTTGCATTGGCGTCAGTCGGTACCCGACGCGATGCCCCGCAGTGTTCGTGCGCCGAAATTCCGCGTCCAACAAGAAATTCCGTTCGCCGCGACAACGAAACGTTATCGGTCGGCCGCGGGCTCCGGGTACCCCGGTATCCCTTGACCGAGCTTCTCCAGCAGAAACTCGGCGACGACCGTGACCGCCGGCGGCAGAGGCGGGCGGCTCGTATAGACGAGCTGCAGCCCGAGGCCAGGGCTCGATCGCCGATAGGACGGCAGCACGCGCACCAGCTTGCCTTGCTCGATCGCCGGTTCGGCGATCAGTTGCGGCACCAGCGCGATGCCGAGCCCGGCGATGCACGCCTGCACGACCACGCGCATGTCGTTGACCGAGAAACGGCCGTCGATCGAGATTTCCTGCGTGCCGCGCGGCCCCTGCAGGCGCCACATGCTGCGCCCCTGGCGGCTGGACACCGTCAGGCAATCGTGACCGGCCAGTTCGCGCGGCGTGCGCGGCGCGGCGCACCGTTTCAGATAAGCGGGGCTGGCGGCGAGGATCATCGTACCCGGCGCGATCCGGCGCACGCGAAAGCTGCCGCCCGTCTCGATGCCGATGCGCAGCGCGAGGTCGATGCGCTCGCCGATCAGGTCGGACGGCGTGTCGTCGAGCAGGAAGTCGATGCTGATTTGCGGATAGCGCGCATAGAACTCGGCCAGCCATTCGAACTGGAAAAATTCGAACAGGCCGGCCATTGCCGCCACGCGCACGGTGCCGGATGGTTCCTGCCCGTGCGCATGCTGCCGCTCGATCTCGAAGATCCGGTCGAGCGCCGGCGCATAGCGCTCGAATAGCGCCTGGCCTTCGGTGCTCGGTGCGAGCTTGCGGGTCGAGCGGTGCAGCAGGCGCGTGCCGATATGCCCCTCGAGCTGGTCGATGCGCCGGCTCAGCGTATTGGCCGGCATGCGCAGGCGCCGCGCGGCCTCCGAGAAACTGCCGGCCCGGACGACCTGGACGAACAGCGCGAGATCATTCAGATCGAGCATCGGATTCCTCCAAAAATGGATTAATCAAATCCTATTTATCCGTCTAGTGTAAAGCAGCTTCCATCTCCATACTGGCCTCACGCTACAGACGAACCCCCTGAAGTCTCAAGGAGATTGAATTGAAGAAGCATCTGACGATCGCGATTGGCGCGCTCGCTGCATCGCTGTCGCTTTCCGCATTCGCGGCCGCATCGACGTACCAGCTCGATCCGAGCCACACGTACCCGAGCTTTGAAGCCGACCACATGGGCGGCCTGTCGGTCTGGCGCGGCAAGTTCGACAAGTCGGGCGGCACCGTGACGCTCGACCGCGCGGCGAAGACGGGCACGGTCGACGTGACGACCGACATCACGTCGATCCGCACGGGCAGCGCGAAGCTCGACGAGCACCTGCAGACGGCCGAGTTCTTCGACGCGGCGAAGTTTCCGCAGGCGAACTACAAGGGCACGATCAAGTTCGACGGCGACAAGCCGGTATCGGTGGTCGGCAACCTGACGCTGCATGGCGTCACGAAGCCGGTGACGCTGAAGATCGACTCATTCAATTGCATGCCGCACCCGATGCTCAAGCGTGAAGTGTGCGGCGTCGACGCCGTCGGCGAATTCGACCGCAGCGACTTCGGCCTCGACTACGGCAAGCAGTACGGCTTCCGGATGAAGACGAAGTTGCTCATCACGGCCGAAGCCCTCAAGCAGTAATCGCGTCATCCCGTTCGGAGATTCCTCATGAAACTGCTGCATATCGATTCCAGCATCCTCGGCCAAGGCTCGGTCAGCCGCGAACTGTCGGCGGATATCGTCGCGACCTTGCGTGCTCGCGATCCCGGCCTCACGGTGACGCGACTCGACCTCGCCGCGACGCCGATCGGCCATCTGACGGCCGGTCACCTCGCCGCCGCGCAAGGCGCGCCGGTTGACGACGCGCTGAAGGCCGACGTCGAGATCGGCCAGCACGCGCTCGACGCATTCCTCGCGGCCGACATCGTGGTCGTCGGCGCGCCGATGTACAACTTCGGCATCGCGTCGCAACTGAGGGCGTGGATCGACCGCATCCTGGTGGCCGGCAAGACGTTCCGCTACGGCGAGAACGGGGCGGTCGGACTGTGCGGCGCCAAGAAGCTGGTCATCGCATCGTCGCGCGGCGGCGTGTACAGCGCAGGGGCGCCGGTGGCATCGCTCGATCATCAGGAAACCTATCTGAAAGATGTGCTCGGCTTTATCGGCGTCACGGACATCACGTTCATTCGTGCGGAAGGCGTCGCGATGGGGCCGGACAAGCGCAGCGACGCCATTGCATCGGCGAAGGAAGCGGTAGCGGCCCTCGCAGCCTGACGCACCGGGCCGGATGCCGGTCACAGGAGAACCACCATGTTGCATGCCCTCGAATCTGGTCCGGGGACCATCGGCGCCTGCCGCCGTATCGTGCTTCGCACGCATGGCCACGCGCACGGGCCGGTCGTCCGGATGGTCAGCCCGTCCGATGTCGGCGAGATCATCAAGCCGTTCGTCTTTCTCGACCTGATCGACACGCAGGCGCCGATCGGGCAGCCGTCCTTCGGCTGGCACCCGCATTCGGGCATCGCGACGCTGACGCTCGCGATCGACGGGCACGGCACCTATGCGGAATCCACCGGCCATGAAGGCGCGATGGCACCCGGCGACATCGAATGGATGAGCGCGGGGCGCGGCGTCTGGCATACGGGTTCCGTGGTGCCGCCGGTCAAGGCGTTCCAGTTGTGGGTTGCGTTGCCGCCGGGGCGCGAGCTGGCGCCGGCGTTCAGCCAGCACTTGTCGATCGACGACATCCCGACCGACGGCCCGGCGCGCGTGCTGCTCGGCCGTCATGGCGACGCGGTCAGCCCGATCGATGCACCGCCGGGCATCAACTATGTCGTCGTCCAGCTGAAGGCAGGCGAGCGCTGGATCTGCCGGCCGCCGCACGGGTATCGGGTCGGCTGGACGGCGGTGATGGACGGCAGCCTGCGTACGCCGGATCCGGTCGGCCAGGGCGAACTGGCCGTGTTCGACTCGTCCGACGCGGGGATCGAATTCGAGGCCGTGACCGACGCGCGCTTCGTGGTCGGTACGGCGATTCCGCATCCGCACGATCTGCATCTGGGTGCCTACTCGGTGCATACGAGCGCCGCCGCGCTGGCGGAAGGCGAGCGCGAAATCGTGCGCGTTGGCCGCGAACTGCGCGCCAGGGGGGTGATGCGCTGAGTTGACGGAAGCCGTTTCACGGCGACGCATCGTCCGCCGCTTCGATCCGGCGCAGAACGATCACTTCCCCTCCGTCCGCTGAAACCCGACGGGCCGGCGCATTCCCGCATGCGCCGGCCTTCGCGCGTTTAGGTGTTTATACGTATGCCGATTCCGATATCGCTTCAATCCAATATTTCATTGGAAGGTTATCGGGCTTGTTCCTAGACTGATGCGGGGCAGGCAGACCGGGCCGGCCGCACGCGCCGGCCGGCGCAGCCCCGATCCGCGCCAGCGCCACGCAGAAACAGAACAGCGCCGCGGCAGACAACGACATCATCGGAGACGAACCATGACATTCATCAGGAAGCTGGCGGCCGGTGCGCTCGTCGCCGCGGCGACGGTATGGGCGCCGGGCGCGTTCGCGCAGCAGAGGCCGATCACGCTCGGGTTCTCGCAGGTCGGCGCGGAGAGTGCGTGGCGCACCGCGAACACCGTGTCGGTGAAGGGCGCGGCGAAGGACGCCGGCATCAACCTGAAGTTTTCCGATGCGCAGCAGAAGCAGGAGAACCAGATCCGTGCGATCCGCTCGTTCATCGCGCAGAAGGTCGACGTGATCGCGTTCTCGCCGGTCGTCGAGTCGGGCTGGGAGCCGGTGCTGACCGAAGCGAAGGCCGCGCACATCCCGGTGATCCTGACCGACCGCGCAGTCGACGTGAAGGATCCGTCGCTGTACGTGACGATGATCGGCTCGGACTTCCTCGAGGAAGGGCGGCGCGCGGGTCACTGGATGGAAGAGCACTACAGGAACGATGCCGGCCCGGTCAACATCGTCGAGCTGCAGGGCACGGTCGGTTCGGCACCGGCCAACGATCGCCGCGCGGGCCTGCTCGAAGTGATCAGGAGCAATCCGAAATTCAAGGTGATCGCGTCGCAAAGCGGCGACTTCACGCTCGCCGGCGGCAAGCAGGTGATGGAAGCGTTCGCGAAGACCTACGGCAAGCAGATCAACGTCGTCTACGCACACAACGACGACATGGCGCTCGGCGCGATCCAGGCGATGGAGGAAGCGGGGATCAAGCCCGGCAAGGACGTGAGCGTCGTGTCGTTCGACGCGACGAAGGGCGGCTTCCAGGCGATGGTCGCCGGCAAGATCAACGTCGATGTCGAATGCAGCCCGCTGCTCGGCTCGCAACTGATGAGCGCCGTGAAGGACGTCGTCGCCGGCAAGCCGCTGCCCAAGCGCATCGTGACGAACGAGACCGTGTTCCCGATGAGCGTCGCGGCGCAGGTGATGCCGACCCGCAAGTACTGACCGGTCCGGCAGATCCGGCACGGGCCGCCGCGCCGCGGCCGCCCGGACGATGGCAACCGCTTCGAGGGAGGATGCATGGAGAGTCCGCCGGTGGTCGAGATGATCGGCATCGACAAGTCGTTTCCGGGCGTCAGCGCGCTGCAGCGCGTGAACTTCCGGCTGTTTCCGGGCGAGATCCACACACTGATGGGCCAGAACGGCGCGGGCAAGTCGACGCTGATCAACGTGCTCACCGGCGTGCATGCGCACGACGCGGGCGAGATTCGCGTCGGCGGCCGGCCGGTGTGCTTCGCCGCGCCGCGCGAGGCCGAGGCGGCCGGCATTCAGACGCTCTACCAGGAAGTGAACCTGTGCGCGAACCTGTCGGTCGCCGAGAATATCTTCGCGGGCCGGCAGCCGATGCGCCGAGGCGCGATCGACTGGAACGCGATCCATGCGCGCTCGCGCGCGGCGCTGGCCGAACTGGACCTGACGCTCGACGTCACGCGCTCGCTCGATGCCTATCCGATCGCCGTGCAGCAGATGGTCGCGATTGCGCGCGCGGTGTCCGTCGACGCGCGCGTGCTGATTCTCGACGAGCCGACATCGAGCCTCGACGACGGCGAAGTCGTGCGGCTGTTCGACGTGCTGCGCCGGCTGAAGGCGTCGGGCATCGCGATCCTGTTCGTCACGCACTTTCTCGAGCAGACCTACGCGGTGTCCGACCGGATCACCGTGATGCGCAACGGCGAGCGCGAAGGCGAGTATCGGGCGCGCGACCTGCCGGTCGATGCGCTGGTCGCGAAGATGACCGGCCGCGAACGGATGTCCGACACGCTGCAGGCCGGTGCGGCGGCGGTCGAGCGTACGGCCGGCGACGCCGTGCCGTTCCTGTCGATGCAGCAGGTCGGGCGGCGCGGGATGATGAACGCGCTCGATCTCGACGTGCACCCGGGCGAAATTGTCGGGCTGGCCGGGCTGCTCGGCTCGGGGCGCACGGAGACCGCGCAGCTGGCATTCGCCGCCGAGCGGCCGGACATCGGCGCGATCGAGATCGACGGCGCGCGCAGGCGGCTCGCCTCGCCGCACGATGCGGTCCGCCACGGTATCGCGTACTGCCCGGAGGATCGCAAGAAGGAGGGCATCGTCGCCGCGCTGTCGATCCGCGAGAACATCATCCTCGCGCTGCAGGCGCGACGCGGCTGGTGGCGGCTGATCGGGCGCGCGCGCCAGCGCGAGATCGCCGATACGTACCTCGTGCGGCTCGGCATCAAGGCGCGCGACGCCGAGCAGCCGATCGGGCTGCTGTCGGGCGGCAACCAGCAGAAGGTGCTGCTCGCGCGCTGGCTCGCGACGGATCCGAAGTTGCTGATTCTCGACGAGCCGACGCGCGGCATCGACGTCGCCGCGAAGTTCGACATCATGGAGCGCGTGCTCGCGCTGTGCGCGACCGGGCTCGCGATCCTGTTCATCTCGTCGGAGATCGGCGAGGTCGTGCGCGTCAGCCACCGGATCGCGGTGCTGCGCGACCGGCGCAAGGTCGCCGAACTGACCGGCGCCGACGCATCCGAGGAGCAGGTGTACCGGCTGATCGCGGGAGGCCAGTCATGACGCGGCTGCGCACGCTGTTTCGCCATCCGCTCGCGTGGCCGGCGCTGACGCTCGCGCTGCTGTTCGCGCTCGACGTCGCGCATCGTCCGGGCTTCCTGTCGATCGCGCTGCTCGACGGTCATCTGTTCGGCGCGCCGATCGATATCCTGAACCGCGCAGCGCCGCTCGTGATCGTGTCGCTCGGGATGACGCTCGTGATCGCAACGCGCGGGATCGACATCTCGGTTGGTGCGATCGTCGCGATTGCAGGCGCGGCCGCGGCGATCGTGCTCGATGCGGACCCGTCGCGGGTCGGCACGGCACTCGCGGCCGCGCTCGGCGTCGGGTTGCTGGCCGGCGCATGGAATGGCCTGCTCGTCGCGTTCGTCGGGATGCAGCCGATCATCGCGACGCTGATCCTGATGGTGGCCGGGCGCGGCGTCGCGCAACTGCTGACGGGCGGCCAGATCATCCCGATCGGCGCGCCGGGCTACCTCGCGCTCGGCGGCGGCTATCTCGCGGCTGTCCCGTGCGCGGTGTGGATCGCCCTCGCGACGATCGCCGCGGCCGCGCTGCTGGTGAACCGCACGGCGCTCGGGCTGTTCATCCGCGCGATCGGCGTGAACCCGGTCGCGACGCGGCTCGTCGGGCTGCGCTCGGGCGCGGTCGTGTTCGGCGTGTATCTGGGCTCGGGCGTGCTGTCGGCGCTCGCCGGCATCCTCGCGAGCTCGAACGTGCGCAGCGCCGACGGCAACAACGCGGGGCTGCTGCTCGAGCTCGACGCGATCCTCGCCGTGACGCTCGGCGGCACGTCGCTGCTCGGCGGCCGCTTCAGCCTCGCCGGTTCCGTGCTCGGCGCGCTGATCATCCAGACGCTCACCTACACGACCTATTCGATCGGCGTGCCGCCGGAGGCGACGCTCGTCGTCAAGGCGGTCGTCGTGATCGTCGTGACGCTGATCCAGTCGGAGGCGGCGCGCGCGCTCGTCGTCCGGCATGCGTCGCGGCTGCTGCCTTCCGCGCGTTCGCGCGCCACCTCCGGAGCGACGCACCGATGACCCGATTCCTTGGCCGGCTCGCCGACCCGCGCACGCTGCCGATCGTCGTGACGATCGTGCTGTTCGCCGCGCTGTTCGGTTTCGGGTCCGTGATGTACACGGGATTTTTCTCGATGCAGGTGCTGACCGGGCTGCTCGTCGACAACGCGTTCCTGCTGATCGTCGCGATCGGGATGACGTTCGTGATCGTGTCGGGCGGCATCGACCTGTCGGTTGGCTCGGTGGTTGCGCTAACAACCATATTGTGCGCAGTCGGCGCCGAGCGGCTGCACTGGCCCGTGTGGGTGATCGTGCCGCTCGTGCTGACGTTCGGCGCGCTGTACGGCGCGGCGATGGGCGCGCTGATCCATTACTTCCGTTTGCAGCCGTTCATCGTCACGCTCGCCGGGATGTTTCTCGCGCGCGGCGCGTGCTTCCTGATCACGACGCAGTCGATCACGATCAACGAACCGACGTTCCATGCGATCGCGGGCGTCAGCGTGCCGGTCGGTGGCGGGATGCTGAGCGCGGGCGCACTGATCGCGCTCGCGACGCTGGCCGTCGCGCTCTACGTCGCGCATTTCACGCGTTTCGGCCGCAACGTGTATGCGATCGGCGGCAACGAGCGCTCGGCGCTGCTGATGGGGCTGCCGGTCGCGCGTACGAAGATCGGCGTGTATGCGTTGAGCGGCTTCTGTTCGGCGCTCGGCGGCGTGGTGTTCACGCTGTACGTGCTGTCGGGCTACGGATTGCAGGCGCAGGGGATGGAGCTCGACGCGATCGCCGCGACCGTGATCGGCGGCACGTTGCTGACGGGCGGCGTGGGCTATGTCGTGGGCTCGGTGTTCGGTGTCGCCATCCTCGGCACGATCCAGGTGCTGATCACGTTCGACGGCACGTTGAGTTCGTGGTGGACGCGGATCGTGATCGGCGTGCTGCTGTGCGTGTTCTGCGTGCTGCAGCGGGTGATTGAACGGCATGCCGCGCGGCGGCGCACCGGCGGCACGGGGCTGGGTACGCGGCAACCGGCGCGCGACAGCGCGCCCGCGCGGCGGGCATCACCGGAGGAACATGCGGCGCGGGTTGCAACGATGCGGCGGCTGCAGGGCGGCCGATCATGATTCCGCGAGGAGAACGGCATGACGCGCAATGACGTGACGGCGAGCGGTGCCGGTACGCTGGCCGTCGAGCCCGGCCGCCGGCCGCTGCTCGACCTGGGCGATGCGCGCGACTGCCGGATCGTGGCCGATGCGCTGCGCGTGCTGCTGCGCGAGCGCTCGGAAGCGCTGGCGTTCGCGATGCGCGTGGCCGACGAGCATGGCCGCCCGCGCCCGGAGGCGGGCGAATTCGGGTTGACCGACATCATTCGTCTCGCCCGCGTCGTCGAACGGGCCGATCGGCAGCGATAGCGGACTCGGGTTGAAACGCGCGAGCGGCGCTGCGCCGTCAGGCCGCGCCGGCTGAGCCTGTCTCGGCATCGAATGACGCATCCGCGACGCGTGCGCGTTTCACCGAGCCGGCCAGCTTCTCGATCGCGGGCAGGTCCAGTGCCTCGAGGTGTTCGCGCACGTGCTGCGCGAAGGCTTCGTAATCCGGCGCATCCGCAACCTGGCCGAGCCATTGCTCGATATCGGTGAGCCGCCCGTCGCGGGCGAGCCGGATCAGTTCGTCGAGCGCGTCGTCGGGCGGGCCGTCCATCGCGGGCGCGGCGCGTTCCGGCCCGGTATCGTCGCCCGGATGAAGCCGCCGGACGAGCTCCGACGCGGGCACGAGTGCATGCCCGACGGCCGGCGCGACGATCGCGAACGAGAACGCCGTGCCGACGCCCGGCTGGCTGGCGACCGCCAGTTCGCCGCCCATGGCGCCGACGATGCGCTGTGCGATGAACAGGCCGAGCCCGGTTCCGCCGTTCACGGCCTGCACCTGCTGGTACGCGCGGAAGATGTCGCGGGTGCCGCTGATGTCGATCCCGATACCCGTATCGGCGACCTCGAACAGCAGGCGCCACGCATCGCCTTCGCGCGCCGCATGCACCGACAGCGTGACGGTGCCGTCGCGCGTGAACTTCGACGCGTTGGACAGCAGGTTCAGCAGCACCTGCTGCAGCCGCATCCCGTCGATCGACACCGTGCGCGGCAGCGGCGTGGCCGGCCGGTAGACGAACCGGTTGTCCTGCTGCGCACACAGCGCGAGCGCGTAGTGGCCGAGATCGTCGAGCAGGCCGGGCAGGTCGGTCGTGTCGGGCGTCACGCCGAGCGGCTGCAGCTCGGCCTTCGTGAACGCGAGCAGTTCGTCGATCAGCGTGAGCTGGTAGCGGATGCTGCGGTCGATCGACCGGATCAGCCGCGCCTGGCTGTGCGTCGCGCTCTGCAGCAGCAGCTTCGCATAGCCGTTGATCGTGGACAGCGGCGCGCGCAGGTCGTGACTGACATAGCCGAGCGTCTCGATCTTCTGCTGCATGTGGGTCGTCACCTGTTGCAACGCGTCGTTGAGCGCGACCGTGCGTCTCGCGACTTCGTCGCGCAGGCGATCCTGTTCGGTGAGCTGCCAGTGTTCGAGCCGCTTGCGCGCCTCGATGCGCTGGCGGCCCACGTGGTGGATCCACGCGGCCAGCACCAGCAGGTGCGTGGCAAGCCCGACGATCGCGATGACCGGGTTCGGGTAGATGTCGGACTTGAGCCAGAACAGTACCGGCGGCAGCGCGTTCATGCCGTCGAGCACGCGGATCAGCATGTTGAAGGTGGCGATCGCGATCGCGATCAGCATCACGCGGCCGGTCGGCGTCCGGCGGATCGCGAGCAGCAGCGCGAGGCTGATGTTGACGATCCCCAGCACCGCGTTCAACCGCAGGCAAAACCACGTGAAGGTCAGCAGGTCGCCGCCTGCGGCGCCCGCCATGCCGATGCATTCGAGCGCGAGGAACGCCATGTAGATCGCGCGCAACGGCAGCCTCGCCTGCTCGCGCCGGGCGACCATCAGGATGAAGGCGATGAAGCAGGCGACAGCCACGTACGCGAAGATCACCTCGCCGCGCGCCGACCATTCGCGCAGCGCGGGCGGCAACGCCATTGCCGTATAGCCGCGGTATGCCGCTTCGAACAGCGTCGTACCCAGCGCCAGCGCGGCCAGGACGTGGAACACGCCGCTGCGCGAAAAGAACCCGATCAGCAGCGCGCACCACGCGAGAGCGAGCAGCCCGCCGAAGAAACCGAAGTCCCACATCGTCGCGCGCCGTTCCAGCGCATCCCAGGCCGCACGGGTGAATGCCGCCGGCGCGAGCCGCATTTCCTTGCGTGACGTGACGCGGATCAGCACGGGGAGGCTTTCGCCGGCGGGCAGCGTGACGTCGAGTGCCGGGTAGCGCGCGGGCGGCGCGGTGGCATCGCCGCCCGCGCCGGTGGCCGGGAAACGGCTGTCGAGCGTCCACCGGCCGTTCTGGCCGACGTAGAAGTCGGCATGGTCGACGCGTGCGTCGCGAATTACCAGTACCAGCGGGCGTGCGGCGCTGTCACGGTTGACCAGCGTCGCGCGGACCCACCATGCCGACCGCGAGAACTCGACGTTGAACGTCGATGCGCCGGCCGCAGCCGCGTCTCGCCCCGGCTCGGCGATGCGCGCGGCGACCTGCTCGGCTGTCATCGTCGTGCTCGCGTCCTCGAACACCGACACGGCGTCCAGTTGCGCGGGATTCGGCGCCGGGGCCGCGCGGGCCGTCGCGCAGGTGACGGCCAGTGCCATCAGAAGCAGCAGCACCGCGCGCCATCCGGCTGCCCACGCCGCGCCGCGACTACGCATCGGGATGATGCCCGCCGGGCGTGAGCGGCGCGTTGATCGCATGGCGCTGGCGCCGCCAGTCGGACGGCGTGATGCCGAAGCGTTCGCGGAACGCCGTCGCGAAATTGCCGGGCGTGGAAAAGCCGATTTCCTCGGCGATGTCGCCGATTCCCATCGATGTCTCCGCGAGGAAGTGCATCGCGGCGCGCAGGCGCGTGTCGCGCAGGTACTCGAACACGGTCTGGCCAAGCTGGTCGCGGAACACGCGCGACAGCCGCTTTTCGTGCGTGCCGACCTGCCGGGCGAGTTCCTCGAGCGCCGGCGGATAGCGCAGGTCGCGCAGCAGGACTTCGGCCGCCGCGCGTACGAGGGCCGCATCCGGGTTGGCGGGCATCTCGGGCAGGTGCGCGAACGGCTGGCTGCGCCGCGCGCGCTTCAGGTGGTTGCGGATCCGGGCCAGCACTTCGATCGGCTCGAACGGCTTGACGATGTAGTCGATCGCGCCGGTTTCGAGCCCCGCGATGCGATCCTCGAGATCGCCCGCGGCCGTCAGGATGATGACGGGGATGGACTGCGTCGACGGTGTCGACGCCAGCAGCCGGCATGCAGCGAAACCGTCCATGCGCGGCATGCGGACGTCCATCAGGATCAGGTCGGGCGCGATCGCCTGGGCGCGGTGATACGCCTGCAGTCCGTCGAACGCGACGCTGATCCGGCATCGCGCGGCACGCAGGATTTCGGTCAGGAGCCGCAGGTCGTTCGGGCGATCGTCGACGACAAGAATATGTGCGTCAGCGAGATCCGGCGTGGAGCGAAGCTGCGCCGGGCTGGACGAGCGGGATGACATGGTGGCGGGCGCGGTGGAAGGGTGTTCAGTCGGATCGAAAGCAGCGCTTTCTGCTCAATTGTTGCGAAAAATTATATGTCGACAACAGTGCCGATTGTGAGGATTCCGTGCGGCCCGTGTGGGCATATCCGGCGGGGCGCTGCGCGGTTTCGGCGCCGACGTCGGGTCGAACGAAATGGAGGTGGAAAAACATGCCGAATTGCATTTCAATATCGGTCTTTATTTCCGGATTTTATCGATTGTAGAATCGAATTGGCCCGCGATATGAATTCGGGAGAGTTGTGTCGAAAGACGATTCCTTTCAATGTGAAATAAATGCGCTCAATCGGTGCTGGCGCGATTAATGGATTTCTACTGGCCGGTCAAGATTCGACTCGATAAAAACCGGATTGCGAGCCGGAATGTATGAAAGTAAATATCGTCCGCTCGGGAAAAGCTTTTTTCCGCTCGAGAAAAGGTTTGTTTGAACGGATGCCTGCACACTAGCCCCGGCGCGGCTGGAATCGGTTCTTCGAGGGGAACGGCTGTTCGTGGATTCCTTGCCGCTTCCAGATTCGGATGACGCGATATTCAATGTGACATCGAATGATGGCAATTCTCAGGATCTGGGAATGCGATGGCAGACAAGAAAATTGGCACGAGGGTAATACAAATTTCATAATTTTCCGAATATGTTCGTATACAGGACAGGCGGAAAAATTGTGAGGTTGGTTGGGGTGTGACGCATCGACTGGAAAAATCGTCAAGAAAATTCGACCGATTAAATCGATGCGGGGGTCGTTCGGCAAGTCGGGCGCTTTTCCGGAAATCCGGAAAAGCGTTTGACTGCCGGCGGAGAGGGTGAGCGGCTTCGCGTGGGCAGCCGGGCGGTCTGATCCGTCCGGGCACGATCGCGCAGCGCGCTCTCGAATCAGGCGGGCACGAAAAAATATGAGCGCGACAGGCATGGCAGATCAACGCACCGGTTCGAGCGAACCGGATGCGCATGCTTCATACCCGGGGACCACGCGGCGTCATCCTCCTCCTGAATGAATCTTGACGGGCCGTCCCGGGGTGCGGGCCGGCATCCGTCCATCCGGCGTCTGAACGACGCCTTCCCATGACATTCGAGGTCGCCGCCGGTTAGACGCGACGGCGCGCGCACGCGGATTCGCGATGCGCGGGGCAGCGCGTCTCCGTCTTTCCCGCGACATCGGCCTTCATGACCCGATAACCGGCGAGTGCCGCCGCGCAGCGTGCCGACGCATGCGTGCGGCGTGCAGTCGCGCGATCGCCCTGGCGATCGCGATTGCCGAGCAGCGTTGTTCGATCGTTTAGTTAGCTATCCAAAATGAAGCGCAAAGCGTCGCGACACGGGCGAGGAGGCAGACCGATGCATCATCGCCTGCCGTCGCGTTCGCTGCTGCGTCATCCAGCACATGAGAACCGAGGGAACACAAGATGAACAAGTCGTTCAAGTCGATCTGGAACGAAGCACTGGGGGCCTGGGTCGCGGCTTCCGAGCTTGACCGTGCGCGCGGCAAGCGAGTTGCGTCGGCGTGCGGCACACGCGAGCATGCGGCGAACGAGGGCGCCGCGATACGCGCGGGCCTGCTTTCGGCGCCGTCGCCGCGACGACTGGCCGTGCTGATGGCGTCCACGTATCTTGCGTTGTTCCATGCGGGCGCGCATGCGCAGTACGCGCAGGATGGCGGCTCCGCGACCGGCGGCGTGACGTCGATCTCGATCGGCGTCGGGTCGAGTGCGGCGCAGCAGAATTCCACCGCGCTGGGTAACCTGTCGACGGCGCAAGGCGTGTCGGCGACGGCGCTGGGTCCGGGCGCGCATGCGATGGCCGATGGGTCGACCGCGGTCGGCATCAACGCGCAGGCGACCGGCGTCAACAGTGCGGCGCTCGGCGTGCAGGCGATCAGTTCGGGACCATTTGCGGTTGCCGTCGGTAATGCAGCGCAGTCGACGCAGTCCGGCACGGTGGCCATCGGCAGCGGCGCGACCGCGAGCGGCACGTCCGCTATCGGGCTCGGAAACAATGCAACGGCGTCTGGCCAGAATGCGGTTGCACTCGGACTCGGCGCGGTCTCGTCGGCCATCGGCACCGTTGCGCTCGGCTTTTCTTCACAGGCGACCAATCAGGGTGCGGTTGCGCTCGGCAACCAGTCGACGAGTTCCGGCGCGGCCGGCGTCGCGGTGGGTAGCGGTGCGCTGACGACCGGCAATTCCTCGATCTCGATGGGTGTCAACAGCGGCGCGAAGGGCGCGACGTCGATCGCGATCGGCTGGGGCGGCACGGCCGGCGTACCGGGCTCGGGTACGCAGTCGCTCGGCACCAGCTCGATCGCGCTGGGCTCGTCCACGACGGCCGGCGCCGATACAGCGATGGCGTTCGGCCTGAACGCCAACGCGTCGGGCGTCAGTTCGATCGCGATGGGCGTGCAGTCGACCGCGACGCAGCAGTTCGCCGTCGCGCTCGGCAATCTCGCGCTCGGCAGCGGCGTTTCGGCGACCGCACTGGGGCCCGGTGCGACGGCGTCGGCCACGAATGCGACGTCCATCGGCATCAACAGCGTCGCGGCGGCGGGTTCGACCGTCGCGATCGGCGACAGCAACTCGGTCGCCGCTGCGGCAGGCGCGGGCTCGATCGCCGGCGGCAACAGCTCGAAGGTGCTGAGCGGTGCCGGCGCCGTCGCGCTCGGCCTGGGCCAGACGGTCAGCGGCAACGGTGCGGTGGCGATCGGCGACCCGAGCACCGCGATCGGCACCGGCGCGGTCACGGCCGGGGCGAACAACACGGCGAACGGCAACGGCGCGGTCGCGATCGGCAATTCGAACATCGCGCAGGGTACCGGCTCGCTCGCGCTCGGCAACACGTCGACGGCCGCGGCGGCCGGTGCGCTGGCGTTCGGCGCGTCGGCCGTGGCGAACAATGCGGGCGATGTCGCGCTCGGCTCAGGGTCGACGACGGCCGCGCCCAACCCGACGGCAAGCGCGACGATCGGCGGCGTCACATACAACTTCAACGGCACGTCGCCGACCAGCGTCGTCAGCGTCGGTGCGCCGGGCACCGAGCGCCAAATCACCAATGTCGCGGCCGGGCGCATCAACTCGGCAAGCACGGATGCGATCAACGGGTCGCAGCTCGATGCGACGAACCAGGCGGTGAATTCGCTGTCGACTTCGACTGCGTCGAGCGTCAGTTCGTTGTCGACGGGTGTGTCGTCGTTGTCGACCGGGTTGTCGTCGGCCAATAGCGCGATCACGTCGCTGTCCACGTCGACGTCGACCGGTATCAGCTCGCTGTCGACGGGGTTGAGTTCGACCAACAGCTCGGTGACTTCGTTGTCGACCTCCACGTCAACCGGGTTGTCGTCGGCCAACAGCGCGATCACGTCGCTGTCCACGTCGACGTCGACCGGCATCAGCTCGTTGTCGACGGGGTTGAGTTCGACCAACAGCTCGGTGACTTCGTTGTCGACCTCCACGTCAACCGGGTTGTCGTCGGCCAACAGCGCGATCACGTCGCTGTCCACGTCGACGTCGACCGGCATCAGCTCGTTGTCGACGGGGTTGAGTTCGACCAACAGCTCGGTGACTTCGTTGTCGACCTCCACGTCAACCGGGTTGTCGTCGGCCAATAGTGCGATCACGTCGCTGTCCACGTCGACGTCGACCGGCATCAGCTCGCTGTCGACCGGCCTGAGTTCGACCAACAGCTCGGTGGCTTCGCTGTCGACTTCGACGTCGACGGGCATCAGCTCGTTGTCCACGGGCCTGAGTTCGACGAACAGCTCGGTCACGTCGCTGTCGACTTCGACGTCGACGGGCATCGGCTCGCTGTCCACCGGCCTGAGTTCGACGAACAGCTCGGTCACGTCGCTGTCGACTTCGACGTCGACGGGCATCAGCTCGCTGTCCACCGGCCTGAGTTCGACGAACAGCTCGATCACGTCGCTGTCGACCTCCACATCGACGGGCATCGGTTCGCTGTCGACCGGCCTGAGCACGACGAACAGCAGCGTGACGTCGCTGTCGACCGCCACGTCGACGAGCATCGGCTCGTTGTCCACCGGCCTCAGCTCGACGACCAGCTCGATTTCGTCGCTGTCGACGTCGACCTCGACGACCGTCGGTTCGCTGTCCACCGGCCTGTCGAGCACGAACAGCAACCTGACGTCGCTGTCCACCGCGACGTCGACGGGCATCGGTTCGCTGTCGACCGGCCTGAGCTCGATCGCGTCGAACAACGGTAACCTCGGTAACAGCACGGCCGGCGCGATCGGCGGCGGCGCCACCTACAACCCGACGACCGGCACGATCTCCGCGCCGTCGTACGTGACGTACAACGGCGACGGCTCGACGACGATCAACAACAACGTCGGCTCGGCGATCGACAACATCAACGCGCACGGCATCAAGTACTTCCACGCGAACTCCACCGCGCCGGACAGCCAGGCGCTCGGGCTCGACAGCGTCGCGATCGGCCCGAACGCGATCGCGAAGGTGGACGGCAGCATCGCGCTCGGCGCCGGTTCGGTGTCCGACCGCGCGACGGTGCCGGCCTCGGGGACCATCCGCAACGGCAGCGCGTCGATTCCGTTCAACACGACCGACCAGACGCTGCTGGGCGCGGTATCGCTTGGCGACGCGACGAGCAAGACGTATCGCCAGATCACCAACGTCGCGGACGGCACCGGCCAGCAGGACGCGGTGACCGTGCGCCAGCTGGCCGGCGCGCTGCAGTCGTTCGCGGTCATGACCACGAAGTACTTCCACGCGAACTCGACGGCCGTGGATTCGCTCGCCGTCGGCGCGGAGTCGGTCGCGGTCGGCCCGACGACGGTGGTCAACGGCGACAGCGGCGTGGGGATCGGCAACGGCGCGATCGTCGATGCCACCGCGCCGGGCGGCGTCGCGATCGGCCAGGCGGCAAGCGCTGCGCAGGCCGATGCGATGGCGCTGGGCAGCGGCGCGACGGCCACCGGCGCACAGTCGGTGGCACAGGGCGCCAACGCGGTCGCGGCGAGCGTCGGCAGCGTCGCGCTCGGTTCGGGCGCGCACGCCACGGCGACCGATGCGCTGGCGCTCGGCGCAGGCGCGTCGGCGACGTTCGCGAACAGCATCGCGCTCGGCGCGGGTTCGCTGACCACCGTCGGCGCGCAGACGAACTACATCGCATACGGCCTGAGCAGCCCGCAGTCGTCGGCCGGCGAAGTCAACATCGGCAACCGGCAGATCACCGGCCTCGCGGCCGGCAAGAGCGGCACCGACGCGGTGAACGTGTCGCAGCTCGACTCGGTTGCCAACCAGTTGACGACGCTGATCACGCAGCGCACGTCGAACCTCGGTGGTTCGTACACGACGAATCCGACCGGCACGAACGTGCCGCCGGGCTCGACGGGATCGAATTCGTCGGCGGGCGGGTCGGGCGCGGTCGCATCGGGTTCGAACAGCACGGCGGTCGGCAACAGCGCGCTGGCGTCCGGCAACGGATCGACCGCGATCGGCGTCGGCTCGACCGCAACGGGCAACGGTTCGACCGCGATCGGCACGGGCAGCAACGACGGCGGGCGCTCGAATGTCGTCGCCGTGGGTTCCGCGGATTCGGCGCGCCAGGTCGTCAACGTCGCGGCCGGTACGCAGGGTACCGACGCCGTGAACGTGAACCAGCTGAACGCGGTATCGAACCAGTTCACGCAATCGCTGAACACGGTCAACAACCAGCTCACGCAGATGCAGCAGCAGATCCAGCAGACCGATTCGATGGCGCGCGACGGGATTGCCGCGACGGCTGCGATGGCATCGATCCCGCACATGGACCGCGATTCGAACTTCGCGATGGGGGTCGGTACGGCGACCTTCCTGGGCCAGAAGGCGATGGCCGTCGGCATGCAGGCGCGCCTCACGGAGAACCTGAAGGCGACGCTGAACGGCGGTTTTGCCGGCAGTCAGCGCGTGGTCGGCGCGGGTATGTTGTATCAGTGGAAGTGATCCGTGCGCATCGAACCGTTCCGGCGGATAGCGCCGGAACGGTTCGCGCCGAACGAGAACGCATCCGCATGCGGCCGCACTGCCGCGCCGCATGTGCGAGATCGAATCGATTTTACGGAGTGAATCAGTGAATAAAATCTCTCTTGCCCTGCTCGTGTCCGTGGCCTCTCTCGCCGCTTGCACGAGCGCGTCCGGGCCGACGTTCAACGCATACGAACTGCAGCCGAGAAACGGCGTCCGGACGTTTCGCGTCGATTGTCACGGCATCCTGTCGAGCGAAAAGACCTGCATGAAGGTCGCGACGCGCATGTGCGACACGCAACCGGTTCGCCTGGTCGATTCGGCTGCGCCGTTCCGCGACGGTGCGGATCCGCGGTCGATCGAGTTCCAGTGCGGCGCGGCGCCCGCGCCGCTTCCGGTGCCCGTGGCGGCGGCACCGGTCGCCGCGGAAAAGGTCAGCCTGACCGGCGACACGTACTTCGCGACCGACTCCGCAACGCTGACGCCCGCCGCCCGCGCTTCGCTCGACGCACTGTTGAGCCGTCAGGCAGACCGGCATTTCTCGGCGGTGAACGTGACCGGCTATACCGACTCGGTCGGCTCGGATGCTCACAATCTCGCGCTGTCGCGGCGCCGCGCGGAGGCGGTCGCGACGTATTTGCGCGAGCATGGCATGAACGCGGATGCCGTGACGGCCACCGGAAAGGGGGAGGCCGATCCGGTGGGTTCCAACGAGACCGCCGAAGGGCGAGCGCGCAATCGGCGTGTGGAGATCCTGCTGCAGAACTAGCGGGCAGTACGCTGCGAGCGCCGGTCACGCGACGGCGCTCGCATGCATCCGATGCGTTGTCAGGCGGGATGCGTGTCGCCTCGGATCGAGACCGCCGGGTTGTCGGCGATGAAGGTAGACGTATCGCCGGCGATCGAGACGACCAGGGCGGGACTGAAAATGGCGAGCGTAGCCGTCAGGTTTCCTGACCTTGCAATCGTGCCGTGTCTTTCGCGCGCTCCGCGACGGTCGTCGGCATGACGACCGCCGTGCCTTCCACGACGACGAGCCCGTTCACCTCGCATCGGGTATCGAGCACGACTCGCCGTCGACTTCCGAGAATCTCCTTGATCGTCACGGTCGCGCAGACGGTTTCGCCAAGCTTGACCGGGCGGCGAAACTGGAGGTCCTGCGACAGGTAGATCGACCCGGGGCCCGGCAGACGCGACGCAATCGCCGCGGAAATCACGGACGCGCCGGAACCTAATGGCACGCCCGCACCGGCGGCGAAGCCGAGTGCGGTCGCTCCCGAGCCGGCGGCATTGGCGGAGCAACCGGCAGCAAGCGAGTTGGTGAATGCGGCGGCCGGGTTGCAGTTGAGGTCGTTGACCGTGACCGATCCCTGTGCCTGCGCGTACCCCAACGCCAACATGCCCGCGGCGAAGATACCGATTGAAGCGGTGACGACCGCTCGCATGGACGGTTGCCGCATGCGTTCGATCGACCGGGCAGCCGCTGCACGATGCTTGACGGAGCATTCGCCGTCGATGGCTTCGCCACGTCGGTCAACGGCACCTGACGCTCCCGGTTTCCCTTTTCCGCCGGCCGTATCGACTTTCGATACGGCGACGAGCGCGCCGCGCGCCTTGCTCCATATGCTCGACCGGCACCCGTCGGACATGTTTTTGTCACGCAGCAAACGTTGCGTATGGGTGCATGCGACATGAACGGTTGGGAAATATAAAGCAATGGAACCGAAATCAAATGTGACTTTTTGTGAAATTCATCAGATGAATCGCATGGCCCGTTAAAACCGGAAAAAATGACGATATCCGGGTAAGTTTTACTCGCGTCGCGTATCTCGATTCGGTTCGCCAACGGCTTCGCACGTGCGGTGAGAAGAGCGCCCGGACCCCGCAGCAGCGCTGCCGGAAGCCAGCCGGAGCCGAACCGCGATCGTTCCGTTTCGGCGCGCCTGGAATTCGGCGCAGGCGCGCCGCGCAAGTTCTCGCAACGCGGCGTTGCGACGCGAGTCGCCCGGTTTGACGAATCGCGCGCCCGCCTCGTAAACTTTTCGCCATCCCGGCCAGCATCGTGACCCAGGTCGGCTTCAAGTCGATCCGGTTGCAGTCCTCCAAGGCAAACATGGAAATCAAGTGGATCGAGGATTTCATCGCCCTCGCTCAATATCAAAGCTTTTCCCGGGCTGCGGAGTTCCGCAACGTCACGCAGTCGGGCTTCAGCCGTCGCATCCAGTCACTCGAGCAATGGATCGGCGCCGAACTGATCGACCGCAGCAGTTTTCCGCCGGTGCTGACGCCGGCAGGGCGGCTGTTTCGCGAGACGGCGGAAGACGTCCTCAGCCGCTTGTTCGACACACGGGCGATCATCCGCACCGAGCAGCGCATCGCGGGCAAGAGCCTGCAGATCGCGGCGGGCCACACGATCGCGCTGAATTTCCTGCCGTCCTGGCTCAAGGCGCTTGCGCCGCATTTCGGCGAGGTGCGGGCACGCGTCGTGCCGACGAACGTCCACGATTCGATCCTGATGCTCGTCAACGGCAACTGCGAGCTCATGTTCGCCTATCACCATCCGGAGCTGCCGCTCCATCTGGATCCGGTCAGATACGAGCACTTGACGGTCGGCCTCGACACATTGATGCCCGCCTGCCGGCCCAACCGCCGGTCGGCACCCGCATTTCGTCTTCCCGGAACGAAGCAGCAACCGCTGCCGCTCATCTCCTATACGGAAACCAGCTACTTCGGGCGCTGCCTCGCGTTGCTGCTCGATCGTGCCGCCGACGCGCCGGCGTTGCAGCTGCACTATGAATCGGACATGGCCGAGGTGCTGAAAAAGCTCGTGATGGAAGGCGAGGGCGTGGCGTGGCTGCCGCGGAGCACGATCGCCGCCGAGCTGGCGGCCGGCGAACTCGTACCGGCCGGGCCGGCGGCATGGAACCTCGAAATCGAGCTGCGCGTCTATCGCGATGCGTCCAATCGCAACGAGTTCCTGGAGACGCTCTGGCAGCATCTGCGCGCCGAACCGTCGCGGCGCGGCTAGGGTTTTCCCGCCTTATGCGAGTCTCGCATACCGCCATGATGCACCGGCATCATGGTGTGTTCGACCGTCCCTACCATTCGTTCCAACGGCAAATGTGACGCATGGCCCGCGTCGCGCGGCCCGTATCGCAGCGCCCGCTCATCGCCTCCAGGCGGTCGGGTGTCACCCAAGGACGGATGGACATGAAAAATCGCCTTACCTTAAGCATCGCAATCGGCATGATCCTCGGCGTCGCGGCCGGCTATGCGTGTCACACGAGCATCGCGGACCCGGGCACGCTCAAGACGATCGCAGGTTATTTCTCGATCGTGACGGACATCTTTCTTCGGCTGATCAAGATGATCATTGCGCCGCTGGTGTTCGTGACGCTCGTTTCCGGTCTGGCCGGCATGGACGGCGGCGAAGACGTCGGGCGCATCGGCCTGCGCTCGGTTGCGTGGTTCTTCTGCGCATCGCTGGTTTCGCTGGGCCTCGGCCTCGTCATGGCCAACGCGTTGCAACCGGGAGCCGGACTGAACCTGGCGGAAACCGCAGGCGAGGCCAACCTCGGGTTGAATACCGCGGCGCTGAACGCCAGGGACGTGATCACGCACGCGTTTCCGACCAGCCTGCTCGATGCGATGGCGCGCAACGACATCCTGCAGATCCTCGTCTTCTCCCTCTTTCTCGGCGTCGCGCTGAGCGCGCTGAAGCACGATGCACGCGTCGGCATCGTCATCCGGTCGATCGACGGCATGGTTCCCGTGATGTTGCGCCTGACGAACTACGTGATGCGCGCGGCACCGCTCGGGGTCTTCGGTGCGATTGCGTCGTCAGTCGCGCTGCGCGGGCTCGACGTGATCTACACGTACGGCAAGCTGATCGGCGCGTTCTATCTCGGGCTGCTCGTCCTCTGGACGATCCTGATCGGCGCCGGATACCTGTTTCTCGGGCGGCGCGTGGGAGCGCTGCTGAAGGCCGTGCGCGAACCCGCGCTGATCGCGTTTTCGACCGCCAGCAGCGAAGCGGCGTATCCGCGCCTGACCGAGCAGCTCGAGAAGTTCGGCGTCGACAAGAAGGTCGTCGGCTTCACGCTGCCGCTGGGTTATGCATTCAACCTGGACGGTTCGATGATGTATCAGGCGTTTGCGGCCATCTTCATCGCGCAGGCGTTCGGCGTGCACATGCCGCTTTCGCAGCAGGTATTCATGCTGCTGATCCTGATGTTGAGCAGCAAGGGCATGGCGAGCGTGCCGCGCGGATCGGTGGTCGTCGTCGCGGCCGTCGCGCCGATGTTCCATTTGCCGGCCGCCGGCGTGGCCATGATCCTGGCGATCGACCAGGTGCTCGACATGGGCCGCACGATGACGAACGTGATCGGCAACAGCGTGGCGACGGCCGTGATCGCGAAGTGGGAAGGCGCGCGGGCCGCGCAGCCGGATGGCGCCGCGTTCGATTCGCAGGAGCTGAACGCATGACGCGCCGGGAAATCGCAGGCACGGGACGGAAGTTCGGCGTGGTCGGCGGCCTCGGGCCGTTGGGAAGCGCCGACGTGTTCTTCAAGCTGGTGAGGGCGACACCTGCGTCGTCCGACGAGGATCATGTCGATCTGATCTTCGAGCAGCACCCGTTCAGGGGTTCGGGTTCGGGCAGCGCGGCGACGACGGCGCGCAAGCTGTACGTGTTCGACATGATCCGCGCGTTCGAGAAACGCGGCGTGACGACCGTGGTGTTGCCGTGCTTCCTGAGCCACACCTTCATCGACGAACTGAAGGCCAATACGCGCCTGCCGATCGTGGATATCGTCGAAGCCGTTCGCAGCCACGTGCAGCGCACGTATCCCGGCACCACCCGTATCGGCGTGCTGGCTTCGGACTATGTGCGGGCCGACGGGCTGTTCGACCGGTATTTCCCGTCGCCGCAGTTCGAGATCGTCTATCCGCGGCCGCGCGGCGATGTCGACCCCGTTACCGAGGCGATCTACGGGCCGGACGGCATCAAGCGCGGCCATCTTCGCGGCCGGCCGGTCGAACTGTTGCGCGACGCCTGCGAGGATCTGGCAGACCAGGGCGCGCAGGTCATCGTTCCGGGGCTGACGGAGATCGCGCTCGTCGCGGACGAAATCGGGCCACGGCGGATACCGCTGATCGATTCGAATCTCGCGTATGCGCAGTACGCGGTTTCGGCACGATGCGGGGCCCGCGCGCCGGTGTTCAAGATCGGGGTCGTCGGTGGCGTCGGGCCGGCCGCGACAGTGGACTTCCTGGACAAGATCGTCCGGAACACACCGGCTTCGCGCGATCAGGAGCATATCAAGCTGCTGGTCGAACAGAATCCGCAAATTCCGGATCGGACGGCGAACCTCGTCGGTGGCGGTACGGACCCCACGATCTCGCTGTATGCGACGTGCAGGAGGCTCGAGGAAGGGGAGGCGGATGTCATCGCGATTCCGTGCAATACCGCGCACGCGTTTGTCGAGCGGGTTCAACCGCACCTCGGCATTCCGATCGTGAACATGCTGACCGTCACGGCCGCCCATCTGCGCGACGCGTATCCGGGGCTGTGCGAAGTCGGCGTGCTGGCAACGTCGGGCACGATCGAAAGCGGCGTGTATGAAAAGGCGCTCGAATCGTACGGATTCCGACAGGTCAGGCCGGAACCGGCGCTGCAGGCGCGCGTCATGCAGGCGATCTACGGAGAGCGTGGCGTCAAGGCCGGCTTTACGACCGGCCAGTGCAAAGCGGATATCGGCGCCGCCGTCGAGGCACTGATTGCCGACGGCGTCGAAGTGATCGTTCTCGGCTGCACCGAGCTTCCGATCCTGCTGCCGGGCCGCGAATACGTCGCGCCGAACGGTGCGCGTGCGACGCTGGTCGATCCGACCGACGTGCTCGCTCGCCAATGCGTTGCGTACGCGACGGCTGCCGGGGCTTGAGCGGCCCCGCCGGCCGTGCCGCCTTCGACGCTGCGGCCGGCGCATGCCCGATGTGTCGCGCCGTTCGAGCGGCGCAGGCGTCGATCGGCCGCGGCCGGCCTTGTTCGATTGCGCGGCGACCGCGCGCGTGATGAAGCAGTGTCCGGAGGCGGGCAAGCAAGGCCCCCGGCAGCGGGCGCCATGTCAGTGTCTCAGCACGCAAACGGCCACGATTTCGTACCCGGGGTCGGCATGCACGTGCGCCGCCTTTTCCGCTTCCTCATACGAACGAAACGACGTGGCATCTTCAACCGCCGGTGCCATGCCGATATCGCCATCTTCGGCGGTGCAGAGGAACTGCTCGCCGGTCTTCACGACGTAGACGGACAACATGATTCCCTCCATCGTTTGCAGGGGGGAATTCCAGTCTAGCAGGCCGGAAAGGGAGCGCGGGCGGTTCGCAACGACCTTTTCCGCGAGGTCGTTGCCGGACGGTTCGCCGCGTCGCCTGTCGGCCCGGCGCGCGACAGGAGTGGAAAGCCGTGCACAATACGCGCATGCAGACCCCAGACCTCGAACACCTCGTCACCGTCACGATGCCCTTTGGCAAGTACAAGGGCCGGCTCATTGCCGACCTGCCCGGGCCTTACCTCAACTGGCTTGCCCGCGAGGGGTTTCCGCGCGGCGAAATCGGCCGGCAGCTTGCGCTGATGCACGAAATCGATCACAACGGCCTGAGGGACTTGCTGGAGCCGTTGCGCAAATGCGGATAGCGTCAATCAGGGGCGAATGGCCCAGCGTGCACCTACCACGTTGCCGTTGCTGACATAGAATGGAAAGAGTAGTTGACGGCAAAAAGGGGTGCCAACATGAGACGCCTTTATTTTCTCGTACCCGATACGCAGATGGCCAAGGCGATCGTCGATGACTTGCTGCGCGCGCGCATCATCTGGCGACATATCCACGTCCTCGCCAATCACAGCGTCACACTCGATCAGTTGCCCGAAGCATCGTTGCTGCAAAGCAGCGATGTCGTGCACGCGCTGGAGCGCGGCGTCGCATTCGGCGGCGCAACGGGTGCGCTGATCGGCCTCGTCGCGCTGGTGTTTCCTCCTGCGGAGCTCGTGATCGCGGGCGGCGCCGTCGTCGCGTTGACGGTGATGGGGGCAGGCTTCGGCGCGTGGACGGCCGCGATGATCGGCATCGCCGAGCCGAATGCGCGACTCGAGCGATTTCGTGAAGCGATCAAGGAAGGCCAGATCCTGATCATGGCCGACGTGCCGGGATTGCGAGAGCAGGAAATCGAGGAGATGGTCGCCCAGCATTTCCCGCGGGCGGACCTGGAGGGTGGCGAGCCTACGACGCCGATCTTCCCCTGACACGCGAATACCGGCAGGCACGGCGCCCGAGCGCGTCGACGCGTATTTCCTGGCGCGTTATCGCATAGCCGTGGCCCGGGGCGACGGGCGCTTGCGTCTCGATGCGGACGACTCGGGCGTTGCTGCGTGGCGCGCGCCGGGACCGGCGTGACGGGCCCCGCCCGTTACGGTGCATCAGCCTCGTTCCCGCCCGGTGAGCGAACGGAACGACACCGCGCGCCAATTGCCTGCGTGACACGCCGATGCCGAACGTGGTGCTGCGTGTCGTGGTGCCACGCACCGCGCAGGGTTGGCGACCCGTGCGTTCGCTCGCCTGTCTGCCCTGATGAACCGCGCAACGGACGTGCTTCCGGCCTGACGCGCGTGGCGCCTTCTGAACTTGTGTGCTGAGGTGGAACCGTCAGCAAGGAGGTCGTATGGAACTGCACATTCAATCACACCATTGGGAGCGGCGGACGCCCGACTGGCTCTGCGCTGCCGTGGCCGGTCTTGCGGGCGGCGCGCTGGTGATCGCGCTGGAATTCTTCTGGTCGACCCTGGTGATCGGTGAAAGCCCGTGGCAACCGACCCACAAGATCGCGGCGATGGTGATGGGTCGCAGCGCGCTCGGTCAGCTGTCGCAATTCAGCCTCGAAATCGTCGCGATGGCGCTGCTGCTGCACTACGTGCTCGGCGCGATCATGGGGATGATCCTCGCCGCAATCATGGCGCCGTTTCGCTTCGATTCGAGCGTGGGCATGGAGGCGGTCATCGGGCTTGCGTTCGGGATCGTCGCGTATGGCTGGAACTTCTATGTGATGACGGCCGTGTTCCCTTGGTTCATCTCGGAACGAGGTTCCGGACCCTTGCTGGCCAACCTGTTGTTCGGCGTGGTGGCCGCGGTTACGTACGGCATGCTGGAACGGCGACGCACGCAGCACGCCGCGGACTGACGCGGCGCGTTTTTCCCGATGCGCCGGCCCTGATCAGCCGGCGCTCGTCCGGCGATGGCCGCGTCGGCAACCCGTGCCGGAGGCGGCCGTGTCGCACGGCGTCGCCGCACGCGACGCAACCATTCGACGTCGTCTTGCGAGCGGTTCGTATGGCGGCGCGCGTCGCTCATGCGCTGTCTTGAACGATGCCGGGGAGCGAACTACCTTTTCTTTAGGGCCGCTAACAACGCCAGGCGAATCGGTCCTGGCGGACTGCCGGCGAAAACAAGACGAAGAACGGCGGGGCGGCACGACGACGCTGGCGCACGTGTTTGCGGCTCCGGCGAGTGACATGCAGTGAGGCGGCCTGTGGCGCTTGCGATTGCCCTGATTCTGATCGTCATGCTGGCGGTGGGGTTTCACTTTGCCAGCCCCTGGTGGATCACGCCGATTGCGTCGAACTGGGTGCGCATGGACGACATGCTGACGATCACGCTCGTCATTACCGGCGTGTTTTTCATCGGCATCAACCTGTTCATCGCGATCGCACTGGTGCGCTACCGCCATCGCAGCGGGCATCGCGCCGCCTACGAGCCGCACAACAGGCGGCTCGAATGGTGGCTGATCGGCCTGACCGCCGCCGGCGTGGCGGCGTTGCTGGCGCCGGGGCTGTTCGTCTACGCGGACTACATCCGGCCGCCGCGCAACGTGCTGCAGATGGAAGTGCTCGGCCAGCAATGGCAATGGCGCTTCCGCTTCGCCGGCCCCGGCGGCAAGCTGGGCACGACGGACGTGCGCTACATCAGCAACGACAATCCGTTCGGGCTGAACCCGGCCGACCCGAACGGCCGCGACAACTACCTGGTCGAGACGCCCGAGGTGCACCTGCCGCTCAACCGGCCGATCCAGGTCCTGACTCGGTCGCGCGACGTGCTGCACGACTTCTACGTCCCGCCGTTCCGGGCGCGCATGAACATGGTGCCCGGCATGGTGACCACCTTCTGGTTCACGCCGACCAAGGCAGGGCGCTACGACATCCTGTGCGCGCAGCTCTGCGGCATCGGGCATTCGAGCATGCGCGGCGTGGTGGTGGTGGAAGACGAAGCATCGTTCGCGCGCTGGCTGGCGCAGCAGACCACGTTCGCGCAACGTCAGCAGGCCAGGGTGCAGGCAGCGCCCGCCGCTGCCGGCGGCAGCGCGCAGGCACTTGCCGACCTGGGCAAGACGCTCGCGGCGGCCAAGGGTTGCGTCGCCTGCCATACCGTCGACGGCAGTCCGCGCGTGGGCCCGACCTGGAAGGGCCTGTACGGCAAGACCGAAACGATGGCCGACGGCAGCACCGCGAAGGTGGACGAAGCCTATCTGCGGGCGTTCATCCGCGACCCGACGGCACGCGTCGTGAAAGGCTTCTCGCCGATCATGCCGCACTTCGACCTGAGCGACCAGGAACTGACTGCGCTGGTGGCCTACATCAAGGCACAAGGCGGGCCGCCTGCCAGCGCCGCGGCGCAGCCCTGACGGAGTAGATGTCATGCCCTACGCGCAGAACGACCACGCCCCGCACAGCTTCTGGACCCGCTATGTGTGGAGCCAGGACCACAAGGTGATCGCGGTGCAGTATGCACTGACGGCCATCGCCATCGGCCTGGTCGGCCTCGTGTTGTCGGACCTGATGCGGTTGCAGCTCGGGTTCCCGGGCAAGTTCGCCTTCATCGACGCCAACCACTACTACCAGTTCGTCACCATGCACGGGATGATCATGGTGATCTACCTGCTGACGGCGCTGTTTCTGGGCGGCTTCGGCAACTACCTGATCCCGCTGATGCTCGGCGCGCGCGACATGGTGTTCCCGTTTCTCAACATGTTGAGCTACTGGGTCTACCTGGTGGCGGTGCTGGTGCTGCTGGCGAGCTTCTTCGTGCCGGGCGGGCCGACCGGCGCGGGCTGGACGCTGTATCCGCCGCAGGCGATCCTGCCGGGCACGCCGGGCGTGGAGTGGGGCATCGTGCTGATGCTCGTGTCGCTGGCGATCTTCATCGTCGCGGCGACCATGGGCGGCCTCAATTACGTGACCACCACGCTGCAGGCGCGCACGCGCGGCATGACGCTGATGCGCATGCCGCTCACGGTATGGGGCATCTTCATCGCGACCATCATGGCGCTGCTGGCGTTTCCGGCGCTGTTCGTGTCGGCGGTGATGATGCTGCTCGACCGGACGCTCGGCACCAGTTTCTTCATACCGGCCGTGGTGTCGATGGGGCAGACGCTCAGGCACGCCGGCGGCAGCCCGCTGCTGTTCCAGCACCTGTTCTGGTTCTTCGGGCATCCGGAGGTCTACATCGTCGCGCTGCCGGCCTTCGGCATCGCGTCGGACCTGATCAGCACGCACGCGCGCAAGAGCATCTTCGGTTACAGGATGATGGTGTGGGCGATCGTGATCATCGGCGCGTTGAGCTTCGTGGTCTGGGCGCACCACATGTTCATCGCCGGCATGAATCCGTATTTCGGCTTCTTCTTCGCGACCACGACACTGATCATCGCCGTCCCGACCGCGCTCAAGGTCTACAACTGGGTGCTGACGCTGTGGCGCGGCGATATCCACCTGACCGTGCCGATGCTGTTCGCGATCGGCTTCATCAGCACGTTCGTGCTGGGCGGGCTGACGGGGCTCTACCTCGGCAACGTGAGCGTGGACATTCCGCTGTCGAACACGTATTTCGTGGTCGCGCACTTCCATATGGTGATGGCCGTGTCGCCGATCCTGGTGGTGTTCGGCGGTCTCTACCACTGGTACCCGAAGGTGACGGGCCGCATGCTCGACGACACGCTCGGGCGCGCGCACTTCTGGATCACCTTCGTCGGGACCTATGCGATCTACTTCCCGATGCATTATCTCGGCATCCTGGGCATGCCGCGACGGTATTACGCATATCAGGGCTACAGCTTCATTCCGCATTCGGCACAGACGCTCAACACCTTCATCACCGTCGTTGCGCTGATCGTCGCGGCGGCACAGTTGCTGTTCCTGTTCAACCTGGCGTGGAGCCTCGTGCGGGGCAAGCGCGCCGACGGCAATCCGTGGCGGGCCACCACGCTGGAGTGGCAGACGCCGCAAACACCGCCCGCGCACGGTAACTGGGGTGCCGCGCTGCCCGTGGTTTACCGCTGGGCATACGAATACAGCCCGCCGGGGCAGGCGGAAGACTTCGTCCCGCAAAACCGGCCGCCCGCGGCGTCGCCCGAACCGGCGCATCCGGCGCATCCGACGCTTCAACCCGGCGAGGCCCGCGAATGACCACGCTGCCGCGCCCCATCGTTCCCGATGCGCGACCCGGCCTGCCGGATGCGGGCCGCGTCGGCCTGATGGTCTTCATGGCGGTCGCCACGACGTTGTTTTCGCTGCTGCTGCTCGCCTATGCAATGCGCATGCGCGAACCCGACTGGCAGCCGGTTCCGCATCCGGCGCTGCTCGGGTGGAACACCGTTGCGCTGGCGCTGGCCAGCCTCGCCATGCAGCGTGCGCGGCAACTCACCCTGCATCGCACGGCATGGCTGGTGTGCGGCGGCGTGCTGGCGGCCGTATTCGTGGCCGGGCAACTGACCGCCTGGCGCCTGCTGTCGGCGGCCGGGCAGACCGTCGTCGTCAATCCGTCCGACAGCTTCCTGTACCTGCTGACGGGGCTGCACGGGCTGCATGTGCTGGGCGGGCTGGCGGCCTGGGCCGTGACGCTTTCGACGCTCCGGCGCGCGGACCCGTTCCAGGCCCGTCGCGCCGTCGCGCTGTGCGCCCTTTACTGGCATTTCCTGCTCGCCGTCTGGCTCGTGCTGCTGGCGGCGATGTGGTGGCTCACCCCCGGGATCGTTGCCGCCATCTGCGGGCCGCTGTATGGGGCCGCGCCGTGACCTCGCCCTTGCTCCCCACCGAATCCGGGACTTCCCCGCCGGACGATGCCGGGCCTGACGGCTGGCGCGGCATCGTCACGGACTGGTCGGCCGACCGCGAAGCCTTCAAGGTGCCGTGGGGCAAGGCGATGATGTGGATCTTCCTGCTGTCGGACACCTTCGTCTTCAGCAGCTTCCTGATCGGCTACATGACGGTGCGCATCTCGACCACGGCGCCGTGGCCCGACACGTCGAAGGTGTTCGGGCTCACGGTGGGGGGGCTGGATGTGCCGCTGCTGCTGATCGCCATCATGACGTTCATCCTGATCACCAGCAGCGGCACGATGGCGATGGCCGTCAACTTCGGCTACCGGCGCAATGCCAGGCGCGCCGGCGCGCTGTTGCTCGCGACCGCGCTGCTGGGCGCGGCCTTCGTGTCGATGCAGGCCCTCGAATGGACCAAGCTGATCGTCCACGAAGGGATCCGGCCGTGGGGCAACCCGCTGGGCGCGGCGCAGTTCGGCGCGTGCTTCTTCACGATTACCGGGTTCCACGGCTTTCACGTGACCTGCGGCGTGATCTACCTGCTGCTGGTCGCACGCAAGATCCTGCAGCCGGGGTTCAGCGAGCACGGCAACTTCCAGATCGTCGAGATCGCCGGCCTGTACTGGCACTTCGTCGACCTGGTGTGGGTGTTCATCTTCGCGCTGTTCTATTTGTGGTGAGGCAGGCCATGGACCACTCCGATCCCGCCGATCGACCCGGCGCCGCGCACGGCCAGCAGCATCCGGTCGGTCTCTACGTGAAGATCTGGGGCCTGCTGTTCCTGCTCAGCACGATGTCGTACCTGGTCGATTATTTCCGCGTGCAGGGCCTGCTGCGCTGGGTGCTGATCGTCGTGCTCATGATCGCGAAGGCCGGGCTGATCGTGTCGATCTTCATGCACATGATGTGGGAGCGGCTGGCGCTGGTGTACGCGATCCTGATTCCGCCCCTGTGCCTGCTGGTGCTCATGGTGCTGATGGCGGCCGAAGCGCATCACACGTTCGGCATGCGGGCACTCTTCTTCCGTTGATTCCTTTGCCGGCGGCTCCGCGGCCGCCTGCCCATGACGTCCGCAGGGTCGTCATGGAAAACTGTATGAATATACAGTATAGTACCCGTCGAACTCGAGCCGCACAGGTGCAACCCTTGCGGCACGTGCGCCGCGCCTGCGGGTATCCGCCGCAGCGTTCCGGCACCGTGAATTCCGGCTAACTCATTCAGACGGGCAGGCAAATTGTCATCCAGCAATCTGATCCGCATTCGCGGAGCACGTCAGCACAACCTCAAGAATCTCGATCTCGACCTGCGCACCGGCGAAATGACGGTCGTCACCGGCCCGTCGGGCTCCGGCAAGTCGAGTCTCGTGTTCGACACGCTGTATGCGGAAGGGCAGCGGCGCTACGTCGAAACTTTCAGCGCGTACGCACGCCAGTTCCTCGACCGGATGGACCGCCCGCAGGTCGAGCGGGTCGACGGCGTGCCGCCCGCGATCGCGATCGACCAGACCAACCCGGTCCGCAGCTCGCGTTCGACCGTCGGCACGATGACCGAGCTGAACGATCACCTGAAGCTGCTGTATGCGCGCGCGGCCGAGCTGTTCGACCGCCAGACCGCGCGGCAGGTGCGCCACGACACGCCGGAGACGATCTACGCGGATCTCGTCGCGCGCACGCAGGCGGACGATCCGCGCGTCGTCGTCACGTTCCCGGTCGAGCTGCCGGAAGCGGTGTCCGACGAGGAAATCGCGCAGTGGCTGTCGGCGAGCGGGTACACGCGCGTGCAGGCGCAGCGCGAAGTCGCGTCGGCCACCGGGCCGCGCAAGGTGCTCGACGTCGTGGCCGACCGCTTCCGCGTGCAGCAGGCCGACAAGGTGCGGGTGGTCGAGGCGATCGAGGCGTCGCTGAAGCGCGGCGGCGGCCGCGTGAACGTGTACGTGCTTGCCCCGGAGGCGGAAAACGCGATCGCCGAGCCGCAGGTGTGGCGCTTCTCCACCGGGCTGCATGATCCCGACAGCGACCTGCGCTACGCGGAGCCGCAAGCGGCGATGTTCTCGTTCAACTCGGCGTACGGCGCGTGCGAAACCTGCCGCGGCTTTGGCCGCGTGATCGGCGTCGATCTCGGCCTCGTGATTCCCGACGCGCGCAAGACGCTGCGCGGCGGCGCGATCAAGCCGATGCAGACACCCGCATGGAAAGAGTGCCAGGACGACCTGATGCGCTATGCGGCGAAAGCCGGCATCCGCCGCGACGTGGCATGGTCCGAGCTGACCGACGCCGAGCGCGACTGGGTCGTCAACGGCTCGCCGGACTGGAACGGCAAGTGGCAGAGCCAGTGGTACGGGGTGAAGCGCTTCTTCGGCTACCTCGAATCGAAAGCGTACAAGATGCACATCCGCGTGCTGCTGTCGAAATACCGCAGCTACACGCCGTGTGACGTCTGCGGCGGCGCGCGCCTGAAGACGGAATCGCTGCAGTGGCGGCTCGGCTCGAAAGAGAACGCCGACGGCGTGCTCGCGCCGGCCGGCCGCTTCATGCCGCGCGGCGTCGGCTGGAACCGTACGCAGCTCGAAGCGCTGCCGGGCCTGACCGTGCACGACCTGATGCTGCTGCCGATCGAGCGCATCCGCCGCTTCTTCGACGACATCAGCCTGCCGAGCGCGCTGCTCGACGATGCGTTGAAGCTGCTGCTCGCCGAGGTGCGCACGCGCCTGAAATACCTGTGCGACGTGGGGCTCGGCTACCTGACGCTCGACCGGCAAAGCCGCACGCTGTCGGGTGGCGAAGTGCAGCGGATCAACCTGACGACGGCGCTCGGCACGTCGCTGACCAAAACCCTGTTCGTCCTCGATGAACCGAGTATCGGGCTGCATCCGCGCGATCTGACGCGGATCGTCGAGGCGATGCAGCGGCTGCGCGATGCGGGCAATACGCTGGTCGTCGTCGAGCACGATCCGTCGGTGATGCTCGCGGCCGACCGGCTGATCGACATGGGGCCCGTCCCGGGCGAGCGCGGCGGCACGATCGTCTACGACGGCACGCCGGCCGACATCCGTTCGGCGCATACGCTGACGGGCGAATATCTCGGCGGCCGCAAGCAGGTCGCGCATGCATCGAACTGGGCGCGCCGGGCGGTCGACGCGAATACGCCGCGCATCGTGCTCGAAGGCGCGAGCGAACACAACCTGCGCGACGTGACGGTCGAGATTCCGTTGCAGCGGCTCGTCTGCGTGACGGGCGTGTCCGGCTCCGGCAAATCGACGCTGCTGCAGGACGTGCTGTATCCGGCGATGGCGCGGCACCACGGCAAGGCGACCGAGTCGCCGGGCGCGTACCGCAGCCTCGCCGGTGCCGACCAGGTCGGCGACGTCGTGTTCGTCGACCAGTCGCCGATCGGCAAGACCACGCGCTCGAACCCGGCGAGCTATGTCGGCGCGTTCGACGAGATCCGCAAGCTGTTCGCGAAGGCGCCGCTCGCGCTGCAGCGCGGCTACGGCGCCGGCACGTTCAGCTTCAACTCGGGAGACGGCCGGTGCCCGACCTGCGGCGGCTCGGGCTTCGAACACATCGAAATGCAGTTCCTGAGCGACGTCTACCTGCGCTGCCCGGACTGCGACGGCAGCCGCTACCGCGCCGAGATTCTCGAAGTGCGCATCGAGCGCAACGGCCGTGCGCTGAACATCGCCGACGTGCTCGACCTCACCGTCAGCGAAGCGGCCGCGTTCTTCGCGACCGACGCCGAGGTGCTGCGCGTGCTGCAGCCGATCGTCGATGTCGGCCTCGAATACGTGAAGCTCGGCCAGCCGGTGCCGACGCTCTCGGGTGGCGAGGCGCAGCGCCTGAAGCTCGCCGGCTTCCTCGCCGAATCCGCGGCGGCGGCCAACGGGCGCCGGGTCGCGACGGAAGAGGCGCGCGTCGCCCGCGCGAAGCTGTTCATGTTCGACGAGCCGACCACCGGGCTGCACTTCGACGACATCGCGAAGCTGATGCAGGCGTTCGGCAAGCTGCTCGCGGCCGGCCATTCGCTGATCGTGATCGAGCACAACCTCGACGTGATCCGCGCGGCCGACTGGCTGATCGATCTCGGCCCGGAAGGCGGCGACGGCGGCGGCCTCGTGCTGTGCGCGGGCACGCCCGACGACGTGAAGGCCTGCGCCGAATCGCATACGGGCGTGGCGCTGCTGCAGTACGACCGCGCGATGGATGCCGAAGCGGCGCTCGCCGACGAAGGCGTGCCGTTGCAGGCCGTGCTGAATGCGGCGCGCGAGCGCCGTGCGATCGAAGGCGAGGACGTCGTGCGGATCGTCAACGCGCGCGAGCACAACCTGAAGGCGCTCGACGTCGACATTCCGCACGGCAAGTTCAACGTGATCACCGGTGTGTCGGGGTCCGGCAAGTCGACGCTCGCGTTCGACATCCTGTTCCACGAAGGGCAGCGCCGCTACCTCGAATCGCTGAACGCGTATGCACGCTCGATCGTGCAGCCGGCCGGGCGCCCCGAAGTCGATGCGGTGTACGGCATTCCGCCGACCGTCGCGATCGAGCAGCGGCTGTCGCGCGGCGGGCGCAAGAGTACGGTCGCGACCACATCCGAAGTGTGGCACTTCCTGCGGCTGCTGTATGTGAAGCTCGGCCTGCAGCATTGCATCCACGACGGCACGCCGGTCACGTCGCAATCGGTCGAATCGATCGCCGCGCAGCTGCTGCGCGATCATCGCGGCGAACACGTCGGGCTGCTCGCGCCGCTCGTCGTGAACCGCAAGGGCGTGTATACCGATCTCGCGAAATGGGCGAAGGCGCGCGGCAACACGCATCTGCGCGTCGACGGCGAGTTCGTGCCGGTCGATCCGTGGCCGAAGCTCGACCGCTTCCGTGAGCACACGATCGAATTGCCGGTCGCCGATGTCGTCGTGTCGCCGGACAACGAGGCCGAGTTGCGGCGCAAGCTCGACGAGACGCTCGAGCTCGGCAAGGGCGTGATGCACCTGCTCGCGCCGCTCGACGGGCTGCACGATGCGATGCAGGGCGATCGGTCGACCGCGCGCGTCGGCACGGTCAAGGTGCTGTCGGTCAAGCGCGCATGCCCGGTGTGCGGCACGAGTTATCCGGAGCTGGACCCGCGGATGTTCTCGTACAACAGCAAGCACGGCTGGTGCACGACCTGCGTCGGCACTGGCGTCACGCTCACGCGCGAACAGCGCGCGGCGTACGACGACACGGTGCTCGCCGAGGACGGCCGCGGCCGCGAGCAGACGCTGCCGTCGGACGAGCAGGAACCGGAAGGCGTCGGCAACGAACCGTGCCCGGATTGCGGCGGCACGCGGTTGAACCCTGCGGCGCGCGCGGTCACGTTCGACGCGCATCCGATCGTCGAGGTCGCGCAGTGGACGGTGTCGGACACGCGCCGCTGGATCGACGCGCTCGAACTTACCGGGCGCGATGCGCAGATCGCACGCGACATCGTCAGCGAGATCGGCAGCCGCCTCGCGTTTCTCGAGGAGGTCGGGCTCGGCTACCTGAGCCTCGACCGCGCGGCGCCGAGCCTGTCGGGCGGCGAAGCGCAGCGCATCCGGCTCGCCGCGCAGCTCGGCAGCAACCTGCAGGGTGTCTGCTACGTGCTCGACGAGCCGACGATCGGCCTGCATCCGCGCGACAACCAGATCCTGCTCGATGCGCTGCGCAAGCTCGGCGACAAGGGCAATACGCTCGTCGTCGTCGAGCATGACGAGGACACGATCCGCCGCGCCGATCACATCATCGACGTCGGCCCGGGCGCCGGCAAGCGCGGCGGCACGCTGGTCGCGCAGGGCGCGGTCGCCGATCTTGCCGCGCAGGCCGATTCGGTCACGGGCCGGCTGCTCGCGCAGCCGATGACGCATCCGCTGCAGCCGCGCCGCAGCGTGAGCCTGCCCGGCAAGAAGGGCGGCGACGCGGTGCCGGAAGCGTGGCTGACCGTGCACGGCGCACGGCTGCACAACCTGCGCGACGTCACGGTCGGCATTCCGCTCGCGCGGCTCGTCGCGGTGACGGGCGTCAGCGGCTCGGGCAAATCGACGCTCGCGCGCGACGTGCTGATGACGAACCTGCTCGACGCGGTCGGCCGCTCGGTGCTGTCGTCGCCAGCCACGCGGCGGGCGCGCAAGGCCGCGCAGCAGGACGCGCCAGCGGCCAACCGCCGCTCGAGCGTGCTCGCGCGCAGCGCGCCGCGGCCGTCGCTGAACGTCACGCATGCGTGGCAGGGCTGCGAGTCGCTGAGCGGCTGGGAGCAGATCGATCGCGTGCTCGAAGTCGACCAGACGCCGATCGGCAAGACGCCGCGTTCGTGTCCGGCCACCTACATCGGCGTGTGGGACACGATCCGCAAGCTGTTCGCGGACACGCTGGAGGCGCGCGCACGCGGCTATACGGCGTCGCGTTTCTCGTTCAATACCGGCGACGGGCGTTGTCCCGCATGCGAGGGGCAGGGCGTACGCACGATCGGCATGAGCTTCCTGCCCGACGTGAAGGTGCCGTGCGACGTGTGCCACGGCCAGCGCTTCAATCCGGAGACGCTCGCCGTCACGTGGCGCGGCCGGAACATTGGGGACGTGCTGACGATGGAGATCGACGAGGCGGTGGAGTTTTTCGCGCCGATCTCGAACATCGCGCACCCGCTTCAGCTGATGAAGGACGTCGGGCTGGGGTATCTGACGCTCGGCCAGCCGTCGCCGACGCTGTCCGGCGGCGAGGCGCAGCGCATCAAGCTTGTCACCGAACTGACGAAGGTGCGCGACGACATCACGCGGCGCGGCCAGAAGGCGCCGCACACGCTGTATGTGCTCGACGAACCGACGGTCGGCCTGCACATGGCGGACGTCGCGAAGCTGATTCGCGTGCTGCACCGGCTCGTCGATGCAGGGCACAGCGTCGTCGTGATCGAGCATGACCTCGACGTGATCGCGGAAGCCGACTGGATCATCGATCTCGGGCCGGAAGGCGGTGTGGGCGGCGGCACGATCGTCGCGGCGGCGCCGCCGGAAGCGCTGGCGAAGGTGAGCGCGAGCCATACGGGGCAGGCATTGAAGCCGGTGCTGGCGCGTACGGATTCGGCTGAGGGTGAGGCCGAGCGGCAGGGAGAAGCGCGCGTCGGTTGAGCGCGACCTTGCCGGTCAGCCGACGGCCCCGGTGTCTTGGCGGACACCGGGGCCGTTTTTATTTCGTCACGCGGCGGCCGGTCAGGCGGCCGGCGCGACGGACGCGCCCGTGATGCCGTGCCGACGCAGGGAATCGGCGACGAAGCCGGACGCTTTCATTTCTTCGACGAATGCATTCAGCATGGTTGCGGCCGCATCGCCGCGGCTTTTCGGCACGCCCATCGCCTGACGGATCACCATGAAGCGCTCGTCGAGCAGGCGCAGGCCGGTCGTTTTCGCGGCGTCGGCTTCGAGCTGCTGCTTCACGCCGGCCGCCACTTCCAGCCGCTGTTCGAGAAACGTCGGGACGACAGCCGGCGACGTCGGTGCGCGCACGATCTGGGCGGACTTCAGTTCGCGCGTGAGGAACAGGTCGTATGCGCTGCCCTTGCCGACGGCCACGCGGTTGTGCGGCTGGTCGACGTCGTCGTTGGTCCGGATCGGCGAAGCGTCGGGCACGAGATAGAAGCCTTCGATCAGCACGTACGGCGCGGTGAACGCGACGGTTTCGCCGCGCAGCGGATCCACCGCGAAGAAGCCGAAATCGGCGCGTTCTTCAGTCAGTGCCTGCACCGATTTGCCGGCGGCGTCGAACACCACGAGTTCCAGTTCGGCCGACAGGCGCTCGGCGAACGCGCGCGCGAGGTCGATCGAGACGCCGAAGGGTTCGCCCGTGGCAGCGTCGCGATTCGCGAGGATCGGGTTGCCGAGGTTGATCGACGCGCGGAGCTTGCCGGTCGGGGTGAAGGCGGAGACGGCGGAAGGGGCGATGGGCATGAGCGGGCTCGTGGGCGGCGTAGGGGCGGCAGGGTGACGGGGGACGCGCAACGGCGCGTCGATGTCGAGCTTATCACCCGGACGCCGGGGGGAGCGTGTCGCGGGGCGCGCCGGCTTCGAAACGTCGAGCCGGAACGCCCGCTTCATGGTCGTAGCTCCCCCGTCCGGGTGGCCTATGACGGTTCGGCTATTCGTTCCGGTGCTGACCGGAAACGAGCTGAGCAGACGGCGCAACCGCGATCGCGATTTTTCCCCGAACACCGTTGTCAGGACTCTCCAGCCGGGCATGGGCGAGCGGAATGTCGGCAAGCGAATAGACGGCGCCCACGTGTGGCCGCAACTGGCCGCGCTCGACCAACGCGCTCAACTCGTCGAGCTTGCCGCGGTTCTGCCGTGTGAAAACGAAGTGGTAACTCGCGTTCTTGCCCCAGGCCTGAAGGACGTTTTGCGGCTGTGCGATGTCCACGATCGTCACGACGCGGCCGAGTTGCGCGAGCGCGTCGGGGCTACGCGACAAGGTGTTGCCGCCAATGGTGTCGAACACGACATCGACGCCGCGGCCGCCCGTTTCCCGCAGGATGGCATCGACGTAATCGTCCTTCTGGTAGTCGATCACCACGTCGGCCCCCAGGCTTCGCGCGAACGCGAAGTTGGTTTCGCGCACGGTCGTGAACACCCTTGCACCGATGGCTTTGGCGAGCTGGATCGCCACATGACCGACGCCGCCCGCGCCGCCGTGTACCAGAATGCTTTCCCCGACTCTTAATGCCGCGCGCACGACCAGGGCTTCCCACGCCGTCCCGCCAACCAGGGTCAGGCTTGCCGCTTCAAGATGGCTCAGCGACGACGGCTTCTTCCCGACGATGCCTTCTGCCGCAACGTGGTACTCGGCATAGCTTCCCGGGCCGTCGAAAATCTGCGGGGTGTACCAGACTGCGTCTCCCGGGGAGAAGGTCGTCACCCCCGGGCCGACTGCCTCGACCACGCCGGAGACGTCATGCCCGGTAATGGCCGGCAGCGGCACCAGGTCGCGATAGTCGCCCCGTCGGACCTGGTAATCCAGCGGATTGATGGAGGTGGCATGTACGCGGACCAGCACGTGTCCCGCGTGCGGCACCGGCGTGGGCACGTCGCAAAGTTCGAACGATTCCGGGCCGCCAAACGACTTGAGTTGCATTGCTTTCATCGCACATCCTCGTTTCGATAAAAAGGGATATCGGGAATTATCGATATCATGGGGCAAAAAATTACAGGTCCTTGCCGATGCTCGCGGCAAGGGCACTGATGGCTGCTTCGTTCCGCTTGTAGTAGGTCCACTGGCCGATGCGCCTGACTTCGACCAGGCCGGCGCGTTGCAGTGTGGCCAGATAATCGGACACCGTGGACTGCGACAAACCGACACCTTCCTGAATGCTGCTGACGCAGACGCCCACCGTATGAACGTCCCCCTCGTCCTGCGGAGGGAAGTGCTTCGCGGGATCCTTCAAACCCTTCAGGATTTCAAGGCGCGTCCGGTTCGAGAGAGCTTTGAAGATTTCGAGCAAGTCCATGGCGCGAGTATATCGAGATTTACCGATATGTCAATGTGGGGCGCGCTGTCGTCATGGAGAAGGGGGGATGCGGGTGGCTGGGTCGACGCCTCCGTCGGACCTGATGCTGCGTGCGCCTGTTGCAGCTTTGAAGACGGGTATCCAGGTCGGCCCGAGGCGCATCTGGCAGCCGAAGCGGGGGCGCCATTTTTCGGGTTCGCGATCGAGCGGGAAAAGCCGGTCAGGATGCTTCTCGCTTCGCCACCTGGCGATCGGTACTTCAAGGTGCTCGATTCATGTTGCCGCAAGACTCATGCGCGAGTCGCCTCAGCATCGTGGCTTGCGAGGCAGGCATGTGACGTGGCGCAGTCCACCTCGGGTGCGGTTCGCCGCCACTCCAGCGGCGCCGTCACCGCGATGCCGTGACGAAACACATTTATTGCAGGAGCACGGATGGGCCGCCGCTTGCCCGGAAGTTCGCGGCGACGGGTCGTGCTCATCGAGACCGACTGCTTCATGGTGCGGGATCGTGGGCAACGATCGAGGCCATTTCGCAGTTAAAAGCCTGCCGGGCGCGCCACGTGGTGACCCGCTACGTGAACCGACCGCGAGGCGCGAATGCTCGCCTCGTCAAATCAATTAGATGCAATTGCGCAGTGGCAAAAATATGAGCGGCATCAAGCCTCATTGTTATTCGCAAGGCGGTAGCGCTACGTCGCGAGAATGGAGTGATTTCGACGCGGCTTATAAACGACGAGGGAATGGTTGCGTGCAGCGGTGAACGCACATCACGGCGCCACCTTCATCCCTCGGTGGCGAGAGGCATTGGCTTGGGCGGAAATGCATGAGCGGAGCGTGTTCGATCAAGCCGAATTGAATCGTGGAAAATCCATCCAGGCCCCCAAGATGATTCAATATCGACCGACTCCGGTTTCAAGGTCATTTAAATCATTGTGAAATTATCGCGTCAAGAATTTCAGCCGAAGCAGGATATTGGGAAATTGGCTCGGATATATTGCATTTTCCTTGCAATGAATGATGAATGAGGTAGGCTTGAGGCCGTCGTCATGATTTTCTTGAAAACTCCATACGTGGTGAATTTAACTATGCGCAATTCATCAGGTCGTTCTGCATTGAATCCGATTCAATCCATCATTGGAATTCTGCTGATTGCAGCCAGCCTTGCCGAAACCGCCCATGCGGTGCCAATCGAGACGTCGTTGCAACGCTCGGTCGACGAGGCGCTTGAATCCCGGTCGGGCAAGACGCTGAAACTGCCGGCCCAGTCGGACAGCAGTCTGGTCGAGGCAATAAGAACCGACGACGTTTCCGGATGGGTATTTGGCACTGCGACGCAAATTCTGCGTGATGACGAATCTGCCGATCCCGTCACGAAGCTGTTCATTGCACGCAACGTGAATGGCCGGTGGATCGCAGGTGTGGAGGGCAGCAGCACGTTCGGAGCGTTGCTCGATGCGGCGCCTCCCACACTGCTCGCGGCCGACGAGCGGAAGAATCTGGCGTCACGGCGCACCGCGCTTGCACCACGGTCGGCTGCGTTGCCGCAACCGGGCCTTGCGTTGCCGTGGGAATCGAATGCGGGGTGGTACTGGACCGGCGGCGCACACGGCTGGTCCGGACAAAGCAGGCCGTACAATTCCCTCGATTTCTCGGGGGGTAACGGCCGCGTGCTGGCGGCGCGAGACGGCTATCTTTACAAGAGCTGCGAGCGCAACGGCAGCGCAATCGTGAAGGTGGTTCACGACAATGGCTATGCGACGACCTATTACCACATGGTCCAGCTGACGTCGCTGAACAGCGGCACGCGTGTCCGTCAGGGGGAATATCTCGGCAGCGTCGGAAACGGCTTGCCGTGCGGCGGGCAAACGACGGGGCCGCATGTTCACTTTTCATTGAGCAAGGATGGCAATGACGTGTCCGTCAATGGCATGACGATCGGCGGCTGGCAATTCTTCGAGGGTACTGCGCCGTATTCGGGATACGCGGTTCGAAATCAGCGGCGCGTCTCCCCGCAGGCATGGCTGGTCAACTACGGGAGCGCGGATTCCGGCGATCCGCCCACGCCCGTGAGCGCACGTGTACAGGCACCGGGTCCGGCGAATCTGCGCAGCGCGCCTTCGTTGTCGGCGCCGATTGTCGGTTCGCTCGAGAATGGGCGCACCGTGCAGCTCGCTTGCCACCAGTACGGCGACTCCGTGAATGGAAACTGGGGCGCTACGCGGCTTTGGTATCGACTCGACTCGAATCAATGGATCTCCGACGGATTCATCTACACGGGCAGCAACGACCCCGTGGTGCCGGAATGCGTGAGTTCGTGAGCATGCCGGTCTCGTGCTGCCTGCTGTAGCCAAAGCGCTGACGTGACCGTCACGGTTCCGGTCGCGCCGTTGTGCCGTAGGGTGATCGTGCGAGTGAACGCCATGCAGCCGTGACGATCATTCCGTACAAACCGGGTGGATACACCGGGAACCGACGCACATCCTTCACTCCGCTCGGGTATGCTGCGTCACTGTTGGGCTGTTGAGCCAACCAGACATCGACGATGGGCGGAGCGGGCGACACCACGATCGCATCGCCCCCGTTCGCACCACGACGCCACTTCCCTCTCCCGGACAAGGACCCCCATGGCAGAACTCGACAACGCACTTTACGAGCGCATCGGCGCGCTGAGCGAGGCAGGCGACGCGTTGGCGGAAGACGAGGATTTCGAAGGCGCGCTGGCGAAGTACTGGGAGGCGTTCGATCTGCTTCCCGAGCCCAAGACCAACTGGGAGGCCGGCACCTGGTTGATGGCCGCCATCGGCGACGCGAATTTCTTCCAGGAAGACTACGCGGCCGGCCGCGACAATCTCGGCCACGCGATGCATTTCCCCAATGCGATCGGCAACCCGTTCCTGCACTTGAGGCTCGGCCAGTGCCAGTTCGAACTCGGCGATCTCGACCGCGCCGCGGATGAGTTGATGCGCGCCTACATGGGCGGCGGGCCGGAGCTGTTCGAAGACGAGGACGACAAGTATCTGCGATTCCTGGCCACGCGGGCGGAAGGCATCGAGGCACCCTGACGAGGTCGTTCGCAACCGACGTCCCGTGTCGCGTTGCATCGCCACACGGGCAGTGGCCCCGCACGAACCCGCCATCCAATGAACCTGGCCCGCCGTCGTCTTCCCGGCGCCACGTTTCAGCTCGGCGCGGCCGTCGAGGGGCTGGGCGTGGTGCCGGCATCGCCGCCGCCGATCAAGCGCGATCTCGCCGAGGGGCGCCGCGTGTGTCCTGTCGCGTCGCCTGGCTTTCGACGCTCGAGGCCGGCGAGACTGATGTGCTGCGCATCATCGAGCCGGATGTTTGACGTACAGCCCTGCCGGCAGAAGTGTTCTTTGCCGGAGTAATGCGGCCATTACTCCGGACTTCCGGGGTGGCGATCAAAAACCGTGGAACATGCCGATGTTGACCTGAACCTGGTTGCCGCCCGATGAGGTGGCGCCGAAGTCGGCAGCCGAAGCCTGAGCGCCCTGAGCATGGACGTAGGCCCCCATCGCGTACAGCGCGGTGCTCTTCGACAGCGAGTACGTTGCACCCAGCGACACCTGGTTGATCGACGCCATCGTGCGACCTTCGGCAGCTTGCGTGGGGGTGGCTGCGGAACCGTACACGTAGGTGTACCCGGTAGCCAGCGACAGCGCCGGCGTGACCCGGTACTGCAGGAGGGCCCCCAGCACGTTGAAGTGGATCGACGGCTGGCCGTTGTTGCCCTGGTATTGGGCGTTCGAGTAGCGCAAGCCAGCCGTATACGGCCCAATTTGGTACTGAGTCGCGATTTGCGCGATGCCCGCGCTCTTGAACGCATTGCCACCGTTGTAGCCCGAACTCGGATAGCCCAGCGCGCCGCCGAAACTCGGTTGCGCCGTTGCGTTCAGCCAGCCGTTCTCACCCTGGTTCGTTGCGTGAAAGTACCCGCCGGCGACCGTCAGGCCGCCTTGAGCGTAGGTCGCAGCCGCCGACCACGATTGACCCGAACCCATTGCACCGGCAACGCCGCCGAACGAGTACGCGCCTTCAGCCTGGAAGCCGTGGATGATCGGCGAAATGTACTTCACGGCGCTGTTCTGGTTCGTCGTGTTGTCGTTGTTGTCGACGTCGCCTGGCGTCGAGAATGTCGTCGCCGAAATGGCGTCACCCGTGAGGCCTTGAACCATTTCCGTCACGGCGTCAAGCTGGCGCCCCATACGCAGGGTACCGTACTGATCGGACGCGAGGCCGACGTAGGCCTGGCGGTTGAACAGCGAACGCGTGGAACCAATAGGCCCTTGACCACCAATGCCGCCTGTCGAGATGTTGAAACCATTCTCGATCTTGAAGACCGCCTGGAGGCCGCCGCCGAGATCCTCTTGCCCCTTGAGGCCCCACTTGTTCGACCCGGCTGCACCGCCATCGAGGCCGAACCGCTTGTGACCATTGACGTTCGACGTGTAGCCGATGCCCGCATCGAGCATGCCATACAGGGTGACTGACGACTGTGCCATTGCTGCCGAAGATGCTGCGAAGGCGGCAAAAGCGATAACGCTGACGTTGATTATTTTGCTTTTCATCTGCATGTCACTGTCAGGAATAGTTTCGGGGTGGATTGAAACGGCGTGTGTTGTATTCGAATGCAGGTGACGGCGCACGGCCCGCGCGTCGCCTCGGCCGCAACGACCGGTGTCATATTCGTCAGATCGGCTTGCTGAATTTACTCATTTTGGCGTCCTTAAAATTTTTAGTTGTGAAACGCTAAACATGTCGACTTGTCCTGCCTTCTGCCGTATTCGTAATCCGGGCGAACTGCGGTACCGAATCCGCACAGCCGAATAACGCGGGCGGATCGCCGTGCTGAACCAGACGCTTCTCCGATGGCATTTCGAAGAAGTACTGCAGCACCGTGCTTCACGCTCGCGCAGTTCCTGCGAGCGAGGTCAGCGATGCGGGAACCGGACCATGCGCCACCTGCGACAACAAGCGAGCCGGAAATACCGGCCGTCCTTGCAGACTGATCGAGAGTCCCGTTCAGTCACAGGCGACGTGCACGAACTTTTTCGACGAGCACCCACGCAGCCGGGTCGTGCTTTGCAAGTGCAAAAAACATATCAGGAACATAATTCGACGTCAAAATTTGTTTGATATAAGTTAATCTCGTTTGATAACCTGACGCTTTACGGAGTTTCCCTTATAGGAGCGGCATCGAGACGAAGTGTTATCGAGGTCCGCGTCGTCACGCTGATCACTGCGGAACGTGACAATTCCGGTTACGCGATGCGTTTCCCCAATGCAATCGGCAACCCGTCCCAGCATTTGACGCGTGGGGCGTCCCAGTTCGAATTCGGCAATCTCGACCGCGCCGCAGACAAGCTGGTGCGCGCCGACGTGGGAGGGGCGGCACGGCGTTTTCGAAGACGAGGGCGGCAAGTACCCGCGATTTCCGACCACGCGAGCGCAACGCATCGACACGCGCGGATGTTCGTCCTCGGCACCCGGGCAGCGCTGCGCCGCCACGCCGAGCACTTGCTTCCGAGCATCCCGCCAGCCGATGAACCTGACCTTCGTCCCCGTCGCGCAATCCGATGCCGAACCCTCGTCGCCATCCGCATCGCCGCGATGCGCGACCGCCTCGAACGCATCGGTCGTTTCGATCCGCAGCGTGCGCGCGACCGGTTTCTCGCGTCGTTCGCCCCGGCGTTCTGCCGTTTCATCGAAGCCGGCAAGGCGTGCGTGCGCTTCGACGTGGTTCGCCCGGCGGCAGATCGCTGGCGGCGCGATCACCGGTCCATCGCGCCCGAGCAACAGGGCAAGGGCATCGGCGCCGCCGTGCTGCGCGAGCGTTTTGCCGAAGCCGGCGAACACCGGATGCCCGTTCGTGTGGGCGCATTGCGCGATGGCGACTCGAACCGCTTCTCCGAACGACACGGCTTCGTGCGAGCCGACGAAGCGGAATGGGACATTGACTATCGGCGCGAGCCGCGCACGGCAACGACGCAGCGCCCGCGCGCTGCACGCGGGTTGAAGCCAGGCCGGAAGTGGAAGTCATCGGAAGGATTAGCGTTTCCACCAATATGGAAAACGCGAAGGCGGCCGATGTTGCAGAGAGGGTGTGAATAATTGAACCGAGGCCAATTATGACGACATCTGCAATAAACGGCGTCAATGCTGCGCTGCTCGACACATCCAGCTCAACGTCGGCATCCGGCGACGCGTACCGCGTACCGTCGATCCTGCTGGTCGACGACGAACCGAACGTGCTGTCGGCACTCAGGCGCGTGTTCCGGCCCGCCGGCTACGACATCCTGACTGCCGAGAGCGGCGAGGCCGCACTCGGGATCCTGGCGTCGACCGATGTCGACCTGATCGTGTCCGACATGCGGATGCCGCACATGAGCGGCGCAGAGTTTCTGGCGCGCGCACGGGCGCTGTACCCGGACACGATGCGCATCCTGCTGACCGGTTATGCAGAAATCGCGTCGGTCGTGCAGGCCGTCAACGACGGCGGCGTGTATCGCTATCTGAACAAGCCGTGGGACGATCACGACCTGCTGCTGACCATCGAGCAGGCGCTGGAGCAGCGTCGCCTGCGCCGCGAAGCGGCCCGGCTGGCCGCGCTGACGGAAGCGCAGAACGACGCGCTGCGGCTGTTCAATACGGAGCTCGAAACGCAGGTGCGCGCGCGTACCGAGGAACTCGGCCAGACCGTGATGTTCCTGGAAGCCGCGCAACGCGACCTGAAAAGCAGCTTCACGGCGATGGTCCAGGTCTGCGCGAGCATGATCGAGCTTCGCTGCGGGGCCGCAAGCGGGCATGCGATGCGGGTCGGCGAGATCGCACGCCGGCTCGCGCTCGCGGCGGAGATGAGCGAACTGCACGCGCAGGACGTCTATTTCGCGGGGCTGTTGCACGGCATCGGCAAGCTGTCGCTGCCGGACGAATTGCTGCACAAGCCGCTCACGCGCATGAGCACGGACGAGCACCGGCTGTTCCACGAACATCCGCTGCGTGCGCAGATGGTGCTGACGCCGGTCGCGCAATTGCACAAGGTCGCATCGATCGTGCTGCATCAGTACGAGCGCTTCAACGGACGCGGCACGCCGGACGGACTGGTCGGCGATGCGATCCCGCTCGGCTCGCGGATCGTGGCGATCGCACGCGATTTCGAAGGGTTGCGTCACGGTGAAATCGGTGTGCCGCATTCGATCGAGCAGGCAATCGACGTGTTGCGCTCGCAGGCGAGCGTCCGCTACGACCCGCAACTCGTCGCGCGCTTCGTCGAGCTGATGCGGGACCCCGCGAGTCTCGGCATCGCGGCGTCCGTCGCCGAGATCAAGTCGGCGCAGCTGCGCGAGGGGATGCGGCTCGCCGACGATCTGCGTACGCATCGCGGCGTGCTGCTGATGACGAAGGGCAGCGTGATGTCGGCGCACCAGATCGAACTCGTGCGGCGCTTCGAGACGCGGGAAGGCACGCCGTTCGACATCCTCGTGCTGGCCGGCCCGGCTGCGTCGGCGCAGGCGCCCAACGCCGGCGCGCCGCCGGCCTGACCGCGCAACGATGGCGTGACGGCCGCGGTGCGCGATCAACCGCGCACCGCGGCGATGCATTCAACCCGCTCCAGGCGCCCGATCATGCATGGCACCTACAACCTGCCGCTCGTCGTACTGTCGCTGGCGATCGCGACGCTGGCCTCCTATACGACGCTCGATCTCGCGGCATTCATTTCGCTGCTCGACAACCCGAAGCTGAAGCGGGCGTGGCTGGGCGGCGGCGCGGCCGCGATGGGCACCGGCATCTGGTCGATGCATTTCGTCGGCATGCTCGCGTTCTCGCTGCCGATTCCGCTCGGCTATGCATGGCAGGGCACGGGCATCTCGCTGGCGATCGCCGTGCTCGTGTCGTATTTCGCGCTGAACGTCGTCACGCGCGCGCGGCTGGGCTGGCGGCGGCTGTGCGCGGGCGGCGTGCTGATGGGCGGCGGCATTGCCGGCATGCATTACATGGGGATGGCCGCGATGCACATGCAGCCGGGCATTCGTTACGATGCCGCGCTGTTCGCCGCCTCGATCGGCATTGCCGTGATCGCATCGACGGCCGCGCTCTGGATTGCGCAGGCGTTGCGCGTGCAACAGGCGCGCCATGCGACCGCGCAACGCGTCGGCGCGGCCATCATCATGGGCCTCGCCATCACCGGCATGCACTACACGGGCATGGCGGCCGCGCATTTCGCGCCGGACGCACGCTGTGGCGCCGCGCAAGGCGTCGATGCGCCGTGGCTCGCGACGACGGTCGCGTTGTTCACGATGGCGACGCTGGTCGTCACGCTGATGCTGTGCCGCTTCGATGCGCGCACAACCTTCCTGCGCGGCATGACCGACACGCTCGAGAGGCTCGTGCGCTTGCGCACCGACGAGCTCGAACGCGCACTGCGCCGCTACGAGCAGACGACACAGATGCTGCAGCGCACGCGCGAGAACATGGCGACCGAGATCGACGAACGCAAGGCTGCGCACGCGCTGCTCGAACAGGAGAAGGACGAACAGCGGCGCCTGCTGCAGGTGCTCGAGGAAACGCACGAGCAGCTGCTGCAGTCGGAAAAGCTCGCGTCGATCGGCCAGCTCGCGGCCGGCGTCGCGCACGAGATCAACAATCCGATCGGCTTCGTCAGCGCGAACCTCAATACGTTGAAGACATGGGTGCGCAGCCTGCTCGACGTGGTCGCGGCGCATGAAGCCGCGCTGCCGCAGCTCGATCCGGCCACCCGCGACGCGCTGGCGGCCGCGCGCCGCGCAGCGGATCTCGACTACGTGCGCGACGAGATCGCGACGCTGATCGACGAGTCGATCGACGGTGCGCTGCGCGTGCGGCGGATCGTGCAGGACCTGCGCGATTTCTCGCGCCCGGCCAGCGACGAATGGCGCGTGGTCGATCTGCATGCGGGGCTCGAGAGTACGCTGAACGTCGTTCATAACGAACTCAAGTACAAGGCCGACGTCGTGCGCGACTACGGCGAGGTTCCGCACGTCGAATGCCTGCCTTCGCAACTGAACCAGGTATTCATGAACCTGCTGGTCAACGCGGCGCAGGCGATTCCCGAGCATGGCGTGATCACCATCCGCACGTCGAGCGACGGCGACCAGGTATCGATCGCCATCAGCGACACCGGCACGGGCATGACGCCCGACGTCGTCCGGCGGATCTTCGATCCGTTCTACACCACGAAGCCGGTCGGGCAGGGCACGGGGCTCGGGCTGTCGGTGTCGCACGGCATCGTCGAGCGCCATCGCGGCGCGATCGACGTGACCAGCGAGCCCGGGCGCGGCACGACCTTTCGGGTGCGGCTGCCGGTCCGGCGTGCGGGCGATCGCGCGAACGCGGCAGCGCTGGCGCAACGGGCATGACGCCATGGCGGCGGCCGGTCGCGAGAAGCCGGTACGGGTGTCGCGCGTCATTCCCCTCGCTTGCGGCGCTGGCGACGAAAGAAATGCCAGAACATCGCGGTGGCGTCCGGCCCGCTGGCCGAATGGAACGGTTCGCGCGGGTCGCCGCCGCTCCACGCATGCCGCAGCCGGCTGACGATGCATACCCTGACGACGAGCCGGCCGCCCTTGAGATAGTCGGTGTAGTGCGCATCGTCGCGCGCACAGGAGCGTTGCTCGCCGACGCGTATCGCGCCGTGTTCGTCGACGAGCCGGTTGAGCCGGGCGAACGCGATGCCGAGTTGCTGCGCGTTCCGGTCGGTCACGACCGTATCGAGTTCGCCGTGCACGACGAGGGCCGGCATGCCGGGATAGGCCGCGATGTCGGCGCAGGCGTCGACCACGCGTACCGGATCGTCGCGGATGCCGTGACGCATCAGGCTCATGGCGGCCATCGTCGACAGCGGCGGCGCGATGGCCGGCCCGGAGTGCAGGCCGACCGCCGCGAAGCGCTCGGGATGGCGGATCGCCAGCGCCGCGGCGAGTCCGGCGCCGGCGGACATGCCCGCGACGTAGATCCGGTCGCGGTCGAAGCCGTACTGCTGCACGACGGCGTCGACCAGCGACGCGACCGCCGCGGCTTCGGACCGGGTCGCATCGTCATGCCAGTGCCAGCAGCGGTGCGGGTGAGCTGTGGCGGCCTGCTCGGGAAACAGCACGGCGAACCCCGCCCGTTCCGCCAGGCCGCATATGCGCGTGCCCGCCGCAAACGACTCGGCAGTCTGCTTGCAGCCGTGCAGCATGACGACGGCCGGCATGCCCGCTGTCGTCGCCGGTGCGGCGGGAAGATACAGCGCATACGCAAGATGGTTCACGAGCCGGCCGGCACTCGGGCCGGCGGAATGAAACGAGCGGCGCCACGTGCCGGGCGCCATGTCAGACGGCGCGGGGGCGGGACGCACCGCGCCGGTGCGTCGGGCGGCGCGGGCGGTGGCGGTCGGTTTGGCCGCCGGCTTGCTCGCCCGTTTGGCTGCCGGTCGCTGCCTGGCGGCAGGCTTCTTCGGACGTGCGCCGGTCGCAATGGAGAACAGCGCGAGATGCCGCAACCAGATGCTGGATTTTTTCCTGGGCATGGGCAGTTTCGTGCGGGTGGCGGTGGCAGGAAGATGTGGCCGAATCCGCCGTCGGGTGAAAGTCGAACGGGCGCGGAGCAAGATTCGTGCTGCCTGACGCACGCGCATCGGAACCGGCTGGCCGATCGAGCGCAGTGGAAAGCGGCATCCCGCAGGCGGCTGCGATTCGCGTTGGCCGTCGAGATGCTAGTCGCCCGATGTGACGCGCCTGCGAATCGACGCGCGCGCCGACCTGTCGCGCCGACGGCTACCGCCGATCCAGCAGCGTATCGCTCAGTACGGCGAACGCCGCGCCCGGCAGCTCGTTCAGGTGCTCGACCACGCTGCTGACCGGATAGAACGACTCGACCGCGTCGTCGAGAATCCCGACGCCGATCAGTTCGACGCGTCGTTCGCGCAGCGCTTCGACGCGTGCGCGCAGGTCGGTGCGCAGGATCGCCGGGTGGCCGTCGCCGGTGGCCGGATAGCCGTCCGACAGCACCATCAGGATACGCCGGCGCGCGCGCGTCGACAGCAGGCGCTCGGCGGCCCAGCTCAACGCCTCGCCGTCGGGGTTCTCGTGGCCGCATTCGACGCAGGCGACGCCGCTCGGGTTGTCGGAATCGAACCGCTTGTAGACGCGCAGGTCGAGCCGTTCGACGAACCGGTTGTAGCCGAATGTGCTGCGGCCGTCGTCGATCCAGCGCTGGTAATGCGCGTGCATCGCCGCATCCTCGACGGAACTGTAGCCGAGCACTTCGCATGCAAAGCCGAGCTGCATCAGCGCGTCGCACAGCGCAGCGGCGCAAAGCGTCGCGAGTTCGATCTTCCTGCCGGCCATCGAGCCGCTGCAGTCGATCAGCAGGCTGACCGCCGCGTCGCGCCCGGGCGCCGTGCGTTTGACGCGGAACGGCGTGCGGTAACCGGGGGACGTCACGAGGCGGGCGAGCGCGGTCCGGTCGAGCTCGCCGCGCTCCTGTTCGCGCTTCCAGCGTGTCTGCTCATCGACTTTCAGCGCGCGTTCGAGCTGAAGCTTGAGCGGCTCGGTCTGCGCGCGGGCCATGCCGCGCAGACGATGCCAGCGCGCCGGTTCGCCGTGGCCGGTGAAGTCCGTCACCGTGTCGAATGCGGTGGTCAGTGGAACCGACAACAGCGGCCGGCTGTCCGCCGACAGGCGGATCGCGCCGGGCGCCGCATCGCCCGGCGCCGGCGATGCCGTCGACGATTCCGTGTCGGCGAGCGCCCCGGCGCCGGATTCGGCCGCCACCGGCGCACGCGCGTCGTCCGATGTGCCCCGGCCGTCCGGTTCGAACTCGGCGGCGACGGTGTCGCTGTCGAGCGTGCCGCCCGGATCGGCCGTGAACATCATGTTGTTCGCGCCGGCCGACGCCAGCGCGCGCACGCGTTCGACGATCCGCCGTGCCGCGCGGATGCTGTCGGCCGTCGAGGTCGCGGCGCGGGCTTCGCCGACGAGATCGCCGGATGCGGCCAGCGTGGCGTCGAGCGACGGCATGCGCTCGAGGGCGGACGGCTGTTCGTCCCACAACGCGCGTTCGAGGCGCGACAGCAGCTTGTCGCGCCACGCCATGTGCGGCCACCGGCGCAGCATGTCGGCGGACGACACCGCCCGCATCCGGCCCAGGAACGCCTTCGCACCGGGATAGATCGCGACGAGACAGCCGGCCGCGCGCCGGTCGTCGATCGCCTGCGCAATGGCCCGCACGGCGGGCGACGCCAGCGCGGCCACGGTGTCGGTCGCGCCGAAGCGCTCGCGTGCGGCATACAGGTCGACGAAGCCGGTGATCGCGTCGTCGTCGATGCCGCCCCGGAGCAGCGTGTCGGGCAGCACCAGCACGTCGCGCTGCACGACCGGCCCGTGGCTCGCGAAACGCACTTCGATGCCGTGCCGTTGCGCGAGCGTGCGGGCGAGCCGGGTCAGGTGCAGCGACCGCGCGTCGTCGTCCCGGTCCATCGCGTCAGGCCTCGACGTCGATGTAGTGGCGGATGATGCTGCGGATCAGGTCGGCGTCATCCGCACCGACCTTCGCGTAGAGCGTCGGGCCGGCGGCCGATTCGGGGTCGCCGGTGCGCAGCATCAGCGCGGCCCAGTCGAGCAGGCGCCGCGTCGAGAACGCGCTGGCGAGATCCTCGCGGACGAACGCGGCACGGCAGTCGGCCGCGATCGCCGCGAGCGTGGCGGCCATCGCCGGCGACATCGCCGCGCCGAAGGTCCGCTGCAGCACGCGCGCCTCGTCGGCCGGCGGCAGATAGTCGAGGTGGTACACGCGCCAGCGGTCCAGGAACGCCTCGTTCATCACGTTCGCGCCCTGGTACAGGTGGCGGAACTGTCCCATCGCGCCCACCGCGTTGGCGGTCGCGAACAGCCGGAACGACGGGTGCGGCACGACGATCTCGTTGCCTTTCTCCTTCAGCAGCAGACGGCCGCCCGGTTCGAGCACGGCGGTCAGCACCGCGAGGATCGCCGGTTCCGCGAAGTCGATCTCGTCGACGATCAGCCACAGGCCCTCGCGCATCGCCGTCGGCAGCACGCCGTCGACCCAGATCGTCTCGCCGCCCTTGACGGTCCAGAAGCCGACGAAGTCGCCGACCGTCGTCTGGCCGTTCATGTTCGAGCGCAGCACGCCGTGGCCGGCCTGCGCGGCCGCCTGCTCGACGAGGCTCGTCTTGCCGGTGCCCGTATGGCCGATCAACAGGATGCGGCGGTTCTCGACGATGTCTTCGAGCACGTTCGCCGCCCGCGCGGTGAACAGGTAGGCGGGGTTCGTCGGCGGCACGAGCGGCCCGCCCGGGCCGCGCGGCATCGGCACGCCGCCGACGTGCGCGGTATGCGTCGCGTCGACGGCTGGCGCCGGTCGCGACGCATGCGCGCGCCGCAGGTCCTGCATGAAGCCGCCGCGATGCGCGGGGGCGGCGCGGTCGTCCGTTTCGCGCCGGACGAAGCCTTCCCGAAGCCACTTGTGCAGCTTCGCGTCGAGGTTGTCCGCGTCGACGACCGTATCGACCGACGTACTGCCGTCGGGCCGGCGATGCTGGATGCGGTACATGTGCGCGCGTTCGGAGCGGCTGACGATCCATTGTCCGGCGGACGGGTCCGCCAGTTGCCGGTAGACGCCGAGGACCGGCGGGGCGGAAGGCGAAGGGGCAGCGGGTGATGTCATGGCGGCAGACGAGATTGGGCGGCAGGCGCTTCATGTCTTCGATGCGTCGCATCGATTGTATAGTTTTGCCGCGACGGGCGACATCGGGGCATCGTGGGCCGCCAGACGTTGCGCTGATCGACCGGGTTGAAGGTCGGTACCGTAGCGGGCCTGCCCGCCCGCCTTTGCAAACAATCGTGCGCCGGTCGTCGAATCCGGCGAAGGAGAGTGGAACGTGACGGTGACAGGAACCGACGAGCGGGTGATTCGCCGTGCCAGCACGCTTGACGTGCCGGCGGTGCTGGGCATCTTTGACGAGGTGATCGCCTGGTTCGTCGCCATCGGCAACGAAGGGCAATGGGGCCGCGAGCCTTGGTCGACGTCGCCCAAGCGGATCGCGCTCGTGACCGAAGCCTGTGCGCTGCCCGAAGCGTGGGTGGCGGAAGGGCCGGAGGGCCGCATTCTGGGCGCATTGATCCTGGGCGAAGCCATGCCCTACGTGCCTGCCGCAACCGAGCCGGAAATCTATGTGAGAGTGCTGGTGGCGGCGCGCGACGCACAGGCGCGCGGTGTCGGCCGGCGCCTGATGGCCTTTGCGGACGACCGCGCCCGGGCTGCGGGGGTGGCGCGCCTGCGCGTGGACTGCTACGGCGGCGGGACGGGCGCGCTGGTGCGTTTTTACGAGTCCTGCGGGTATGAGCGAATTTCGACCTTCGACGTGGAGGGTTGGCCGGGGCAATTGCTGGGGCGTCGTGTGTGACGGCGCGCGTCACGCTTCAGCGATTGCCGTGCTGAAGCCATCCATTTTCGATATGTAGACCCTATGACAATGACCCGACGCCTGCTTTGGATTGGCCTTGCGCTCGTGATTCCCGGCGTCCACGCCGAACAGCTCAGGTCGGACCTGCACGAATCCGTCTCGACAATCGACGTGACCGTCAAGGATTTCTACGGGACGGAACAGACGGGCAAGGTTGCGATCACGCAATTCCTTCCGGATGGCGAAGGGCCGTTCCCGATCCTGATTCTCAATCATGGTCGCAGCGGAACGGATCGCGGCACGCCGCCGCGTTTTCGCTTCACCCGGCAAGTTGCTTTTTTTGTGAAACGAGGCTTCGCCGTATTTGAACCTACGCGCATCGGCTATGGTCAGTTCGGCACGCAGTTCGATCCGGAATATAGCGGTAAATGCCGCCAGAAGGACTATGCCCCGATGATCGATGCGGCTCGCGCTGAAGAGCTTGCCGTACTGGATTACTCGAGGCGGCAACCCCATGTCGACCCGCATCGCATCGTCATTGTCGGGCAATCGGTCGGTGGCTTCGTCACGACGGCCATGGCAGCCGACAATCCGGACGGCGTGGTCGGGGCAATCAACTTCGCAGGCGGTTCCGGCGGGGACCCGGTCGGGCATCCCGGTGTGCCATGTCAGGGCGAACGACTGGAAGCCATGTATTCTCGGTTCGGAACAACGGCGCGTGTCCCGATGCTCTGGATCTATACCGAAAACGATCAGTATTTCGCTCCGACGTATAGCCGCGCCTGGCACGATGCATTCGTTCGCGCCGGTGGCAGTGCCGACTATCGGCTGCTTCCGCCGTTCGAGAAGAACGGGCACATGCTGTTCGCGCACGGTGTCGAGGTCTGGGAGCCCGTGGTATCCGAGTTTCTCGAGCGTCAGGGATTCCCGGTTCGATGACAACCATGATGGATGCGGGGATCGAGTTCGACGTGAGTGCGACTTTCGATGTCCTGTTCGGGCTGGCCGTGGCGGAGCGAGGCGCGGCTAGCAGCAGCTAGCGGCCACCCACAGTCACTCAGGAAACCAGATTGAATGACCGTTCAAGGCGTAGTTTCGGCCACCGATCACTTTCGGCGTCGTAACGGCCGCCTGGCCGGCTTCCATTCTCGGGGGTTTGATTCAGCGCCCTGCGTAGGGTCTTCCGGCTCGAACCATTCGGGCCAGGAGCTGCGGTGCCTGTTGTCTGCTTCGATGCAAGGAATCAACGTCTGCGCCAGCACAGCCAACTGATCGGCAGATTTGGCAATCCGGTATTTGACACTGTGCACGCACTCCCGGTCGCCAAATTCGCAACGATTGAGCCGGGTGCCGCCACAGGGGCCATTCGCCAGGCCTTTGGGGCAGGTCTCGGGGCATACGTACAGGGTGTCCTGCAAGCGGCAGCGGCCGCAGGTATCGCAACCGACCAGCGGCCGCTTGATCGTCCGTTCGATTGCATGCAGGGCATTCGCAGCCATGCCGACCTTCCAGATCGACCGCGTCACACTCCAGCCAAAGGCTCTGCTGAGCCATCCCGTGCGACTGAAGAATCGATCATGTATGGAAGAGAGCAGCCTATGTCGCAGGCGTTCCCGGCGGGTGGCGGTGACGCCGGATTGCCCCATTTCCCAGGCACCGCTTTCGGGCGTGAAGCTAACCTGGGGCACCCCAGGCAGCTGCCAGCTTGCACGCCATCGCTCGCTCCATTCGGTCAATGAGGTCACGCTGTCCCGCTGCTCGGTGATCGCCTGCTCCAACGAAAGCAGTTCATCAAGCGTATGCACCCCGGACACATGAGCACCGGCATAGCCCATCAATTGCAGGCCCAGTATCTGCAACGCCAGGCGCTCGACACTTCGTGCGCTGGCATAGGCTTGCGATACCCGCTGCTCCCTGCCCAACAGCATTCGCATGGATTCGGTGATGACGATGCCGGGTACGGCCTGCAGAAGGGCCGCGCGTTTGTCGGTCACCCCCATCACACAGGCCAGCATGGGTTTCATGCTTGCCTGAGCGCGCATCCAGGTCCGGGCTTCAATATGCTTGGCGGCGTCAAAGCCGAGTTGCAGGGTGAGAAAATCCGCCCCAGCCAGAAGCTTCTTCTGCGCTTTCAGGTACTGTGCGCCGCCTTCTTCTTCACGGTATTTGAACGGGTTCAGCGCAGCGCCCAACAGCCAGTCCGGGCCGTGTTCGCGGGCAATTTGCAGCGCAGGTACCGACTCCAGATAGCGCACTTGTGCCTGATCATGGTGGCCTGGCAGGCGATCCCCACTGAGCAGCAACAATTGCTCCACACCAAGGGCCTTCATCGAGTCCATCTGAAGCAGCAAGTCGGCACGCTCGCGATCCTTGCCTGAAAAGTGCAGCAAGGATGAGGCCGGATTTCCCAATGCTTCAGCGGCTTCCAAGGGGCTCAGGTCCGAGTGCAGGCCGACACGATCGGCGAAAGCTGGCAGTAGCGGCCAGCCTGCCAGGTGCCCGCGTTGCACGATTGGCTCGAGCGCGGCCAGGCGCGAAGGGGACTGTTGAGGAACGACCTCAAGCACGCAGACGAAGCGCCCGTCGTTTAGCGCCTGTTTCAATGAACTCAAGACGGCTCGATACCTTGCAAGTGGGAGGAGCGTCGTCGCAGCGGCGCCTGGTGATGGCGCAGGGCAACGACGGGGATGCCAGTCCCTGGCAGGCTGGCGACATGGAAGAACCAATGCGCGGGCGCCCAGCGGCGGAAAGCGCTCGAACCGGGCTATGCGCCGGCGATGTTGCAGTACTGTCCTCTGAAGTACAGCAAGGGCTGCGTAGCGGCAGTGGCTTGCAGGTCCAACGCTTTCACTTCGCCAATCACGATCAGGTGATCGCCCGCGGCGTGTTCGGCATAAATTTCGCAATCGAGCCAGTGAAGGCTGCCGGCAATGATCGGATTACCCAGCGGCGATTCCTGCCATTCGACGCCGTGCCACTTGTCCGTGCCTCGCCGAGCGAATTGATTGGAAATCCCGACTTGCTCGTCCGACAGGATATTGACGACGAATCGACCTGCCTGGCGAATTTTCGGATAGCTGGCCGAACTGGACATGACGCTGAACGACACCAGCGGCGGGCTCGTCGACACGCTATAGAAAGACTGGCAAGTGAAGCCGATCGGCTCGCCATCGACGTGCGATGCAATCACCGTGATACCGGATGCGTAATGCCCGAGCGATTCGCGAAAGCTCAAAGGCTCGATGGCCGTGCTGGAAAGTGACATGGTAGATACCGAATACTGGGTGCGGCTCGGAACAATCGAGGCGGCGTAATTCGACAGATTCAGGGCGCCATTTCATGGCACTCCCCGACATCCTCGCGGCCTTCGATTCCCCGAGCACGACTTCCGACTTCAGCGCGGAACTAGTTCGAGAGTTCTTGTCGGACGATTTCCGCGCCTGCGCTCAAAGCACTCAGCTTGCTTCTCGCGATTGCGCGCGACAACGGGGCCATGCCGCAGTTGGTGCAAGGATAGAGCTTGTCGGCATCCACAAACTGAAGGGCTTTGCGCAACGTGCTGGCGACTTCCTCGGGGGTTTCAATGGTATCGCTTGCGACATCGATGGCCCCCACCATCACCTTCTTGCCTCGAATGAGCTCGATCAGTTCCATGGGAACGTGCGAGTTGTGACACTCCAGCGAAACCATGCCGATACTGGATTTTTGCAGCTTGGGGAAGGCTTCCTCGTATTGCCGCCACTCCGACCCCAGCGTCTTCTTCCAGTCCGTATTGGCCTTGATGCCATAGCCATAGCATATATGCACGGCGGTTTCACACTTGAGACCTTCAATCGCCCTTTCCAGGGTAGCGACGCCCCAGTCATTCACCTCATCGAAGAAAACATTGAATGCGGGCTCGTCGAATTGAATGATATCGACGCCGGCAGCTTCCAGTTCCCTGGCTTCCTCGTTCAGGATCTTTGCGAACTCCCAGGCCAGCTTTTCGCGACTCTTGTAATGATCGTCGTAAAGCGTATCGATCATGGTCATCGGGCCCGGCAACGCCCATTTGATGGGTTGCTTGGTTTGCTGGCGCAAAAACCTGGCATCGTCTACGAAAACCGGTTTTTGTCGGGAAACCGCATCAACGACCGTCGGCACGCTCGCATCATAGCGATCGCGAATTCGAACGGTCTTGCGATTCTGAAAATCAACGCCGTTGAGGTGTTCGATAAACGTGGTCACGAAATGCTGGCGCGTCTGCTCGCCGTCACTGACGATATCGATGCCTGCATGCTGCTGCTCTTGCAACGACAAACGCAAGGCGTCCTGCTTGCCCTCGATCAATCCCTCGTCCTGCAATTTCCACGGGGACCAAAGGGTCTCGGGTTGGGCAAGCCAGGAAGGTTTAGGCAAACTGCCAGCGGTTGAAGTGGGTAGTAATTTTTTCACGGTAGACGGCCTTGCGTTTTGTTAGTCAAAGAGCGTAGTCAGCGGACCACTGTTCAAGAATGGCGCGGTATGGTTTGATGAATTGATCCTCGACGAACCTGCCCTGCTCGATAGCCAGCCGGCTGCGTTCTTCCCGATCGTAAACAATTCGAGTCAACGAATAATCCTGGTGCTTCAAGCTGGGCCGGTAGGATTTTCCAGCCGGGGAATTCGCGTTGTAAATCTCCGGCCGGTAAATCTTCTGGAAGGTATCCATCGTGCTGATGGTGCCGATAAGTTCAAGGTCGGTGTAATCAGCAAGCAAATCGCCGGAAAAATAAAAGGCCAAAGGTGCGGCACTGTTTGGCGGCATGAAGTAGCGAACCTTCAAACCCATTTTTTCGAAATATTCGTCCGTCAGGGAATATTCCTCCTGCCGGTACTCGGCGCCCAATACGGGGTGCTGATTGGCAGTCCGGTGGTAGGTCTTGCTACTCGAAACGCTCAGGCATATAACGGGCGGTTTGGCAAATTGATTTCTGTAAGTGCTGGAATTTACGAAGCTCTTGAACAGCTTTCCATGCAGGTCGCCAAAATTATCTGGCGTGCTGAATTCGGGCTGATCCTTGTTGTGCTCCAGTAATACCACACTGAAGTCGTAATCTCGCACATAAGAGGAAAAATTGTTCCCCGCAATCCCTTCAATGCGTTCGTCGGTTTTCAGATCGATAATATTTGGTTTCAATATCTCGATCAAAGGGAGTGTGTTATCGCTGCTTTCTTCGTCAATGTTCATTTCAACGGAAATGATTTCAAGTTTGACGGAGTAGCGATCGCCCGCAGGATTGTCCCAATGAGCCAGGGCATTGAAGCGATTGTCAATCATCCTGAAAGTGTTGCGCAAATTATCCTGGCGGTTCGTTCCTCTGGCCAGGTTGGCAAAGTTGGTCGTGATGCGCGTACTTCCGGACGGGTGATAGTCTTCATCGAAACAGATGCTGTTAATGGCAAATGTGAATTCTTTACTCATTGCGATCTCGCACCCTGATTTCTGAAATGAACTGCGTTTGCTCTTTGTTTCCCGCTTTTCTTCTCTGATTCTTTACTCGGCAGTCTCATCGGTATCGACTTTCCGGGCTAACTTGACGCTGAGCCACAGTTGACCGCGCATGAATTGATTGCATGCAACCATTAGTCACTCTCATGGTGCGATGTGCGTGGATCTGCATAGTGACCATGTGCTGTGTGCTAATCAGAAGAAAAGTAACTGGAAGCGATGATATAGTTCCTGTTGCATGAATGAAAATGGATTTATTTCATGCAAACATTAAAATTGTTCATGGAGTGAGCGATGCTGGATCGCAGTCATCTGATGGTCGTGCGGGAAGTGGCGCGGCAGGGTTCGCTTACGGCTGCCGCCGATACGCTGAATCTCACGCAGTCGGCGCTCAGCCATGCGGTGAAGAAGCTCGAGCAGCAGCTCGGTACGCCGGTGTGGACGCGCGAGGGACGTTCCATGCGGCTCACGCAGGCCGGACAGTACCTGCTGAGCCTCGCGAACCGGTTGCTGCCGCAATTCGAACTTGCCGAAGAGCGTATCAAGCAGTACGCGCAGGGCGAGCGCGGCACGTTGCGGATCGGCATGGAATGCGCGCCGTGCTATCAATGGCTGCTGAAGGTGGTGTCGCCTTATCTCGCGCGCTGGCCGGATGTCGACGTCGACGTGAAGCAGCGCTTCCAGTTCGGCGGCATCGGCGCGTTGATCGGCTATGAAATCGACGTGCTCGTGACGCCCGACCCGCTCAAGAAACCCGACCTGCATTTTCAGCCGGTGTTCGACTACGAGCAGGTGCTGGTGGTCGGCGACAACCATGCGCTGGCCGGAGAAGCGTATGTCATGCCGGAGCAGTTGCAGGATGAGGTGCTGATCACGTATCCCGTCGAAACGGACCGGCTCGACATATACACGCAGTTCCTCACGCCCGCGAACATGGTGCCGAAGCGCCACAAGGTGATCGAGACGACCGACATCATGCTGCAGATGGTGGCGAGCGGCCGTGGCGTGGCGGCGTTACCTCGCTGGCTCGCGGAGGAATACGCGGGCTGGATGCCGCTCACGCCCGTGCAACTTGGAGAGACGGGCATTGCAAAGCAGATTTTCCTCGGCACGCGCAAGGCTGATGACGACATCGATTATCTTGCGGCGTTTGTGAAGGCGGCACGGGAGTGGAAATGGGCGGATGCGAAGATGCGAGACTAGTTTTGCATTGGGACATGAACAAAACTAATTGTTCGATGAAAAGATACCATTTCATCCTGCACGGCTCAGCCACTATCATGTTCGCCCGGGCGCATTAGCCGCTTGGCCTTTGATCCTTTTAGCCAGCTGCTGCGGACCCATACCCCGCGTCGGGCCGCGCCACACCTCCACGCAATGCTTGCGCCTGAAAGTCAGGCGTGAGCACCCGATCCATTTTTCTTCCAGGACTCCAATCCCGTGTTCGAACGTCGCCGCTACTCACTTGCCGAACGTGAGAAAGCAATCGACCCGGTGATTTTCCGTGGCATTCAGGGGGGCCTGCTGATGCATGCGATCGCGGGCAAGGCCGTCGCATTCAACGAGGCTGCATCGCTGGAGTTCAACGCGCATCAGCAGCCGGCCGTGCGATACGCGGCAGTGATCGAGTGAGGTAAAACGATGATGACCAACTCCGGCGAACGCAAATCCCTGCCCTTACCGGGCGGCCATCGGAAGGTTTTGCTGCATTCGTGCTGCGCGCCGTGTTCCGGGGAAGTCATGGAAGCCATGGTCGCATCGGCGATCGATTTCACGATCTTCTTCTATAACCCGAACATTCATCCGCGCAAGGAGTACGACCTGCGCAAGGATGAAAACATCCGTTTTGCCGAGAAATTCGGCATCCCGTTCGTGGATGCCGACTATGATCGCGACAACTGGTTTGCGCGCGCCCGCGGCATGGAGAACGAACCCGAGCGCGGCATTCGCTGCACGATGTGCTTCGACATGCGCTTTGAGCGCACTGCGCTGTACGCGCACGAGCACGGCTTTCCGGTGATGACCAGTTCGCTTGGCATTTCGCGCTGGAAGAATATGCAGCAGATCAACGACTGCGGTAAACGCGCGGCCTCACACTATCCGGAACTGTTGTATTGGGAATATAACTGGCGCAAGGGCGGTGGTTCGGCTCGCATGATCGAAATCAGCAAGCGCGAGAATTTTTATCAGCAGGAATATTGCGGATGCGTCTATTCGTTGCGCGATACGAACGCGCATCGCATCGCGACCGGGCGCGAGCGGATCAGGCTGGGAGCGTTGTACTATGCGCAATCTTCAGCGCAGGAGAAGGGCGTGCAGCCTGCGGCGCTGCCCGATACCGATGCTTCATCGCCGGGATGACGCCATCCCACGTTA